>JAAFJY010000002.1 GCA_013299105.1 Chitinophagales bacterium | reverse complement strand
GTCAGTGGTGGTAAGCGGGCAAAAGAGGGCTGTTTTTTAACTGTGCGGGCCATGTAATAAGCATTGTGCGGCAAAGTTCTTTGTACCCGTATCGCAGGATGCACATTCTTAAAAAACACATAGGGGAACCCTATTTATCATCTCCCTGGGAAGAAATGAGTCGAGGGGCCACTCGAACGGTAATTTCGAAACCATAAATTGGCCATCTGGGGAATTGCTGGTAAAAAGATAACTACCTACTTAAACAACTGTATGAAAGAAAGTTGTGTTCTTTCGCCAAACCTCAAAAGCAAATATGTCCATTTTATTTTTGCTCAAATACCAAGAAGAACGGGCACAATCCAGTTGGCGCAAATGAATCCGCCTACCATGAAACAAATCGTAGCTACCAAAGAAGGCCATTCTAGGTTACTAAGCCCATTGATGGCATGGCCGCTGGTGCATCCACCCGCCCAACGGGTGCCAAAACCAATCAGAAAGCCGCCTACTACAAAGAAAAACAGTCCTTTGAGCGAGAAAAGGGTCTCCCAATTGAACAATTGAGTCGGAATCATGCCCGAATAGTCAGTAATGCCCTGTGCGGCCAGACTACTAGCCAGCTCAGGATGGATCTTTACATTACTTGGATCGGACAAAAAGTGCGCTGCCATAAAGGCCCCAACTGCGATACCTGCTACAAAAAAAAGGTTCCAGGTTTCGCGCCGCCAATTGTATTTGAAAAATGGAATGCCTGCTGGAAAACAAGCCGCACAAATGTGCCGCAGGGTAGAAGAAATGCCAAAGTTTTTGTTGCCCAACAAAAGCAACGCAGGTACGATCAGGCCAATCAAGATGCCCGCAATCGACCAATGCCAGGGCTGACGAAGTAGTTCAAGCATGGTTCGAAGAATTGTGAGGTAAAAAATCTTTTAAGTCGATAGGATTAGTCGAAGTAAAGGTACAATAAAAGTTGAATTTTCATTCAGGAAGAATCAGGCCCCCCAAATCCTCTAAATTTTTCCGCTTCACTTGCGGATTGGCTTTGAAAAAACTGGGGCTCAAGCCAGTTACTTTTTTAAACTGATTGGACAAATGTGCCACACTACTGTATCCCAGGCGGTCAGCGATCTCGGAAAAGCTCAATTCGTCGTAACGGATCAGCTCTTTAGCCCTTTCAATGCGTTGGCGGATGTAGTACTGCTCAACAGTGATGCCTTCGACCTCTGAAAACAACTTGCTGAGGTAACTGTACTCCAAGTGCAGGGCCCCGGCCAGGTAGTCCGAAAGATTTTGATTGGTGCGGTCACCTGCGCTTTGCACCCAAGTCAAAATATTGGTTTTGATTCGTTCGATGATCCGACTCCTGCGGTCATCGATGCGCTCGAATCCCAGAACTTGCAAAGCTTGATCCAGCGCCTGCGATTGGCCAACACTGGGCTCAGCGGGCAGCTCAATCTCGCCCAAGTCGATGCGTAGTGGCTGAAGGCCGAGTTTTTCCAACTCAGCCTTCAGCACCATTTTGCAGCGACTACATACCATGTTTTTAATAAAAAGGGTATATGACATCACTTGTCAAGGTTCCGAAAAACAGAGACCGAGCGCCCGCTGTAATTGAGCACGTACAAGCGGTCCTCAATTTGCACCACATCCGTCGGCTTGTTCAAGGTTTCGCTGAGGATACCTTGGAGCTGGCCTTCCAAGTTGTAAATTAGCAGGCGACTGTTTTCAAAGTCTGTAACAAATACATTTTTATCGCTGACGAAAATCCCAGTTGCTGCGTTCATTTTTTCCTTTTCACCAAAAGTAAGCAAGTGTTTGCCCTGGGGCGTGAACACCTGTACACGGTGGTTGTAGGCATCCGCTACGAACATTTTGCCGTGTGCAAACTGAACATCGGTAGGGTAAGTCAGTTCGCCAGGGCCAGTCCCTTTTTTGCTAACTGACAGCACTGTTTTGCCATCCAACAATACAATGCGGTGATTGTAAAAGTCAGCAACAGCAGTAAGTCCTGCTTCCCGGTCGATGCCAGAGGGCGCATCAAATCCTACGTCCAAGCCCAGGGTATCCCTCTTTGGAATTTGGTATACACTTAGGCGATCTGCTCCATATTCAGCCACCAAAAGTGCGTTCCCCCTTGTAGCGATATGCATAGGGCGCTCAAAACCCGGATGGACTTCGCGCACAGCTCCAGTAGCATTGATTTTGATGAGGCGGTTGTTGTCGGCATCGGCCAGCCAGAGGTTCCCATTTTCAGCAGCAGCGATCCCTACCGCACCAATGCTGTCGAGTGGGATGACATTGGTGAGGTTCCAGCCTGCATTTGATTTCGCTGGGTTTTTACACGACACCAGGCCTAGTGCCAAGACCAGGCCTGATACAAATATCAATACGGCTTTTTTCATGAAAGTTTGGAAAGGTTACGGTATCGATTAATGTGCCCGATCGCGGTACTGGCAGCAGGCGGGTAGTTTGTCGTAAACGCTGTCATCCGCCTTGGCACCAGCATTGTCGTGGCCTGACTTGGCGATGGCTTGCTGAATGTCAGCCAGTTTGGTTTTCTTGGAAAACGTTACGGTGACCATTTTGCTATCTTCGTGCCAATCAGCGGCCTCTACCCCTCCAACACTGCGGGCAGCTTTTTCGATGCGTGCTTCGCACATGCCACAATTGCCTGATACTTTGAAAGTTTGTTTGATTTTTCCTTCGCCTGCCATTGCAGTTGGAACGATTGCTTTGTTGACATCTCCCATGTTTTCGGTTTTACCATTGGACCGTTTTATAGAGATCCCTTTAGCTGTGTAACCTGCTTTGCTCACCCTTGCGTCGGCTTCGGTGAGAGTGAGCGAGGTCTCCGCGGGTACTGCAAAAGTCATTTTCCCGGTTTGAATGTCAATTTTGATTTGGGCGATCCCTTTTACGTCCTTGAATTTTTTCTCCAGGCCGTATGCGCAAAATGGGCAGCCCATGCCTTCTACACGCAAGGTGAATTGATCGTTTTGTGCAAAAATGATGCCGTTCAGCAGCATCAAAAAACAAAATAAGGTACTCTTTTTCATGATTTTAAACATTTGAATGGATTCTATGTGTTCGTGTTGACAATTATGTGTGAGGGATTCCTGGTCAAATAATGAATCGCATCGAGAACAAGGTCCATCGTCGCCTTTCAAACTGGTACAGGTCATGAAACGCTTGCTTGATCGGTACCTGCACCGAGGCCTCAAAAGTGAACTGCCGGATAGCGTATTGTATCCCTGGCGCATAATAGTACCCATATTGGGCCTTTCCTACATGATCCAGGAAATTGTTCCCTTCAAACTCGTTGTAAAAGTTGATTTGATTCACTGGATAAGTAGGTTTCAGCAAGGGTATGGCAAAACCTAATTTGTAAACCCATTGATTAAAGTGCCCTGTTCCCCAAGATCCCAAAAAACCAGCCTCGGCTTGAAGCCCAAAGCGCAAACTTTCATGTGCAGCCAAAAACCCAAGGTAGGTCATGTTGTGCCCCATGCCCAAAATCGGCGTATTGTAGTACTGCCCGGTCCTAAACATTGACTTGACTTTGCCCGCAACCCGGGTAGTTTTTCCTCGACCGTCCTTGCGGTAAAACTGGTATTTTGCGGCAACCGACATATCGCCCAAGTTTTGATTCAACTCAAGGTTGTCCTTGGGCGTGATGAATGGTACCTCAACTGCCAGTGCAAAATTGTTGCTGAAATTGAAATCAGCATCAATGATGAAGGCGTTGAAATCCGTTTCAGCGTTGTCGATGATTTTGAAGATCGGTCGGATCGTTCCTTTGTTGACCCCAAGCATAATGGGTTTGTCCAACAGAATTGGCGGGCCTTGTCCCCAAATACGGCTTGCGAACAGCAGGAACAGGCCCAGCAAGCACAGTGATTTGAACATAAAGAAAGATTGTAGTCCCAAAACAACTGATGCAAAAATAGTTGGATTGCTACCTGCTGCATGGCATTTTTAGATGATTGGTTCCAAACGACCGGGAAATAGTAAATTTGGCCGAAAAACGGAATCGAGCATCCATTCAGAATCATATTTTGCTAATAAGCATTTTTACTGAACAAAACAGATGCTTACATGTCATGCAAAAACATGCAGGTCAAGCCTGGTGGGCCGCTGAATCTAGCAAAGGAAGGACTGTACAAGCACCCGGATGTCCTCGGTCAATGGAGGCGGCTTATACAGGTAAAAACGCAGGATTTTCTGGTTGTGAGGAAGAAATTCAAGCTCCGCAAAAATGAAATAAGCCCCAGGTAGCATTGACGGCATAGCGGGTGGCGGCGGAATATTTTTCAGGACAGTGCCCTCGGTATCTGCTTTGAAAAACTTGGAAAAATCAGCACAGCAAGGGGTGTCGCGGTAAAAGAAACCTGGCCGACCAATGGCTTCTCCAGCAGGAGCAGTGCAGTGTGATGGAGTAGATTTTGCTTTCTTGCAGCAAGATTTAGGGGGTACCACAAATGAAATCGACCTGCCACGCAACTTGCACAAATGCTCAAAGCCCATCACTCCCATTGAGGAGATTAGGACATTGAAGACAAGTACAATATGAAGCAATCTGCCTAACATTTGAGGTATTTAGATACAAAGGGAGCGTAAAAAAATAAGGTGGACAGGTTTGGTTTAGTGAAAAAAGAACACTACCAGTTTAAGCAACTGGATGAAAGGAAGTTGTGTTCTTTTTTTGCTGAACCTCAAAAACAAAGATGTCCATCTTATTTTAGTTCAAATACAAAGGTAATGGTAAAACGGTTATTGTGCTAAAAAAAATTTTCAGTCTCAACTCGCCTTGGTTTGGGCCCTCAACTCCAAAAAACGAGGGTAACTGTCATCGGGCTTGATGAAACTACCCAAGATCATGCCCAAAATACTCGCCCCTAGGCCAGGCACCAAGCTTGGCAGTTCAGTGGGACGGATGTATTCGCAGAAAATCCAAACGACCATGCCTGCAATCATTGAGGCTATTGCTCCAGCGCCAGAAGCTTTTTTCCAAAATAAACCTGCGGTAAGGGGAATGAACAGGGCCACCAAGCTCAGGGCTGAAGAGTCGCTAACCAAATCAAAAATTGAAGCGTCTTCGGGCAAGGCCATGGCCAAAGAGCAAATTGTCACAAAAATCACCGACCAGCGCATGATGCGCAGCATGGTGTGGTCAGTAGGGGCCTTTAGGAAAGGTTTGATCAGGTTTTCGCCCATCACCGTAGAGGGGGCCAAAATAGCCCCAGAGGTGGTGCTTAGAATTGCCGACAACAAGGCCCCAAAAAACAAGATTTGCAAAAGCAGGTTGCCGTGACGGAGCACCATCTCGGGCAGGATCATTTGCACATCCCCCTCCATCAATTCTGGGTACAAGATGCGTCCGCAAAGCCCAATCATCAATGGCATGAAGCCAATACTGAGGTACAAAATACCGCCCCAATAAGAGGCACGTACCGCCACCTTTGCGTTTTTAGCCGACATGACCCGCTGAAATACATCTTGCTGGGGAATCGAGCCCAGACCGATGGTGGCCCAGGCCGCCAAATAATGCACCCAGTTCATGAAGCCCCGATCAGGGAAAAACTGGAAAAAATCATCCGGCACACTGTTTTGAATGACTGAAATACCGCCCACTCGAATGTACATGATGATCGCCAACACCGCCATGCCCAACACGATCATGATGGTTTGTACAAAATCGGTGATCGCCACCGCCCACATGCCCCCGATGTAAGTGTAAATCACCGCCGCCAAACAGCAAATGAGGATACCATATACAAGGGGCAGGCCGATAATGGCCTTCAGCACCACCGCCATAGCGACCAATTGGGCCGCAATCCAACCAAAATAAGAAGGCACCATAAATACTGCTGACACAATCTCGGACAAGCGCCCAAATCGCATCCGGTAAAAATCGTTGAAGGTCAGGATGTTCATTTTGTACAAGGGCCGGGCGTAGATCAAGCCCACCAAAACCAGGCACAAAGCCGCACCAAAAGGATCTTCCATGGCCCCCTGCAAGCCATGTTCGATGAATTCAGAAGGGGCTCCCATCACCGTTTCAGAACCAAACCAAGTAGCAAACAAACCCGCCGCCAATACAGGAGTGCGCAGGCTTTTGCCCGCCACTACAAAATCGGCAGTGGTCTTTACTTTGCGGGATGCCCACCAGCCCACCATTAGGGTAAGCGCAAGGTAGAGGACAATGAATGCGATGAGCATTTTTTAGGATTTTAGGGTATGTTTAGAGAATCGAGTGGTGACGAAGATCAGTTTAGGGCGAAAGCCTGCTCAAATTTAATATAAAAGTAAAGAAAAAATTTGGTTTACAAGCGTCGCCAATATTGCCAATACAATGTTGAAGCTAGGTAAAGTTCTGGTCGCTGCTTTCGAGTCAACAAAGAGGACTGTTTTTAGTTGGTCAAGGTTCCTTTCGTGGGGTAACTCCCGTATCAACGGCAATTGGTACCTGGGCCTAAAATGAGAGCATCGTAAATTTTTGCGCCTTTTATACTCCCTTAGTATTTGAGCTAAAATAAGATGGACATCTTTGTTTTTGGGTCCTGAACAACTAAAGTATGCTAAAAGCAATGCGTATTTTTGAACCAATTTTTGAACCACAAAAGAATCCTTTTGATGCTGTATCAACTATTCTTGGGTTTGATGTGATTTAAAGTATATTTAAATTTTTTGTCTAAACCAGAATTTTCAGAATTGCAGAATTAGAGAATTACTTGCGTGACGTTGACCAATTCTTTCTAAACAAGAATTTGAAAGAATTAGAGAATGAGACCTGCTTCGCAGGTCGCCTACATCACGTTCAACGAGGCTAATAGTCCCCAGATTTAGGCTCAAACCAAAGGGGGATTGCTTCCGGAATAGGACTCAAAAATCACAAATGGGTCGATAACCAATGCTAGTTCAGCATACCATGTTCGTTCAGCAGCCAAACCTGTCCACCTTATTTTTTACGCTCCCTTAGCACAGCGTTTTTCAAGTTCTTGTAATGTAAGTAACGGTTTAAAAATAAAGCTTTCCAATTTTAATTTACTTTGAAAGGTACATTGAGAACTTACCTCGTAATTGGGTGCGGCTCCCGATTGATGTACTTTTGAACGAAAAAGTCCACTCAAGCCTAAGTGACAAGCCACGAATAAACCTTACCAAATCGCAACTGCGTACTTTATAGATTATGCTCCCGCTGCGCGAGGCTGTTTTGGGAACACGGATAAAATTGGGTTTGGGTGTGTTTGTTTGGGTGTGAGTGTGAGAAAATCCCGTTTTCAAGTGATCGGAGACAAAAGTAAAAGCACGAAGCTCCCACACCCGAACTCACACTTGCACACTCCACACCCATTCTTGCGGATTTCCAGCATGACGTTGACCATGATGTTGACAACTGGCAATCAAAAAACTTGGTAAGGTTTATTTTTGAACCGTTACTAATGCATTGAGTTTCAAAATGAAGCTCTTTTTCTTTATTTCTTGGCAAAAAAAAGAAACAAAAAAGTCAAGGGCTGTGATCAAGTATCAGTGAAAAAGCTTGACTTTTTACATCGGATAGGCACCGCACCCTTTTATTTGTCTCCCCTGCTGATTGGCAGAGATGAATAGATAAAAAGGATTTACGCGCTTAACGCTTCAATTCAAAAACTCATTTTCGCTGGTTTAGCCAACTAAGAGTGTGTTTAAATATTGGAGGTTTAGTCAGAAAACGAGGCAAATTTTGGCTAGTCGAGGCAGGAAAAGCGGAGTTATGCAGCGCATAATGAGCATTTTCCTAACGAAGAATAGGCGAAATTGGACCGTGGATTTATGGCAAACAAAAAATTTTAAACATACTCTAAAAGACAAACAACTTCTGCTATAAAATGGATGGTCAAAATCTTAACACTTCCTTAACATTTTCTCTTGAGTACAAAATCGCGCTCCTCCGCTTATCTCTCCAAACAACTTTTTTATTTACCTCAAAACGTTTTAATCCATGATCAGTCATCTGAAAAAAATCACTGGCGCACTGTTGATGCTGGCCCTGTTTAGCTTTTTCGCTTGCGAAGAGAGCGAATTCGATGTTACTTCTGAAGAGTATTTCACCCTTGGCGCGATGGACTCGCTGCACCGCAATGGCGGTTGTGGCCGTGGCAGCTGCTTTGAATTTGTGTACCCGATCAGCCTCAAATTTGCGGATGGCACAACCAAATCAGTGGCCTCCAACGAAGCCATGCGTACTGCCATCAAAGCTTGGAAAGAGGCTAATCCAAGTGCTACCCAGCGCCCAAGCCTTGTATTTCCGCTCGAAGTAATCGCCAAAGACGGTACCATCAGCAGCGTAGCCAATGAAGAGGAGTTTAAAAAACTATTGGCCACTTGTCCGCCTCAAAGGGGCAAAGGCCGTGGCAAAGGACACCGCCCTGGCGACGGCGGGCAGTCGTGCTTCAAACTTAATTTTCCGGTGAGCGTAAAATTGCCAGATGGAACCGTAGCTGCCGCTGCTGACCGCGAAGCCCTGCACAAGATCCTCCACACCTGGAAGCAAAACAATCCCAATGCTACTACCCGTCCTGAGTTGGTATTTCCACTCGGCGTGACCTTGGCAGACGGTACTGTGAAACAAATAGCTTCCAAGGACGAACTCAAAGCACTAAAAGAAAGCTGTGGCGGAAATTAATAATCCTTGAACTGGCTTTCACTGAGTTGAACGCAACAAATGCAAAAACGTATGACCCCTATCGAGGTGTCATGCGTTTTTGCATTTCAGGAACATGGAAGCAATTTTGCACATAAAACCCGAAATCTATCCTGCGTCGTGCAACCCTGGATTTTAGTCTGGAGACAATAGCACCTCCACACTTACCATGCATCTAGCCAGCTGTGTATCAAAAAACGCAGTATCCTGCGACAGTGTAAAATATTTTTTTCTTTACATTGTAGTTTTGTAAATGCATAAACACGGATAAAAATCAGGGGCTATAAAACAAGGGGCTTGCATGAAGAGCAAAACCGCACCTCTACCCAAAAATTTTATTTTTTAGTTTCAAAAAGAGTCCTTACTTTTATAATGCATTTGTTATCAGGCTTATCCACATATCACTTTCCATTCGCATTCAGGGGTTTCTATTTGGTTTTGATTTCATTCCATACAGGACTAAATCAAGCTCAAAATTGTTTTTTGTGTAATTTGCAATTTGCAATACACTAAAACTTATTTTTTGCTAAATTAATCATAATACCAGGTAGGAGCTAATTCTTAATACCTTACATTAATGTCGTTTGCATTAGTGCGAGATTGGCTTTCATTGCCATTGCTTATGGGGAGTTTTCTAAGTATTATTTTGGAAATGCAGTAATTTTCACTTGACCCAAAAACCTGTTTCTATTACTGCTTTCTGTATTGGTAATAATTCCCAACACCATGAACCAGCATTTTTCAAAACGGCTATTGATCGCCAGTTTTTTCATTGGACTCTTGCAATTCATCCCTTTTGATTTATTCAGCAATTCGTTGCAGAGTGATGTATTAAATATGGTACATCGTGAGATGGATTGGAGAACACTATTGGCTCAAGACAAAGTAGCACAAGACCATTTGAATCGTTATGTCAAATTAGGCAAACGCCAAAGCACAGCTTTACTCAAACGCGCTTTGTTCTATTTCCCAATTTTTGAGCGTCATCTGGACAGCCGCGATTTACCGATGGCCCTGAAGTACTTACCAATGGTAGAGTCCGAATTACGCGAGAATGTCATTTCGCCTTATCGAGCGGCAGGTTTGTGGCAATTTGTGCCAGTCACCGCCCGGCATTATGGCTTGCGGGTAGGCAAAACCCTTGATCAACGCTTTGATCCAGAGTTGTCCTCAGGGGCTGCTGCGGTTTACCTTAGTGAATTGTATGCGGAGTTTGGGGATTGGTTTTTGGTCCTGGCTGCGTACAATTGTGGCTCAGGAAGGGTACGCAAAGCCTTGCGCCGTAGCCGTATTGATACATACGAAAGCATTCGGTTACAACTGCCCCGCCAAACCCGGCGCTACATTTCCAAATTCATTGCAGCAGCTTGCCTAGCCAACCATTACCAGGACTATGGCATTGTCTTGCCCATTCCGGCCCGAGTAGAACCCATCGAACCTCAAACCAAACCCCAGTATGACAGCCTTTGCAATCCCGGCATTCACATCGTTGAAGTCATTGCTGCCAGCCGCGATTTCTTGCAGTATGTGGACCCAGAGCAAAGCGTTCCCGCTGCGAACTATGGTGCCATTGTGATGCCCTATTTGCGCTGGTTTGAGCGGGAAAAGCCCATTTTCAACAAGGCTTAGTAATGGTTCAAAAATAAACCTTTCCAGTTTTTAAGACACATCGCACGTCAACGTCATGGTCTACGTCATGCTCGAAATCCGCAAGAATGGGTGTGTCGGGTGTAAGTGTGAGTTCGAGTGGGTGTGGCCTCGAGCCGAATCTATCGACTAGAGGTCCAAATTGTAAATCTGCCCCAAGTTCCACGGGCTCTTTGTCTCCCTACCTGCTTAAGCAACTGGATGAAAGGAATTTGTGTTCTTTTTTCACTAAACCTCAAAAACAAAGATGTTCATCCTATTTTAGCTCAAATACTTAAAGGATAGGAGCGAACTAAACTTTTGCGTTTCCAGCATAAAACGCCCCATTGATGATTTTCAAACCCTCGGTATACAACTGAGCACTACTAGCCAGTACCTCTTTGCCCGACCAAGCGCCATGCCCGGCTTGGAAATCAGTAAAACATCCCCCGGCCTCGGTAATCAGCAGGCCGCCAGCCGCTACGTCCCAAGGGTGCAAACTGTACTCAAAAAACAGGTCGTAGCGGCCACAGGCTACGTATGCCAGGTCGATGGCTGCTGCGCCCCAGCGGCGAATGCCACGGGTATTGCGCATGAAATGTTCCATGACCTGGAAATAAGGCCCGATCTGTGAAAAATCAGTATATGGAAATCCCGTAGAAATCAAGGCCTGGTTCAAGCCCTTCCGCTCCGATACTTGAATAGGCTGCCCATTGAGGAACGATCCACCTCCTTTCCAAGTCCAGAAAGTCTCCCGCATACTCACGTTGTGTACCACCCCCAATACACTTTCGCCGCGATAAGTCAAGGCTACACTGATGGCAAAACAAGGCAATTGGTGCAAAAAATTGGTGGTGCCATCAAGTGGGTCGACGACCCAGCACCATTCACCACTTTCTGCTGCGGTAGTAGCTTCTTCGGTGAGGAAAACGGCTTCTGGCAACAGCGCTTGCAAGCCTGCTACCAGGCGTTTTTCGGAGTTTTGGTCCACATAACTGACCAGGTTGTTGAAGCGCTCGCCTTTTATTTCGATCATTTTTACTTGCCCCAGTTCGCTTTGGATGAATTGGGCAGTAGCTTGAACCAGCACTACGGTTTGCTCACACAGTTGGGGCAAACGCTCAATAGGTGGAATGGATATTAGCATTACGTTCCTGTAAAAGTTCAGTACCCCATAGAGGCGGTCTCAATTTTTTGACGCAACAAATATAGTTATCAGGCAGCTATCCTGCCGGTTCTAATTTCAGTCAAAATGGGGGCAAGCTAAGTTTTTACATTTTTTCAAATTATAGTATCCTCCTCATGTGTGTGTGTAAAACTTAGCCTTTGAAATGCTCAAAGCTACCTGTACCTTGAAAGCAGTTTTCACTAAAAGAAAATACTGCAAACTTCGGAGATGTTTTTATCGCTGAGAATTTTGTGATTCTTATTGTGAACATAAAGCGTTCATGACCGCGAAGCGGGCCAATTCTGAAAATTCTTTCGAATTCAAATTGGTCAACGTCACGCAAGTAATTCTACAATTCTGAAAATTCTGGTTTAGACAAAAACCTCGCTTGATTGTCGAGATCGCTTTTCTCCGAAGTTTTCAGAAAATTCTGGTTTAGACTAAAAATTTAAATATACTTTAAATCACATCAAACCCAAGAAGAGTTGATACAGCATCAAAAGGATTCTTTTGTGTTTCAAAAATTGGTTCAAAAATACGCATTGCTTTTAGCATACTTTAGTTGTTCAGGACCGAATTTTCTGGTTTAGACAAAAATTCTGGTTTAGACAAAAAATGTCACGCTTGATTGTTGAAACAGAGTTTCTCCGAAGTTTTCAGAAAATAGAAAATTTTGACTGCGCTTCTTTGTTGAAGGATATGCAGCGTTTGCTTGAACAGTCGAGATGGTTGGCCGTCCAAACAAACGCTTGATCTACCAATCAGCCTTACGCCACCTCCAACTCCTCACTCTCCATCGCCGCTGCCGCTGCTGCTGCCGCGCTGTCTTCAATGTCGTTGATCTCTACCCGCAGGTTGTCGATGATGAAGTCTTGGCGCTCTGGGGTATTTTTGCCCATGTAGTAGGAGAGGATTTTGTCAATGTCGGTATTTTCATTGAACAAAACGGGCTCCAGGCGGATGTTTTCGCCAATGAAGTCCCCAAACTCGTCGGGTGAGATTTCTCCTAAACCTTTAAAGCGGGTGATTTCTGGTTTGCCGCGCAGTTTTTTGATAGCGGCTTGTTTTTCCGCTTCACTGTAACAGTAAAAGCGTTGGTTTTTGTCACGCACCCGGAAGAGTGGCGTTTCGAGGATGTACAAATGACCATTTCGCACCAGTTCGGGGAAGAACTGCAGGAAAAAAGTCAGCATCAACAAGCGGATGTGCATGCCATCTACGTCGGCGTCGGTGGCAATCACCACGCGGCCATAACGCAGGTCTTCCAGTCCGTCTTCGATGTTCAGGGCGTGTTGCAGGAGGTTGAATTCCTCGTTTTCGTAAACCGTCTTTTTGGTCAGACCATAACAATTCAGTGGCTTACCGCGTAAGCTGAACACGGCCTGGGTTTGCACATCGCGGGCTTTGGTAATTGAACCAGAAGCCGAGTCGCCCTCGGTGATGAACAAGGTAGAGGCCAAGCGCAGGTCTTCGGCCACTTTTTTGGGCGAATCGTTGAAGTGGAGGCGGCAATCACGCAATTTTTTATTGTGCAGGTTGGCCTTTTTGGCGCGTTGGTTCGCCAGTTTTTTGATATCTGCAATGTCTTTGCGCTCACGCTCCGATTGCAGGATGCGCTTTTTCAGGGCGTCGGCCACTTCCTGGTGCTGGCGCAGGAAATTGTCGAGTTGTTCCTTCACAAAATTACCCACGAAGGTTCGAATCGATACCGAATCCTCTGGAGCCATATTGGACGAGCCCAACTTGGTTTTGGTTTGCGATTCAAACACGGGCTCCTGCACGCGAATGCTCACTGCTGCGACGATCGAGCCCAAAATATCAGCGCGATCGAAGTTGGCTTTGTAAAACTCCCGCACAGTGGTCACTACTGCTTCTTTGAATGCATTGAGGTGGGTACCGCCCTGGGTGGTATTTTGGCCGTTTACAAAAGAATAATGCTGCTCACCGTAGTGGTTACCGTGGCTCATGGCAATCTCCAGGTCTTCGCCTTTTAGGTGGATGATCGGGTAGCGCAGGTCTTCGTTACGGCTTTTGCGCTCCAGTAGGTCCAGCAGGCCGTTTTTTGACTGAATGATGGTGCCGTTGTAGTTCAACTTCAGCCCAGCGTTGAGAAAAGCGTAGTTCCACAACTGCGTTTCCAGGTGATCCTTGTGGAAACGGTAATTGCGGAAAATACTGTCATCGGGGCGAAATTGGATACGGGTACCGTTGGGCTCATCGGATTTTTTCACAGCGTGGTCCTTGAGCAACTCGCCTTTAGAAAACTCTGCTACTTTGATTTGACCGTCGCGCACAGATTTTACTACAAAAGAATCAGAAAGGGCGTTCACCGCTTTGGTTCCGACCCCGTTTAGACCCACCGATTTTTGAAAGGCTTGTGAGTCGTACTTGCCCCCCGTATTGATTTTTGAAACGCAATCGATTACTTTGCCCAGGGGGATACCTCTTCCAAAATCTCGAATTTCAGCACCTGTTTCGTCCACTTTTACCTGGATTTCCTTGCCATTGCCCATCACGAATTCGTCGATGCTGTTGTCGATAATTTCTTTGATCAGGATGTAAATACCATCATCTGAAGAAGCCCCATCTCCCAATTTTCCGATGTACATACCTGGCCTCAGACGGATGTGTTCCTTCCAATCCAGTGAGCGGATATTCTCCTCGTTGTAGTTACTTTGCTGGGCCATTTACGTCAAAAATTCAAAGTAAGCTGGCAGTTGTAAAGGTTTTTTGGGGTTAAAACTAAGCTGAGTTTTAGGTACAAAAAACGCTTTGACTGTCAAGTTACGGTTGGTGATGTAAAAACTTACCCAGCTCACATTTCGGACTCGAAACCGCCAGGTTAAGTTTTTGCTGAAAAATTTCTTAAAAAGGCTTGCTTTTCAATGTAGAAGCAAGAAAAAAGGGGTACTTTTGTACCAAATTTACCAGGTTTTGTCGTTAAAGAAGCGTAAAGAAATAAGGTAGACCAATTTTGGTTTAGCGAAAAAAGTAAACAACAGACTCAAAGGAAGTTGTGTTCTTTTTTGCTACCTCAAAGAAAATTGGTTCAACTTATTTTAGCTCAAAAACTAAAAGCCCGGTAAATATTGCCCAAATATACACCAAAAGCCAACAAATTAGCAACAATTTGTTGTTTTTGAGAGGTAAAAAAATGAGATGAGCCAATTTTGGTTTAGCGAAAAGAGATAAACAATTGACTGATAGAAAGTTGTGTTCTTTTTTGCTAAATCTCAAACAAAATTGGTTCAACTTATTTTAGCTCAAATGCTTATTGTAAAAAAATGAGTAGAGAAAACTTATACCGTCACCCAGCCATGCGCATGTTGCGCAACGCTGTCATGCGCGAAATGCGAACGCAGTTTGTGCTCAGCATCGTTTTATTGGCTTTTGGTTCTGGTCTGTGCATTCTCACCTTCAAAATGAACATCGTTTTTTCGATCCTCGGCTTTGGTTTGAGCATGGTGGGGGGCAAATTGGTGGTGGATACCGCCTCAAGCCTACGTGTGGACAACCACTACCTGCTCAATTACCTGCGCTACCAACCCCAACAGGTAGTGTGGGTTTATACGATGATCACCGAAAATACCCCTTTTGGCATTTCTCTTTTCCGCAAGGGTTCAATCCACTTCAAACTCAGCGATGGCAGCGAATTTAGCGTAGGTTTACCAGCCCACAAACTAAAACTGGTAACAAAATTCCTGATGCGCCTATTGCCTCACGCCACTTTCGGCTATACCCCCGACCGCGATTACACCTTCCGCGTAAGCCCCGAGCGCCTGCGCAAAGGCTACAACCCCCAAGACGAGGAAAGCGAGGAAATGTATTGAGGGGAAGTTGAAAGGTCGAAGGATTCAAAAGAGGGGGACCAAGGGTTCGATCCAAGTTTTTAGCTTTCAGTTTTATATTCGCAGTTGCTTCGCCGTAGTTGCATACCAAATCACAGTTCACGTTCATTTGATTTTACCTGGCATTCCGCAGCATTGTTTGTATGGAATGTTGCAAAGCTTTTTGCCATAGTGTTTGAGCTAAAATAAGATGGACATCTTTGCTTTTGAGGTTTAGCAAAAAAAGAACACAAATCCTTTCATCCAGTTGCTTTTATTTTTTCACTAAACCCAAACCTGTCCACCTTATTTTTTACGCTCCCTAAAATGCAGCATAAAACGAAATTTAATATTTGTTGAAATTTTAACAAATACTAAGAAATTCGATAAGAAAAGGCGATCTCAACCCTCCAAAATCTGCTGGGCGTGGTTTTTGGTATCCACTTTGTCGATCACGCGCTCGATCACGCCATTTTCATCAATGATAAAGGTACTGCGTAGCAGACCCTCGTAGGTTTTACCATACATCATTTTTTCGCCCCATGCTCCAAAACTTTTGGTAACGGCATTGTCCGGATCGGAAAGCAAGTGAAAAGGCAGGTTGTTTTTTGCGATGAAGCTCTGTAGTTTTTTGCCCTTGTCTGGGCTGACCCCCAATAATTCGTAGCCCTTGGCTTGTAGTTCAGCATAAGCGTCGCGCAGGCTGCAATTCTCAGCGGTGCAACTTGGTGTATTGGCGGCGGGGTAAAAAAACAGGATTAATTTTTTGCCTTTGAAGTCGGCCAGGCTGGTGCTTTCGCCTTTTTCGTTTGGGGCGCTGAAAGCTGGGGCCGCAGTACCTGCTGTTAGAAGTGACATATTGGTTGGAAAGTTGGGTTAGAAAATATCGTGCCATTCAAACACACGAATTGGCAAAGGGTTTAAGCATGAATTAGCCAAATGACATGATTGGGGTTTAAAATATCGGCCAAAAACATCAATATTCTCCCATAAGTCCTTAATTTTCAGGCAAGCGTAGCTTTCACTAATTCACTCACCATGACAACTTGTCGAATCACCCTCTGCTTGCTATTCTTTTTCGTAGCCAAACCAACATGGGCACAAGACTTGCGTTTTCACGCTGCCGGGGTTTTGGGTTTGAACATGGCCCAAATTGACGGCGACTACAGCTCCGGCTACCGCAAACCTGGCGTCCAGGCGGCCTTGCGTGGCGTGGCTGATTTCAGTAAAAAAACTTTTCTCGCCATAGAGTTGTCATACAGCCAACAAGGAGCTGTTTCGGAACCATCCGCTTTGCGGTATGATCGCAAAATTAAGGGTGTGGAAAAATTCAGTATTCGACTCAATTATGTCGAGGTGCCCATCCTTTTTGGCTTTCGCAGTAAAAAAATCGACAAATATAATTTTCGGCACGAGTGGCAGTTTGGACTTTCAATTGCCCAATTAATGGGCAAAAAAATCTCGCACCAGATCAATTTCCGCGACACCGAAATCCTGACCAAGTACGAACCCGAATTCAATAATCGAATCCTGCATGGGGTCATCGGCTACAAAATGAACCTGACGCCGAATTGGGGCCTGGGCATCAGGCATTCCTCAGCGCTCACTTCCTTGTTCGACAATCCCAGAGCGACCATCCAAGGCGAGCGCAACTACATTTATTTGCGGCCTTTTCATGTAGCTGCTTTGGTTTATTATACTTTGTAGTTGAGTGTTGAGAAGAAAAACCTGGAGAAAATTGATATTTTTTACTATACTCGTCCACTACTGGTTTTGTGCAAATCATTGGTCAACGTGAGTCCTGGTTTGTTAGGCATGTTTTTTGATGTACGATAGACGACTTACGACACATGACACATGATTTAGGGGCACGCTGGGGAAATTTGTCATGTTCTAGTGGTACGAATTACAAATACCCCCTAGGTTCTCGTTTGCACGGTTTGAGATTTTTGAAATTTTTAATCGATAAGTTCTTCCCATGAGCCATGACATCAGAAAATCAGTTTGAAATGTACAAACCCTAGGTGGTTGAGTATGACATAAAGTTGATTTCCTGCTTGACTAGACAGATCGATTTTCGACACTTTTTACAAAAAAGCACACTCGCTTGGCAAAAAATCTACTATTTTTTCAGTTCAAAACCACTTGGCTGTGTAGTTTCCGTTTTCGTTATTGCCGAACCTTTGGTCATACTCCTCAACATCTCAACTCCTCAACCCATATGCCATTCATCCATCCATCCGCATTTGTTGACGAAGGGGCCCAAGTAGGGCGAGGCACCCGCGTCTGGCATTTTTGTCACCTCATGCCCACGGCAGTAGTCGGCGAAGATTGCATGTTGGGGCAAAACGTGTTTGTAGGCAATAATGTAAGGATCGGAAATCGAGTCAAAATCCAAAACAACGTCTCGCTCTATTCTGGCCTGGTGTGCGAAGATGAAGTATTCATTGGCCCCTCAGCGGTATTTACCAATGTGATCAACCCGCGCAGTGCCGTGGAACGCAAGGCTGAGTTCCAGCCGACTACTTTGCACAAAGGCGTGAGCATCGGGGCCAATGCCACGATCGTGTGCGGGGTGGAATTGGGCGAATATGCCTTCGTGGGAGCGGGTGCGGTGGTCACCAAATCGGTACCTGCTTATGGCCTGGTGATCGGAGTACCTGCCCAACAGATCGGGTGGATGAGCCGCCGGGGTCAACGCTTGTTTTTTGACGAAAAAGGCGAAGCGACCTGTGAGGAAAGTGCTGAGAAATACCTTTTGTCCAACGGCACCGTAGCCCTGATCGAGCCATGACGCCCGCAAAAATCCTCAAACTGATCGACATCGACGCCTTTTCGGCTACGCCCAAGTACCAACAATTGGTCAACTGCATTGTGCAAGGCATCCAGCAACAAAAAATCAAACGTGGCGACTTGTTGCCCTCTATCAACGAGGTAAGTTACGAATTTGACATTGCCCGCGTAACGGTCGAAAAAGGTTACAATCACTTGCGCAGCCTGGGCATCCTCGATTCGGTGCCAGGCAAGGGTTATTTCATCAAAAGCATCGAAGCCTCCCAAAACCTAAAGATTTTCCTGCTCTTCAACAAACTCAGCGCCCATAAAAAAATCATTTACGATGCCTTTGTCGAAACCCTGGGCAGCCAGGCCCTGATCGACTTTTACATTTACAACAACGACCTGGCCTTCTTTCGTCGCTTGATTGAAAACCACAAAACCGACTATACCCACTACGTAATTTTGCCCCATTTCATCGAGGGTGAAGAGATGGCGGTGCCGATCCTGGCTAGTCTACCACAAGAGCAACTGGTGCTGATGGACAAGTTGCCACCCGGCCTGCAAGGCAATTTTTCGGCGGTCTATGAGCCTTTTGAAAAAGACATCGTGCAGGCCCTGCAGGCATCCCTAGAACCACTGGCTAAATACCATACCCTCAAGTTGATTTTCCCTGAAAACAGCTACCATGCCCGTGAGATCCGCGAGGGATTCAACAGTTTTTGCCGCAATTATGCCTTCAAAAGTGCAGTGGTGCCTGAAATTGAGAACGCCGAAATCCACCCTGGTGAGGCGTATATCAACCTAAGGGAAGACGATCTGGTGATGCTGATCGAAAAAATCCGGGCCCAGGGCCTACAAATCGGCCAAGACGTAGGCCTGATTTCCTACAACGAAACCCCACTGAAAAAACTCATCCTCGACGGGATAACTACCATTTCTACCGACTTTGCTGCGATGGGTCGCAGCGCCGCTGAATTGGTCTTGGGGCGGCTACAAGGGCGGGTCGAGAACCCCTTTGCGGTAAATTTGCGGGCTTCGTTGTGAGCTTTCCCATTCCTTTATTTCTATAAAATGCAAGCTTTTCAGCGCTAAGTGGTCTTTTTTATACACTTAGCGCTGAAAAGCTATAGCAAATCGGCTGTAAGTCTATTTTTTTAGCACCTTACCGCTAAATTGCTTGCAGATCATGGAGAAAATCATTGACCACCAAGAAGAAATTGCAACACTAAATGCGCTCAAGAAACCAAAAAATGGTAAAATTTAGCCTAGCAATCTTGGGTCAAAACAGTTTGCCTCCCTTCTCACTTCCTCGGATCAAACAAGCCCTGAAACCACACCCGAAACCTCGAATCTGGCCCATAAGTACTGCCCGCTGAGGCATAGTCGCAGAGCTCCAAGCTGATCGGTGCCGGAGCATTTTCCAAGTAAGACTCTACTTTAAACTTGACTTTGCCCAATACCCAAAAATCATTGGTTTGGGGGATTTGGGTTTCCATTTCCAAGTCGCCATTTTCGTTGAGCAGGGGCTCAATGAACTCATCCACACCAGGGCCTGATAGGCGGGTATCGCGGGCGAAAACCAGGGGGCCACGTTGAATGGCGAAGAAATCCGGGCTTTCGACGGGGCGTAGGATCGTGGGCTTCATATCAAGCTCCAGGTTCACGATGTCGCCGTTTTTCCAGATGCCTTGCAAAACCATGTATTCGCCGTTGCGGGCAGCCATGGTTTGCTTGCCTACGCTTTGTAGGGTATTGCTTTTGCTCCAGGCTGGGATGCGCACAAAAATGGTCATGTCCTCACTTTTGGCCAGGTTGAGCTTCAGCCGCACCTTGCCACTCAGTGGGTAATCGGTCATTTGCTCGATGGTCAAGGCTTGCTTCTTGGGGGTGGTGGTTTTGTACAAGCCCGACACGAAATAGTTGAGCGCGATACCCTTGCTGTGCTTGCTGATCACCGAGGAGGGCAACAAAAACAAAGCCCGTGGGCCGCTGGCCACGCAGCAATTCATGCCCATGCCGCATTGCTCGCTGCCATGCTTACGCTGGCCATTGAGTGGGGTGTATTTCGACCAATCGCCGCCGTTTTTGGTCATCGAACCCAGCAGTGCGTTGTAGTACGATTGCTCGATGGCATCGGCGTACTTGGCCTGCCCAGTCAAGCGAAAGAGTTGGTGGCTGAGTTTGATCCAGGTGACCGTCACACAGGTTTCCTGGTAGTGCGCGATGGGGCGGGTTTGCAGGATTTTGCCACCAAACCAACACTCCATGCTGGCCCCAGAGCCCACGATGTTGATCTCGGTGTCCTT
This sequence comes from Chitinophagales bacterium, assembly GCA_013299105.1. Lineage (GTDB taxonomy): Bacteria > Bacteroidota > Bacteroidia > Chitinophagales > Saprospiraceae > Haliscomenobacter. The sequence continues at coordinate 443,446 of JAAFJY010000002.1, read as the reverse complement.
GATGTTTTGCCAAGTGGCCTCTACGGCAGCCAGGTAGTCTTTGTTGCCAGTGATGCGGTACAATTCTACCAATCCCTCGTAGCACGACATCATTTCGTAGGCTTTTTGGCCTTGTTGCCAGGCGTACCACTTGTCGGCACTGGGCTTGGGGAAACGGGCTGCCACCGCCAATTCCGCTTTGGAAATCAACTGCGGGCCTTCGGGGGTTTCCCATTGCTTGACGATGGAAAGCGCAAAGTCAAGGTATTTTTTGTCCTTAGTATGGTTGTAAAGCAGGCACACGGGCTCCAACACCGAACTGGCCGCCATGCCCCGGTGATTGCCCAAGGCGACGATGGGTGCCTCTTTTTCCTTGAGTTCTTTCATCAGGTGGTCGCAAAGCTTACGTGCGGCCAGCAGGCATTTTTCATTTTTGCTGAGCTCGTAATAGCTGATCAGTCCCAGCAGGCAATATTTACGACCCCAGATGTCCCAGGCTTGCAGGTGGCTGCCGGGGGCGTAATTGCCAATGTAGCCATCGGGGCTTTGGGTAGCCAATAGATCGCTTACAGCTTTGTCGAGCTTGAGTTTGAGGCTGGGCTGCGGTTGGTATTTGTAAGCCAATACAGCTGAAGTGAACCATTTCCCCCAAAATTCAGACTGCCAACACCAGGTCTCGGTTTGATTTTTGAAAGGTGCGACTAGTTTGTCGACGTTTTGGGTCAAAATGCGATTGGAGTAGGCCAACTGGAGTTTGTCAGCCAAAAAACCGCTCATGCGGATGACTTCGGTGCTCTGGTATCTGTCTTGAACGGGCGTCTGGGCATTAGCAAGGCAAACAACGAGACAAAGGGTTTGGGATAAGGCAAGTAACTTTCTCATAAAACCAGTTTGACAAAGACTTGATGTACATTAGATTTTTGAGGCAAAACGAAGGGATTTTTTGACTGATTGAGGCTTCTTTTTTAGTTCGTAGCCCAGCTACGGGCTAAAAAAGAAACGAGAAGCAGGCGAAAAAGACCCTGTTTTGACCAATTAATTTACTGTACATAAAGTCTAATAAGCAACTACACGAGCAATAAGACGCTGACTTACTCAGTCAGGTCCAGCAACAATTTGGGCAGTTACATTTTTCTTCAAACCAGAATGGATGTAGAAATGTGCTCAGCAGGGGCACAGTTTTTTGCACATCACTTACAAATTTACAAAAAACGAATCAAGCGTGCACCGAGATATAGGTTTTTAGGGGCCAAACTGCAATGGTCTGACAAAAACATGACGCTTGAGTACCAAATTCAACTAAAATGAATGAGGTTTACCAAAAAACATACGAAAAATCAGGTGAAAAGTTAATCGCTCTAACCATCTCTTTTACCAACTACCCAAACTTCGCCCTCAGGTTTGATTCGGATATTGACCAAATCGTTTGGGTCCAATTCCTCTAAAATATTTTCATCAAGTTTAGCCTCCAAGATATTATCTCCCAACCGTACTTTACCATTTCCCAACCAGGTAGCCACCAAATCCAGGCTGCGAATTTTACTAAACTGGCCGGGTAAGCCTTCTCCCGTCTTTTTACCCTTCTCGATCATGATCACCCGGTCTGCCAATTTGCGGATTTCCTGCCGGTCATGTGAAACGAGGATCGTACTGAGCTCAAAGCGTTGGTGTAAATCCAGCAAGTAAGTTTGCAAGCGTTCTCTCAAATTGAAATCTAGCGCTGACAAGGGCTCGTCAAGTAGCAAGATTTTAGGCTTCCGCACGATGGCCCTTGCCAAAGCCACTCTTTGTTGCTGACCACCAGATAGTTGACGGGGCCAGGCATTGGTCAAAGTACTTAGATCAAGCAGGTCGAGTAGTTCTTCCAACAAAGACAGGTCCGCGTCGTTTTGCAAAGCATAGCGCAAGTTTTGCCAGACCGTCATGTTCGGGAAAAGAGCATAGTTCTGAAAAACCAGGCCAATGGCGCGTTTTTGCGGAGCTAAAAAAAGGCCTTGGTCGCTGTCTTGCCAGCAAGCACCGTCGACCCAAAGTCTACCTTGTGAACGCTTTTCCAGGCCAGCAATGATGCGCAGCAGGGTCGTTTTGCCGCTGCCAGAGGGGCCATTCAAAGCCAGGAACTCTCCTTTTTTCAAGACAAAATCCAGCTCCAACACGAACTCTCCTTGCTGATTTTTGAGGGGCAAACGACAGTCGAGTTTCATCAGTGTTTCCATGCTGTAAAACGGCCTTGGTAACGAAAAAACAGGAGTAGAAAGCCAAAAGACAAGAGCAGCAAAGTCAAAGCATACTGCTGGGCTTGGGCAAAATGCAGGGATTCTACTTCATCGTAAATGGCAATCGAAGCCACTCTGGTCACTCCTGGAATGTTGCCCCCGATCATCAACACCACGCCAAATTCACCCACCGTGTGGGCAAATGTAAGCACCAAACCACTCAGTAAGGCTGGCCTCATGTTAGGTAAAAGCACCCGCCACAAGGTGTTCCATTTCGACTTGCCAAGGGTGTAGGCCGCTTCGGCAAGCTGTGGCGGCAAGTTTTCAAAACCCGCCTGCAAAGGTTGCACCATGAAAGGCAAACTGTAAAAAACGGAGCCCAAGACCAAACCACCGAAGCTGAACAACAATTGCAAGTCGAAATTCCGCTGCAACCAGCCCCCCAGCCAGGCATCCGGCCCCAAGGCCAGCAACAAATAAAATCCAATGACCGTAGGTGGCAACACCAAAGGCAAGCTGACCAGGGCTTCGACCAGGGGTTTCCACGCCCGACGGCTATGGGCTAGGGCATAAGCCAAGGGCAAACCCAGCACAAAAAGCACCAAGGTCGTCACCGCTGCCAAGCGAAAAGTGAGTAAAAGGGTGGTGGTAAAAGCCATCGGCTGAAAAATTTCGGCTCTAAGATAGCTGAATTAGTGGAGGCTTTCTGATTATCTTTGGCACCAAAAAATGCCATGATCCAAATCCACGACTTGCACTTCAAGCCTTTTATTTCGAGGAAAAAAATCAAAAAAAGGATCGCTGAATTGGGCGAAACCCTGCAAGCAGATTATGGCGACAAAAACCCCTTGTTCATCGGCATCCTCAATGGTGCCTTCATTTTTGCCGCTGATCTGGTCAGGGCCTTTGGGCAGCCTTGTGAGATCGCCTTTACCCAGCTCTCCTCCTATGCAGGTTTGCAGTCCAGCGGTCAGGTGAGCACCAAACTGGAGCTTGACTTTTCGATCAAAGACCGACACGTAATCATCGTAGAAGACATCATCGACTCTGGCCGGACTTTGTTTGAATTGAGCAAAAAAATGCACTCGGAAGAGCCTGCTTCCCTGGCGATCGCTACTTTGCTGCTCAAACCCGATGCGCTGCAATTTCCGTTGGAAGCCGATTATGTGGGCTTTTCCATTCCCTCTAAATTTGTAGTAGGTTATGGCTTGGACTACAACGAACGAGGCCGGGAGTTGGATGCGATTTATCAGTTGGCTTCTTGAGTAACAGGAGGTTAATGATTGACAATGACTTTGTTATTATTAAGCCACTATAAATATGACATGAACTCGTTGATCCCTATAACTTCAAGTTTGGGGAAGTCAATCAATTTTAGGACATCAAAATGTCGATCATTGCTTACTAGAAACTTCACATTTGCAGCAATAGCACAATCCACAAATTTATTGTCGTCTTGGTCGTTTTGGACCAGCTCCCAATGATAATAAACCTCAGTCTTGATTGCATTAGGTAGATTAAGCAAAAGTTCACCAACGTTAGTTGCAACGATAGTATTAGTTTTCTGTTCCAGAATTTCAGTGTATTCTACAAGTATCTCGTTGCTAAAAGCCATTTCAAACTTACCTGCCAGTAGAGCATTTAAAATCGGTCGGTAAAGAGACCGAGATGGAATCTAAACGAGCAGTACATTAGTGTCAATAACAACCCTCATTAAGGTTTGGATTTAGCCCTCATGTGTTCTTCCGACCAATTTTGCACGGTGTCATCGTTCCAGGCGTTTTCGTCCCAAAGACGGTCCATCTCAGAGGTCGCTTTTTCAGCAAAATAGCGACTTAAAATAATCTTAATCTCTACCAATTGCTCTGCTGGCAATGGATACGCAAATAATTTAAGAAGTTCTAACTGCAAATTACTCAAGCCATTTACTGCTTCCATGCCCTGTGTTTTAAAGCATATTTTCTTCTCCAAAGAATGGCATTTTAAGCAAAAATGCAAACCCATATCTCGACGAAGGTATCGTTTCAGCGTTAGGGTCATACCATCGTGGGGCCAAATGGGCTGTTAGGAAGCTCAGATTTTGGCACCCAATAGACTTTGAATCCTACTTCTTCTTCCCATACTCCGCCACCACATTCGGATTGATCTTCAGCGCGGCCTCCATCATTTCCTTCTCCTTGGCTTTGTTGCCCAAAGCGCCATAAGCCATGCTGATTTCAAACAAAGCGGTAGGATTTTTGGGCTCCATTTTCAACGCTCTTTCAAAATAAGCGAAGCCTTCCTGGGCCCTCCCTAGGGCGCTATTGGCCACGCCCAGGAGGCGCAGGGTTTCGTAATCATCGGGATTGAGGGCTTCCGCTCGCTGGAGGTAATCCATTGCGGCAGCTACATTGCCTCCTTCACCCTGGGTTTTGCCAAAAGTGCGGTAGGCGCGGGCCAGGTTGTTTTTGGCCTCGGTATTGTTCGGATTTTGCCGATAAGTGGCTTCGAGGCTGCTCAGGTCGCCAGTTTTGCCTTGTTCTTCGGCCATAAAACCCTTGGCCATCGCCAGGTTTTCAGCGGCTTCTTTGTCGCCAGGAGACAAGCGCAGGGCTTCTTCCAGGTTTTTGACCGACTCCGCGTAGCGTTTTTGGTTGAGGTAATTGGTGCCCAGCAAGAAAAAACCACCCTTGTAGCCCGGATGGATGCGGATCGACTCAATGAGGTGTTTTTCGCTGAGCGCCAGCAGTTCGGTACGCCTGAGGCTGTCATCTTTATAAATGGTCGTGGCCTCCACCAACGCTTGTCCACCCAGCGCACTCTGCACTTTGGCGCTGTTGGCCGAGGTCACTACATCGGTACCGAAAAGGGTCATGTTGTCTTTCCAGGCTGGATTGCGGAGCAAGGTTTTGAGCGTATAACCCAAACACAAAATCCCTACGATGATCAGTAAATTAGTGGACAAATTCACTTGTTTATCCCCACCCAACCAGTGGTACAAACCCAACACCAACACCAAAATGAACCCAGCCGAAGGCATGAACACAAAGCGTTCGGACATGTGTACACCCACCGTCACCACCAAGTTGGACACAATCGACAAAGTGGCCAGGTAAAAAATGATTCCAAAGCCAATCAAAGACTTGCTGACCAAGCTGCGAATGGCCACATAAGCCATGCCCAGGTACAAAAACACGCTAAAAATCACCCCTGGATGCGCAAAAGTTTTGAGGCTGATGTGCTGCGGATAATAATCGTGGGTCAGCGGGTGGGGCAGCAGCAAGAGCTGGGTGTATTTACCCAAGGTGTAAAAAATGGTAGCAAGTTTCTCGGCAGGTGTGAAGGCCACGTATTGATTGCCTACCAGCTTGAGGTAAGGGTTGTTGAGCAGCTCCTGCGAAGGCGTGCCGTCACCCGATGAAATGATCGACGCCCGGATGAGCATAAAAACCAGGGCAACGCCCAAAAATGGAGCCGTGCGCCGGATCATGGTGCCAATGCCCGCGTTGCCAAAAAAATAAAAAGCCAAGGGAATAATGGCCAAAAAAGTGATCGCGTTCTCTTTGGAAAACAAGCCCACCGCAAAACACAAAGCAGCCAATGCCTCAAATCCAGGTTTCTCTTCCTTCCAGGCTTTCCAGGCCAGCCACAAGGCAGCCATGCTGCCCAAGAAAGCCATGATCTCGTCGCGGCCCTTGATGTTGGCAACCACTTCGGTGTGGATGGGATGTACGGCAAAAATGACGGAAACCAAAAATGACAACCAAGCACTGTGCTCGCGGGGCAAACGGGTCGACAACAAACTATTCAAAACCCCATACAAGACCAAAACTGACAAACAGTACCATAAGATATTGAACAAGTGCCCCCAAAACGGCTTTTCGCCAAACAACTGGATCTCCAATGCGAACATCGCCAGGGTGAACGGGCGATAACGCCCCCCTTCGACCAAGTTGTCTTTGCCGTCTTCTTTGAAAAAACCGTAAAAAGTATCTTTGGAAAAAATGCCCTTTAAGCCTGCCAAGCCTTTTTCGGTAAACATGTTCTCGGTGATCACGATACCGTCGTCGAGCGCATATTGGTGGCCCAGGGTGTTGGCATAACTTAAAAAACACAGGAGCAGCAAGACTAGCCAATGCCAACGAAAACTAGACTGCCAGCTAATAGCACTTTTAATTGGCTGGCTCGTAGATTTGACCGGAGTAGAGCTGAGTTTGTGGGTACCAGGCTGTGGCGGTCGGTTGCCTTTGGGTCTTTTGCTCATGGCAGTGTTTGTGTTTTCGGCTCTAAATTTAGACAGCGATGGCCTTAAGTCGCCCTTTTGGCGTTATTTTTTCTCCAAAACAGCAAAAAATGAATATTTTTCGGTCTTGAACTCAACATTCTTCTTCTTTAGTGACTTCATTCCTGAGTAAGTGTTGGCGCGAGTTTCTATTTTCTCAAATTCAGCGCCAAAGTGGCCACACCAAGATCAACCATGTTACAAACCAAACAACTGAGCTATGCCTATGTGAAAGCGCAACCCATGCGTTTTCCTGACATTGATATTCCCACAGGTGAGCATTGGCTGCTCTTGGGGCAATCAGGCAGTGGCAAAACCACCCTTCTGCACCTACTTGGTGGTCTATTGACTGCCAAAAACGGAGAAGTGCGCATTGGGGATACCAATTTGAGTAGCCTCACTGGGGCTGCTTTGGATCGTTTTCGGGGGCAAAACGTTGGGATTGTTTTTCAAAAATCTCACTTTGTGCGTTCTTTGAATGTGCAGGAAAACTTGGCTTTGGCCCAAAACCTGGCTGGGTTGCCCACTGACAATGCCCGCATCGCTGAGTTATTGGAACGACTAAATTTGAGCCACAAGCTCAAATCCCGTACCGATCAATTGAGCATTGGCGAACAACAACGCGCAGCCATCGCCCGCGCCCTGGTCAACCAGCCTAAACTGATCCTGGCCGATGAACCTACCTCGGCCCTTGACGACAACAACGCCAGCGAAGTGGCTGCCCTACTCGAAGAGCAAGCCAAAGCAGCTGGAGCAACCCTGCTGGTGGTGACTCACGACAATCGCCTGCAAAGTCATTTTTCCAATCAGATTCACCTGTAAAAATCCCCGAAACATGTCACTATTTAGACTCAGTTGGAAAAACCTGACCAATAAGCCTTTGACCATGCTGCTTACCCTTACCTTGTTTGCGCTAGGAGTGGGATTGATTTCATTGCTTTTGTTGGCGAACAAGCAGGTGGAAGAAAAATTTGAAAAAAACCTGGCGGGTATTAACCTGGTCATCGGTGCCAAAGGCAGCCCTTTGCAATTGATCCTGGCCAGTATGTACCACATTGATGCGCCAACGGGTAATATCCCGCTCAAGGCAGCTAAACCATTTTTAAATCCCAAGCACCCCTTCATCAAAACTGCGGTGCCCCTTTCCTTGGGCGACAACTATCGCGGTTATCGCATTGTGGGCACTACCCCCAATTTTTTGGACCTTTACCAGGCCAAAATGGGACAAGGGCGCATGTACGAAGCCATTTTGGAATCAGTAGTGGGAGCGGTGGCCGCAAAAGAGCTGAATTTGAAAATCGGAGATACATTTGAAAGTTCGCACGGCTTGATCGAAGACTCGAACCTGGAGCACCACGGTCACGCCTTCAAAGTGGTAGGTATCTTGGAACCAACGGGTTCAGCCGCAGACTTGTTGATCCTGACCGCACCGCAAACCATCTGGGACGTGCACGATCACGAAGGTGCTGACACGGGCGAAGAAGCCGCCGCCGAAACGACCCCAATAGAAGAAGAAGCCCATGATCACAAAGAAGGCGAAGCCCATGACGAACACGACCACGAGGGCGAACACGACCATGAAGCTGAAGCCCATACCGAAGAAGGGCACGAAGACCATGACCATGAGGGCCACGATCACGAAGAAGGGCACGGGGACCACGCTGGGCACGACCACGAAGCGCATGACCACAGTGCGCCACTGAAGCCCATCACCGAATACGAGGACAAAGACATTACTTCAGTTTTGCTGCAATTCAAAGGCAACAACATACAAACCCTGAACATGCAGCGCAACATCAACGAAAATACCGAGATGCAGGCCGCAACGCCCGCCATCGAAATCAATCGCTTGTACAGCATGATGGGAGTAGGCGCCGATGCCCTGCGTTGGCTAGCCTTGGTAATCATGGCCGTTTCGGGTTTGAGTATTTTTATTTCATTGTTTTCCTCCTTGCGCGATCGCCGATACGAATTGGCTCTCATGCGCACGATGGGTGCTTCACCCGGCAAATTGTTCAGCATGGTGGTGTTAGAAGGTTTGATCCTGGCCGTTTTGGGCTTTGTGCTTGGTATTTTGTTGAGTCACGGGGCCATGAGTATTTTGGCTGGCGTGATGAAAAGTGAATACCGTTACTCCTTCAGCGGTGGGATCTTTTTGCAAGAAGAGTTTTATTTATTGCTGGGAGCCCTGTTCCTGGGTTTTGTGGCGGCTTTGATCCCTGCCCTACAAGCCAGCAAAACTGATATTTCCAAGACTTTGTCTGAAGCATGAGAACCATCACATCATTGCTGCTGCTGTGTTTTTGGGCAAACACTACAGTTTCTGCCCAAAAACCCTACGGCTCGGAGCCGCTGGCCCATACTTATTCCATCGTAGCGATTGACCCTGCTACGGGTGAAATGGGCGTGGCCGTGCAATCACATTGGTTTGCCACCGGTACCATTGTCATTTGGGGCGAAGCAGGGGTAGGCGTAGTAGCCACCCAGTCCTTTGTCAATCCTGCTTTTGGTCCACAAGGCTTGGCTTTGATGAAAACGGGCAAAACCCCCCAGGCAGCCATGCAGGAAATGCTAGCCGCTGACGAAGGCCGGGAAGTACGCCAATTGGCCTTGCTCAATGCCAAAGGCGAAGTAGCAGCACACACCGGCAACAAGTGCATCGAAATGGCTGGACATAAAACAGGAGACGGCTACTCGGTGCAAGCCAACCTGATGGCCAACGACAAGGTTTGGCCCGCCATGGCCCAAGCTTTTGAGGCCTCCAAAGGCAAAACCCTAGAGGAACGCCTGCTGTTAAGCCTTGAAGCAGCTGAAAAAGTAGGCGGCGATATTCGTGGAAAACAATCGGCAGCTTTGTTGGTGGTCAAAGCACAGGGAACTGGCCAGTCTTGGGTGGATCGAAAAGTAGACCTCCGCATCGACGACCATCCCAATCCCTTGGTGGAATTACGCCGCCTGCTCAAAGTACACCAAGCCTACGGCCACATGAACGCTGGCGACCTGGCCGTAGAGAAAAACGACATCGACAAAGCTCGCCAGGAATACAGTGCCGCCGAAAAGCTTTTTCCCGACAACCTTGAAATGAAGTATTGGCACGCTATCAGCCTGGCCAACGCGGGTAAAATGGACGAAGCCCTGCCCATGTTCCGCTTCATCTTCAAAAAAGATCCCAATTGGAAGACGCTGACTCCCAGGTTGACCAAAAACGGGCTTTTAACCGTTCCTGCAAGTGATTTGCAGCGGATTTTATCCTTGAAATAGGGTTTCATGGCGGTTTTACAATGGATTTTTAGCATTTGTCAATTGTAATGATTGGGCAAAGTATTTATTTTGCGTACCATATCAACTAATTGGATTAGGCACCTGAAATAACTCCATCTCCTAGCTACCCAGGAATTTTTACCTTCGCGCACCATTTTGTAGCGTATTGAGTTGAGTTCCACTTCTCAACTCCTCAACCACTCAACCCCTAAACTTTTATGGTTTTTTATCTTAAACGACGAACATGAAGATCATTGAAGTACTGGAACCACAACACTGGAAATTGTTTCATCAAGTTCCGCACCGTGTATACGCCAACGATTCCAATTGGATCGCGCCCTTGGAAGCCGATGTACAATCAACTTTTACACCGGGCAAGAACCGTACTTATGAGCACGGTGAGGCCGTCGTTTACGTACTTCTGGACGATAACAACAAACCAGTAGGCCGCATTGCTGCTTTCATTGACCACCGCAACAACCAAATCCAGCCTTATGTAATGGGGGGCATGGGCTATTTTGAGTGCACCGACAATTCGGCTTTCGCCAAAGCTTTGTTTAATAAGGCAGATGAATATTTTCGGGCCAAAGGCGTACAAGCCATCGACGGGCCAATCAACTTTGGGGGACGCGACAAGTACTGGGGCTTGTTGGCAGATGGTTACGACCGGGTGCCGCTGTTTCACGAGACTTACAACCCACCTTATTACAATCGCCTGTTTCAGGAAAACGGCTACATTGCTTGGGAGCAGATTCTAACCATGAAAGGCAATACGGCTACCATCGACCTGGGCCGCTTACGCCTGATCGTTGAGCGCATTCGTGCCAACAACGATGTGAAGGTGGAGACCTACAATCCTAAGAAAATTGAGCAGTATGCCATCGACTTTACGGAGCTGTACAATGCTGCATTTGGGCATTACGAGCACTTTCGTCCCGCCGATCCGGTAGGTTTCAAAAAGACCCTGGCCGAGGTCAAAAACATCCTAGATCCCGATTTGCTCGGCATTGCATACGTGGAAGGGCATCCGGCTGGTTTCGTGGCCTTTTTTCCCGAAATCAATCCTTTTTTAAAGTTTGCCAAGGGAAAATTACCCTGGTGGAAAGCCCTTTGGTTCGTTTTTAAGCTCAAAACCACCAAAAGCAAAGGGGCCAAAGGCACGGGATTTGGGGTGCATCCGGCTTACAAGACCAAGGGCATTTTTGCCTTTATGGTCGATTACATGACCACCGATTCGCTGAAGAGCCGCTATCCGGATATTTTCCTGACCACCGTGCGCGCCCACAACAAAGAGGCCGTGAGTGTCTATCTTAAACTAGGCGTACACATCGACCGCTACCACATCGGCTACCGCAAATCACTGGACCCGAATGTGCCTGTGGAGCCGAATGAGTTTTATCAGGCTGGATAAGAAGGATTAAAGTAGTGGGTCAGGAACTAAATAAGCGTCTATCTCCTTGGTTAAAGTTAGTACTGGATTTGCGAGCTTAAATTTTTTGACTTACGACTTACGAGTGACGACTTACGACTTACAAAGTGTCCTCGCTGCAAAGATACGGTTGGTCTTAGGTGCCCGTTTGCACGGTTTGGTATTTTCGAGTTGATCTCGGTATAGCCCACCTCACCAAGGTCTGAAAAACAATGATTTAATGATTTTTAACCAATATTCACTTTCTCCAAGGAGGGGAAAAGTTTATACTAAAAATATTGTTTAAAAATTTTAATCGTAAAAATGATGATTTGTTGCACTGCAAATCTCCTGAGCGAGTCCCCACTTCGTAAGTCGTAAGTCGTCACTCGTAAGTCGTAAGCCAAAGAATCTTGGGACTTGATGAGCATAAGCAACTTGTTTTGAATGACCACTTTGCTCCATAAAAACCATAAAGTTAATGGTTCATCATTTTGTTCTCAGTGCAGTAGTGTTCCGAATGAGGCTTGTGCTTATGGTAAAATTGGATTATCTTTGACCAAAGCCAGCCACCATGATTTTTCCCGAACAATTAACCGAAATTGGGATTAACGCTCCTAAAGAACATCAACGCATCATTGGAAAACTAACCACTGGTTTGGGTTTGCTATTTTATCACCAAGGTACAATTGAGCTTGAACCTCTTCCAGAGACAATGATTGATGAAGGACAAACCAGTCCAGTGCCTGATGTTTCGCTTTACAACAACAAGACTTACCAAACTCCTATTATCATTGAAGTTTGTCACCCAAACGGTGTGAAAAATGACTTTAAAAAGATACAGCGCTTGATCGAAGATTTTGAATATGGCATTATTGAGGGTTTTGTTTATGATTACGTGAATAATTCATGGTCAAAATATACGAAAGGAGCTGGTGTTCAAATGGATGCACCATCATTTTCCACTATTCTGAATATTGACTTGGCTACTTTACTGTAAATTATTCTGCTTTAGAGCATGTTTAAAAATTTTTGTTTGCCATAAAACGGCCCAATTTCGCCTTAGTGACAAGCCACGAATAAACCTTACCAAATCGCAACTGCGTACTTTATAGATTATGCTCCCGCTGCGCGAGGCTATTTTGGGAACACGGATAAAATTGGGTTTGGGTGTGTTTGTTTGGGTGTGAGTGTGAGAAAATCCCGTTTTCAAGTGATCGGAGACAAAAGTAAAAGCACGAAGCTCCCACACCCCAACTCACACTTGCACACTCCACACCCATTCTTGCGGATTTCCAGCATGACGTTGACCATGATGTTGACAACTGGCAATCAAAAAACTTGGTAAGGTTTTTTTTTGAACCCTTACTCACATTTCTAAATTAGGTCGTTAAGAAAATGCTCATTTTGCGCTGCATAACTCCGCTTTTCCTGCTACCTATTCTAAAAGAGTTAGTCAAAATTTGACTCGTTTTCTGCCTAAGCCTTTAATATTTAAACACGCTCTTAACATTCGAGAAAGCAACCTTTTAACATTGATGCTGTTTGATCAGCAGCTAAAATAATATTCCAATGCGAAGCTTTTCTTTTGTTGCCGTTTTGTTGGGCTTATTCAGCCTGAACAGCAGTTGTTTCAATGCTCAAAAAGTGAGCAGTGCAGAAAGTAAACCAAGTGCTACTACGGTAGCCAATGCCAATGCGACCTCTTTTTACGACCTGAGTGCCACTTCCTTGGATGGCCAAAAGATTGAGATGTCGCAGTACAAAGGCAAAAAGGTCATCGTGCTCAATGTGGCTTCCAAGTGCGGCTACACCCCGCAATACGCCGATTGGCAGGCTTATTACGAGCAGCACAAAGACAAAATAGTGGTGCTGGGCTTCCCCTGCAACCAATTCATGGGCCAAGAACCTGGCTCGGCTACGGACATCCAGTCTTTTTGTGAAAAAAACTATGGCGTCACTTTTCAAATGTTTGAAAAAGTGGACGTCAAAGGCAGCCAACAAAGCCCCATCTACCGCTGGTTGACTGATCCTAGCCAAAATGGTTGGAACAGCGAGGTGCCCTCCTGGAATTTTTGCAAGTACCTGATCGACGAAAATGGTAAGCTGACCCACTTTTTTGCATCGGGTGTGAAGCCTGACAGCAAGGAGTTTTTGGCGGTGATGGATTAGGTTTTTGTTTTAACCGTAACCTATGGCTCAGTTTTCGTTATGAAACAATAACGCTGCGTCAAATGCCATCAAAAGTTCAAATCCTGATCAACTTCATCATTTGCCTCATCGCAATACCCGCGATGGGGCAAATGACTTTTCAGATCATCCTACAAGATTCGATCAGCAAAACAGCCATTCAATACGCCACCATCGGCCTGAAAAAAGCCAATACTGGCGGTACCAGCGATGAAAATGGCCAATACAGCCTGGAAACAGCAGATACCCAGGATACATTGATTTTCAGTTGTTTGGGCTTTCAGCCTAAAAACATTCCGGTGGTTTTACTGAAACAAGGCACTGATAATACCTTTTTTCTCAGGCCCATTGTTTATGACATCCCTGAAGTGGCCGTGCAGCCTAAAAAGCTGAAGCGGACTTTGGATTTGAATAGTTTGGATAAAAAAGCTTACCCCACGAGCTTTATTTCCTCGGGTTTCACACAGCAGATAGTCAGGTTTTTTCCAGCTCCGAGCGAACCAGGAAATTACTACTTGGGGCAGTTTAGCATGTTGCTGGATCAGGGCAAGTCGGCTTCTTTTCGAGTAAGGGTTTATGCCCAAAAAACCAACGCGAAAGGACCCGGAGAAGACCTGTTGCGAGAGCAAGTGATCATCGTACCAGGGACCAATACACCTGTCATCGACTTGAGCAAATACAAAATCAGCATTCCCGATGATGGCTTTTTCATCGGCTTCGAGTGGCTGAAAACCAAAAAGAATGTAATGGTTTCAAAAATTCAAAAAGAAACCGCTTACACTTACAAACCTTTTATTAAACATTTGCTGATTGATCCCCCTGTCCAAAAGCCTACCGGATGGAATTTGAACTATCGGGGCCAATGGAATGCAGTCCCATTTAGCTTTGCGATTGCAGTACAATTGATGGAAATGGAGTGAGATCAAACAACGGCATTGGCTGTGACTTTAATGAACCCCCAAGTGTCGGAGGAAAAGCGCTTGGATGTAGTGATCACCTATTTGAATGAAAAGTTTGTTGTCGAACTAAAACGCTGGCATGGCAAACAATACCCCCACCAAGGCCTTAAACAATTGTCTGGCTATTTAGATATACAAGGCTTAAAGCAAGGCTTTTTGGTGATTTTCGACCATTCTGAGATCAAAAACTGGCAACCTGTATGGCTGGAAGGGGAAGGGAAGAAGGTTTCTGCGATTTGGGTTTGGGAAAACTATCCGGGCGAGACTTCTTTGTCTAAACCAGAATTTGCAGAATTACAGAATTTCTTGCGTGACCGTTGACCAAGCCTGAATTTGAAAGAATTTTCAGAATTGGCCCGCTTTCACACCAGGGAGTGACACAGCGCTCGGTCATGAACGCTTCATGTTCACCATAAAAGCGGGTTGTCTTTTTTGGGTTTCAGCTTCGCAATTTTGTCATGAACGCTTCATGTTCACCATAAAAGGGGTGCGGCTCCAATCTGATGTAAAAAGTCAAACTTTTTCACAGCTACTTGATCGGAGCTTAATGGGCCTTGAGCAAATCCCGATTTTGCGAAAGGGTGCTTTAAAGCGCTACAGATCAGAAGCCACCACTGTCTGAGCAACGAAGGAGCGAATTTGGTGGCTTGCCGTCACTCCTTGGAACTGCCCTTTCAAGCAAAATAGTAGGATTTGATCACAGCCCTTGACTTTTTTGTTTCTTTTTTTGCCAAGAAAAAGAGAAAAAGGGCTTTATTTTGAAACCCAATACATTAGACTTCAGTGTACTTTTTCATTCAAAAGTACATCAAACGGGAGCCGCACCCCATAAAAGTCACAAAATCCACAAGTCTTGGTATAACATTCAGGTAGCAGTTGAAGCAATAAAACATGATTCACACGTATTAAATGCCAAAAAAAGCCCGAGTCTTTTTTCTCGGGCTTTTCTTCAGCGCTTCAGTGCGCCCAAAAATCGCTCCCCGTACAAGCGGATCACTGTTTGTGGTAAATCTTCGCGCTTGCTTTGCATGTTTTGTCGGATTTCCAGCACATAGGCGTCCACCAGGAAGCGAAACCAAGCGCCTTGCAGGAAATGAAAAACCAGACCTGCGGCCCCGTCCCGAAAACCACCCCGCACAATGTAGCGGTAAAAAAAGTAGGCGAAACTGCGCAAGAAAAGTGGAAAACGCTGGAACACTTTTTCCTTCAACCAGCGGCGTTTTTCGATGGGGTTGCCGCCCAGGTTGGCTCTCACTTCGCCTTGTTTGAGGCCCTGGTCCACGATTTCCACGGCTTCGTAAAGGGCCCAACGGGCGTGTTTGAGGCTGAAATCGTGCAGGTTATCGGCCATGTCGTCAATGATGTCGATGCCCGCTTTGGTCCAGGCGGCCTGGCCACGGTCAAGTACAAAATGCTGGTCGTAGGCCTTGTGCTCGCAATGGCCCTGGCCTTTGCGGACCAGTCGCAAGTGGTAGCTGGGATAATGCCCCCCTCGCCGCATCCAACGCCCCAAAAAATAGGTGCGCCGACTGAATTGGTAGCCCGCTACCGAGCCATTGGGGTCAAAACTGGTATTGAGCCACTGCACCAATTCGGGCGTAAAACGCTCCCCAGCATCGAGGTGAAAAATCCATTCACCGGGCAGGGGGCAGTTGGCCTCGGCCCAGTTGCGTTGAGCCGCGTAATTGGCAAAAGGATGCTGCACGTAGGGAATCCCCCTTGCATCCAAAAGCTCCAGCGTACGGTCGGTGGAAAAGGAATCGACTACCCACACCCCGGCTTGTACACCACGGAAGCTGTCTAGGCAAGCCTCGATGTTGTTTTCTTCGTTGTAGGTTAGGATGATGATGTTGAGCATGGGTGGGTTGCCTCGGATGAGATTTATTGACCGCTGCGCGGGTTAATCGGCGCTGTGCACCTGAGGGGTTTAGCGCACGGGTTTTGCTTTTATCGGCGCTATGCGCCTTAGTTTTTAAGCAAACGGCTTTTCTTTTGCTCCGCTGCGCGGGCTAATCAGCGCTGTGCGCCTCGGATTTTTAGCACACCAATTTTCAGCTTCTCGGTTTTTTTGCTCCGCTGCGCGGAGGGTTTTTAGCACGCGGATGACGCGGATGACGCTGATTTTCGCGAATTGGTTCCAAATCAAAATTAGTGAAAAATAGTCCATTCCCCCTCCGCCAATCGTAAAAGAATAGTCTTTCTTTTTCTCTCAAACTCACGCCTGAAACCTCGTCAACGTCACGCTAGCAAATCCGCGTTTCATCTGCGTCATCCGCGTCATCCGCGTGCTAAAAACAACCTCGCACAGCGAGGCCCTAAGCCTGCGCAGCAGGCAAAAAACATCCGTGGCATATGATCCATCTGCGCAGCAGACAGGGCACGCTCTGTCTAACTTCACGCTGGAAAAAATGCCCGAAAGGTCTGAAAACCCTGCTGCGCAGGCTGATAGCCGCAGATTGGCTACGGTGTCTTTTGGCCTGCTGCGCAGGTTTTGGCCTCGCTTCGCCAGGCTTTTTCAGCACGCGGATGACGCAGATGACGCGGATAAAACGCGGATTTTCCAGCATGAGGTTGACGGGTTTCATTGCGAGATTCGTGCGGGGACACGAACCTATCGTCCCTTTCGGGTATTTGTGAATACAATGCGTTCAAACTCTGGCTTCCTACCAAAATTCAGTATAAATCCGAGCTCTATGTTGCTAGCTTTCAGGTAATTGATCAGTTGCACCTTGTGTTCTGGCATGATTGTTTCTCGTGCTTTTAGTTCTAAAATTATCTCCTCGTTCACCAAAATATCGGTTTGAAAATCCCCTACTTTCACTCCGTTGTAGTAAACATTACACGGTTGTTGCGCCATTACGTGGTAACCTCGTGTATTTAGCTCATAAAACAAGGCATTCTGATACACTTTCTCTAAAAAACCATATCCAAGTGCATTGTAAACATCATAAAAAGCCTGAATAATCCCATCTGAAAGTTCTTTGTGAAGCAACATTGCATTGTGTGTTAGATGTAGAATTTATTTTGAAACCCGTCAACGTCAAATTAGCAAATCCGCGTTTTATCCGCGTCATCCGCGTCATCCGCGTGCTAAAAAAGCCTCGCAAAGCGAGGCCAAAGCCTGCGCAGCAGACAAAATAACATCCGTGGCATCTGAAAGTTCTTTGTGAAGCAACATTGCATTGTGTGTTAGATGTAGAATTTATTTTGAAACCCGTCAACGTCAAATTAGCAAATCCGCGTTTTATCCGCGTCATCCGCGTCATCCGCGTGCTAAAAAAAGCTTCGCACAGCGAGGCTCCAGCCTGCGCAGCAGACAAAAAAGCATAATCATCTGCCCGCTGCGCGGGTTAATTGGCGCTGTGCGCCTCGGGTTTTTAGCACACCAATTTTCAGCTTCTCAGTTTTTTTGCTCCGCTGTGCGGAGGGTTTTTAGCACGCGGATGACGCGGATTTAGCTGATTTTCGCGGATTGGTTCCAAATCAAAATTAGTGAAAAATAGTCCATTCCCCCTCCGCCAATCGTAAAAGAATAGTCTTTCTTTTTCTCTCAAACTCACGCCTGAAACCCCGTCAACGTCACGCTAGCAAATCCGCGTTTCATCCGCGTCATCTGCGTCATCCGCGTGCTAAAAAAAGCTTCGCACAGCGAGGCCAAAGCCTGCGCAGCAGGCAAAAAACATCCGAGGCATCTGAAAGTTCTTTGTAAAGCAACATTGTATTGTGTGTTAGATGTAGAATTTATTTTGAAACCCGTCAACGTCAAATTAGCAAATCCGCGTTTTATCCGTGTCATCCGCGTGCTAAAAAAAGCTTCGCGCAGCGAGGCTCCAGCCTGCGCAGCAGACAAAAAAGCATAATCATCTGCCCGCTGCGCGGGTTAATTGGCGCTGTGCGCCTCGGGTTTTTAGCACACCAATTTTCAGCTTCTCAGTTTTTTTGCTCCGCTGTGCGGAGGGTTTTTAGCACGCGGATGACGCGGATTTAGCTGATTTTCGCGGATTGGTTCCAAATCAAAATTAGTGAAAAATAGTCCATTCCCCCTCCGCCAATCGTAAAAGAATAGTCTTTCTTTTTCTCTCAAACTCACGCCTGAAACCCCGTCAACGTCACGCTAGCAAATCCGCGTTTCATCCGCGTCATTACGACTTTTGCATTGCCCATTGCACCTTCCAAAAGCACAAAAAAGAGGCTTTTTTGAGTGAAAAAAAGGCATATTTTACCCAATACCCCCTCAATGTTGACATACGGTCAATCCATTTCCAGCCCTTGGCCAAGCAAACGCCAAAGGAACTGGTAAGAAAACGGGCAGCACCCACCGACTCCTTGGTGAATTTCCCTTCGGAAGTGAGCCAAAGACGAGGAGTACCCAAGTCTCGATCGAAAACAAGCAGTAAGACCAAGTCGATGAATGAATATTGGCATCATGTATGTCGCAGAAATTGGATGATGAGCTATAAATGCCATCAAAGTTCTGAAACCAGTACCTATCAAACTTCGGTCTTGACTTTCAGTCAACAGTTTTCATCGGGTCACATGTGACGGTAGAAAAGCAATATCCCAATAGCGAACCAGTCTAGACGATTGCTTATGCAGTAATTGGGTTTGTCATTGAGCTGTTTTTGATAAGGAATGACCAACTGTTAGCCCCTCAAAAATACTAAATGTGAGGAGTTTTGTCAAAAAACTGGATTTGCACCTGTTTTATATGGATTTTCCGCAATGTCAAAGAACTTTTAGGGGGTTTTAGGTGCAAAAGTCGTAGTCATCTGCGTCATCCGCGTCATCCGCGTGCTAAAAAAAGCTTCGCACAGCGAGGCCCTAAGCCTGCGCAGCAGGCAAAATAACATCCGTGGCATCTGAAAGTTCTTTGTGAAGCAACATTGCATTGTGTGTTAGATGTAGAATTTATTTTGAAACCCGTCAACGTCAAATTAGCAAATCCGCGTTTTATCCGCGTCATCCGCGTCATCCGCGTCCTAAAAAAGCCTCGCACAGCGAGGCCCTAAGCCTGCGCAGCAGGCAAAATAACATCCGTGGCATCTGAAAGTTCTTTGTGAAGCAAATTGCATTGTGTGTTAGATGTAGAATTTATTTTGAAACCCGTCAACGTCAAATTAGCAAATCCGCGTTTTATCCGCGTCATCCGCGTCATCCGCGTCATCCGCGTCCTAAAAAAGCCTCGCACAGCGAGGCCCTAAGCCTGCGCAGCAGGCAAAAAACATCCGAGACATCTGAAAGTTCTTTGTGAAGCAAATTGCATTGTGTGTTAGATGTAGAATTTATTTTGAAACCCGTCAACGTCAAATTAGCAAATCCGCGTTTTATCCGCGTCATCTGCGTCATCCGCGTGCTAAAAAAAGCTTCGCGCAGCGAGGCCCTAAGCCTGCGCAGCAGACAAAATAACCTCCGTGGCTTATTCGACGCCCCCAGCCAAGCCATAACCCGCCAGGTACATCTCCAGCACCCGCTCCACCGAAAAGTCCTGCCGTACCTGCTCCGAGGCCCGCACCCGGATCGCAGCCAAAGCAGCCCGATCCGAGGCTACCCCCGCCAGGGCATCGCGCAAGGCATTCACCTCCGCCGCACACACCCAGCCCAGGCCCTCCGCCTGCACATAATCGCTCAAGCCCACCTCCGTGCTCAACAACACTGGCGTGCCCAAAGCCAAAGCCTCCACCACCACATTGGCGAAGTTTTCATTTTGCGAAGGCAGCACCATTAGATCCGCCCGCTCCAACAAATCCCACTTCGCGGCCCCTTCCACCCAACCTGCCCAGCGGATGTTTTCGGCGATGTTCAAACCCAGGGCCAGGTCTTGGAGCTCAGCCAAGTAACCGGCCTCACCCGTGCCCGCAACCGTGAGCTGCCAGTCATAATCCGCCCGGGCCAGGGCGCTGAACAACACCTCCAAGCCCTTCTTGGGGTGAATCCGGCTCAAAAAAAGCAATTGCAAGGTAGATCCAGGCTGGCGAACTGGCCCCCCAGCCCCTACCTGCGGCTCAGGCAATTCCAGCAAGTTGGGCGCTACAAAGCAAAGCGCCCCAGGCAGCAGGGTCCGCAACTCACGCGCCTCCTGCTCGCTGGTGGCATGCAACACACAGCGCCGCAACAAATGCCGCCCCAACCAATGCTGAAACAGGCGCTTGGCCCCACTTTGCAGCGTGTAAGCACTCAGCATGCCACGCGGCGACAACACGGGCCTTTGCCCCTTGAGCAGGGCCAAAGCTACCCCAAAAATGGCGACCAGATTCCACCAGGAATGCACGTGCAACACCGTACCCGGCTGGATGGCCCGCCACCAAGCCCAGAGCAAAGCAGGCGAAAAATGGCTGTGGTCTTTGGTCCAGCGGGGATAGTAGCGCACCTTAACTCCCTCCACGATTTGGACCTCGCCCGCAGGAATCGGCAATTCGGTTTTGCCATTGGCCAGGGTACTGAGCACTTGTACTTCGTGACCAGCGGCTTGCGAAGCCTCGCAGAGTTTGGAGACGGAGAAGATGGGGCCTCCGTAAATCGTGGCGGGCTTGTAGGAGGGGGTTAGGTGGAGGATTTTCAAGACATGGGGATGTTTTCGCGGCGTGCGATGTCTTCAATGGCCGCAATCACCTGTTGGTGGTAATTCTCCCAGGTGTATTGCTCCGCAATTTGCCGGGCTTTACGGCCCATGATTTCGATCTGCCCGCGATTCTCGTAAAAATGGCGGATGCTGTTTTTTAAGGCTTCTTCATCACCCGCCGGGATGACTAGGCCGCCGCCTTGCAGTACCGCGTCTTTGGCCCCCGTGTTTTCGGTGGTGATTACCGGGGTGCCGCAGGCCATTGCTTCGATCACGGTTTGGGCCCAGGAGTCGTGATTGGAAGGGAAAACAAAAACATCGGCACGGCGGTATTCTTCCGCCAGGGCTTCGTGGTGAAGGAAGGGGTGATAAGTGTAAATCCCTGAATATGCTTTCAATGCATCGTCAGCATCAGCCATTGGACCGATCAAAACCAATTCTACGTCACTTAAATTGATAGTGGACCAAGTTCTTAACAGCAATTCCAAGCCCTTTCGGTGGGTCATGGTACCGACGTATAAAAAGCGGAGCTTGCCCCTGTTGGGATAAACTGATTTAGGAGAAAAGTTCTTTAAATTAACGCCTAAATTGACCACATAGATTCTTTCAGGGCTGATGCCAGCCTCTAAAACACCTTCTTTTGCAAAATTTGAAAGCGTCATTACATAATCTGTGTATTGGAACGCCTCTTCCTTGCGGTGATTGATCCATTGGCTTAATTCGGGAGTAGTGCCATTGTCAGACAAGCCCAATTTTGTATTGATTTCAGTGGCTTTTTTATGGTGAATACCCGCCAAGTCTAATACAGTTACTGTACCAAGTGCTTTGGCGCGTTTGAATGTTGACAAATTCACATTTTCATAGCCGATGAGCACATCTGCTTGCTTGGAGCGCAATTGCTCGGCAGCCCAATTGTCAAATGCTGTGTAAACTATTTTGTAAGTCCGCTCTGCATCTTCTTTGTAGCGTTGCTCCAACCACAACAAGTATGGATGATGCTTGATTAAGTTGGTGGGGATTTCGGGAAAATTTCGCTTTGATAAACTTTTCTTTAGCTTACCAGGGAAGAGAGGCAAAAAATACTGCCAAAGGTTTGTAGCAAAACTGGTATAAAACGCCCCCAGTAGCCCAGCTTCATTTAGTGCTTTTAGCGTAAGGTGGCAATATTGCCTTGCGTTGTGGATCAAAATGACTTTCATGATAATCCTTTTTGTAATCGATAAGCCCTGTCAACCAAAAGAATTCCAAAATAGAAATAGAAAGCATTGAAGACATTGAAGACAATCGGCACTGAGATGAACATCAAAATCACCAATGGAATCGAAAAAACAGCAGGAATTTTTGAGCGAGAATAGAATATCCAGAGCAGTATGAATTTAATAAAAAAAAGGATAAAACCACCCTCTAAGATGATTCTTTCTGGCTCTTCTTCGTATCCACCATATCTTTTTAAATAGACTGACTCTCCCCATATTTGGTTGCTTCCTTGATAAGTTGAACCAAGCCCTATGCCAAAAACCGGGTAATCACCTTTGAAATCAAAGATTTCTTCGAAGACGCCAACTGTTCGATCACTTGACTCTCCCGTATTGTAATTACCCTCAACCCGTGTTAAAAAATTTGAGATTGCTGTTTGTACAAATTTAGTTTGCAATCCGATGGTCAAACCTACTATGCCAGCTAAGAAAATCCCAATGATTCTACCTATTAGTCTATTTCCTTTGAGATTACTGACTAGTGCAATAATACCAAGTGCAATAGTTAGAGCAGTTGCGCCTCTGGAACCAGACATCAACGCACAAATAAAGCCCGCCATGAGGCTTGAATACCCTAGCCAGGAAGGGAAACGAAACAGGAAAATTGCCCAAGAAACCAAATTCCAACCAAAGATAAAAGCAGTATAACCGGAAAGATAGCTAAATGTACCTGTTACCCTGATTCCGGACCCTTGTTCTGATATACTTTTATCATTGATATTGGCATAGCGGTTCAAAAAATGTTCTTTTGGTAGGTTGTATTGGGTAAAGCCCAGTACAAGCTCAAATGTTAGAAGTATGATAAACAATGGGACCAAGCGCTCTAAGGGAAATTGTTCTGGGTTATCAAGGTATTGAAACAGAATTAACCAAATCCCCAAATGTAAAAAAATCCCAAAAATCCCATGAAAAACGGTATGATTCATGGGGTTAACCGCTTGTGCGAACAGCAAAAGTGCATATATGGTTAAAACAAGAAGGGTTTGATAATTGAGTTTGGTTCTTTTGAATGAAAGAAACAGTGCAAAGGGTAATAATATTTGGCCAAACAAAATTATATTGGAAATAAAGCTACTTCCAAAGCCCCATTTGCGCAAAGCGCCACCCAAGGTTGTATATAAAAGTGCAAAGAGTATAAGATTGATATTTCTAGTTTGTGATTGATCAATAAGATGAGTAGGAATACCTTCTCCTAATGAAAGTAATTTAGTGATCAGTTTTTTCATTACTCTTTAGTTTTTGAAGCTCATTTAGGTATTCAAATGCAACTACCTTTTTAGTATGTGCAAAAAGGTGGGGTACTGATTCCTCTTGTACTTTGTGGTAGTAGCTTGGCTCTAACAAGACCCTTTTTATTGCCTCCATCAAAGCATTGACATCACCATTGGGGAAGGTAACCCCAGCTTTACCTATTGCCTCCCCTAGACCTCCTCCTTTGGAACCAATCACTACACAGCCGCAAGCCATCCCTTCTAGTGCTACAATACCGAACGGCTCTTGCCAAATTGATGGAACAACCAAACACTTATGTTGATTTAATTGCCTCACTAAGTCTTCTCCTTTTTTGAGCCCCAGGAATGAAACACGATCCTCAAGCCCCCATTTTTGGCATAAGTGTTGTAATTTTTGTTCTTCAGGTCCCTTTCCAATGATACTTAGTTGTGGCTCTAGTCCTTCCTTTGAGAGTAAATAAAGGGCCTCCAACAATAAATCAGCCCCTTTATCAGATACCAACCTACCTAAAAAAACCAAATCTTTAGTTCGAAGTTCCCAAGGAGTAATCGTTTTAAATACCTGGTGATTGTAGGGATTAGGTATGGCAATGCCATTTTTGAATCTTCGGGCTACATATTGACTACAACCTACGTTTTTAGCAAAATGATTCGCTAGCCAATATTTTACTTTTCCATTCCAATTGTTGAGGTATTCACTTTGGTGAGAGATCAATAGGGGCTTGCCACTAAATATCCAGTAAGGCCACCCTTTTAAGCTCACATTGAAATGCATAACTACATCTGCCTTTTGATGTATTTTGAGTGCTTGGAAAAACGAGGGGTTTCTATAAACGCCAAATGAAAATTGATCTTCCTTAGGATTAGGTGTTAGTGTAATCAAATTGACCTCATGGCCTTGTTCTGCAAATTCTGAAGCCAAATCCATCACAACATTTTCCAAACCTCCAACCAATGGGTGAAAATTCGGAGAAAACAGACACAAATTCATTTAGATTTCTTTGATGGTGAATTCAATTGATGGACCAATTCATTTGCCAAAACTGTCCAATTCAACTGGGTATCATACAAGTTTTTTGCCCCTGCACTTAACTGGGTGTTCAATATTTCATCTTCGAGAATATCGACTAAGTCTTTGGCAATAAGTTCTTCAGAATGATAATCAACTAACCAGATATTATGCTCATGCTGCAACAAATGGTTATTCATGTCTCCTTTGGTTCCTACAACAGGTTTTCCAGTTGAAAATGCCGCTGCTAAAGCTCCACTCTTGTTGCAGCTTCCACCTTCTCCTTTTTTTGAGACATAGTCAAATACCACTAAAACATCACCGAGATAAAGTGCATGATAAAGATCTTCACTGTCTAAACGCCCCGTATAAACCACACCATCAAGCCTCCTAAACTCTTTACCGGCCCCGCACACCAGCAAACAAGCCTCCGGCATGTGCTTTTGGATCAATTGAAATGCCTTGTATAGCCTATCAATGTTTCTGATGCCCACTGTAAGTATAACAGGTCCTTTTACCTTTGACAACCATTTTGTTCGCAATGTTTCTAATTTTTGCAAATCGATTGGACATGGTTTAATCGTTGATCCAATTGGTAACAGGTAAGTTGGCTGCGGTAATAGTTTCTGATAAAATTCAATGCTGGTAAAACCCATGTCAGCAATTTGATGCAGTTGCTTCGCAATCCAAGCTTGTGCGCTGGCTATCAACCAGGATTTCCAGTTATTCCATTCCCACCTTATGCGGACTTCATGGAAAATCACCAGTAATTTTGTCCTTTTCCCCCATGAAGCAAGCCCTTTCGACAAACCAAATGGGATTCCTTTTTTATCAAAAGCATAAGGTACATAATTAAATATCAGCCAATCAGGTTGGATAAATTGAATCAATTCCGCTACCTGATCCATGCCTTTTTTATTCCAGTCGGTAATGGAAGCATGAATCTTTATATTATTCTGCAAATTGACTTCTTTTTGGTCGCTGCAAATGATCTGCACATCATGCCCAAGTAGGGTTAGCGTTGCACTCAGATTTACAACATAATCGCCCACCCCATCAATAATGGGTGGAACCTGATTGCATACCAACAAAAACTTCACAAGATCAAGGTTAAATCCACATGAATAGCATTCGAAAGCTAAAGTAGATGCCTAAAAAATAATGTTTCAAACTCCCCCAGTTCAATTTATTCAAAGGTGGGAAGTCAAATAAAATAGAGCCCACAAACATTTTAAACAGGCTGTACCAGGTTACTAATTTCTTGTCTTGAAAATGTTTTCGATAAAAATAGCGATGACTGGCATAAGCCTGATGGATCTTTTTTAGGCCTCCTCGTTTTCTCCACGGGTGAACGACAATTACTCCTTTATCAAATACAATTTGAGCACCATGATTTATTAGGCGGTGGTGAAAATCTACATCTTCCATAGCTGGAAATGGAAACCTTTCATCAAAACCCTCCAGTTCAAAAAACAAAGATTTACGGATAGCAAAATTACAAGACCATAGTCGATTGCCTGTCAAATTAATTGGGGATTCTTCTTCATATGATTGTTGGGGTCGATCCGCTTTGGTCAAGCCTTCAATGACATCAATGTGCTGATTTTGCATCAATATCATCAAGTTTTTTAGCCAATCATTCGAAGGAAGGCAATCATCATCAGTAAATACAATCCAATTTGTCTTTGCCAGAGCCGCTCCATGATTGCGATTCGCAGCAGGTCCCCTTGCAGGTCCTTTGACCCAGGTTACCCAAGGGTGGTATTGTTCAATCATTGCTTTGCTATCCGGCAAATAACCATCATCAGCTACAATCACTTCATAGCTTCCTCGATCAATCCCCTGCACTTCTGGCAGTAGATGATCTAAGCAAGCTCGCAACATTTCCGTGCGATGAAAAGTAGGAATGACCACCGAAAGTATCATTCTTAATTGATTTTCATTGCACCGCCAATTATCAAATGCTCATCCATGAATTCATTTTTTTTAGAATTATCTTTAGAATTACCATTTTTCATCTATATTAGCTCGAAAACAGTACCGAGTCTGGCTCAGAAAATTCCAACCGATGTAAAAGAATGCCTTTAAACGCCATATCCCCCTGGGTAATTGCCGCATCAGGCGAAAAGGGCGGTCTAGTTCGCCAAAGCGGGCGGTCCAAAAGATCACTTCCAACAAGCGTTTTTCTCGGGACCATTCACGGGCTTCTGCCACCAGTTTTTGGGACTGAAAAATGGCAAGCAAGGTTTTTGCCCGATTGTCATAAGTGTGTTCAGCCAAGGCAAGCGTCCGGGTTTTGGCAGCCAAAGTAGCGCGTTCCTCATCGTGGCTCAGGTAATAATCGAGTTTTTCGATCAGTTCTTCCACCGTATGGAAACCGATGAAGTGCTCTCCTTCGCGAAACCCAAAGCCCGTCAGTTCGCTGGGCATAAAGGTAAACAGCAAGGCCCCGGCTGCCATCGCCTCAAAACAACGCAGGTTGGCGTCTTCGAGGTATTGGTCTTTGCTGATATTGACCACAATTTTGGACTGGCAATAAATCCGGGCCATTTCGTCCATGCTGTAGCGCCTAAAAGGGTCGTTGAGCTTGTAGCGCTCCTGTAGCAAAGGCAAAATCTTGCGGCGCATCCCAAAAATTGCGGCTCCCGTGCTGCCTACCCAGCCAATGTCATAAATGCGTTCCATTTCCGGCAGCTCAAACTGCTCGCGCTCCACGGCATGGGGCACCAAGATCGGCTGACGGATGCCCGCTTTGCTGAAAATCACATCATAACCAGGGTGAAAAACCACTGCCCCATCAAACAAACGCGAGATGCGAATGCGCCGTTGGGTGATGCCTTCGGTATCAATTTGTAGGCACAAACTAGGGACGGCGTGGTCCCACATGTCCAGGGGCGCGCCTGGCCATATTTCGGGGTGTAAAATGCCGATGAGCTCCTGATCAGGAGCCAGTTTTTGCACGTTTTCGCCAATCGAGCCCATCGTACCAATGCAAATGACCTCAATGCCCATTTTGGCCCAGGCACGCTGGTAGCCCAGGCGCTCGCGGACCAGGTCTTTGGGTTTGGTGAGGTAGAAGATGACGGGGCGTTTTTCGCTCATAATAGTAAAAATCAAGTTTGCTTATTGCGAAAAAAATCCAGGACTTGTTTCGCTTTGCGCATTTTGTAAGACCACGAAGTCCGAAAAATAAGTTTTGCCAAAAAACCTAGTGCCAGACCTAATTGCCTTTCGCGCAAGTAACCCAGGAACAAGGGCAAGTAAAAAGTTTCGCGGGTGGCCTCAATCCGGTGAATAAAAGAAGGTTGGTGTTCCAAGCGCACCATCGCATTGAGAATTTGAAAATTCCACCGCGTTTGGGTATGTTGCTTGGCGCTGCTCCAAAGCCCTTTTTCGTGGACGCGATACACCGCCATGATTTGGTCAAAATATTGCGTTTTACCGTGTTTGCTTAGGATGAAATTGTAAGGCCAATCGGCAAGGGGCATCGTGCCTTCCTCCAAAAAGGAATGCATCTTTTCACTGAATTGCGGGTCGAAATGACGTGGATTGCGAAACACCAGCGATACCGCAATGATCCAAGGCAAGCGCTCCAGAAAGTCTTTTTCTTCAAACACCTTATCACCTTCACTTGGATAACGGGGGGAAAAAGGCGCTTCCGTTTTGTATGCTTCCAAGTGCAGCACATTGTGACAGCAACTTACGAAATCAGGGTTTTGGGACAAGAAATCAACCTGTTTTTGCAGTTTGTTTTCATCCGTCCAATAGTCATCCCCTTCGCAAATGGCCAGAAAATCGGCCTCCGCTTCTTCGATCAAACGCACAGTATTGCGAAAAGTACCCAGGTTTTTTTCGCGCAAAAAAACTTTGATGCGCGCAGGAAATCGCTGTTGATAATCCAAGATGATGTCACGGGTTTCATCGCTGGAGCCATCATCGGCGATCAGAATCTCCCAAGGAAATTCAACTTTTTGAGCCAGGATGCTGTCCAGGGTTTGACCAATAAAAGCGCCTTGATTGTACGTAATTACCATGACTGCAGCCCGCTTTTGTGCTGAACTGGTACTCATTCAGCTTGCTGATTTTGATTGCTGAATACAGCTTTTACGGCCTCAAGATAGGCATGCCCCCACTTGCGGTCGGGCTCAAGGTGATTGCCTTCGGCCCACTCATTCCAGGCATTGATGAAAAGGAAGTTTTCTTCGCTGGATGCTGGTTGATAATGATCCCGGTGGAAAACCAACCATTCTTTGAATTTTTCGGGGGTGCTTTCTCTCAGCAGGAATGCATTGTTGCCCCTTCTCGCGGTATTGTCCCAGGCTGGTGTAACGCCTGGGAATTTTACATAATCGCCAGGATATTGGTAGCTTTTCAAAGTAAAGTCCACATAATCGCTATAATATTCGAAGGCCAGGTTTTTCAATACTTGTGGAAACAATCCGGTCATGCGCAAGATTTTTCGCATGGCTTTGTATTTGAGGTTCCCATGCAAACTATCTTTTGAACTGAGAAAATCAATCCACTGTTGGGCGAAAGGTTGAAACTCGATTGCGGCCTCAAATCCAGGCATGTAAGCTGCGCCGATTTGATGGTGGCTTTCAACCCTGGCGATATACAACTCCAATCCTTCTTTAGCTGCTTCAGTTCTGAAAACTTGCAAATATTCATCTAAATTAGGAATGACTGGAGAGCGATAGATTGCAAAAAATGGCTTGCCTTCTATTTTAATGTATCGTTCGTCTTTGAAAAATGGCAAAAGCATTTGAATATGTGCAAGCGCATCTTCTGTCGAATAGTTTTGCTCCATCAAAATGATTTGATCCCCTCCATCCCAGCGACGGGTCCAATTTTCGTTGGCCCAGCACAGCATAAATGGAAAATCGGGTTCTTTGGTCTGTAGGATTGCATCAAGGGGCTTTTCCAACAACCTTTTGCCTTGAAACCAATAATGGTAATAACAAAATCCATGAATACCGTATTGACGAGCCAGATCCGCCTGGGCCTGGCGGGCTTCGGGCAAACGCAGGTCGTAGTAGCCCAAATCCGCAGGGAAATGTGGTTGGTAATGGCCTTTGAACAGCGGTTTGGCCTTGGCAACATTGGTCCATTCGGTAAAGCCCTTGCCCCACCATTCATCGTTTTCGGGGATGGGGTGGTATTGAGGGAGGTGGAAGGCGATTAGTTTAGTCATATTAGGACAATGTGATTTTATAGGTTTCCCTTATTATTAGTTGGAGGTACCATAAACTTCTTTCACTGCCTCTAAGTATTTCAAACCCCATTTTTGGCAGGGTTCCAAATGGTTGCCTTCGGCCCATTCATTCCAAGCATTGATAAAGAGAAAATTTTCTTCTGATGATGCAGGTCGATAATTGTCTTTGTGAAACTGAAGCCATTCCTGGAATTTTTGCGGTGTACTGCCTCTCAATAAAAAAGCGTTATCGCCTCTTCGAGCAGTGTTATCCCAAGAGGGCGATGCGCCTGGGTAACAAACATATTCTTGTTGATATTGATAGTTTTTGATCAAAAAATCCACATAATCACCATAGCGCTCGTAGCTGAATTTTTTTTTGAGCTTAGAAAAAAACCCGGAAATGTGTAAAAGCTTTCTTCGGATACGATCAGGTAACTGCCTTTGCGTACTATCCATAGACTCTAGAAACTCAGACCAGGTCTTCGCGAAAGGTTGAAACTCAATACCTGCATCAAAATTAGTCATATGCTCCTTTCCGAATTGAGCATGACTTTCTACCCTAGCAATGTACAATTCAATGCCTTCTTTTTGAGCTTCTGTGCGGAAGATGTGAATATACTCTTCCAGATTAGTTATGATCGGAGATCGATAAATGGCAAAAAACGGTTTGCCATTTACCCGAATATAACGCTCATTCCTAAAGAAAGGTAGCAGCATGTGAATATGCGCTAGGGCATCCGCGGAAGAGTAGTCTTGCTTCATCAACACAATCTGATCTCCTCCATCCCAACGTCGGGTCCAGTTTTCGTTGGCCCAACACAACATAAAAGGGAAATCAGGCTCCTTAGATTGTAAAATAGCATCAAGTGGTTTTTCCAAAAGCCGTTTCCCCTGAAACCAGTAATGATAATAACAAAAACCATGAATACCATACTGACGAGCCAGTTCTGCCTGAGCCTGGCGGGCTTCAGGCAAACGTAGGTCGTAAAAGCCCAAATCAGCAGGCAAATGAGGCTGATAATGACCTTTGAACAGAGGTTTGGCCTTACCCACATTGGTCCATTCGGTAAAACCTTTGCCCCACCATTCGTCATTTTCAGGGATAGGATGGTATTGGGGGAGATGGAAGGCGATTAGTTTGGTCATGGATGCTTTTTATTCAAAAATTTATTATGACAATCTGAACAAATTTCTAACAGGGCTGTATATCCTCCTTAATATCATAGCAATTTTATATGCGCTTGACTGCTCATACATTTGTTTAATGGTGTTCATCTCTTTGAAATATACGTCATAAGCATTAAAAACAGAATGACCTGGAAAATTGGATAAATCTAATTCTTGATCACTTGCTACAATTAAATTGAAAAACGGCTCGTTGAAAAGTTCAACTTTTTTCATCATCTTATTAATTTCATAAAAACCACCATCGTACTCAGCAAATGAGCTAATTTTTTTATGAATCGGGTTGATCATTGTGCCAAAAAAAACTCTTTGTGCAAAGGATTCATGATATTTAAAATTAGTAGAAATCAGTGTTTCCAATTCTTCTAAAGTTATTTCTTTGATATGAAAAGGGTTACTTGGATCTCTTTTCTGGTAAATAGTTTTTTCCGGGGAAGATAATATCAAGATGCCATTTGGTTTCAAGACCCTTTTGGCTTCCATCATCATTTGAAGATGCTCATCATGGTGTTCAATCGTTTCAAAACTAACATATAGATCAATAGAGCTATCAGGTAAAGGGATAGCACTTGTACTCCCAAGTAGATACTCTAAATTATCTTTTTTGTATTTTTCATTGGCATGTATAATTGCTTCTTCAGAAACATCAACACCAATCACCTTTGAGGCAACACCCGCTAACAAATTAGACCCATATCCTTCCCCCGAAGCTATGTCTAATACTACTTTCCCACTTGCAAGCTCTAAAGCCAGAGCATAACGATGCAAGTGTTCATACATACCAATATGACCAAAATAACTATTGGTGACCAGCCTCTCGCCAGTTACTTTAAGTTCTTTCATGAGTACCTTTGTTTTAAACTTGTGAGTTGTTTGATCTCCCATACTAGATTTGGGCGAACTATTCCGGGGAGACTACTTCCGAATTTATGCTTCAAAAAAATGCTATTCTCTCCATCGAAAAGTTGAAAAAACAATACTTCTTTAACATAGCAATGAATAACCCCTAGGTTGTGATTAAAAAGCGCAATACTGACTGAATAAGATCCTAAATTCAGTAACTCTTTTGGAATCCATGCAATGACCTGATGATCACCTATCGAGTGAGGCTTAATATATTCGTCTAAATTAAAAGAATGAGAATCGAAAACGTTTATATTTTTTTCATTGTAAATATTAAACCCGGCCCAAATAATATTATTGGGCTTAAAAACTTCATAGTCAAAACAAATCCCAATTTCTTCATCAGAAGAAAACATCCTTTTTGCGACTCTTTCTGAATCGACTATGCTACATGATTTTAATTTGACAACTTCAGAGCCTGGAGCTTCTTCATCCAACCAATCAACTTGATAAGTCGATACACTTGTATTTATTTTCAAGTACTCAGAAATGACTTCAGAAGCGTTACCTGATTTATTGATCAAACCTTGTTTTAGCCAAATCACATTATTACATAGAACTTCAATCGCATCCATATTATGACTAACAAACAAAACAGTCCGACCCTCATTCGCACTAACCTCCTCCATCTTTCCCAAACACTTCTTTTGAAACTCCGCATCCCCTACCGCCAAGACCTCATCCACGATCAAAATCTCTGGCTCCAAGTGGGCAGCTACGGCAAAAGCCAGGCGCACGTACATGCCCGATGAGTAGCGCTTGACGGGGGTATCGAGGAACTTTTCGACCCCGGCAAAGTCCACGATCTCGTCGAATTTGGATTTGATTTCCTGGCGGCTCATGCCCAGAATGGCCCCATTGAGGAAGATGTTTTCGCGGCCACTCAACTCGGCATGAAACCCCGTGCCTACTTCCAGCAGGCTGGCCACCCGCCCGCGAATGCGCAATTGGCCCTTGGTAGGCTCAGTGATGCGGCTTAGGATTTTGAGCAAGGTGCTTTTGCCAGCACCATTGCGCCCGATGATGCCCACGCGGTCGCCACGTTTGATCTCAAAGTCCAGGTCGCGCAGGGCCCAGAATTCTTCCACGCTGTCGGCCTCCATGATTTGTTCACCCGCAAACAATTGCCGGGTTTTTTGCAGGGTATTTTTGACCCCACCCGTCAGCATTTCGCGAAAGGTGGTGCTGCCGCGCTCCTGCTGGTGCCCAATGAGGTATTTTTTACTCAAGCCTTCCGCCTGGATGACGATGTCGCTCATGTTGGTTTTTGTGTTGCCTGAATGGGGGATGAAGGGGGCTGTTTCCTTTGCTGCACAATGTACCTATTATTTACAGGTACAAAAGGCAGGTAGAGATCAGGGGATGCAAAATTGGGGTTTATTTGCCCAATTTCGATTTTTAGGAACGAATCTTTAGCGAGATTCTTGTAAAGGTGGGTTGATTTTTTTGAGCAAATTTAGATTAGGCTGGTCCGCTAGCACCAAACCTCCAAAATCCGCAGCATTTGATTCAAGAACGGGGTTTGTAGAGACAGGGCACGCCCTGTCTAAGGTAATATCAGAAAAAATAAAGAAAAAATCAATATCCCTAAAAAAACCTTGAATATCTATATATATGATGTACCCCAACGTGTTATGATTTTTGCTACACCAATATTTCCAATTCAGCAAGGTTATTTAGGGCAGGTTTCTGTCTATAAATACAATCCTTCCTCGCATCTCGCGAAGACAGGGCATGCCCTGTCTCTACAATCAGGCTTCGATTTTGGGATTCCGATGCACCCAACGCTAGTTTTTACGGTTTTTCTTTTTGTTGCCTCGAGGCAAGCGACCGTGTTTAGCCTCAAAATTAGTCATGTACTCATCTTCAATCTCTTCAGCAGCTTTTCTGCCAGAGATACCCATTAACAAGACTCTGCCAATATAGCGAATCCAACCTACTGCAAGGTTAAGCAAATCAAGTTGTACTCTCATTCGTTTGCTCAATCCATCCTCACCAATAGGGTCGGAACTTATGCCCTATTTAAAGGTTTCATCTTGTTCTAAATCATGAAACTCATAAAGATGGTGCTCTTTGTTGTTGTCTAAAGCATTTCTGTGACTCGATTTTCGTCTTTTCATTGCCACGCCTCTTCATTTGCATACGTCTCATAACTCAGCGGCGCAAAATAATCAAAAACCTGGCCTGTTTTTCTTTCATAAGCCTTTGCTGCCAAAGACAAAAGTGCTTCAAAATCAGCATCAGGATCAAGCAAATTAGGTTGTGCTAGTATTTCCTGATAATCTGCATTGCCACTCGCCACCACAGCTGCGCGCAGGTATAAAAAGCCATCAACTGAAATGTATTTGCGATCGGGATAAGCCGCTGCCGCATGTTGTGGGGTATCCAAAGCCCTAAGTTTTTCGGCCATTAGGTCTTCAAACTGGTAGATATGGCCGAGCGGGTGTTTGGACAAGGCAACAATAGCGGGTTCTAGCATGGCTTGATCGGTATCAGCCTCCCAGTCTAATTGATCAATGATGTTCCAAAATCCGGCTTCCCCCAAGGCAGGACCATCATCTAGGTTGACCACCTGGATGTCCAAACGCGTATGTGCCCCATACTGGCGTTTGAGCTTTTGAACAAAAGCTTCATCAAGGGCGGATAAAGGTAAATTGATGCGTTCGGTCATGATGGATTTTTAAAGACGATATTAAAGGTTTTTAGGGAGATTTGCAATTAAATCACCATTTTTTGTAGGGACAGGGCACGCCCTGTCTCCGCCTAGCCCGGAGATGTATTTTGCTCCAATGCAAAATGCATCTTGAGGTCTTTTTTGTTTGGAGATGTGGGAGGCATTATATATCTGTGCATGTGATTTATGTAAATTCTGCGTGGGATTTGGGCATTGGGGGTGTTTTTGTCTAACGTGTCGTTAGACAGGGCATGCCCTGTCTCTACATGACCCGATTTCAAATCAGGCTGCGCACCGCCTCAATAATCTGTGCATAGCTGTACTGGTCAATGCGCTGTCGGCTGTTGGAGGGAATTGACTTTTCACGCACCATGTGGATTTTTTCACACAATGCAGTCACCTCGCCCAGGGGAAAGCGGGCATCAGGAGCCAAATCCGGGCCACTGCCCGCCAGGTCCGATACAATCACGGGTAGGTCGAAATTCATGGCCTCATTGAGCACCAGGCCCCAGGTTTCGCCTTCGCCCGAGCAGAGCACAAACAGGTCAGCAGCAGCGTAATACTTCGGGATTTCTTGTTGGTTGACGAAACCCGTCAAAACCACGTTTTTCAAGTGGTTTTTGGCGATGTATTGTTCCATTTCTCCGCGTAATTCCCCTTCGCCCACCATCACCAGGGCAGTGGCGGGGTCATTCAGTTGATGGTAGGCCCGGAGCAGGTCCAGGGGTCTTTTTTTGTGGATGTATTTGCCGCTGAACAGGATAATCCAGGCATTTTCGGGCAGGCCCAGTGCACGGCGCAGCTCGGGTTTTTGCCCCTCATATTGCCGCGCCACGGCTTGAAAACGCTCATTGTCGACGGCATAAGGGCAAAAATGCAATTTCCGTTCGGGCACGCCAAAATAGCGGTAAAAAGCCTTGTTTTCCTGGCCGATGTACAAAAAATGATGCACGAAGCGAAACAAAAAGTGCTGGTAAAAAAGGCGTTTTAAAAAGCGATTTTTACCTGATTTGAGCAGCTCCTGGTTCAAGGGATTTTCCCCACGCAGGGCCACCTGGTGCCCAAACAAGCGACCAAAAATAAGCATCAACCAGCAGGAAGCATAGCTCCAACCGTGTACCCAGATCAGGCTACGCGGAGCCCGCCACAGGGCAGCAATGATGCCAAAATTGAGCAAGCCCAGAAATCCGCGCCCGATGCCGGGCTGGGGGGAATGGTTTTTAAAAAAACGGTATGCGTAACCCTCCAGCAAGGGGATGTCCCATTTGATGTCAACGCCAAATTCACGGTCGCGTGCGCCTGCGAGGGTTTCGTCGGAGCCATACCACAGTTCCAACGCAATGCCTTCGCGGACCATGCGGGCGTAAAGCGGCGCGTAGTATTGGATGGGATGGGAGTTGAAAATGATTAGGGGTGGCATGTGTTTTATGTAGAGACAGGGCATGCCCTGTCTAAGGCAACGTTAGGAAAAAATACACCAAAAATGTCCAGAACCTAATATCCAAAACGGGGTCCATGTAGAGACAGGGCACGCCCTATCTAAGGTAACGTTAGGAAAAAAATACGCCATAAATGCCCAGAATCCAACATCCAAAACCGGAGTCAATGTAGAGACAGGGCATGCCCTGTCTAAGGTAACATTAGGAAAAATACATCAAAAATGCCCAGAACCCAATATCCAAAAACGGGGCTCATGTAGAGACAGGGCATGCCCTGTCTAAGGCAACGTAAGGAAAAATACACCAAAAATGTCCAAAACCTAATATCCAAAAACGGGGCCCATGTAGAGACAGGGCATGCCCTGTCTAAGGTAACATTAGGAAAAATACATCAAAAATGCCCAGAACCCAATATCCAAAAACGGGGCCCATGTAGAGACAGGGCATGCCCTGTCTAAGGCAACGTAAGGAAAAATACACCAAAAATGTCCAAAACCTAATATCCAAAAACGGGGCCCATGTAGAGACAGGGCATGCCCTGTCTAAGGCAACGTTAGGAAAAAATACACCAAAAATGTCCAGAACCTAATATCCAAAACGGGGTCCATGTAGAGACAGGGCACGCCCTGTCTAAGGTCATGTCAGAAAAAAATAAAGAAAAAATCAAAAAATCAACATTCCTGCAAAAAATCCTTGCATACCTATATATATGACGAATCCCAACGCGTTATGATTTTTACTACACCAATATTTCCAATTTACCAAGGTTATTTAGGGCAGGTTTCTGTCTTTAAATACAATTCGTCTTCGCATTTTGCGGAGACAGGGCATGCCCTGTTTCTACATGGAACCTCGTTTCTGAATGCAGAATTTAAGGTTGGTTTTGATGCGTGGGACCTGGTTCTTGGAAATGGATTGCCACATTATTTGCGCAAAAGTACATTTCATAACACCTCAAAACCCTGTGCAATGACTGAAAAATTCAAAAACAAATACCGGATTCCTTCTGCCAGAAAACAATCTTGGGATTATTCCAACCCTGATTCCTATTTCATCACCATTTGTACCAAAGACCGGACACATTATTTTGGTGAAATTGAAAATGAAACGATGCATTTGTCCCATGTTGGAATCGTGGTAGATGTATTGTGGCATGAAATCAAAAATCATGTCCCGAATATTTCTTTAGATGCCTTTGTGGTAATGCCCAATCATTTGCATGGCATCTTGACCATCCTGCCGGATCCCGTAGAGACAGGGCATGCCCTGTCTCCTATCGACCAAACTGCGTTGACAAGCCATCCAAAACCAACCCCGAACACCGGGTTAAAACCCCTCATCCACCCCAGGCAGCGCAATCCTGGAAAACGTACTGTTTCAACCATCATGGGTTCCTATAAAGGGGCCATCACTAAACATTGTAATCGCTTGAACCTCGAATTTGATTGGCAGCGACTTTTTCATGACCACATTATCCGCAACCAGACCGAGTACGATTTTATCAAAAATTACATTGACAACAATGTCCAAAATTGGAAAGAGGATAGGTTTTACAATCCCAAAACGTAAATTCTAATTGAATCCTCCTTCCAGCCATTCCTTACGTTGCTTTAGACGGGGCATGCCCTTTCTCTACAATTAACACGTTTGAACGCTAGATTTTAGGTATTTGTGGCGTGTTTTTTCTACCATCTCCTTAGACAGGGCATGCCCTGTCTCTACAGGTATCCGGGTTCATTTTTGGGGTTTGGGGCACCAAAGGAGGGATTTTTGAGGATTTTTTACTTTCTTTTTCTTCCTAACGAGGCGTTAGACAGGGCATGCCCTGTCTCTACAATTCGCACATCATGCCCATCATAAAAATCAAAAAAATCACAGTTCAGACAGAAAGGCACGCAGGTTTATCCAATCCTCCCCGCCAACACCACCGCCCGCCCAATGGCCTGGTCCATGTCATAATAGCGGTATTCGCCCAGGCGGCCACAGATCAAAAGATTGGGAATTGCCTTCGCCCTGGCCTGGTATTGTTGGTACAAGGCTTGGTTGGCCGCATCTGGAAAAGGATACTCGTATTCGCTAGGCTCGCTGGGGCTGTAAGGAAACTCGCGGGTCAAAAGCGTCCCCCGTATTTTTTCGGCTTCCTCACGCGGCAGCAGGTGCTTCCATTCCAGGGTGCGGATGTGGGGGCCTGCATCCAGGCTGGGGTTGTTGACTTGCACCACGGGTTGGACCCAATCGGTAGCGGGCAGGTAGGTATGCTCGCGTCTTTGGCTGCGGTACTGCAAGCGGCCCAGGTCGAAGCCAAAATATTCGTCGATCGGTCCAGTGAAAATTACTTTTTTACGGGCCGAAAAATCGGAGCGGTTTTGCAAATAATCCACCCCGCACAGCACTGGAATGCCCTCCAGCATTTTTTGCATCCAGGCCGCATAACCCAGTTCGGGCAGGCCCTGGAATTGGTGCAGGCTCAGTTCGGGTTCGTTGTTGGTACGTACCTCAAAGCGTTTGATCAAGTCCGCACCCAGGCTGCGGGGCGCTACGCCCCATTGTTTGTAGTTGTAGCCGTAAACGAATTTGTCATACACCAATCGGGGCATCAGGCCCAGGGCAGCGGCCTCAAAATTGGCGGCTTGGCCTTGAAAAGCGGGCTGCCAGCCCGGACCAATTGTGCGGTTCAAGTAATCCGCCGCGATGGGCCAGTTTTCATAACGCCCATCCACCCAAGATTTTAGGCTGGCGCGGAAAGGCCGAAAGGCCACAAAGCGATTGACAAAAGCCCAGATTTTGGGCGAATTGGTCCGAAAATAATGCGGCCCATAAGTATGGTAGCGGATCCCGCTGGGGTGGACTTGGTCGTGGACATTGCCGCCCACATGTTCGCGCCTTTCCAAAACCAGGACCTTTTCACCCCGGTCGTGTAGGATGCGGGCAATGGTGGCCCCCGTTAGGCCGGAGCCGATGATGAGGTAGTGGGTATATTGAGGCACAAGAGGCATTAGGGAATGTAGAGACAGGGCATGCCCTGTCTAAAGAAACGTTAGGAAAAAACACCTCATAAACACCCAAAACCAACATTCAAAAACGGGGAATGTAGAGACAGGGCACGCCCTGTCTAAAGAAACGTTAGGAAAAAATCCATAAATACCCAAAACCTATATTCGAAAAAGAGGTCAGCGTAGAGAAAGGTTTTGTCTTTTCTCGATGCGCGACGGATTTCATCGCCCCATTCTGGCCTGCCACAGTCCTTTTTTGGAACATTAAAAATAGGTGCAATGAATTACCAAATGATATTGATCCTGGTTTTTGGAGAAATTAATATGCATTTGGTGCTATCGTGATGTTAGACAGGGCATGCCCTGTCTCTACAAAACCCCGTCTTCGTTCGGAGAATCTTCGTGGGGCTAGCTTAATAGCCCAGCATCATGCCCATCACAAAAATCACAGTTCAGACAATGTGAGATGGTCAAGGTCATGCTGGCAATCAATGAAAATCCGTGTCATCTGTGTCATCCGTGTTCCCCCTAAAGCCTGCGCAGCAGGCCAAGAAATGACCAGCGGCCACTTCATACCAAGTCCGCAAAACTCCGCTCCATTTTCCTAAACTGCCGGACCCCCAGCCACAACAAGAACACCGAAGTACCGATGCTGAGCCACAAACCCGGCCAGTAAATCTCGGCGGGAGGGCCGAGGATGCACCAGCGGAAACCATCAATTACCCCTACCATGGGGTTGAGGCTGTAAACCAAGCGCCATTCCTCCGGGATCACCGTACTGCTGAAGCCCACTGGCGAAACGTACAAACCGAACTGCACCAAAAAGGGAATGATGTAACGAAAATCGCGGTACTTGACGTTTACCGCAGTGATCCACAAACCAGGGCCAATGCTGGCGGCCAGGGCCAGGAGGATGAACAAGGGCAAAAACAGGATGCGGACCGATGGCACATACTGGTACCAAACCATGAGTACGACCAACATGCCCAATGCGATCAAAAAATCCACAAAAGCGGTGACGATGGTAGCAATGGGCACGATCAGGCGCGGAAAATAGACCTTGCTGATCAAGTTGCCATTGTTGATCATGCTGTTGGAGGTTTCGCTGAGGGCGTTGGCGAACAATTGCCAGGGCAGCATGGCCGCAAATACCATCAGGGCATAAGGCGCAGTGCCCTCGGTGGGCAGCTTGGCAACCTTGCCGAACAAGACCGTAAAAACCACCATCGTGAGAAATGGCCTGATCAGCGCCCAAGCCACGCCCATCACGGTTTGTTTGTAACGCACTGAAAGGTCGCGCCAGGCCAGGATCAAAAACAGCTCCCGGTATTGCCAGAGGTCGTGCCAATATTGACGATTGGCGCGGCCTGCTTCAATGATGAGTTCTTTGCTTTCTTGCATAATTGATTGGGGGATTAGCGGTTTTAGTTAAAGACTGGTAGTTCTCTATCTGCATTTCAGCCAGTGTCTTTTTTTGTCTAGGGGCCGCAGATAAAATAAATTGGACATCTTCGTTGCCTCGCTGCGCGAGGCTAGTTGGGAACACGGATGAAACTGATAAAACTGATTTTCACTGATTTCCAGCATGATTTTGACCGTGATTTTGGCGATAACGTTGCCACGCATAGGACTTATTCTAAAGTCATAGATGTCCACTTTATTTCTTTCCTGTTCCTAGGCAAAAAAGGTAAGTTCTCGTAAGGGGCTGTATCAAAAGGTCAAAATATGATCAAAGGGTAATTTTCTAATGTCATGGCTACGCCATTTTGACCATTCTCCGCCTCTCAACGCTACCACAATGTCAGCCCTACGGGCTTTTTTTACTCAAAAACCGCGTAGCGGTGGCATTATGGTAGCCGAAATGCTGAATAAGCCTCTAAAAACTGCGTAGCAGTGGCATTAGAACCTTTTGACTTTGAGTTTTGAGACGACCCCGGAAGCCCGGTGTCGGTCAGGAGACCCGACACCAGCCCTCGCTCAATTGATGCTAGCCAGGTCTCTGACCGGAACCATTTTACACGCGTTTGTAACGCGTAAACGGATCTTTAGTGGATTGAGAACTTAAAAATTACTGTCGCAAAACGCTGGAGATCACATGAATAACCCCATTGGCACAGCTGGCATTGGGCTTCAACACCTTGGCCGCTTGGGCATTCCCAGTTCCCTGTGCGGTGATGTCATTGATGTTGGTATAGGTCAGTTTGATGCTTTTGCCCGCGATGCGGGTGGCATTGTCGCCATTTTTGATCAAAGGCGCAAAAACCCGACCCTGGATGACGTGGTAGTTCAACAAATTGGCCAATACGTTGGGGTTGGCGCTGTTGATCGACTGGATGGTAGGATAACCTGCTGCGATAAAAGCTGCATTGTTGGGCGCAAAAATGGTAAAAGGCCCCGTACCGCTCAATACCGAGCTCAAGCCAGAACGGTTGACAGCTGCTACAAAATAGCTCAAATCAGCGTCAAAACTGGCTTGGGTAGGAAGGGGTACTTTGTTATTGAATAGGATATCTTCCATGATGTAAACCGTACCATTGATGGCTTTGATTGGGCCTTGAAAAGGAATAAAACCATTTACAGAGATTCCTCTTTCATTTTTGGATACATAAATCGGCACCCCAAGTCGGGTCAATTCACTGGCATTTTCAGTGGGCATCGCCAAGCTGTCTGCATTCAAGTTTTCACGCAAGAAATGTAGATTAGCATAGTACTCCAAATCGGCAGGCTTCAAAGAATCCAGTTTTTGTACATTCTTGATGCCAATTTTTTCCCAGGCCCGTTGATTTGGGATGAACAAGGTCCGTCCGGGTTCCGAAAGGATGGCAGTATTGTTGGTGCGCCGGATGATTTCCCGAAAAATCAAAAAATCTCCCTCGTTTAGGATTTGCAAAACGGGCTGGAGTTCTTCCTCTTTTTCACATGCCAAAAGCCCCAGCAATAAGAAAACCACCAAGAATTTTCTACTAGAGGATAGGAAAGATAAACGCATAATGATCGCTTTTGAGGTTAAAACAGGGGACTAATTGCAAGCGATAACGCATCTGCCAACAAAAATCGCATCACAGCACGGTAAAAATTGCTGAATTGCTCATTTTCGCGCTTTTCCACGTAAAAACGCCCAAAGTCGATTCAACAAACCTGCTTGTTCCTGGTAATACCCATAACCCGACGAATACCCATAGCCATATCCATAATAGCCCCGGCCATATGCATACCCATAGCCCCCGCTGGTTTTTACCCCATTGAGGATGAGGCCCAGGTTGGGCAATTTTTTTTCGCGGTAGATCTCGTCGGCAATCGCCAGGCCGGGTTGGCGCGATACCCCAAATCGGGTCACGTACAAGGAGGCATCCACAAAATCACCCAACAACAGGGCGTCGGCTACCAAGCCCACCGGCGAGGTATCCAGGATGACCACATCAAAATCCTGGCGCAGGCGCTGCATCAGGGTTTTCATTTTGGGGAGCATCAGCAGTTCGGCGGGGTTAGGAGGCAGGGGGCCACTTTCGATGAAATAAAGGTGCTCATGCAGGCCCGAACTGCGCACAATGTCTTCATAGGCAATATCAGCCACCAGGTGATTGGTCACCCCACTGCCCGTTTTGGGTTGGCCCAGGTATTCGGTCAGCTTGGGTTTGCGCAAATCCAATCCTACAATGATGGTGCGTTTGCCGGAAATGGCAAAACTCATGCCCAGGTTGAGGGTCACAAAGGTTTTGCCCTCGCCACTGGTGGTGGAGGTGATCAAAAGGCTGAACTTGTCCTTGCCTGGAAACAGGAACTGCAAATTGGTGCGCAACAAGCGGAACATTTCGGCGATGGCCGAGCGGCTGCCTGTATTGACCACAATCGGGTTGTCGTTTTTGCTGGTGCCAATGATCCCCAGAAAAGGTGCTTGGGTGCGCTTGCGGATGTCTTTTTCGTAATACACCCGGTCGTTCATGGCGTCCAGGATGAAAATGATGCCCGCAGGAATCACCAAGCCCAGCAACAAGGCAAACAAGTAAGTTCTTTGCACCTTGGGATACACCAATTGTCGAGTCTGGGCGGGCTCCAGCACCCTGGAATTGTCTACCCGTGCGGCCACGCTGAGGGAAGTTTCTTCTCTTTTTTGCAAAAGGAACAAGAAGAGCGATTCTTTGATTTTTTGTTGCCGCATGATCTGCAACAACTCGCGGTCTTTTTCGGGCAAAAGGTCCACCTGCGACTGGATCGGGTCCAATTGCTGGCGGATCCCCTTTTGGCGGATCGCAAACTCTCTTTGCAGGCTGCTGACGTTGAGCAGGATGTTGTCGCGCATGGCTGCTAAATCGTTGTTGGCTTTTTTGACTGCGATATGGTCTTCGCTTAGGTTGACCAGCAGTTTTTTACGCTCTTCGATTTTGGCGTTGTAAGCACTGATCAATTCAATCATCGCGCCGCCTAGCAACTCAGAACTAAAAGGCAAAGGGCGAAAATTGCTGCTTTCTTCGCGGAAAAAATTGGCCACTTCAGTAAGCAGGTCATTCCTGATTTCTAATTCGGCCAGAGAGTTGTCGCGAGAGTTGACTTTATTCAAAATCTCACTGGCTGAAGTATTGAGGTCAATGGGCAGCTTGTTCCCCTTGCGGTATAGCTCTACGTCTTTTTCGACATCGTACAATTCCGATGAAATGAAATTGAGTCGATCGT
The DNA here is from genome assembly GCA_013299105.1 of Chitinophagales bacterium. GTDB lineage: Bacteria > Bacteroidota > Bacteroidia > Chitinophagales > Saprospiraceae > Haliscomenobacter. The sequence continues at coordinate 400,057 of JAAFJY010000002.1, read as the reverse complement.
CGATGAAGCGCAGGGTTTGCTTGCCTTCCTGGGATTTTTCTTCAATGTTGGACTGGTCATAGGCTTTGATCAGGGTATTGATGGCCTGGGTGGCCTTGTCGGGCACGGTACTGAGCATGCTCAAGACCAGTGCATTGGATTCGCCTACCGAGGATACCCCCAGGCCACCAGCATAACTGGCCGCCACCCCGTCGGGATTGTCGATGCGGATGAACATGGTAACACCGGGGCGGTATTCAAAAGAGTCAATTTTTTCCAGCAAAAAAGTAACGCCATCTAGCGAAAAAGGCACCCCATAACTGTACCTGGACGTGTCCACATCCGATTTCATCAGGGTAAATTGGTTGTCCGATCCCGTCACGATTTTCAAACTGCGGCCATAGGACAGGTTTTGGGGGTAAGCGGCCTTCAATCGCACCGAGGAGAGGTTGGCGGGCACTTCGGTGGTCAAAACCCGTCCTTCAGTCATGTAAGAAATGTGCAATTGCAAAGAATCCACCACCCGGCGCATCAGCTGCGGGGACTTGAGGATTTCAATTTCGTCGAGTAGGGAATAGCTGGTTTCGAAGCCCAATTGCTTGCTGACAAACTGCTCGGAAACCCCTTTTTTGGCCCCTTCCCCCTGGATCAGGATTTTGCCCGAAACATTGTAAAGTGGCACCGCATACCGCAGGTTGAGCCAAGCCAGAAAAATAGTGATCGACAGGCTGATGACAAACCAGTACCAATTGCCCAACAAGCGGTACAAAAGCCCCAGGTAATCGTAACCAGCATCTTGTTCGGCAGCAGAAATTAATTTCGGATCCAAAATTTGTGTACTTAAATGTGAGGAGGGAAGGCTTATTTCCTAAAAATGGCAAAGAGCAGGGTGACCAAGGAGAGCCCCGCTGAGCCAAAGGTCAGGATTCGGGTGGTTTGGTCCTGAATGGACCCCACTTTAGCCGGGGTGGGCTCTATGTAGACCACGTCATTTTGCTCCAGGTAAAAATAAGGTGACTGAAAAAAGGAAGGCGATTGCAGGTTCAAACGCCCGTATTCGCGCTTGCCCGCTTTTTCGCGGACCACCAGGATGTTGTTGCGGTTGGCATAGGGGGTTAGGTCTCCAGCCAGTGCAAAGGCTTCAAATATGGTGATGCGTTTGTTGCTCAGGCGCAAAACGCCAGGGTTTCTCACCTCACCCAGTACACTGATTTTTAAGTTGAGGAAGCGAATGTTGACACTGGCATCCGTTACCGTTTTGCGAATCCGTTCACCAATTAGGTTTTGGGCCTCTACGACCGTTAGGCCTTCTACTTGTACTTTTCCCAAAGTTGGCATTTCGATCATGCCATCGCGGTCTACAAAATAACCCGTGAACATTTCAGCAACGTTACCCATGCCGCCGCCTTGCATCATCATCATTTGATTTTGAGCTGGTGGATTAAAGGGTTTAAGCCCATCATCAGAGCTACTTTGAATAGTAACCTGCAACAAATCCTCCGGTTGAATCTTCAGGTCCAGGGCATTGAGGATTGTTTCGGGTTGGGTAGGCAGGGGTCCCTGGTTAAAATTCACCAATTGCTGGTGCGAAACGCAGGAAGAGGCCCCCAGGGCTAGTAACAAGTAAATGTAGATTCGCATGTACGTTGAAAATAATGCTTTTGGCTTCAAAGCTGTTTTTTGTGACGTAAAATAACGCCGGGGGTAACGGATTTGGTATGGGTCGGGAGTGAGCGGGGGTGGGTTTTTAAAAAATGGGTTGAGATTCAAAACATTGGCGGTACTTTGGCCAACTTAAAAAACCGCCTTTTCCCACATCAAAATTGAAGATTTTTCGTTTAGTAGCTGCTTCAAACCTACCATTTAGATGTCGTTCCACACCAAGTCCGTCTTTGTAATCAGTCTAGCCCTGTTTTGGGTCCACATCTTAGGCGCTCAAACGCCCCGCGACAGCAACCGGGTTGGCTTCATCGGCTTGCCCCTGCTTTTTTACTCACCAGAGACCCAATTGGGCTTTGGTGCGGGGGGCCTGGTGACTTTTCGCCAAGCGGGTTCCAAGCAGGTATCGAGTGTGACATTTAGCTTTGCCTATACCTTGCGCAGGCAAATACTGCTTTATTTTCCCTATCAATTGTATTTCAACAAAGGCAAAGACCTGGTATTTGGCGAGGTAGGGTGGTTCAAGTATGGCTACCGTTTTTCGGGCCTTGGCAATGGCTACACCCCAGATTTTTTTGAAAATTACACGGCTCAATATCCCCGTTTGCGGGCCACTTACTTGCACGACCTGGGCCGGGGTAATTTCATTGGTGGAAGGCTTGCGTACGATGATTTTAGCATCATCGAAACGGAAGCCGAGGGGCTCTTGTCTCAGGGCGGGATCACGGGTGCTGAGGGTGGCCGATCATTGGGTGCGGGCCTGGTCTGGTGGACCGACACCCGCAACAACCGCTTTTTTAGTACCAAGGGCTGGTTTGTGGAAGCCTCGGCTTATGTGGAAGGCTCTTTTATGGGTTCGGATTTTGACTATTCGCGCTTCAGCCTTGAAGCCGATAATTTCCAACGCTTGGGCGATGAGACCATTCTGGGCTTGCAAGGAGCCGCTATTTTCACTTTTGGCGACGCACCTTTTTTCAACCAGGCTCAATTGGGCGGGGGCAAAAGGCTCAGGGGGTATTTTGAAGGCCGGTACCGCGACCGCCACCTCCTATACAGCCAAGTAGAATTGCGTCAGCACTTGTTCAAGCGTTTCAGCGGGGTGGTGTTCGGCGGCGCAGGCACAGTCTTTGGTACTACTGGAGAAAAAGCAGTGCTGAGACCCAATGCCGGAGCCGGCTTAAGATTCGAATTGGATAAAAAGCAGAAGATCAACATCCGCCTGGATTACGGTTTTGGCTATAAAACCAGTGGGATGTACATTAACATTGGGGAGGCGTTTTGATGGAAAATCCAGCAATTTGAACGATGGATCAATGGCCACGATCTCTGGCCGGAATCCCCCTTCTCAACCTCTCAACTCCTCAACTAAACTTAACTAATCTGCCCACCACAACTGGACCCCGAGCCTGCCGTACAACCATAACAATGCTGGTTGAGCACGATATCGCGTTGCTCCAGGGCCGCCAGGTCAAAATCAAAAATCGACTGCTGCGGTGTAGCCACCTTCAAGTCAAGCATTTGGTTAAAATCACAATCGTACATCCAACCATCCCAACTTACCGATAGGGTATTGCGGCACATCAGCCCAGCCACTGCCGCTGGATTGAATGCGCCGATCAGGGCCTCCATGTAGCGCTCGTAATTGCCCGTTTCGAGTAAATAATCGAGAAAACGGCTGATTGGCATGTTGGTAATGACATATAAATTGTTGAATTCAATCCCGTATTTACGCCTCAGTTGGCTTTTGAACTCTTGCTCCAGAGAAGCTTGGTTGCCGGGCAGAAAAGCACCGCTGGGATTGTAAACCAAATTGAGTTTCAAGCCCGTTTCGGCATGGCCATAACCCACTTGGTTGAGCATTTGCAGGGCTTTGACCGAATCCTCGAACACCCCGTCGCCGCGCTGGCTGTCGGTGCGCAAAGCAGAATAATGGGGAAGAGAAGACACGATTTCGACCTGGTTTTCCGCAAAAAACTGGGGCAGGTCGTGGTATTTGGGATTGGATACGATAATGGTCAGGTTGCAGCGGTTCATCACGTGTTTGCCCAACCTGCGGCATTCCTGCACGAACCAGCGAAAATGGGGGTTCATTTCTGGTGCCCCACCCGTGATGTCCACTGTAGAAATGTCGGAGCGACTCAGGATGTCGAGGCACTGGTCAAAAGTAGCCTTGTCCATGTTTTCGGCCTTGCGGTCGGGGCCAGCGTCCACGTGGCAGTGCGCGCAGGTTTGGTTGCAGAGTTTGCCCACATTCACCTGAAATATTTCAATCCGCGATGGTTTCAATGGGCCATTTACCACTCCAGCTTCGGTAATCGCCTGCTCAAAGGGTTTGAACTGGGCCGCAGTCAAGGCTTGGCCATTGAGCACCTTGAGCTGAAAGAAGGTCTCCGCTAATGCCTGGCCACGAGCCGCCAGTGATTTTCCTTTTTGGTGGATGGACATGGATTGAATTTAGTAAGGGCAAAAAATTTCAGTCTACAATTTTCAAACTAATGTTCTAATGTCATGGCTACGCCATTTTGAAGAAATCTCGCTTGCCTTTTCTACTATAATGCCAGCCCTACGGGCTTTTTTCATTCAAAAACCGCGTAGCGGTGACATTCTGGTAGAAAGGGCAGGTCCTAGTCGTCTCAAAACCGCGTAGCGGTGGCATTGTAAAATGACCAGTGATTTGTACAAATCTTTAGTGGAACGGGTGCTTAAACTCGCTCAAAACCTACCAGCGAGCCCCATTAACAATTAACCATTATACTACATCGTAATGTCCTCAGCGTGGTTCATCATCTGTACCCCATAGACCAGGCTCGAGCCGGCGCGAATGACCGCCGCAACGTGTACAGCTTCCATCATTTGCTCTTCGTCGGCCCCTTTTTCCAGGGAAGTGGAAGTATAAGCATCGATGCAGTAAGGGCACTGGATGGCGTGGGCTACCGCCAGGGCAATCAGGGCTTTTTCGCGTTCCGAGAGGGCTCCTTCTTTCATGGTCTCGGCATACCAGGCGAAGTATTTGTCGCCCATTGATTTCTGCCATTTGCTGATGTCGCCAAACTTGGCCAAATCAGCGGGATCGAAGTAGTGTTTTTGAGACATTGATTTGAGTTTAAATGTGAAGGGTTGATGCGTTGAAAAGAAGGGGCTTCGGGTAGGAATTGGGGGTTTTCAAGTCAAATTCATTTTGCATCATTCAGCCGCCAATCGTACTCCAGGTGCTCGATTTTTGTACTTGGATTGATTTTTTGGCCCGCATACTTATTCAGGTAGCCCAGCAAGGAGCCGGCATCGCGGTCAAAATCGCCTTTGAACCACTTGAAAATTTCCGATACTTGTACCCTTTGCGCAGTGATTTGGTTGCGCAAGGGATCGGCCAAGAACTGGCGCATGGCGTCGTCCAATTGGGCGTCCAATTTTTCCGCAGTATAGGCTTCTGCGCGCAATTGCGGGCAGGAATACGAAGCACAATTCACCGCAGCGTGGATGCGGGCATCCTTGAATACCGCCCGCAGGATATTGTGCTCAATGTTGTTCAAATCGTAGGTGTAACCCTTGATTTTGATCCACTTGATGTCCCATACGGAGTTGACAAAAGCAATGCCTTTTTTGATGTCTTTGATGCTCGCTACGGGATAGTTGTCCACAATCAACTTGATCGTAAAGGCATTGTAGGCGTTGATCCAGTAGGCCATTTGCTCATTGCGCGACCATTTTTTATCGTCAGGATGCACCGATGACAAAAGCGCAAGGTAAGCATTGAGGGCCGTAGAGTCTTGGATGAAACCTTGGTAATCGACCATTCCGCTGGCTTTGACGTGCTTGCGCAGCAGGCGATCCCATTGCTCGTGGTTTACGGGCTGGCTGTCGCTCAAGCGGCGGATTGGGCTGCAAGCCAAGGCCAGCAATAGGCTGACACCGAGCAGAAAAAACTTTTGAAAGGTATTTTTGATCCAGTTCATTATCGGGTGAATTCATTATTGAGTTAACGTCTCTAAAAACTTTCTCGAAGCCCCCTCTTCTCAACTCCTCAACACTTTCCTGTAAATCCGCCGCAACTTTACGGGCTCAATTCCCCATCGAAACAGGTTGAAAACCAACAAATTGGCCAATTGCACCCGCAACCAGGAATTTTGCTCATACTTGCGGGCCGAAACTATGGCCGTGTCGGACAAAGTAGGAACCGCATATTTTTTGCGCGCCCGCCGGATGAAATCGTACTCTTCCATGCACACAAAAGTTTCGTCATAAGCGCCCAAATCCATAAATGCATCCCGGCTGATGAAAAAAGTTTTGTCGCCACCCTGGCACCAAAGAAAATCAAAGCGGGTGAACCAGGCGTTGACCTTCAAAAGCCGACTATCCGAGTCAAAATGATAGCGAAAACACCCCATTTTCAGCCCTGAATCCAAGGCCTTTTCAATGGAGCGGGCAAAATTGGGCGGCGGCAAAGTATCTGCGTGTACAAAATAGAGGACCTCTGCTCTGGCTTCAGCAGCACCCCTATTCAATTGCACCGCTCGGCTGGGCGCTGAACAAAGCAAGACTTTGGCCCCTGCCTGCCGTGCAAGCTCCGGTGTTCCGTCCTGGCTACCACCATCCACCACAATGATTTCTTCAAGCGCTCCATGGGCATGGAGCTTCAGGAAGTTCAAGAGCCGAACAATGTTGGCACTTTCATTGAGCGTAGGAATGATCACCGAAAGCTTCATGCTTGACTTACGAAAGAAAATGGGCTTTGGATTGGGGGGAGCTGATTTTTTTATTGCTCAATAACGCGAAGGCGAAGTCGTGTACCTGAGTCAGCTCAATTTCACTGCCCTGGGGCCAAGGACAAAGTGTGGGTTTGGATACCCAGAGGTGGCCGATGCCCGTGTGGTGACCACTTTTGATGGCGATGTTGGTAAAAAAAGCATTGAAAGGGCCCAAAACATCCATATTGGCCTGATGAATCTGCAAATCATTGCCAGTGGCTTGGGTAAAATGGGTTTCTAAAAACAAAAAACCAGGCGTGTCTTCGTTGATGCGAAAAAGCACTTCATCCTTGACCTTCAAAGCGCTCAAAATTTCAAGGGCTTGTACGCGCTCCTGCTCATTTTGGTAACGCACTTGCCAATCGCGGCTCATCAAGGGAAAGGCTTGGAGCTGTCCCAAGCCTAGTTTTTCTAAAAAATGCTGGTGATCGTTGAGGCGGTAATAATTCATGCCGCCCTCGGCTTCTTTGGCCGTAAAAGGCACTTGCGAGAGGCCCGAAAGCAGTAAAATCAGGGTGTTTTCATCGTGTTGGGCCATGATTTCGCCCAAAATTTGGTCGTACAGGGCGTAGCCATAAGTCATGGGGTCGTCCTGCTCTCGAATGTCTGGATAGCGAATGGAGGGGTCAAAATTGCTGCCGTCGAAGGCCCGCCAGTAGTGGTGTTGGTAATGCGCCACCGCATTGAGAAACAAGGTGTAAAAGCCAAAACGCCGGGTTTTGAGCACCCGCAGAAATATTTTAGCCAAAAACAAGTCAAAAATTCCTGCCAGTTTCCACTTGCTCAGGGGATTGATTTTTTGCCGCAAAAACTGGAGTGCAATTTTTCCATAAACCCCCAAAGGCAGGTTCAAACCCAAAACGCTGGTAAAGCCCTGCCAGAGGTCGCGCAGGCCCATCTTGGTGGTGGCATGCGCCTGAACCATGCCGCTGATCAAAGCCCAAAGTGAGCGTAAATTCGACGGAAAAGCTTCATTTTTCAAAGCCCAGGGGTCCGGAAAAAACACCCCACCCTGGGTTTTGCCCCGGATGGCATTCATGCTGCCAATGATGCCCGATTCGATGCCTTTTTGACTCAGGCTTTCCCAAATCTGTGGCGACTTCAGTTGGTGGGCATCACCCAGTCGAAAGATTTGGTGCTCGGCAAAAGCCTTGCCCGTATGTACACTGACCCACTGGATCCAAGGCTCTTGCAGCTCGTAATCCGTTTCGGAATGGGTAGTTAAGTAAGTCCAATCCCGCATAATTTTGGCGAAATGGGGCAATTCCCCCTTTGCTACCAAGGCTTCAATGACAGGCAGAGAAATTTCGTTGAACTCTAATTGAAGGATGCGTAGTTCGGTTTGTTGGGTGCTCATAGTATCGGGGTCATGCGTTGGGCATCGACAAGAGCTGACGGTACAAAGCCCCCATGTCGTGTACCAAACGCTGGTAACTGAAGCGCTGGACCGCCAGCGTACTTCCATTGTTACCCAATTTAGCCCTTAGCCCGGCATCTTGCAACAATTGACGCAGTTTTAACGAAAAATCGTTGGAATCTTGCGCACAAAGCAGGGCTGTTTCATCTTCAATCACCACATCAGCCACCCCACCTACACGGGTGCTGAGAATGGCTTTGCCCGCCGCCTGGGCCTCGATCAAGCTCAGTGGCGTGCCTTCATTGAGTGAAGTGAGCACCACGATGTCAAGACCAGCATTGACCACATCGATGTCTTTGCGCCAGGAGGTGAAGGTCAGTGGAGCACAGTTGGGTTCGCTTTTTTCGGTCTCAAAGTCGATGCCCAATTTAGCTGCTAAAGCCTCAATTTCTGCCCTCGTTTCGCCATCACCGATGATGAAGGCGCGAAATTTGACGGCGCAATGGTCCAAGGTCAATTTCAGGCCCTCCAAAAACAGCCGATGGTTTTTGATCGGAGCCAGGCGGCCAATGATGCCGATGGCTACACAATCGACTTCTAGTTGAAATTCGGCCCGAAAAGCCCGGCGTTTTTTTTCTTGGTCCTGGTAAAAGGGGGTCAAATCCAACCCGTTGGCTACGATTTTGCATTTTCCCACCTCTACAACCTTGAACTGCTCACAAATATCTCGCTGTTGCAAAGGGCTGATCGCGATGATTTGGGTCGATATTTTGGCCAAAAGCCACTCCGCCCCAACCGCCAATTTGCTTTTCCAGGCCGAAAAGTAGGAGTGAAAAACGTGCCCATGAAAAGTATGGACGATCACTGGCACGCCCAGCGACCAAGCTGCTAACCTGCCCAAAGCCCCAGCCTTGGCGGCGTGGGTATGCACAATGTCGGGCTTGAACTCCTGGATAATCCGGCGGATTTCCCAAAACGCAGCCCAGTCTTTCTGTGGGTTGAGGCCACGCTCCATGTTTTGGATGTAGTGCGCTTGCAGACCCAATTCTTGCAAAATAAACTCCGAACTGGCCTCGTGATCATCTTTTTGCCCCGCCAGTAGCAGGGTTTCAAACTCCGGGGCCAGGTATTTGCTCAGGTAGGCCGCATTGTATGTCGGGCCGCCCAGGTTGAGGCGATTGATGATGCGGAGGACTTTAATGGAGGCAGTTGGCAGTTCAATTTGGGTTCTTGTATATTCGGATTGTTTCTTTGACATACGATAGACGACATACAAGATACGAGAGCGTAAAAAAATAAAGTGGGCGGATTTGGGTTTAGTGAAAAAAGAAAAGCAACTGACGGGAAGGAAGTTGTGTTCTTTTTTTGCTAAACCTCAAAAGCAAATATGTCCACTTTATTTTAGCTCAAATACTACGACACATGATTTAGGGACTCGCTTCAGCGATTTGTTGAAATCTGTTGAATTTCGTTCTTCCGTTTCGGTTTTAGGCATTATTCTAACGCTGATTTGGAACCGAAAACACATTTAAAATCGTGTAACCCTGGACTTCAGTCCGGGGTCAAAGAGCACCCCTTAATTCCATCTGAAATCTATCCAGCAGTTGCATCAAAAAGTGCCGACTCTAGCACTTAATCCACCGCTCATACCAAGCCCAAAGCACATACAAAAACCACACGAAATGCGGGCTTTGCCGGGTTTGTGGAGCCAAAAAACCACGGATGATCTTTTGCAACTCCGCCTGGTCCAGGGCAAAAGTTTCGGCGAACCGGGGGTCTTGAGCCAGGTTTTCAAGGTCTTCGCGCAGGTGACTTTTCAACCATTCTTGCACCGGGATGGCAAATCCCATCTTGGGGCGCTCGATCAGGTTCTGGGGTACGTATTGGTACAAAATTTGCCGCAGGATCCACTTGGTTTTGCCTCCGCTCATTTTCAAGTGGTCGGGTAGGGCCAGGGCAAATTCGATCAGTTTATGGTCCAAAAAAGGCTCGCGGCCTTCGAGGGCTACTTGCATGGTGGCGCGATCCACCTTGGTCATGATGTCGCCTGGCAGGTAAGTTTCCAGGTCAATGACGCCAAAAAGGCCATACCAGGCATCTTTTTGTGCTTGAAAATCTGACTTGGCGATGGCTTCTACTGGTGCACGGTGCAGTTTTTGCAAAGCCGCAGGCACGATGTACAAGGAAGCCAGGTTTTGAAAATCGACTGGCGTTTGGGCACCCAAAGCACCCAACAACTTGGGCATGCGCCACTGCAAGCCCTTCAATTTTGGCGCACCGGGCATCCATTCCAAGGTTTTTTCCACCCAATCAGGTGGTATTTGCCCCAATGCCTGCGCCGCCATTTTGCGCAAAGCCAAGGGGAAGGGCCTCAGGCGGCGGTAATAAGCTTCGTTGGCCTGGTACTTGGTGTAGCCCGCAAAAAGCTCGTCGCCCCCATCTGCCGAGAGCGATACTTTTACTTTTTCCCTTGCCAAACGCGAAACCAAAAAAGTAGGAATCGCCGAACTGTCGCCGAAAGGCTCATCGTGCATCTCCGGCAGAAGCGGCACAATGCTTTTAAAATCAGTTTCGGTACAATAAAGCTCGGTATGCTCGGTGCCCAAGTGCTGGGCTACGGCGCGGGCATAAGGCGCTTCGTCGTACCGAATATCTTCAAAACCGATGCTGAAAGTATGGAGCGGACGAGGGCTGTTTTTTTGCAAAATCGCCGTGAGCAAAGACGAGTCGATGCCCCCGCTCAAAAACATACCCACTGGCACATCGGCCACCATGCGGAGCTGGAAACATTCTTCCAGCAGTTTTTCGCACTGTTTAATCAGGTCGGAATCGCTGGCTTTGTGAAGGTGCTGGTTTTCATACACCTGCCGCACATCCCAATACTTCCACTGCCTGACTTGGCCTTGTAGGTCGATTTCGACAAAACCACCGGGTTCTACCTTATATGTATGCTGAAAAATGCAAAAAGGGGCTTTGATGTACCCGGTTTGCAGGTAAAGCGACACCGCAGCCTGGCTAATTTTTGCCACAAACCCCGGATGCTCATGGAAAGCTTTGAGTTCGGATGCGAAAAGCAAGAGGCCCTCGTGCTGGTACCAAAAAAGGGGTTTGGCCCCCACCCGGTCGCGGCAAAGCAGCAGCTTTTGGCTTTTTTTGTTCCAAAGGGCAAAGGCAAACATGCCCCGAAAGCGGTTCACGGCTTCGGTGTGCCAGCAGTCAAATGCTTTGACCAGGACCTCAGAATCGGATTGGCTGGTAAAAACGTAACCTTGTTTTTGCAAGTCCGCCCGAATCTCTTGGTAGTTGTAAATCTCGCCATTGAACACCAAGACCCAATCTCCCCAAGTCATCGGCTGGTGCCCCGCTGCCGATAGGTCAATGATCGACAAGCGGCGGTGCGCCAGGCACAGCGGGCCTTCCTGGAAAATGCCCGCGTCATCGGGACCACCATAGGCCAGGCTGTCGCGCATGGCAAGGGCGTAGTGCCGCGCTTTTTCGGCTGAAGTTTGGGGGTCAATCAAGCCTGCGATGCGACACATTGATCAAAAACTCCGTTTGCCAATCGCGCACCAAAAAGGGACTTGATCCGAGAAGCGGATGTCCGTCAATCCAGCCACTGTCATCATTTTCTCAATCTCCATTTTGGAAAAACGCTGCTCCAGCGGGGTGCCAAAACGGTCGAGGGCATCGTTGCGCAGGATGTAAAAAGAGCTGTTTTCGTAAGCGTTCAAAGGCAGTTTGGCGCGAATTTTTGCAGCAACTCCCAGGCTTTTGGCCAAACGACTGAGCGATACCAATGGCAGGTAAACGCCAAGTGCCAAAATATTGCAAATGAGCTGTTTGGCTCCAGCGGGCAAACTAGATATCAGCCTGCGCAGCAAGTTAACCCCAGCAAACAAAGCCCGAAAACCCCAGCCCCGGTTGTCCAGGTTGTAATACAGGTAGCACAAAAAAAAGCCCCCTTTTTTGATCGTTTTCACACAGTCCCGCATGGCCTTGGGCGTATCGGGAATGTGGTGCAAAACCCCCAGGGAAAAGCCAAAATCAAAGGTTTCTTCCAAAAAAGGCAGTTGCTCAATGGAGGCGTTTACCAGGCTGATATTCGGTATTTTTTGCAAAACTTCCGCTGCTGCAAAAATGGCGGCGCTGGGGTCGATGGCTACAACATGGCCAGCCTGCGGGGCAAAAAAACGGGTCCACCGCCCGGAACCGCAGCCAAAATCGGCGACCAAAGTCTCCTTTGGCAGATCGACTTCATGCAACAAACGAAAATATTTTTGCCCAAAATCCTGCAAATCAACCTCGGCGAAATGGTGGAATTTTTGCCACTCCTGCCCAAAGGATTTTACCGTAGCGGGGTCCAGGTTTTCGCCGGGGATGGGAAAGCAAAAGATCGACTTGCCCGCGTGGTTTAAAGTTTTTGCAGGGCTGATCGAAAAGAGTTGCTCAGGGTATTTTATCAAAGCCAAGTAAGTGTTAATGCGCTCAAATTTTTCACAAAAACCCGAGAACACATCCTGCATCGTGTAACCCTGGACTTCAGTCCGGGGACAATGCGACCCTCCAAATTCCCATCCAGCATCTATCCAGCAGTTGCATCATAAGTGTCGATCCTGCTTTGTTTCGATCACCTTCCTCAAGCAAGATCCAGGAATTTTTGCCAAATTTTCAGCACCTCATTTTGGTCAAAACGAGCGGCTGCTTCGGCGCTTTGGCTACGGATTTGGGCTCTTTTTTCAGTGTCTTGCAAGTAAAACTCAATGGTTTCAGCCCAGATTTGCAAGTTTGGAGTCCATTGCCCCATTTTTTCAGCTGCAACGACTGGCAGTAAAACGCCGTATGCCCCTTGGTGTGGATATGCGATGGTATCGTTCAAGCTCAATTCTGGGGCCAAAATCTCACGCGGCCCCGATGGGCAATCCGCTGAAAGGCAAGGCGCGCCTAAAGCCATTGCCTCGATCAAGGCATTGGGCGAACCCTCGTACAAGGAGGGAAAAACGAACAGGGTGCAGTGCTTGGTAAACCAATGTGGATTTTGCTGAAAACCCAAAAAGTAGGCATCGTAATCTGCGTGGCATACCCCTGAAGTTTGGAGATTGTAAGTTTTCAAACCCAAATCTTGCGCTTGCTCCATCAAGGTACCGAGTAAAGGGCCCTCGCCTAAGATGACCAATTTGAGCTGCGGGTTATTTTTTTTGACTTGGGTGAAAATGTGCAGGAGTTGTTGGTGGCCTTTTTGCCACAGCAAGCGACCACTGCACAGTAGAAATTCGTTTTTTGTCAAAAAACCATGCGCCTCTTGGCTTGCGGAGCCCTGGTCCTGGATTTTTTCCAAATCATGTGCATTGGGGATGGTCTTTATTTTTGAAGGATCAAGCCCTAGGCTGATCAGGTTTTGCCTAGCTCCTTCCGAGTTACTGCAAATCAGTGGTGCTTTTTGGTAGAAAAAACGCAAAATTTTTAAGAACTCGCGCTTGGCAATACTTCCAGCGTAATGGCTCTCCAAAGTAGTTCGGACGCTGACGATTGCCTGGTGTTTTTTCCAAACCCGCAGTAGAAGATTGAGCAAGTTAGCGATTTCCAAAAAACTCAAAACCCGGTCCTCGCGTTGAATGATCTGGCTCAATTTCCAGAGGTAAAGAGGGAAACGAAGGACCCAAAACAGGGGATGGGTGACCGGATTTTTGCTCAAAACCAACAGGTCTTCATCCGGCAATCCATAAGCGTTACCGGGGTAAAGGCAAATGATTTTTTCAATTTCCAGGCTGGGTTCACCTTTCAGCCAAAGCATTTGGCGCTCGGCCCCACCGCTGCCCATCGAAACCGTGAGCAAAAAAACGCGCCCTTTCTTCATCCCTCGGATGGGGGCTCAAATGGCCGAAAAAACAAGCCCAACCAGGCCCAATACACCAGTTGACTCGACAATGCCCCTGAGGCCGTAAGCATCAATGCCGAACAAAACAGGAGGTAAAAAAACTGTTGTTTTGGCCAGGCCAAACACAGCGCAAAGCCCAATAAAAGGCAGCCCAAAATGCCATAGATGTAAAACACCCGGTAATAAATCCCATCGGTATCGTAAGCCTCGCCGTTGACGCCGTGCCCAATGAGGGTGTGCAAATCCCAAGTCCAGCCGCGCTCCCAATTGTTGGCAAAACGCACTTGGGTCGAGCCGTCTTCGCCACTCAGGATGGGCGCGATGCGTTCTACGATGGCCAGTTGAAAAGCCGTCTCTTGTACCGAATCGGCGTAGCGATTTTTCAAAAAAGGCCAAGCCACCAAGCCCAACAAGAACAAAACACCGATTAAGATTGGCCCTTTCCAAGCCGAACGAAAAACCAAGACATAAGCTCCAAACAAGCACACCATGCCCAAACCCCAAAACGACAAGGTAGCCAGACAAGCCAGCAAACCCAAGCCATCAATCCAGCCAAATGGCAGCAAGCGATTTTTCAAAAAAAGCAAGGCCATCATAGTGAAACAAAAGGTGGCTGGCTCCAGGTAAAAGCCGCCGGGGCGAAAAATGGCCGAAAAAAACCGGACTTCGTTGATCGGATTGGGGTGCAGGAGCCAACCCGTTTTTTGGTAAATCAGCCATTGCAGCAACAAAAAAAGGCTGTGAAACAGGATCAACCCATTTAAAAGCCGGGCCAAATGCCTTTGCTGCAAGGGGAAAAAGTAAAAAAAACCAAAAGTGACAATGCTGAGCAAAGCCCCACCGATGTATTTCAGCCTTTTGCCCAAAGTATCGTGGGGGAAGCCCTCGATGCTCAACTTGGGGGCCTGGAAAAAGAAATCCAGGGCATTCAGCAATCCAAACAGCCAGTAGGCTAGGATGATTAAAAGCAGAAGGGTGCCCTTTTTAGTATTTTGCAATTGCACCTGCGGGTAAGCCAATAAACCCAACAACAACATCCCCAAGCCCAGCATTTCAAAAATCCGCAAGCCCCCCAGGTAAAAATCCCAGCCCGTGATGAAAAGCGCAAAGACGCCCAATAAAACTGGGCTGAAAGAGTCAGCGGTTTTGCTTGTTTGAATGATCAGGGTTGGCATTTATTCCTAATGTATCTGGGCAGCACCAATCATAGTCCCGGCTTCGCAAGAAGCTCACGCTTTGTAGCATTCGATAACGCGATTTTTTGTCTAAATCAGAATTTGCAGGATTACAGAATTCCAGAATTACTTGCGTGATGTTGACCAATTTTTTCTAAACCAGAATTTGAAAGAATCAGAGAATTGGCCCGCTTCGCGGTCTAACAGGGCTCGATAATGAAGGCGCGACGGGGTAGTATTATCACCAAGAATATAGACGGGTATTTTGGTTTTTAGCCCACTAGTGGACAATAAACAAAGTAGTTGTCCATATTCTTGCGGAATTAATGCTTGAGTTTTATCAAAGCATGTCCCCTTCCTAAATGCCAAAACGTGTAACGAAGTGATGATTCTGACCTCGAAATTCCACTAGCGAGCGCGCTTCGCAAGAAGCTCAAGCTTTGTAGCATTCGCATTTCTAGTACGGATACTGGCTTCGCAAGAAGCCTAAGATTTACCCCAGCCAATAAGCCATCCGGTAATAAAAAACCTTACCCAAGGTCAATAAAAACCGCTTTGGACTGTACCGCAAAAGGTCCAATCCGTGGGTTTTGAGCATAAGTGCGTGCGCCAGGCTCAAACGCAAATTGCCATTCCACAAATGGGGCCGCAAACGTGCCAAATCTGTATTTTTTCCTGCTGCACTGATGCGGTCAGCAGCCAAGTGATTGTACTGCCGCAAAACTTGGTTCGATACAAAAGCCCGGTTTTTTTTCAAAATCGACAACCAGGTGACGCCCTCCGCGCCTTGTTTGTGGGGTGCAAAACCATATTTGATGAACACTCCCCGCCGTGCCACAGGCAAGTATTCTCCTTTAACTTTTTCCCGCAAATAATCCTTAAACGACAAATAGTCATTGTACCGAGGATTTTCACTGGTGAACTTTCCATCCAGGTTTTCGCAGGCAAAAAAGAACAAATCAGCATCCGGGTGACTTCCAATGCAATCGGCCATTTTTTCCAGGCCACCAGGCATCAGCAGGTCATCGGAATCCAAAAAAACCAGCCATTCGCCCTTGGCTAAGCCAGCGCCCAAGTTTTTGGCGTTGTTGGTGCCGCCATTTTCGGGTATGCGGTGGTAGTGAAAATTGGGCTGCTGGTATTTTTTCAACAACGCGGCCGTGTCATCGGTCGAGCCATCGTCGATGACCAAGATTTCCAGGGGCAATCCTTTTTGGATCAGGATGCTGTTCAAACTCGCTTCGATGCAGTAGGCCCGGTTGAAACTGGGCATCACGAAGGAAAAAAAGGGTCTTTGGTTCAAAGTTTTGTAAATTCTCAATCTGTCAAATATCCGTTTACGCGTTACAAACGCGTGGAAGATGGTTCCGGTCAGAGACCTGGAACCAGCATCAAGTCAGGATTGTGCTGGTGTCGGGTCTACTGACCAACACCAGGTTTTCGCACGTTTGCAACGTGCTTACCAGAACTTGCAATTGTTGCCTGGATAGAGAAAGATACGTACTGAAACACGGATTGATAACTTTCAAAAATTCGCCCATTTTCGAGCTTTCAAGACCGATTTTCGCAACAGCCACCACGCGGCTTCGCCAAAACTCATGCTGGGCCGGGCGGCAAATTCACAGCCAATCTCATGCCTTGTGAACTTCCATTTTTCCCAGGGAAACCACTTACCCCGCTCGATTACGTGGTGAAAATAGGGCAGCAAGGTTCCGGTGCTGCCATAAAAGCCATCGAAAAAGAGGCTTTCTGACCTTTTGGTGCCATTCAACTCAAATTCCCAGATGCTTTCACCTTCTTTCAGCAAGGTCAGTAGGCTTTCGCGCCGCCAAATGGCCGCTTGGGTGCTCACGCGGTAGGCTGCGCCAGGTACTAAAATCCCAAAACTTGATTCATTTTCCAATGCTTGTTGGGGTCCAGGGTTGGGCACCAGGCGCACACAATGGGCTTGATGGCTTTGGGCAAAATGGAGTGCTTTTTCAATTTTAATGCTGTTGACCTTGGCTTGCAGGAAAAAATCCTCCAGGGTGAACAGCAAGTATGGGGCTTCGATTTTTTGCAAAGCCTCCTGCATATTGTCTGACCAAGAGCCTGTTTTACTCGTTTTTAAAACCCCATTCAAAGCCGGATGAACAAAATCTTTTTCATTGCTCATCAGGTAACACGGCCAAGGGCAACTGCTCCAGTGCCTCTCGAATAGGGTGAAATAAGGCAGCCACAAGTCAGCATAAGCATCGCAGGAGGAAACCAAAACCGCACAATTCCCTTGCATCAGGCTTTGCTTTTGTGTTTTTTCAAAATCCAAATTGTGGCTCCCAAAAACAGGGCAGCGGAAAAAGCAGTGCGGAGCAATTCCGCATTCGCCGCCCCCCAAGCTCCACGGCTGGGCGTCCAAAGCCAGTTGAAAAACAGCAGGGTCAGCAATGAGAAAACCGTATTCAACAAAGCCAAACCAGAGGATCGGCTGACCAAAACGCTCAAAGAACCCACTGTGGACAAGGCTGCAATCAAGCCATTGAGCGCAAAAAGCTGGAGCAAGGGGCCTTGGTCTTGGTATTTTTTTCCAAACAACAAGCGCATGAGCTCATCGCCAGCCAGCCAACAAAGGCCATAAAAAAAGGCCTGGACGAGGAAGACCAGCGCCGTTGCCCCCAAGCATAATTTTAGGTAAGCCGCCCAGCTTTTTTCCTGAAACAAACGGGCCGCACGCGGGGTGATGGCCTGGCTCAAGGCATTTGGGACGACCAAAAGCCAATTGGCCGGGGCCGCAGCGGCGCTGAACAAGCCCAGGGCTTTGTCGTTCCAATGGTAAGCAATGAAGTAGCGCGATACGTTGGCCGCTACTGTGTTCAAGCCATTGCTGAGGCCAAAAGGCAAGCCTAAACGCAATAATTTTTTGATTTTTTCCCGGTCGAAGTGGTGGTTTTCCCGCAAAAAAGGGCTCAAAACAGGCCATTCCCACGCGCCAAAACTAAGCGTAGAAGCGAGCATGAAAAGCAAAAGGACCAAGTGCAAATCGCTCCCTGAAACCAAGCCCAGCCATGCCGCAAGCAAACCCAAAGCCCCGCGTAAAACTTGCAAACGGGCGAGGGTGTCGAATTTTTCCCGGGCTTGCAAGCTGCCAAAAGCTACCTCGCCCATGGATTCGATCAATTTGGCCAACAACAACAAGACGAGCGCAACAAAACTTGAGACCGACCAGGCAGCGAAAAAACCAATGCCCAAAACCAAGCCAAAAGCCAAGATATTGAGCAGCAAGCGCAGGTAAACATAATCGACCAGGGCATATTCACCCTTGAAATCGCTGACCTGGATTTGGGTCAGCTGCATTTGGGCCACACTGATGGTCGGAGCTACGATGCTGAGCCCGAACACATATTGCCCCAACATTTCGGGCGATCCCAGCCGGCCAATCAGCAACAGCAACATCCACTGGCTACCCAGGTAAATGCTGTTGCCGATGAATGCCCAGCTGATGTTCTTCAACAAGTTCATGCCAAAGCATCGCGCAGAAATTTGCGCAACAACAAAACCAATTTACCCACAAATGCTGCCGCAATGCCACCCAAGATAGCCCACTTAAACTTGCCACTTTCCAGGGGCTCCAATGGTGCGATGGGGCGGTCAATTTCTACAAAAACGGGGGTGGCATTTTTCAGCATGAAAGTAGCGGCTTCCAGGTTTTTGAGCACTTCGGCATACATCAGGCCCAACATACTGGCATCGCGGCTGGCCCGCAGTTGGGGCAGGCGATCTTCTTGGGTCAGGAGGCCCAGTTTGCGGTCTTGGCTGCGGGCGGCAGTCCGTTCGCGGCCACTCATTTGGGTGCGCAGGGAATCGGCCCGGGCTTGCAAGTTTTCCACGGTTTGCTGCGACTGGCTCACGCTTTGGCGGATGTAAAATTCGCTGAGGCTGGCGTAAAGTAGGTTAGCGAGGTTGATCGATAAATCCTCTGCCGGGGTATTGACCTGGATGCGAAAAATGCCCGATTTTTTATCGTGACTGACCCGCAAAGGCGCGTTGGGTCCCAAAGTCAAAAAACGACACAGCTTTTGGACGGCTTTGTTGCTGGCAGGGCTGTTTGCATTTTGGGGTTGAAAAGAAAATTGGGCCAGGAGGGGATCATCGCCCCATTTTTTGGGCAAATCGTAGGTTCGGATCAAGTGGTTGCCCCAAAAATCGCTTTGCCCGTTCAACTTACCTTTTTGCAAAAACACGCCTTGCAAAATGCTGCGCGAGCGCGCCAATTCCATTACTTTGAAGGGGTTCTCCTGGCTGCTGCCGGGGTTTAACATGCCCAGTTGCCCCAAAACAGAGCCTAAGCCCGCCAAGTTGCCATTGTTTTGCTCCCGGACCATGAAACTCAACTCAGCGGGGTAGCCTACTTTTTGCCAGGCCGCATAGGCAAAACCCAAAGCGGCACCTGCTAAAAACAAAAAGCACAGCAAAAGCCAATGTCGCCGCAATTCCTGCACATAAGCGCCCAGGCTGAGCAAGAAGCTTTTCAAACTGACTTGTTCGCTGCTCGGATTCATTGCAGTTGTCGGATCAACAAGCCTAGGGTAACGACTGCCGAAAGCTGGGCAAAAAACTCTTGCCAGTTGAATTTTCGGCGCTCACCGGGGGCTTTGGGCGGCTTGGGAATTTCGTTTTCCAGCGAAATCAGGGCCCCTTCTTCCACTTTAGGGTATTTGTTGAAGAACAAAATTTTGGCGGTCCGACCAATTTTGGCATTGGAGCTTTGGATGCGCAGTGATCGGCGGTTGGCCTCCTCCGCAAAGCCCCCGGCGTAGTTGTTGATGTACCATTTGGCACTTCTGGAGCCTTGGTAAGCCAGGTGGATCAAGCCATTGCTCAAAAGGCTATCGGGATATACCAAGCGGGCGTTGGTGCCTTCGACCCGAATGCTGACCAGGTTTTCGCGTTGGGGGACACTCACGATGTCGCCATTTTGCAGGATTGGGTCCAGCGAAGTACCTGGCTTGGTCAGGGCTTCTTGCAAATTGATGATTTGGTAGCCGATGCGGCCATTGCTGCGGTACAGGGTCGCGCCTTCAGCAAAAGCTTCGGGGCTCAAGCCTCCAGATCGGGTGATCAATTCACTGAGCCGTTCATTGGCTTTGAGTAAGGCGTAAACCCCTGGGTAACGCACTTTTCCCTGTAACTCAATGCGCTCTTGGAACTCAAAATCGGGCACTTGCCGGATCACCAACTGGTCGAATGGAGCCAGGGTAAAACCCGCTTGGCCGGGGGTGAGCACTTCCAGGTTTTGATCGAGGGCCAGGGTAGTGGCTAAAACCCTGGTCGATTCATTGGGTTTGATCTCCAGGCGATAAACTTCTACGCGGTTGAGGGCAGCTTCAAGTTTTGGCCCACCAGCCAGCATAATCAGGTCACGAATATTGAGGCCTGTACTGTAAGCAAACTTACCGGGCTTGTTCACTGCTCCCATCACTTGCAAGTCGGCCTCGGTGCTGAATTCCTCACGGGCATACACCAACAAATGGTCGTTGGGGGCCAGGCTGATATTGGCTGGACTTTTGGGATCGGCACTGGCCTTTGCGAGGTCAATACGCAAAAAACTGGTCTCTTTTAGGTTGGCGGGGTTGCTGCGTTTGAGGTAAGCAAAGGGAGCCGCGTTCGGTTTGAGGCCACCCGCCAGGGTCAGCAGGTCCATGACCCGGATGGTATCGCGGGTATCGATGGTATCGCTGAGGGGCTTGCGCACCGCACCTTCTACCTTTAAGATGTAGCGATTGGCAAATTGTGATTCGGCATACACCAAAATGCGGTCGCGGTAAGCCAAAGCGAGGTCTGGCACCAAGCCCTTTTCAATTGGGGCAAGGTCAATTTTTTGTAAGCCCACCGTTTGATCGGCCCTTTGGCGCAGTAGAAAAATGGCTTCTCGCCGCGCTTCGGGGCGAATTTGGGCTTTCTTCAAGACCTGTAAAAGGCTCAATTGTGGACTGAGCTCATATTTGCCCGGAAAATCGACCTCGCCTGCTACCTCCACAAAATTATCGGCGGGGCGCAGGATGGCGCGAACACTTACTGTATCGCCAGGCAGGAGGGCAAAATCGCGGTTTTGTTTTTCCAAATCCGCCATTGAGACGTCGATGAAACTTTGGCGTTCGTTGGCGAAACGCTGGACTTGCAGGTTGTTTTTGCTGGCAAAAGGGCTCAAGCCCCCGGCATACTGCACCAAGGTTTTGAGCTCTTCCTGGGCCAGCAACTCGTAGCGCATGGGCCGCTGAATGGCCCCCCTGATGCCTACAACTTTTTCGGCAACGGGCACGTAAATGACGTCGTTGTTTTGCAGGAAAAACTGGAACTGCAAGGCCGGGCTTTGCAAAACCTTGTACAAATCAAACTCGGTGATTTTTCCATCGCGGATCAGCTGAATGCGCCTCACACTGCCAATTTCACTCACGCCACCCGCTGCAACCAGGGCGTTGAAGGCCGTATTGTTGGCGGGCAGGGTGAAACTGCCATTGCGCTTGACTTCGCCAAAAATGCTGACAGTGAGGTTGCGCGTGCTGGTCAGGTTGAGCGAAAACTGATCCGTGCGGAAAACGTAAAAAGCGCCAAAGCGCTGGCGCAGCAAGTCGCGGGCCTGGCGCAAGGTCATGCCCTTGAGAAAAATCTTGGGCATGCTCTGGGGCTGAATGAAACCTTCCTCGTTGAGTTCAAATTGCAAGTCTGCTTGTGAGGCCCCAAAAATATTGACATTCAATTTGTCGCCCGGCCCCAAAACATAACTCTCAGGTGGACTGGCGTCTTTGCTGACTTGGAAAACCCGCCAATC
The DNA here is from genome assembly GCA_013299105.1 of Chitinophagales bacterium. Lineage (GTDB taxonomy): Bacteria > Bacteroidota > Bacteroidia > Chitinophagales > Saprospiraceae > Haliscomenobacter. Next base: position 378,462 of record JAAFJY010000002.1, on the reverse strand, counting down.
TTTGGCTTGCAACAAGGCGTGGCCATAAATGGCTTTCAAGGGGTTTTCAGCCTGGGGTTCGATTTTTTTCAGCGTATCTACTTTGCTTTTCTCCAAAGTATCGACCACCGGGCGCGGATTTTTGAGCGAGTCTTGGCGCTTTCGTTGCAGGGCCTGTACTTTTTCGGCTTCCATTTCTCTTACCACGCGCTCCAATTCGGTTTGCAAAAGCGGCAATTGCTCCGGGCGCAGGGCGTCCACGTTCAGGCCACGCATTTCGAGCCTGCGACGCACTTCTTTTTCGTCCAGTTGGCGTTGTTGCAGCTCAGTGCGCACCATTTCCCCTGCTTGTAGGAGCCTGGGGTCGGTTTGGGCCTTGCCTACAAGTGAGCAAATACTCAGGCAAAAAAGCAACACCCAAGTCCAGTTACTTGGGCTAAATCGGTATTGGGAAATCGGCATATTCAAACCAACTCAGTATTGAGCCAGCTGTCTTTTTTTAGTAAATCTTGCAGCAAATTGCTGTTCGCCAAGCCATTTTGCAGGCTTTCTACGTGGCGTTCGTGGTGCAAATCGGTACCCAAGAGTTGAATTACGCCTTTTTTCAAGAGCCATTCGGCATTTTTACGCACCTCATTGCCGTAGTACCCACAGATTGACAAAAGGTTGAGCTGAAAAGTGCAACCTAAGTCCAAAAGGCGGCTGTATTTTGACCAGTCTTCGCGGTAATACAAGTAGCGTTCCGGATGGGCCAAGATGGGGCGGTAGCCGAAAGTTTGCATTTTGAACAACCATTCCTCCGCTCGCGGATGGGCCCCAAAAAAGGAAAACTCCACCAAAACCCAGTTCTGATGGATGGGCAAAAGGGCTTTTTGTTCCAACAATTGCTCAAAGTGCTCGTCGAGGAAATATTCCGCTGCGGCTTTGATTTCGATGTCCAATGCCCTGGCCTTTGCGGCTTCCTGGACCTCCGACAATCCCGTCAGGATTTTTTCGGCGGTATTGGGGTAGTGCTCCCAGTTGATGTGGGGCGTGGTCACGACTTTTTGGTAGCCCATTCCTTTCAATGTCTCCAGCAGGGCCAGGCTATGGTCCAGGTTTTTGGCTCCATCGTCAATGCCTGGGATCAGATGTGAGTGCATATCGGTGCCAAGTACCGAAAAATTCAGGCGCTCGGAATTACCAGCGAAAAGGTTTTTGAGTTTGCCAATCATGGACTTAATCAGGTAACACGAGAGGTACTGATGGCCTCTCTTTTCAACATTTCAACGCTTGTCGTGCGACATAAAGTTTCAACCCCTAAAACGACATAAAGTTGTACCCCTTGTGTAAGCAGTTAATTGACAATTTAGATACATCAGTTGATCCTTGGAGAATCTTCCATCTTCGAAGGATACATCTACTGAAAACTTCGTAGAAGTTTCACGTTTGTAGCACTTGGTGGCATCTCATTACTTGAGAACTTCGTAGAAGTTTCACGTTATTGCAACATATTGGTTTTTAGTTTTTTATGGTGCAATTTGAAAAGGCTTGGTCTAAACAATTGAGTGCGCACTTTTTATCAACACTATTTTAACGTGAGACTTCTCCGAAGTCAAACCCACTTAGCTTGCTGTTGGCTACAAACGTGTAACTTCTCCGAAGTTTCCTATGTCAATGATCTGTGAAGATAGGTCACAACTTTATGTCGCATCGATGGGTCAAAGCTTTATGTCGTACCACAACGCTTCAACATTTCAACTAAACGCCATAATACTCCCGGTACCATTTTACAAAAGCAGCGATCCCTTCTTTCACGCTGGTTTTGGGGCGATAGCCCACGGCTTGTTGCAAAGGGCTTACATCGGCGAAGGTTGCGGGTACATCGCCAGCTTGCAAGGGCATCAGGTTTTTGATGGCTTTTTTGCCCAGTTCAGCTTCGATGGCTTCTACAAAATCCATGAGTTTCACGGGTTCATTGTTGCCGATGTTGAAAATGCGGTAAGGCGCGGCGGAACTGGCCGGGTCGGGTGCCAAGGCATTCCAGTTGCTTTGGCCAGGTGGCGGCTGGTCCAAAACCCGGATCACCCCTTCGGCCAAGTCATCAATATAGGTAAAGTCACGCAGCATTTGCCCCTCGTTGTAGATGTCAATAGGCGTACCTGCCAGGATTTTTTGCGTAAACAAAAACAAGGCCATGTCGGGCCGCCCCCAGGGGCCATAAGCAGTAAAAAAACGCAGCCCCGTGGTCGGTAAACCAAACAAGTGGCTGTAAGTATGGGCCATCAGCTCATTGCTCTTTTTACTGGCGGCGTAGAGCGAAATGGGGTGATCCACGTTATCAGCGGTGGAAAAGGGCAATTTTTCGTTCAACCCATACACACTGGAACTACTGGCATATACCAAGTGACCAATGTTGTAATGCCGACAAGCCTCCAGGATGTTGACAAAGCCTACAATGTTGCTATTGATGTAAGCCTGTGGGTTGACGAGGCTGTAACGCACCCCGGCCTGGGCGGCGAGATTGATGACTGCGTCAAATTTTTCTTTTTGAAAAAGTTCATCCAGTTCCGCTTTGTCCTCCAGTTTGAGTTGGATGAAGCGGAAATCGGGCTTGCTACCCTCGGTGATGAAACCTGCTTGGATGTCTTTTTGCTCCACCCCGCACAAAGCAAGTCGGGCGTATTTGAGCGAAACGTCGTAGTAATCGTTGAGTGAATCCAGGCCCAAAACCTGGTCACCGCGCTCAAGTAAACGTTTTGCCACATGAAAACCAATGAAACCGGCGGCCCCGGTCAACAGTATTTTAGCCATTTGAAATCAAAACTAAATTTTGTGAAGGCAAAACTCCACTCTTTTCAACATTTCAACCCTCAACTTTTCAACTAGACACGGCTTCGCCGCCGAAAGGTCGCAGGGCCTTCCGTACATTTTGCTGCCATTTTGTGGTTTTTTCCAACAGCATGTGCTGTCTGAAAAAGTATTTATCCTGATACTTTCGCTGCTTGTTGCAGTGGAAACAACCATTCTGGTGCAATCTCCATGCGCAGCGAATAACCCAGGTTTTCGAGTTCGACCACGAAATTTTTCGGGCCTTTGCTTTCAATCAATTTTCCCCGCAAGCCCGTCAGGCTGCCTTTGATGATCTCCACCTCGCGGCCAAGGTGAAAAAGGCCCTGGTCGACTTCGATGTCCACTTTTTCACCTGTTACTCGGCGCATCAGGTTGATTTCCGACTCTGGGATGGCGATCAATTCTTTGGCGAAGCGCACAAAATTGAACACATCGGGGGTTTCCAAAACGGGCACATACTCCATTTTGGTGATGCGGGTAAAAACGTAACAATTGAGCAATGGGATCTGTAAGTGTTTGATTTTGCGTTGGTAGCGGCGGGTCACTTTTTGCAAGGGCAAATAGCTTTCAATGCCTTTCTCGTCCAGTAGCTTGTGTACCAGTTTTTCGCGTTTGTAGCGGGTGTAAACCGCAAACCAGCGTGCTTCATTTGGGTCGAGTTGGGTATTCATGCCTCCTTGTCTATAAGCTCCAATAAGTCATTCCCAGCGCTTTTGCTTCTTGAGGCTGGAAAATGCCTTTCAAATCAAACAGAATGCTTCCAGAACGCGACAAGTTACTAAAAAAGCTTAAACCCAAACTTTTATAAGCATTGTGCGCAACGGCTAGCACTACTGCATCGTAGTTCTCGCCGGGTTGATCCATCAGGGTCAGGCCGTATTCTTTTTCCACATCCTGGGCCGAGGCCAAAGGATCGTGGACGTCTACACTGAGCGAAAATTCATTCAATTCAGCGATGAGGTCTGCCACCTTGGAATTGCGAATATCGCTCACATTTTCCTTAAAAGTCAAGCCCATCACCAACACTTTGCAATGCCCAGGATTTTTTCCGGCTTGAATCAGCATTTGAACCAGGCGTTTGGCGATATAAGCGGGCATCTCGTCGTTGATCTTGCGGCCACTGGTGATCACTTGTGGATTGTAACCAATTTCCACGGCTTTGTGCAACAAGTAATAGGGGTCCACGCCAATGCAATGTCCCCCAACCAAGCCGGGCCGAAAGGGCAAAAAATTCCACTTGGTGCCCGCAGCGGCCAAAACCTCGCGGGTAGAAATGCCCATTTGGTCAAAAATGATCGCCAACTCGTTCATGAACGCGATATTGAGGTCGCGCTGGGTATTTTCGATCACCTTGGCTGCCTCTGCAACCTTCACACTACTGGCCTCGTAAACTCCCGCTTCGATCACCGCTGCATAAACTGCGCTGATTTCTGCTAAAGCTTCAGCGTCGTTGCCCGATACCACCTTTAGGATTTTTTCGAGGCGGTGCTCGCGGTCGCCGGGGTTGATGCGTTCAGGGGAATAGCCGTATTTGAAGTCGATTCCTGCTTTTAAGCCCGTGTTTTTTTCCAAAACGGGTAAAAAATCCTCCTCCATGCACCCTGGATATACCGTGGATTCCAAGACTACAAAATCACCCTTTTTCAGCACCTTGGATAAAACCTTTGCGGCCAATAGCAGCGGCCCTAAGTCGGGGTTTTTGTGCTCGTCAATTGGGGTTGGTACGGCCACGATGTGGAAATGGGCTTTTCCCAAATCAGCTTCCTCGGCGGTAAACAGGATGTCCACCCCCTCAAAATCATCCGGTAAGAGTTCCTTGGCCGGGTCAACTCCCGCCTGCATGAGGCGGATGCGCTCGTGGTTGATGTCGAAACCAATCACCGAAAAACGCTTCGCCAAAGCCAAAGCCAGGGGCAAACCCACATAGCCAAGGCCCAGGACCGAGATTTTCAATGATTTGTTCAACAGTTTTTGGTACACTTGATGGTTTTTGGGTGGAAATTAGCTGGGTTTAAGCAAAGAAATTCTGGATGGTTTTTACGATGTAACTCAGTTGCTCATCATCCAACTCCGTGTGCATCGGCAAAGACAAAACTTCCTCACACAACTGCTCGGTTACGGGCAGGGCTTTCGGTGTAGTGCTCGCTTTGAATGCCTCCTGGTTATAAAGTGGAACTGGATAATAAATCATGCTGGGGATTCCGGCTTGCTGCAAATGCGTTTCCAAAGCGCCCCGTTTGCCATTTTTCACCCGTAAGGTATATTGGTGATAAACGTGGGTGGATTTGGGGTGGGTTTTAGGCAGAAGCAAGTCTGGAATACCCGCCAGTTGCGCGTCGTAAAAAGTCGCAGCTTTCTGGCGGGCCGCAGCAAATTCGTCCAAACGGGCCAATTTTACGTTCAAAATCGCCGCTTGAATGCCGTCCAAACGTGAATTGACACCTACTACATCGTGGTAATAACGCCTCACTTGGCCGTGATTGGCGATCATGCGCATTTTGGCGGCCAGGTTTTCGTCGTTGGTATAAATGGCACCTCCGTCGCCGTAAGCGCCCAGGTTTTTGGAAGGGTAAAACGAGGTACAGCCAATGTGGCCGATGGCTCCGGTTTTGACGCTTGTACCATTGTTGAAGGTAAAATCGGCACCGATGGCCTGGGCATTGTCTTCAATTACCCAGATGCCTTGTTCTCTGGCCAGGGCCATGATGGGCTCCAAGTCGCAGCTTTGGCCAAAAAGATTGACGGGCACAATAGCCTTGGTGCGGGGGGTAATCGCTGCGGCGATCTGACCTACCGTCACGTTGAAGGTATCGTAATCTACATCAACCATCACTGGGGTGAGTCCGAGCAGAGCGATTACTTCAGCGGTGGCCACATAGGTGAAGGCGGGCACGATGACCTCGTCTCCGGGCTTGAGGTCCAGGGCCATCATCGCAATTTGCAAGGCATCGGTACCATTGGCACAAGGAATCACGGCTTTTACGCCCAGGTATTTTTCCAGGTGTTCTTGAAAAGCTTTGACTTGTGGGCCGTTGATGTAAGCGGTATTGTCCAAAACGGCATGAATACCTGCGTCGATCTCGTCTTTGAGGCGCAGGTACTGTCGTTTGAGGTCAACCATTTGTATTTTTTCCATAAAACTTTGGATACGGGTGGTTCGTGGTTTACATTTTGAGGTCTATAGTTTGCTCAAAGTACGCTCAGCAATCGTTTTGCCGATGGCCAATGAAGCAGTTGCCGCTGGCGAAGGGGCATTGCACACATTGACTACCCGGTCGTTTTCGAGGATCAAAAACTCGTCGATCAGCTTGCCTTCTCGGTCGCAGGCCATGGCACGCACACCAGCGCCGCCGCGTTCCAGGTCATCGGCCTGTACTGCTGGCACTAGTTTTTGCAAGGCTTTGACAAAAGCACTTTTGAAAAACGAACGTTGCATCTCATCCATGCCTTCGCGCCAATGTTTAACGGCTAATTGTCGGAAACCAGGATGCGCCAAAGTTTCCATCAACTCGCCTACTTGCCAATCCCAACGGCTGTATCCTTCGCGGCGGAAGGCCAAAACGGCGTTGGGGCCAGCTTCAATCCCCCCTTCGATCATGCGGGTAAAATGCACCCCCAAGAAAGGAAAGTTGGGATTGGGTGTGGGGTAAATTAGGTTATTGACCAGGTATTGTTTTTCTTTTTTCAGCACATAATACTCTCCGCGAAAGGGGAGAATTTGAATGCCGTCGAGGTTTTGACCCGTCATTTGGGCTACTTTGTCAGAATACAAGCCCGCACAATTGACCAAAATTCGGCCTCGCACTTCGTCTTTTTCGCTTTGGGCGATGATTTCGCCACCCTTGCGCAGGATATTGACCACTTTGAAACCCGTTCTGACTTCGGCACCACCTGCTCGCAGGAGTTTGACATAAGTTTCGGCTACCCGACGGTACTTGATGATGCCCGCCTGTGGCACCCAGATCGACTCCAGGGCTTGCACATGGGGTTCTTTTTCGCGGGTTTCTTCGGGACCAATGCGGCGAATGCCGATCAGGCCATTGCGCCAACCGTGGTCCATGATTTTATCCAACTGGGGTAGTTCTTCCGGTCGGGTGGCTACGATGACCTTGCCACAGATCTCGTGCGCGATCTCGTGTTTTTGGCAAAATTGCAAGAGCTCGGCATAACCTTCGCGGCAGTTTCGCGCCCGCAAGGTGCCTGGTCGATAGTAGATACCAGAATGGATGACGCCGCTGTTGTGCCCAGTTTGGTGGGCGGCGATGTCCTGCTCTTTTTCGAGGACGGTGATGCTCAGCTCCGGGCGTGCTTCCAGCAGCCGCCAGGCAGTAGCCAGGCCAACGATTCCTCCGCCGATGATGATTACGTCCTTCTGCATCACATTTTATTTTCGTCCCGCGACCAAAGGAGCAGGGGTTTGTCGTCCAATTGGGGTTTGATCTGGGTCTCAAATTCCTGTGATTCACAAATGAGGTAGCGGATTTTGCGTTTGACCAGTTTTTCGGTTTTTTCCACCAATTGCAAAAGATAAGCCCTGTCCACTTCGCCCAGTAAGATGAGGTCAATGATTGGCCCATCGCTGCCTTGTGCGAAGTCGCCCGTCAGAAAAACCTGCTCCAGGTCGCCCAAACGCTGGGCTACCTGCTCGATGACCTGATCCAAACCCAGGTGCTTGATCACAATGTTGTTGATTTCCCGAAACAAGGGATGGCCAGTGTTGGCCCGGAAGAGTTTTTTATTGCCGATTTGCTCGGTCAGCAGCATCCCAGCGTTTTCCAGCTTGTTCAATTCCAAGCGAATGGCATTGCTGGATTCGCCAAATTCCGCCTCCAGCCCACGCAAATAGGCGGTAGTGTCGCTGTTGAGAAAAAATTTCAACAGCAATTTGATGCGGGTTTTGGACGAAATCAGCGCTTCGATCATGTGCGCTTTGGTTTTGGGATGAATGGATGCGCCCGCAAAGTTAAGGCAAAGGAGGCGAGAAAAAAACAGAGGAGGGTATATTTTTATAGATAGAATGAGTAGTTTTTTTACTCGATCTTGTTACAGTCCCTCCACCACCCAATCATCCACTACCCTCTTCTTCCGACTAAAATTGATCCCCAACAGCAGCACTGGCCGCCCATCATACCGATGTTTTTCGGCGTAGCCTTTCTCACGCAGGTAATCCAGGGCGGCGCGGGCACTTTGGTCCAGTTTGAACTCGATCACATAAACATGGCTTGGCGTTTTGAGCACCGCATCCGAGCGGCCCCGCAGGCCAGGTACTTCTGCATCAGCCTCCAGGCCCATGTACTTGAAGACCAGGTAGAGCATGGCGTGGTAATCCGCTTCTACCTTCTTGCGATTCAGGGTGCCGGGGATGTTCTCAAAAAGGGTGTTGATGATCGAGATGGCCTTCTCCAGGTCGTTTTGATAAAAAGCTTCTCTTAAGCGAAACACGGTAGGGCCCGGCACGGTACTGTCCAAATGGCCCACCGCACTCATCAAATGGCGGGTCAAAGAAGATTCGACCTCGTAGTTGGGGTAGCCTAAAACGTAGGTATTGTGTCTTAAAATTGACTTGATGGTCAGGTAGCCAGTTTGGAACAGCAGCACCCTCACATCTAGGTTTTGCAAGGTATAGCTTTCAAAAACTTCTTCAGATACTTCCAGTTCATCAATGTTGTAAAAGGCCCTCTGCCGCAATTGTTCGATCAAAAAGCCAGGTGTAGCCGTAGCAAACCAGTAGTTGCTAAAACGACGGTCGCGCAAGAAACGCATGAACGAAACCGGGTTATACACCAGATTTTTAGCATCCCAGGAATAACCATTGTACCAATGTTTGATCTGAGCGGCAAAAGCATCTGATTCATAGCCCAGTTCTTGCCGCGCTCGCGCCAAATAATCATCAAAATACTGGGTCAATTCTGTTTCGGTATAGCCCAATAAAGTCGAACAATGACTAACCAGACTAATGTCCTCCAGTTGATTGAGCTTGGAGAATACACTTACCTGGCTAAATTTGGAAATGCCCGTGAGCATCAAAAACTCCAGCTTGTCGCCAATCGGTTTGAGTACACCATAAAAATCACCTAAAATCTTGCGGTTTTCTTCCGCCTGTTCGGGTTGGGTAAGGACGTCCACAATGGGTTTGTCGTATTCATCCACCAACATCACGACTCTTTTCCCGTATTTTTCGTGTAACTTTTCAATCAATTCTTTCAAGCGCAGGCCAGGCGTTTCAGCGCTCAAAGTCAATCCATCTTTACTCGCAATACCGTCCAGGTGTTGCATCAAGCCTAGGTTTAAGCCCAGGTCTTGGAACCCCGTAAGGTCCATGTAAAAATGGATCACCGGATGCACCCGATTCCAATCCCAGTTGTTCTCCGCCCAAAGACCTTGGAACAAGTCTTTCCGCCCAGCAAACAACTGGGCAATGGTGGACAAAAGCAAAGACTTGCCAAAACGGCGGGGGCGGGCTAGAAAAACAGCCTGATACTGGTTGAGCATCTCACAAATCAAAGGGGTTTTGTCCACGTAGATAGCTCCTCGTGAAATCAATTGATCAAAATGCTGAATGCCTAGTGGTAAGTTTTTCATGGATCAAAGATAAGGACTAGCCCTGAGATTGGTTTAGAAACTGTTTTAAAACACCCTCGAGCTGTAAAATCGCTTCTACCGGGCATAAATTTTTTCCCAAAATGCCATTTGCGCTTTACCAGGAAAGACTACCGATTGGCATTTTTCGTCCAAAATCATCACTTGCTCGCTGTCCACCTTATACGGACTCCAAATGGGTAGACCTTTTCCATTGGGATTACCCGTTTTTGCAAAATTGGTCCAATAAGTCGACATCGTTGCTGCCAGTTGATGATCTGCAGGCTGCCAGGGGCGATTGATGGTATGGAGGTTTTGATAGGCATACACGATCTCGCCAGAGTGAAAGGCTCCGAAGTCCTCTTCAGGTTTGGCGAAGGGCAGTTTGCGGTTGAAATTGTACAGGTAAACTGGCGATTTGCCCTTGCTGGCCTGGATTTTGGCCCAGGCGTACACTTGGGTGCCAAAGGTTTCATCGCGCCCCATGGCCAATTGGGCGGCTTTGATTTGCTCGGGATTATTGGCAGGGTAAGCGCTAAGGGCTTCATTGGCAAGATTTCCATAGCGCGTTTGCATCAGGGTGCGATGAACCTCTGGGCTGCTCGGCGGAGGCACCATTACTACGTCGTCGGCGTTCCAGCCTAGCAGGATGGGCACATCATTTTGGCGATTGGCAAGGTAGGTGTCCATGATTTTTTCAGGCAAAACATGGCCGTCAAGCACGGGACCAAAACCACCTTGAGCCTTCAAAATACTTGCGGCGGGTTGCTTGCGCAATTCAACCAAGGACTGGCAATTCAGGTTTTTGGCAAATTGCAAACCACGTTCTTCCGCTTCTTTCAACGTAGTATTGCGGCGCAAGGGGCTTTCGTAAAAACTACCTCCACTTTGGGCGATGGCCCGCTGGAACAAGCCCTTGGTCAAGGGCGAAGCACACAAGAAATTGATGCCAAAAGCCCCTGCCGACTGCCCCGCAATGGTTACTTGCTGGGGGTCGCCACCGAATTGGGCAATGTTTTTTTGGATCCATTGCAAGGCTGCAATCATGTCGAGCAGGGCGTAATTGCCAGATGTTTTGGAAGCTGCTTCCTGCGACAATTCGGGATGGGTGAAAAAACCAAAGTTGCCTACCCGGTAGTTGATGCTTACAAAAACCACCCCTTTTTGGGCCATCGCTTCGCCGTCGTAAATCGGGCATGCGCTGCCACCACTCATGAAACCACCGCCATAAATGTAGACCAAAACCGCCCGTTTTTCGCTGCTTTTTTTGGCCCCAGTCCATACATTGAGGTACAAACAATCCTCGCTGATCGGTTCTGCGGGAATCAAAAAAGGCTCAGACCAGCAAAAAAAAGGTTGCGGACTACCCTGCATCGGGCTGGCACCAAAATTGGTACAAGTTTTAACACCTGACCATTTCTCCAGGGCTTGCGGTGCTTTCCAGCGCAGCTCACCAACCGGAGGCTTGGCAAAAGGGATGCCTTTGTAGATGTGCAAATCGCCTTTGGCATTTTTCAGGCCTTCGATTAGGCCCGTTTCGATTTTGATTTTGGTGCCCAATTTGGCAGTATTTTGGGCCACTAAAAATGCAGCGGAGAGACAGAGCAACAGCAGGATGGCTGGTGTTTTCATGATTGGTGGTGTTTTGGATGTGGACGATAGGTTTGGGACTCAAGGCAGTTTTGCCAAGAACCATTATTGATTAGGGGGTCAAAATACCATTTTTTAGAGTTTACCAGAAACTCAGGTCTGCTGTTCAAAAATCGAACTCATCACCAGGCTTCACATTAGCCCTGCCTTTGATGTCTACTGGAATTACTTGTACAAGCGCAAATTATTGGTAATTTTGCAACGCAAAAAACGGCTTGAGGAGCTTTTGGACTTAATTTCTAAGCCAAAGATGATCCATAAACAAGCCAAAATCAATGCTATATGTCTAAACTACAAGCGGCGATTACTGGCATTCATGCCTGGGTACCAGCCGATGTGCTGACCAACAAAGACCTGGAAAAAATGGTAGAGACCAATGACGAGTGGATTGTCTCTCGCACTGGCATCAAAGAACGACATATTCTAAAAGGCGAGGCGATGGGTACTTCGCACATCGGCATCCAAGCGGTTAAAGGGCTTTTAGAAAAAACCAATACCCGGGCGGAAGATGTGGACATGCTGATTTGTGCCACCGTCACTGGCGATATGCATTTTCCGGATACCGCTAACATCATTGCCGATGCCCTGGATATTCGCAATGCTTTTTGCTACGACCTCAATGCGGCTTGCTCAGGCTTTATTTTTGCTTTGGTGACGGCCTCAAAGTTTGTAGAGTCGGGTACACACAAGAAAGTAATCGTGGTGGGGGCTGACAAGATGTCTTCGATCGTGGACTACACCGACCGCAGCACCTGCATCCTGTTTGGTGACGGTGGAGGTGCGGTTTTGCTCGAACCCAGCACGGAGGGCATTGGCATCATGGATTCCATCCTAAAAAGTGATGGCTCAGGCCAAAATTACTTGTACCAAAAAGCGGGGGGATCACGCTATCCTCCTACTGCAGCAACAGTGGCTGCTGGTGATCACTTCATCTATCAAAATGGCCAGCCAGTGTTCAAAGCCGCTGTATCAGGCATGTCGGACGTGGTGAAAAAGATCATGGAGCGCAATAATCTCAGCGCTGATGACATCGCTTGGTTGGCACCACACCAGGCCAATCGCCGCATCATTGAGACGGTGTCGAGCATGGCCGATTTCCCCCTCGAAAAAGTAATGATCAACATCCACAAGTATGGAAACACCACTTCCGGTACCATTCCGCTGTGCTTGTGGGAGTGGGAATCGCAGCTCAAAAAAGGCGACAATGTGATCCTCACAGCCTTTGGCGGGGGCTTCACTTGGGGCTCGATCTGGCTGAAATGGGCATATTGATTGCACGGATGTGGAAAATTTCAAAACACTTTACCTATCTTCGCGCATCTTTTTAAAAACCAGTCTTTAAAGCAATAAACCGACATGGCAAGTACTTCTGATATCCGCAAAGGAATGTGCATCGAGTGGAACAATGACATTTTTGCCATCATTGAATTCCAACACGTAAAACCGGCCCGTGGTGCTGCGTTTGTACGGACCAAGTTGAAGAGTGTAGCGGATGGCCGGGTGTTGGAAAACACTTTCCCATCGGGCACTAAATTGGATGAAGTGCGGGTTGAGCGCCGTAAATTTCAGTACCTGTACCAGGATGAAACGGGCTACAACTTCATGAACAACGAAGATTACGAGCAAATCACGATGGACGAAGACTTCATCGAAAGCCCGAAACTGCTCAAAGAAGGCACTGAAGTTGACATCCTGTTCCACGCAGCAAAAAACACTCCGCTCACCCTAGAGATGCCTCAAAACATCATCCTGGAAGTGACTTACACCGAACCAGGTTTGAAAGGTGATACCGCCACCAACACACTGAAGCCTGCCAAGGTGGAAACTGGTGCTGATGTACGCGTACCGCTGTTCATCAACGAAGGTGACCTGATCAAAATTGACGTGTCTACGGGTGCATACCTGGAGCGCATCAAGCGTTGATTAAATTAGTCTTTTCAAGCACAAGGCCCTCTTTCACTTTTTTGAAACAGGGCCTTGTGCTTGGAGGCTCTTGGCTTGGAAGGATCAAAAATATTTTGCCTTTTCAAATTCGATTCTCTTTGTACCTTTCGTACGAAAAAAAACAGCTGTTTGGCATAGTATGTAAAAGCGTTGAGCCATTGTCGATTCATTGAATCAAAATATGCATAGGCAAGTGATCTGTTCTTTTCAACATTTCAGCCTTTCAACCCTTCAACTTTCCCTCCACACAGCCCATTATCCTAACTTTTTCAGGTTCCAACAAATCTGTATTCATGGATGCTAAGGATTTACAAGAATTGCTCAAACTGATCAGTCGCCTCGAGTTTTCTGAATTTTCGATGCGGGAAGGTGATTTTCGCCTCACTGTTCGTGGGAAACACTATAACCAAGGCCAACAAGTGGTGCTCTCTGGCGTGCCTACTCAGGTCACTACGGCGCCATCTGCTGTTCCTGCGGCGGCCCCTTTTGCGGCGGCTCCTGCTCCTGCGGCAACTGCCCCCGCCGTCACGCCTGCTGCTACAGCTACCGCTGCTAGTGACGATAGCCGTTACGTGGCCATCAAGTCGCCAATCGTGGGTACTTTCTACCGTTCACCTGGCCCTGACAAGCCTGTTTTCGTTAAAGTTGGCGACAAAGTAAGCCCCGGAATGGTGGTTTGCATTGTAGAAGCCATGAAGCTGTTTAACGAAATCGAAGCCGACATCACAGGTACTGTGGTCAAAGCGCTGATAGAAGATGGTTCGCCAGTGGAGTACGATCAAGTGCTTTACTTGATCGATCCTAAGGGTTAATTTGCAGCGGTATTGCTGCTTTTTAGCTATAAAAATGCAGTCAATCACGCCTATTTATGTAGGAACGTCAATTCTATGTTCAACAAAATACTCATCGCCAACCGGGGTGAAATTGCCTTGCGCATCATTCGCACCTGCCGCGAAATGGGCATCAAAACGGTTGCTGTTTACTCCACTGCCGACCGCGACAGCTTGCACGTGCGTTTTGCTGATGAGGCGGTTTGCATTGGCCCCCCCGCTTCTTCCGAATCGTACCTGAGCATCCAGCGCATCATGGCAGCCGTAGAAATTACCAATGCGGATGCGGTACACCCAGGCTATGGTTTTTTGGCTGAAAATGCTGATTTCGCTGAGGTTTGTGCCGAGTATGGCATCAAATTCATCGGCCCTACGCCTGAGCAGATCATGAAAATGGGGGATAAAATCACCGCCAAAGAAACCATGATCGCCGCTGGAGTACCCGTAGTGCCTGGCTCTGGTGGCCTGCTTACTGATGTGGAAACGGGTTTGAAACTCGCCAAGGAAATCGGCTACCCTGTTATCCTCAAAGCTACCGCTGGTGGTGGTGGCAAAGGGATGCGCGTGGTGTGGAAGGACGAAGAGTTCGAGCCAGCCTGGAATACCGCACGCATGGAGGCCAAAGCTTCCTTCAGTAACGATGGCATCTACATGGAAAAATACATTGAGGAGCCGCGCCACATTGAATTTCAGGTGGCTGGTGACCAATATGGACGTGTAGTGCACTTGTCTGAACGCGACTGCTCCATCCAGCGCCGACACCAAAAACTGGTGGAAGAGTGCCCTTCCCCATTCATGACCGATGAATTGCGGGAAGCAATGGGCAATGCAGCTGTAAAAGCCGCTGAAGCAATCAACTATGAAGGCGTGGGTACCATCGAATTTCTGGTCGATAAATACCGCAACTTCTACTTCATGGAGATGAACACCCGCATCCAGGTGGAGCACCCCGTGACCGAAGAAGTAATCGACTTTGACCTGATCAAGGAGCAAATCAAAATTGCCGCTGGCGAGCCTATTACTGGCCCCAATCGCTATCCCACTATGCACGCGATGGAGTGCCGGATCAACGCCGAAGATCCCAACCATGATTTTCGCCCCAGCCCGGGTAGGATCACCTCTTTCCACAGCTCAAAAGGCCACGGAGTGCGTGTGGATACCCATGTATACGCGGGTTATACCATTCCACCCTACTACGATTCGATGATCGCTAAACTCATTTGCCGCGCCCGCACCCGCGAGGAGTGTATCCTAAAAATGGAGCGCGCCCTAGATGAGTTCATCATTGAAGGCATCAAAACGACCGTGCCTTTCCATCAAAAACTGATGAAAGATGAGAATTTCCGCAAAGGGAATTTCCACACGGGCTTTTTGAATACTTTTGATTTCAAGGACAAGGAGTAGTTTTTACTGCTAGGATTAGAGAATAATAAAGGCCTGCTTCGAGATTCGGAGTGGGCCTTTTGTATTTTGGTGCATTTTTATTCATTGAAAATCAACATTTACGCCAAAAAGCCCGCACATTGGCCCTGTAGAGACAGGCCATGGCCTGTCTAACGTGACGCTGGCTGAAGCGTTTTCCAAAGACAAGAGTCAATTGATGCAACTGTTGGATTGATGATAGATGGGGATCAGGGGAGGCGTTTTGTCCCCGGACTGAAGTCCAGGGTTACACGATTTTAGATGGGATTTCGGTTTCAGGTTTGGGCTTTTTGTCAAAAATTTATCTTGTTTTTGGTCCTTATCCAGGTGTTTTTTGCAATATTCATGTTATTTTGCTTGGGTAATTCTTTTCACCTCAAAAATAATAATCGATAAAAACCCGGTCCTTTTTACTCCTTGGTGTGTTTGGAATACTGCTTGCCATTCTTTTTCTTTTTCGGGCTTGCAAAAATTTAGGCAAGGATGAATTGCAGCATTATAAGAACAATTGGGAGACCTTGAATTTGAAAGGTAAGGTGCGGTCTGTAGAGGAAACTAGGTTTAATGGGGTTGATAAGTTTGGGGAGATTCAGAAAGATGGAGGGTGGGTTGATAAAGAGGCTCATTTTTTTGAAGAGAACGGTAGTTTAAAAAAATGGACTACTGAGTATAGTGACCAATCAGTAGCAGATGATTCTCGTGTTTACCTATATGCTTATAATTCTAAACAATTATTGACTGAAATGATTGAAAGAAATGCAAAAACGAATCAAATAAAATATAAACACATATTCATGTACGATGACAATTCAAATAGCACTGAACATCTTATTTACTACGAAACAGGGGCGCTAGGAACTAAAACTGTTTACGCTAACTTCAAAAACCATCGTCCTACAGTTGGTAATTCTTATGATGGACAAGGTAAATTGTTATCCAATGAGAAGTTTACTTATGACAAGCAAGGGAATGAAATTGAATGCACTAAATATGATCCATCTGGAAATAAAAAGGAAACTACAAAGCAATAATATGATAAAAATATTTTAATTCACCGTAGTTATATTTCATACGAAAACTCAAGTTATAATTTTTCGTTCAAATGGGAGTACAACAAAAACAAAGACAAAGTAAAACAAGTGGAAATATATGATAAAGGTGAAGAACGAACCACCTACCAATACACCTACGATAAGCACAAAAACTGGATCAAAAGAATTGAAACCGGCCCCAAAACCACTATCAGCGAACGCAAAATAGAATACTGGTGAACAATCAACTCCAACAAAAAGCTTATGCTAATCCAGCTGATTTGGCGCAATAAGCGAAAGCACTTGATTCTTTCAACAAGCTGGCTTAACTTGTGGTAAAATCAACAGCAATGAGTCTTGTAGAAATATTCAGCGATATTGCCGAGCTGATTGCTCGAATGAACCCCCAGCAAGTCATTGGCTTGAAGGCACCCCAGCAAATGTCGGATCGGGTCGATGAATTGATGGATAAGAAAAAAGAGGGATTGCTTACCAGTGAAGAGGCTAGCGAATTAGAGCGTTTCCTGGCCTTGGACCTGTTCATCAGTTTGACCAAAGCCAGGGCGCAGATTTTGCTTGCAAAATGAGTAAAATTGCAAAATCTCAAAGGGCCATCGTGGCCAAACGTGCGAATGGGCGCTGTGAATATTGCCGTTTGCATGAAGATGATATGTTTCTTTCTTTTGGACTAGACCATATCATTTGCCCAAAAACATGGAGGTTCAGACGAATTAGACAATTTGGCTTATGCTTGCGCACATTGCAATCAGCACAAAGGATCAGATTTGGTTACTATTCTCGAAGGCTCAAAAGAGTATATTCCTTTGTTCAATCCCAGAACAGCTATTTGGGAAGAACATTTTACTACACTCGAAGGAGAAATTATTGCAAAAACTAAAATAGGAGAGGCAACGATCAAACTGCTCCAATTCAATAATCCAGATTTACTTATTTTGCGAAAGCTGCTATCCGAAGTAGGCCGATACCCATGAATTAGCTTCTTTAAAAAAGTCCATCTGCGCATGTAATTTCAAGGACAAGAAGTAATTGCTCCGAAGACAAAGAATAAAAAAGGCGTGCTCTGAAATTGTTTGGAGTAGGCCTTTTGTATTTCTAGGCACATACTAATTTTTAAAATCACTAACTTTCACAGCTACAACAGAGGCCTTACCTTGAAACTTTTACAATTCCTTTATGAAAAATGCAGGGTCGACTTTGATTTTATGGTGTCTGGGACTGCTGTTGTCGGCTTGTATCAAGCAGCAATCCAAAATCCAGGATGCCCAAACCCAACTTTATGGGCAATTCCAAAGCACATTCGGTGCCTCACTTACTAAAAAAGCGCAGCAAGTGCAAAAACAATGGGAGCAAGCTGGTGATCCTCAAAAGCTGCTAAACGCTTATCATCAATTACGCGCACTCCGCGATTCCATTCAATTGCACTTTGATTTTAACCAGGCCAAACAGCAAACTTCTTACTTGCTTGATTTGTTTTGGATAAAAGAACTGGTACCGGGGCTGGTGCCTGAATTGCTGGAAAACCCCAAGCGTTATGCTTTTTTCATTCATTATGGTTGGTGTTGGCAACAAGCAAAACGAACAACGGGAGATGCAGATGAGCAATTTTTTCAAGCACAAATCCGCTTGTACCCCCAAGACAGCATAGAATATTTACAACCTCGATACCGCATCGAAGTGAATGCAGGACGTGCTCACAGTCTTTTAGGTCGGGGATTTCACCTGGCCCACTTGCGAGATTGGGATACTTTGCTCGTCAAATATCCAATTTACCAAAACGAGTACTTTTTGCTCAAGAACCGCTGCGTGGAAGATATTTTACTGCCGAAAGCCACTTTTTGGGAAGAAAATACAAGAATCCAGCACGAACTGAGCGAAATACTGGCCGCTAATTTGGCCATCTTAAACAAAGCGGATAACATTGCACTACAAACCCGATTGGAGCAATTGAAAGCCCCTGAAAAGTATGGGATCAGTGTGGACTGGCAATCGGGTAGAGCATATTAATTAAAAAAACATGGGCATCATAGCGCTTTCAGCATTGGTCATGGCAGGCACGGGGTTTTATTTGTTCACCCGTAGCTTGGTCAATTTTCGACCCAATCATAAAAAAATCCTCGAAGACCTGAAGCAAATTCGAGAGGAGGTCTTGAACAGTGCCCAGGACCTGGCTCCCCTGCGCACGGAAGACTTGGAAGTCCTTTCAACTCGTCAGGTAGATCGCACGGTCAAGAAGAAAATCACCAACAATGTGCGCGGTACTTTTGTGACTATCTTTGAAGAGCCCGCAGTAGTTTACCACTACCGCAAGTACCTTTCAAACAGTCGCGACTCACTCCTTTTTGCCAAAACCTACCACCACGAATACTATTTCTGGATCAAAGGTAAAGACGCCAATTTGGTCATTGATGAACAGGCCGTAGGGGTTTACCAATACGAATCAGGGATCCTGATCGGCAGTCGCAGCCAGAAAATGATCGCCCAACTCGATAAAACCAATCCTGACAAAATGCCCCTGAGCATCCAAGGCAAGGCCGTGGGCAATATCATACGCCCGCAAAGCAATGCGAAAGATGTATTGAGCCAGCGATGCTTTGATTTTGTGCGCAACGATTTAACAAAAGAAGAGGAGGCGATTCTTTTGGCCCTGGCCATTTTTGAAATGGTCAATCGGACCGTGGAAAGCTTGTAAACCCTTTCCAGGTGCTTTCAACAAGACTAAAGGACCCTGTGCGACGACACCAAACAAGATTTTGTGTCGCAACTGCTTAAAAACTAACTGCAATTACGTTTCTTTGCAATGCTTTTTTGTTGAGGCGGGTAATGTTTTTCATGATCCCTCATCAAACAAGTACTTTTTGAAGAAGAGCATGTAATACGATGGTGATGTTTTTTGACGAACCTTCGTTGTTACGAACATTTATCGCTTGTATCGGAAAATTGGGTAGCGGTTTCGCTGCTTCAATTTTGCAAGCACCCAAACAAAAACGCCTGCAAAATGATTAAGATTCTTGCCAACGATGGCATTCACCCGGATGGTCAAACCTTGCTTGAAGAAGCGGGCTACGAAGTAGAAACCACCCGGATCCCACAGGATGAATTGCCCTCCAAGATCGGTGAGTATGATGTACTCATCGTGCGCAGCGCCACCAAAGTTACCAAAGCGGTAATTGATGCGGGCCTTAACCTGAAAATCATTGCCCGTGGTGGAGTGGGATTGGACAACGTTGACACCGAACACGCCCGCTCCAAAGGCATCACCGTATTCAACACGCCCGCAGCTTCTTCACAGTCAGTGGCAGAGTTGGCTTTTGCCCACATGTTCTCTTTGTCTCGTTTCCTGCACGAATCGAACCGCGCCATGCCTGTGAAAGGCGACAGCGAGTATGACAAATTGAAGAAAATTTACTCCGAAGGCATCCAGGTGCGTGGCCGCACTTTGGGCGTGGTTGGTTTTGGTCGCATTGGCCAGGAGGCAGCCCGCATTGGCATCGGCATGGGCATGAATATATTGGCGATGGACCCCTATGTGGACGAGGCCATCATCGAAATCAAGCCTTACAACAGCAACAACGTGAGCATGGCCATTAAAGTCGAAACCGTTTCGATGGACACCCTCTTGGCCAAGGCAGATTTCATCACTTTGCACGTACCTTTCAGCGGCGACAAGCCCCTCATTGGCCGCGAAGAATTTGCCAAAATGAAAAAAGGCGTTTGCCTGATCAATACTTCTCGTGGTGGCATCGTGGACGAAGTGGCCCTCCTCGAAGCCTTGGAAAGCCGCAAAGTATTCGGCGCTGGCCTGGACGTGTTCGACTTTGAACCCAAGCCGCGTGCCGAAATTCTCAACCACCCTCGCATCTCTATGACGCCTCACATTGGTGCTTCAACCATGGAAGCCCAAACCAACATCGGTTTGGAATTGGCTGATCGCATTTTATCTTTCTTCGGCGACGACAAGTAAGTTTAGTTGAAGGGTTGAAATGTTAAAGAGTTGAAAAGAGGGGCGCTGATTGGGGTCCAGATTTTCAATCGCTTTTTTCTCCTCGACTACTTCTTTAGTGTTCGAAGCATAAAAAATGGTTCAGTGGTCTAAATGAGAGACCACTGGACCATTTTTTTGTTGCTGTCCCCTCTTTTCAACTTTTCAACCCTTCAACATTTCAACTAAAAAAAGCCTTTTTACTTGACAAGCTCAAAAAGTCTCATTAACTTTGTTTTTCAAAGTACTTCTTTATGACGCAACAACACCAATCATCTCTGGAAGCATTGCAGGACATCCGGGCATTAATGGAGCGATCTTCCAGGTTCATCTCCTTGAGTGGATTGTCAGGGGTGAGTGCTGGCTTGTTTGCTTTGGCAGGAGCATTTGTAGGTGCTTTGTACATGGGCCGATTTGACAGCTTGGTAAGCTACTCCAAGCTTTATTTGCTGGAGCGTTGGGGGCTGAAAGCCTGGCAGTTTTTCCTGCTCG
Organism: Chitinophagales bacterium; assembly: GCA_013299105.1. GTDB lineage: Bacteria > Bacteroidota > Bacteroidia > Chitinophagales > Saprospiraceae > Haliscomenobacter. The sequence goes on along the minus strand of JAAFJY010000002.1, from coordinate 357,703 downwards.
ACGCGGTGTTGGTGTTTATTGGGGCATTGGTTTCAGCCTTTTACTTCACCCGCCGCAAGGCCAATCGCAGTGGCCAATCGCTATGGGATCCACTGGCTCGCCGACTGAGTGTAAGTTTGGCCGTACCGCTGATTACTGGAGGGGTTTTTGTACTGGCTTTGCTGTACCACCACGAAATTGGCTTGGTAGCACCTTCTACCCTCATTTTTTACGGTTTGGGACTGGTCAATGCCAGCAAATTCACCCTGAATGACATCAAGACTCTGGGTTACTTGCAAGTAGCTTTGGGGCTTTTCGGCTGTTTCAACATCGGCTATGGGCTCGAGATCTGGGCCCTGGGCTTTGGGGTTTTTCACATCGTGTATGGCCTGATCATGTACTGGAAATACGAAAAGGCATGAAACAACTCATCGAGGACTTAAGCGAGGTATTCGACAACCGCGTCAGGTTGGGCATGATGTCCATGCTCCTGGTCAACGATTGGGTGGAGTTCAACACTTTCAAATCCATGCTTGACCTTACGGATGGCCGACTGGCCAGCCACCTCAAAGTATTGGAAAGCGCCCAATACATCGAAGTCCGCAAGCAATTCGTGAACCGCAAGCCCAATACCACTTATCGAGTGACAGACTTGGGCCGTGAGGCCTTTAATGCACACTTAGATGCCTTGGAGAAATTGCTTAAAATGCACAATGCTACACCAGACGCTCCTCCTCCGATGGATGGAGTTTGAATTTTTTTTGTTCTTTCACTTTGAAAAACAAAGCACTTTTAATTTTTTAACCGTTTCAGAACAACCATGAAAAAAGAACTCGGCCACAACCTCTTGGTTTTATTGGGTGCCATCGGATATGTGGTGCTCTACTGGCGCGCACCGATGGGCATCAATTCCTTGCTGTTCAGTATTTTACTTTGTACTGCTCTGTTGCAACTGCATCCGGAGTTCAAGGAGCGAAAATATTGGTTTCTGGTGCCGGTAGGGGTCATTTTGAGCGCCCTTGCAGTGGTTATTCAACATTCGGCAATGGCCGTGGTGACCCATGTATTCAGCATCATCATTCTCTTGGGTCTGGCGCAGGCGCGGGAGGTGCGCTTTGTAGGATTGGCCATTGCGCTCGCGCTGAGTGGGGTATTGGCAGTACCGCTCAACTGGTGGAAACGCATCGAAAGTGGTTCAAAGGGTTATTGGAAACAAACCCTGACTTGGGCCTATCGTAGCATTTTACCACTGGTGGTTTTACTGATCTTCTTTGCAATTTATTACAATGCCAGTAAAGCCTTTGCCCGAGTGATAGATTCCATTTTTATAAACTTACCTGATTGGGAGCCCTTACCCCAAACGGGTGCTTTCATCGTAGGTTTGCTGATTTTTAGCTTGCTCGCCTGGCCCTCAATGTGGGCCGACTGGTTTGACCAAATGGAAAAGAAGTTCCCCCTAACGTTGGAACGCCGCCGCTGGAGAATAAAAAGAACTTTTGGTACCCTGGCCTTAAAAAACCACTACTACTCGGCTCTAATGACCCTGGCTTTGGCCAATGTCTTGTTGCTGGGGCTCAATGTGAGTGACCTGAGTCAGGTTTTCAAAGCCCAAACCGAGCGCAGCGCCCCCGAATTGAGCGATTTTGTACACGAAGGCACTTATTTGCTCATCGCGGCCTTGCTTTTGGCAATGCTTTTGGTGGCCTATTTTTTTCAAGGCAATTTGCAGTTTCTCAAAGACAAAGGTCGACTCCGGACCCTGGCCACGATTTGGATCGTGCAAAATGGCATCCTGGCCCTCATGGTCATGTTGCGCAACCTGGAGTACGTGACCGAGTTCGGGCTGGCTTACCTGCGCATTGGGGTGTTTTGGTTTTTGATCTTGGTCGGCTTGGGCTTGGCTTCGCTTTGGGGCATGTTGTACAAACGGCACACCATCGTGGCCCTCTTGACCCGCAATACCTGGTATTGGTACGCAAGCCTTTTGATCGGCAGTTTTGTGCCCTGGGACGAGGCCATCACGGCTTACAACCTTTCGCGCAAGGGTACGATTGACACCCTGTTTTTGGGGTACGAGGTGTCGGATAAAAACCTGAACCAATTGGAGGCGAAATACGATTTTTTGGTAAAAAATGGTAGCCTACAAGCTGATGAATTGGATCGACATCTGGAAAAAAAGCGGGCCAGCCGCGAAGCCAGGTTCAAAAGTGCTGATTGGCGGGGCTGGAATTGGAAAGATTGGTCGCAAGGCCGCAAGCGCTTATAAAAACCTACTTTTCAGTTCAGGAGTAGGGATCATGCAGCTTTCGCTTTTGCCAAACCAGCGGTAACGATTACGGGCAATCCAATTGTAAATCACATTGCGTAGTGGGCGTGGAAAAATAGAAAACACCAAAAACAAACGGTACCAGCCCCCCAACAAACGCGCAATTTGGAGCGCCACGTCGGCATGGGTATAGATTTGGCCCTGGTGAAGCAAAACCACAGTATTGATCTCCTGGGTGGGCATGTTGAACTGTTTCAACATGGCCTGCCCGGCCTCAGATTGCAAGGAAGCATACTGAAATTTAGCACCAGGGTCGATGCCAATCATGAATTGAACAAAGCCGCTACAGAGGTTGCACACCCCATCAAAGAAAATTGTAGGCTTGGCTGGGAAGTCCATTTTTCAATAGGTTTTAGATAAAACAAGTCAGATTACTGTATTGTTGCCCTGATGCTTACATTGGGTGCTGAAAATCACACAAACAAAGCCTGGTACAATTCCTCCACCTTGGCGATGGGGTGCAATTTGATGCCAAATCGTTTTTGATCCAGTCCTTTGAGGTTGTACTTAGAAAAATAAATTTCCTTGAAGCCCAATCTTTCGGCCTCTTGAATGCGCTGCTCAATGCGGTTTACGGCCCGAATTTCACCGGAGAGGCCTACCTCGGCGGCAAAACACACATGACTGGGTACTGCCACATCTTGCAGAGACGACAACAAGGCGCTAACCACCGCCAAGTCCATCGCTGGATCATCGACCCGAATGCCGCCTGCGATGTTCAGAAAAACGTCTTGCATCCCATAAGGTAAGCCGCCGCGTTTTTCCAAAACTGCCAACAACATGCTCAAGCGGCGTAGGTCAAAACCCGTAGCTGAGCGCTGAGGAGTACCGTACACGGCTTTGGTGACCAAGGCCTGGGTCTCGATCAACATGGGTCGCATCCCTTCGATGGTAGCGGCTACAGCATTGCCGCTCAAGTCTTCATCGCGCTGAGAAAGCAGCAATTCGGAGGGGTTGCTTACCTCGCGCAGGCCATTGGCTTGCATTTCGTAAATACCCAACTCATCAGTAGAGCCAAAGCGGTTTTTGAGGGTGCGTAGGATGCGATATGTATAGTGCTGGTCGCCCTCAAACTGCAAAACGGCGTCCACGATATGCTCTAGTAATTTGGGCCCGGCAATTGAGCCATCCTTGGTAATGTGGCCAATGATGAAAACCGGGATATTGCTCGTTTTGGCAAAACGCATTAAATCACCTGCGCACTCTCTCACTTGCGAGATGCTGCCTGGTGTGGACTCAATAAAGGGTGATTGCAAGGTCTGGATTGAGTCGATGATGACCAGATCGGGCTGCAATTCCTCGGCAAAAGCCGTGATTTTACTCACGTTGGTCTCGGTGAGGATGTAACACGACTGGTTTTTGTGCGCCAAGCGATCGGCCCGCATTTTGATTTGCTCTTCGCTTTCTTCGCCTGAAACATAGAGCACCTTCTTGTTCAGCTGTAAAGTCACTTGCAGCAAAAGGGTCGACTTGCCGATGCCAGGCTGACCACCGATGAGTACCAATGAACCAGGTACTATTCCACCACCTAAGACCCGATTGAGCTCTTGGTCCGGTGCCACCAAGCGGGTGATATCTCCTGCTTGAATTTCTGGCAGCAGCACTGGCCTGGGACCATCCAAAGGGCCTTGTTTGGTGGATTTAAATGCGCTACGCGCCTCTTCCTGGGGTGTTTCCTTGAAGATGATTTCTTCCTGATAGGTATTCCATTGCTCGCAGGAAGGGCATTTGCCCAGCCATTTGGGCGAGGTAGCCCCACATTCTGAACACGCGAAGATTTTTTTAACTTTGGCCAATGGCTTTAGATTTTAAATGGTATCATTTGTCTGGTATGTATACCAAACTGAGCAACACGCCAAGTAATTGCCTTCAAACACAAAAGTATGATTTTTTCAATTTTTTACTACATTTTTATTGAATAGGCACCGAATTTAGTGCGCACTTTCGCTGTGTTTTTTATAAAAATTTACAAATAATAAAAAACTTACTTTAATAACTGTTAATCAATTATTTACAATCTAAAAATGAAGTCTGACAACGTAAATAAAGATCAGTTTTCCTGGACAACAGGGATGAAATGCATTATTTTTGTGAATGTCCAAACTTTGACTAAAACACCATAAAGTAAAACAATTTAGCCTTCGCAATACTTGTCCTTTCTCATATCTCTTTTTCAGCACTGTAAAAAACTTTTACTTTTTCTATTCAGCTTAGGGAGCGTAAAAAAATAAGTTGGACAGGTTTGGGTTTAGTGAAAAAAGAAAAGCAACTGGATGAAAGGAAGTTGTGTTCTTTTTTTGCTAAACCTCGAAAACAAAGATGTCCATCTTATTTTAGCTCAAATACTTACCTGTGTTTGGAATTTATACCATTCACAATACACCTATTCCAATCAACTTCAAACAGTCCAAACATTTGCAGCCAATTGTGGCTTGTTTGAATGAAAAATTTGCTTTTCACAATAAAGAATGCTTTATTTGCATTCCTAACCTCTGGTAACTTTTCCCTGGTCCAAAGATTTTTATGTAGATTGTTTTCATTTGGTTTTTTGGGGTTATTCAGGGCGGATTTTACCGCCCTGCTTTGTTTCCCGTAAAGCCATTATCTTCGCGGCAAAACATATCTGATATGAAAAAGCTGCGTTGGTTACTCTTGCTTCTTCCCATTTTCGCGGTTTTGGTTTATTTCTCCGGCTTGCCTTCTTCCAAGCCCTTGCGGTTTCAACAATCCTTTCAGTTGAGTCAGCTCGACAGCATCATTTCTGACAATTACCTAATCGAAAACATCCCTTTGCCCGATGACTATGATGGCCAAGTAAAGGCCACCTTAATCAGGCACCAAGCCGTTAACCCCAGTCGTCAGGCAGTGTTGTTTATCCACGGTTTTGCGGATTATTTTTTCCATGACCACCTGGCGCGTTGGTTCAATGAGCGGGGCTATAACTTTTATGCCCTTGACTTGCGCAAATACGGCCGTTCGCTCAGCCCAACGCAAAAACCCAATTATTGCCGCAAAATGGAGGAGTATTTCCCAGAAATCGACGAAGCAATCCGCCGCATCACCCTGCGTGACAGCAATCAAACCCTCATCATGAATTGCCATTCCACCGGGGGCTTAACGGCGTCTTTGTACGCAAACAAAGGCCAGCTTCGCCAAAAAATTGATGGCATGGTGCTCAACAGCCCCTTCCTAAGTTTCAACGCGGATGGTGTCACGATGAACGCAATCAAATTTTATGGTTTCCTGGGCCGGTTCAATCACAACGCGGTCTTGCCCGTAGGTGGCAGCCCCTTGTACGGCTACACCATCCACAAAAAGTTCAAAGGTGATTTTAATTACAATTTTGCCTGGAAACCTGAAGTTGGTTTCCCTTTTTATCAAAGTTGGGTGAATGCGATTCTTAAAGGCCATGAAGCAGTAGACCAGGGCCTGGACATTCTATGCCCGGTGCTGGTGCTGTGTTCTGACAAAACTTACCGGGAGCAGGAGTTGAACGATGCCGCCCTGCATAGCGATGTGGTGCTCGATGTAGCAGACATCCGTAGGCAAGCCCTGAAATTGGGCAAAGACGTGAGAATCAGTGTGGTCAAAGGCGCTGTTCACGACGTCTTTTTGTCGCAGCAGGATGCCCGCCAATCGGCTTTTCAGCAGATGGAGAACTGGTTAAACACCATGAAAAAAGACTGACAACCACCCTGTTTATACCGGCAACAGATCAGAAAGGACGAGTTGTCCAACGAATACTTGGGGCCGCCAGTGAATCTGATGCAAAAGTTTGAAGCGACTAGGTTACAATGATCATGCCCTACAAACCAGGCGAGAAATTAGAACTTTGCTCCCCCTCAATGTCCAATCATTTGCACGAAACCTATTCCAGTGAAACAAACATAGTCAATGATGGATTTGTCGTATTCATGGATCAAAATCATCACTTAGTATTTGAGCTAAAATAAGATGGACATCTTTGTTTTTGAGGTTTAGCAAAAAAAGAACACAACTTCCTTTCATCCAGTTGTTTATCTTTTTTCACTAAACCCAAACCTGTCCATCTTATTATTTTACGCTCCCTTAACCTCTTTTGGTAGCCGGTTTTTCAACCAACTCCTGAAACATGTAAACATAACTACCCGAAAAACCCCGATTGCCCGGATCATCCTGACAATCGGGTTTTTACAGCTGCAAGCCCTTTTAATTCAAAGAGAAACGCAAGGTCACGTTACCACTGTGCTGAATTTGTGGGAAACTGGCCGAGGTTTTGGGTAAAATTTTGGTGTAGTCGAATGCAAAACGCAGCGACAAGCGCTGGTTGAGTTTATATTCCGCAGTTGGTGAAAAACGCAGGTTATAAGACCCACGGGTGGGTTCCACTTGATTCAAGTCCGTTTGGTGAACGATGGTAATGTCGTCGCGCAAACTGAAGTTGAAGGCCAGCACCAGCGACCTGGGTGAAATGGTATTGTTGCCATTTTGGTTCAAGCCACCAGGCTGAGGGTTCGCAGGCTTGGTAGGTTTTTTCGGTTTGCGTTTTTTGCCACCTAGTACTTTGCTGATGTCAAAATCCTTGATGGTGTGGTTGAAACCAAAGGTAACATCCTTGACCCGGTTCTCCTGCAACTGGCTATTGAGGGTACTGAAGGCCAGGTTGCGGGTAAACTTGTAGTCAAAGTTGAAGCCCATGCCATTTTGGAATACCGCATTGAAAGCCACCAATGGTGCGAAACCTTCCTGAATCTGCACCTCAGGGATGATCAGACGGGTCTGGAAATTCTGCTCGCGGTCCAGCGGTTCGCTGAAAAACTGCAAGTTGGGGCTGTAACTATTGATGGTTAAGGTCGACTTGTAACCGTGGCTCAAGCTGAAACTTTGCAAGAAATCGCGGAAAAAAGGCAAACGCGACAAGCCATTGTAAGTCATGCGCCAGTTGACCATCGGCATCAGGTCAAACACGTTCAGGTCTACCCCACGGGCGTCGCGGCCCGTGTAAGCAGCAATGAAGGCTGGAATGGTCACCTGGGCCTGGTTTTCGCCATAACCATAACGATAACCCTGACGCGCCAAGAAAGGATTGCTGTGTAGCTCTGGGCTCGTGGCCAAGCGCTGCGAAATGATGACCCGATTGGCTTCGTACACTTGGAACAAAGACTTGAGTTGGTCCAAATCAGTACCAAAAAGCGTGTTGACCGCCATAAAAGACGTACTCATGGAGCCGAAATAGGTAGGTACTGCGTGAACCAAGTTCGCGTTACCATCATCAAGGGTGTCTTTGAAAAAGCGGTTGTGGTTATTTACATAGTTGCGTTTCAGTTCAAAATCTACCCGGAAGTCGCGGAAAGGTTCTACCGTCAAGCGAGCATCGTAATCCTGAGAGAAATTCTGCACTACTTCCTGGTTTTGGAAAATATCGGCACTCATCCAACCTCTCAAGGAGTTTTGATGAAGCCAGTCCGCACTGGTGTATTCCTCATTTTGCTGCAATTCACGGATGCGGGGCTGCCAGCCTGCAATGAAGTCCCAACCTGGTGCTTTGAAATCCTGCATCCCAAACATACGGGCTTGTGGTGTAAAACCGGGTACTACTGTCCCTCGGTTTTCGGTGTAATTGAAGCGGGCTTTGCGCAAGAGCAAGAAAGGGCGGATCAGCATGCGTTCAGCCAAACTAGGCTCGCTGGAGCCTTTTTTCTTGTCCTTCTTCTCACCATCGTCTTCATTGGGGTCGATCACGCGGTCGCTGGCTGGGCGTTCGCCTTTTTTCTTGGGCGCACTGGGCCTGGCCTGATCGATTTTGCGCAGATAAGGCACTTTGCCATACAATTGGTCAAAGTTGAAGTCGATGTTGGCTTGCCAGACCTGGCCGTTTTGGATCACATTGCCCAATGATTGCATGTTCAGAGCAGCAGCCGTCCAGCCGTATTCACCTCGCAGTGTTCCCCTGGCCTGAATCCATTCCAGGATGGGTAAAAGTTTGGTAGGAGCAGTGTAGGTCAAGGTAAAATCGTGGGTGTAGTTTTTGGTACGGCCAAAATCGCGGATGTTGTTCCAAACACTATCTTGACGATACTGCTTCAATGCCACTGGATTATCAGGGAAACGCTCAAGCAATAAGACCTCATTTGGTTCATCAATAACGGCAGCATTATTGGCATTGAATACCAATTTCAGGCCTTGGGTGAGGCCCCATTGCAAGTTGTAGTTGCGATCCCAAGTAAAGCGCTTGTTGAAGAAGGTGTTTCCTGTTTCATCCAGACCAGTGAAGCGGTAGCTCGTGCGTTGGAATCGGCGATCAAGCAAAGTACTGGCCATAAAACTACCCGGCAAGGGGTTGAAATTGAGCTCGGATATGAGTTTCAGCCAATTCCCTTTCAAATTTTTGAAGGGTTTGATCGGTTCTTCATTGCGCGAGTAGGTATAATTCAAGCCCCCAGACTGGCGTCGATTTTCATCCGAGCCGATCATCGGATCGCTACGGGTTTCGGTGGTTACACCATAGTTGGCAGTGAAGTTTGAAATGTCCCAAGGTGCGGGTTTTGACTGCTTTTCAGGGTTGCGCTCCTTGCCCACATTGGTAAAGTTGATGCTGGAGGATTCGCGGATTTCCTGGGTTTGGCGAGCAACTGAATCCCGGTCAGCAGCACTGGTGCTGCGAATTTTTTCCCGCAAGTTCAAATCCTTGTCATAAGGGTCAAATTCAGGCGTGCTGGTTTGCTTGGAGTATTGGGCATAAAACGGCAATCTGATGCGCCATTTTTCGGGCAGCATTTGGCCTAACTCAAAATTGGCTGCCAAGTCAATGCCTGAGTCCGCACGACGGCTGCGTTGTTGAACCTTTTGCTCAATCGAGCCATAACCAATGCCGCCATAGTTGCCAGCAACGGTGATGTTGCCAAAATCGGCCAATTGCACGTCCAAACGACCAATTGCCGCGATACCGCCCCGTTCATCTAATCCAGTAAGTCGAAGCTCATTGATCCAGACTACTACGCTCTTGTTGCGGCCATCATCAGTCGAAGTAGGGTCTGTTTCATCTTTTCTGGGGTTGCGAATACCCACCATGATGGTCTTGGCGTTACCCAGGTTAGGATTGCCCCTTACTTTCATTTGGTAAGGCACCACCACTCCACTGGCCAAAGTGCGACTAAAATTGACGACGAACTCTCGATCACTCGAAATACCTTGAAGATTGCGTTGCTTCTTGATCTCAATCAATGTGTCGAGTGGAATATCCACATTGTTTTCTGGTTTCCAGACCTCCAATTTATACTCATCGGATGCTGCGCCATTCACCGGCCTTCCACCTGGCTGAGGGGCTGGGAGTCGATCTACCTCGGACAAAGTCAAGGGGATTTCGTATTCGTAGTAGTTGTTTTTGAAATCACTGCCAATTCTTACGAATAACTTGGTTTCCTTATCTTCCAAAGGAACAGGCTGGCCATCCTGAATGAACCGCTCGGCGTGGACAAACATTTTCAGGCGATCATACACCCGCATGTCCATGTTTACAGTTTTGAAAACGGCTTTTTCTTTGCCATCGCAAACGCTTTTCGCAGTCAAGGTAAGCGATTGTTCGTTTTGGAAAGCTTGAATAACTCCTCCAATTTGTTGTTCGCGCTGGATACCTACAGGTAGCACATAATTGAAAGGCTTGCGCGAGCTATTTTCCTCAATATTAACCGCATCCACTACGATGTCTTTGCCGTCTTCACTACAAATTTGTAAAGAATCTGAAAGGTCCTGCTTGTAAGTCAGCCACTGGTTGCGTACGAATTCCATGCGGGCAAAACGCAAAACCGTTTCTTCTTCGAAACCAGTCATGACCAAACGCATGAATCGAATGGCTCGGAAGCCATTGATTCCACCAAAACTCTTGCGGTTATTGTCTTGCAGCGGAACCCTAATGCGGTACCAAATGCGGCGACCATCACTGGACACGATGGTATCCGTTATGTAAGGAGTAGTGGGGTCTAACTCACGACTATTGCCTCGGGCTCTACGAATTGGAATTTCGTATTCGTAGTAAGATTCCGCTTCGTTCAGGGTATTGTCCAAGTCCAGGTCCTCTGCATCGGGGATGTTGGTACCGGAGGTAAACTGGTTGCGGGTGGTATTGGTTTGCGAATTATTCTGCGGGTTATTGAAATCGCGGTAACGTTCGATCACCCCGGTTCCTTCTGGAAAACTAGGATCGTTAAAAAAGCGGAAGTTATCCGCAGAGGGGTCTAATCTTGCTGCATTGGCTGCATTGGAATTAACTTGGTTCAATGCCGTAAGGTATGGGGCAAATTTTTCTCGCTCCTGCTCGTCAGCCATACCATCCAAGCCCACATCTTGTAGCACCCTTGACTCTTCGTCGTTGTCAAAGGAGTTGGTGATTTGCTGGGCACGTGGAATCAAGCCCCAATTGGTCCGTTCGGTTTCACGGTTAGGGTTGAAACGGCTCGGCATCCCATTTTCAAAAAATTTCTTGGAATCGCGCAGGATGTCTTCGGATACACTGCCCAAATGGATCAGCAGTTTACCTTGTTTGCGATCCGCTTTGGAACTAGGCTGGTTGGTCCCATTTTCATCCAAAAAAGGGCTGAGCATCCAAAATTCCAGGTATTCAATGTTCGCAGTCAAAAAGTCAGTTGTATTCATGGATCGCATGATCCCCCCCCAACGAGAAGCGGGGTTCAACAGGCGAATGTCACCAGAACTAACGTCCAAGCCTGCGCTCAATCTGCGGCCTGTAGAATCGCGGTACCCACCCGGCAGGTCGAAGTTGTAAGGGCCGCGCAAGCTGGGATTGAAAACCATGTCCAGTGTCTGGATATTGGGCAAATCAGTAGGCTGCAACTGCTGGTTGCGGAATACTTCCAGGTTTTGAATCACCCTGGTATAAGGATTGTTGTTGTCGTTGGCATTGCGTACACCAAAGTTGTCAATACGATACCAGCTCATTTTGGCGCGGTTGGCACCGGAGGCCAGGTTATTGACCAAGTTACCTTCCAAGAACAAAGGGTTGCCTTGTGGTACGCTAGCCAAAAACCATTGGTTGACAGGTTGGCGCATGTCGAAGGTGTTGTTGGCACCTTCAAAGTCATCAACGTAAACTACCCCTCCATCGTCGAGGCGATTTTGGTTGATGGCACGAGCATGACCAGGCCGCACGGCTGCCACCTCACCGGCGAACGCAATGCTGGAAGTGGCTTTGGTAGAAATCCCAGGCAAGGCATTGACCATTTTGGTCAGGAATGGTAAATCTTTTTTGAAGTTCACATCCAGACCATATACGGCATTGTTGATCGGGTCCTCGCCGATGTTTACTTTTTGGGTAAAGGGGCGCTCATACAAGCGCAAGGCAGTAGCCCCAATATTAAAGTCTTTGTTCACCTGGTAATCAGCCCGCAAACCCAGCATGGTGCGGTTTTGGAAGCCAAACAAAGCATTGTCTTCAAAAGAAACATTGACTGGTGTGCCCGAACTCAGGATAGCATCGTTCAATACAGTTACTTTGCCAATCCCGTAGTCTACGGTGTAATCGGCTCCTTCCAACAGTAATTGCCCGCCCGCTGTTACCCGTACCGAACCGGGTGGAACATTGAAGCCCAGGTAAATTTCGCGGCTGTTGGTGCCTTTGTAACGGCCTTTGAGCAAAAAGCGGTTTTTTTCAGGAAATTGTTCTGCAGTCAGTTTCGCTTCACGGTAGAGCTCTCCAAATACAAATCGGTCAACATCTTCTTGTACCCCACCTAGCTTGGCGGTCAAACTGCGGCCAAAAGGTTCCAATACCGGAAACATTACCCGGCCCGTAGTAGGATAGATGGTTAAATCTGGCACAAAGTCAAAAACCCCATCGGGAAAAGGGTCGCCCTGGACGTTGAGGGTGTCCAGGTTAAAAAGACGCAGCAAAGGGCGGCCACCTACCTTGACCTGGTTTTCGGCGGTCAATAATTCTTTGGGCAAAAAGCGCTTGTCGCCTTTGCCAGGATCGTCATAAACAATATCGAATCGAAACTCCTTTGGGTCAACCTGGGAAGCTCCCGTGGAGTAGAAGTTTTTCATCATCAAGTCCCAAGTCGGAATTTTGACGTTGTTATTGATGCCTTTCAACATTTTTACAAACAAAACCTGGGTAGAACGGGCCGTATCCGAGCGGGTATTGGAAATCCCAAAAGCTGGTTCTCCTACCGTAAAAGTTTTACCATTGTAAGTATACTGGTAAGAAACCCCCACAATGTCATCTGCTTGGAGGTTGACTTTCATAGAGATGAAACCCAGTTCTGGGTGAAAAGTGTATTCCGAGGGGCGCAAACGCCTTGCATTGACCTTGATATAAGCATCGGCCTTGTTGGCATTGCCCCGGTCAAGGCCCAGGGTACGCTCTACCAATGTGGTCACTTTTCCGCTTTCCCGAGCAGTGGAATCTACTGTCAATTTTTGATAAAGATCGTTGGCCCGGTTATCAGGCAGGATATATCGCTGGCTAACGTCTTTACGGGCATTGTTGTTGATTTGCAATGCACCACTTTTGTCAACCATCCAATCGCGAGCACCTTCACCCAAGTCCGCCAGGGCAACGATTTCACGCACGTTTTCGGTTTCACCACGGGTGTTGGTCACCCACACGTCTAGGTATTCGAGTTTGAAGAGCGAACGGATCTGGGGTAAGTTGGTCATCGCGCCATCAAATGCTTCGCGGTTGTAGTGCGAAAGCAGGAAGTGGCGGTCTTCTTCGTAGTCGGTGGCGCGAATTTCGAACTCTTGGACTTGGCTCCCCCCTTGCAGGCGCACATCTTTGCGCTGCGAGCGCTGCGAGGCCACCAAACCCGTAAGGCGAAGGTGACCAAACTGCAATTCGGTTTTCAGACCAAAGAGGTTTTGCACCCCTTGAATCAATGATCCACGCAAAGGTAGCGTCACGTTGCCCGCTTCGATTTTTTTCAGGATTTCGTCTTCGCTGAAGAGGTCGCTGTTGTAGTTGATTTTGAAAATTTGATCGAAGTCAAACGTTGCTTGGGTATTGTAGTTGGTATTAATATTGAGTTTTTCGCCGATTTTGCCCTCCAGGTTCATCTGGATGTTCATGTTGAAATCTGGTTGGACCAGATTACGCGAGCGGAGGTTGAGGACAGGGTTGTCTAGTTTCTGATAGTTGTAGCCAAACAAAAGGTCCACATTACCTTGCGGGTTGATACTGATGGTATTGCCGCCAAAAAGGCGGTCGATGAGGTCTTTTTTGACGTCGATTTTGCTGAAAGGGTCCAGTGGATTTTTACCATCTTTACCACGGGCTTTGCTGGCCAACTCGCGGAAATAGCGATTTTCGTCTTCTTTCTGACGGTATTTGAGGTATTCTTCGAAGCCCATTTCACTGGGTGGACGGTAGTAATCTTCCCCAATGCGTTCTTCGATCAGGTAACTGTCGGACGCTGGGTTGTACTCCACCTTTTTATCGATCGTTTTAGGATCGGGCAGGTCAAATGGATTGCGCTTGGGATTGAGGATGAAATTCTCCTTGCGGTCCTTGAGCGGAACGGTGTCAATCACAGCAGTATCCACAGGACTGGCCTTGCGAACTGGACGTACATACAATCGGCCATCGGTTTTATCCAAGGCACTCAAAGTCATGGCAACTAAGCACAACAATCCGAATGGTAAAAATGTCTTCTTCATCATACTACAAATACTCCAACTTGCTCTGCCCGTGTGTGCAGGCAGATGAGGCAATATCATGCAATAAATACGGGTAAATCGGTTTGACCGGTGGATGCCGGCGGTCGTCTTTGGGAGTGAGAGAAAATAATAAACGGACTCTAACCGAACGGACAAAGTAGCAATATCAAAATTCTCTCATGCAGATAGCTCACGCAGAGCCAGCTTGATGAGCTGCTCTACTTGGGTAACGGAGGCGTCTTTCAAAATTTGATTGAGGGCCTTTTGAACCGCAATCTTCTGAAAACCTAACGCTACCAATGCAGATAACGCCTCTTCCCGAATTGTATTGTTCAGGGTAGTAAACGTTAATGGCATCTCGCCGCCATCTTTTACGAGTTTGTCTTTTAGGTCGAGGATGAGGCGTTTGGCTGTTTTAGGGCCAATGCCTTTGACTTGTTTGAATACATGTTCCTGCTCGCCAATGATGGCTGCCCGGAGGTCCTCAGGATTGAGAGAAGAAAGGAGGATTTGAGCGGTAGTAGGGCCAATGCCACTTACCGAAATGAGGTGCCGAAAAAGATTGCGCTCAATTTCCTCGGCAAAACCAAATAGCGTATGGCTGTCTTCTTTGATGTGCAAATGGGTCAGGATCTTCACCTGCTCCATTTTTTCTATTTTGGAATAAGTATTGAGGCTAATGTTGACATGGTAGCCTACGCCAGCAGCTTCCACCAAAATATAGGTAGGCGATTTGTGTGTAATTTCACCGCGAAGATAACTGATCATGGGAGCGCCACTTTTTTAGGGAGCGTAAAAAAATAAGGTGGGCCAATTTTGGTTTAGCAAAAAAAGAAAAACAAGAGACTGGATAAGGAACTTGTGTTCTTTTTTTGCTAAACCTCAAAGAAAATTGGTTTGCCTTATTTTAGCTCAAAAACTTAGAGCCCGCAAAGATAATCGAAATCTGGTAGTTTTTGTAAAAGTGGAGGAGTGGAGAAGTGGAGAAGAAGAGCCGATGCGAAAGTTGAGATGCCCCCTCTTTTCAACCCTTCAACTTTTCAACTAAAACTACCAGTCACCATCTGCACCACCCCCGTCGAAATCACCGCCGCCGAAGCCACCAAAGTCGCCCATGTCCCAGCCGCCACCGCCGCTGTTGTCATTTCCGCTGAAGCCACCGCCACCTGGCAAAAAAATCCAGCCACCACGACCCGAATCGTATTCATAACTCCCACCACGGTAGTAACCACCGCCACCATTGTTGCCGCCACCGCCGCGATTGCGGGTGAAATAGAAGTACAACAGGATCAGTAAAACGATGGCTAAAACGATGAAAAGGGCGTTCATGGCGCTGTTGTCTTCCTTGGGTTCGGCTTTGAACTCGCCAGTAGCACGCTTGATCATGGTGCTGGTGGCCTGGTCTAAGCCCTCGTAATAACGTTTTTGCCCAAATGCTGGCGCGATTTCCTGCCGGATGATGCGGTCGGTGATGTTATCTGGCAAGACGCCTTGCAAACCTTTTCCAATTAAAATCTGGATCTTGCGGTCTGCTGCGGCTACATAAATCAGAATACCATTGTCTTTGTCTTTCTGACCAATGCCCCAACTACGAGCCAGTTTCAGGGCGTAGTCAAAAACGTCTTCCCCTTCCAAAGAGCCATCAAGTACTACTGCAATTTGATTGGAGGTAGAATCGGTGTAAGCACGGAGTTTGCGCTCCAGGCTCATTTTTTGTTCGGGGCTGAGTAAGTTGGCGTAATCGCTGACCAATTGAGCGGGTTTTGATGGCACTTCTTTTTTGGCCAAGGCAAAAAAGGGCAATCCACAAAATCCAATCAGGAGCAATAGCCGGGTAAATAGTCGCATGTTGGTAAAATGATTGGTGAGATGAATCAAACGACTATGGGTTGGGGTAAGACCTCAATAGACTTTACAAATAGATGGTTTTTGCGTCAGAGGTCATAGGAAATATCATCAGAAAGCTCGTTTTCATTGCCTCCTTCACCTTCCACAGGAAAATATTTTTGCAATTTTTTTCCGATCAAGCGGATGCCAGCCACTAGCCCAACATCGTATTGTTGATCGCGGAAATGGGTCAGGATCAAATCGCGTACTTCCACCCAAAAGTGGTTGAGTACTTTTTCATGGATTCCCTTATCACCAACAATGACCAGTTTTTGATCTGCGGTAGCTAGAAAAATCAAAACGCCATTGCGCTGCACGGTTTGGTGCATATTCAGTTTGTCAAACATCTCCAGTGCATCTTCCCAGGCAGTATGCTTGAGCTTGCTCTGCAAATGTATGCGAATTTCCCCCGTAGTCAGGGTCTCGGCTTCCTGGATAGCCGCAATGACATTCTTTTCTTGCTCTGGCGAAAGGAGTTTGACCATCTCAAAACTAGGCTCGCATTTTGAGTTGCGCCACCATCATAAACAACGCGGCGCAACTCAAGTTGGTTCTTTACCAATTATTCAAAATTCACGCTAGGTGCCTTGTCAGAGCCTTCCTGGGCCTGGAACTGGGATTTTTGCTTGAATCCGAACATGCCCGCGAAAACGCTATTGGGAAAACGGCGCACTTTTTTGTTGTAGGCTGTGGCTTGATCGTTGTAGTCATCACGGGCTACTTTGATGCGGTTTTCGGTACCTTCCAATTGGCTTTGCAATTCCAAAAACGATTGATTGGCTTTCAGTTCAGGATAGTTTTCAGAAATCATCAGCAAGCGACCCAAAGATTGGGACAAACCCGTTTGTGCATTTTGGAAAGACTGTAATTGCTCTGGTGTAGCATTAGCGGGATCAATATTGATACTGGTAGCTTTTGAACGAGCTTCCACTACCGCTTGCAAAGTCGATTTTTCAAAATTAGCCACCCCTTTAACGGTATTGACCAGGTTAGGGATCAGGTCAGCACGGCGTTGATAGGCCGATTGCACCTTGCTCCAGGAGTTTTCAACGTCTTCTTCTGAGCCTACCATTGAGTTGTAGGTATTACAGCCACCAAAGAGCAGCAAAAGGCCGAGTACGATTAGAATGACTGATCCAGAAAGCTTACCCATTGTTTAATTAGTTTTTTGGTTTGTGAATTCGGGTGCTAAAATACACGCCTTTAGCCCACCGCTGAAAATAATTCTCCCGAATGTACACAAAATATCGAGTAATGTGGCTTTTTTAACGTCGAATCTATCAAAGGGATTTTTAGCCGCCTACTCATGTACACATCCGTTAATCTATTTCAATAATTCAACAAAGCTGAAAGAAGTTTGAGGAAGGGCGATTTTTTTTTACTTTTTTCTGACTTTTCAGGCAGCGGATCGCAAAGCCCATACGTATAAATATCAGTTAAGGTTACATTCTTTGGGCAACCTCGGCTGCACTCACTAGTTTTACTTAAGCCATTCCTCTATTTGCTTCAGCCTGAGGTTGCCTGCTTTTTCCCAATCTTTCAAGTTGATTACAATTCCATCCACCTTTTGTCAAGGCAAGGGTTGTATTTCATTTCCTGTGCTGCGATCTCGGGGAGAAAACCCTTGTGGCTCAAAAAGTGACGGGCGCCACTCACACATTCGTGCAAATGGACGCCCTCACGCTAGCTAGCATGCTTTTACAAACTTAGATGGAGAGAAAAGCTGGTGGGGAGAAAGTGTCCCAAGGGAGCCAATGAAAAAAATCAGCACACGCAGGGAGGACTTACCCATGGCTATAAGGATTTCGGGAACAGCCTTCGTAAAAACAAAGGAGTAAATAAAGGAATCAAACAGGAGCGCCGACGCAATACTGCCGGCGCCCAGAGGGCCTGATTAACACAATTTTCATTGAATAGCTTGAGTAAAGGGGGGCTCAAGCTTGCATACAGTTGCCCTTGAGGTTTTGTGTACTACAGTGTGTTATTGTTGGGGCCTACTGGTACAAAGGCAACTCACTCGTCAGTAACATTAAGAATGTTTATGCCAAAGTGCGATTGCTTTTGATATTACAAAGGTAGGCGCAGTCGAGCCTTCAAAAGTATCGTTTACTTGAATAAAATTACAGGTCAGTTTTTGGTATTTTTATGGCGATCTAATGTATAAAAAAATAGAAACCAGGCTTATAGCTTTTTAGTCGCTACTGATTAATAACTTTTTTTTCAAAAATCAGACCTGCACAATCAAGAAAGATTATGCTCATTTGCAGGTTCTAGACCAGAAAATCTCATATAGCCGAATCATACCCCGACTATTGAGCACTCAAAATTACCATTTTAAGGAGTACTTACGGAATACCATACCAACATACCAACTGAATAGCCCCCGGAACATTAGAATGCTGAAGCGGCACCTACAACATGTAGAGTGAATTGTACATGATGTGTAAGGTATAATGCTTAATGCTGACATGACAACAACAGATCAATTTTGGATTGAACCTAAAGTAAGGACGACTCAAAAAAGCTACTCCCATTAATTGAACGGGTGCTGTTGATTCAATGTATTGAGGTCGACTAAATCCCTTCAAGATCCGCAGACTTTACATTACCTCCTCCCGCAGACAGAGGTTCTATGGTAAAATCCTGAATCTCAGTCTCGTCTGAGGTAGGTACAACATTGTATTCTTCAGGGCTTGCTCCAGATAAAAACATCCAAAATGCGATGATAAGTGCTTCCATGTCAATTGTTTTTGATAAAACAAAGGTAGGTGCCTCAGCACCCCTGGAATGTTTCAGTCAATTGGTAGAAATTACAGGCCAGATTTTGTTGTTTTTACTTAATTTGCACTTGTAAAAAAATGAAAAGCAAGCTTATATCTTTTTAATATAACTTGATTTTCAACCTATTGTGAAATTTTTAATTTGGGATATTGTGGAAGAAATTTACCAACTGGTCAATTTTATGGACAAGAATAAAATCCGTCACCTTGAGGTATTCAAAGACAATTCCCGACTCAAAGAATTCTTCGAGGCAGTCCGTGCAAAAAAATTCAAATCGGACGAGGAAGCAGCCGAACATTTTTTTGGCGTTCACCCTTATCGAAGCATTTATTATTCGCGTTTGAAAAAGCAATTGCGCGAACGCTTGGTCAATTTATTGTTCATTGTTGAATTCAATGACTCAACCACCCAACTTCATAAAGAAGCACATTTGTGTTTCAAAAATGCCGCAGCGGTCAACATCATGCTGCAAAAATTTCTCAGGAAAGCAGCGATAGAATTAGCCGAAGAAACCATCAAAATCGCCATCAAAAACCAACTTACCGATGTCACTTTACTCTTGGCCCGTCACCTAGCCAATCATTACGGCGGATTTGACCAGGACAAAAAGAAATTCAAAACATACAATGAGCTCGTTGACCAATGCTACATCATTGTGAGAGGTGAAATTCTTGCCGAACGTTACTTCTCAGAACTTCTCAGTAGAAAAGAGCATGAAAAAACGCTTGATCCTTCGTATTACCAAAAAGTTGAAGGATACATTAAAGAACTTAGGTATTACACGGATCGTTATGAGTCCATGCGATTACTTAGTTTTGCCTTCAATGTTTATATTGATTACTATATAATGATTCTAGATTTCCCAAGCGTCATCCGTGTTTGTGAGGAGGTACTCAATAAACTTGGCCAAAAACATTATCGATTACACAGATCAGCAAATCACCTCTTTTTACACAAGCAACTATTGGCTTATATCATTCTTCAAGAATACGAAAAAGGAAAAGAGATTGTTCATCAATCAATTGGCTTCACCGAAAAAGACACCAATAACTGGTACCAAGCCTTGAATCGTGCCACAGTATTGTATCTGCATTGTAAAAACTACGACACCGCTGCCGAACTGGCCTCTCAGGCGCTCAATAGCCCCAACTTGTCAAAACAAACTCCTGTTGTAGCTGAACAGTGGAAAATCAATGAAGCCTTATTCCATTACCTCGTTTTACGAGGCAAACTAAACAAAGAAGCACTGCCCACGCGTGACTTCCGCATCAAACGATTTTTGAACGAGGTACCCGCTTATGCCAAAGACAAACGCGGACGCAACATCACCTTGATTGTCATCCAGATGTTGTACCTTTTGCATAGCAAAGACTACGACCAAATCATTGACCGCGTTGACAGCTTAAAACAATACGCTTACCGCCACTTGCAACAGGATAGTACTTATCGGAGCAATTGCTTCATCAAAATGCTGCTGCAATTGCCAAATTCCTATCACAAGCGGGTGGCATTTGAGCGCAAAGCACTGCCTTTTTACCAAAAACTACTTGCTGTCCCACTGAGCAAAGCCCAACAGGCACCCGAAATAGAAACCATCCCATACGAAACCTTGTACGAATTCATATGTGAGAGTTTGAATTGAAGCAAGTAAAATATCCACTTAACTTCCCAGAGATTGACCAACTCGTTTGTTGACAACACAAACATACGCTGGGTTAGTGCCAGATTCAATCACGGAATTACAGTTGAAATAACAGGTCAGGTTTTATTATTTTTGACTGGTTAGTAAAATTAAAATCATGATAATCAAACAATTATTTACTTTTAGGATCCAATAAATTTACTTTGATTTTCACAAAAATATTTGTTCTCCATCTTTTTATATGCGAAAAAGCAAACGCATAAATTCAATTACTGAATAAAAAAAGCCTTGCAAATCCAACTAAGGACTACAAGGCTTTACGAAAAAACTCTGCTGTGAGAGAAGGACTCGAACCTCCACGGGGCGGTTAGCCATAGCACATTGAGAAACCTGGTGGTCAACCCCTGGATTGTTGCCAATCCTACGCTACGTTTATTCCGAACTCCCCACCCCCGAGACAAGAGGGCATGGCTGCCAAAAATTTCATCACCTCACATTGTTATTTTACAGGCTTTTGTGCATTTTTGCAGCCCATATTGTTCATCGCTCATTTGCTTTGATATTGCAAAGATAAAATACTTCGCCATTTCTTACAAATATTTTAACGAATTTTATAAAAATTTAGATTTTCTTCAACCTAAATCACTTTTCTTTCAAAAATTGCAAAAATAGATATTGCTGTCACCTTGTTTTTCAAAATTTAGCAAGCTCAATCGCATTGTTTCCACTTTGACAACACTTAACTTTGAAAGATTCCAGCGTCTTAAATCCTTCTGATTATGCGAAAATTGCTGCTTCTAAGCCTTTTGTGTAGCTACCTATGGTCCTGCCGCGAGCCAAATCAATCCATCCGAGCCCTTGATTTTCCGAAAGAAAAAAGGCCATTCATTTTTACTGGGGTAAGTTTTGTGGCCCCTCCAAAACCTTTTCCTCAGGACCCCATGCCCTCTTTGAAAAAAAATGGCGTAGGTTGGATCAGCGTCATCCCCTATGCATTCACCCGCCGGGGCGAACCCAAGGTACACTACTCAAGTAGCAAACAATGGTGGGGTGAAAGCATCGAGGGTGTCACAGCAACCATCCAAAAGGCCAGGTTGGCAGGCATCAAAGTGATGCTCAAGCCCCAGTTATACGTACCTGGTGCCTGGACTGGCGACTTGGATTTTTCTACTGATGAGGCTTGGGGAAATTGGGAGAAAGACTACGAACACTATATCCTCACTTTCGCCAAATTGGCAACAGACCTGGATGTCGAAGTTTTTTGCGTGGGCACCGAATTCAGAAATCACATCAAAAAAAGACCTTCATTTTGGCCCCAACTCATCGACAAAGTACAAGCACAATACAAAGGGCAAGTGACCTATGCTGCCAACTGGGACGACTTCGACGCCGTGCCTTTTTGGCGGAAATTGGATTTCATTGGCATCAACGCTTATTTCCCGCTCAAAAAAAGTAAAACACCCAGCCCTCACGATTTACTGGAAGCATGGCAACCCTACCTCCGTCGGATCGAAAACTACGCTAAAACCCAGGAAAGGCCAGTTGCATTTACGGAATTTGGTTACCTGAGCGTAGATGGTTGCGCGGGTAAAACCTGGAAATTAGAGCAAAACATCCAACAATTAAAGGTCAATGAGTTGGCTCAAGCCCATGCCCTGGACGCGCTTTTGCACGCTTGTTCCGAGCGAGATTGGTGGCAGGGTGGTTTCATCTGGAAGTGGTTTCCCAACATGCATGGCCATGAGGGATACCTGGAAAAAGACTACACCCCCCAAGATAAAATGGCCGAAAAAGTATTGGAAAAATGGTATTGTCAGGCTGCTTTGCATTGAATTTTTCACATACAAAGGGCCTTAACCACGAACGGTGATTAAGGCCCTTTGAAGCGAGCATGAAGCGAGCTACAAACTACAATTTTTTGATCTTCAACTTCACTCCTGGCTTGAAAACCTTGGTGAGTGGCAATTCATTCAACTTGAGAATGGCCTGCGGATCAACTTTATACTTGGCAGCAATGTCAAAAATGCTTTCCAGACGATTGGTAGTGTGGTAGAGAAAATCTTCGGCTTTGACCGTTTCGGGCACTTTGTTGTTCCCTTCGAGTTTAATGGCCAAAACGGTTTTCAGTCTTTCCGCAGGTAAACGAGCCAAAAGACCTAGGCGCTCTACTTTAGGGCGTTCAAAGTTTTTAGGCACCAGAATGGTGATTTTTTCGCCCACCTTGGGTTTTTCAGCACCCAATTTATTCCACTCCACAATTTTTCCCACACTGGTAGCATAAAGTTGACCGAGGGCTTCCAAGGTCTCTCCTTGTGCCATTTCGTGGGTGATTTCATCAAAATTGTGGTACGCATCGACTTCTTTGGGCTTGGGTGCCAAAGTGATGATTGGAGTAGGCTCAGCCAGCTTGTCTTCGGTATCAGGCCGGTTTGCGTCTAGCCAGGCACTTACTTTCTCCATGTACTTAGTGGGTAGTGTAAGGTTGTAGCCCTTGTCGCTGGCGGGGATTTTTTTCAGGTTAAACGCGGGATTCAGGAACTCGATTTTCTCCAGGTCCAAGCCCGTCAATTTTTGAATTTGCTCGAAACTAAGGTCTTGGTGTACCAGCTTGGTAGTGGTGAGCATGTATTCTTCGATCGGGTATTGAGGGTTAAGCCCGTGCTCATCATAATATTCAAGCAAGTACGACACAGCGATAAAAGCGGGCACATAATTGCTGGTTTCGCGTGGTAAATCAGGGCGAATGTCCCAGTAAGAAGTGCCGCGACCGCGCTTCATAGCCCTTACTACCCTGCCACTGCCACTGTTGTAAGCCGCGATGGCCAATTCCCAGTCAGAAAATTGCTTGTGTAGTTTCTTCAAATAAACTGCGGCAGCAGCGGAAGCCCGACGTGCATCACGGCGCTCATCTACCACCTCATCCACCCTTAGGCCCAATTCGCGGGCGGTGGGGGCCATGAACTGCCAAAGCCCCATCGCGCCAACCCGCGAAACAGCACGGTTGGACAAAGCGGATTCAACAATAGAGAGTGCCTTGAGTTCATCGGGAAGTTCTGCGCTGAACAGCGCATCTTCAAAGATTGGGAAATAAATGAACCGCTTTCCCAGGATTTCTTCGGTACGGGCTCGACCACGTACCAGATAGGTATTCAAGTAACCTTTCACAACGATGTCGTAACGCGGCTTTACCACACGGTTTTCCATCGATTGCAGCCTGCGGATCAGCAGGTCTTCGTCAATTTCTTCGGGAGGGGTAGTGGGGTTGGGGGTTGGGGTTTTTGCAAAAAGAAGCGGGCTAACGAGGAAAAAAATCAATAGCGCCGTCAGCGAATAAATCTGCCTTGACGATTCCATCAGCTTTGAATTTTGTTTAAAAATTTTACCACTTTGAACCCTCGATTCACTGCATTGGCTGCAAAAATCGGTAAGCTCTAAACATAGTGAAAATGGTTTTTCTCCATGCTTTTTACGGGTAAACCATGCTTGAGGTTGCTCCTTTGAGCCAACTTTTCTGAACAAGCCGGATTGTAAAAGTAGCAAAGAATTTCATACTTGCACACCATGTGGAAAAATAGCTTGATTATCAACACTTTGCAGGAGGGTTATCCACAGTTCAAAAACACAAGTGTGGATAACCCTCTTCTCTTGCGCTAGAGCTTTTGATAAACAGTTGACTAAGTATGTATTAAATAATCAACGGAATTGGTTCCAGGCGATAAAAAGCAAGTCTCTTTTAACCCCATAAAAAAACTTACACCCATGCAAATTTTGCAGTAAAATGACGCAAGGCAGCTGGTTCCTCCACGATTTTAAGTCCTCGCAACTTTGATTTTTCTGCAACAATGCGCTCAAAACATTCGATTACGTAATCCATGTGACTTTGGGTGTAAACCCTGCGCGGGAAAGCCAAACGCACCAGTTCCATCGCTGCTGCTTTTTCGCTGCCATCACTTTGACGACCAAACATCACTGAGCCAATTTCACTACAGCGAATACCACCAATTTCATACATGGCAATGGCTAGCGATTGGGCTGGATATTGCAAAGCTGGAATATGGGGTAAAAACGCCTTGGCATCGACATACACCGCGTGACCACCTACAGGTTGTACAATTGGAACGCCAAGCTTAAGCAAAGCTTCTCCAACGTACTGCGCTGATCGAATGCGGTATTGCAGGTAATCTTCCTGGACGATTTCCTGTAATCCAATGGCGATGGCCTCTAAATCACGCCCCGCTAAACCACCATAAGTTGGAAAGCCTTCGGTAATGATCAATAAATTGCGGGCTTGCTGGGCCCATGTTTTGTCGTTGAGTGCCAGCCAGCCTCCAATGTTCACCAAAGCATCTTTTTTGGCACTCATGGTCATGCCATCGGCATGGGAAAACAGCTCCTGCACAATACTTTTTACACTGTGATCCTTGAATTCCTGTTCACGCAGTTTGATAAAGTAAGCGTTTTCAGCAAAGCGGCAACTGTCAAAAAACAAAGGCTTGCCATACTCCTTACAAATGGCTTTTACCGCTCGTACATTGGCCATCGAAACAGGTTGGCCACCCCCGGAGTTGTTGGTCAAAGTAAGCATCACCAAAGGGACCTGTTCGTGAAACTGTTCCAGAAATCGGCGAAGTTTTTCCAGGTCTATGTTGCCTTTAAACGGATGTAGAGAGCTGGGGTTTTTGCCTTCCTCAATAACTAAGTCGTGGGCACTTGCTCCTGAAAATTCAACATTGGCTCGCGTGGTATCGAAATGGGCATTGTTTGGTATCATTTTACCTGGCCCGCCAATGATGGAAAACAGAATTTTTTCAGCCGCCCGGCCCTGGTGGGTGGGGATGATGTGTTGAAATGGCATCAATTCCCTGACTGCTGCTTCAAAACGATAGAAGGAGGGGCTTCCAGCATAACTCTCATCACCAATCATGATACCAGCCCACTGGGCCGCGCTCATGGCTGAAGTACCGGAATCGGTCAAAAAGTCGATCATCACATCTTCAGCGCGCAATCGAAAAGTGTTCAGGTGAGCGGCCTGAATCAGTTGCGCGCGTTCTTCACGGGTAGTCATGCGAATAGGCTCGACGGCCTTTATGCGAAAAGGTTCGATAATGGTTTTCATAAAAATAGCATTGAACCCGGAGTGATCGATATCATATCACCAGGCAAAAAGTGAATTAAAAAATCAGAAAAGGAAAAAAGGAATGAGATTAGAAAGCCAAAGGCAAGGCTTCGTCGGGAATAAAGCGCTTACAATCCAAGGTGAGCAATGGAATGAAGATGGGTGAATAACCGCGATGAATGGATGTAAAGCAGTTGGTCATGGCATCGCTTGTGCGCCACAAAAATAAGGTTTATCAAAACTCTCGCTGCAAAAACGCCTCATATTTTTCAGGAATGAAGCGATAAACATAAGGCGACTTGTGCGCACCTCCTGTGCGGCGCTCTTCCAAGCGCTCCAAGATGTCATAACTGAGAATCCGTTTTTGAAAATTGGCCCGATCAAGCGGTTCTCCTAAAATGGCCTCGTGCAATTTTTGGAGTTCAGGCATAGTGAAAGTTTCGGGCATGAGATGGTACCCAATGGGCAGGTGATCAATTTGTGCACGAAGCGATTTGAGGCCAATTTCTACAATCTTATTGTGGTCAAAAATCATCTTAGGCAATTCATCCACCCCAAACCAGCGACATTCAGCAGTCATAAAATCCAATTGGGGCTGCACTTTTGAGTGTTCAACCAGCGCATAGTAGCCAATTGAAATGGCTCTTTTAGGCACCATTTCCAGGATGCTGGGAAAGGGCATCATGGTTTTCATATCCTCGATATTTGTGCGATCAAGGTCTCCAAATGTGTAAAACTGTTTGAGAAAGATGTCCTTGAGGCTGGTTCTTTCCAACAAAATCCGCTGGGCAGCCTGTTGAATGGACTCCTTATGGAAAATAAGACCATTGGGCAACATCCAAGCGTCAGCGTTGTTGAAGCGCAAACTGAGGATTTTGATTGCGCTATCGTGAAACCCAAAAACAATACAATCAATCGAAAGCCCCGGCATGGTGCTTGCGTACATTTGGCGGACAAGGTCTTCTAATTCTTCAATGTTCATAAAACGGAGGAAGATTAATTGCGTCTTGCGAAGCAACACAATACCTGAGGGCCAGGCAAATGGTGAACCATTGATTGTGTCGCCTTGACACAATGATAGTGAATATTCATTATTTTTCTATTAAGTCTAGTAAAAAACTTTCGACACCAATAAAGCGCACTTTGAGTGCTTGGTCTTGAAATACAAAAGTTATGCAGCCCAGCGAGATACCTGGCATGACTCGCTCAAGTAAGATTTCCATAACTGCCCTTAATTTTTCATCAGTCATGGGCTAAATGACCAGACAACAATGCGTGGTTTTCACATAATGACCTTGTTTAAAAAGTTCCTCCAGAGAATCCTGATAGCCAGTATGCAAGGATTGTATACTTTGACTAGTGGTACGAATTACAAATACCCCCTAGGTTGCAGGCAGGCTATTTGGCTTTGTAGCAAGGCGAGAGGAGGGAAAATAGTGGATTATTTGACCGACGAACAACGCAGCTACGGAGACAAAGAGCCCGTGGAACTTGGGGCAGATTTACAATTTACACCACTAGATTGGGGGTTTTGATCAAATAATCCAGGCTTCAAGGCCTGGTATATAGGCCAGCAAAACCCTGCATTAGGCATCACAACAATGGACTTGGTCTATATTTTTAGAAAACCCATCACAAAAAAGTCAATTTATTCGTTTACACGCTACCTTTGTGTTCCATCCTAATCCAAATCAGCCAAATCCCCAGTACAATCGGCATCTTCTTTTCTACTACTCTGCTTGTTTCGTTCCATGATTGTACACTTATTCTATCGAAAATCGCGCCCCATTGGGAATTTCAGCATTGAAACTTCTTTCGATACTTTGATGGGTGCTTTCCCTAAAAACAGTCCTTTTTCTCTCAAAAAAATCGTTTCATCTTATTTTAGCAATGGTTTTTGGCCAAGGGTAAAGGCAATTCTTGAAGCTCGAAAACAAAAAAGTGACATCAACCACATAACAGGGGATGTAAATTTCTTGGCTCTTGGGCTCCCTTCCAAACGCACCATTCTGACAATCCATGATTGTGGGTTCATGCACCTTTATACGGGCTGGCGAAGGGGGTTGTTGAAATGGTTTTGGTTGAAATTACCCGTTCGGCATTGCAAGTACATCACTGCTGTGTCAGAAGCCACCAAACAAGAAATCATCAAATACACCGATTGTCCAGCAGACAAAATCAGGGTTATTCCAACCATTATTTCTACTCATTTTGTTTACAGCCCTGTCGTTCCAAGAACTGAGCGACCAGTGATTTTGCACATCGGTACCGCTGAAAACAAAAATCTCGAAAGACATATCAAAGCATTGGCTGGTTTGCCGATACAATTGTACATCGTAGGTAAATTAAATCCTCCACAATTGAGCCTGCTCGAGCAACACCAAATAGATTATCAGCATGATTTTAACTTGAGTGATGATGCACTTCATCAACTATACAAAAAAAGCTCTCTGGTGCTTTTTTCTTCTACCCTTGAAGGCTTTGGTATGCCCATTTTGGAGGCCCAGGCAGTGGGCCGGCCCGTTGTGACCTCCAATATTTCTTCGATGCCTTATGTAGCAGGTGATGCAGCTTGTCTTGTTGATCCCTATGACACACAATCAATTCGGGCTGGTGTGGAAAAAATTTTAGCCGATGCAGCTTATAGAAATGAATTGATTGAAAAAGGATTGAAGAATATCGAACGATTTTCAGCAGCCGAAGTGGCCCGGCAATATGAAGCCCTCTATGCAGAAGTAGCGGCGAACTTGTGAAAAACAACTATTATTTTAGCTGGTGTTAAACCATCCTGCTGATTGGCAGTCTAATTCATCAACAAGCCAAAACACCATGCCTCAGGCAGAAACAAGCGATGAACAAATCCTGCGTTTGATCAGCCGTCCGCAAACCCTGGAGCAAGGGTTTCGGCTTTTGGTGGGCATGTACCAAGAGCGCTTGTATTGGCAGGTTCGCCGCATGCTGTTGGACCATGAGGATGCCAATGATGTTTTGCAAAACTGCTTGGTAAAAGTGTACCGCAACATTGACAAGTTCGAAGGCAAGTCAGGTCTATATACTTGGCTGTATCGCATTGCTTGCAACGAAGCATTGAGTTTTTTGGAGAAAAAGAAACGACAATCTTCAGCATCGCTGGATGATGAAGTAAGTGCAATCGGCAAGCAGCTAAAAGCAGATGAGTTTTTTGACGGAGATGCCGCACAAATCCGCTTGCAACAAGCACTGGTCACCTTGCCCGAAAAGCAACGGCAAGTGTTCAATTTGCGTTATTTCGAAGAAATGGGCTACCAGGAAATGTCCACTTTGCTGGACACTTCGGTGGGTGCGCTAAAAGCTTCATTTCACCACGCAGTGAAGAAAATTGAATCTTTTTTGGAAGAAAAATAGGTGTCAAAATGAAACTAGAGGATGACATCCCGGATAAGCTCAAACACTTAAAGACCTCCACTGGTGGTTTTAAAGTACCTGAAGGTTTTTTTGAAAACTTTTCAAATGAGGTTTGGCAAAAAATCCAACAAGCGCAAGTTGAAGCAGAACCAGTCAGCCCGAGTTTGAGCATTCGTTTAGAGCAGTGGCTGGGCACCTGGTTTTTGCCTAAACCCGCTTTGGCTTTGGCTTCTTTGGCTATATTATTGATAGCCGCATTGTTCTGGCTCAAAAATCCAACAGGATCAGTGCAGGACCAGTTGGCTGAGGTGGATAGCACAAGTGTTAAAAACTACGTTTTGTCAAACATTGATGAGTTTGATGAAGAAAGCATCCTGGAATCGGTTAAAGAAGTCCAATCCCCTGTTGATATGCTGCCGGAATTGCCCAAAACTGAAATCCAGCAATACCTTGACGATGCCGTCAATGAACTGGACGAAGAATTATTGGAAGAAGTTTTTTAGTAATATACATGCTCGGACCCCGTTCCGAATGATAAAAACAAAGTCTATGAAAAGCCTGGTTTTTGTACTGGCACTGTGTTTAATGTATTTTAACGGCTTGGCTCAAGAGCGAGACGGCAAAAATATTCGTGCGATTCGCATTGGCTACATTACCAACAAATTGAGTCTGACCCCTGAAGAATCAGAAAAATTCTGGCCAATTTACAACCAATATGAGGCCGAATTGAAAAAAACGCGCCAAAAATATAAAGTTGACCAAGACATCAACAGCCTGAATGACCAGGAGGTAGAACGTTCCATTTTGGATGCCTTCGAGATGGAAGAGCAGGTCATTAAACTTAAAAGAGATCTCTTTCACAAACTCAAAGGGGTGATTTCGGTGCGCAAAATTTTTCTCCTGGGACGAGCAGAGCGCGAGTTCAACCGCGAATTGATCAATCGCTTGCAACAAAGTAAAAATTAGTCAGCGGGCTTGGGAGTCGCTAGTTGCAAGGCTCCCAAAGCCCTTATATAAACTTTAGATTTATACATGATTTGATGATAAAAACATACAAAGTGCACATGATTCAAATACGATATTTTTAAATAAAATCCCGCCATAACCTTCTATTTAACAATTGATTACACACAAACATACCGTTTTCTTCTCAATACCTACCGTTCCATCAATTCTTTTCAATTAGCTGGAATATTGTTAGCAGGTTCGTGACAAAAAATCTACATTAGCAACGCTTTGTTTGAAACCTATCTACTGAAGTGAGGATTAGCTTGTCCAGGCTATTGCACCAACCTATGCTAATCCTTATTGCACTTTATCAAAGGTTTCACATCCAATTTCCAAACTCGGCAGGATGTGTGGCGTAAATGCTTCTGGCTCCATCCTGCAATCCACAAAAGTTTACACCCATCCCATCTTCCGAAACCGATATTCAGATGATTGATACAGTTTTTCATGTTTTAAGCGTGCTGTATGCTTGACAAAAGGGAGATTACGGAACTGGTAGCCAATTATGAGGCTAATCGCGAATTGGGAGACTTCATCTGCTTCGACGCAGATGTGTACAGGCAGCTCATTGAGCATTATTTATTGCAAGAATCTTTTGACTTGGCCTTGGAACTCACAGACCAGGCGATAAGTCACTATAGCTATTCGGCAGATTTTTTAATTCGCAAAGCTGAAATCCTCATTCAGACTGATCGGGAGAATTCTGCATTGGACATATTGGAATACGCAGAATCATTTGCTCCTGGAGAGTTGGACATCATCCTTTTGCGGGCCGAAGCACTTTCTTACCTAAAATTACATAGCGAGGCCCACGAAGAATTGAATAAAGCCCCGCTTGATCTGGATGATGCAAACCAAGCCGAAGTCCATTTTGTACGTGCACTGATCTTTGAAAACAGCCAGGACTATGAAGCGATGTTTGAGTCACTACGCCAGGCTGCACAGCATGATCCCAA
This sequence comes from Chitinophagales bacterium, assembly GCA_013299105.1. Classification (GTDB taxonomy): domain Bacteria; phylum Bacteroidota; class Bacteroidia; order Chitinophagales; family Saprospiraceae; genus Haliscomenobacter. Next base: position 326,975 of record JAAFJY010000002.1, on the reverse strand, counting down.
TTTCAAGGGTGGGATGGAAAAATTGTGGAGCAGCGTCCAGCATACCCGTCGTTATTCTGAAAGTCTCAGCCTGCACGAGCAACTGATTGACGAAAACCCTTATTCTAGTGTTGCGTGGCACAACTTGGGCATGACCCATATTTGCCTGGGCAATTTTGAAGAAGCGCTGGAAGCCCTGGAGTTTGCCTATTTGAGCGATCCTCAGTTTGAAAAAGCTTACCGCGAACGGGCGGAATTAGCATATGCACTTCAGCGTTTCGCATTGGCCCGTGAGATTTATGAGGAGATGGCTACTCATTTCTCCGCTGAAGACGCAGAACTGCAACTCCGCTTAGGGCAATGTTACTTGGAGATGGAGCAGCACGAGCTCGCCCGCACACATTTACGCAAATGCATCGCTCTGGACCAACACCAAGATGAAGCCTTCTTTGCCCTTGGACAGCTCTTTTTCCAGGAGAATAAGTGGTTTGATGCCCAGCATTTCTTTACGCAAGCCATCAAAATCAACACTGAAAGAGAAGAATACCATGCAGCCTTGGCTGAGGCTTACATCGCCAGCAATGATTTGGAGCTGGCTGAAATTCATCTCAATGAAGCCACTGACCTGGCCCCTGAGGAAAGCAAATATTGGCTGATGCTTGCTCAATTGCTCATTGAGACCGATCGCGCCAATGAGGCACTCGAGATCTTTGACTTGGCAGAAGAAACAGCTGTTGGCGTTGAACTGATCTATGGCCGCATCGCTTGCTTGTTTGAGTTAGGACAAAGGCAAGAAGCGCTCCTAGAATTGGGTTTTGCGCTTGAAGATGAACCTGATTATTACTATTCTTTATTCGGTTTCATGCCTCAATTGGAAAAAGATGCTGAGGTCATCGCAATGATCCGCTATCATATGAAAATGTAAGGAATGCAACAAAAGGCAGCTAAATAATGTTCAAATGTAGTTGTATTGTGTTGAACCAATCCAAATTTCTCTGGAGCAGATTACCTTAGGGCAGCTTGCAGCTTATTTAGAGTCCATTGCACCTGCCCATTTTCAAGAAGATTATGACAATTCTGGCCTTTTGGTCGGCCATCCTGATACACCGATTACTGGTGTCATCACCTCATTGGACATGACCGAAGAAGTGATTGATGATGCTCTGGAAAGGAGTTGCAACGTCATTGTGGCCCATCATCCTATCATTTTTCGGGGGCTTAAACGCTTAAATGGTTTTCACTACGTTGAGCGCGTAGTGATCAAGGCCATCAAGACTGGCGTAGCCTTGTATGCCATCCATACCAACCTCGACAATGTCTTCCGCGATGGGGTGAACGCCAAAATTGGGGAACGCCTGGGCTTGGTAAACCCCCAAATTTTAGCCCCAAAAGCGGGGATTTTTTACAACGACCTGCCCGTGGGCTCAGGTTTAATCGGCTCATTGCCCCAAGCAATGCCCGAACTAGCGTTTTTACAGTACCTGAAACAACACATGCATGCAGAGGTGGTCAAACACACCGCTCTGCAAGGTAGAATGGTGGAAAAAGTTGCTGTTTGTGGGGGCTCAGGGGGGTTTTTGCTCAAACAGGCCGTTCAGGCTGGTGCCCAGGTATTTGTGACTGCCGACTACAAATACCATGAATTCTTTGATGCCGATGGCCAAATCATCATTGCCGACATTGGACATTATGAAACTGAGCAATTTACAAGTGAATTATTGCAGCACTTAATTTCAAAAAAATATAGTACCTTTGCGGTCCAATGCACAAGGGTAAACACAAATCCGGTAAGCTATTGTTAAAAACGCCTTGAAAATAGGCTTTTTTGGCATCAAAAGGTAAAAATTAACCAGCGTCGAATATGGCTCAAGAAACAACGGTTGCAGAAAAACTCAAACAGCTTTATCAGCTTCAAATGGTTGACTCCAAAATCGATGAGATCGAGGTGTTGAAGGGTGAATTGCCCATGGAAGTGAGCGATTTGGAAGATGACATTGCTGGTCTGGAAACCCGTTTGGACAAAACCAATGGAGCAATCAAGGAGATTCAGGCTCAATTGTCCAAACACCAGAGCGCAATCAAAGAAGCGGAAGCACTCATCGAACGCTACCGTACGCAGTTGGACAACGTAAAGAACAACCGTGAATTCGAAGCATTGACCAAGGAATTGGAAATGCAAAGCTTGGACATCCAGTTGGCTGAGAAGAGAATCCGCCAATCCAAAATGGACCAAGATAAACAGGAAGAAAACCGTTTCAACACCGAGGAGCGCCTGATGAAAAAGCGCAAAGACCTTGATGTAAAACGGGTTGAACTGAACGAAATCATCTCCAAAACAGAAAGCGAAGAGCGCGAGCTGCGCAGCGAGTCTGATGCTGCCCGTGTTGGCATTGAAGATCGTTTGATAAAAGCGTATGATAAAATTCGCACTTCTTATCGCAATGGTTTGGCTGTGGTAACGGTAGCACGCGATGCTTGTGGTGGTTGCTTCAACAAGATTCCGCCACAATTGCAATTGGAAATCTCAATGCGCAAAAAGATCATCGCTTGTGAGCACTGTGGCCGCATCCTCGTGGACGACTACATCCTGACCGGCGACAAGATCGCAGAAGCGCAAGCAGACTTCTGATTCTTTGCCTTTGCAAAAACCCAAAGCCTCAATGTGCCCAACTGTGCATTGAGGCTTTTTTTGTCTGTTCTGCCCCATTTCTTCCCATGAACCAAAAACTAACCAAGGCTATCTTTTATCTCTCTGTACTGCTTGTAATAGGCAATACAAACCTATCTGCCTCTGGTGTTTTTCAATACGATGCCAAGGTCAGCGAGGCTTATGAAAAAATCCAGCACCTGCAACTCAATGACGCCACAACACTTTTACAAAACCTGCGCCAAAACCAGCCCAACAACCTCGCCATCACCCACCTCGAAGATTACCAGGACTTCTTTCGCCTCTACCTCAGTGAGAACGAGAATGAGCTCAGTGTTTACAAAAAACGCCTAGACGAACGCCTGAGTAACCTGCAAAAGGGCAGTCCTGATTCGCCTTATTACTTGTATGTTCAGGCCGATATGCTGCTCCATTGGGCCTTGTTGAAGATCAAGTTTGGCGATTACCTGGCCACTTTCAACTCAGCAGGCCGGGCCTACCGCCTGCTCAAACGAAACCAGGAAAAATTCCCATCCTTCATGCCCAATTACAAAAATCTAGGCTTGCTGCACGCTTTGGCAGGCACGATCCCTGACCAATACCGCTGGGGGGCTAAGTTGCTGGGAGGGCTCAACGGCACCATTGAGCAAGGTAAACACGAACTGGAGAAAGTGCTCGCTTATGCAGAGAAGAATGATAATTTCCTCTTTGCAGAAGAAAGTGTGGTGATGTACTCCATGCTGCTGCTGTACCTGGCCAACGAGCCCGATGCGGCCTGGCTAGCCTGCGAAAAATATCACCTTAAACCAGGCTCTAACCCCGTTCATTGTTTCACTAAGGCTACCATCGCCTTGCGCAGCGGACGCAACGAAGAGGCCATCCAAATCCTTAGCAAGCGGAACATCAATCCCGGCGAGACTGCCTTCCCCTACCTCGATTTTTTACTGGGCTTGGCCAAAATCCGCCGTTTGGATGTAGAGGCCAGCCAATTCTTTCAGCGCTTTCTACAGCAGTTCAAAGGACAGAATTACATCAAAGAAACTTATCAAAAACTGGCTTGGATTGAGCTCTTGCAAGGCGACAGAACCGCCTATCAAACCTATATGAAACGCTGTCTCGAAAAAGGCCAAAGTACCTATGGTGCCGACGAACACGCCCAGGCCGAAGCAGAAACTGGGCAAGTACCTAATACAACTCTGCTCAAAGCCCGTTTGCTTTTTGACGGTGGTTATTACCAAAAAGCATATAATTTACTGAAGGAAAAAGAGGAAAAAGACTTCTCGCCGGAGCGGATGCGCTTGGAGTACAACTACCGCCTAGGCCGTATCATGCACGGCCTGAAACACTATCCTGAAGCCTTACAACAATACCAAAAAACCATTCAGCAGGGCGCCCAAAGCAGCGAATATTATGCTTGTAATGCTGCCCTACAAGCAGGCTTGTTGTGCGAAAAAAGGAAACAATACGATTCTGCACGGCATTATTTCAAGCGCTGCCTTCAACTACAGCCAAGGGAGTACAAAAACAGCCTGCACCAAGCCGCCAAAGCGGGACTGAATAGAATTGGGGGCTCATAGGTTTGAAAAGTTGAAGCGTTGAAATGTCGAAAAGAGGCGCACGAGGATCAGATGGACAGCCACCAACTTGAGCTCAAGTCCATCTGCTCAACTCCTCAATTGCTCAACTCCTCAACTTTTACAAAAATCTTCCCATTTCACATCATTTCCGCAAATTACCATTATTTTAGGGCCAAGAAGGCCTTTTCCATGCAAAGCACCCTGATTGACGCCACGGAGCAACACGTAGTCAAGTATTTTCAAGAACATATTGACGAAAAATACTTCTACCACAACATCCAGCACACCCGCGATGTAAGGGATGCAGCTGCCCGCTTGGGCCAGGGTTATGCCCTATCACACGATGATTTGGAAGACCTAATCGTCGCGGCTTGGTTTCATGATACAGGTTTTGATGGCGGTGGCGCTGGGCATGAGCTGCGCAGCCAGAAAAACGCCCGTCTATTTTTGAGCGAACAAGGGCATCCAGAGGAGCGCATTCAAAAAATTGAAAACCTGATTGAAGCCACCCAAATGGTTTTCAAGCCCCGTTACTTGCTGGAGGAAATATTGCGGGATTCGGATTACAGCCACCTGGGTTCGGAGTTGTATTGGGACCGTTGCAGTCGCATCCGCCAGGAACTGCTGATGACTCGCCAGAATTTCATGACCGAAGAGGAATGGGTGGAGTTTGAGCTCGACTTTGTGACCCGCCACCATTACCATACCGACCTGGGTTTGCAGTATTTTGAAGATGGCAAGCAGCAAAACATCCGTCAATTGCGCAAGTACCAACTGCGCATCCAGCCACCCGACGAAAGCACCGAAAACGGCAAAAAGAAAAAGAAAAAATGGAATGTACCCGGCCTGGAAACCCCACATGGCCGGGGGGTGGAGACCATGTACCGCAACATTTACCGCACTCACCTAGATCTTAGCGCCATAGCAGACAACAAAGCCAACATCATGCTCAGCGTAAATGCCATCATTATTTCGATTGTGGTGTCGAGTTTGATGCCACAATTCAAAATGCATCCGATTTTGATTGCGCCTACTTTTCTCCTGCTTTTTGTGTGCCTTACTGCTTTGGTTTTTGCCATTTTATCTACCCAGCCTAAAGTCACCACGGGCATGTTCAGCCGCGATGATATCGAAAACAAGCGCTCGAATCTGCTGTTCTTTGGTAATTTTTTCAACATGACCCTCGAAGATTTTCAATGGGGCATGAATGAAATGATCAAAGACAACGATTTCCTTTACAGCTCCATGACCCGCGATATTTACTACCTGGGCAAGGTCCTTGCGCAAAAATACCGCTTCCTGCGCATTTGCTACAAAGTGTTCATGTTTGGTTTGATCGCAGCCGTATTGGCTTTTGGCGTAGCCTTGTATTTCTATGAAATTTGATTTCCGAAACCTCCGCGTGCAGCAATTTTTAGGCTTGCTGGTATTGCTGGTATTGATATACCTGGCTCAACAATTGTCTTTGAGCAATCCTCGCCTGGAGCAATTCCCCAAATCAAGGCCCCTGCACGCCCAAATCCCACTCATTTTTGGCGGCATTGCGCTTCTTGTGTATGTTGTCAATGCCCTGGTCAGCAAAAAAGCGCCTTGGGTGGCCTTGGTGGTTGTGGCGGTGATGTTGCTGAGCGTTTGTGGTTTTTTGGGGATGGTGTGAGGGGCTTTTTGGTTCTTTGACAAAGTATCCTCTCCAACGGGGCAGGCACTTCGGATTCTTAAGGTCACCAACCCAATTTCACCTCTTTTTCTTCTTCCCGCCACCCTTCGGCATGTCCTCGATTAAGTTACCCAGCATTTCCAAAAAGCTGTCAAAATCTAGATCATCGTCGTCATCATCGTCGTCGATTTCAAATTCTTGCAGTGCGATTTTAAGTGATTTTGGATCTTTGGCCAGGTCCAGGTTGTTTTGAATATTTTTGATTGTCTTTTTTTCCTCTTGCAAAAACTGCTTGCGGCTCAGTTCCATGAGGTAAGTATTGGGATTGCACAAATTTTGCGCCACAAATCCTTCTACGCCTGGCACCATGCCCATGTACATCATTTCCTCTTCCAAGTCTGCTTGCTGGTTTTTCAACACCTGAAGGTAGTATTTGAATTCTTTTTCCGGCATCAGGGCCAGTTCGCGGCCATCTTTGTTCAGGAATTCGGCTTGCAGGGTGAGCAATTGATAGAGGTCGTTGCGCTCGTAAGCCTCGTTCACGCGTTGGATGGCTTCGGTTTTTTCGGCTCTTTTGGCTTCGTCGCTTTCGCGGTCGGGGTGCAAGAGACGCACCAGCTCGTTGTAAATATTTTTGCTAACTTTCTGGATGTCTTTTTCTTTTTGCCGGGCCAGGTCTTCTTTTTGCTGTTGTTTTTCGGTTTTAGGCCGTTTGTTTTTGGCTTCGGTTTTTTCGGTTTCTTCCTGCATTTTCTTTTGCGCTGCATCCTGGAATTTTTCCATGATGTCGCCGAGTTCGTCTTCCTCGTCAATTTTGATGTCCATGCCCATTTGCCTGAACATTTCCTCGGTCATGTCGATGGTCTCTTGTTTTTGTTCTTGTTTGATTTCCTCGTGGGTATATTCCGAATATTTTTCGAAGATCGGGATGATTTCCTTAAACTCCCGATCCTCTACTCCAAATAGTTCTATAGCAGCCGTTTCGATCAGGTAAACAATTTTCTCTTTGTCTTTTTTCTTGAAAATTTTTTCACCATAAGCCCGATCCAAAGCCAAAATCTGCTCCACTTTCAAGTCTTGTTGCTTGATGTGCAAGGGTTTGATTTTTTCGTAAAAGAAGGCTACACCAGATTGGATTTGCGCTTTGAGTGTTTCCTGCTCTTCTTTTAGCTTATTGATCTTGTTGAGCAGGTTGTTGAACTGCTTGTGACGTTTGGCTTGTGGGCTATTGTCCTTGGTATTGACCTTGATGCTGATGGGTTTCTTCATGGCGCAAAAGTAAGGCGTACAAAATTGAATTGCAAAAAAAAGCCGGGTAAGTCGCAACTTCCCAGCCGTAATCATAATCCCAAAAACTATTTTATGCTTCTTCTTCGGCCTTCACGAGCAACTGGAAACCATTGCCGTGAATGTTCACGATTTCGATTCTTTCGTCCCGCCGCAGGTATTTGCGCAACTTGGTCACAAACACATCCATTGAGCGTGCGGTAAAGTAGTTGTCTTCCCCCCAAATTTGGGTCAAAGCTTCTGACCTGGGGAGGATGTCATTCACATTAACAGCGAAGAGGCGGAGCAGAGATGCTTCTTTCGGCGACAGCTTATGTTTCTCTTCCTCACCACTTTCTGCAAATGTAAGAACTCTTAACGGAAAATTAAAGTGGTATTTTCCAATATAAAATTCCTTAATTTCATCCTTGGGGTCAGCCTTGGCTTTGCTGCGTTTCAGGATGGCATTGATGCGGTAGAGCAACTCCTCCGAATTGAACGGCTTAGAGATATAATCGTCAGCACCGATTTTGAACCCTTCCAAAACGTCTTCCTTCATGGTTTTGGCCGTCAGGAAGATGATGGGCATGTCGCGGTCTTTCTCGCGGATTTCTCGGGCCAGGGTGAAACCGTCTTTTTTGGGCATCATCACGTCGAAAATGCACAAGTCGTAGTTTCCTTTTTTGTAATTTTCCAGGCCTTCTACGCCATCTTTGGCCAGGGTTACATCGTAGTCGTGCATTTCCAGATAGGAGCGCAATACATCTCCAAAGTTCTGATCGTCTTCTACCAGGAGTATTTTATTTGCCATACCTAGCGTTATTTTTAGCGGAATGCAAGCAACCATAAAACGTTACACTTGCAACTATCCGGGTTTTGATCAAGGTTCAACATGAAAGGGGAAAGTTAGCATAAAACTACTGCCTTTTCCCAATTCACTTTTTACTTCCACTTGTCCTTTGTGGGCCGTCATCATGGCTTTTACATAACTTAGCCCCAAGCCGAAACCTTTCACATCATGTAAGTTTCCGGTAGACACGCGGTAGAACTTGTCGAAAATTTGCTTACGGGCTTCTTTACTCATTCCAATGCCCTTGTCTTGCACGGTGATTTCCACACCATTGGGGACATTGCGAGAGGAGATAGTGATCTCGGGTTTTTCTGCTGAGTATTTTTCAGCATTATCCAACAAGTTATTGATCATGTTGGATACGTGAGTAAGGTCGCCTTCCACAATTGGATTCGTAGCATCCAGCACCGCCTTCGCACTACCTTCGCGTTTTTCGACACGCAAATTGATGTTTTCTAACGCTGCTTGAATCACTTCGTGCAGGTTAATGGGGACTAGCTTAAGGGAGAAATCGCGTTTGTCGATGAGGGCCATCTGAAGCACTTTTTCTACCTGACTATTCATACGTTTATTTTCTTGTTTTATTATGTTCACAAAACGCTGAACCTTCTCTGGATGGCCAAGGATTCCGGGGTTGATGATGGAATCAGTAGCCAGTGAAATGGTCGCAATCGGCGTTTTGAACTCGTGGGTCATGTTGTTGATGAAATCGGTTTTCATTTCCGAGACCTTTTTTTGCCGCCAAATGACATTAATGGTATAAGCAAAACAAGACAAAATCAACAATGAAAAAACCAAGGTACCCAAAAAGTTTTTCCACAAAGTACTTAAAATGATGTTGCTGCGATTAGGGAAAAACACCCTCAACTCGCCAGGTGTTGGTTTTTCACCTGAAAAGAGAGCTACCCGATAGTCGGGATTATAAAGGCTTTTTTCTCCCGTTTGGATATTGGAAGCTTGTATTGGTCCAGCAGCTACGGCAAAGTGCTCATCAATGATCACCATTGCCGATTTCTGTGTGGAGAAGACGCCAAAATGATAATCAAACTTAGGGTTATCCAAGTTGATTTTTCGATCTTTGAACTCTTGCCTGATCAAACGAGCCAACTCATCTGGCATGATTCGTTCCTCAATTGGAGGCGGAACCCCTTGACCAAAAAGCGAGGCAAGTTTTGGGTTTTTAGCCATTTGATTAAGGATCAACTGCTGTCTGTCTATAATTTCTTTGTTCGTTTGAGGATACAAGACTTTAGACGGCTCTGGTACTAGTTTGGCAATTTCTGCTTCTTTCAGAAATTGCTCCATATAACCATTGTAGGAGGCATTATAAAAACTAACACCTTGTTCTTCCAAGCGGTTAGCAACCTTGATCAAAGCATCAGTAATAGTATTATCAAATCGTTGCCTATTTTCGACCATAGACGTCCGGATGAGGTCAATCTGCACCAAGATTACCCCAATCACCGCTGCGGCCATTAAACCAACGATCAGTGCGATTGTTTTTTGATTCATGTGTTTTCCTTAGGGCCAGGCCCATGTGCAAAAGTGCTGAATTTTATTAAAAATCCAGTGGATTCAGTTTTATACCTTACAAAAATAGGTAATCCACTGGCACCTGGCTTCACTTTAACCTACATTTAACCACTGGGGCCAAAATGGAAAGGGCAAAACGCACAACGGGCGAATCAACTTATCCTTGTTGACCCGCCCGCTGTCTTATAAAATATCAAATCAAACCATCAATACCCAGTATTCTGCGGAAAAGCTGATGCGCCGCCTTCTACTCGGTCGATTTGCACCTGTGGAATGGGGCGCAACACGTGATAGTCCTTGATATTGGCGGCAGCTTGGGGATTGTATTTTTTCACCCTTTCTACCAACAAGCCCCAGCGCTTGAGGTCAAACCAGCGGTGCTGTTCACCAATTAATTCGCGCTCGCGCTCTTCAATGATGGTCTCCAGGCTGAGTTGATCGGCGGTGAGGGTCATGGCTGCTTCCTTGCCTGGCCAGGCTGCACGGCGGCGTACCACGTTAATGGCGTCCACGGCTTCTTGCTTTTTGCCTTGTTGCAAAAGTGCTTCCGCCTTGATCAAATGCGTTTCGGCCAGTCGGAAAGCGATAAAATCGCGACCACCTTCAAACACGGTCCGGTCAGCTCGTAAGCCGTCCAAGTGCTTGCGCAGGCTGGGGAACAGTTTTTCGGTGTACATCGAAGGTGTGAGGACTTGGTATTTCTTCTTGGCACGCTCTTCGCGGGTCCATTCTACCCCTGGTAGATAGAATGCGGTATCGCCCACCGCTGTGGTGATCGTAGCTTTGGAGTTATCGAACGCGGTATTGAATGTACCCGCCCGGTTGCTGATGTAAGCATTCACAAAGGTCTTGAAATAGCGGCTATCGTTTACCCGATTTTCGGGCGCGAACACGGTTTGCAAGGTATAAGTAGTAGGCATGTAACGCTTGAAGGGGCGACCATTGACCACGTCGCGTTGCATACCAGCTTGGGTGTCGTATTCCATGAGGTAAAACACGTGAGCGTTATTTCCGCCAGCGTTGGTCAGTGGATCATAAGTATATTGTACGGCAAAAATCACTTCATCGTTGATCTCGTTCCCTTGTTGGTGCACTTGGGCAAAATCCGGCAGCAGCTTGAATCCATAGTTTTTGATCACATTATCAGCCAAAGTTGCGGCTTTGTTGTAGTCGTCGGCTCCTTTGGCTTCCGAGGTAGCCCTGGTTAAATACACCTTGGCCAGCAGGTGCTCGGCAGCAGGCTTGGTGGCGCGGCCATAGTCAGTAGAGCGCAACTTGGGCTCCAGGTCCACAATGGCTTCTTCCAGGTCCTTGATGATGGCCGTGTACATCTGGGCGATGGTAGCCCTTTTGGCATCTTTGGTAGGTGCCAAGGTTTCGCTCAGGCGCAAGTCCACCCCGCCAAACAATTGGGTCAGGGTAAAATAGAAACTGGCTCGTAGGAATTTGGCTTCCGCCACTCTTTGCTTTTTAACGGCTTCTGCCAAATCAGTCACTTTGCTAGCACGATCAATGATGGCATTGCAAGTATTGATGCCCCGGTAATAATCGTCCCAAATTTCCTGCACCTGGCCCGTCCGAGGGTCAAATTGAGCGGCATAGGTATTGATGAACTTCCAACTGCCGTCGGCCCCGTTCATATAGGTATCGGTGCCAAAGGTGGTAAAGTTGTGGCCACGTTCGGTACCGTACCAACTGCGCAGGAAGGAGTAAGCTGCCTTGACCCCATCATTGAGGCCATTGCCCGTATTGAGGTAATCATTACCCACGTTGGAGATGATTTCTTCTTTCAATACATCCTCGCAAGCCATTGGCAGAAGCATGGCAAAAAACAAGGCCAAATAAGCCAGTTTATGTTGAAATTGAAAACGCTTTTTCATGTTTTCACAGAATTAATCGTGATTAAAATTTGGCGCTGATGCCAAAAGTAACGTTGCGTACTGCTGGGGAGATGTTGGCGTTGATTTCGCCGCCACCTACACCTTGCTCGCCGTCGATTTGAGTTTCAGGGTCGATGCCTTTGAAGCGGGTACGGTATTCAGCAAAGATAAAGGGTTGCTGCACACTGGAATATACCCGCAAGCTTTGCAGGCCTAATTTCCTAGCGATTTCATCATCAAAGGTATACCCCAAGTTGATGTTGCGCACTTTCAGGAATGAGCCATCGAAATAAGTCATCGAAGAGTTGTTGCGTGGGAATTCCTGGTTTTGGTTCGGACGTGGAAAATCGTTAGTTGGATTGTCGGGCGTCCAGTAATCCACTTTCAGGTTGTTGTATCGACCGAAGAGCAAGTTGAAGCTGTCGTGAAAACGGCTGCGGATCATTTGTCCTACCCTTGCAAAAATGAAGGCGCTGAAGTCAAAGCCAGCAAACTCAATACGGTTGGTCAAACCAGCGGCCCAGTCGGGAACCGCGCTGCCCAAAATCGTTCGGTCGTTGGCGTCAATTTTGCCGTCGTTGTTGACGTCGTTGATGCGGATTTCACCCACATTGTAAACATACTTGGCAGCCAGGTCCCTATCGGCGGTTTGCCATACACCAATTTTTTGCAGGTCATAAAACACGCTCAAAGGCTTACCGATGAAGCGGCCTGCTGCAATGTCGTCCACTTTGCCATTGGCCAATTCCAGGATGGCTTCGCGGTTGGACATGAAGGACCATTCGGTGCTCCAGCGGAATTTTTCACGGTCAACGTTTATCGTATTCATGGTGAATTCTACACCGCGGTTGCGGGTTTTGCCAATATTGGTGGTGAATCCGCCAAAACCAGTAGAAGTTGGCAGCGGTTGTGGGGCCAACAAGTCGGTGGTAATGGTATTGTACACTTCAAAGCTGCCACTGACACGGCCATTGAAAAATTCAAAGTCCAAGCCCACGTTTCCAGTGGTAGAGGTTTCCCAGCGCAAGTCAGGGTTGCCGATGGTGTTGGGTCGGTAGCCGAAGGCCGCATTGGTACCCCAGGCATAAGAGGTGCGGCCGAGTAGTGCTTGGGTTTGGTAAGGGTTGATGGCTTGGTTGCCGATGGCTCCATAGCTTACCCGCAGTTTCAGTTGATCCAGCCAGCTTACGCCTTTCAAGAACGACTCATTGGCGATGTTCCAGGCTACAGCTACGGAGGGGAAAATCCCATATTTGGTGTTGTCACCAAAACGAGAAGAACCATCCGAACGCACTGTACCAGTCAGGTTGAAACGATCGTCAAAGGAGTAATTGAGTCGCCCCATGTAGGAGAGAAGGGTCCATTCCACCAGGTTTGATCCCACCCCAGTGACTTGACTGGAAGCGCCCAAGTTTTGGAAAACCTGAGGTTCAGCGGGGACACCAAGTACACTGACGTTAGAAGATTCAAAGTTGTCACGCTGGATGGATTGCAAAGCGGTAAAGTTGATGCTGTGGCGTTCCCCCAATTTCGTATTGTAATTCAGGATGTTTTCCAAAGTGTAGTTCAAGCCAAACTGATTGTTCACACTGGCCGTAGGCAAGCCACCACGGCGCTCATTGGTCTGGCTTCCTGTAAATCTACCTTGGCGACGGATCGTAATGTCTGGGCCAAAATTAACGCGGTATTGCAAACCCTTCATGATTTGCCATTCGCCATACAAGCTCGTAAAAATGCGATAACGCTTGGTTTGGTCAATGATTGCTCCGGGAACCACCTCCGCAATGGGGTTGGTGCGCAAACCATCCGAAGTGGGCAAAAAGATCAGGGCTCCAGCATCGTCAAAAGGTTTACCCAGTGGGTTTTCCTGCATCGCACCGCCGATCGGGTTGAAGTTTTCACCATTGCGAATCGAATAAACAGCGGTGGTAGAGGTTCCAAACTTTATTTTATCATTGATCTTGTGATCCAAATTCAAACGGAAAGTCCCCCTTGTGAAATCCTGGTTTTTTACTACTCCCACGTCTTTGAACAGGTTGCCAGAAATAAAAAATTGGGTTTTTTCATTTCCCCCCGATGCGTCCAATTGGTGAGATTGTACAAAACCTTCGCGCAATAAGTAATCGACATAATCAGTTGAACGACCGTTTTTGATCGATTCTAACTCAACTGCTTCAAAAATTTTGGCATCGGCAGCTTCGGTGGCAGGGCCCGCAGGATAAGCGCCCGTTGCACGGCGGGATTCGCGTTTGTATTCCGCGAATTCTGGTCCATTGAACACTTCAATTTTGCCCAAAGATTGTGCAGGGCCACCCCATGTATTCCAACTGATGGTTGTGCGCCCAGCTTTACCCCGGTTGGTGGTCACCAGTACTACCCCGTTGGCACCACGAGCTCCGTAAATAGCGGTTGAAGACGCGTCTTTCAAGACCTCCATCGACTGAATGTCCTGCGGGTTGATGTCGTCAATGCCTCCTGAAAGAGGAATCCCATCCACTACAAACAAGGGGTCGTTGCTGGCATTGAAAGAGCGGCGGCCCCGGATGCGAATTTGTGGTGATGCACCCGGCTTACTACCCGCCTGTACCACATCCACGCCCGCAGCACGACCTTGTAGGGCTTGGCGAGCGTTCATGATTGGCAATTCGTTGATCTGGCGATTGGTGATTGAAGAAATGGCACCCGTGGTTTGGCTTTTCCTTTGCGTACCGTAGCCTACCACAATTACTTCATCCAAAGCCAAATCCGAACTCAAAGTGATGTCTATTTGGCTACGGTTGTTCACTGCAACCTCAAGTTGAGTAAATCCCGTATAAGAAATTTGCAATACAGCGTTTCCATCCTTGACTTGGATAGTGAACTGGCCTTCGGCGTCGGTGGTAACCCCGTTTGCAGTTCCTTTTTCAAGTACAGTTGCACCAATCAAGGTTTCTCCCGTATTGGATACTACTTTACCGCTGACCGGAAAAGCGGTTTTTGCTTTACCACTGGGCCCTGGATTTGCGCCGGATAGGCCCGTTAGCGCAAACAGGCAGAGAAAAAAAAGTACTAGCTGTTTCATGCCAATGAGTATTGATGAATTTGTAAATATCAAGACTTAGACGATAATTAGCTCACCTACCCTGACCGAACAATAAAATTTTATGATCAACGGCATTCGTAGATTCTTCTTTGGAAAAACAAGCAAGAGCTAAAACCACGTCCTCTTGTTTGTTAAATCCAGCAGATTAATGGTCAATGGTCGATTCTCTGAAACTTCTTTAATCCATTGATTGTACATTGGGTAAAAAATTGCCTTATGCCTTTCAAGTCTTTACTACTGGTGCTTTGCTGCGCTCTTGGCGCTTGCGGCAACATCAACCCGCCCAAACCAAGGGTATTTACGAACAACAGCAATTTGCCTTTGGAGCGAATCAAACTGCCCGAAGGTTTCAAAATTCACCTCTTTGCCGAAGGGATAAAAAATGCGCGCTCCATGTGCCTTTCGCCCAGCGGAGTCTTGTTTGTGGGTACTCGCGACAATGGGCAAGTGTATGCCTTAAAAGATACCGATGGAGACCTAAAAGTGGACAAGACCTACGTGTTGGCCAAAGGGTTGAACATGCCCAATGGAGTGGCTTTCCGCGATGGAGATTTGTACATCGCAGAGGTCAATAGGATCATTAAATTGGTCAATATCGAGTCGAAATTAGAATCACCACCTGCACCTGTAGTGGTTTATGATAAATACCCCAGCGAAAAACACCACGGTTGGAAGTACATCGCCTTTGGGCCGGACGGGAAATTGTATGTACCCGTTGGTGCCCCTTGCAATATTTGCGAATCGGAAAACGAAATTTTCAATAGCATCACCCGCATCAATCCCGACGGCACTGGTTTGGAAATCGTGCAGAAAGGAGTACGGAACACCGTAGGCTTCACTTGGCATCCCGACAACAAGCAACTTTGGTTCACCGACAATGGCCGTGATATGTTAGGCGACGACTTACCCGCCTGCGAGCTCAACCACGCTAGCGCCGACGGGCAGCATTTTGGTTATCCCTATTGTCACCAGGGTGATTATGCCGATCCAGAGTTTGGCAAAAAAAGGAATTGCAGCGATTTTGTCGCCCCTGCTCAAAAATTAGGCGCGCACGTGGCTCCGCTGGGTATCGAATTTTACACGGGCAATAATTTTCCCAAAAAATACAAAAACCAGGTTTTCATCGCCGAACACGGCTCCTGGAATCGCAGCAAAAAAAGCGGGTATCGAATTGTGATGGTCACCTTGGACGATCAACAAAAGGCCGTCGATTACCAGCCTTTTGCCCAGGGTTGGTTGGACCAAAGCAAAGACGATGTATGGGGTCGACCAGTAGACATGGAATTTTTACCAGATGGCTCGATGCTGGTATCCGATGATTACGCCGATGCGATTTACCGGATTTACTACGAGAAGTAGTTGAGAGCTTGAGGAGTTGAGAATGATGCACTCAACTCCTCAGTTTTTGTGCTTAAAACCCAATCGAATTCCCACCATCAATCGGCAGGTTGATGCCCGTAACAAAACTGGCCGCTGGGCTGGCCAGGTACACAGCACCATAACCAATGTCTTCGGGGTTGCCCATGCGATCCATGGGGGTGCGGGAAAAGACTTTGGCTTTGCGTTCTGGGTCGCTATTGAGGGCCGCATTGGTCATTTCGGAGTAGATAAAACCTGGTGCAATCGAGTTGACCCGGATGCCAAAAGGAGCCAACTCCTGGGCCCAGGTACGCGTAACTCCCAAAACAGCAGACTTGGACATGGCATAAGCCGACACATAAGGCAGGCCATACATCGCCGCCATCGAACTAATGCTGATGATGCAGCCGTGATTGCGTTCTTTCATGAACTTGGCTACTTCACGGGTCATCACGAACAAGCCATTGAGATTGGTTTGAATCACTTGCAGAAAGTCTGGTGTTTCTACCTCCGTGATGATTTTTTTCTTGTTAATGCCTGCATTGTTGACCAGAATATCAATGGGCCCCAGGCTTTTTTCGATTTCTTCGACTACCCCTGCTGTACTTTCTAGGTCTGCAATGTCGTGCTGTCGCCAGTTGGCTTTTTCGCCTAATTTTTGACAAGCTTCTTCCAGAACGTCCTTGCGTCGGCCAGTGATGACAACTTTCGCTCCGGCCTCAATCATTTTTTGGGCAATGGCAAGCCCAATTCCAGTACCGCCGCCAGTAATGAGCGCTAATTGATTATCGAGTGAAAATGGATTTTGCATTTGTTTGGGTTTTTAAACAATACGACGCAGTTCTTTACAAAGACCACGAATCCGCTTTGAGAAAAGCACTAAACAACAAACCCGCACTCCTGAAAATCCTGGAATGCGGGTTTGTCCTTATACGGATTAAAAATCAACGCATCGGTGGGCGACGGCGCTTGCTACTGCCTCCTCCTTTGGCCATTGCCTGGCCGCGAAAACCCATGCGCGCAGAAGTGCTGATGGCACCTTTGTTTTGCTTCAGGGCCTTTTCTAATTCATCTACTTGAGCCCTCAGCATCGGTTCGGTTATTTTCAGGTTGCGCAGGTTGCGCAGGTGCACTTCGGCTTGCTTGATCTGTCCGCGATTGGCTTTCATGCCCGCAAACTGCATTTCGATCATCGCTTTTTCGTTGTCGCTGGGCAATTGCAGGCCTTGGGCTTTGATCAGGTATTCTTCGCCTTCTTCCACGCGCTTATCGGCCACTGCAATCGAGCCCTTGAGCATGTAATAATAGGCGCGGTTGGTCACATACAACCATTCGGGCTTGAAGGTCATGGACAAACGCTTTTCAGCTCCTTCCATGTCACCTTCCTGCATCAACTGAGCAGCAGATTGAACTGTACCTAGTAAGATATAACCTACCAAAAGGATCAAACCAATCAGGATCAAGGGAAACCCATACCAAAAGCCAGTAAAAACACTCAGCAGCAGGCCGCCGAAAATCAATACGGCCATGAGTGCAAATCGCAAACGAATATCGATGATAAACATGGTCAAATGGATAAGCTCAAAATTCAAGCGTTTGAAACTTGCATGTAGAGCATTTTTTAATGCCGCAAAGTTAGCAAAACCTCATGAAATGCAGAAAAAAGCAGGTTTCTTGATATTTTTTCTCATTTTCTACCATCTCAAAAACTGGACTTTTCGCTTCAAACAATATTTACAATCAATTCTTTTCCAATAATTTACAAAAACATACGTGTTGATTTTAGGATCAAAGTCCAGGGAACAAAACGCGTTTTTTTGTCTTGCAGGCCCCAAAAAGGCATCCTATCTTCACCCCAAGAACAAACCCATTTACACAAACCCTAGTAACCCAGTTAGCCATGTACACCTATCAAACCCCAACACAAGGGCTTGGTATGCCTTGGATCGTCGTTACCGATGACACCCAATTAGGCCGCTAAGCCCGAAGTCCGTACTTCGCACACGTCGGGCTGCGGCCCGACGTACCACAATTTTAGTCGTATTTCCCCAATCCAAGTCCCTTCATGAGCAAAGTAGCATTGAAACTCTGACTGATGCCTTTTTTCAAGGTATAGTCAAAATGCAACTCCTCGCCTTGGATGTCCACTTCCATGCACAGGTTTTCAATTTGCGAGGGGTTTTCATCTTCCATCGCTGTCAATTCCAAATCGTGGGTAGCGATGAATCCTGCGGCCCCTGCCTCTAATAATTGCAAAATCAAAGCCCTGGAGCCTGCATGCCGATCCCGCGAATTGGTCCCCTTCAGGATTTCGTCCAAAAGGAAAAATACATCCATTTCCACTTTTTCAGGGCCTTCTACCCGGTCTACCAAGGCTTTCAGGCGCCTTAATTCGGCATAAAACGAGGAAGTACTTTCACTCAAATCGTCTTGCGTTCTCATGCCTGTGAACAGGTGCAAAGGCGGCATTTCCAAGGCTTGTGCACAAACCGCAGATCCGGCCTGGGCCATCACCATGTTCAGGCCCAAGGTGCGCAGCCAAGTGCTTTTTCCAGCCATGTTTGAGCCCGTCAACAATTTCAATTGGGCCTGGGTCTGCATTTTCAAGTCATTGCCAATTCGGCGATTAGCGGGAATGAGCGGATGGCCAAGTTGATTGACCTTCAAATCGACTCCTACTTCAACTTTAGGAAAAGTCCAGTCTGGATTGTTGTGGTACGAATTGGCCAGGCTGCACAAAGCATCTATTTCGGCCAAGGCTGCAAACCACTGTGGCAAGGAGTCGCGCCAACGGCTTTTCCAGCCTTCGAGTTTGTATAACCATTGCAAGTCCCAAAGGCCGATCAGGTTCAGAAAAATGGCAAAGGGGTTGTTGCGCACTTGCAATTGCGACAAATAATAGGACAAATCTCGCAAAACCGCCGAGGTGTTTTTATCACCTTGTGGGGCCAATTCGGCGCGTAGTTTTTGCAAAAAAGGTGTTTGAAAAGCTGCTTTTTCGACCAAATCGATCAAACCCGCGTAGGCGTGGAGCCAAGTCTCGGCCTGTTGGGTTTGGGCAATGGCTTCATTCACCTGCACAAAATAACGCCGCAGCAACAGCACCGAAGGAATCAACACAACCAGCCCCAAAAACGCCGGATAAAATGGCAAAATCAATGCCAAAGCAATCACATTGAAAAAAGGCAGGAGGGTAAGCGCCCAATAAAACTGGTTGTGGCCGTGCAAATGGTTGGGCAAGGCCAGCCATTGCTGCAAAAGCTGTTGGTACTTGGCTTGGTCTTCATTGGCCATGCCACAGGCTCGGAACTGTTGCCGCCACTCCAAATGTTGGCTCAACTCTGCTACCGCTTGCTGCCTTTCTTTGATGACACTTGGCTCTGCGGATACCAATAAGTAAGCGGCAAGGTGGCTTTTTCCACCTGCACTCACGCAGCGGTTGATGCTTTGAAAAAATGAACGGCGACCAAAAACGTCCAAGTCATTGGCATACGGATGCTGAGGGTCCATGAACTCGGCCCCATCTGCAAACGCCTGAAAATTATAATGGAGGGCTTCATGTTCCTGGGCATTCACCAGGGCCATGTGGGTTTGAAAAGCTTCTTCTTCCTGTATTTTTTGGTGCCTTTTGACCAAAAACAAGAAAGCAGCCAGGCCCAATACCCAGAACGACACCGCAGCAACCCAATGCAGTGAAAGCAGCACAAAGCCGCCCGCCACTACGGCCAAAAAAAACAAGAGCCGTACCAGTGAAAGCAAATTGTAGCGCTTGCGCAGGGTTTGAGCCAGGTCTTCAAAGTGGGCTTGCCTACTTGGGTAGTCAGTCATGGTGGTGATTTGGGTTTGGAGGGGCGAAGATAGGGGATTGTCGCCAACAAAAGTTAAGTTGACTAGTCCTGAATTTATCCCCCAACATCCCTACCTTAGCCCACAAATTATGTGCTGGATGTACGGCTTGATCAAACCATTCTTGTTTCAAATGGCACCGGAGCGTGCCCACTTGTTTACGGTACGCGCTTTGGAAACTTTGTTGGCCGTTCCTGGGGCGAAAGCCCTTTTTCGCAGCCAATACTGCCTGGAAGACCCACGCCTGGAGCGCCATTTTTTGGGTTTGCACTTCAAAAACCCAGTGGGCCTGGCAGCGGGTTTTGACAAAGACGGCAAGCATTACCGCGCCATGTCGAACCTGGGTTTTGGTTTTGTGGAGCTGGGTACGGTCACCCCCAAGCCCCAGGATGGCAACCCGCACCCCCGGCTTTTTCGCTTGCCCACTGATGGGGCTTTGATCAACCGCATGGGCTTCAACAATGCTGGGGTGGATGCCTTGGCGGAAGAGCTGAAAAAAGAGCGCATTCCAGGCCTGGTGGTCGGCGGCAACATTGGCAAAAACAAGGTTACACCCAATGAAGAAGCGGTGAATGACTACACCTACTGCTTCCAGAAATTGTTTCCTTTTGTCGATTATTTTGTGGTCAATGTGAGTTCACCAAATACGCCCGACCTGCGGCAATTGCAGGACAAAGGCCCCTTGACCACCATTTTGCGCGCCTTGCAGGAACTCAACCATCAGCATGTTTTGCCCAAGCCTATTTTGCTGAAAATCGCACCAGATTTGAATGAGCACCAACTTGATGACATCCTGACCATTGTGCAAGAGACTGGAATTGCGGGCGTGGTGGCCACCAATACCACCATCGACCGCAGTGGGTTACGAGCCAGCCCAAGTGAACTGGAAGCCATCGGCGCGGGCGGCCTCAGCGGGCAGCCTTTGCGCCAACGCGCCACCGAGGTGATCCGCTATTTGTGGGAAAAATCCGAGCAAAAACTCTTCATCATCGGGGTAGGCGGCATCAATTCAGCAACTGATGCCTTGGAAAAACTGGCAGCTGGGGCCAGTTTAGTGCAGGTTTATTCGGGTTTGGTCTATGCCGGGCCTGGCTTGGTGAAGGAGATCAATCAGGGAATTTTACGCAGAGGCGAAGCTTAATCCGAATTACACCAATCAACTGCAATCATGGCCGAACTCAGCGCTTACATCGAATCTTATTTTGGTGTGATCAATCCCGAAGAACTGAAGCAGGTAGGCACCTTGTTCAGGCTAAAAACCCTCAAAAAGGGAGAATTTTACTTGCATTCTGGCAAAATTTGCCGCGACATGTGCTTTGTAAAATCAGGCCTGTTGCGTGTTTACGTGGCCGAGGGGGAGCGAGAAATCACCCAATGGATCTCTACTCCAGGTTATTTTGCCACTGACATCGCTAGTTTCATGTTTGAAATACCCGCCCGTTGGAACATTCAAGCTTTGAGCGATACTGAGATTTACAGCATCCATAAAACAGAACACCAACAATTGGGTAAAATGGTCAAAGGCTGGCCTGAGTTGGAGAAATTGTTCTTGGTGCGCTGTTTCAGCATCATGGAAGACCGCATTTTCAGCCACCTTTCCATGAGTGCCGAAGAGCGTTATCAGCTTTTTTTTGCCCAAAATCCCGAACTATTCAACCAAGTGCCTTTGCAATACATCGCCTCCATGCTGGGGATGACACCGGAGACTTTTTCACGCATCCGAAAGAAAAATCTAGGAAATTGATTTTCTTGATATTTGTCAAGTAGAGCCAGTGGAAATGCCCGCAGTTTTGCAGTAACAAAAACAACTGCAATGGCAACCGCAATCAAAACCGAAATTCGCATCCAGGCCAGCCCTGAAAAAGTATGGGCCATTTTTAGCGATTTCCAAAACTATCCAAACTGGAATCCTTTCATCAAAAAAATCGAAGGGCCGATTGAGCTCGGCAAACACTTCAAAGCTTACATCGAGCCGCCCCAAAGCAGTGGCATGACCTTTAAGCCAAAAGTATTGGTGTACGAGCCCCACAAAGAATTCCGCTGGATTGGTCACCTGCTACTACCTGGCATTTTTGACGGCGAGCACTATTTCCAACTCATTGATAACGGCGATGGCAGCACCACTTTTGTGCAGGGTGAAAAATTCAAGGGCATCCTCATTCCTTTTTTCAAAAAAATGCTGGAGGTAAATACCCCGCAGGGTTTTGAATTGATGAATTTGAAGTTGAAGGAGTTGGTGGAAATGACCACAGCGTAATAGGAGAAGGTAAAACTTCGCCCGCATCTATTTTTGCCCAACTGAACTCTTAATTTCCACTCTTTGTTGAAGAATTTCCAAGGTTCGTTGAAAGCAACGGCTTTGAGGTCAAAAGCTGCGTATCTTTGGAAAATGGAACCTAAACGACAGCAAAGGCGGGTAGCAGTACACTTGCTCGTATGGGGCTTTTTGTTCCTTGGAGGCATCTCGGTTTTTGGCCTGTTTTTTCCCATGCGCCTCGTCTTGTTGCACGCCAGTATCAACATTTCCTTATTGGCTTTGCTTTTTTACGGCAGCGCTTATCTTTTTCAGCGTTTCTACTTGCGGGGCCGAATGTGGTGGTTTGTATTGGCCATTTTAGGCTTATTGTTGCTGATCAGCGCACCACGGACCTTAGTGAATTATCAATTGCTCAAACAATTGCCCCAGGCACTTGATTCACAAGAAATCTTTGGTCAATTGATCCGGGTTTCGGTGTTGGTGCAAGCAACTTCCGCCTTGATTGCTGCTTTGGGTGTTGCGTATGCTTTGCTGCTCAATCGCGAACAACGGGAGCAACAAAACCAGGAATTGCTAGCCGCCCAACAGGCTGCACAGCTTGATTTTTTGAAAGCCCAAATCAATCCCCATTTCCTCTTCAATGCCCTGCACAACATTTACAGCCTGGTAGAACTGAAGTCCGCTGAAGCGCCCAGGATGCTCCTGAAATTATCCGAACTGCTGCGGTATGTGATTTACGACGGCCAGCAAAAAACGGTAGATTTAAAGAAAGAAGTCCAGCACATCCAAAATTTCATCGTCTTGTACCAAATGCGCAGCGAAGCTCCACTTGACATTAGATTCAACTTGCAAGGAGATTTCGGCGGTGTGGAGATCGAGCCCATGATCCTCATTCCACTGGTAGAAAATTGCTTCAAACACGCCGATTTTGAGCTCAATCCCAGCGCATTTGCCAAGCTTGACTTGACTTGTGAGGGTGGCCAGTTGCTGTTTTTTACGCAAAACACTTTTCAGGAAAATGACCTGCAAAAGGACCAAGTTGGTGGCGTTGGCCTGAGCAATATCCAACAACGCTTGAATTTGCGCTATGCCGGACAATACGAATTTTCTTATCGCGCATCGGGCGAAGTTTTCGAAAGCCGCTTGCTGATTCAACTCGAAAATACCCAAGCAAAATGAACAACAACATCCGCATTTTGATGGTCGATGATGAGTTTTTGGCATTGAAACTGCTCGAAGACTACATTTCAAGATTGCCGGGATTGGAAGTAGTGGCCAAAACCAAATCGGTCGCTGAAGCGCTGGACATTTTGGCCAAAGAGCAAATTGACCTTTTGTTTTTGGATATCCAAATGCCCATTTTGAGTGGAGTAAACCTGTTCAAGTCACTCCAAAAGAAGCCCCTAGCCATTTTCACTACGGCCTATGCTGAATACGCAGTGGAAGCTTTCGACCTCAATGCAGTCGATTATTTGTTAAAGCCTTACGGTTTTGAGCGCTTTGTGCAAGCCATCAATAAAGTCCGCGACATATTGGCCAAAAAAACGGAATCGCCAAATGAACCCAACTTCATTGTGGTGAAAGTAGATGGCCGTTTGCAAAAAGTGTTGCTCAAAGACTTGCTGTACGTGGAAGGCTTGAAAGAGTACGTGAAACTGGTCTGCAATGGCAAACAATACGTAACTTTTGAGCGCTTGAAAAACATCGAAGAACTATTGCCTGCTGCCGATTTTGTGAGGGTACACAAGTCTTTCATTGTGGCCAAACAGGCAGTACAATCATTGGAAGGAAATCAATTGGACCTTGGGAGGGTCAAAATTCCGATCAGTCGGGAGAAAAAAGAGGGGGTATTGTCTGCTATTTTTGGAGGTGTTTAGCGAGCCCGATTTTTGCAGCAAAAATCGGGCTCGCTACAAGGCCTAGGCTAAACTTAAGGCTTCACCCCACACTTGTCCAGGATAGCTTTGTTTTTCAAAACATAAGCATCGTCCCCTTCTTTTTTGGCCATTTCCAAAGAAGTACGGGCATCGCCTACTGCTTTGTCGCACTTACCCATTTTGCTATAGATGCGAGCGCGCAACTGGTAAGTCCAGTATTGCTTGTCTTTTTCCACTACTTTATCGGCCCAGGCCAGGGCTTGTGGCAGGTCAATATTGCTTTCGTAATAGTAGTCAGCAGCAGCGAAGAAATCATCAGTGCTGCAATCGGCCTTAGCCGTTTTTTCCTTGATCTGGGCAATGATCTGGTCGTGGGCATTGTGCTCTACTTTGAAGCGCACCGCAGTCATTTCCCAAGACAGGACCACATTCATCGCTGATGGGTTGATGGCCTCCATTGCAATGCTCAGGTTTTCGACATTGCTGAGGAGTTTTTCGGGTTTTACAGTCAGGCGTAGAACGTCTTTGGCCTGGTCATAAGCATAAGAGCCCCACTGCTCGCTGTCGGTGTTGAAGATGATGGTCCACTGGGTTTTGCCGGGAATGGTGTACAGGCCATACTTGCCCGCAGCCAGTTTTTGGCCATTGACCATCACATCATTGTCAACTTTGATTGAAGTGATTTGGTTGGCACCCGTACGCCAAACTTTGTCAAATGGAACCAGGTTGCCGAAGATTTTGCGGCCCTTTACTGCTGGGCGGCTGTATTCGATGCCAACATTCGTCAGGCCCACGCTTTGCGAAATTTTAGAAAGTGGGCTGGGAGCAGGAGTGTTGATTTGCGCTTGTACTGTCAAGGCAAAAACAGTAGCAA
Organism: Chitinophagales bacterium; assembly: GCA_013299105.1. GTDB lineage: Bacteria > Bacteroidota > Bacteroidia > Chitinophagales > Saprospiraceae > Haliscomenobacter. The sequence goes on along the minus strand of JAAFJY010000002.1, from coordinate 302,291 downwards.
ATAGGCTTGCAAAAAGAAACTGTTTCATGAACTTTGTTTTTTTGCAAAAGTAGGTGCTTTTCTAACCAAAACCCATCTTACTATGGCTAAAACCCAAAATTAGGTTTGCAAGTGGATGTTTTTGCAATGCACTAAGGTGGAAACTGCATCGTCAAACCAAAAGTGGGTGTGAAATCCAGCATCTGAAATTCTAAACCTTGCACCGTGTTCAATGCACGGGTCCCTTGGCGCGGGTCAGCTGTTTGGTAAGAATAAATGTACTGTCGGTACTTGACGTTGTTGCGGTCAAAAAGATTGAACAAGGTCACATTGGCTTGCATTTTGGCCCCTTTCAGTTGAAAAGAATAAGTAGCCGAGAAATCGGTACGAATATAGGCCTCCAAATAGGAAATGCGATCCGTACTATTTAGGTTGTCGCGATTGGGGATTTGACCTTCCAGCTTTGACAAATCGGTATAAGGCCGACCCGTTGCGTAATTGTACGTCAGTGCAAAGTCGAATTTTTTCCACTGGTATTGGTTTACCCATTTCAGTTGGTGCCTGCGATCGTTGGGCGCTGGAAATGGCTCGTTATTGGCTACTCGCGGAAACTGTTGGGTACTTTTACTGAGGGTGTATGACAACCAGCCCGAATAGGGCCCAATGGTTTTACTGAGCAGCAAGTCCAGCCCGATCACTTTTCCAGTGCCTTGAAAAAAGAGAAAATTATCGCGCAATACTTCCTCGCGGTTAAAAGTCAAGCTGACTTGCTGGCGGGCGTATTCCAATACCCCGCTGATGTTGCGGTGATAAAATTCGACATTCAAGTCAAACCAGGTATTTTTGTGGTCAAAACCTAGCATGAAGTTGTGCGATTGCTGCACCGGCAAGTCATCTCCGGCCATCACCCAATAAGGATAAGTGCGTCCATAACGGTCTTCGTGATACAATTGGGTCACGAATTGCTGGTAAATGCTCCAGGAAGCCTTGGGTTTGAATTGTGGCGTAAGCCCCCAACTGAGTTCTACTCGAGGGGAGTAGTATATTTTTTGGTTAAAAAGACTGCCGCGCAAGCCCCCGTTGATTTGCAGTTTTTCATGCAATGTTTTTCCACGATACCCAGTATAAAGGGTATGTTGTGCAGCTTGGTCATCGCGGTCGAGATGGAGGCCACGTTCGCTGTTGAGCTTGACCCGCACCCGATTACCCGTCAATTGGTAGCCAAAATCGAGCGATTGCGCTTTCCCCCAGATCCAAGTATTTTTCCAGTTGAAGTCCAATCCTTGAATTTCATTGCGGTGAGCATTGTCAAGATTAAATAAAGGTCGTTGAAATTGGGGAGTTGTAATCGTTGTATTTTGAGTGAGCTGTCGCTCCAAGTCGTATGCCGAGTAGGCCAGTATGACATTCGATGACCAATTTTTGCTCCAAATTGGTTCCAATGCCAGGCTAAACCCTTGGTTTTGCCAGTCAGCGCTCTCTGCGAAGGTATCCTTTACCAATTCACGGCGATTGCGTTGGATTTGGGTCACACTGCGATTCTGAGTATAATCATAAGTATCATCACCACGAAAAGCACTTAATTGAGCCGAAAACTTGTTACTCGGTTGCCAATACAATTTGGTATTAAGGTCAAAAAAATGAACCGCTGGGCTTTGCGATACGACTTCCCTGGTGACTTTGGCATTGTTATTATTGTCGCCAGATACCGGAGAGTTTTGAGTTTGCTGACTCAGTAAATTAAACAAGTCGCTTCCTGCCAGATTTTGGTTGGTGACCCGACCTGCTGCCATCAGGCGCAGTTTTTTGCCCAGGGGAGCATCTAAAACCCCGCTGCTGGTGAGCACATTAAAATCAAAGATACCTTGGGATTTACGCTCCTCATTCAGCAGATTTTTGCTGCGAATATCAATCACCGCACTGGTGCGACCACCATATTCTACTGGAAAAGCATTTTTGTACAAAGTCACTTTATCGACCACGTTGGGGTTGACCAATGAAAAAATACCGAAGTAATGACTTACATTATACAAGGTAATGCCATCGAGTAAAACCAGGTTTTCGTCGCCCGTGCCGCCACGGATGCCTGGATTGGCTGAAAAATCATCAACTGCGCTGACCCCAGGCAAATATTGCAGGCTGCGGAGCACGTCTTTTTGCCCTAAAAAAGAAGGCAGTCGATCCAGGGCTTTTAAGTTCAAAGCGCTGATTTGCTGATTTGTTCCCCTGCTCAAGGTAGGTAATCGCTGTGCAATGGTTACCCCTTGCAGTTCTTCAATTTTTGGAGTCAGGCGCAGGGTCATTTCCAAGGGTTCATTGCCTGGTCCAACCCACCATTTGCGGGTTTGATAGCCCAAAAACTGCGCAGCGATTTCGGTTTTGGCATTCCCATTGGGCAACTCTAATTGAAAGCGCCCTTGTTCATCACTCACCGTTACTTCACCTTGTCCGCTCAGTACGTGCCCAAAGGCCAAAGGTTCTCGGGTAAGGCCGTCCAGCAAAACGCCTGTGATACTGCGAGGCCGTGGAGGAACCTGCTCTCCCCCTTCGCTGAGGGGGCGGTCCATTTTTCTGCGTACCAAGACCTGATTCTCGCCAGTAATGTAAAAATCAAGTTGAGTACCCTCGAAAAGGGCTTGCATGGCCAGATCCAAGTCCTTGCCTTGGACCTTGGCAGTAGTTTTGATGCCTGCTACCGCACTATTTTCAAACGAAAAGCGCAGGCCGTATTTTTTTTCTAAAATTTGAAACGCTTCCAACAAAGGCGTTTGTTGAAAGCGTTCGCTGAAGGCATATTTCTGTTGGGCGTAAAGTTTTACACCAAAAAAAGTGTTTCCTAGGGTCAACAATAGAAAACAGTAAATTAATCGCCACTGTAATTTTGACATGCCACAAAGTTAGCGAATTAACACCACTTTGCCTTTGCGAACAGGTTCAAGCCGCATCGGCCAACATACCTTGAACAAGGCAGAATCAAGATTGCTTGTTTCAAAATAAGTGGTGGTCACCCGACGCGCAATAGCTGGACTGGTTTGAATGCGGATGTCATACTGGCGCTGCAACTCTTCAAATACTTCACCTAAAGATGCTTCGCGGAAATAAAATTTACCTTCACGCCAGGCTGCACTTTCGGCGACTTCAACGTTTGCTGGCTCGCTCAAAGGCGTACCATCAATCGCTCCCGTCGACTGGCCAGGCGTCAGCAGACAGGTATTTTTCGAGGTACTTACCCTCACTTTTCCGCTTAAACAGGCCACGCTGAAGTGCTTGTTGCGGGCCCGCACATTGAAACTGGTACCCAATACTTCTACCGTGCCCAATTTCGTGCTGACTTGAAATTTTCTTCCTTTTTCCACTTCAAAAAAGCCTTCACCCACCAACTCTACTTTACGGAAAAAATACCAGCGCCAAGGGTAATAACGCAAGTTGCTGGCCGCATTCAACACCACACCAGAACCATCGGGCAGGAGTAGTTCTTCTTTTTCCCCAATCGCAGTTTGAAAATCCTTGCGCACATTGAACAAGTAAGCGCTCAGTAAAATCGCCACACTGGCAGCAACAGCCACCATGCGCCAGGGAATCAAGCGACGAACTAATACACTAGCAGGGCTTGCAGGGGTTTGGGCGTCAATTTTAGCCCACAGCGCATCCACTTGGCTGGGTTCAATCGGCTCCTCTCTTACCTGCAAACCAAGGACCATGCTGCGAGCCAGGTCGATAGCGGGCTGCAAAGCAGTGTCCTGTTCCTGCAACTGCTGCCAGTTGCGGCCCAAGGCCTCATCCCCAGATTTCACCCAGCGGATGAAGGCCGGGTCTTGAGCGAACTCAAGTGCTTTTTGTAGCCGTTTATCTTCCATAGGCGGTAATTTGTAAAAACTTAGGCTAAGTTTTTACGGTCATTTAAACAATTCGTCCAGATAGGCGGAGCGGGTTTTGGAATTATAAATCATTTTACACAATCCAGTTCCACTTTGCATCATGCTTTCACAAGAACCATCGGCTTTGGTCGCATCGGTATGCGGGCGACTCAAGGCACAATGGCCCAATTCATGAAAAACCACCATTTCGCGAGCCATCGCATCAGCAGTTTTCCAGAATTTTTCATCAACCAATACATTTTTGTGGCCAGAAGCCAAGCTCTGGCATTTCGCTGCCACATTGTTTTCATTCAAAACCGCTATATCCCCTGAAACATGACCCATTTCTACACTTCGGTTTCGCGCTTTAGCCTCTGCTGCAAAACTGTCAAAATAAGGTTGCAAATCAGCATTTACACTGACTTCATTTTCCTTATTGCAGGCAGCCAGGCTCAAAAACAGCAAACAAAGGGCAAAAATTTGGGTCGTTTTCATACGTATTGGTTCATGGATTTATCACCTAAGCCTACTTTAAGGTGTTTTGTACTCAGTTGGTGGGCAAAAAATTTAGCCACCATTGCAAAAAAAGCACCAACATCGCGTCGCGCAGTGCTTCCAAGGCCCGATAAGCCAGGTTACGGGCCGATTGATAGTTAAGTCCCATTACTTCACTGATCTCCGGATAGTCCATTTCGGCAAAAAACTTCAGATAAATCACCTCGCGCTGGCGGTCGCTGAGGCTATCCAGGGCTTTTTGTAGCAAGTTGCTTTTTTCGGCGCTCAACTCTTCCTGAATCAATTGCTGATCAATGCTGAAGTCGGCTTGAAAATGGCGCTCTTCTGGTTCTTCCGTGGCTACTTTTTTCACTTCGCGCTCCATCACCCGAAAAATCCTGCGCCGCAAGGCTACCAGTAAGTACTTGCGCACGCTGTCGTTTTCTCCCAAGCCTTCGCGTTTGTTCCAAAGGTCAACAAACAAATCTTGGATGCAATCTTCGACCAATTGCCCGTCGGCTATAAACTTGCGTCCATAGCGAAGCAATACTTCGGCGTGGTCCCGATAGATGCATTCAAGGGCATTTTTTTGCCCTTGGCGCAGTGCATTCCAAAGTTCGATGTCTGACATAGCGTTATTGTAGCGACAGCTTTACTATTGAAAAAATATTTTCCACAACCATCCTTCTGTAAATCAAACCATTACAAAAAGATTTGAAATTTCTATGAGAAAAATCTGCTGCAAAGATGGGTACAAAATACGAAAACCAGACTTACTGCATCGAACAATGAATTTCATAATCCAAAAAAAACATCCTATGTTCAATCGTTTGACGAAGTTCGGAACCGCATTCTTGTTCCTAGCTGTTCTTGCTTTCAACGCTTGTCAAAAAGAAGACATCGTACTGAGCGAAAGCAACTTTACCTTTGGCAATCCGCTGTACACCAACCTGGATCCCCAAAATGGACCACGCCCCGGTGGCGACTGTTTTGACCTGGTTTTCCCCGTGAAGATTGTAAAACCGAATGGCGACACCATAAAATTAGATTCTTTGCGCCAATATCGCCGCTTTATGGAGGGTTTCAAAAAAGAGCGCAATCCTGATAAGCGCCCTAAATTGGTTTTCCCAATCAACGTGACCCTGTCTGATGGTTCTACCAAGACAATTACCAAAGCAGAAGACTTCCTAAAGCTACTGGAAAGCTGCCGCCCAGACACGATGGTTCACAAACCTTGCTACGAGCTGGTTTTTCCCGTTCAAGTAAAAATTCCAGACAGCGCAGTAGTAACGGTGAACAATGCACGCGAATTGGGCGCACTCTTGCTGCGCTGGAAACGCAAACACCCAGGCGCGGATAATCGCCCGGAGTTGGTATTCCCGGTAAACATCACCAATAGCGATGGCAAAGTGGTAAAAGTCAATAGCGCTGAAGCGTTGAAAAAAATCCATGAGGCTTGCGGCAACAATCGTCGCCCTGATGGACCTGGCAACGGCAACGGGCCCGGTAATGGCAATGGCCCATTCGACGATAAACTTTGCTTCCGGGTGGTATTCCCGGATACGATCTTGTATCCCAATGGCAAAACTGCCGTTGTAAAAAACAATGAGGAATACCTGCGTTTGGCTGCTCAGTACAAAAAAGACAATCCCCGCGACCGCGGTGTCACGATCATCAAATTGCCCTTCAACATCATTTACAGCAATAAAACTACCGCCACGATCAGTAAGCCAGCTGATTTGCTGAGAGCTGGTAAGGAGTGCAAGGATTAATCCTGCACCAGCTCCACAATTAGCATAATCCCACAAACATATCCAAATGATGAGGCCCGCTGGAGTAAAAGATCCAGCGGGCTTTTTTATTTAGGCAACAAAGCCTTGTATCAAGCCCTAACTTATGTTAAATTTGGGCACCCTTTGATCGCCAACAATCCTTTCCAAATGACCAAGCTAATCAGCGCCCTCCTGCTTTTCTTCACTTTTGCTACGCATGGCTACTCCCAAAAATCCGGCGGCATCGACTCAACCCAAGTCCGAGCCATCGTGGACGAATTCTTCCAGGTTTTTTCACAACATGACATGAAGTATGTGGATAAAACTTGCACCCCAGATTTTGAGCTTTACGATGTGGGCCTGGTCTGGAATGTGGACAGCATTCGCACTTACACCAGCAAATATCCTAAACCTTATAACCGCGAAAATAAATTCCGCTTCATCCAATTCAATTTTCGGAAAAACATCGCTTGGGCCAGTTATTGGAACACGGGTATTTTCCACCAACCCGACGGCAAGCAGCAAAGCGTGCGTTGGTTGGAAAGTGTGATTCTAGAACGCCGAAAAGGAAAATGGTGGCTGGTGCAAATGCATTCTACCCGCACCCGATAAGGTAAATCGGCTGTAACTGTAACCCGAGAGGGTAAACCTACTCGCTTATACAAAACTGAAAAATCAATTTTTTTAACTGTTTGCAACTTTCTTTTTTACTTTTTCTTTGGTCAAAGCAGCGAAATAGCCTATAAAAACGATAATTATACTGGGTACGCCTTGGAAACAAGCATAAAAAAAGCCGACCTTTCGAGCCGGCGAACAAATAATGTATGAAACTTAGATTAGCCAATTTGTTATTTAACGCCCTTCGGGTTCCTCTAGTCTATGCGTCTGGCGTTACTTAAACTTTAAATAGTTTTTTATAGCGCACAAAATTTCCGAAGTGCGAAATTCGCCAAAATTGTGCAATTGAGGTTTATTGCTGCAAGTTAGGAGTTTCTTAGCTTTAATAACGGAGAATACTTTCCTTGGTTAATGCAATTTGGAAAAGAATTTAGTCTGAAATTACGCCTAAAATTTGTAAAATTATTGTTTAAAACCTCAGAGCATTCCCCTTACTTTCAACCAATCCCGCAAACGATCTTTCCAAGTGCTCAAAATAGGATCTTGGGGCGCAAAACCCACCCCATGTTTCCCTTTCTCATATATGTGCAACTCGGCGGGTACTCCAGCTTTGCGACAGGCGAGGTAAAACAATATGCTGTTCTCAGGCGGTACCGCACTGTCTTCATCCGTATGGAACAAAAAAGTAGGTGGCGTAAGCGCCGAAACCTGGGTGTGATTCGACAAGGAATCCACAGCAGCCTTGCTTGGCGTAGGCCCTAATAAAAAGCGTCGCGAGCCCGAATGAGCGTATTCTTTCAAAGAAATCACCGGATAGCCCAACACCATAAAGTTGGGCAAACTACTTTGACGCTCAACTGTTTCGACGGCATTGGCTTGGCCGTCGTCGAAATGAGTCCCCAAGGTGGAAGCCAAATGCCCTCCTGCAGAAAATCCCATGACACCGACCTTGTTTGGATTGATGCCTAAACTTGGTGCGCGGTCGCGGATGATGCGAAATCCACGTTTGGCATCCTCTAGCATGGTGGGGTGACGATACGAGGGATTGTCCCAATTGCCCAGGCGATAACGCAGCACAAAAGCATGGATGCCCAAATCATTGTACCACTTGGCAATCTGAATTCCTTCATGGTCCATGGCGTGAACCACATAGCCACCACCAGGACAAATCATCACGGCTGCCCCTGTGGCTTTGTCTTTTGGTGCTGGAAAATGGAACAGGGCCGGCTTATCTTTATCGGCAGCGCCCATTGCATCGGGTGCGCCTTGTGGATAGAGCAAAATAGGATCGGGCCAAGTGGGTGTTTGTGCATTCATCAGGCCAACTTGTAAACAAGTAAGCAGGGCAAAAAGTAGGTGTTTGGACATAACAGGCAAGTACTATAAATGCCGTTCGGCGTGGTAAGAGGAGCGCACCAGTGGGCCACTTTCTACGAAAGCGAAACCGCGTTTCATGCCTTCTTCGTGATACATGGCAAATACATCAGGGTGAATGAATTCAGCCACCTCGATGTGCATCTTGGTGGGTTGCAGGTATTGGCCGATGGTTAAAACATCACAATCGTGCTCGCGCAGGTCATCCATGATTTTGAACATCTCCTCCTGGGTTTCGCCCAATCCTACCATTACGCCCGATTTGGTGCGTTTACCAAATGCTTTGGTACGCTTAATTTGCTCTAAGCTTCTTTGGTATTTGGCTTGCGGGCGCACTTTGCGGTAAAGGCGCTCAACGGTTTCCATGTTGTGTGATACCACTTCCTGGCCCGCACTGATCATGCGCTCCAGGGCTTCCCAATTGGCTTTAACATCTGGGATCAGGGTTTCGATGGTGGTACTGGGGCTGGTTTCTTTGACCAGGCGAACGGTTTGGTGCCAAATTTCAGCCCCGCGGTCGGCCAATTCATCCCGGTTGACCGAGGTAATCACTGCGTGTTTCACCTGCATGAGAAAAATGGCTTCGGCTACCCGACGAGGTTCGTCGGTATCATATTCATTGGGGCGCCCCGTTTTTACCGCACAAAAAGAACAAGAACGGGTACAAGTGTTGCCCAGGATCATAAAGGTTGCCGTGCCTGCTCCCCAGCATTCGCCCATGTTGGGGCAGTTGCCGCTTTGGCAAATGGTGTGCAACTTGTACTCATCAACCAGGCTGCGTACTTTCTTGTAGCTAGGCCCAATTGGCAATTTAACCCGCAACCAATCAGGTTTGCGTTGGCGGGGTGCTTCTTTATTTTCGTCAGCGGATACAACAGGCAGTTCGAGCATGGATTACTTGTATGGTAAATGTTCACGATGGTTTGGAACACTACAATTTAAATTTCGAGAAACAAAGGTCCTATAATTTACACAAAAGCGCCGCCAAAAGTTTGCTTTTCAATAAAATTTCAGGCTAAAAGCGCGCTCAATACCGAGAAACCCTGTTCATGAGCGCTTACCCAATTGTACCATCAAAAACAAGTTGAGGAAAAGTGCCTGATTTCGTACTGCGGGAATGCTGGGAGATTCGACCATGATGGGTACTTCTTTGAAATAAAAATCACCCATGATGCCTACTTCAAAGGCTTTTACAAATTCATCGTAGGCCCCCCAGTCGAAATGCAAAGAAGCTTTGGCGTGTAATCCAGGGGTCATTTTGATTTCACCCAATCCTTTTGAAAAACCATCCGCACCAAAGATGCTGTTGATGTCCAAAAAACGATCGGCATTTTCAGCACTGTACTTTTCGCTGCGGTAATTCCGCACGAAATCTTCTGGCACGTAGCGGAGAATAAGGTAATAGGGCTTTAACAAACCCAAACTTGGCCCTGCTGAATAGTCAAGCCCCAGCGCCAGCCCTTTGCGGCGAGCTTTTTCGGAGAGGTATATTTTTTGGCCAAAATTGCCCCGCATGACAAAAAAATTGTTCTGCTTGCCAAACACAAAGCCCCGGAAAGAAGCATCAACTGATGCAATCAAGCTTTGTTTGTTTTGACGGGTTTCCTTGATGTGGCGCAGTTCCCCCAATTCCAAACCCCAATAAGTGGTACGGTTGTAGGACTGAATTTTACCAAACTGTAAACCCAAGGCGATCCCATTGGTGTGGGGTTTGATATTGAATGAACTTTCTTTGCTAAAAATGACCCCTTTGCGTGTTTGGTAGTTGTTTTGGCCCAAGTTCAATGATTGTTGTGCCTGAAGCAAGCTGACAGACCCAAACAGCAGTATGACAATGGCGGTGTAGCGTGTTTTCATGCTGGCCGATTTTTACGTGTACACTAAATGCTACTAACATTAATCCAAGGTTAATGTTTTGGTTTTGTAGTGCAAAATAGTAGCAGTGTTTGCACATTTTGAACATCTTTCTGGGTTCAAAACCAGTGAAATGTACGTAATTTTTATGACTTTGTCGATGCAATAAGCCATTTGACCGACATTTTATGGAATTGATCATCTACAGCCCTACTTATACGCCTCGTTCGCAGTACGTTTTTAGGCAATGCTTTGAGGTTTTGCACCCCTTGAACTGGCGCACAATACGTGATTTAGATACCTATCTCAAAGCTGAAGGTGTAAAAATCAATTACAGCAATGCTGCCCAAGACCCGCATGAGCTTTGGATCGAACCAGCTGGCCTGCTGGCTGCTGGAGACATTGCTTCGGTCAAACCAATTGTCAAGTGGGAGCAAGGTTTGCCTTGGTTTTTTGGGGAAACTGGTAGCGATTTTCCTGGTGACGTATTTTCGCAAATTTTCTACTTACTCAGCCGATACGAGGAATACCTGCCTTTCAAACCCGATCGACACAATCGTTTTACAGCGGCAAATAGCTTGGCTCAAGCCGAAGGGTTTTTGCATATACCGGTTGTGGAACATTGGCTGTTGTTGTTGCGAAAAAAAATTGTAGCCCGCTTTCCTGGGTTTGATTGGCCTTTGCCCAGTTACGAGTTTGTCTCTACCGTCGACATCGACCGCGCTTTCAGTATGCAGTACCTCGAAAACTGGCGCTACCTTGCTGGCATTGCCCGAGACTTGCTGGGATTTAGATTCGTACATTTGTACAAACGTTGGAAAGCCTGGTTTGAGGTATTTGAAGATCCTTATTTCACCATCCCCAGTATTTTGGAATGGCACAAAGAGGCAGAAATCAAATGTCGTTATTTTTTCCTGGTAGCCGATTATGGTAAACACGACATCAACAACCCTGTTACTTCCCCAATCATGCGGAGTTTAATTAGAATGCTCTGTGGGCACCAAGACTTTGGTATGCACCCATCTTATGCATCCAATACAGACCCGGAACGGATATCGATAGAAAAAAAAAGGGTAGAGGATTTTGGGAAAATTATTGTAGAGCATAGTCGTCAACACTTTTTAATGCTGCGTTTCCCCCAAACCTACCGATCCTTGATGGCTGCGGGCATCAAACACGACCACTCGATGGGGTATGCTGATAATGTGGGGTTTCGAGCCGGGATTTCCCGCCCTTATCAATGGTATGATTTGGAAGAAGAAACCAGTAAAGATTTTTGGGTTCACCCCTTTGCCGCGATGGATGTTACGCTGCGTTCTTACTTGAAACTCAAACCTGCGCAAGCAGAGGAAAAAATGACCCAACTGCGCGAACAATGTCTGGCTGTCGGTGGGCATTTTTGTATCCTTTGGCACAATAGTTCTTTTTTTGCCGCCGAAGGCTGGAAAGGCTGGGGCGAAGTTTATGAGCGGGTGGTTAAAAGGAAGTAAAGCACCGTGTATTAAGGTATTCTCTTTTTTGTTTGCCCAAAAAAGACCACAAAGCGCCAAAAAAGCCAGGCTTTTCTGTCTTCAGTCTTACACAAAACAGGCTTTAAGAGTTCTTTAACGCTCTTTTCATGACGATTTCACTTACAAATACGTCTGTTAAAATGTTTATACTGAACAAGCTGTAAAAACCAAATCCTGCGAAAAACAGTTAGTTTAATGAAACTATCCAGCCGAGTAGTTTTGGGAGCGTAAAAAAATAAGGTGGACAGGTTTGGGTTTAGTGAAAAAAGATAACTACCTGCTTAAACACCTGGATGAAAGGAAGTTGTGTTCTTTTTTTGCTAAACCTCAAAAACAAAGATGTCCATCTCATTTTAGCTCAAATACTTTGAGGCAAAAAACGACTTTTTTTGCTAAAACGGAAAACAGTTGGATAGTGACATTCAATGTAAAAACCAAGGTAAACGGGTGTAGCCTAGTCATGAACTTCGTTACATCCGTTGAGTATCCATTCTTTTATTGCAACAAAGTGGTACATTGGTTTTTCCAATAACCACCAAATCGCCAAAATTATGAAAAAACAGCCCAAAGGGAATCAGCTCATTCGGTTCTGGGCTTTGTTGGCCTGCTTGACAATCGCTGCCTCGAATGTCCAGGCCCAAGAGTACTTCGGTCGCAACAAACCCAACTATGAGAAATTCAATTTCAACGTGTACAACTCGCCCAATTTTGAGGCCTACTTTTACCTCAAAAATGCGGAGCGCAGGCAAGAGCTGATCTCACAATCCGAAATGTGGTACCGCTATCATCAATTTCTGCTGCGCGATACCATCCGCCAACGCAACCCGATCATTTTTTACAACGATCACGCTGATTTTCAACAAACCAATACCATCAGTGGTGGGGTTGGCGTAGGAACAGGTGGCGTCACTGAGGCCTTTAAAAATAGGGTTATCATGCCGATTGCGGTAACCAACCAAGGCACTTACCAGGTTTTGGGGCACGAATTGGTGCATGCTTTTCAGTTCAACCGCATTTTGACGGGTGATTCTACTTCGCTCAATAGCTTGAGTAACCTCCCACTTTGGATTGTAGAGGGCATGGCCGAGTACATGTCCATCGGCAGCGTGGATCCCTTCACCAGCATGTGGATGCGCGATGCGGTGATCAATGACGATGTGCCGACCCTAGATCAAATGAACAACCCTAAATATTTCCCCTATCGCTATGGACACGCGTTTTGGGTTTTCCTCACGGGTTTGAAAGGAGATGGGGTAATTGAACCGTTTTTCAAAGCCACTGCGATTTATGGCATTGATGTAGCCATCCCATTGGTGTTGGAAATGAGCAAACAGGACTTAAACAAGCTTTGGCAAGATGCACTCAAAAAACAATTTCAACCCTTTGTGGAAAACAAGGGTAAGAACATCCTAGGCAAACCCATTTTGGACGAAAAAGATGGCGGCACCATGAACATCTCCCCGTCTTTGAGCCCAAACGGTAAGTATGTTTTGTTCATCTCGGAGCGCAATTTATTCTCCACCGATGTATTCTTGGCCGATGCTGCTACCGGGAAAATCATGAAAACTGTAGCAAGTACGGCTCGAAATGGCAACATCGACAATTTCGACTTCCTGGAATCTGCTGGTGCCTGGTCGCCTGATAGTAAAAAAGTAGCCATCGTGGCTTTCAAAAAAGGCCGCAACGTATTGATTGTCAAAGACCCTTTCACTGGTAAAACCTTGAATGAGTATTCGCCTTCAGGTTTGCAGGCTTTTTACAATCCAGCTTGGTCGCCAGATGGGAAAAGCATCGTGGTATCAGGCTTAAAAGAAGGCCAAACCGATTTGTACCAATACACCATCAAATCGGCTGAACTGAAGCAACTCACCGATGACAAGTATTCTGAAATCCAGCCTGTATGGAGTGACAATGGCCAGACCCTGGTTTTTTCAACGGATCAATTGGCTTGGGAAAATGGCCGCACTTATGGTCGTCTGACCTTTAATTTGGCCGAACTTGACTTGGTTGGTGGCGCGGTGACCAATTATGATGTATTTCCTGGTGCGGATAACCTCAATCCACAAATCGACAATAATGGAGACATTGTTTTCCTATCGACTCCGGACGGCTACCGCAACTTATATCGCTTCAACCCCGATACGAAGGAAGTTTTTAAAATGACTGACTTGGCTACGGGCATCAGTGGTATTGGTTTCTATTCTCCAGCCATTACCCTTGACCGAAAACTAGACCGGGTACTTTATACCCTTTACAACAAAAAATCATACAGCATTTACCGCATCCGTTTGCAGGACTGCCTCAACGAGCCTGTGGATGGCAATGTAGTCACTTACGAGGCCGCTAAATTACCTCGCCTGAATACCCGTTTGACGAGTATAGTGGACAAACAACTGCACAATGCTGACGAAGAACTGAAAGGTGACGCTACGGTTGTCAATGAACAAGCCTACCGTTCCAAATTCAAACTGGACTTCCTCACAGGTGGGGGCGGGGTTGGGGTTGGCAACAACCTATTCGGCACCAACGCTGGGCTGGCCGGTGGTATTCAGGCCTTATTCAGTGATATCTTGGGCAATAACCAGATCATCACCCAAGCCAATTTGAATGGTCAGGTACAGGATTTTGGCGGCATGATGACTTACATCAACCGCAAAAGTAAAATTCAGTGGGGTGGCTCTTTGATGCATATTCCTTTTCCTTTTTTCTCCCCTGATACTACTTTCTTGGCTAACAGTAGCGTTGGTCCTGTAGTAGTGGATCGCTACAATATTTTTCGCATTTTCCAGAGTGGTGCTACCATGTTTGCCCAATTGCCATTCTCTCCTACTTTGAGGGTCGAAACAGAATTAGACTTAACCAGAATTGGTCAGTCACTGAGGCAAGTGGAAGAAGTTAGTCAATTCATCAATGGTTTTGGTCGTGGTCAGCTATTGGACCGCCAACAAACCAAACAAGATGCCCCAGCAGGGTTCACCATGCGCGGGATAGGTGCTGCTTTGGTAGGCGACAACTCCAATTTTGGCCTGACCGCACCTTTGCAGGGGTATCGTTACCGGGTGGGTTTCCGATATTATACCGGGGATGTGCAGTTTTTAAACCCTACTATCGACTTTCGTAATTATCTACGGCGTGGCAAATTTACCTTTGCTGTACGAGCCATGCATACCGGACGTTATGGTCGCGACTCTGAAAATACGAACGTTTTCCCGCCACTGTTTCTTGGCTCTCCATGGTGGGTACGAGGCTACCAAGGCAATGCAGTCAACATTCTCGAACGCGGTGGTCTCATCAACCGCGATAACATTCTGGGCACCAAAATTGGAGTTTTCAACGCGGAAGTACGGATTCCTTTCCTAGGTCCTAAACGTTTGGCGCTGATTCCTTCTCAAATCATTCCCGCAGACTTGAATTTTTTCTTCGATACTGGAATCAGTTGGACCCGATTCGAGCAATTTGATTTCAAGGACTCGAATGGAAAGAACCTCATTCGCCCCATCTCCTCGGTGGGCGCATCGTTGAGAGTGAACGTTTTTGGGGCTTTAATTTTAGAACCTTACTATGCCATTCCTCTGATCAAGGGTGCTCAGGGCTCATTTGGTCTTAACTTCATGCCTGGCTGGTAAAATACTGTTTTTCAAACAGTTAAAAATAAAAAATGGGGTTTTATGCCAATTGAAGAGCACAAAACCCCAATTTTTTTATACAGACATTTCCATTTCTGGAAACTTTCTTTACTTTTGATTAACAAACTTGGTCTTTAGCACCAAAAAAAGAAGCCGCATGGATACCACGCGGCCTTACCTATCGGATTAGTATGAAAAATATGTCTCTTGATTGCCTCGGCAATTGAGGGGCGAGGCTACTTGGTCTCGTTTCAAAGAAATGGGTTGTCGGTGTTGAACTTACAATCCATTTTTTTCTTTTGCACTTCAGGCTTTACTACTCATCCGTTCGATGCGTTTATAACAGACACATTTCGGGGTGAATGGTTGCATCAATTTTCGTTTTTTTTTGGGAAGCTTGCACATTTAATCGACAAAACCCATCCCTTGAACTACAAAAGGTATTGGGTGCTCGCTGATCGACAAAGTTGACCTTCTTATTTTAAACAATCAACTTCTGCCAAGGTTCGCACCAGTAAGTTGTACGTCCAGCGATGTCGGCTTTTTTCACTTTTCCTTTGCCATCTGGCCCACTGTGACCTTCTACCCGCCACTGCCAAAACCAATCATCCGGATAATCCTTATAATAGGCCTGTCTTTCGATTGCGCGATTCAAAATAGAACGCATTAACTCAAAAATTAATTTCTTATCCTTGGCTTTTAACTTTTGGGGATTTGAGGCTGGATGGATTCTGGCTTGATAACAAATTTCATCCGCATACAAGTTCCCCACCCCAGCCAGTAGCTTTTGGTTGAGCAAAAAAGCTTTGAGCTGGCCTTTGCTTTTATCCAATAAGGCTAAAAATTCCGCTTCATTAATGACCAAGGCATCCTCACCCAGGGGCAAAGAACGAATATAAGTTTCAAGGTCTTCCAAGTAGAGTATCCTGGCAAACTTGCGCGGGTCATCAAAACCAAGCCGAAAGCCATTGTCAAAAACAAAGGCAAATCGCTCATACCTGGGTTTATCCTCCAGCTCCGAGTAATACTTCAAGTCGCCAGTCATGCCAAAATGCAAGAGCACATGGTGACCATTGTCTAAGTGTCCGAACAAGTATTTGCCTCGACGATAGGAACCTGTGAAGGTTCGGCTTTGCAGCCTTTCCGCAAATTCAGTACCACTGCAATTGCGAATGATTTTGTCATCATGTACTTCCACTTCGAGTATTGTCCTGCCTGGCGCACAAGCATCAAAATAACGCTGAAAAGTATTGACTTCTGGTAATTCAGGCATGTGTTTGTGTGATTAATTGACCATTTTCACTTGCATGGTATCATCTTCGTCGATCTCAATACCTGCTTTTTTGAAAGCTTGGTGTACCGATTCTTTGGCGTGTGCTGCGGCTTCTTCGTACAAATCTGGGTTTACCCAATAACGAAAGGCCAAAATTACCGCATCCGGTTTTACCTCTAACACGGGCGATTCGATGGGATTTTCGGCCAGGTATCCGGGGCTGGTTTTGGCGCTTATTTCCAGGATTTCGCGCACCAGCATAAGGTCGGTTTTAGGGTGGATGCTCACTTGGGTTTCTAATCGCCTTTCTCCTGCTGAACTCAGGTTTTCAATCGGTCCGCTGGTGATGGTAGAATTGGGAATGATTACCACCCGGTTGTCGAGGGTGTGCATGATCGTGGTGAAAATCTGAATTTCTTTGACATCCCCAGTATAGTTTTGCACCGTAATGCGATCACCCACCTTGTAAGGTCGGAAAAGCAAAATCAAAATACCTGAAGCAAAATTACCCAAGCTGCCTTGTAAAGCCAAACCTACCGCAAAACCCGCTGCACCCAATACGGCCAAAATTGAAGCGGTTTGCACCCCCAAAATTCCCGCTGAAAACAAAATAACAAAGGTTTTCAGCATCACATTGGTCAAGCTCAACAAAAAAGGCTGTAAACTCTCGTCAACTTGAGAGCTGTTCATGCGCATTTGCATTAACTTGATTAGGCGATTGACCATCCACAAGCCGATTAGTAGGGCAACAATAGCACCAATAACTTTGGGGCCGTTATCAATGGCAAAATCATATAGCTTATTAGCTTTTGCCAGCAATTCATTGCTCGTTTCCATGTTTGGGTTTTATCTTGCGAAATTAAGATAATAAACGTTTTATTTACGGCAATCGTTACATTGTTTGTGCAAAAACCATACAAAGTTTACATGGAGAAAAAATACCTAAGTCGCAGTGCTGCTTTGCAAAAACTCCAGCGCTATTGTGCTTACCAAGAGCGTTGCCACCAAGAAGTTCGGCAAAAGTTGTTGGACTTGGGGGTTTATGGAGACACCTTGGAAGAGGTCATTCTCGATTTGATCAACGACAATTTTCTAAATGAAGAGCGCTTCGCCCAGTCATATGCCCGCGGGAAGTTTCGCACCAAAAACTGGGGCCGGGTTCGCATCCAACAAGAACTGAAGCAACGCCAGCTCACGGCTTATTGTATCAAAAAAGGCTTGCAGGAAATTGATGAGCAGGAATACCTAGGTGTACTCACTGTTTTGCTGCAAAAAAAACTGGAGGAATACGCCCCGGAGGGCGAATTTCAAGCGACTGCCAAAGCGGTCCAATATGCCCTGCGCCGAGGCTTTGAATCCGATCTGATTTGGCAAATACTGAAAACATGAACAAGGCCGCACTGAAACAATTCCTGGACGAAGCCGTACAACGCAACAACCAAGCTAAATTTATCGAATCGGACCCCATCGCCATTCCGCATGGTTTTTCACAATTACAAGACATCGAGATCATGGGCTTTTGGGTGGCTGTCTTGGCTTGGGGTCAGCGCAAAACCATCATCAACAAAGCCCTGGAGTTGATCGAACTCATGGACGGAGCACCTTATGATTTCATCCTCAACCACCGGCCCGAAGACCGAGAACGACTGGCACTTTTCAAGCACCGGACCTTCAACTCCACCGATACCGCGTATTTTTTGACCTTTCTACAACAGTACTACCGACAGTACGAAAGCCTAGAGTCGGCTTTTACCCAATTTTTAAAGCCCAATAGCCCAGATATTTCCGAAGCACTGATTGGTTTTCACGATTTGTTTTTCAGCTTGCCCGATGCGCCGCAGCGCACCCGCAAACATTTGCCCACCCCACTGCGCAATTCTACTTGCAAACGCATCAACATGTTCCTGCGCTGGATGGTGAGAAAAGATGGACATGGGGTAGATTTTGGTTGCTGGCAAAACATTAGTCCTGCCCAATTGCTCATGCCCCTGGATGTGCACGTGGATCGCATCGCTAGGCGCTATGGATTATTGGAACGCAAGCAAAGCGACTGGCAAGCGGTGCTGGAATTGACCGAAAACTTGAGGCAGTTTGACGCCCAGGATCCGGTCAAATACGACTTTGCCTTGTTTGGGTTGGGAATTGAGGAGCGTGAGGCTGAATAATGGCTCCACATTGTACCCAATTTTTTGAAGCCTCATTTTTTTATCCACGATGTACAAGTATTTATCCACACTCGATTTTTGGGATTTTCAAAAAACTGCTTCACTTTCAGGCTTTTAGCTAAACCGCTTTTCAACATACTTTTTGTGAACTCACGCTTAATAAGTAGCACTTTATCCACATTCCCTCACTTGTCATCGTTCAGGGGCGACTTATCCCCAGTTTTCCACATTGCAACAAGGGCTTTTGCCCCTTTTTGGGGTGTTAGTTTAACGCTCTCCCAACAAGTGCGCCAAAAAAAGTTATCCCCTGAATAACGTACCAACAGCTTGTGCATAAACTGGCAAAATCTTGAATCCACAGCACTTTCAGTTGTTGGTAAACTGTGGGTAAACTCAATGTGATGTGAGTATAAACCCAAACAAATTTTTATTCACTTTTTTTTCCACAAACTCACATCACTGACGACGATGAAGGATGAATTTATTGAAATTTAAAATCAATATAATTAACCATAAGGGGCAAGCCCAAAATTTTTCAAGTCGCAAAAGAGGCTATCTTTGTAATCCCTAGGAGGAAGACCTGGGTAAGAAGCAAGTGAGAAAAATGGAAACAACAAACCAAGCGAAAAAATATCCCGCCACAGTCAAAATTTGGCTATTCATTGGCGTATTTATGGTTTTTATGCAGGTAGTCATTGGAGGCGTGACCCGACTTACAGGTTCTGGTTTGTCCATTACCAAATGGGAAATCGTAACGGGAACTTTGCCGCCGCTCAATGCCGCGCAATGGCAAGAAGCTTTTGTTTTGTACAAGGCCACTCCGCAGTATGCAAAAATCAATGAGGGCATGAGCATGACCGATTTCAAGTTTATTTATTTCTGGGAATATTTTCATCGTTTGTGGGCCCGCAGCATGGGCTTCGTTTTTTTGATCCCCTTTTTGTTCTTCTGGCGCAAGGGGTGGATTGATCCTGCGCTTATGCGTCGCTTAGGAATTGTGGTCTTATTAGCGGCGCTCGCGGCATCTTTTGGGTGGATCATGGTTGCCAGTGGATTGGTCAAAAGACCTTGGGTCAATGCGTATAAACTAACCATGCACTTGTCGATTGCGTTGTGTGTATATGGGTACTTGTTTTGGACTTTTCTTACGACCGTGCAAGGTTCTTCCTTTTATCCACAAGTTATCCACAGGAATTGGTTGAAAAAGTGGGGAAAAGCGCTGGCTTATGTTTTAGGCTTTCAGATCATCCTTGGGGGCATCATGTCAGGAATGAAGGCAGGGTTGGTATTCCCTACTTGGCCTGATATTGGGGGGCAATGGATTCCTGGTATTTTGTTTGATGGGGGTGAATGGAATAGTAAAAATTTTAACGAATACGATCGCAGCTCATTCATGCCCGCTTTGGTACACACCTTGCATCGAGGTGTTGCTTACGCCTTGACAATCATGGTGTTGTATTATGTTTTTAAAGGGGTTCAAATTTCTGTCACAAAACAGGTTAAAAATGGAATTTATGCTTTATTGGTAGTAACTTTGCTGCAAGTTTTATTGGGAATTCTGACCGTAATCAACTGTGTAGGAACCATTCCTGTTGGCTTGGGCGTATTCCATCAAGCAGGAGCACTGCTCTTGCTGACGGTGGTTTTGTACTTGAATTATCAACTAGTAGAGCCCCAAGAAACAAAAATGTGAATAAGTGTGTGGATAACTCAATGATTGTTTTTTATGCCCGTTTTTTGGCTAGACGACAATGAAATAAGTTTTCCCTCTCCGGATCAAGCGACCCCGGAAGGGGTTCTGGCCATTGGCGGAGACCTATCACCAGTGCGTTTGTTGTATGCTTATCAACTGGGGATTTTCCCTTGGTTCAATGAAGATGACCCGATCCTTTGGTGGTCACCCGATCCACGTTTTGTTTTGTTTCCCGATGAATTGGTCGTCGCCAAAAGTATGCGCCCCTACTTCAACCAAGGAAAATTCAAAGCTACCCTCGATCAAGATTTTGAAGGAGTAATGCGCGGATGCCAGCAACAGTACCGACCTGGCCAAGGCGGCGGATCCTGGATTACAGAGGACATGATCGCAGCTTATTCTACTTTGCACCGATCTGGTTTTGCACATTCGGTTGAAGTATGGGAGGGTGAAGAACTGGTTGGGGGCTTGTATGGCCTTTCCTTGGGTAAAGTTTTCTTTGGCGAGTCGATGTTCGCCCGCCGCAGCAACGCATCCAAGTTTGGGTTCATCAGCCTGGTGCAAAAACTACGGAAATTGAATTTTTGGCTGATTGATTGTCAACAAGAAACGCCGCATTTGGGGAGTTTGGGGGCTAGAGCCATTCCGCGCACCCAATTTTGTGAAACTTTGAAAAAGAATGAAGCCGAGGACACTTTGATCGGATCTTGGGCAAATTTGTTAAAATAGACACGGCTTTTACATTTTTTTGACAAATACTTTTTTGATCCACATTAGATTGACTAGTTTACGTCGAAAATACACAGTTCCGAATTTCAACTTGTACCTCAAGAACCAACTGGAAGTTAAAACCAGTATAGTAATGATGATTTTTCGCTTTTTTCTACTGCTTGTTGCTTTGGCTAGTTTGGCCTTTGCTTTTCCTGAATCAGAAGTTTATCCTTATCCGAAAGACTTTTTTTGGTCGCCAGTCGGCGGGACTTTGCGCTTGAGTGGAACCTTTGGCGAATTGCGCCCGGACCACTTCCATTCGGGTGTAGATATAAAAGGTGGGTTTGGTGTTCCCATTTATGCCGCAGGTGATGGCGAGGTCTATTGCATCAAAGTCAGCGCGGGTGGTTACGGCAATGTTCTGTACGTGCGCCACCCCAATGGCTACACCACGGTGTATGCCCACTTGCAGGAATATGTTGGTGAGTTGGGTATTTTTTTGAAAAGCAAACAATATGCCCAGCAAATGTTTGCCGTTGAAATTTACCCTGAGCCGGGACAGTTTGTATTAAAAAGAGGGCAGCTGATTGGTAAGATGGGATCAACTGGTCATTCCTTTGGACCACACCTTCACTTTGAAATTCGGGAAACCGCTACTGATCGCCCAATCAACCCCTTGCTTTTTGGTTTGCAGGTCACGGACAATATTGCGCCAAAACTGCACGAGATCAAATTGTACCAACTAGGCGAAGGACCACAGATAGGCGAAAATCGTCGCTTGCCCCTGTTGCTCAAAGAAGGGGTGTATCGTATAAGCGGAGACACTATCCGGGTGCGCAGCCAGCAAATTGGTCTTGCTTTGAAAACTTACGATCACATGGATGGCACCACCAACTGGAATGGCATTTTTGATCTCAATATGAAAGTCGATGGGCAAAGTCATTATCGCTTCAAAGCCGAGAAGCTGGATTTCAACCAAACCCGCTACATCAATGCCCATGTGGATTACGAAGACCGCGTTGCGCGCAACTCATACTACCATCGTTGTTTTTTATTACCAGGCAATGCCCTACAGATGTACGATGAAGTGCGCAATGATGGTAAGATTACTTTGAATCCTGGAGAGATCAAACAAGTAGAATTTGCAGTACGAGACGTTGCCGGTAATACTGCCCGAGCTAAACTGTACCTCAAGCTCGACACCATTCTGGTTGCTGGAACAAACCGAACTTACAACTATCACCTCCCTCATAAACAAACCAATCAAATCGATAATTACGATTTGCAAGTGACCTTTCCCAAGGGTACTTTTTACGAAGATTGCTACATGAACTATGCTGTGGTCAAAGAAAAGTCAGCCAATGTTTTTTCAAGGGTGCATGGTTTGCACCACCAACGCGTACCTGTTCATCACCATTACCACATCGGTATCAGGGCATTGAAATTGCCGGATAGTTTGAAGTCGAAAGCTTTCATTGCACACTGTGGAAGCAATGGTAGGTTTACCAATTATGGAGGGACTTGGGAAGGTGATGTGTTGAAAGCCCAAACTCGAACCCTCGGCGAATTTTGCATCATGATCGATACTGTGCCGCCAAGCATCGTAGCCGAGCGTTTTGCTGCGGACTTATCGAAAAGTGGTTCAGTTGCTTTCCGCATCAATGACAATTTTAATGTAGGTGGGTTCGCCCCAGACCTCAAATTTCGGGCAGAAGTAGATGGCCAGTGGATATTGATGGAACACGATGGAAAAAGCGATCGCCTGACCTATCGCTTTGACGAACACGTGGGGCCGGGGCAGCACCAGTTTCGCTTGGAAGTCAGCGACGCACTCGGCAACAAACGGGTTTGGGAACGAGCTTTTAAACGTTGACGTAAAGAGCTAACCCAGAAAAATTCTATCAACAGAAAAAACTTGCAGGAAGTAGCGTTTTACGATCCTAAGCTCGATCATTTTAATACAATTGACTGAACAAAACTATTATACGCCTTTGCGGATATTTCTAATTTTGCATACCTCAGTGTGTTGGACTAATTCAGCATTTGCCTGAGCAACAAATAAGCACAAACACCAAGTTATGAAGGTATTGAAGTTCGGCGGTTCGTCCGTGGGGACCCCTGATCGCATCAGTGGGTTAGTGGATATTTTGAGATCTTATCATGCAAAAGGAGAAAAATTCACTGTAGTATTTTCGGCTTTTGGCGGGGTAACTGATTCATTGATCAACATGGGTAAACTTGCAGCCCAAGGTGATGAATCATACTTCGATCATTTTCAGGCATTCAGCAAGCGGCATTTGGATGCAGCCAAAGAAATGCTCAATGAGCCTTATCTGCGCGAAGTCATCAGCGGCTTGGAAAATAACCATGAGGTGTTGAAAAATTTGCTGTATGGTATTTTCCTGGTTCGCGAAGCTTCGCAGCGGACCATGGATTATGTCATCAGTTTTGGTGAACGCAACTCTGCTTTTATCATTACCCAGGTGATGCGCCAAAATGGTTTGGATGCCGCATACCTCGACGCCCGCAAGGTCATCAAGACCGATAAGAATTTTGGTTCGGCGAAAGTAGAGCTCGAAGAGACTTATGCCAATATCAAACAATACTACCAGGAAAATCCACAGACCCAAGTGGTCACTGGATTTATTGCCTCGGCCAAAGGCGGCTTGACCACCACCCTGGGCCGCGGGGGCTCCGACTACACCGCAGCATTATTGGCTGCTGGCCTCGAAGCGGAGTCTTTGGAAATTTGGACCGATGTAAACGGTGTATTGACTGCCGACCCACGCAAAGTGAAAAAAGCTTTTTCCATCCCGACCATGACTTATGCCGAGGCAATGGAAATGTCACATTTTGGGGCCAAGGTAATTTACCCACCTACCATTCAACCAGTTTTGGGTAAAAAGATCCCCATGTGGATCAAAAATACCTTCGAGCCCGAACATCCCGGCACTTTGGTCTCGGATCAGCACGACGAGAATACTCCTCCGGTTAAAGGCATTTCTTCGATTAGTGACATTGCTTTGTTGACCATGCAGGGCAGTGGTTTGTTTGGGGTGCCTGGGATTGCGGCACGTCTATTCAACAGTCTGGCCAACGCTCAGATCAATGTGATCCTGATTACCCAAGGCTCATCCGAGCACTCGATCAGTTTTGCCGTTCAACCTGATAAGGCTAAAAAAGCAGTCAAAGTAGTAGAGAAAGAATTTGAGTACGAAATTCGCTCTGGCCTGGTAGACCCCCTGAAAATGGAGGATCAATTGGCTGTGATTGCCATCATCGGCGAAAACATGCGCTACTCCCCTGGCATCTCTGGCCGCTTGTTCCAAACACTGGGACAAAACGGGATCAATGTCATTGCCATTGCCCAGGGTTCATCGGAGTTGAATATTTCGACGGTGATCAACAAGGCCGATGAAGCCAAAGCGCTCAACGCAGTTCACCAGGCTTTTTTCCTGTCAGATACCGCTTCGGTCAATGTGTTCATGGTTGGAGTTGGGCTAATCGGAAATACTTTGTTAAATCAAATCAAGGCCCAAACCGAGTTTTTGAAAAAAGAACACTCCTTGGATGTCCGGGTAGTGGGTTTGGCCAATAGCAAAAAAATGATTTTTGCAGAAGAGGGCATTGCCTTGGAAAATTGGCGCGACAAGTTGACGGCATCAGCACAAGCCATGAGCCATGCCAATTTTGTGTCCGTGATGACTTCGATGAATTTACCCAACGCTGTTTTCATTGACAATACGGCCAATGAGGAAATCGCCAATTACTATGAGCAAATTCTCAACGAGAGCATTTCGATCAGTACGCCGAATAAAATTGCTACTTCATCTTCGTATCAGCAATACAAGCGTTTGAAGGAAGTGGCACGCAAGCGGGGTATTCTGTTTTTGTACGAAACTAATGTAGGCGCAGGCCTTCCAGTGATTTCTACTTTAAATGATTTGATCATCAGTGGTGACCAGATATTGAAAATTGAAGCGGTACTTTCCGGTTCGCTTTCGTTCATTTTCAACACCTTCAAACCAGGTATGGCCTTCAGCAGCATTGTTCGTGAAGCCCAAAGCCGAGGCTACACCGAGCCTGATCCACGTATCGACTTGAATGGGATTGACGTGCGGCGCAAGTTGATCATTTTGGCCCGCGAGACAGGATTGCCACTCGAAGCCGAAAATGTGATCATTGACAATGTTCTGCCAGATGCCTGCCGCAATGCACCAACGGTCGATGATTTTTTTGTGGAATTGGAAAAAGCCGATGAACATTTTGCCAACTTGGCAGCAAGGGTTGCTGCCGAAGGAAAAGTCTTGCGCATGGTAGCCAGCCTGGAAAATGGGCAGGCCCGGATTGGCTTGCAAAGTGTGGACTCAACGCATCCCTTTTACCAACTCAGTGGCAGCGACAACATGATCGTGTTTACCTCGCAGCGTTACAAAGAGCGGCCTTTGGTGGTACGCGGCCCAGGTGCTGGCGCGGAAGTAACCGCAGCTGGGGTTTTTTCAGAGATCATCAAAATTGGGAACTACCTCAACTAATCAGCTACCTTTAGTCAGCGTAGCAAAACCCAAACAAAATGCAAGAAGTACGTGTTTTCGCCCCCGCATCAGTAGCCAACGTGGCGGTGGGTTTCGATATCCTGGGCTTTGCCCTGGAGAAGCCAGGCGACGAAATTGTGGCCCGATTTTCCGATAAACCCGGTGTCTACATCAGCAAGATCACGGGTGACAATGGCAAATTGTCACTGGATCCGATGAAGAATACTGCAAGTTTTGCAGCGATTCAAATGCTGGAAAAATTGGGTGAAAGCCAGCGTGGGATTGAAATGGAAGTACACAAACGAATGCCATTCGGCAGTGGTTTGGGGTCCAGTGCGGCCAGTGCAGTAGGAGGGGTGATGGCGGTGAATGAACTTCTGGGTAAACCTTTAGACAAAAGGGGCATCCTGCATTACGCGGTTTTGGGTGAACAATTAGCCGATGGTGCTTATCATGCCGACAACGTGGCCCCTTCCCTATTCGGTGGCATTGTGCTGATCCGCAACAACCGCGACTTGGACGTACACCAATTGAACGTACCTGCTGAATTGTACGCCAGTGTAGTTTATCCCGATGTAGAAGTTTTGACCCGCGAAGCACGGGCCATTCTGCGCCGCGAAGTGCCACTGACCGAAGTGATCGAACAAAGCGGAAATCTTTCGGCGTTCCTTTTGGGTTTGTTCAACAATGATTATGAACTCATCTCACGCTCTTTGCACGATGTGATTATCGAGCCACAGCGCTCGCAATTGATCCCACATTTCCTAACTACCCAGCGCATGTCACTGCGGGCTGGTGCTTTGGGCTGTAGTATTTCGGGCGCGGGGCCATCAATTTTTGCCCTTTGCCAGGGCCGCGAGATTGCTGAAAATGTAGGTGAAGCCATGCGCAAGGTTTACCACGATGCCCGGATCAATTGCCAGGTGTTCGTTTCGGCGATCAACCAGGCAGGCTCAGTTCGTATTTAACCCAAGATTTTTCCCATGATTCTTTACAGTACAAAGAATAAGTCCTACCAAGTAGGCTTGAAAGAAGCGGTGATGAAGGGCTTGCCAGATGACAATGGCCTGTTCATGCCCCTTGATATTCCGGCTTTGCCAACTGATTTTATCCAAAACTTGGCAAATTTCTCTTTTTTGGAGATTGCAGAAAAAGTTTGCAAGACCTTGTTCAAAGGAGCTATTCCTGACGAAGACTTGAAGACTTTGCTGAAAAACGCCTTTGATTTTCCAGCACCAGTGGTCAAATTGGACGAGCAGAAATACATCCTCGAACTTTTTCACGGACCTTCTCTTGCTTTCAAAGACTTTGGTGCAAGGTTCATGGCCCAGTTGATGAGCTATTTCAACCGGGGTGAAAGTCGGGAATTGACCATTTTGGTAGCTACTTCGGGTGATACAGGTGGGGCAGTAGCATCGGGTTTTTATAAAACTCCGGGTATTCGGGTGGTCATCCTCTACCCTTCTGGCAAGGTCAGTATGCTACAAGAAAAGCAATTGACGACTTTGGGCCACAACATCAGCGCCCTGGAAATCGACGGAACCTTTGACGATTGCCAGGCTTTGGTGAAACAGGCTTTCCTGGACACAGATTTGAACCAGCATTTACGCCTCAGTTCGGCCAATTCGATCAACATTGCCCGGCTCATTCCCCAAGCTTTGTACTACTTTGAAGCGTACAAACAACTGGCCAAAGGCGGCGACCCTGTGGTTTTTTGTGTACCGAGTGGCAATTTTGGAAACCTTACCGCCGGGCTTTTGGCGGCAAAAATGGGTTTGCCTGTTCATCACTTCATTGCAGCCACCAATGCCAATGATGTTGTTCCGGCTTACTTGGAGCATGGGAAGTATATTTCCCGGTCTTCAGTACGCACTTTATCCAATGCAATGGACGTAGGGAATCCCTCTAATTTTGCCAGAATGCTGGATATATTCCTTGGTTCAGATGAAAGTTCCACGTGGAACAATATGCGAAATCAGGTTTCTGGCTACGCTTTTCCTGACCAGGAAACCCAAATAGCCATGCGCGAAGTGGATGAAAAATACAATTATACCATCGATCCACACGGCGCGGTTGGTTATTTAGCCTTGGATGCCTACCAAAAAGAGCATCCAAATACCAGGGGAATTGTTCTTGAAACAGCGCATCCTGCCAAGTTTATCGACGACGTAGAAGAAACTTTGGATCGGAAAATCGAGATACCAGCCCGCCTGGCAGCCTTGGCAGATGAAGAAAAAGAAGCTACTTTTCTCAAGCCTGAGTACAATTCTTTCAAAAAGCTATTGATTGAACGTTATTCTGGTTAAGGCTTCTGCCGCCTATTTTTGTCAAAAGGCCAGATGTTCCACGTGGAACATCTGGCCTTTTGACTTATCTAGCCTCTTTTTGACTTGCGTGGTCGATGTTCTACGTGGAACATTGATGAAGTAATTAGCGCTTAATGGTAGAGATTTCGAAGATTTTTTGGCGATGTTCCACGTAGAACAATGTTGTAAAGTGGCTGGAATAGGCAGTTGATCGACTAATTGGAAATCATCTTGCAGGGCGGCTTTGGGTTTTATATCTTTAAAGGGTTAAAAAGATTTGATTCACCAAACCATTGTCATGAAGCCACAAAGAATAAAACCGTTGCTTTTGCTCTTGTTATTATTGCCTGCATTGGTGTGGGCACAACAGCAACCCGATAAAAAAGACAAGTTTAAGCAGTTGTATGAAGAGTTGCCTACGCCCAATGTTTACCGAAATGGCGCGGGTGGACCTGGTCACAAGTATTGGCAGCAGCAAGCTGACTATGTGATGCAGCTCAAATTGAACGATGAAAAGCAGCAATTGTACGGCGAAGAAACCATCACTTACACCAATAACTCACCCGATGTATTGGAGTATCTGTGGTTGCAGATGGACCAGAATCTTTTCGATAAGGAGTCTGAAACTTATCAAACCCGCGGCGGAGGCATGTCAGAACGCATGACTGCTCGTCAATTGGAGGCCATGACCCCAACTTTTGACGGTGGGTTTAAAGTGGATTTTGTAAAAGACGCAACTGGGAAAGACCTGAAATATACGGTGGTCAAGACCATGATGCGGATTGATCCAGCAGCACCAATTATGCCCGGAGGAAAATATACCTTCAAAATAAAATGGTGGTTCAATATCAACGACCGCTTGAAACTAGGTGGGCGCTCTGGCTGGGAATATTTTCCTGAAGACCAAAACTATCTTTATACCATTGCACAGTTCTTTCCCCGCATGTGCGTATATGACGACATCGAAGGATGGCAGAACAAGCAGTTCCTTGGCGGCGGTGAATTTACGCTTGCTTTTGGCAACTACGATGTAAGTTTGACAGTACCCGATGATCACGTAGTGGCTGCTACGGGCACCTTGCAAAATACCAAGGATGTTTTGACCAAAGACCAAATCGCACGTTTCGAAAAGGCCAAAACTGAATTCACCAATCCAGTGGTGATCGTGACTGAAGCAGAGGCACGTGAAAACGAAAAAGACAAAGGAAAAGGGGAGAAGACCTGGCGCTTTCTTGCATCCAATGTACGTGATTTTGCCTTTGCAACTTCTCGTAAATTTATTTGGGATGCAATGGCTGTGAAACAAAACAACGGTAGTGTGGTGATGGCCATGTCTGCATACCCCAAAGAAGGCAATCCGCTGTGGGGGCAATATTCTACCAAGGCAGTTGCCCACACCCTGAAATGGTATTCACACTACACTTTTGATTATCCTTACCCGGCAGCTTGGTCGATTCATACTGACCAAATCGGGATGGAATATCCGATGATTTGCTTCAATGGCGGTCGTCCGGCAAAAGATGGTACTTACTCTGAGCAAGTGAAATATGGTATGATTGGCGTAATCATCCACGAAGTGGGGCACAACTACTTTCCGATGATCGTCAATTCCGACGAACGCCAGTGGACTTGGATGGATGAAGGCCTCAACTCTTTCTTGCAATTCCTAGCTGAACAACAATGGGAGCGCAATTACCCTTCTCGCCGTGGCAACGCTCACAGCATTGTACCTTACATGAAAATGGATAAAAAAACACAGGAGCCGATCATGACGAACTCTGAACAGGTTTCGCAATTGGGTAACAATGCTTACGGCAAACCTGCTGCAGCCTTGAACATCCTGCGCGAAACGGTGATGGGCCGTGAGTTGTTTGACCATGCCTTCAAGATGTATTCTAACCGCTGGAAATTTAAGCACCCAGCTCCTTCTGACTTTTTCCGCACGATGGAAGACGCATCGGGCATTGACCTGGATTGGTTTTGGAATGGCTGGTTCTATACCTGCGATAACGTGGATATTGCACTCGACAATGTAAAGTGGTTCCGCGTGGACAGTAAAAACCCAGAACTGGAGAAACCAGTGGCGGCCAAAGAAAAAGAAAAGCAGCCCAAAGGGATCACTGCAATTCGCAACGAAAAAGCGATCAGTAAAACCCAAGAGGATATCGACCCAAGCCTGAAGGATTTTTACGACAACTACGATCCAACACTTGTGACCATCTTGGACAAAGAAGAATACCAAAAGTACTTGAGTGGTCTGAGCGAAGCTGAGAAAAAGGCCCTTGCCGACAACCGCAATTACTATGAACTGACTTTCAAAAACCAAGGCGGTTTGGTGATGCCCTTGATCGTACGGTTCGATTTTGCCGACGGCACCAACAAGGAATTCCGCATCCCCGCCGAAATCTGGCGTTTGAATAACGAGCAAGTAAGCAAAGTTTTCATCATGGACAAAGAGGCGGTGCAAATCACCCTTGATCCATACCTCGAAACTGCCGACGTGGACATGAGTAACAATTTCTATCCGCCCAAAACGCAGTTGAGCCGTTATGAGATTTTCAAAGGAGCGCCTTCCCCATTTGGTGCACCGGGCGAGAATCCAATGCAAAAAGCCAAGCGCATCCAGCAGCGTGGCAATGGGGCGAATTAATCCGTAAAATAATGAAAGCAGGGTG
Source organism: Chitinophagales bacterium (assembly GCA_013299105.1). Classification (GTDB taxonomy): domain Bacteria; phylum Bacteroidota; class Bacteroidia; order Chitinophagales; family Saprospiraceae; genus Haliscomenobacter. Next base: position 271,847 of record JAAFJY010000002.1, on the reverse strand, counting down.
AGCATTGTTTTACGTGCTCACCCTGTTTAATTTATTGCAAACTCTATCGTATTTTGAGGATGGAGTTTTATCAAAAACTCGTCAATAGGGATACAGCGTATTCGACCTTTCATCAGACGTTCTTTCCCTCGGTACAAAAAAATGAGTTTACTCTCCGGATAATCATTCCCGAATTCATTCAATCCGATTAAATCAGCAGACCTGATCTTATCACTATTTTTTACTTCAAAAGCATAAAATCCAAAGTCTCCGTACAAGACGAAATCTACTTCAACCCCGTTGACGGATCTCCAAAAATGTAAATCTGAAGGGTCTCTATCACTGTAAGCAAGCCAAGATAAAAAATGTTGAGCGACCAATCCTTCGAGTGCAGCTCCACCAATTTCTTCGGGTCGATCAAGTATCCCTTTGGGGCGGAGTCCCTGAAATACACCAGCGTCAAAAAGATAAAACTTGGGATGAGCCGACATTGCCCTCGCAGCTCTTTTGGTAAAAACCGGAATTTCGAAGGCTACCAAAATGTCGTACAATATTTGAATATAGTTCCCTACTGTTTTTTGTCCCACCCCACATTCGCGTGCAACGTTGCTGATGGTCAATACTGCACCGTGTGAAAAACTGATGGCTTCCATGAAGCGAGCAAAATCACCAATGTTACGCACCAAAGATTCCTGGTAAACTTCTTGCTCTAAATACAAGGATAGGTAAGCATCAATGGTTGCAGCTTTATTTTTGGACTGGAGCACAACAGGAATCAAGCCATGCTTCAAAACGTCTTCAAATTTGACATTTTGCCCCAGTTCAGCTAACATGAATGGGTACATTGATTTTCTAAGGGCTCTTCCTCCAAGTAGGTCAACATTAGCACTTTTTAGTTTTCGGGCACTGGACCCCGTCAAAATAAAACGATACCCAAGTTTCATTTCAATCAAACGGTGTACCAACGAAAGCAGCTCAGGCACTTTTTGGATTTCGTCAATGATGACATCCTTCTTCCTTGGATTGCCTAAAATCAATTCCTCTAAAAGCTCTGGCCTTGCCCGATAAGCCCTTAAACTCTCTGGTTTGAGTAGGTCAATCCATAAAGCCTCTGGAAGTTGTTGCTTCAAAAAAGTTGACTTTCCTGTACCCCTAGGGCCAAAGAGAAAGCAGTGTTGATCCGGCAAAGTCAGGAATCTTGGAATGTATGTTTCCATTTTTGGTCCAAAAATAGAATTAATGATTCCAAAAATAAAAATTAAATAATTGATTGTCAATAGGTCATGAAAGAAATATTGCAAAAACAGCAATTTTTGTAAAATTAGAGACTTGCTATGTTCAAATACTGGGCAAAGTACAGCATTTCTCCCCCACCCTTTTTCCCTAACTTTGCCAAAATCGTGAACACTCCGCCCCGGCCTGCGTTCAGTTCTCGTCAACTTTTATACATGCCAAGCACATTTCAAAATCCCGCGCTTCGTCTTTCATCCGAAGTAAACCAAACTGGCCAGAGCCACTGGCAAAGCCCGTCGAACATTGCCATTGTCAAATACTGGGGCAAATTCGGAATTCAGGAACCACGCAACCCTTCTATCAGCTTTACCTTGTCGGCGGCCTATACCGACATGGAGTTTCACTATGCTCCCGCTGAAAACGAGACCGAAGGCATTGTTTTGGATTTTCGTTTTGAAGGGCAAAGCAATCTCGCTTTTGCCCAAAAAATCCAGCGGTTTTTAGAGAGCTTGGTGCGGGATGGGGTCTTCCCTTTTTTATCGCAATTTCAATTCAGGATTGATTCACACAACTCCTTTCCCCATTCTGCGGGCATTGCTTCCTCGGCATCGAGCATGAGTACTTTGGCTTTGTGCCTTTGTAGCATGGAGCGAGATTTGTTTGGGACCTTGGCTGACGAAAAAGAGTTTTTGCAAAAAGCATCTTATGTAGCGCGCTTGGGATCGGGCAGCGCTTGTCGTTCGGTATATCCTTTGATGGCTTGGTGGGGCGATGGGAGTTTGGAAGAAAGTACCAACGAATACGCTGTCCCATGTGGTGATTGGATCCACCCGGTTTTTCATACTTTCCACGACGATATTCTGATTGTGAGCAAAGGGGAGAAGAAAGTGTCCAGCCGAGCCGGGCATGGTTTGATGGAAGGCAATCCTTATGCCCATGCTCGGTATGAACAGGCTTATTTGCACATGCGCCAATTGCAGGATGTGCTCAGGGGAGGTGATGTGGAGACCTTTGGTCAGGTCGCCGAACTCGAGGCACTGACTTTGCATGCGCTGATGATGAGTTCGCAACCACCTTATGTACTGATGCAACCCAATTCTTTGGCGCTGATCAGCAAGGTCCGGGATTTTAGGGAAGAGTCGGGTTTGCCTTTGTATTTCACCCTGGATGCTGGCCCGAATTTGCATTTGTTGTATCCGGCTGAATCGGCAGTCCCAATCAAGGCTTTTATCCAGGCTGAATTGTTGCCTTTTTGCGAAGAAAGGAAATGTATTGAAGATCGGGTAGGGAATGGGCCCTTGAGATTGGGCTAAAGTTTTTTCGTCGCACCTTCATCCGAACCGTGCCACGCCACAGCGTGAGTGCCCACGACACCTGGGATTCTGATGGCTACAAACTTTCAATTTCTCCAAAGTTCAGGCTTCGAGCAAGTTTATTGAAAACGTTGCTCCCACAATTGCGAGGCCGTCCAATGCTGAAAATTCTTTCAAATTCATGCGGGGTCAACTCACTCAAGTAATTCTATAAATCTGTAATGCTGAGAATTCTGGGTTAGACAACTACTTCTGCTTAGAAATCGGCTTTTGCCAACAATTGAGCATCAATGACTTTGATCAGGATATGCGCAAAAAGCGATAAAGTGTATATCTTTGTTGCTTGAACCTAAAATTGGTTCTGAGGTTCAAGCAACATCCAAAAACAAACTGTAATGGCGGATCTTTTCAAGAAAATACTAGACAACCGCGGTCCTTTGGGACAATATGCATCCATTGCACACGGCTATTACGCTTTCCCTAAATTGACGGGTGAAATCGGCAGTCGCATGATCTTTCAAGGCAAAGAGCGCATCGTGTGGAGTTTGAACAACTACCTCGGTTTGGCCAACCACCCTGAAGTACGCGAAACCGATGCCAAGGCCGCCGCCGAGTGGGGCATGGCTTATCCGATGGGAGCCCGCATCATGTCGGGTGAATCGAACTACCACGAGCAACTAGAAAATGAATTGGCTAGCTTTGTGGGTAAGGAAAGAGGTTTGTTGATCAACTTTGGCTACCAGGCGGTAGTGTCGATCATCGACTCTGTGTTGAGCCGTTTTGACGCGGTGGTTTATGACAAAGACAGCCACGGTTGTATTTACGATGGCGTGCGTTTGCACATCGGCAAGCGTTTCCCATTCGAGCACAACGATTTCGATAGTTTCAAAAAACAATTGGAGCGCGCCGACCAACACGTGAAAGAAACGGGCGGCGGCATTTTGGTCATCTCTGAAGGTGTATTTGGGATGCGCGGCAACCAGGGCATCCTCAAGGAAATTGCCTCCATGAAGTCCCAGTACGATTTCCGCTTCTTCGTGGACGACGCCCACGGTTTTGGGATGCTCGGCGAAACGGGCGCGGGTGCCGTTGAAGCCCAAGGAGTAACCGATGCGGTGGATCTGTACTTCAGCACTTTTGCCAAGTCGATGGCTTCGATCGGCGGGTTTGTGGCTGGCGACCGCGACATCATCGACTACTTGCGCTACAACATGCGCTCGCAAATTTTTGCCAAATCACTACCAATGCCGCTGGTAATTGGAGCTTTGAAGCGCCTCGAGTTGCTGCGCACCAAGCCCGAACTGCGCGCAAAACTTTGGCACATCGTGAACCGCCTGCAAGGTGGCCTCCGCGAAATGGGCCACGACCTGGGCACGACCAACAGTTGCGTAACTCCGGTGTACCTGAAGTGTTCGGTGGATGAAACGGGCAACCTGGTCAAAGACCTGCGCGAAAACCACGGTATCTTCTGCTCAGTGGTAATGTTCCCGATGATTCCAAAGGGCATGATCCTGCTGCGCTTGATCCCCACCGCCGCCCATACCGACGATGACGTGGACCGCACTTTGGCAGCATTCAAAGACATCAAAGAAAAACTCGAAGCGGGCGCTTACATGCAAAAGCTGGAAGCGATCGCGGATATGCGTTGATCGGGTTTTTGAGATAGAGATAAATGAAGGCTCTATGACTAAAAGTCGTAGAGCCTTTCTCATCTTGGGTAGGCAAGCTCAAGCCCTAAACTTCAAATTGTTTTTCACCTTTTCCCACTCGGCACTTCGTAAAGCTTCGTTCGATTTAATATCATCTTCCAATTGCAGAGCATATAGTTTCCACCAGTAGATGGCTGGAATGACATGGCCACAATGTTTTTCCAAGCGGTAGATCACTTCTTGGGTGGGGCGCCGCTGTTCTGTGATCAATCTGCTCAAATGACTCGATTCAAAATCAAGTTCGGCAGCCACAACGTTTTGGCTGCGACCGAGTAGTTTGATGTAATCGCCTAACTGTTTAGCAAAAGAAAAATCACGATCAAAAACACCTATTTCTAAATAGTCTTTGATCAACAACTTCATGCGCATGAGGCCCGACAACAAGCGTTGTTCTTCGGTAGTTTCCTTCAATGCCTTTATGCGCAAGGCTTTGAACTCGGCTTCGATGCCATTTTTTTCTTGTTCATCCAAATCGGATGGAAATACATATCCTTCGACCAGCTCTTGATCGGAGAACTGTTTTTTCAGTTCAGTGTAGGTATCTTGCTTACTCATCTCCGTGGTATTGGTCAATGACTTGCTTTGAATATTCATGTTCTATGGCGAGTAGTCTTCCCAACTTGCGAAAGCCATATTTTGCTTGGTACATTTCAATCAACTCGGTCTTGGGTAGCAAAGAAACAAATCCCTCATATCCTCTTTTGAAAGCTGAAGCACAAGCAAAGGCAATTAGGCAGCCTGCGATATAATCCAGCTTTTTGCTTCGGCCAACATTTTCTTTGGTCACCTCAAGTAGGTTGATGTGGATTCTCAGTTCATTTGGGTGATCGGTCATAGAAAGCAAGCCCAGAATTTTTGTATCGTCCGCTTTCAAGCAGATTTTATACACTTCGTTATCCTTTTCTAAAGACCAATCAAAGACAAAACCTTTCTCTTTGCGCATTGCAGCAAAATCCTCAGGCCCCAGCGCTGCAATAAATGCATCCACTAAAAGGCCAGACGATTTTTGGAGGAGTTTCATCTACGCTATTGTTGATTTTGGCAGTATAAATGCAAATTTAGTCAATTTTCATGTAAAATACAAGGGGCTTTGGTAAGTCGAAAAACTGATCAAACCCGAGTCTCAAAATTTATGGTTTTAAAAGTAATGTTATTGCTTGGTCTTTAGACCCCACAAAATTAATCCGCCCATTTTTATTGCTTTCAAAAATGAAGTCCTTCAAACTTTTACTGGAATAGGCCGTAAAGTCGCCAACAATCGCCAATCGAAAACGATAATTGGAAAATTTTTGCAACATCTCACCCGCTATTCCGGTTTTTAGGTCGAAAAAATCAGGCGTGATGTTGTTTTGGTGAACAAGGATTTTGTCCACATCGTGAAAGTATAAATTGCCGATCACTTCCATGACATCGTCTGCGGTTTTGAGGAAAACAACCTCGGATGTGATCTCGGCGATTTTGGTGTCGTTGATGTTGTGGATTGCTATGTTCATGTTTTCAAGTAAAAGATACAAGTTTAGATAGCTGAATAAACTAAGATCAATAGACAAAAGTTCCAGGACTCAAGTGGTAGAAAAATGTGGAAAAGAAAAAACTCAGCTCCCAACCCAAATCAATCCTGCAATGACCACCACCAACACCCATTGTCCAAGTTAAGGTATTTGTTTGCAAATGGCTTAGAGCATAGTTGGAATTTTTGTTTGCCATAAAACAGCCCTGTCTCGCCTACCCTTCGTTATGAAAATGCTCATTATGCACTGCATAATTCCACTTTTCTTGCTACCGTTCTTAAAAGGGGTAGTCAAAATTTGACAGGTTTTCCGACTAAACCCCTGTGTTTAACACGCTCTATAAATAAAAGGTAGTGCTCTAAATGTAATGCTGGAAGAAGAAGTTGAAATGTTGAAGGGTTGAAATGTTGAAAAGACAAGATCGTCGTGCTCAACTAAGTCTTTTTGAACTGGTAGTCTTCTGAATGAAAGACTGAAACCAAAGGATTGTCATACAAAATAGCATTACATTTGATGGGCCACCAAATAAAAAAATACTCAGGAACTGATGTAAAAACCTACACAAAAACCTTGCAAGTGCAGTGACTACAAGGAAAACAGTTCAAAAAAGAGCCGCAAACCTCTCCAAAAGTCATCTGGGGCTACCTTTTACGTTTGATTTACATGGTTTTACATTTTTTGAAGCCAAATGTTGTCCCAAAGCAGTAGCATTGCAAAAAATGTTCAACAATGACTTTTATGCCTAAAATTTTTGCTGTTGCCAAAGTGCTTTTCCTTTTTTGTTGTTTTGGGTTGTCGTCTTGTTTGCACAACAAAGCAACTAAAATATCAACGAACCAGGAAACCATTGCCCCTAAAAAGTCCATTGTCCAAAAGATAAAGGAGCGTTCACATTTGCCAGTCGGCGAACGGATTGCTTGGTACCATGAACTGAAAAAAGAAAACAGCGGGGAATACAATTTCGAAAACGAAGACGAGCTCACAATGTATGGTTACTCCATGTTGTGGGAAAATAAGGTAACGGAAGCGATTGAAATATTCAAGTTGATAGCTTTGGAATTTCCCAATTCTGCCAATGCTTATGATAGTTTGGGCGAAGCCTATCTAAAAAATGGAGACACCGAACTTTCATTAAAAAATTATGAAAAATCGCTAGCCATGAACCCCGATAATTTTAATGCGGAGGATCAAATTGAGCGTATCAAACATCCAGAAAAACCCATTGAAAAACTCGCCGATAAGTTTGCACGCGTTTTTTCTGCAAATCAATACCGCCAAGATTTGGATCAATTGGGGGAAACTTTGTTGAAAGTCCATCCAAACGCACTCAAATTCATTTCACAAAAAGATTTTTGGAACCTCATTGAGCAAAAAAAATCTATGGTCACCGACGGTACAACTTTCGCCGAATTCGCCTGGCATTGCAGCGAAGTTATTGCCAGCATCCATTGTTCGCATACCGAAATGGGCAGGTTTGCTATCGAAAACGAGATGTTGCCCGCCCGCCTTAAATTTCCGCTGCTGACTCGTCTGGTGGACGGAAAATTATACGTCATTGATGCTTTGGACAATGCGGGCACCATCAACACAAAAGACGAAATATGGAGCATCAACGGTGTGGTAGTTTCCCAACTGATTGATGAAATTTATCCGCACATCACCGCGCAAGGGTTTGTAAAAACCACCAAACGACACGTTTTTAATATGTGGTCAAGGGTCTTGATTCCATACGCACTCGGCTTTCCCGAAACGTATTCCATCGTGTTGAAAAGTAAAAGCACGCCAATCACTTTGAACAAAGCAATAGGCGAAGTAAAACCGCGCAGCAACCCGATTTTCCGCTGCAATGATGGTCTGTGCCTTGAATTTTTAGACGACCAAAAGACCGCAGTCATGAGCATTACCTCGTTCGTCTATTACAGGTTCAATAACTTCGATGTTTTTAAGGCATTCGTGGACAAGAGCATGGCGGAAATAAATGGCAAAGGCATTAAAAACCTGATTATTGATGTTCGGTGGAATGGTGGCGGTTCTCAATCTGCGAGTATTCATTTGCTGCGGTATTTGGTCAAAAAGCCTTTCGTGTATTATTCCAGATCAGAGTTTGAAGGGAAAACGAGTGCCACAGAAGGCGAAGAAGAATTTACGCCTTTTGAAAACCGATACAATGGAAAACTCTATTTTATGATGGATGGATTAGGCAATTCCACCACTGGACATTTTATGTCATTGGTCAAAGTATTGAACCTGGGGACAATCGTGGGCGAAGAACTTGGTTCCAATCAATTTTGTTCGGCGGGCCAGAAAGTTTGCAGGCTCAAACACAGCAAATTGGAATATTATGTAGCCAACAACACCCACGTAACAACGGCTACCTCGCTGCCGGATGAAACAGGCATTTTTCCCGATCATTTTGTGTCCCAAAGTATTGATGACTACTTGCAAGGTCTCGATACCGTCAAAGAATTTACGATCAATTTAGCCAAAAAGCAATATTGAAGAAGCCCATTTTCCAAAGTGACGGGCTGGTACAACTCACACCGAGGATTGGTTTGGACATAAAATCTAGCATAAGAAAACAGTATCGGATGTGATCTCGGCGATTTTGGTGTCGTTGATTTTATGGATAGTTACTTGCTATGTTTATATTTTGGGTATAAATGTAAGGTAGGATACTGCCTAAAGCTAAGTTAGCTTAACAAAAATTCCTGAGCCCAGGTTGTGAAAAAATGTACAAGATCTAAGCCCCTATCCAAATCAATCCCCCAATGATCAACAGCAATAACCATTGTCCAAGTTTGAGGTAGTTGTTTGCAAATGGCTTAGAGATCGCGATGGTCAAAAACCAAATCAGGGCATAGCCGAAAAAATAGACAGCAAGCACTTGCAGGATGGTTTTTTCATGCTCAAAAAATGAAGTGAAATTGACGAGCCCCAGCCCCATGCTGGCAAAAAGCAAATCAAAAGAAACCCAATGCCAACCACACCTGGCCATGGTCCATTTTTCTCTTTTTTGGGAATTTACATCGGAATCGTCTGAAGGTTCAATCACTTTGAGTTCTTTATCGCCAACAAAGGTATGGACGACAAAAGCCAGTGCAGTCAGGAGGTTTGCGATCAACAATGCTGTGTTCATGTTTCGTGATTTTTGATGCAACTGCCGGATAGATGCAGAATGTGAATCTGGGGGCTACATTTGTCCCCGGACTGAAGTCCAGGGTTACACGATGCAGGATGTGTTTTCGGTTTCAAGTCTAAAGTTTGTTTGCATTCTTGTTCATGTTGGGACGAGAGTCACTCTATTCTTTCGCCAGCCGCTCTAATTTATTTCCCGATCAAGACATGGTAAGCCGCCGGAATTTCCACACCCTTGAAATAGTCAGTTAAGCCTGCAAAAAGTGCAAACGTGAAAACAAATCCAAGTACCAGAATGCCCACCGCCTGTTTGCGTGGCGATAAACCGAAAAAAGACCGCTTCATTTTTTGGTGGTGAATAGCAGCAATGTGCCCAAAGAAAGCCAAAACGGCCAGGCCATAATAAGGCACAAAAAACAAGTTGAAAGGGAAGGTATTGACACCCGCCACGCCAAAGTAGAAGTTGGTATCGAGCTGTAAGAAAATTCGCCCACCTAAGACGGTGCTCAAATGAATGATGAAAAAAATCGCCAAGTAAAAACCAGACCAAACCTGGAGACCTTCGAAGTTGAAGCCCGCAGTTTTCCAGCGGGCTTTAAAAAGCTGAAATCCAGAGCTGATTTGTACGAATACAGCCGCCAAGAGTAAAAGCTCCACGAAAAAATTCCGGTAGTATTTCCGCAACTGGTCCATCAGCTCAATATGGTAGGCTGCACCAAAAAGACTTGCCAGGTGATTGAGTAAATGGATGCCCACAAAAATAGCGATGATGAGCCCGGAGTAGTAGTGGATTCGTTTGGTGTTCATGGGCACAAAAGTATGGCCGCCGATTCAATCCGCATTTGACATAGATCAAATTCGTTTTTCCCGTTTCGGATTTCGGATTCTGCTCAAGGTTTCGAGGGTGATGCCCAGATAAGAGGAAATCTCGGTCAGAGACAAGCGTTGCAGGATGTCTTCGCGTTCTTCGAGCAGCAGCAGGTATTTCTGCTGTGCGGTTTCAAACTGGAGCGAAACCACCCTTCGTTGAAGGCGAAGCATGGTTTTGGTCACCGCTATCCTGGCCAGGGTTTCAAAACAGTGGTGTTGAGCGGAAAGCCGGAATACATCCTCCCGGCTCATCTCCAGACAGCTTGTATCTTCAAGGGCTTTGACATAGTGTGGGCTGGGAACATTTTGAAAAAAGCTGACAATGGCATTGAAAAACTCGTGTTCAAAGGCGAACCAATCCACGACTTCCTTGCCATTTTTGAGGTAAAAGATTTTCACGCCGCCTTGGATGATGAAGTAGAGTTTGTCGGCATATTGGTCTTGCCTGACCAGGGTTTCCGCTTGAGTATAATGCTTGATAAGCACGCAATTTTTGATGTCTGTTTTGCAAGCTTCCGAAAGCGGAGCATATTTTTGGTCAATGGTTTCGAGGGCGAGATCAAGTAGTTGGGTACTATTTTGGTCCATCATTTTTGAGCTAATTTATGAATCAATTATCTCCTTCGGTAACGGGCAAGCCTGTCCTCTCCCTCTCGGTCTAAAATGCCCATTTCAACTCCTTTTCTCAAATCGCGGGTGGCAGTAGCCGTGGAGATTTTAGGGAACATTTGGAGGTAGTCTTTTCTGCTGAAATCAGGAACACTATTTTGCTCAAGAAAATAGTACAAGCGGTCCAGGTCTGACAAGTTTTCCCTTCGGACACCCACTAATTCTTCCAAGCTCAATTTGATCTTGTCCAGCATGTATTCCACAAACTTTGTACACAATCCTTCCTGGTCGCATTGACTGAGCACACGGTAGTATTCTTCCTGGCTTTCTTTTATTTCTTTCTCGATGGGCAAATACTCAAACACCGGATTTGCGTTCATTAAAATCACAGTTTGCCATAAACGGCCCATGCGGCCATTTCCATCCAGAAAAGGATGAATGAATTCCATCTCATAGTGAAACACGCAACTTTTGATGATCAGGTTATCTTTTCCGCTGCGGAGATAGCCAAATAAATTGTCCATCAAATGATCGACATTCCATCCTGGTGGAGCCAAATGCGCAATCCTGTCTCCTTGAACCACACCGACCGAACTGGTTCTGAACTGGCCAGGTTTTTCCACCAAACCAGCCATCAATAAACCATGTGCCTCCAGATAAGATTCCTTGGAAAAGGCATTAAAATCTGATAACTTGTCGTAAACCACAATCGCATTCTCCACTTCTTTGATGTCCTTTGCGGGACCAATGACCCGTTTGCGATCGAGAATCGCAGTAATCTGTTCTTCACCCAGGGTGTTCCCCTCAATCGCCAGTGAAGCACGGATGGTCTTTACCTTGTTTTTCTTCCGAAGTTCGGTTGGTGCTTTCCGAAGATGGGTGGCATCTACTAATCCCAACATCCTGCCAATCTCAATGGATAAATTGATGATTTTGGGCGTCCCTTCGTAGTAAATGTGGTTCATGATGCCATCATTTGATCGCATCAAAGGTATTTAATTTTGTCAAAAATCACAAAATAAATTCATTATCAAATAGTTGTTGGTTGAATTGTTTTGAGTTTTTCGAGAGGAGTTTTTTAAATACCTATTTTTGATGCCATCATATGATCGCATCACAACTCTACCCCAAAACCCATCTTCACCCGATCCATGACCACATGGGTATAAAACTGCTTGACATCGGGATTGTCCATGAAGCATTTTTTGGAAAAATCCTCGTATTGCTTCATGTCTGAAACGTGTGCGATGACCACAAAATCATAAGAACCGGTGACATAGTAGCATTGACTGACCTCTGGACAGGCTAGCATCAGTGCTTTGAACTTGTCGATGTACTGCGAGCCTCCTAGGTGCAGGGTCACATCAGCAATACAAGTGATGCCCATGCCCACTGCTGCCGGAGCCACAACGGAGATGTCGGCCACAATCACTTTGTCGTCGCGCAAGCGTTTGAGGCGTCGCTGAACAGCACTGGTACTGAGTTTCACCATTTCCCCCAATTCCTCAGCACTGATTTTGTTGTTGAGTTGTAGTTGTCGCAAGAGGGCTTTGTCGTATTCATCTAGCTTGTGCATATTTTACCCGTTTTGTTGGTAAATTTCGATTAAATCATGCGCACTTGCGCCTAATTTTAGTCAAAATAAGCAGCTCTAAGAAGATATTTTTGTTTTTAAATCTTTTTAAATCACTCGACATGAAAAACAAATCAAGCGCATCAGTACCAGATGCGACCAAACGGCTATTGCCAAAACAGAACCGAATGGCTTGTCTTGGAATACTAAAATCCCTTTTTTTGGGAGTCATTTTATGTAGCCAAACTGTGCTTGGACAAACACCTGAAAAACCCAAAGCTACTGCGGAATTGGATGCATTCATCACCCAAAAAATGAAAGAAGCGGGCATGGTCGGGCTTGGCGCTGCGGTCATTGTCGATCAACAAGTGGTGTGGACCAAGGGCTATGGCTTTGCAGACCTGGAAAAGCAAAGACCATTTACAATCAATACCCTCATGAACATCGGCTCAATCAGCAAAACCTTCACTGGGGCTTGCCTCATGAAAGCGCAAGAGGAGGGACTGCTTTCGTTGGATGAAGACATCAATGCTTACCTGCCCTTCAAAGTCGTGAATCCCTACCAACCCAAAGCAAAAATTACCCTGCGGCATTTGGCTACCCATACTTCGGGCCTGGTAGACCGTTCTCCTTTTTACTCCGACACCCTTTATCACTACGGCAAGGATGCACCCGAAAGCTTGGGCGAGTTTTTGAAAAAATATTTTGTGCCGGGTGGCAAGTACTACTCCAAGCAAAATTTTTTGAACAAAAAACCAGGTACTTACCGCGATTATTCCAACATCGCCGCAGGTTTGGCGGGCTATATTGTGGAGTGTAGGACTGGGAAAAAACTCAACGAATACTGCAAAGAGCAGATTTTTGGCCCCCTCAATATGCAGAAATCGGCCTGGTTTCTGGCCGAAACGGATCTTTCCTTGCACAGTAAATTGTACAAACCTGAGGGTGAGAAGTACGCCGAAATTCCACTTTATTCGATCACCACTTATCCCGATGGCGGTGTTAGGACCTCGGTGGCGGAGTTGTCCAAATTTTTTATCAGTCTTTTGAGTGGAGGCGAATACGGAGGCACCCGAATTTTAGCCAAAAGTACGGTCGAGACCATGCTCACCTTACAATTTACGCCTCAGAACAAACCCAAAAACGTCAAGTTGGATCAAAAAAATTCCGGAATTTTTTGGCAAACCAAATACGATTGCACGATGGTCGGGCACGGTGGATCGGACCCCGGCGTAAGTACTGAAATGTTGGCTACGCTAGATAAGAAAGTTGGCGTGATTTTGTTCACCAATACTGATTTGGAAGGGGGGAAGATGGGGGCTTATGGGCAGGTATTTGAGGAGCTGTTGAGGTTTGGGCGAGGGGAGGCACAAAAGAATACACCTTAAAGCAATTTTTTGGCACTTAAAAGAAAAGCATGGGAGTATTTCTCATGCTTTTTTTGTTCTATGTAGGTGGCCAGGTGATTTTCAGCTTCCCCCAGCCACATCTCCAAAACCCCTACCTTCACCAAAAAACAAACCATGCGAAACCATAACCCATCCAAAGACATCCTTTTCGGGCTTGCCGTCGGCGATGCCCTGGGCGTGCCCGTGGAATTCAAAAGCAGGGCAGAAATCACTCGTAGGCCAGTGACTGACATGATTGGATACGGCACTTACAACTTGCCCCCAGGTACCTTTTCCGACGACAGCTCTTTGGCTTTTTGCTTGGCTGAAGCTTTGACCGAAGACTTTGATTTGCAAAAAATTGCCGACAATTTTGTGCGCTGGCTCACCAAAAATTATTGGACGCCAAGGGGGCATGTATTCGATGTGGGGATTGCCACGAGGCAAGCCATTGTTCGGTTGCAGGGTGGCGAAACCCCTGAATTTGCCGGAGGAATGGATGTAACAGACAACGGCAATGGCTCGTTGATGCGGATTTTGCCGCTTTTGCTTTACATCAAAGATCGGCCCATTGACGAGCGTTACCAGCTCACCCGCAAGGTGTCGTCCATTACGCATGGGCATGTGCGCTCGTCGATTGCCTGTTTTTATTACCTAGAGTTTGCCCGGCATATTTTGGCTGGTTTAGACAAGTTCGCAGTATATCAACAACTGCAAAAGGAAATCAAGGCATTCTTGAAAAAATCGGAAATGAATCCCCAGGAAATCAACATTTTTAAACGCCTGTTGGACGAAAACATCTACGAACTACCAGAAGCAGACATTGCTAGCAGTGGCTACGTGGTACATACCCTCGAAGCAAGCATTTGGTGCATTTTAACCACTGATAACTACCGTGATGCCACCCTCAAGGCAGTCAACCTGGGCTCGGATACTGATACCACGGGCGCGGTGACGGGTGGTTTGGCAGGCTTGATTTATGGTTGGGAAAATATCCCCGCAACTTGGATCAGTGCAATGGCTAGAAAAGTGGATATTGAGGATTTGGCTTTGCGATTGAAAAAAGTATATGGTTGATTATAGGCCAGTTTCCTGAGCGAAAACCTCTCTTTTAAATATTTCAACACTTCTACTTCTACTTAATCATCTTCATAAAAGTCCCCACAAACCAGTTGGAATCGGCCTTGATCAGGGTATCGAGGGTAGAATCGGCTTTGCTTGAAAATAGTTTGATGTCTTTGATGGTTTTGACGAACTCTTCGGTTTCGGCGTCATCGCCTTCTACGCTGGATAGCTCGTCGAGTACTTTGATCATGGGCTCGAGTTCACGTTTTTTGCGCTGGATGATGATATTTTTCACGACTTTCCACATGTCTTTTTCTGCAACGAAAAATTCTTTGCGCTCGCCTGCACGAAGTTCTTTGAACACCAAACCCCAATCGATCAAGGCGCGGATGTTCATGTTGGCATTTCCGCGAGAGATTTTCAATTCCTCCATCACGTCGTCTGCACTTAGGGCGTGTGGCGAGATCATCAGCAAGGCATGGATCTGGGCCATGGTGCGATTGACTCCCCAGCTAGAGCCCAATGCGCCCCAGGATTGCAAAAATTTCTCTTTTCCTTCGGTCAGGTTCATGGCTTGCGAACTTTGTAATTAGCACTCGGGTGAAATTTCGATTTTTTCAAAACTTCCTGAAAGTACAAAGATAAATGCAATGTGAGCGGAAATGTTGCATAGATTCCACTTTGGCGGGCTTTTTTAACCATTTTATTTCCCAATACCCCAGTTTGGGGCCGCAGATTAAATAAAGTAGACATCTTCGTTGCCTCGCTGTGCGAGGCTAGTTGGGAACACGGATGAAAATGGGTTTGGGTGTGTGTTTGGGTGTGCGTGTGAGGGAACACCGTTTCCAATTGGCCAAGACGAAAGATTCAACTCGAAGCACCACACACCCGAACTCACACTTACACACACACCCATTCTTGCGGATTTCCAGCATGATTTTGACCATGATTTTGGCTTTAGCGTTGCCACGAAAAGGGCTTGATCAAAAGTCAAAGATGTCCACTTTGTTTCTTTTCTGTTCCTTAGAGGCTGTTTACTGGTTCAAAAATGGCAATTTTTGCACTTCTGCCTGCATGAGTTTGCCACCCATGTCAATGTAAATTTCACTGCCATTCACTGCAAATTCCTTTTCGACGTAGCCCAGACCAATGGGTTTGCTCAGGGTAGGCGATTGGGTGCCTGAGGTTACTTTGCCAATGACCCGGCCAGCTTGGTCGCAAATGGGGTAGTCGTGACGAGGTACCCGGCGTTCTTCCATGCTGAAGCCCACTAGGCGACGAGTCACGCCAGCAGATTTTTGGGCACTTAAAAACTCCTTGGCTACAAATTTGGGTTTGTCTAACTTGGTAATCCAGCCCAAGCCAGCTTCCAGCGGCGAAGTGCTGTCGTCAATGTCGTTTCCATACAAGCAAAAACCCATTTCCAAACGCAAAGTGTCGCGAGCACCAAGGCCAACGGGCTTGATGCCATACTTTTGGCCTGCTTCCATCACCGCCTCCCAAAGCGCGGCCGCTTGTTTGTTGTCTACATACAGTTCAAAACCGCCGGCCCCAGTGTAGCCCGTGGCAGAAATGAGCACATTGTCCAGACCCGCAAAGGTGCCTTTGGAAAAATGGTAGTACTTGATGCGACTGAGATCAATATTCGTCAGGCTCTGCAAAGCCTCTACCGCTTTTGGCCCTTGTACAGCCAGTAGTGAAGTTTGGTCTGAAATATTGATTAGGCGGGTATTGTAGCTGTACTGGTTGTGGGCATTGAGCCAATTCCAGTCCTTTTCGATGTTGGAAGCATTGACCACCAGCATATAAGCACGTTCCCCTTCATTACAGGTGTCTTCAGGCAAGCGGTACACCAGCAAGTCGTCGATGATGCCCCCATTTTCATTGGGCAGACAAGAGTATTGGGCTTGGCCAATACCCAATTTGGAAGCATCATTGGAGGTAACTTCCTGGATGAATTCCAAAGCGTTTTTACCTTTGACGATGAACTCTCCCATGTGCGATACATCGAAAATCCCCAAAGCTTGGCGAACCGCGTGGTGTTCCTCCTGAATGCCCGCATAAGAAATGGGCATGTTGTAACCCGCAAAAGGAGCCATTTTAGCTCCCAACGCCTGGTGTTTTTCAAAAAGCACTGTGTTTTTCATGTTTGGGCTAAGCTTAATAGAAAATGTCTTGAAAAAATAAAAGGCAACGCTACGGTGAATTATTGCACCGTAATGCGCTTGATCAAATCACCTACCTGAATGTCATGCACCACATTCATTCCTTCCACCACTTTGGCAAAAATGGTGTATTTGCCATCCAAGTGAGGGGTAGGCGAATGTACGATAAAAAATTGTACCCCTTCGGTATCGGGCCCGGCGGAAGCCAGGCCGATGTAGCCTCCTTCCGAATAGCGCGAAGCGGGGGGCACTTCGGTACGCAGGGTAAAATCGAGACTTCCGTAACCATCACCCCGTGGACAACCGCCCTGGATGACAAAGTTGGGGACTACCCGGTGAAAGGTTTTGTCATTGTAGTAGCCACTTTTAACGAGTTCTACAAAACTCGCTACGCTGGCTGGGGCTAGATTAGGCAATAGCTGCACCCGAATTGCACCCTTGGAAGTTTGGATGATGGTACGGGTGTCATTATCAAGGCTTTGCAACACCGACCAATCGACTTGGTTTTTGCCAGCCTTGTTTTTGTACAAATCTGGCGGACCCGAATTTTTGAGGTAGGCAACGGTCTTTTGAACTTCATGGTAAGTTTCTAAATCCCTTGGCATTTTCAGGGTCGTTAGGGTTGTGTCCAACCAACCGTATTGTGGGAAAAACTCACGGTAAGCCCTTTGAGGCGAGCGAAGGGCAATTGCTGCTAAAGCGATCACACCCGCATCTCCGCCCATGGTGCCTCTTTTGAAATAAATCGACAGTTCTTTGGCAACCTTGGGCCAACCTGCGCCAAAAAACTTGAAAAAATCAGGCCTTTCATTGATGGCCGACAAAGCTTCCCAGGCTGCGGTGCGCAAGGTAGTGCTTTTAGCCGCAGCTCCTTGTTGGTAGATGTAGCGGAAATTCCAACCAAACTGGCCCATTGCTTTCAAAAAAGCCGCTTTTTCGTAGGGATCGGTTGCCCGTTCGTAGCGCTTGCGGCACTGATAATTCATGGGATCACGAAATTCTGCAAAACTTGGCGGCAAGTGTTTCTGAGCTGCGGCATACAAGGCCGCCTGTTGTGACCAAGTCAGGGTAGAATCCTTGGCCAAACGCCAATAATAAGTAGCGTCCATGCCTTGCCCCGCAGTGACAAAAAACTGCGCTGCGGTGTTTTGCACATGAACGTTGGGATCCTTGAGGGCATTAAAAACTGCGGGGCGTACATTTTTATAAAGGTGTGTGCCCAGTGCGTTGATGATATTGACCCTCACCCGGTAATCGGTTTCACGCGGCAGCCATTTCATCAAAGTATCTGAAACATACAAACGGTTGCTTTTGCCCAAGCTACTGGCGAGGGCCATGCGAATATTTACATCGGGCTCTTTTACGGCCAAAGGAGCCAAGGTTCGACCAAAAGTATCGAGGCGAATGCCTCTCACACGCCCCAGGTAATGGGCAGCAATCAGGCGAAGGCGCGGCCAGTTGCGCTTGTTGGCTATTATGCCCACCATGCGAGCCGTAGCCGAAGTATCGGTGATGCCGCGCAAACCAAAACGGTAAACACTCCAAGCCAGGCCTTCTTGCAAAAGGGTGTCGCCAGCTTTGTAAGTACTTACTTTGCTCATTTGCTGCAAAGACTTCAAACTGCCGCATTTGCCAATGGCTTCCAAAATGGCCCCATTGACTTTCATGGACTCACCAGTGCTGTCGTAACGTTCGAAACCTTCCAATAAGACTGGTTCGGCAGCGGCGTTGCCGATTTGGCCCAGTGCATAAGCCGCTGCATAGCGCACGTCCATCGACTCATCTTTGAGTAGCTCCCCCAGTTTTTCAATGGCATTGGTATCGCGTACCGAGCCGAAAGCCAAGGCTGCGGCGTAGCGGTAACTTGGGTCTTGTGCTTCAAAATAGCTCAACAGGCTGTCCGTATTGCGCAAGTCTTGTAGTCGATATATTTCCTGAATTTCTGCATCCGCAAACAAGTCAGTGTTGACTACTGCGACACCGCTTTTGTCTTTAGGCGGCACACAGGCACAGATGCAAACGAGGAGGGCGGCAAAAAGCCCTGGCAGGGTGATACGAGTCATTTGTTGGCGTACTTGATGCGAAATCGGCTGTAAAATAGTCAGGATTAGCGTTTTTTGAAAAAGGAAAATGTAAAGGCAGCAGTAAAAATGGAAAAGTTGGTAGCATTTACAGCTTTTTCCCCATTTTCAAAGGTTACATACTTCGTCGGTACTGTCCACCCACGGCATAAAGTGCCTGGGTGATTTGCCCTAAAGAGCAATATTTTACGGTTTCCATCAAAGCTTCAAATAAGTTGCCGTTGTTGATCGCCACTTCTTGAAGGCGACGCAACTGGGTAGCTGATTTTTTGGATTGCGCCTGGTGCAAATCGTTCAAGCCCTGGATTTGAGCCATTTTTTCCTCCACGGTTGCACGAATCACTTCGCCAGGAATCAAAGTAGGCGAGCCGCTTTTGCTCAAAAAAGTATTGACACCCACGATGGGATAAGTACCGTTGTGCTTGAGGGTTTCGTAGTAAAGGCTTTCTTCCTGGATTTTACCCCGTTGGTACATGGTTTCCATCGCGCCCAATACGCCACCACGTTCCGAAATGCGCTCGAATTCCTGCAAAACGGCTTCTTCCACCAAGTCGGTCAGCTCTTCGATGATGAACGCACCTTGCAGTGGATTTTCGTTTTTGGCCAGGCCCAATTCGCGGTTGATGATCAGTTGGATGGCCATCGCTCGGCGTACACTTTCTTCGGTAGGGGTGGTGATGGCCTCATCGTAGGCGTTGGTGTGCAGGGAGTTGCAGTTGTCGTAAATGGCATAAAGGGCCTGTAAAGTGGTGCGAATATCGTTGAAGTCGATTTCCTGTGCGTGCAGGGAGCGCCCACTGGTTTGGATGTGGTACTTGAGCATCTGCGAACGCTCATTGGCCCCGTATTTTTCGCGCATGGCTTTGGCCCAGATGCGCCTGGCCACCCGCCCAATCACTGCGTATTCGGGGTCAATGCCGTTGGAGAAAAAGAAAGAGAGATTGGGTGCAAAATCGTCGATGAGCATCCCTCGACTGAGGTAATATTCCACAAAAGTAAAACCATTGGACAGGGTAAAGGCCAATTGCGAGATCGGATTGGCCCCCGCCTCGGCGATGTGATATCCCGAAATGGATACCGAGTAAAAATTGCGCACCTGGTTTTGTACAAAATACTCCTGCATATCGCCCATCAGTTTGAGCGAAAATTCGGTGGAAAAAATGCAGGTGTTTTGGGCCTGGTCTTCTTTCAAAATGTCGGCCTGCACGGTACCACGCACGGCTTTCAGGGCCTGGGCTTTGAGGCTTTGGTAAACTGCGGGTTCCAGTACTTCATCGCCACTGATGCCTAGCAAAAGCAGGCCCAAGCCGTCGTTTCCAAGAGGTAAATCTCCACGGTAAGTTGGGCGAGAGAAGCCTTGTAGATCGTATTTTTTTTGCAAAACGGCTTCAACTTGCGCTTCCAGCCCTTGTTCGTGGATGTATTTTTCGCATTGCTGGTCAATCGCGGCGTGCATGAAAAAAGCTGCGATCGTGGCTGCTGGCCCATTGATGGTCATCGATACCGAGGTGCGGGGATCACAAAGGTCAAACCCCGAATACAAGCGCTTGGCATCGTCAAGTGAGCAAATGCTGACGCCTGAATTGCCAATTTTGCCATAGATATCGGGCCGTTCGTCGGGGTTTTCGCCGTACAAAGTCACCGAATCAAAAGCGGTGGATAAGCGCTTGGCTGGTTGGTCGAGCGACACATAATGAAAACGCCGATTGGTACGCTCCGGCCCGCCTTCCCCTGCGAACATGCGGGTGGGGTCTTCTTCCTGGCGTTTGAACGGAAAAACACCTGCGGTATAAGGAAAGCTGCCGGGTACGTTTTCTTGCAAAACCCAGCGCAAAATCTCGCCCCAATCCACGTAACGGGGCAAAACCACCCTTGGAATCCGGGTTTGTGACAAAGACAAGTGAAAAGTAGGCACCTTGATGTCCTTGCCCCGAACCTGGTACACAAACTCGTCGGCGGCATAATTGGCCTTGTCTTGCTTCCAGTTTTGCAGGATTTCTCGGCAGTGAGGATCAAGGCTTTGCCAAACGCGCTGCTGGTTTTCTTTGAGGGTTTCCAGTACTTTGTGGTCAGTCTGGGTGGGCAAGGTTTCCAGGGTTTTGTGCAGCGCAAAAGCTTGACGAGCCAACTCACTTTGCGTGCGAACCCAATGATCGTATTGGCGATTGTTCTCTGCAATCTCGGCCAGGTAGCGATTGCGGCTGGGCGGAATGATGTGGACTTTTTCGCTAATTTTGGCCTCAGGCAACAAAACAGAATCCCACTTTTGCCCCGTTTTTTCGCCCAGCAAGTCGATGATTTTCCGGTACAAAGCGTTCATACCCGGATCATTGAACTGGGCTGCGATGGAGCCAAACACAGGTATGTCATCCAGGTTTTGTTCCCAAAGGCTGTGGGCACGTTGAAATTGCTTGCGCACATCGCGCAGGGCATCGAGTGCTCCGCGTTTGTCAAATTTATTCAGGGCAATGACGTCGGCGTAGTCGATCATATCAATTTTTTCGAGCTGCGAGGCTGCGCCGTATTCTGGGGTCATTACATAAAGCGAGAGGTCGGCATGGTCCACTATTTCGGTATCGGACTGCCCAATTCCCGAAGTTTCGAGGATAATCAGGTCAAAACCAGCGGCTTTGAGAATGTTCAAAGCCCCATCTACGTGTTGAGAAAGGGCCAGATTGGCCTGACGGGTAGCCAAAGAGCGCATAAAAACCCGATCGTTCGATACCGCGTTCATGCGGATGCGGTCGCCTAGTAAAGCCCCACCACTTTTACGTTTGGAGGGGTCCACCGACACTATGGCCAGGGTTTTTTCAGGGAAATCGAGTAAAAAACGCCTTACCAATTCATCTACCACGCTCGACTTGCCAGCGCCCCCCGTGCCCGTGATGCCCAAGATGGGCGCTTTTTTTTCGGCTGCTACATGGGCCAAGTCTTTCAACCAAGCTTGGTTTTCTTGCGGATAATTCTCAATGGCCGAAATCATGCGTGCCAAGGCGCGGGCATTGCGTTTTTGATAGACTTTCAGTTCACCATTCAAGTGCTGCCCCAATGGGAAATCACACTGTTGGAGCAGGTCGTTGATCATGCCCTGCAAGCCCATTTGCCGCCCATCATCCGGCGAGTAAATGCGGGCGATGCCGTATTGATGCAGTGCTTCGATTTCCTCGGGTAAAATAGTGCCACCACCGCCGCCAAAAATTTTGATGTGCCCCGCCCCACGTTCCTTTAGCAGGTCATACATGTACTTGAAAAACTCCAGGTGCCCACCTTGGTAGGAGGTAATGGCAATGCCCTGCACGTCTTCCTGGATCGCAGTTTCCACAATTTCCAGGGCCGAGCGGTTGTGGCCCAGGTGGATGATTTCGGCCCCGGTACTTTGCAAAATGCGGCGCATGATGTTGATGGCCGCGTCGTGCCCGTCGAACAGGGAGGCCGCAGTGACAAGGCGGATCTTGTGGATCGGCTGGTATGGTTTCGTTGTGGTCATGGCAGGGCAAAATTGGTGGACTTGGGTGCGTTTTACATTACAAATAACGTGAGTTCTGGATAAAAGAGCTTGTTTTTCAATGATTGGTTCCAGGGAACAGGCAAGGATTGATCAATATTAAATTTCAAAGATCTCAAACCGTGCAAACGAGAACCTAAACACGACAAGTTTTTCCAGCGAGCCTCTAAATCGTAAGTCCTATGTCGTAAGTCGTCTATCGTATGTCAAAAAAACATGCCGAACAAACCAAAATTCACATTTTTTAACAGCAAATTCAAGGTCTAGGTTTACTTGCCCACTAGCACCACCACCGATCTTGGGGCGAGGGTGTAATGGCCATTTTGGAGTTTTTTTCCAGGGAATTCTTCAGCAATGTCTTGAGGACTGGGTTTTGCGGTGTCGATGTACAAGTGCCAGGCGCTTTCCTGGAATGCAAATGGCGGGGGCAATTCAAAGGTCAAGGGTTCCCAAAAGGCATTCATGGCGATGTAGAGTTCGTGTCCATACTCTGGATTGCTCAACACCAGAGCCAAGCTGCGCGAATGGTCGCTCCAATCGGGTTTGGTGGCCTCTATGCCATGCCAGCGCAATACGGTACGATCGCTGTTGAGGAAGGCTTTTTCCATGCTGTATGGAGAACTGAGGTTGAAGCGGATCAGTTTCTGCACAAAACGCAGCATGTCTTTTTCGCGTTCCAAAGCCGTCCAATCAAACCAAGAAATGGGGCTGTCCTGGCAGTAAGCGTTGTTGTTTCCCAATTGGGTACGCCGTACTTCATCGCCCATCCAGAGCATAGGCGTGCCTTGTGACAAGAGCAAAATGCTGAAAAAGTTTTTGCACTGCCGCAAGCGAGTGGCTTCGATCATGGGGTCTTGACTAGGGCCTTCTACACCGCAATTCCAGCTCAGGTTGTGGTTGTGGCCGTCGCGGTTGTTCTCGCCATTGGCTTCGTTGTGCTTTTCGTTGTATGAAACCAGGTCGTTGAGGGTGAAGCCATCGTGGCAAGAGAAGAAATTGATGCTGCGATTGGGATTGCGCTCTTTGGTGTTGAACAAGTCCGGACTGGCCAAAAAGCGCTGCGCCAAAGCACCCACATGCCCCGAATCGCCTTTGATGAAGGCCCGCACCTGGTCGCGAAACGGCCCATTCCATTCCGCCCAACGTTCGCCGATGAAATTTCCGACTTGGTACAATTCCAAATCCCAGGCCTCGGCAATGAGTTTAGTAGAGGCCAAAACGGGATCCGATTCGATCTCCCAAAGCAGTGGTGGGTTTTTCAAGGGCGCACCATCGCTGTCGCGGCTCAAAACCGAAGCCAAGTCGAAGCGGAAGCCATCCACGTGCATCACCGAGGTCCAATAGCGCAGGCAATCCCGAATCATTCTGCGCACCACCGAGTGGTTGGCATTCAAGGTATTGCCCGTACCACTGAAATTTTTGTAAAATCGGGGCTCATTCTGTAAAATGTAGTAACTGCGATTGGCCAACCCCTTGAGTGAAAGGGTGGGGCCATTTTCATCTCCTTCACCTGTGTGGTTGAACACCACATCGAGAATCACTTCGATATTGGCCCGGTGCAGGGCTTTGACCATGTCTCGAAACTCATCGACTGCGGCAATTGGATCCTGGTCGACGGCATAAGCATTGTGGGGAGCAAAAAAAGCAATGGGGCTATATCCCCAGTAATTGAGTCGACCAGTGGGGGCGTCAAAAGGGTCAAATTGCTGTACAGGCAGCAACTCCACCGCTGTAACCCCCAATGATTGGAGGTAAGGAATTTTTTCAATCAAACCCCGATAAGTGCCCCGCCATTTGTATGGCACCCCCGAGGAAGCGTCTTTGGTAAAGCCCCCCACGTGCATTTCGTAAATGATGGTCTGCTCAAAAGAATGTTGGAGGGGCTCATCGCCTTCCCAATCGTAGCGATCAGTATCAATTACAACACTTTTCATGGCATGGGAGCAGTTGTCACCCGTGCGCTTGGCCGCTTCGCGATCGTAGGTGTCGCTTACTACGGCCTTGGCGTAGGGATCAAGCAACACTTTTCGGCCATCAAAACGCATCCCATTTTCTGGATCATAAGGACCAAATACGCGATAAGCATACAACTGCCCGTGCCCGATGCCTTTGACAAAACAATGCCAGTAATAAAAAGTCTTGTGTCGATCGGGCTCGAGGCGAATGACTTCAGTAGGCTTGCTATGGTCTTTGAAATTAAAAAGCAGCAATTCTACTAAGGTGGCATTTTTGGAGTACAAACTGAAATTGACTCCACCAGCTTGGATGCTGGCACCCAAAGGGTAAGTTTTACCTGGAAAGATAGTCATAATGGATGGGTTGCTGCGAAGAAGAACCAAATACTTATCAACACACCAAAAGTAAGCTTTTCTTGGATTTTTTGGTCTAAAACAGTGCTAACTGAAAACTTCGGATAACGCGGCCCCCATAATCAAGCGAGGCATTTTTATCTGAACCACATTTTTTGTCTAAACCAGAATTTTCAGAATTACAGAATTGTAGAATTACTTGCGTGACGTTGACCAAGACAGAATTTGAAAGAAATTTCAGAATAGGCCCGCTTCGCGGTCATCAACTTTCATCCGGTGCATCCGTGTTCCCAACTCGATGCCGCACCGTGTAACGCTTTAAGTAAAAGCGGCTAGTAGTCCAGGAACGAAATAAGCGCCCATTTATAGTGCGCTAATGCACGATTCTAGCTCGCCAATGCGTCAGGAGACGCGCATCAGGACAGTCCCCGTCAGGAGACGTGGGACTAGCGATAATGGTTTATTATTTCGTTCTCAATGCACTAGAGGCTTTTCTCAACTTATTTACTTTATTTTATCTGCGGCCATAAGGGGATAAAATGGTCATGGTTCCTGAAAAACAAAATTTGAAGAATTGTATTCCCAATCGCAAAACCGTAACTTTGTGACCCGATTCGACACCAAGTTACTTTTACATGCCTTCAGCTGTTTTGCATCGCAACTTTTTTTCACCAGCAGTTCCGTTCAAAAAAGGGGCTGGGTACTGCTTTTGCTTGCTGATTTGGCTGATCCTCTCAATTAGTGTAAGTGCGCAAAAAGTAGCTTTTTCACAATTGATTTCTACCTGCGACAGTCTGGATGCTGCACCCGTGTTGGCCCCCGATGGCAGTGCATTGCTGCTCAGTCGAAATCTGCACAAAGCCAATTTTGGGGTAAAAAACGCTGCGGACATTTGGCAATGCCAATACCTGGGAGACGAACAATGGAGCCATGCCTTCAACATGGGCTTACCCCTCAATACCCGAAACAACGACGAAGCCATTGCTATTAGCCTGGACAAAAGCACCATTTATACCCGCCTGGATTTTCGAACAAAAGCAGCGCCCATTGGAATCTCCAGGTTGAAGGGCCGTTTCTGGAGCGAGGTACAAGCCATGTATGTGCCCAATTGGGATAGCCTATTTGTGTGTCACTTTGCGACGGTCAGTCAAGATGGTACGGTTTTATTGCTTGCGCTCAGTCATTCCAGGCACCTTACAGAGGGCGTGCAATTGTACCATGCCCAAAGGCAATCTGAATTAAGCTGGGGGCCAATCGCCCCCTTCGAAGCTCCTATCAACAGTGCCTATGATGAAAGCTCCGCTTTTTTGGCTGCGGATGGTGAAAGCTTGTATTTTTCCTCGAATCGACCTGGCGGGGAAGGCGGACAGGATATTTACCTCAGTCGACGGAATGACAAAAATTGGAACACTTGGAGTACACCTGAAAACCTGGGTGCCATTCTGAATACGCCAGCGGATGAGGTACATTTCAACATTTCTGCCTTGGGAGATGTGGCTTGTTGGCAGCAAAAAAAAGGTGAAAAACAAAATCGCCTTTGGTGGGGCTTGCCTGAGTCAAAGCACCGCCCTCGCCAGGTGCTGTTGGTAAAAGGCAAAATTTTGAGCCCCAAGCAAGGTGAATCCATCAGTGCGCAAATCCAATGGTACCCTTACCGCGACCCCAAGCCTCAAGAATCGGCTCAAACCATTGGTACGAATCCACAAGGACAGTTTCAGTTGCTGTTGCCACGCAATACCCCAATCATGCTGCAGGCAATACATCCCCAATATTTCAGCCTCAGTTACTTATTGATGCGCCCTGGTGGAATACCAGAAGGGCTCGACCAGGAAAATGAAGGACGCCTAGATCTGTTGGACAAAAACTCTGCTTACCAACAGGCTGAAAAGCAAATTGAAGCTTACAAGTTGCAAGCCAATCGCCTGCGCAGCATTAGCAACGATTTGGAATTGGCCAAAGATAAAGCCCAATTACGCATTGCCGCCAAAAATCGCGATAGTTTATTGAGCATAGCACCAGGTTCTACACTGGACATGGACTTGCAAAACTTGCGGAAAGCATACCAGGATGCACAAAGACAAGAAATGCTGGCTGCCCACCACGAAGCTGGCCCCAACACCAATCAAACAGGTAATTTTTCTAGCCAGGTCAGCCTGGTCCCAGTAGAATTTGATGATTTTTTTAGTTATGCCTCTCGTCAGTTGTTGAGCAGCTATTTCCCCCAAGTGATGAGCGATTTTTTGAAGGAGAGCCAGGAAGAAGAGCTCAAACGCTTGGAAAAACGCTGGTCGCCTGTTGACAAAGAACTTTTAGGAAGTTTTAATATCAAAAGCATTCGAGACAGCCTCAACCAAGGTTACCTGAAAAGAAACTTGATCGAAGGCCTGCAAATGGGGCAATTGTTCAAGCCCTTTGATTGGCAATTCCCATTTTACCAAAAACTCAATGACTTGTTGCAACCCCGTTTTACCAAAGAGTTGCAAAGTGCATTCAAAACAGAAGCCCGGCAATACCTGCAATCCAGCCTCAATCTACTGACCCGCCAGCTACAGGTCCAAAACTTGCGCAAAAAGATTGAAACTAAAATCAAAGAACAACTCATTTTAGAAAAACAGGTTTTGGGTAACCCTCAGGCTGAAACCTTGCTTTTTCCAGAACTGCCTGATGATACTTTGTTGGTAAGCGCAAATGCGGAATTGATCCAAAACATCCAGTTGTTCTCGCCCCAAAACAAGGGCTCTCTGATTTTACAAAACCTCGTTTTTCCGCCCAACGCAGCGGTGTTGAGCCCTAATATTTTACCAGAAATGGCACGTTTGTTCTCTTTTTGGCAAAAAAACCAGCAACTTGGGCTCGAAATTCGTTGCCATACCAACAGCCTTTGTACCCATAGTTTTGCGGAAGAACTCACTGCACGTAGGGCTGAAGCTTTGGCGAAATGGTTGATGGAAGCAGGTATGCCTGCACAACAAATTCGCTTCAAAGGCATGGGAAAACAAGAGCCCCTGACCGAAAATGATGACCCTGAAGGCCGCCTTGAAAACCAAAGGGTGGAGATTTCTTTTTTTAAAAATGAGTAGTGACTATGATTTTTATTGACGAAAAAACCATCGACTGGGCCGTTGACCTAGTACTTGATTCCGAAGAGCACGATGATGAGCTTTGGCAAACCATAGAGGAGCAGCAGCCCGGGGTTTTGGCTTATCTGCTTGATGAAGAGCAAAATGCTTTCACCGAAACAGAAAGGGAATACATGCTCAACCTCCTCATGATCATGTGGGCTGCCATTCGCAAAAAAGAAGCAGCTCCTGTCGCCCCGATTGATCCCCAAGCCTTGGCTGATGCAGAGGAGCGCAACTGGGAGCAACTCGAAGCCCAAAGCTCCACCAAATTTAAAGAGCGGATTGACGTGTTTTTTGAAAATACCGATCAGGAAGATTTACTGGCTTTCCTGGAAGACGCGATGCTGGAAGACGAAGAATCGCCCATGACCAAGGAAGGTCGCGAACCCATGTTTGTACTGTTGAAATCGGTGGTGGATTGTTTTTGACCTACTACATTCTCAGTGCAATAGCCTTGGGAAAAGTCCCAGGGCATAATTGAGCTGTACCGCGATGATGAATACAATGCTCAGATAAGTGTCGATAAAGCACAAGCTTGCACCCAAGGCATACAGGGCTTGAGCCGTAAATACCCGCTTGTTGATGGCGCGGTTTACGGCTCGGAGTTCTTCCTCGCGGGCCTGTACACAAGCCGATTTTTTTGCGACCGACCAATGTAACAAAATGAGCACTCCTAGCACGGCAAGGTGTAACCAATACAAAAGGATAGAGATCCGATTGTGAATATGATGGCTCAATATGGCGGTAGTAAAAGGAATCAGCGACACAAAAAGTAGAAAAAATAAACTGATCCAGGTCAAGCGTCGGGTGTATTGGAAAAGGTAGTCGAATTGGGTCGATTGCCCCGTCCAAAAGATGCCGAGGGTCATGAAACTCAGCAAATAAGTCAGCAGCACAGGTCCCAGTTGTTGTAAAGATTGCAACAGCGCTCCATCACTCAACTGAACATTGCTGACTGGGTCTTTAAGATCAAATACTAAAATGGTCATCGCAATGGCAAAAACGCCATCGCTCAGGGCTTCCATTCGACTCAGGCGTTTGCCTGCTATTTCATTGTAAGTGCTTGGCATCGTTTTTTTTTCGTTGTTTACCTTGTCCTTTTTGCACAAAATTAGCGTCTTAATAGCAATGTATTTGAGCTAAAATAAAGTAAACACATTTGCTTGTGAGGTTTAGCGAAAAGAGAACACAACTTCCTTTCATCCAGTTGTTTATCTTTTTTCACTAAACCCAAATCCGTTTACTTTATCTTTTTGCACTTTCAATGCACAATTTCGCAAAAAAAATATCTGGCACTAATGTGGTGATTAATTCATAAGTAAAGGCGTTATCTCAGGATTAGGAGCTACATTCGTGCGATAAATTTACACCCCATTTCGCATGTGCGGAGTAACCGGACTTCTAAGTTTTTCAAACCATTTTCATTCACAACGCGATGTAGTTGAAGCGATGAACTCCGCATTGGCGCATCGTGGCCCCGACGATCATGGGGTGTGGTCAGAAGGTCCGATCGAATTGGGGCATCGCCGTTTGGCGATCATTGACCTTTCGCCTGGGGGGCATCAGCCCATGCATTCACACGATGAGCGATTTGTACTGGTTTTTAATGGAGAAATTTACAACTACCGCGAGCTAAAAGCAGAACTAGGGGATTATCCATTCCGTTCAGCATCCGATTCAGAGGTCATTTTGGCCGCTTACAAAAAGTGGGGTGTCGCCTGCTTACCCAAGTTGGCAGGCATGTTCGTTTTTGCCATTTGGGATCGACAGGCACAAACTCTCCTTATCGCCAGGGATCGCCTAGGCAAAAAACCCTTGTACTGGTACTACAATGAAAGCAATTTGGTTTTCGCTTCCGAAATTCGGTCGGTATTGGCATCGGGATTGGTGCCGCGCAAATTGTCTGCTTCGGCTTTATCAGATTATCTTTTTTACCAAACCGTCCATGCGCCTAACACCGCCATTGAAAGGGTGCAAATGTTGCAAGCAGGTCATTATTTGTTGGCAAAACCAAACGGAGAAGTACAGGAGAAAAAATTCTGGGATTTCCCAACTCAAATCCAGCATCAAAATTGGTCCGCAGCTGATTGGGCCGAGCGGGTGCGAGAAAAACTCGAACAAGCAGTCAACAAGCGCTTGGTTTCTGATGTACCTTTTGGAGCGTTCTTATCGGGCGGTATCGATTCCAGCGCAATAGTCGCTTTGATGAGCAAAGCAGCACAAAGCCCGGTCAAAACCTTTTGCATCAGTTTTGATGAAAAAGCCTTCAATGAAGCACATTTTGCCCAATTGATCGCCAAAAAATACCATACTGAGCACCATGAAATTAGGCTCAGCCCCGCTGACTTTTTAAAAGAGCTCCCGCTGGCCCTCAAAGCAATGGACCACGTATCGGGCGATGGCCCTAACACGTATGTAGTGTCTAAAGCAACGCGCCAAGCGGGTATCACGATGGCTTTATCGGGCTTGGGGGGTGATGAGTTGTTCGGGGGCTATCCAATTTTCCAGCGTAGCTTGCGCCTGCAAAACATGGCTTGGCTGACCCAATTGCCCCACCCTTTGCGCAAAATGATGGCCCGTGCAGTGTTGTGGAGCAAAGATTCGATCCAAAGTCGAAAAATCGGCGAAGCCCTCCAACAAGAGTACTTGGACCCCCTGGATTTGTATTACCTTTCACGTCAGGCCTTTTCAACAGAGCAGGTGCACAAAATGGCACCAGGGCTTAATGCCTATGCCAGTCCAGCCCGGGCCTGGTCAGCTCAAATCAAAAGTAATTTTGGCGACTTACCCCTGCTCAGTAAGGTTTCGATTGCCGAAATGCGTACCTACATGGAAAACACCCTGCTGCGCGACACTGACCAAATGAGCATGGCCAATGCATTGGAAGTGCGTACTCCGTTTTTAGACCATGAATTGATCGAACTGGTTTTGCAAGCACCAGATACCATAAAAATGCCCAATTTCAAAACCCCAAAGCCACTCCTAGTAGCTGCAATGGGTGATTTGCTACCCCCCGAAATCGTAAACCGCTCGAAAATGGGTTTCACTCTTCCTTTTGCACCCTGGATGCGCAAGGAGATGAGGGCCTTTTGCGAAGAGAGATTACACAGTTTGGGCAAGCGAGAATATTTTGTCGGCCAGGAAATCAAAACCGCCTGGCAACAGTTTTTAGAAGAGCACCCCAGTTGGCATTGGTCCCGATTCTGGGCTTTGGTGGTACTTGAAGAATGGCTGAGTGAGAATAACATTTATTGAATCGCCCCTCATTCATCTTGAACCTAAAAACCATTCAAACATGGTCAACAACATCTTTGTCAACCTTCCCGTCGTGGATTTGGAACGCAGTAAAGCCTTTTTTGCTGCCTTGGGATTCACTTACAATCCCCAGTTTACCGATGAAAAAGCGGCTTGTATGCTCGTCGGCCCCAATATTTTCGCCATGTTGTTGGTGGAGCCTTTCTTTCAAACTTTCATCAAAACTCCCATTGCCAACGCCCATCAAAGCACCGAGGTTTTGCTGGGGATTGGCCTGGAGAGCCGGGAAAAAATTGATGAATTGCTCGGCATCGCACTGGCTGCCGGAGTCATTGAAAACCGCGAACCTCAGGATCATGGCTTCATGTACTCGCGGGCTTTTCACGACCTGGATGGGCATATTTGGGAACTGATTTGGATGGATCCTAGTGTGGTACAATAAAGCCAAGCTTTTGCCTGTTGATTTTCTTAACCAAAGTCAATGAAGCCCATTTTGAGGCCGCCTACTTTTGCATTGAATTTATAAAAAGTGCAAAGTATGCAGCCTCAATATTCAAGCCAGCGATTGTTAGGCGGCTTATTTTTAATTGTTTTTTTGGCTTATGGCCTGGGGAATGGCATGGTCCAAGCCGTACAGGGGCAAAATGCTCCCTTCCAAACCATCCTTGCTCAATCCATGCAGCTCCGCATTGGTGGATTGCTGGTATTTTCCAATTCTATTTTTGTAGTGCTGATCGGTATATTGTTTTTCCCCATCTTGAAGGAAAAACACCTTGTTCTTGCTTTGGCCTACCTGATCAGTCGGGCCTTTGAGGGTCTGCTTTTGCTGATTGGAGCGATTGCTTTGTTGTCGCCGCTGGCGTGGTTGGGGCAAGCAAAAAACGAAGCGGCTGAACAGTTGCTTTTCCAACAGAACTGGCTGCTGCTGGCTCAAAAAATCAACTTTTGGGCCTACCAATCGGGAATGATTTGCCTTGGTTTGGGTAGCCTGGGCTTTTGTTGGGGTTTGATGCGCTTCAAATTGGTGCCCAGTTGGCTGGCTATCTGGGGTTTGCTGGGTTATGCTAGTTTGTTGCTTGGAGCCATACTTGAATTTTTTGGCTTCCCATTGGGAATCTGGTTTTCGATTCCGGGCGGCTTGTTTGAGCTGGTTTTGGGTATTTGGTTGCTGGTCAAAGGAATTGCTGATGTGGCTTAATGTTTCCTAAAAGTATACAAAATCAATCATAAAAAATGGAAAATACAAGGCTGGTCTCAAGTCTGCAAAATAAAAAAATGGCAGCCATCGCAGGCTGGTCGCTGATCGCAATGGCTGTTTTGGCAGGTTTCGCTTATGGCTATGCTTTTCAGCAAACCTATGTACCAGATGATGCCGCAGCTACGCTCGAAAACCTAAAAAATGGAGCAGTACTGCTGCGCCTCTGCATTTTTGCATTTTTTCTGGTTTTGATCCTGGATGTGGTCGTGGCCTGGGCCTTGTATTTTTTCTTTGAACTTCACAACAAAACAGGGGCCTTGCTCATGGCCTACTTGCGTTTGGTGTATGCCGCTTTGTTGGGAGCCTCATTGATGAATCTTATTTCGGTGATGCCAATTTCGAACGGTTCCGCTGAACAAATCTCCACGCTTTTTGAGCAATTTTTAGCCACCTGGTCGGCGGGTTTGATTGTTTTTGCCGTTCACCTGTTTATCCTTGGGCGTTTGATGTGGCAACTCTCTGCCATCCCCAAACTTGTCAGCAGCTTGACTTTGTTGGCGGCCTTTTCTTACTTTTTGGTGCATTCAGCGGCCTTGTTGTGGTCTGGGTTTGAAAAAATACAAGGTCAGGTTGAGGCGATTTTGAGCTTGCCAATGGCACTAGGGGAACTAGGATTTGCGGTTTATTTGATCTGGTTCAGCCGAACCAAAGCAAGCTAAAAACTCAGAGGGAGTTTAGAGCGTGTTTAAAGTTCTTTGTCTGCCCTAAACACGCTCTAATTCAGAATCTATATTAGTCCTATTTCAAAGCCCGCATCACCCGACCATACTCGTGGTCGGAATCAATGCTTTTGGCGGCCTTGGTGTAAGCTGCTTGTATTGTTTCGCCGCGTGGCATCAAATTGGCCAGGTGTACCAACACGTTGCTCTTTTCGTGGGCTGAAGACATATTTGCAGTGGTATTGATCAGACTGAGCCATTGGGCTTCGGTCTTGAGGTCTTGATTGGCGATTTTTTTGAGCACCCCGGCTTTTTCGTAGTCTGAACTCATGTTATTGAGCGTGGACAGGAGTTTGTCAAAATCTGCACCACTGGGTACTTGTTTGTCCAGCACGGCTTTGATTACCCCAGCTTGTTCGTAATCGGAGCTGATCTGCGTCAGAATTTGGGAGAACTTGCCCCAATTCTCGCCCTCAAGGTTGTTGTGGCTGAGGAAATGTTCCAAGACGCCCGCTTTTTCATAATCGGAACCAATTTGACTGGAGATGTCCAAAATACTGCCGAATTGGTCGCGCCAGGCTGTACCTTTACTGATCAGTGATTTGAGTACGCCTGCTTTCTCATAGTCGGAGTTGATCGACCCAGTAACCCGCAGTGCGGCGCTGAAAGTCGGCGCATCCAGATTTTGCTGAAGCACATTTTTGAGCACCTTTGCTTTCTCATAATCAGAATTGATGCTGCCCAGGGCTTGGAAATAAGCCGAATTGCTTTCGGGGTATTTCAAAAAGGTTTGAGCGTTTTTATCCAGCAACTTGGCTTTTTCGTAGTCAGACGCAATCAGTTGGCTTACTTGCTGGGCGATTGTTTTGAGTTCAGCACCCGTCAATTTTTCATTTTCCAGCAAAAAATCCAGGTAAATGCCCTTGATGTAATCACTTTGCAAGCTACTTACCCTGTCTAGTACGGCTTGTTTGCCGCCTTTTTTGTACAAACGTTCTACACTGCCTTTGGCATCAATTCCGTGTTTGATCATGACTTGAATGGCTTCGGACATGATTTTTTGCCCGCGCTCAAGGTCGATGCTGACTTTTTGCCCGTCTTCATAAATCAAGTAGCTGATCAGTCCTTTCGCATCGCTGCTTACCTTGATTTTGATGTTGTTGTTGCGGTAGTTCAGTTCGCTATTGGGCGACAACATAGCAATGCTTTTTTCATCATCGCTGAAGCGCAATTGACCTTCATAAGCAATGTGTAGGCTACCAAAGTGGTCCACAATCGTCATATTGTGGAATACCTTGCCATTGTCGTGGGTGGTAAATGAGGAAGAAGAGACTTGGCGCTCTTTTTGGCAAGCTGCATTAAGCATCATCATGCATACGGCCAGCAGGCTAAGAACAGTTTTTTTCATGGTAGTAGTGTCAGGTGAAGGAGTACAGATACTTGATGCGCGAATTGAGGCGCGACCCCTATGAAACTACCTGCTAAATTTGTGCCAGAAAAATAAAATACTGATCAATAGGATTTTACAAAAAAAATAAATAATAAATCGTACGTTTTTCAGGACACTTTGCTCGATTTCGAACGTTTTATTCTTCAATTACGGCAGAAAGCCCCCGGTCCACCAGGGCATCTTTTTTGGGTTTGAGTACACTCTTGGGGGCGGTTTTTACGGTAGCTTTACCTTTCAGGTGGATGATCAGGGCCAATTGCTCGGCCTGGTCAGAGCTGTGTTCCAAAATATCTACAAAGCACTGGATCACCCAATCAAAGGAGTTGTGATCGTCGTTGAAAACCACCAGACGTGCCGGGTCACCCACGCCAATGTCGGCGAGTTCCTCGTCAAGGTCTATTTCTTCTTCTACCAATTCCTCTACGTCTGGGCTGTGCGCGTGCATGGTGCTGATTTTGGAGCAACCTGCAATTGGACATGCACCTATGGCTGAGGTCCAATTGCAGGCTAAGGGTAAAACACCAAAACCTAGTTCAATTGTTCCAAGCTGGTTTTTACGGCCTCAAAGTTCGGCAATTCTCCGGCATTTTCCAACACTTCGGCGTAGCGGATGGTACCTTCTTTGTCCACCACGAAAGCGGCACGGCGCGAAACACCCTTCATACCAAAGACAAAATCCTGGTAAATGGAATCGTAAGCGGTGGACATTTGCTTGTTGAAATCACTCAAGAGCGGGTAATTGATTTTCTGGTCTTCCCGAAACTTGGCCAATACGAAAGGTGAATCCACACTCACGCCAATCACCGCAGCATCCAAGCCCTGGTAAAACGCAATGTCGTCGCGGGCAGCACACAACTGATTGGTGCAAACGCTGGTAAATGCTGCTGGAAAAAACAGGATCACCAGGTTTTTGCCCTGAAAATCTTCGAGCTTGACTTCTTTGCGCTCATCAGAGAAAAGATGAAAGGACGGGGCCTTGTCGCCAACTTTAAGCATACGAATAAGGTAAATCGATTGAAAAATGATGGAAAATCGAATACATTGACAAGGGTATTCTATCTTCGGCATTTGTCTAATGTCTGAAAACGAAGAATAGTTCATGAACGCGACACAAAAAGCTTATTTGCAACTGCACCTGGCAGTATTGTTGTTTGGTTTCACGGCCATTTTGGGCAAATGGATCAGCTTGAATGCGCTGGCCTTGGTGTGGTGGCGCGTGCTTTTGACCAGTTTAAGTCTGCTTGCGTTGGTGAAAATTGGTACTTTGTTTCAGGATTTATCCCGTCGTCAAATTTTGGTGCTGATGGGCATTGGTTGCATCGTGGGCTCGCATTGGGTGGCTTTTTACGGGGCCATTAAGTTGTCAAACGCCTCGATTGGGGTGATTTCGATGGCCACGACTTCTTTGTTTTCGGCCCTGTTGGAGCCGCTGGTCCTCAAACGCAAATTCGATTGGCTGGAATTTGGCCTGAGCTTGCTGATCATCCCAGGCATGTGGCTGGTGGTCAATGGCATTGACGTGTCGATGATTACGGGCTTGTTGGTAGGCTTGTTTTCGGCCTTTTTGGCGGCCTTGTTTACCATCCTCAACAAATCGCAAGTGGGCAAAGTGGAACCCTTGCGCATCACCTTCGTGGAGCTGGGCAGTGCGACCTTGTTTTTGAGCCCCATGCTGCTGTTCAATGGCCTTCAGAATGATTTTGCGGGTTTTTGGCCCCTCGATGGGATCGACTGGATGTACCTATTAATTTTGGTTTTGCTATGCACCACCCTGGGCTACGTTTTGGCCCTGAATGCCCTGAAACACTTGAGTGCCTTCACCTCCAACCTCACGATGAACCTTGAGCCCGTATACGGGGTGGTGCTGGCCTGGATATTGTTACAGGAAAACAAAGAAATGAGCCCCGGTTTTTACTGGGGAGCGGCCTTGATCATGGCGGTGGTTTTTTCTTATCCCTTTTTGAAAAAGCGGTTTGGGGAGGGGGGGTGATTATTTTTCCCTCCACCCGCGCCAAATTTTGGCGTTTTCTGCATCTATGGTTTGTACCCCATTCACCATCAAAACGAACATACCATGCGCCAACTTTGGATTTTCATTTTCTGCATCGGTTTATCAGCTTGTCAGAATCGCAGCAAGGAACAGCTTCCCTATGTCAACCAAGAGGCAAATTTAGAAGAAAGTGCAGGAGAACTTGTGCCTGTGCCTCAATACGAACCTCCTGCACCCGAAGAAAAAATCGGCGGCTTCCAACCCAAACTGATCAAAACGGGCAACCTGGAGTTTGAATCCAATGACCTGAAAAAAACTTACGAATCCGTTCGGCAAGCCACCCAAAAGCACGGCGGCTACCTCAGCAACGAGTACAGCAACAACTACGAGCATCGGCAAGAACAAGGCTTGAGCATCAGGGTCCCGTCCCAAAATTTTGATGCTTTACTGGCGGATATTTCCCAGGGAGTCAAGTACTTTGACGTGCGCAGCATCAATGTCAGCGATGTCAGTGAGGAGTTTGTGGATGCAGAGGCCCGCCTCAAAACCAAAAAAGAGCTGGAGCAGCGCTACCTGGCGCTCCTGCAAAAAGCCAGCAAAGTGAGCGAAATCCTCGAAATTGAAAAACAAGTCGGCGATCTTCGGGCCGAGATCGAGGCTGTGGAGGGCCGCCTGCGGTATTTGTCCAACCAGGTGGGCTATTCCACCCTGAGCGTCAAGTTTTATCGTGAGCTTCAGGTTGGGACCAGTAATTCTGGCAATCGTTTTGTCCAGGCCTTGCAAGCGGGCTGGCGGGGGATCGTCGAGTTTGGGTTGTTGCTCATTGCTTTGTGGCCTTTGGTGTTGGTTTTGATGCTGGTGGGGTATTTTTGGAGGAAGTATAGAAAGCGTAAGGTTTCGCAATGAAGTAAGCGCGGTGTCAAATTTATTGGGGCTGTGGAATCAAGTGAGCAGTATTTATTTGAGCAAAAATAAAGTGGACATATTTGCTTTTGAGGTTTAGCAAAAAAAAGAACACGGTAGTGCTATAGATGTAAGGCTATTTCATGAGATTTGCAAGGCTACTTCAAGGAATTTTAGAGTAAATCAGCATTACATTTGAATGACTTCCAAGAACACAAATCCTTTCATCCAGTTGCTGAACTTTTTTCGCAAAACCCAAACTCTGCTACCTTATTTTTTTAAGCTCCCTTACGAGTTACAAAACACTCCCTAGCACTCAATAATCCCACTGCTTATTCCTCACTGGCGTTAGTGCCATTTGCACCCGTTGCAACATCTCTGCGTCCAAACCTTCTTCATGCCACTGGACATTGCGCAGTACCGTTTCGGGATTCGATGAGCTAAACATGGTACTGGGAATAGATGCGTGCTGGCTAGAAAACTGTAAAGCTAACTTGGAAATGGAAGTCCCATGCTGCTGACACAATGCAGCGGCTTGTTGAAAAATTGCCCGCTCTTCAGCAACAGCAGGGTGCCAATCAGCCGGGCCTCGATCCGTCAATAAACCGCTGCCAAAGGGAGAGCCGTTGATGATCCCAATCCCTTTGCTTTCAGCCAGTGGGAGCAAATCCAACAAGCTTGTATCGTTCAAACAATAATGGTTGTGCACCAAGGCAACATCAATGGGGTAATGCTCAAAAATGCGGGCCCAAAGATCAAGTGGATAAATACCACAACCTACTGCCCCAATACGGCCTTCTGCTTTGAGTACATACAAGGTGTCTAAGCCTTCACTTAGCGCCCATTCGGTGTGCTGTCGATTTTGATACTCAATGTCGTGAAGATGGATGATGTCAAAATAATCCGTCCCCAGCCGTTCTGCACTTTCTAGCAGTGAGCGTCGAATCCTTGAGGCAGAATAATCCAGTTCATCCTTGCCATAAGTTTTGGGATCGGTGTACTTGCCTACTTTTGTAGATAAAAAATAACGATCTCGGGCAATACCTTTGAGTGCCTGACCCAGCACCGTTTCAGAACGGGTACCGCCATAAGCGGGGGCCACATCAAAATAATTGATCCCAGCATCCAGGGCGGCGTGTACTGCCCGGATTGCTTTAGATTCATCTACCGCATGAAATACTGCGCTCAAGGATGAGGCTCCAAAGCTCAATCTTGATACGTTCATGTCAGTTTTACCTAAACGATGGTATTTCATAAAAAAAACTTATCCGATTGTCTGAATCGTAGTGTACAAAACTGCTACGGTTAAAATCAAAATTAGTGTCACCATCCTTGGGTCGCTGATGCCCGTAAATGGTCCGTGCAGGAAAGAAAGGGGGTGATCCCAGCAGACCTCCGCCACTAGTTTTTCATCCATCGCAGGGGTAAGTAAACTTGTACCGACGTAAATGAGGATACACAACAGCGTAAGCATGGGGCCAACCAACATAAATGGGATGCCCAATCCATGCTGTGGATCAGATACCAAACCCGTAAAATTTTCAAGGGATGCAGCATCTAGGAATAATTTGCCCACACCGGGAAGGTCGAGTAGAAAATACCCTACACCGATTAGTGATCCTAGGTAAAGGGTAGCCATTGCGGCTTGTTTGGTGCCTCGTTTCCACAATACCCCTAGCACAAAAACGGTCGTGACCGCTGGCGCAAAAGTCATCGGAATTTTATTGATCGCTTCAAAGATGGTACCAAACTGATCTCCCTGGGTGGACCAGAGCATGGCCAAAATCATGATTAACCCGGTAGATATACGACCGATGGAGACCATCTGCTTGTCACTGGTTGTTGGCCGTATCCGTTTAACAATGTCCAGGGAGATAAGGGTTGCACAACTGTTCAGTGCGGCGGCCATACAACTCATCAACGCCGCCGCCATTCCGGCAGCAAGGAGCCCTTTTAAGCCAACCGGAATAAGGTAATTGATCAAAGTAGGCAACATGGTATTGTAATCGGGGTGATCGGTTCCTGGCAGATTCGGCAGTTGAAACGCTCCTTTTTGCCAAAGTACATACCCTATCACGCCGGGTAATACCATCAGAAAAACAGGGGTGATTTTTAGAAACCCAGCAAAAAGTGCGCCATTTTGGGCGTCTTTGAGGCTTTTTGCACCCAATATCCTTTGTACATGGGTTTGGTCGGCGCACCAATACCAGATGCCCAAAATGGGGTAGCCCAGGATGATGGTCAGCCACGAAAATTGATTTAAATTCCCCTCCTTGTTGATAATGGGTTGCAACATTTCGAGCTGACCGGGGAAAGCAACTGCTTTAAATCCTGCCAGGTCGCTTACGCCTACTTCTGGTAAGGCTTGGAGCCCCAAAACCGTAAGAAGTGTAGCCCCACCCAACAACAGTACTACTTGGATGTTTTCGGTCATCACTACGGCTTTCAGGCCTCCCAAGGAAGTATAAACGACTGTAAATAGAGAAAGAACCACAATGGTCAGGATCATGGGTACCCCCAAAAAACTTTCAAACAGCTTTGCTGCCGCAAACAAACTGATGCCAATGTGCACAAACAAGGCCCCAAATAAGCCAATCACGGCCAGGAAAGTTCGCGCTGGTGGCCCATACCGACGCTCCATGAACTCCGGCAAGGTGGCAACCCGTGAATTGATGTAAAATGGTGCGAATAATAGCGCCAGTAAGATCAGCGTGAAACAAGCCATCCACTCAAAATTGCCAATCACCATGCCATCTTTGGCCCCACCAGCAGCGAGCCCCACCAAGTGGATGGTCGAAATATTGGAGGTAAAAACAGCTGCCCCTACCGTAAACCAACCTAGTGATTTATTGGCTAAAAAATACTGTTGTGCTGAGGGGCTTTTGCGGTAACCAACCCAGATTCCAAAAGCGGTAATCCCGATCAGGTACACGGCAATTACGATAATATCAATGATAGAAACTTGCATGATGTTGGATTAGGGAGCGTAAAAAAATAAGGTGAACGAATTTGGGTTTTGCGAAAAAAGAAAAGTAACTGACTGAAAGGAAGTAGTGTTCTTTTTTTGCGAAACCTCAAAGCAAATTTGTTTACTTTATTTTAGCTCGAATACTTACAAATGAAGCTGAACCTTGAGTGCCTGCACTTTGTCTCCCGCGAGGTGCATAGCTTTGGTGATTTCGTTCAAAGGCAAAACGCTAGTGATGAACGGATTTAAGTCGATTCTACCGGATGCTACAAGGCGGATGGCTTCATCAAATACATCGCCATATCGAAAGGAGCCCAAGAATTGAATTTCCTTGACCATGACTTCATTCGCAGGCAGGGGGACATCCGCTGAACCAAGCGTCCCAATTTGTACAATCGTTCCTCCAGGACGGACCAGATCGAAAGCTTGCCTCAATGCAGGTCTGGCACCACTGGCTTCAAAGATCGCATCAAAACCTTCTCCAGTCAACGTTTTTACGGCTTGTTCCAGCTTGGGGGCGGTGGGGTCAAGCACTGCATCAACACCACAATCCAGCGCAGTTTGTCTTCTTTCGGCAACGATGTCGCTCAAGACTACTGGTATTGCGCCATAAGCTCTGGCTGTCAGGGCGGTCAATAATCCGATGGTGCCACCACCAGTTACCAAAACGCGTTGACCAGCCACTGTTCCAGCGCGTTTGATCGCTTGCAAGGCTACGGCCAATGGCTCGATCATAGCACCCAAACCATCTTCCATCCCATCGGGAAGAACATGGCACTGATCACCGCGCACACTCACATATTCGGCCATTGCTCCGTTGGTAGGCGGGTTGGTGCTGCCACTACCCAGCATGATGGTCTGACGGCAAAGATTGCTTCGACCGCTTTTGCAGTAGGTACAAAACCCACAGGCTCTGGCTGGATTGACCGTTACCCGTGCGCCGATAGCGGGCATATTTGCCCCCTCGCCGTTAACTGCAACAACCTCGGCCGTTAGCTCATGGCCCAGAATGAAGGGGCGGGTAGGTACAAAACTGCCACAATAGCCATCAGCAAAGTAATGGAGATCGGAGCCGCAGATGCCCACTCTTCTGATTTTGAGTAACACCATACCTGCTTGCAATTCAGGGATGCGAAACTGCTCTAATCTAATGTCTTTGGCACCGTGGAGTACGGCGGCATTCATGGTATCAGGCATGGTTTGTCTGGTAAAAATTGATGCAATTACCACCTAAAATGGCGGCGCGAACCTCTTCAGGAAATTGACGCGTGTATTCGATTACAATGTCCATCGTAGCTTGATAACTGCTCGAAAGCGTACAAACTGGCCAATCAGAGCCAATCATTATCCGTTCGGTACCAAAAGCTTCTACAACGGTATCGAGATAGGGGCTGAAATCTGATTTGGTCCATTCTCCCCATTTGGTTTCGGTCACCATACCCGATAATTTACAGTACACATTGGGGTATTTAGCCAACTCGAAGAGGTCTTCCCGCCAGGGGGAAAACAGTTTTCGCTCGATGAAGGGCTTGGCAAGGTGATCCAGTACAAATAATTGATCGGGGAAACGATTTACTAATTGAGTGGCTACAGGAAGGTGCTTTGGAAACAACAGTAAATCGTAGGTAAGCCCGAAATCCCGCAGTGCTGCAATCCCCTGCTGAAAAGCGGGTTGCAACATAAAATTATCGTCGGCTTCATCATGGACTACATGACGAACGCCAAGCAATTTCGATTCGGACGCATAATTCTCCAACTGCTGGGCAATATTCGCTGAACGAAGGTCTACCCAACCCACTACCCCCTGGATAAAATCGTATTGCCTGGCCAGGTCCAACAGCCAATCGGTTTCACTGAGTGATTGACGGGCTTGTACCGCGATACAGCCCCCAAAGCCAATCTCCTGAAGCAAAGGAAGAAGGTCGTCAGGATAAAAATCCTGTTTTAGTGCAGTCATGGCGTCATTCATCCAGGTGTGTTCTGCTGGATTGTACTGCCAAAAGTGCTGGTGTGCGTCAACATACATTGGTATGGCTTTAATAAAATTGATTTGAACTCCAAACGGCAGCCCTTAGTGACAAGCCATGAATAAACCTTACCAAATCGCAACTGCGTTGCCTCGCTGCGCGAGGCCATTTTTGGAACACAGATGACACGGATTATGCGGATTTACACGGATTTCCAGCATAACGTTGACCGTTACGTTGACATGCGTGTGTCTCAAAAACTGGAAAGGTTTATTTTTGAACCGTTACTTACCTCAAGGCCAGTGAGAAATCTAGTGGTTTAGTTGAAGTGATTTTGATCCAAATTACCAGCGACTGGGTACCACTGGTATTGTAAATCACTCCTTGCTCGTAATCTGTTCCTGGTTTTAAAACTTGATTGCCCAGGCGCAGCTCGCTTTTGTTGCTGGAGTTCCAATTGTTGATGACCAGCGCTGGGTTTACCACTGGATTTTTGGTCGTGGCAGCCAAGGAAAATGCAACCATTTTTTGGTTGAGTTCCATTTGGTAAGCTTTTTGGGTAGGATCGTAAACAGCATTCTTGATACCGCTGGTTTTCACCATTGGTGCAGGATACAACCAAGACAAGGCCAACTGGTAAAGTTCTGCTGAACTTTGGTTTGACAAACCCTCCATCAAAAGTTTTTCAGCAAAAGGGATGTCTCCTTGTTCAGTTTTGAAAAAATCCCATTTTACATGGGTAGTTGAACTGTGCGAAGCCCGATCTGGAAAACTGGCGTGGCGGCCATCGGAAGCAATTTGGGCAGTAGGCCAGTGATTCCAGGTGCAGAATATCGAATAGGGGGTCAGCTCAGAACTATAGACATTGCCTCCGGTAAAATGCTGAATCGTGTACACGTCCCAATCAGAAATGAGATTGGTTTTGTGTACCAGTGCCCCATCAAAATTGACAGTAGGGGGTGGCGTTTTTTCCCAATTGTAAAAAATTTCCAAGCCGCTGGTGTCGATGGAGGTGAAAACGGGTTTCTTTTCCAGGACTTCTTCTGGTTTTTGGTTTTCTTCCATCAGCACGATGGATTCTTGCCACTCGTGGTTTAGTTCGCCGTGGGTATAAAGGCGCATTTTTTTGAGAGCCACCCCATCTGGATAGATGTAATAGTACCAATCAATCCAGTCTCCAGTACCACTCTTGGTGTCGAAATTGGCATAAATATGCCGATTCACATCCATCAGTGCCACCCGCCAATGCACAACGACCCGGGCTGGCGATTGCTCCACGATGCGGGCATGCGAAGTATAGTTCTCTTTGTCGGACATTGGCTCCATACAGCCTTCCCCTCCCGATTTATTCCAGGTTTCGTTGAACTCGTTGGTAAACCACTGGTTTTTGTCGTTCACCAAATGTGGAATGTAACTGGTACCACGCCAAAAAACAAACCTTGCAGGACTGTTGGCAAACTCCACTACCACATCAGGATAATCCCCAAATCGCCAGAGATTGTCCCAGGTCTCGTAGTATTTCAGGTGGGCATAATACGCCCTGAACTGATTGCTACGCGGAACGCGAGGGAATTGTCGGACTTGCATATCTGGCTTCGTCAAAAGGCCATTTGCAGACAACCCAAGTTGATGATTTTTGCTGACCTGTTCTGGGTTCAATTGCTGGTGGTACACTTGTAATTCGTCGATTAAGCCATCAAAACCGATAGCAGACAAATAGGTACGCGTAGGGCGCACCGCATCCGTAGGCATGGCAGGTTCGCTGGATTTGCCAATTTGCAAGCCTTCACTGCCGTAGTGCAACTTCCCTTTGGGGATGATTTGGGTATCGCTCAGTTTGCCGTTGATGTACAGGTTTAGTACCCCAAGTTCCCCACTGAACGTAGCAGTAAGATGGTACCAGGTATTTCTTTCCAGGTGGGTTTTGGAAACCAATTCATGCATTTTGCCATCAACCCATACCCGAAAACCAGGATAACCATAGGCATTGACGCCTAAAAAAAAGCCCTCCTTGGTGCCACTTTGAATAATAGGCGTCCAGTTCCAGGGGTAGGCCCCAATTGCGATCCAGGAAGATAGACTAATGGCATCTACCGTTTGAGGATTAAGTATTTTTGGTTCAATCATGGAGTTGTAACCATCAAATTGCAGGGCAGATCCCGAAACGCCATTTTTCCACAAGGTTTTGTGTCCTGCTACTTTATATTTCGACCCAGCAATAGATTCGGTGACCTGGTCGCCATTGGCCTCGTCAAAATTGAATGCAACAAAAGGCGGAACCAGATA
The DNA here is from genome assembly GCA_013299105.1 of Chitinophagales bacterium. Lineage (GTDB taxonomy): Bacteria > Bacteroidota > Bacteroidia > Chitinophagales > Saprospiraceae > Haliscomenobacter. The sequence goes on along the minus strand of JAAFJY010000002.1, from coordinate 227,544 downwards.
CGACTTAACAGGCGCTTTGCTTTTAACAGCAGGTTTGTTCAATGGACTTGCGGGAATACTCAACTTTCCTGCTTGTATCCCGCCAGGTATTAATTGGATCAACTGGGTTTTTTGATTGGCTGGGCTATTGAAGTCATCGATGCGAGCAGTGCCTCTGATCAGTTTGCGCCGAACCTTGCCGTTTGGTGTAATTGTAAAGTATTCATCTACAAAATCAGTAGGGCCAAAACCCACATGAGCAAAAGGATATTCACTCAGTTTGAACACCGGAAGATACCGCCAGTGGACCAGAATCGTATCCAGGCTACTTTTGATGATCGCTACGTGGGAAAAAGTATTGGCCCGGTCAGGCATGGTTTTATCCCCGTCGCCTTGGCGAGGAACCAGTTCTTCCAAGTTCCATTTTCCCTTACTCGTTTGCCATTGCGGCAGGTAACTGGTGCCGCGCCAAAAAACCAGTTTGCCAGCGGGCAGTACCACGACAATATCGGCATATTCTCCAGCCGCAGAATATTGTTCAAACACCGCACTACTTTGGAGATGGGTATAGTAGGCATAAAAAGGAGCCGGAGTCTTTTGTGCGCTAACCTGGCCTAACAAACTGGCTAACAAAGCAATGAGCAATATTTTTTTCATTGTAAAAACTTAGTCTAGTGGTTTCGAGACAAAAAAGATGACGGTTTTTCGTCAGCCGAGCCTTCTTTTTGTGGAGGTAGCAGGTGCTACCTTCGCAAAAAGAGGTGAAGGATCATGGAAAAGCGGCCTTTTTTGGCCGAAATGTGAACAGGCTAAGCTTTTACTTTTCATGTGCAAAACCATTTGAATTGGACGATAGGATGATAGAATAAAATTGCAACAAATAGACTGTGTGCAAAATTATAAGTACTTATTCAGCGATTTTAGCCATAAATTATCCGTTTATTCAGCGATATTATCCTAAACAACCTTAATTTTGGGCTATCCTTTGACAATGATAGACTCTAACTGCATGAAAGCACATTTGTTAAAAGTGCCGGGTACTCCTGACCACTCGTTTTCGTTTCAGCAATTCCAGCAAGCAAACATCAATAACCGTTGGCACTATCACCCGGAGATTGAGTTGATCCATATACACCAGGGCAGTGGCACCCAATTCATGGGAGACCATATCAAGCGGTTTCAAACTGGAGATATTGTTTTGGTGGGGAGCAACCTGCCTCATTTTTGGCGATATGATGAAGGTGTACTTGAAAGTGAAGCCGGAAAAGTCATGTGTTCAACAGTAATTCACTTTACCGATAAGCTTTGGGGTAGCCATTTCATGCATTTGCCAGAAAATAAACTTTTAAAAGCATGCCTTGAAAAAGCCAATCGCGGGTTACTCTTGACGGGTAAAACGCGCAACCAAGTGGCCGAATTGATGGAGAAAATCAACAGGTCGGAAGGCACTTATCGCCTGATTTATTTACTGGAATGTTTAGTTACAATTGCTACTGGTAGTGCGAAGGAAATCATTCCATTGGCTTCTATGGGCTTTCGGCACCAGCCTTCCGAAGCGGAGCACGACCGCATCAATGCCATTTATGACTATTCATTCAAACATTTCCGGGAACTTATTCCACTGAAAGCCGTGGCTGCGGAGGCTGGCCTGACGCCGAGTTCATTCTGCCGCTATTTCAAATCCAAAACCGGGAAAAGTTATTCGAGTTTTATCTTGGAACTGCGGGTCGGTTTTGCATGCAAACTGCTATTGGAGCAAAAAAAGAACAACAAACAGATCTGTTTCGACAGTGGATTCAATAATTTTTCCAGCTTTCACAAGCATTTTAAGGCCATAACGGGCTTGAGCCCACAAGGGTATCAGCGCTTGTATGCGGGTAGAGAGGGAGCTTAGGTTGCCTGAGGGTTGGTTTATCTTTTTTAGCTTGAATACTAAGAAACATAAAATTCTACAAAGATTTCTCAATCATGGTTAACCATCTGCCGATAAATTTTCAAGACGCCCATTTCATCGCGTTTCCAAATGTTGATGCTTTTGCCTATGCTTTTACCACTATTTATGCCATCGCTCCAATTGACAGAATAATAGCCATGTTCAATGACAAAATGCCCCAAATCTTGAATTTTACTGGCTTTTATTTGCAGCGAGTCCAATTTTACTTTGGGTGATTCATGGTCAATCAAATAGGATTTGATACTGGTTTTGCCTACCATCAAAGGTTGATAGTAGTGCATGAAAATGGCATCTTCGCTAAAGGCTTCAGCATGTTTGCCACCATCTCTATCCGCTACGGTTTGATTGATGAAGTCGTTTCTCTGGGCCAACTCGCTGATGATTTTCGGATTTGCCTTTACCATTAGCTTGGGAATCTTTTCTACTCTTGGATTTTGAGCATAAGGCACCTGCCCACGGTCAATGAATTTGACAGAACCCCAAGCCTCCGCATTGACTTTTAAAGTTCCGTTCAGGTCTTTTTCCCAAACAATCAGGTATTTCCCATCGATAAGGTCCTTTGATTTTTGTTTTATTTGATAGGTGCCAATTTCAGAAATCAGGTTCCCCATTGTCTTTAGTTCATAAATTTCTTTCTTGAACAACTCAATTTGAGCATTTTGAAAGAGTTGGGTAAAATACTGTTTGATGTCAGTTTTGTGGTACAATGGGCTATGGTACTCTGGTAAACAAACCGCACCTTTGGCGTAGCGTTTCATCACTTTTGCAAGGTCAGCACTCAAATACGCCTGAGATTCCTTTTCGTTGAGCTGGAGAATCTGAGCTCTAGCTTCTTCTTCATTTTTCATTACAGTAAATGCCACTGTACCTTGAAAAACGAGAAACAAAGGAAGTGCGAGGTATATTTTTTTCATGGTGATTGATTTATTCAGTTGGCTGAATGATTACTTCAAACGCCATGTCGTTATAGCTTTAAAGGCTTTTTTATCATTTTCAGAACGGCCTCTAATTGCGCATCCCTGCCCGCCATAATGTCTTTTGAGGTTGTTGTGACCGGAAAGTCGGGCTTCACGCCTTCATCAGGAACGTTTTTGGTGTAGAAATAGATGAGCGGCAAATCCATCTCTATTTTTGAATTGGGCAAAGTCAGGAAAAACATTTCCGCGCCGTTCAAGCCCTGTTTCGTTCCCCCTGTGGTTTCGCCTACGATCTTTCCAAGTTTATTGTATTGAAAAGTCCACGCAAAGCCAAAAGTAGCCGAGCTACAAATGGGATCTACCAAGAGATAGACATTGCCCTTGTAATTGTCTTTTGATGCTGGTATCGGCTTCTCTTCGGCATTGCTGTTTTTTTGATACAAGCCAATTTCATTCAAGGTGAAATCTGCCGGATTCTTGGGGGCTTTAAATCCCCTGTCCCAAGTACTAAGGTGCTTTTTCAAGCTATCGGGTACCGTCAAATAGCGGTAACAGATGGCTGAGTTTTGCTCATTCAATAAAGGTTTTTGAGTGATCTTCGAAAGAATATAATCTCGTATTTCTCCGCTACCACCCTCATTTCCACGCAAGTCAATTACAAGGTTTTGAAGGTTTTTATCAGCATTTATCTTGGTAAAAACGCTATCAATGTAGTTTTTCCAGGCAAAGTCGCTATTCCAAAAAGCAAAAGTTCCAAACTTCAAATAAGCCACATTGGGCTGTAAGTTTTTGTAGGCCCAGGTTTGTTCATTTTCAGGAATAGCCCCATGACTGGACTCGTATCTGGCTTTTCGTTCAGCGGCAGTGATGGTCTCTATTTGAACGGTCTTGATACTTTTCTTTGGGTTTTTCACTTGAATTTTCACGGCTTTATCCATCGGAAAATACAAAGGATAAAAAATATCGAACAGACTATTGCCATAATCCTCTTCGGGGCGAAGGCCAATATTGCTCAGTTTTTTACCTATGGCGTTGTTGCCATCGGCACGGCTTACGAGCAGAAGTTTTTCAATGATTTGCTTTGCAGAAGCCGCCCCTATTTGCAGAATTTCATCACCCGCTGCCATGTCTTGTACATTCGATACGTTGTGCGTGAGGATGATTTTGTCATCAATGATTTTGAAATAAAAGGGAACCACTTGATTTGAAAACAACTGTGCGGCTACTGCATCATCCAAGTTGAGGGGATTCAGGAATGTATGTCCACACTTTATTTTGGTAGCAAACTCGGCAAGGCTGAGGTAGAACTTTTGCAAATCGAGGGGTTTTGAAGCAAGTGTTTCAAGTTCTTTGAAATTTGCTTCCATTTGAGCAGGCGTGTTGTACTTGTACAGGCCTGGATGGAGCTTGGTTATGGACTCTTTCAGTATCGCCACATCCTTTTGCAATTCGCTTGGACTGAGCACCTGCTGTGCCATAACATGACAGGACAAAGCCCAGAAAATCAAGGTCAATAAATTTTTCATTTTTTCATTTTGTTGTTGTAAAACTAGCACAGTAACCCAAGGGTGCCAATAGAAAATCGTTGAATGGATCAATACGCAGTTGAAGTGCATTATACTGAATGCCCAACTCATTCATTCCACCTTTTTCGAATCAAAACTTTCACCATTACCCTTTACATTGAAACCTTTTATTTTTCCGTTGTTATCTTTCAAAAATGTATTGACCATCATAAAGCCATAGTCATAAATGAAAAATGAGGTATCAGAAGTAAAGTGCATTTCGCTTGGGAATTGGGCTGTGCTGTCTTTGAAAAACATTTTGCCGTCTTTTTTGGAAATCATCACATGCTGCTCGGTGATTTCATTCCACTTGTACTTGCCGATGTAGGTGTCCATGATTTTCTCCGGAACCTCCACTTCTTTGTAATTATAGGCTTTTCCTAAAGCCAAATGCGTGAGGATCGTTGCCAAACTTGTGAAGTCGGACATACTTTGGTTGTTAAGTACCACAACCAAAACCTCATCTTTTGGGGCATACATTTCGTGGCTATTGTAACCAAAATTCCTCCCTCCATGATGCACAATCGGCACTCCAAAAGCATCGTCAATTTCAAAACCTAAGCCAAAATGGGCAGGGTTTCCGTCTTTTAGAACAAAGGGTGTGATTGCTTTTTCAAACCACTCTTTTTTAATAATTTGGTAATTCCACAGTGCATTGTGCCATTTCAGATAGTCCTCAACCGACATCACCAAGCCGCCAGCAGGGTCATTTTTTATATAGTCAGGGCGACTTTTTACGATTCTACCAGCTTTGTTTCGCTCATAGCCTTTAGCTAGGTTTGGAATAATTGCCCACAGGTCGGGGATGCAAGCTGTTTTCATCTTTAAGGGCTTGAAAAATTGCTCGGCTATGAAATCGGCGTATTTTTTACCCGTAACTTGCTCAATAATATACCCTAACATCAAATAAGCTGGGCTACTATAACTTTCTGCTGAACCTGGCTCAAATTTCAAAGGAATGTTTTTGAAGAAATCAATCATTTGGCTGTTGGACAACACTGAAAAGTCCATTCGATTCTCGTCAAATTCTTTTACATCATCTGTAATACCTGATGTATGTGAGAGCAGGTTCTCGATTGTGATGATGTAGTCGCTTGTTTTGAACGCTGGAAAGTATTTCCGAATATCATCCCTCAAGCCCAGCTTTCCTTCTTCTGCAAGTTTCAAAATGCCAACTGCAGTGAATTGTTTACTGATAGAGCCAATCTCAAAAACCATCTCGGTGTTGACAGGGATGTTCAGTTCGATATCGGCTTTGCCGTATGCTTTCTTATAAATCACCTTGCCACTTTTGGCGATCAATACTGCACACCCGATGCTATCAGAACCGAGGTGGTCTTTGATCACCTTGTCAAGAACCACGGGTAATGCTTGGTTTTGTTGAGCAAAAGCTTGAATACTTTGGGAAAATAGAAGGAGCACGCCCAGAACAATGGGTTTGTGATTTTTCACGTATTTGAAATTTAATGTGATACCATGCCACAAAGCTGCAATCCTTTGTAGCTAAGTACCCAATAAAAAACATTTAGAAAACCTTGATTTTAGGTTCATTTCAGCCGATCGGGACTTTCTGCCCCTGAATTTAATTCACAGGCATTGGCAGGAGGCTCCTCTGCTCGTAGAAAATGGTAATTTGGCGTAAGTATTTCTGCCCCCCTATGATGATTTTGGAAAGAAAAGTAGGATGGGGCTTCTGGGTTTTGATGATCAAACCAAGCCATGTTAGTCAGAAGAAGCACTATTGAAGCGGCCAAGCCTAAGATGATGGTGAGGTATTTTCCTTTACGAACAGCAGTTTGTGGAACTATGTTTTCTATCATTGCTTCCAAAATATATCCTTTCTTTGGAATGGTCTTGATGATGATCTTTTTCTGGTCACCCAAGATTTTTCTCAAAAACGAAATCGCCTGCGTAAGTCCATCGTCTGCTCCTCCGTAGTTTTGCCAGATCTTTTCGATGGCATCACATCTGCTAATCAATGCCCCTGGACTTGTCACGAATAGAACCAATAGTTTGACTATCCGAGGTTCTAAATGCATTTCTTCTCCTGTTTCAAGGTTAGAGAAATGATTTTTTGACGAATCAAATTGGAATTTTTGGTTGATGATATACTTCATGGCTTCACTTTTGAATGAATCTTCTGACTTCTTGCGTATCCAAGAATGATTTAACTTTTTGAGATAAATCATCCATAAATTTCAAACGATCCCCGCTTGCAAAAATATCACCAGTCATGACCTGCAAAAACCGCATGGATCCATCTTTTTGTGGCGCTACAATCACCAATCTGCCAAATCGCAAATCAAACAATCGCATGTTCACGATGGCATAGGCATTTCTGTCAGCCGTTTGCATAGAAACCCAGTCAATGTCATAGTTCTTAAAAGGGATTCTACCTTCGGCTAAATAATGCGGATGATTTCTGGAAGTCATAAAAGCAGAACCATGATTCACACTATCAACAACAGATAATATTACAAAGGGCACTTCAACCACTTGTGTATTATTGGTAAAAAATGCTTTGTTTTGCTCCCCTTTTCCAACAAAAACAGCTTGCCCGGAAAGCATTGAATCCCCTATTTTGTATGCCAGTTGGCTATTGCCATTGCCGGGGGAATCATATTTTGCAACCGGAAAAGACCCAATTTGTATTGGATAGTAACTATTTCGAGACATAGCACCATCCACTTTCAATAGATTTAACTCCCATTGTGCAGTATCTTGCTGCGCTTCGGCATGCTTTTTGGCTCTTTCAAAAGTCCATTCAAACTTATTTTGAGCAATAGCATTGAAAGACAAACCCAAAATTAAAGCCACGACTTGTGTCCAGTCTTTTTTCATTTTCATTACTTTAAAAGCAACTTGATATTAAACATAACTTGATACGGTTTCATGCTTGGCTGATTATTTTGTTCTCTTTCTTTAGGTGCCGCGCAATGCTTTGCCCCGGCCCGCAAACCAAATAAGTTGGATAAAATTGAACTCCATTTGGTCAAACATGACTTTTTTGCCCTCGGCTTCGAGTTGCAGATTGGGGGTATAGCGCAAGTTGGTGCGCAGCAGCCACGTTTCACTGCGGCTCACGCGAATATCCCAACCAAAGATGACTCCTAAAGCGGCCTTTTTCGTTACAAATGTTTTGATGCTTTCGCCATCAGTATCCATAAATGTCAAGTTTTCATAGGCTAAAGTAGGTCCCACGTAAGGAACAAATCCATGATAGTCACCCAAAAATTTGTACGATTCGAGCATGATAGAGCGACGGTTGTAGTTGAGTTTAACATCATAACCACTCGATTCATAGCGCAATCGGCGGTACGAAACACCAACATTGATATCCAGGCGATGGAAATAACGGCCAGCTGTGACATCGGGGATAAAAGTACCGGGACTTTCTTGGCGCAAGAACGGATATTTGTCTTTGACATACTCCGACTTGCTGATTTCAAAAGTACCCGAAGGCCCTACACCGAGATACCAACAATTAAGGCGGTTGTTGGCTGCTAATTTTTTGACCCCCTTTTTCATGTAGCTCAGCCCGTAGTTTGATACCAAGCCACCATTGGAATTGATCCAATAGCTCATGCCTACATTAAAGGACCAAGGAGCGGTTTTTACATTCCCATATTCGGTACGGGAGATCGGATATCGGTAGTCGTTTTTTCTTTGGTAGTTAAGCCCTGCCTGGAGCAAAAATTGTTTACCTGCAAAAACCAGGCCCGCTTGATAAGGAAAAACCGTCCGCGCTACCGAGGGTACAGACTGATAGGTTTTGTTGGGCTCCAGATCTACTTGTTCAAAAGCAGCCCCTTTGAAGGCTACTCCTACGAATGGGCGAAGTTTACCTGGCTCAACAGCCCAAGGATAAACCCGAAAGCCAGTTTCTACCCCTTCGCCATAAAAAATATTTTTTAGCTCAGTAGGCACTTGGCCGCCCAGTCGGGTCACCGGGATGGCTACATAAAAATCAGCATGGCCCCAAAAATGCGTCCCACCCAGTAAAATTCGAGCCGCGGTAGTACCCGAAAAAGAAACCGTCTGCAAGCCTGCCGGGGACGAGTACTGTGTAGTGCCACCAAATGTATTGAACGCATCCAGGCCAAAATAGGATTTAGCAAATGATGTCCTGATTTTGATGCGTTCGATGGTCGTATCTTTTTCGGCAGTTTGAGCTTTTGCCGTCATCATGACTACAGTGATCAAAACAAGAACGAATAATTTCCTCATGGCATTTGTGCATACTGCTATTGAATGCTATAAACGTAGCAGCTTTTAGAACACAGCCCAAAAAGTAGGGATAAGCGCCAGGTTTTTGGGAAAAATGATAAAGCTGAGGGACGAATGACCCATTTTGGGATGTTTGCCAAAGGGGGCATTCATTTTTCCAACCCCAAAGAGGTGATTTGGCGATACGATTTGGTTTGGGAAAACTTAAAAGGAAATACAATCGTCAAATATTCATTGGGCTTAAACAGCAGTATCGGGTGAGGAAGCCGTAAAATAGTTTTTGACCAAATCGCTGAAACGTCTGGCTACTGGAATTGGCTCAGGCCAGTCTTTGAGTTGGAGTTTATAGCCTTGGGCATTGCCTAAGATGCGCTCTACCTGCTGTAAATTGACGACATAAGACCGATGACAGCGCACCACAGGGGGTGTAAGTTGCTCTTCCATCCGACTCAAACTACCGCGCAAGAGCGTTTTTTGAGTTTTCTTTTCTTTCAAAAACACCACTTCCGAGTAGTTGTCTGCTGATTCTATAAATAGCAAGTCGCTGAGTTTAACCGTGAGCTTGTCTTTTTCATTGTCAGCTACCAAAGTAACAAAAACTTCTTCTGCTATGGCATTGCCTGGTATATGTAATTTTTTGGTCTCATATTTACGGGCCAATTGCACATAATTGAGCATCGTAAGCACCGTAGCAGGCATGATGCCGATCGCCCCCGTAATACCCACCCATAATAGTGTATCTGTCAAGCTGAAAGTCCGACCGAAAATGATTCTCCCATAGATCATGTTCCCTAGTGCAATCAGCATGATAACTAGTAGTGTCCAGTTAATTTCTTTGGCCACGGTCCAGCTTTCTTCGGCATACCATCGCTTAAAAAAAGTCGGTATGATTATATTCACCAACATCAGGCAGATGAACGTAACCACACCATAGCCTCCTAGAATATAAGGTTTGGCAGGGTCTTGCCAGGAGTATGATCCAAAAGGCTGGAAAAAATTGAGAAACAAGCCCACAAATACACCTACCCCTAAAGCAGTAAGCATCCGTTGGCGGAGGCTTTTATGCTGATGAGGATAAGGTTGTAGAAAGTAAGCGTACATTATCGTGTTTTAAGAACGATCAAATTTGCCTTAAACCTGGTGCACCAGGACATTTTGAACAAACACTGAAGGGAAATTATTGTTGAACCAGCATTTTTTTAGAAATGACCTGCCCTCCCTTGTACCTAACAACAACGAAATATACGCCGCTAGCCAGCGAATCCGTGCTTATTTCAATGTTTTGCTGACCTGTTTGCATGCTTTTTAGGGTTTTGCTAAGTCTCATTTGCCCTTTAAGGTCCACTATTGCGAGCAAGCAAGACGAACCAACTTCGGTGTTCCAACTCACCGTAACCACATTTGTGGAGGGGTTGGGATAAAGGGATATTTTTGGCTCCTGATTAGAGGGGGCCGTCCCAACGCTCACCACTCTCTGGTATTCAACGGCACCTAGGTCTGCTTGCTGAGAAGGTCGAGAAACGTCATAAAAATCAAAAATGGACAGCGGTGTACCCTTGGCTTTGTCGATGGCAGGTGACCCGGCTTGCAGCCTAAAGTTTGCATTGGTAGGATTTACAAAAAGAGGATTTTCTAAAATAGCGCCTGTTCCCGGATTCGCGTACAGCGGATTGGGATCGGCAGTTGATGCGTTGGGTTTTGGCGTAACACTTACGCCAAAAAGTAAGTTGTTGTCGAGAGTAAGAAAAGGCAAGGTCTTGGTTTTCATTTGAATGGCGCATTCCGCAACGATGTTGTTTCTAACGACAAAGTTACTGTTGAGAGGATTGTCCGCATCTACCATGATTCCACAATTTTCATAAGTTGCCCCCGGACGATTGCCACACCTTACTACTGTGTTTTGGTAAACAAATACATCTTTCATGATACCGCTGATCAAGTATCCAGCGATCTGAATCCCCGCCAATTCATTGTCGTAAACAATATTGTCATGAATTTTTATGCCCTGTGAAGTGCCGCCAGCTTCAATGGCAGCAACAATGCCTTTTCGGCAATTAAAAACAGTGTTGGCATAGACCTCTACATTGCTGAGGTTTCTTTGGTAAGCATCCACATAAATACCTAAACGAACCAGGTTGAACACGGTATTGTGGTGAATACTCCCGTTTTTGGACTCATTTTTAGCGTCTATTCCTTCTCCACCATTATTGAGATCAAGGGTGCGGTCAGAAACAACATTATGGGCAATTTCAAATCTGTTCACGGAGGCTACCGTGATGCATTCATTGGTGCCTACCGCACTTGAAGGATACTGGCAGGCCATTTGAACGTTGTTGTTGAGAATCAGAATATCACTTGAGTTCGCTCCAATTATTCCCGATGCTCCAGTGTTTCGTGTGCTGCAATTTTTGAACGTAATGTTGCTGCTATACCGGGCATAAAATCCAACAAAAGTGGAATTGATGATGCGCAAACCATCAACGACAATCCAGCTTTGTGGGTTGGCTTCAGTTCCCAAAATAGTAAACAAGCCTAAGCGGTCGCTTACCGTTGGGCTGCTTGCAAGACTACCGTCGATTATGACACTGTCTTTCACTTCAGCCATAAAAGTAATGGGCGCGTTGGCCGAGCCGGAATTAAGGGGTTGAATCCTAGTACTTGGCTTGTACATACCGGATTTAATCTTCACAACATCCCCTGATTTGGCAATCGCTGCTGCTTTATTGATGGTTGCAAAAGGCAAGGCAAGGGTGCCAGGATTGTTGTCATTGCCAGTAGTGGCTACGTAAAAGGTAGCTGATAATGCGGCAGTTGTCATCAAAAATGCGAAAACTGTAGCCAGCAAAAGACGAAAAGATAAAGTTGATTTCCAGTTCATTGGAGTATAAATTTATACTTTGGTTGATTCAGAAAAAAAATACTTATAAGTCTTTAATTAACAACTTATAAGTATTCAATTGAAATCGGTTAAAGCCTACTTTTAGCCTGTTTTTTGTTGGCGATAGTAAACGTTCATTTGTCTCAACATGAGAGCTTTGCCAAGCTTTACGGATGGGGGTACATAAGGTGACCACTGGGCTAATCGGGTGGGCATTGAAATTCCAAAATCGGGTGATTAAGCCGTTTTCTATGCCCTCTTCCGAGGGCTTAACTGACCACAAAAGCACTGCCGGATCGCTGACCGACAGCAGTGAAAAAGTATTTGCCTGATCAGCATCGGTATTTCCTTGTACCCAATTTGCCACCAATGGATTTTGGTGTTCCAAAGAAAACCTCATTGCCTCGGCAGCATCAAAAGTGTTTTGATGGGTAGTCAATGCAAAATGATACTGAAATTGCTTTTGACCATATTGGTTTTTAATGCCCAAAAAAGTCGTGTCACTGTACCTGTCGGTCTGACCGCCGGCAAGTGCATTGAGTTGGGAAGACGTTTCCCACAGCGAATCGGGGGTACTTTCGCCTAATTTGAAAAAACTACAATCCTGATTGGACAACGTGATGCCGTAAGTTTGCTCACTCATATTGGCAAAATGATTGAATGTTTGCCAATCGTACCGGGCATTTTGGGTGGCGTAATGCCCACCTCTATTTTCTTTTTTAGCGGTTAAAATGGTACCTAACTCCTCGTGTCGAGTAGTTGGATTATCGAGATTGAAAGAAAACGACCAGGTTTTTACGTCTCTGAAATTGGCCTGGATGCTGTCTTGGATTTCAATTCTTGGGCTATCTTTGAACAAGGTCACGCGAACCGTATGTAAAATTGGCTGCGATGAAACTGCCTTTAAGGTGACCGAAACAGGGCCCGCATTTTCGAGCACCAGGGCTTCTCCAGCGTCTAAATCATCCGTTCCTAAATCGTTTACATACTTATTGTTGATCGCGTTTACAATGTTTTTGCTGTTGTTAAGGCTGTCATGAATTTCAGAAATAACGCCTGACTTGCGTAAACGAATGCGATAAAAGGCATTTTTGAAGTATTCACCCGCAACAGTTGCTGCTGGGGTTGATGGTTGAGGTGACCCCGTTCTGATCTCAAAAACTTTGTAGCCCACAGAAGGCACATTTTCGGCTTTTATTCTCAAAAATGGCTTTCCTCCTTTGGTGATCAACTGACTGAGCGCTTCTTTTTGGGTGTTCAAATCAATGACTTTTATGGGGTAATTGCCGGTATAGGCTACATCCACCACATCATTTCTGACCCAACTCAGGGGATTAAAAACATAGAATCGAGGGTTTTTCGCTTTTTTGATTTGTTTTCCAAGTTCGGAAAGTGATTGATTGTACAAAGAATCGGTGTAATTGGAAATCTGCTTTTGCATTTTTATTTGCCATTCCGCTCTTTCCTGCTGTGTGACTGGGCCATCTGCCGTCCAATCGTGTTCCCAATACAAACCAAAAGCGTCCCAAGCCAAATTTCGGGCCGAAATGAGTGGCTTAGCAAATGTTTTATTTTTCAAAGACACGATGGAAGACAGGGCCTCGGCAGTCCTTAGTTTTTCGGTTGAGCGTCTTACCCTTGCCGTTATTTCATTCATCGAGGCACAATACAAATCCCATTCATTGCCATAACTCACTGATTCACTCGGTAATTCCGGGTATGACTTTTTAATGTCTTCAAAAAAATCAATTTCGTTTGACACCCTTACTTTTCTGTTCTCATTCGAACATTTTTGAGCCACTGCGATAAATTCGGGGGAAACGAAGGTTTCCAAATCATCCCAGCCATAGCCAAATGCCGCTGCTGCATGGTAAGGATAGGTTTTGGGGTGGTACAAATTCGTCAAGGTGTCCACGGTTTTCGTGAGGTTAAGCGCTACATCCGTTACTTTCGGAGCCAGTCTCATTTCGGCATAGCCGCCCAGTGAATAATTGTTCAAGGTCATATTGTACCATTTCATCAGGACACTTGAGCCATCCAACCCGGTGTATTGATACAACTGATGCCGCCGAGTATGCCAATTCTTACGCGTGGTTTGAGTCGCACAGGCACAAGTTCCCCTCCAGCTGTATTTGGCCCCCGATCCCGCCCAAAGCGAGCTTAAACCCAAAGGCAGTGTCTGATTTTCCATTGATACGGCCAAAGGAAAACGCAAATCAAAACGCCTTTCCAACTGCCCAGCATGGTACATGCCTCTAATGACCGCCTCGGTTGGTTGTGCGCCATAAGTGCTGGCCAATGCCGTCAATGGACTACTGATGTGACCAGAGCGAATGGCCGTGATGAGTCTACCAAATTGAGCAGAGCTTCGGTATTTTTCATAAACCCGAAGCCAATAACTGCCATCACAATTGAATCGGGCTTGAAAATCGGCAGGATTATCTTTTGTCAAGTCAATTTGCTGCAAGTAATAATCCAGCATTCTCACAAAAGAAGTATCGTATGCTGCTTCGTTTGCAGTCCACATGTAATCGGTATGGTCGTCGTTGGCGACATACAGACGCTTGATTGGCTGCGCATGTAGGGCCAAAGCGACTAGAAAAATCAGGATTAGGAATACTTGACGCTTCATGATATTTCATTGATTTTTTTCCCCAAGTGGAGGCAAAACTGACCCGTGATGCTAATTTTATTGGGTTACTTTTGTCGAAGCACGTTTTTTAAGTCAGCGATAAACACACAGCGAGTATTGTCCGTAAGTCCATTGAAGACCACATATCGGCCACTAGGATCCCAGGCAGGATGTGCGTCAATGCGAAATTCCCCTTCGGTTTTTGAAAGAAAAATGCTGGTGATTTTTTGTTCAAGTCCGGTCTTGGTATTCAATAAACGAATGGGTACAGTTCCGTCGCCAGTAGTGACCATTTCACCAGGATAGGCATCGGTTACAATAAAAGGTAGCCCCTTCGGATGAAAAGAGGGGTGCCCAGAGCCAGGCGAAAAGGCAACCTCTAGGTGTGTTCCATCATACTTAGTCGTAATGAGTTCTAAGCCGGGTTTTTCGTCTACTTCTAAGTTCATTGAAAGATGTTCCCCATCTGGCATCCAATTGATGTGGTGTCCTCCTTTGCCCCATTGCTCTGGGCTGATGGCAGTGCGTAACATAGATCCATCGGTATTCATGGTAATGACTGCTCGGCGGCGTGGTCCGCCAGTTACGGGTGTCCATTGTAGGGTAGTCAGTAGGCGAGTTCCTTGCGGATTCCACTTTACTTGAAAACAATAATAATGAAAGTTTTCGGGGTTGGGGATGGCAATAGTAGGTACTGCTCTTTCATATATCTCCCTAATGGAAACAATCATTTTGCATTCACCAGTCGTCGTATTCGTCACATAAATTCCATCGGACGCTACCGGGCCTACATTTCGGGTGGTCAGCCCTTTGGGAATAATTACCCCGTAACCAATCTGAGCGTAGCGGGAATTGATCAAATTATGACTGGCCAGTTTAGAACCATCGGGAGAAACCATAAACACAGTTCCTCCCATGCGACGGGATGCGCCTGTAAAGGGATTGAGCAATACTGCATGAGCTTTCCAAGTGGTCGTGTCTACATCATTAAAATACAATTCTTTGTCAGTTTTTCCCCATTGAACCTGTGCACCCAATTGCATTTCCCAACCCCGTGATTGTGCTACGATGCGCTCTTTTCCTGATTTCAGATCCACTAAAACTACATCACCCGCGTCTCCTGGAAGAGGAGAATGGTCTTCGTAGGGAAAGCGAAACAAGGCCAAATATTTTCCTGAAGGACTAATTGGTGATGTATCAAAAAAACGGTGAATAATTTTGCCCGTACTAATTTTAGCAATGGGAATTTTTGCATTGATGTCCAACAATTGAGCATTGACCTTACCAACACCAATTAAAGCCAATAAAAAACAGTGTATTTTATACAGATTCATTTGTGTATGATTTGAGTAAATGATTTAGGTAATGGAACCTTAGGGGCGATAAAAAAATAAGTACTCATTCTGCCCCACTACTTATCGCCCCATCCACCCCCCATCCACAGTCAAAATAGTGCCGTGTACATAGTCGGAAGCAGCTGAGGCTAAAAACACAGTCGCTCCTTTCAAGTCACCTGCTGACCCCCAGCGTCCGGCTGGAATCCGGCTCAGGATCGCAGCATTGCGGGTTTCGTCGGCACGTAAGGCACTGGTATTGTCGGTGGCGATGTAGCCAGGAGCGATGGCATTGACCCCTACCCCTCTAGCCGCCCATTCATTGGCCAGTGCTTTGGTGAGGGAACCAATTCCGGCTTTGCTGGACGCATATCCAGGTACCGTGATGCCCCCTTGAAATGTAAGCAGTGAGGCTGTGAAAATTATTTTTCCGTAGCCCCGCTCCAACATTGTTTTTCCGAATTCCCGCGCCAAAATAAAGGGTGCATTCAGGTTGATTTCCATAATTTCATCCCAGTATTCATCAGGGTGCTCGGCAGCGGGCTTGCGGAGGATGTTGCCAGCATTGTTGATCAAAATATCGACGGGTGGACATTCTGCTTTGACCCTATTGATGAAATCATACAGGTCATTGCGGAGTTTAAAATCGCATTGATAAGCGTAAAAATTACGACCCAGGGCGCTTACCTCCCGTTCGACCTCGCTATTTGTCAATTCTAGCGAAGCAGAAACCCCGATGATATCAGCGCCAGCTTCGGCCAAGGCAATGGCCATGGCTTTGCCAATTCCCCTTTTGCAGCCCGTAACGAGGGCAATTTTTCCAGTAAGGTCAAAAAGTGCTAAAGCTTTCATTTTGTTTCGATGATAAGTTTCGATTAATACCCTTCCGGCTCTTACCCCAATTCCAGCAAATATTTCATCCCTGCTGGGTTTTGGTCAATGGTTTCAAAAACCTCCTGAGCTGCACTCAAGGGAGAAACTTGGGTGATCATTTTGTCCAGTGGCAAGTCTCCAGTGGCAGCCAGTGCAATGGCTTCGTCAAAGTCTATCGGCTCATAAACCCTTGCTCCAATGAGTTTGATTTCACGCCAGAAAAAGCGAAAAAGGTCCACAGCTTTGGGTTCGGAATGGATAGCCACCATTACGATTCGCCCCCGCACCCTGGGAATTTGTGTCATCGCTGTAACCCCGGCTTGTACACCTGACACCTCAAACACCACGTCGGCCATGGCTCCTCCGCTGAAAGCATCCACTGCCTGCACCAGTTCTTGTTCAAGTGGATTCACGGTTTGGATGCCCAGAGACTGGATGAAGGCAATGCGGTTTGGATTGACCTCGGATACCAAGACCTTAGCCCCCTTTTGCCGTGCTACCAATGCGATCAACAGCCCAATAGGCCCTCCACCAATGACTACGGCGTGTTCTCCTGCTTTCAGTTCTCCCAAACGCACATCATGACAGGCGACGGCCAAGGGCTCGATCAATGCACCAAGCGTAAGTGATAAATTTTCAGGCAAGCGGTGCAAGGTAAAAGCGGGCACATTCCAGAATTGTTGCATGCCCCCAGCCGAGTCAATGCCAATGAATTTGAGGTGCTGACCAATGTGACGATAACCATTGTCTGCGGGCACCTCAGCACCTGGATTAAGGGGGCGTACGGTGACTTTATCTCCAAGGGCCCAACCTTCTACTCCTTCGCCAATGGCATCGATCACGCCGGAAACCTCGTGTCCGATCACTTGGGGCGGCTTTACCCGAGCGTCCATTTTGCCGTGGTAAATGTGTACATCGGTGCCACATATGCCTACATAAGCCACTTTTAGGCGGACGTCGCCAGCTTGCAAGGGTGGTTTTTCAATAGCCTTGATGTGGAAGGAGTGGTTTCCTTCGTAAAAAAGTGCATCCATGATTTATGTTTTGTACGCTTCAGTACGTTTTTGTACAAATGATTTAGGGTCGTTCCACTAGCTGCAAGACATTGCCTTCGGGGTCAAAAAAAGTGCGCACTTTTCCTCCTCCAGTAGCCGGAGAAAGTGGACTCGACCAGATGATGTTGTGAGCATCCAGGTGCTGGATGGCGGCTTCAATGTCGTTGACCTTGAAAGCCAGGTGAGACCAACCCGGAGTGAGGTTGGTGCGCACTGGCCTTGGGTTGCCATCAATGGGTAAAATTTCGAGGATGGTCCCGTCGGGGGCTTTGAGCAACCAAATGGGTCGGGGGTCGTGAAACAAATGTTCATAGCCCAATACCTCGCAGTACCAGCTTGCCAATGTTTCTACATTTTCCGCAGCAACTGCTGGGTGATCGATTCCGTTGATTTTGAATGGGTGCATATTCATTTAGTTACGTTAGTTTGGCATGACATTCCCCGCTGCATGGTGTGTTAAACCTTGCGGGTGCCACTACTGGTACCGTGGGCGTTCTAAAATTTGCAGGAGGTTGCCTTCCGGGTCAAAGAAATTTCTAACTCGCCCACCACCAATAGCGGGTGAAAGTTCTCCACCCCATTTTACTTCACACTGATCCAGGTAAACAATGGCGGTTTCAATGTCTTGTACCCGCAAGGCCAGGTGTGACCAGCCTGGGGTCCAAGTGGTTCGGGAAGGGCGCGATGAGTCATCTTTGGGCATGATCTCGAGTAAGGTCCCGTCAGGTGCTTTGAGCATCCATACAGGTTTGGGGTGCTGAAACCAGGGCTCGTAGCCTAGTACCGTGCAGTACCAGTCGCTTAGTTTTTCAACGTCGTTGGCGGCCACAGCAGGGTGGTCAATGCCGAGGATGCCAAGTTCAGAAGGCGTGTTTTTTTCTTGTGCTGTCATGTTTGTTTTTTTGTAACTCATAGTGAGTGCCTTTCAACACAATATCCCACTGCCGCCCATGCCCCGACACGATCGAAAAAGCCCCTGCCTGCTCATCATGCAACTGCAAAGTCCACTTGCGCGTATCACTTTTGAGGGTGTAGTTATTGGCATCGGCTTCCAATTGCCATTGATCCAGTTGACCTGGTTCATCCAAGGCGAAAGTGTGTACCACGGTCCGTGCCCCTTGGCCTTCTTTTTCCGTAAATCGAAACAATAAGCCTGTTCCTGAGCGGCCTTCGCCCAGTTGATTGGGCTCTGGGTGGTAAGCATCGTGCAAAAAACAATATACTGGATAAGACCAAGTGCCTTTTCCGCCCTGAAAAAGTTTCATGCCTGCTCGGGGGCGTTTTATGGTCAAGGTGTTTTGTTCTTTTAGCCACTGCGTTTGACCATCCCGGTTATTGATCACCCAATTCCAAAGGGTGGTTACGGGTTGCTGGGCGGTAATGTGGTCAATCACGAACAAAACATGACTGCCCGCCAGTATCCAAAAGCGAGAAAAAGTTTCGATTGGATTACCATAAGCTTTTCCGACTTCTGCCCCTACCACCGATACTACCTCATCTTGGGCACAAATCAAACGCCGGTCGCCCCTGAGGATGGGTTCACCAGCTTGACCATTGCGGATTACCCGGCGGGGGAATACACTTTTTTGCTCCAACAAAGCTGCTTTGGCCAAATCTTCCTGCAAACCAAGGGCTTCTTTTTCAATCAAAAAGGTGCAGGTATTGTGGGTTTGGGAGCTACTTTCCAGGCCATGAATCAGGTTGCGGTAGCAGCTATGTCCAGGGTCGGCCAACAAACGATCTTGCTGGTGTACCAATATAAAACTGTTCAAATCACCGTGCAAATGCCCTAGGCCATTGAGTGCTTCGCTGCCGCCATTGATGGCAACGATGGTTTTTCCATTCCAGGCATCCCGAATGAAGGCATTGCCATTGGTGAAGGAATTAGATAGGGGCATACGGGCCTGTTCGGGAGATGTACTTTTGACAGGATAACAGAGTAAGGGCAGTGTCAAAAAGCCCCAGTCGTTTCGCATCCCCAAGGTGGCCAAATCGTGCGGACCCTGAGTGGGAGAGGAGACATAGTATTGTTCAAAAAGCCACCGGGCCAAGCCCTGCTCAATATCTACCCCACTGCGCGCAGCAACGTACAACAACAGATCGCCAGAGGGTCGGAAAATGGCAGCGCTGTCATTAAAATTTGCCGCTCTGGCGCGAGGCTCTTCTCCCCAACCAGGTAAGGGCTTTTGGTAAAACATGCTGGTCGCAAACCAGGGAATACATTTGCTGATATCATTGGTCAAGGCCGCATCAAATAGCTGGGGAAATCCCCGCAATACGGCTTCATGGGCAAAGGTCAAGGCCAGACCTAGATAATTGCCGTATTGAAGAGACTCGCCGTATGAACCATCAGCTTGCAGGGCTTGCGAGCAAAGCTCAAGTTCGGGCAATAGCTCAGTGAGCGTAGCTTCATCCTCCAAAACAACGCTGGCAACGATTGCCCCACTGGCCAAGATGCTTCTCCAATTGGCCAAATGGTGATTTTTGTTCAGCCAGCGCCGACAAAGGGTAAGTCCTTTTTCCTGCAAGGCGCTGCGGATTTCTTGTAATTCAGTACTTGTAAAGGCCGCGTTTGCTAAATCGTACACAGCGGATAGCCCCCAACAAAGGTGGGCGGTTTCGAGGTGTCCAGTCAAAGGTTCGCTGTGATCCCGAAACTCGGGGCCGACCCAATCATAAGCAGGTTTGCGGACAATTTCGAGTGCAACAGTGTTGATCCAACGGGCCAATTCTGGAGCAGGTTGCAAGGCATAGCTCATTGCGGCGTCGGAAAGGTATTCAGCGGCGGAATGCCACCAAATTGTGGTTGCATTGGGACCCAACAAATCTCCCCAATTCACTCGCTCGTACACCCGGCTTTGTAGCGCATTGAAAAAAATCAATACCAAGGAATTACGGTTGTTGCGTTCGCTAAGGATGA
This sequence comes from Chitinophagales bacterium, assembly GCA_013299105.1. Classification (GTDB taxonomy): domain Bacteria; phylum Bacteroidota; class Bacteroidia; order Chitinophagales; family Saprospiraceae; genus Haliscomenobacter. The sequence goes on along the minus strand of JAAFJY010000002.1, from coordinate 207,210 downwards.
TGGCTTTTTCGCTATCGCTGAGAAATATTGGCATCTTGAAACATTTAGAAATACCCCCCGTTTTTGACTACCTCAGTTGGAGTCATCCCACTCTCTACCATTCCGCGGATGTCGTCTTCTTTCACCAAAAGTTTTTCAGCGGCAATCAACACATCATAGGCAATTCCCTGTGGAATCGAAATCACCCCGTCGATGTCACCAAAAACCCAGTCGCCAGGTTTAACAATGACTTCACCCATAAGCACGGGCCTTTGGTAATGGTACAGGCGAAAACGCCCAAGCATCCCGGTATTGGCTTTGTATTTGTGAAACACGGGAAACCCTTGATCTAAAATGGCCTGGGTATCTCTTATGCCATTGATGACAGCACCTCGGCAGCCAATTTTCATAGCAGCCATGGTCATTACCTCGCCCCATTGTGAGGTAATGGTATCTCCGGTACAATCCCATACCACTACCGCGTCCTCATGCAAGGCTTCGAGCATTTCGGCGCGCATTTCAAATTCACCCTCAGTAGTAATATCGGGGCCACCTTTGACGGTAAAGGCCAATCCGACCAGCTTCATTTCTTCCCGCAAAGGAGTAAAAGTAGCAGGTAAACTGGTGGCATGCATTTGATAATTGAACCTCAGCACATCGTTTACCGCACCAGTGTATAGTTTCAGGTAACGTTTCCGCATTTCCGCAACCGGAATTGGGAAAGGAGAAAGTGCAGTTTTTCCGTTCTGATTCATTATGCTAAAAATTTCATGTTGTCAAAATTAACCTCCCGAATCAGCATGTATTCGGGTTGGTTAAGCACAAACACGATGACCCGCGCTACATCCTCTACTTTCAAAAATTTTTCGCGGGGCACCTGTCGATCACCCCAATAATTGCTATCAGTAGGACCAGGGTTGATGTCCGTTACTTTGATACCAAGTTTTAAAGCTTGATCAGCTAGGCCGCTATTGAGTCCCCGGGCACCAAATTTGGAAGCACAATAAATGGGGGCATTGGGATTGGTACGTTGTCCCGCCATGGAGATCACGGTGATGATATGCCCTGCCTGTTTAGGTTTCATGATTTTCAAAGCCTCCCGATTACACAGAAATACGCCACGTACATTGACGTTCATCATTTGTTCAAAAGTGTCGAGATTGGTTTCTGCCAAATCGGTGGATAGTAGCCCTAGACCTGCATTGTTCAGCAAAACATCTACCGTGCCGAAAGTGTCAATACAGGCAGCAAAGCCCGCCCGAACCTCTGCTTCAACACTGACATCACCCTTAAATGAACGTAGGTTTTCGTGAGACACTTCGTCACTCAATTGGTGGGTGCGGCTAAAATCAAACACTTTCGCGCCAGATCCCAGCAACATTAGTGCAGTAGCTTTCCCAATTCCTCCAGAGGCACCAGTGATGAAAACTACCTTGTTTTCTAAATATGACATTTGATTTTATTTTTGTATTTGAGCTAAAAAAGGTGAACAAATTTGCTTTTGAGGTTTAGCAAAAAAAAGAACTCAACCTTCTTTCAGTCAGTTGCTTATTTTTTTCACTATACCCAAATCCGATTACCTTATTTTTTTACGCTCCATTAGAGCATTAGTGCTTTTTGTTTTTTTCTAAACCTGAACAAAAAAATCGCGGTGAGCAAACAAATTACCCCAACTGTTATCGCCATTTTTCCACTGTACACTGCTACCGAGGGCATCCCTAGAATGACAAACAGTACGCCCGTACTGGCCAGTGCAATGGCGTACAGCCGTTGGAGGATCGGATGCATATCGTTTTCTGTGCTTGTTTTCACGACTACACTTGGTCGTTCTAATTTAGCAAAAAAGGCTTTGACCCGCTCATGATAACTTAGGTCTCGGTTTGTCAAAAAGCCGGAGCCCCAAAAAATGATAAAACAAACCAGGATTTCGATGAGGGTGGCAACTTCCCATTTTAGCCCGGAATAGCTATTCAAGACCAGGCCGACTACTACACCGCCAACCACAGCACCTATGGCTCCTGTAGGATTCGGTCTGTGCATCAGGACACCAAAAACCAATGGAATGACCATTGGAATAGCAAACAACCCCGTGAATAACTTATTGGCTTCAAAAGCTCCACCAAATCCACCAACAAACAATGCCCCGATAGTCACCATCAAACCTAAACCAATGCTGGACAAGCGACCTACCCAAAGTAGCTCTTTTGAAGTAGCACGGGGCTTAAATAAGCGTTGGTAAATATCGCTGGTAATGACACTAGCGGTAACGTTATACTCGGCACTCAGCGTGGACATTGTGGCCGCAAACATGGCTGAAATCATCAAGCCCATCAGACCTTGCGGAAGTAACTTCATGCACACACTGACGTAGGCCATTTCGGGGTCTTTCAAGTCAGGAATAATAACCCGTGCAGCGATGGCTGGCAACAAAAAAACAATTGGAAACAAAAGGAATAAAGACGCCGACAACCAACCTGTTTTGCGGGCATCAGCTTCGGTTTCGGCGCTGTAAAAGCGCTGCATGAATGCCCAGTTTCCGCAGTACTTGATCAACACCATGACGTAATACACCACCAGGTAAACAGGTTGCCCTTTGGGGCCATTGGTAAAAGTCATGTGTTCCGGTAAGTGCGCTTGCATATTGGAAATACCGCCTGCTGCGTGCAACGACAAGGGCAATAAAATGATGGTCGCCAAACCCAAAATGATGAATTGTACTACATCCGTAACCACTACAGCCCACAAGCCCCCTGCAACGGTATAAACCACCACCACAACACCACAGGTAAGAATTGCGGTTTCCAGAGGGATTTGTGTAGCCGTGGCTACGAAAAGCCCCAAGGCATACAATTTGATCATTTCATCCAGCACTTTAAACCCAACTCCGCCCCAGGAGAGGATCTGTCGGACGGGCGCATTGAATCGCGTTTCCAAGAACTCAACGGGGCTTATGATTCCGGCGCGTTGCCAGCGTTTAGCCAGCACCATCGCTGCAAATATGGAGGGAGGAACCGAACACCAAATCACCGAAAGGGCCACTAGTCCGTGGGTGTAGGCAATGCCCGCATACGCCACAAAGATCGAGGTGCTGAACATGGTCATAAAATTGCTGATGCCATTGGCCACCCAGGAAACGGAGTTCCCACCTTTGAAATAATCGTTGATGTTTTTGACATAGCGGCCCAGGTAAAGGCCAATTCCGGATACCATTACCATGTACAACAAAATTGCAGCGTAGTCGAGTATTTGTAGTTGATTCATTGTTGTTCCTTATTTTATCGATAGAATGCTTTTGTCGGCCAGTACAACCGGATAATCGGAGATCGGTATGTCGCTAAAGACAAACTGGTTTCCGGTTTTTTTCCATTGGTCTTTGGGGATTTCGATAACCTTTCCGGTAATCAAATCCGCTAATACGGGCTTTTTAAAAGTTCCAACCACTGAAATGGTCGTCAATTTTGGCTCGTAGGTATCCGCAGGACGGGCTTCACCGCTCCAGAGCGTGGCCAGGCTGCCACCTTTCGCTTTGTGCTGGTATTGAAAGGCATACACACTCGGTTGGTCAGTAGTCGGTTTGGTTTTTAGCAGTTCAATTTGGGCATCAAAAAGCGAAAAAACGTGTTGAGCTACCTTGTAAGCCAACTTGGGTCGCTCAATGGTTTTATCTGGATTGGTTTTAAGCAATCCCTTGGTATTTACGCCTAGCATATGGTCGCCAGGGCCATAGTGGATGTCACTGATGGTAAACAAATTGGTGGCAATGCCACGACCATGATCACCGAGCATGCGCCGCAAGTCCCACTTTGCTTGGGTTAGTTCAGACCAGTCGTATTGGCGCATTGCGCCAATGGTAACATTGCTAGGGGTAGATGGTGCTCCGTTTTCACCCTGCATGAACGCGACATCAGGCTTATAACTCCAAACCAATTCCCGCAATTTTTCAATTTGAGGATAAGAGCTATCTGGGTTGGGCGCATAGCCGTGGTAGGTCAGGATGTCGATCAAATCCAGGGCGTTATTTCGTTTAATGGACTCCATGAAATCTTTCATAAAGTCGAGCTTGGTCACACTTGCCATGCCCAAGGCAATCAGCTTGGCATTGGGTTGAATGTCTTTGACAATTCGGGCGGTACGTACATAAAATTCGCCAATTTCGCTACCAGTGTGACTGGGATTCAAGTCGGGCTCGTTCCAAATTTCCCATTCGGGCACGTATTTTTGATAACGAGTAACCATCGTGCGCACCCATTTGTCCCAGGCGGCCAAGGCTTCGGGCGAGGAAGGAATGTGTCCGGCTAATTTGGCTTCGCCGCCACCTTCATAAATCGGATTACCGTAAGACAATTCTACCCAGGGCGCAAGCCCGCGACTGGCTGCATCAGGAATCACGGCGTCCAACCAGGCAAAATCATAGACCCCCTTGATTTTTTCACATTTGGACCAGCCACCCTGCAAGCGGATGCGTTTGGCTCCGAGTGGACCGAGGTAGGTCTTGTACGACTGATAATCGGTGTAATCGCGGTCAAGGGTTTCGCCACCAATAGACCAGGTACTGTTCTGGATGTCTTTTGCATTGCGGGTTTTGAGTTGGCCAACAATTTTCCATTCGGTTTGAGCCTGGGCAAAGCCCAATAAACATATCGAAAGAGATAAACTCAGCAGTTTTTTCATGGCTCAAAAATTTATCAGCGACTTATCGATGATCAAAATGGGTGAATCGTATACCGGTATAGCGCTGAACGTGTAGGTATTGGCTTGTTTGCTCCACTGGGTAATGGGGATTTCATAAACTCCGCCTGTGAGGATATCGACATAAACGGGGTATTCAAAATTGCCATTCAAAAAGCTGAGGTTAATCTCACGGGTATGGTTGGTATTGGTAGGAATGGCCTCGCCCATCCAGATGGTGTAAGCTTGTTTTTTTGATTTTTGGTCTTCGTAGCCATATACAGACAGGCTTCGATCCGTGCTTTTGTTGTATTTGACTTCACCTGCAACTACGGTGGCATTGGCGTTAGAAGTAGGATATAATTTGACGATGCGCTTTAGCCGGTCATCAAAAATAGAAGTTACGTTTTGCATGGCATAGTAGGCGATTTTTGGTCGAACGGCTCTTTTACTGGAGTCCGATTCAATGATCCCTTTTACATTCATTCTTTTGATCGGCGCATTGGTAATGGCGTAATTCATGTCGATGATACCCAAAATACTAGATTCAATGTCGTGTCCCAAATCGCCCAACATGCGGCGGGTAATCCATTTGGCCTGGGATACTTCGCTCCAGTCATAATCACCCAGCGCTCCCCTTCCACCACCACTAAAAGAGGGTGCGCCATTTTCACCCTGACGCAATTTCACACCAGGAGCATATTTGTCTAGCAGCCTGCGCAATGCTGCCACGTGATCATAGTTGGCATCGGGATTGTACACGTAGTCGTGGTAAGTCATGTTGTCAAACAACTTCATTTTGCCTTTGGCATGGATCGCCTTAAAAAAGGCATCCGCATATTTGAGGTCGATATGCCCCATCGATAATCCCGATATTTTGGCACCTGGCTGGATTCTTTTGATGATTTCAGCCGTGCGCATATTTAGATCCGCTACTTTCTCTGCTTGATTGATTTCGTTGTCACCAAAATTGGGTTCATTCCAGATTTCCCATTCTTTTACTTTGCCTTGGTAGCGCGTAACCAAAGCCTCCACCCACTTGTCCCAGGCCTGCAAAGCTTCCTCAGATGTTGGAATGCCCGCACTCAGGTTGATGCCGCCGCCACCAGAATAGATGGGATTGCCGTAGGAGGTTTCCAGCCAAGGCTGCAAACCACGACTGGCTGCATCGTTAATGATCTTGTCCAACCAGGCCCAATCGTATTGGCCTTTTATTTTCTCCGTTTTGGCCCAGCCTGCCTGCATTCTCAGCCGTTTGATGCCCAGGGGAGCAAGATAGGTTTTGTATTGCTCGTAATCCGTCAGGTCGCGATCCAGGGTTTCGCAGCCAATGATCCAGTTGGAAGCATTGATTTCACTGGCGTTTTTAGGCTTGATGGTGCCGATGCGTTTGAGCGGTATGGTAAAATCAGTTTTGACCCGATTGCTGGACGTGTCAATGTTTTGGGCAAAACTGAGGGCCTGTACCAAGGCAACTGAACATAAAAGGAGCAGGAGTTTTTTCATTGCTTAAAATTTCAGTTTTGAGATCTCAGCTTCGACATAGGTCAGCCAATCCTGCTTGGTTTTGAACTGTGGACTTTTGCTCCAACCAGCCCCCACGTAGTAAGTCATGGGCTTTCCTGCACGGGCATTGAGCAGTATGAATTGTTCTTTTTGATGGACCTTAAACCCTTGTACATCGCTTGGCTTGGCGATTATGCTGGTTCCCAATTCTCCGTTTTCAGGTTGATAAGGTTCCCAAATACTGAGCAAACCATTGATCTGGTCGGTGATTATTTCGGGGGTTTTTGCGTATGAAATTCCGATGCCTATCGTCAGTGGACCCTGGTAATCCGTGTCAAAAGTACTGACCACCTTGAAGAAATTGGTACCCATGGTCATGCTGATGACCTTGCGTTCAGACACCTTAAATCCTGCTACTTCCCAGGGTGCAAAAGTCAATTCAAAAGCAATTTCGGTGGGGGTGTTTTTTAGTACTTTATGGGTAGTATAAGGCTGGGAGATGTGCGGTTTATCCTGGAACCAGATGGCAGTTCCACCGTTACCGCGCCCAAAACCGACATGAAAAAAATCGCAACCTTCGCCCCGGTCTTCATGGTAATCTTTGCCTTCTGCATTGAGTTTATGCCATTTATCAATGATGGGATAGCTCACCGATTTTGTCCATACATCAATGCCACTGCTAACCCGGTCCTTGACCACGGGTCCATATACCCGAAAGGCAATGCGGTCATTTTCCCAGGCAATGTTTTGGTTGGCTTCAGGCAAATAACGCAGGTAAGTGCGCGGCATGTTGGAGTTTTGGGCGTAACACCCCATTGGCTTGAGCGGTTTGATCCGTTTTATGCCTAGTTTGGCGGCTTGGGTAAAGGCCAATACTACTGGGCCAAAGGCATGGTGGTCATTGTATTCCCACATTTTTTTCATGTAATCCTGCTTGGTCCCTCTGCCAGGATTGAGGCAGCCTGCGCAGGTATGGCTCACTGAACCATCGGGATTGATGTAGGCCAAATAACCGCTCAGCCCTTTGGTGAATTTTGGCAAGTAGGATCGATCCAGGATGTTTTTTTCGATAGCAATACCGATCCCAAAAAGGAGCAAACCCGTCCCCGAAGTTTCTACATAAGAGCCGGGGTCGCTCATCTCTTGGTGCCAAAGTCCATCCTGGTCTTGAAATTTCAATACCGCCTGAAAAAAACGCTTAGCCAGTTCATTGACTTCTTTTTTGCGGGGATGGGTATCGGGCAAATCGCGTACCAAAGTTGCCAGTGCAAAAGCACCCCAGCCATTTCCTCGGCTCCAATTGTCTTCAGAAATGATGTTCAAGCCAGTAAAGCCCCGCGCCTGGTGGATGAGGCCATTGGGATCCTGGAGAATCTTGAACAACTCTAGGGTTTCAAAAACAGCCGCATCTACGTATGCTGGCTGGTCGTATCGCAAACCAGCATACAACAGGTAAGGTGTAACTGCAAAGGCAATGTCGATAAAAATTTGGTCAAGACTATCCTTGACCCAAACGGCGGTCAGGATGCCTTCCGATGAGCGCTTTTGTTCCTTGAACATTTTATCAGCGTGACTCCTTACCTGTTCGGAAAGTTGCTCGGTTTTGCGCAAGTAATCCAGATAAGCTGCGCCGCTTCCACCCGCTTTGTAGCTGATGAAACTGCCCCGACCATCAATTTTCTTGCTTTTGAAATCTCCAAAAATAGCAAGCGCCTGGTTCAGCAATTGGGGGTCTTTTTGCAAAACAGCGAGTTCACTCATGCCATGCATCAATAGGCTACCAGGATATAGACCTAAATCCATATCGCGCAAGCCTTTGTTCAGCACGAGTTTGGCGATGGTTTGAGTCCTCATTGCCCTTTTTGAGGCAGTGGCAATAGCTGGTTCGTTTTTTTTCAATGCAGGCTGTGCCTGGACAAGTCCAAGCATTAAAATAAAGATGAACAAGCATACGAATGGCTTCATTGTCCACAATTTAAAAAGATCGTAAAAACTTAGTCAAGCGGTTTCGAGACAAAAATGAAGATTTCTCGTCAACTGAAGCCGCTTTTTGTAGGGTATCCGGGGCTGGTACGCCACACGGTATCTTTCGCTAAAAGAGGCAAAGAATCGCGGCAATTCAGTCTTTGGGGACCCGAAATGTGAGCAGGACAAGCTTTTGCAAAAGATCAAAAGAAGAAAAAAGGTCAGCAAAGGTTTTGCTGACCTTCTACTTCTGTATGAAAAACAAATAGTACGTTAGATTTTATAGACCATAAAATAAATGTCCATAAAGTCTACAGTTTAACAAAACCTAATAACCTGGATTCTGCTCCAATTTTGCGTCTTTATTTGCCTCAATCTCCGAGAATGGAATCGGGAAAAGCGCATGATAATCTTGAATGTTGCCCTTGTTGAGTGGATTGTATTTACGTACTCTTTCCACCAATTTACCCATTCGTTGCAAAGTCACTCGCCGGTCTTCTTCAAAAATTAATTCCCGTGCTCTTTCGTCCAAAATATAGTCAAGGGTTACTTCGGCGGGTGTTACTGGAATGGCTTTGGCGCGGCTGCGAACCACGTTTAGGTCTTCAGCTGCTTTTGCGGCATCCCCTTTTAAAAGGTAGGCTTCGGCGCGCAGGAAATAGGTTTCGGGCAGACGGATCATGTACATGTCCCGAAAAGTTGGCCCAGCAATGGATTTTAAGGTCAGCAAAGCGGGGTCATCCATTACGCCTGCTGGATGTTGGCCAGGGGTAGTAATTTTGCTGGGATAGGGATACCATCTCCAGCGTTGAGCCTTCCAGTTGTTGGCTGGAAAGTCAATCAAGCTTTTTCCAAAAAAATTAGGCGACGCCGGATTGTTGTACTTAAAATCACGCACGATGTTAAAGGGGGAAGTGCGAATATCCGGTGAGGTGACGATGCGGTTATCTTTGGCTGGATCCAAGCCCCATACTTCGTAAGTCCAATAATCCGTAGGTTGCACGAATGCAACGCCTCTGCCACCGCTGTTGAGGGTAGAAGCCGATAAGTTCTTGTTCATGGAAGGTTTTCCATCGGGATCAACAATAGAGAATACGGCTGGGGCAATTACGCGCTCTTGCTGATTCATAGGGCTCCCTGCGGAAGTGAGTACGCCACCAATGATGTCTAACTCGTATTGAATTACCCAAATGGCTTCCATATTTCCAGACTTGCGGTTTTGGTTTCCTACCCTGAATAAGTCATAGAATACATCACCAGGCTGGGTGCGTAAGCTACCAAAACGATCTTTCATCAAACTCAAACTGGAATTCTGAATCACGTCAGTAGCGGCGGCAATGGCCTTGTCATAATCTTTCAAAGAAATGTAGGTTTCTGCCAACAAATGATTGGCTACGGCCTTGCTCAGGCGGCCATCTATTACTGCAGCCACGTTTGGCAGGCTGTTAGCCGCTTCCGTAGCATCGGCTACGATTTGCTTGAGCACCTCATCCTTTGACGCCCGTGTGTAGTCGGATTTAGGTTTTGTTGCTTCTTCCAAGATCAAAGGCACTCCACCAAATAGATAGACCAACTGACGATAGGACCATGCCCTGAATAGTTTGGCCTCCCCAGCAATGACTTTTTGGCGTGCGTCACTCACTTGGGAACGCGGCAATCGGCCAATGATGGTATTGGCGTTGGAGATGATTTTATACCAACTCAGCCAATGGTAGCGCGGAATAGCGCCTTGAGGGATAATTGCGGCAGAATAATTTCCAATGCGGGCATTGTCCAAACGGGCATTGAAGGCCAGATCGGTACCGATCACTTCCGAATAAAAATCAGCCCCTCCATTCACACTTTGAATGGCACGGACACGTGCATACAAATCGGTCAAAGCCGCATTGAAGTTGGCTTCGGTAATGTAGGAGTTCTCCGGACTATAAAAATCCTTGGGTACCTCATTTAAGAATTCCTCTTCGTTGCAACCTGCATTGGCGAATAGTGCACTGGCTAAAAGAAATATTTTGAGCGTATTTTTCATTGTTGACTGCATTTGAAATTAGAAAGAAAGTTCCAAGCCCATCGCGTAGGATTTCAGTACCGGAAAGGGTTGAAGAGAGGACACTCCTTGCCCGGTTTCGGGATCCCAACCTTCCCACTGAGTGAGGGTCAGCGGATTTTTAGCACTTACAAAAAACTTCATGCTCTGAATCTTCAGTTTTTCCAACAGCTTGTCGTCTAAGTTATAAGACAAGGAGACATCCTGTAGTCGTGTGAAATTTCGTTGGTAGTACCTTCTCGCGCTGGGTACAGGAGTGCCTACCCAAGGGTTGGCATACTTTGCGTCTGGGTTGTTGGGAGACCAATATTGAGCAAAGTTGAATGAGTTGGAATTAGAAGCATTTCCCTTTGTACCATTGTATCCATCCAGGTGGTTTGCAGCTAAATAAGCATTGTTGCCACCTTGAAAAGAATTGATGAACAAGCGTAGGGTAAGCCTTTTGAAAGTTAGATTTGATTGAATACCAAACGTATAGGCGGGCTCCCTTTGTCCGAGGATGACACGATCCTTGTCAGGTGAAATTTTGCCGTCCCCGTCTTGGTCTTTGATCTGATAGCTACCTGGATCAAAACCAGCTGGGCGACCATTTTCCAGGCCCCAAAGCCCCTCTACCTGATAGTTGAAAACGGTGCCGATGGGTTGGCCGATGAATAACCCGCTGGCTATCAAATCGTCTTCTTTACCATCATTATTCAGGTCTTCGCCCAATAGCCGTACAATTTTGTTGATGTTGCGTGAAAAGTTGACCGTTACATCCCAGCTGAAGTGTTCGCTTTTTACTGGGATGGCATGCAGCAGGAATTCAATCCCCTTGTTATTGAGTTCTCCAATGTTGGTAAGTACATTGGCGAAACCTGAAGTTTGAGGCAATACTTGCGACCAAAGCAAATCATTGGTATTGGAATTATAGTACTCTACGTTGCCATCAATTCGATTGTCAAACAATGCAAAATCGACCCCGATGTTATATCCTTCGGTTCTCTCCCAGCGCAAATCCGAATTGGCCAGGGTACTTACCGACCGACCAATGGCAGTACCTCCCCCATCACCAAAAACATACTTTGAGCTTTCTTCGGCCAATACCCTTGCCAATGAGCTGTAGCGTGCTACCTTATTGCCGTTTTCGCCATAACTGCCTCTGATTTTAAAGAAGTTTACGGCAGGGATATTGAAGAACTTTTCTTGCGAAAGTACCCAACCTAGACCAACGGAAGGGAAAACTCCAGTTTTGTTGTTTTGGGAAAAACCACTGAATCCATCCCGGCGAACTGTGGCTTTGAACAGATACTTGGAATCATAACTGTACGCTAAGCTACCTACCTGATAAAGCAACGCTTCGTCCCACGCTTCAGATTCAATCTTCTGGACGGTGGCCAAAGCCAAGTTATTGTAAGACAAATTCAAATCGGAAAATCCAGTCCCCCGAGCAGAAGTGCGGTTGAAGTCAGCAGTATTGTATCCATATACCCCCGTAGCATTGATGTTGTGTTTGCCAAAAGTTCTGGTATAGTTCAGGATATTGTCCAAGGTTTGTTCATACTGGGTCGCATCATTTTTGAAAGCCTCACCCGTACGTCCTGCACCATAAGGGGTAGAGGAAAAAGATTGGAAGTATTTCAGGTTATTCCCAAAATTGACCCGGTAGCTCAAACCCGATACGCCTGGAATCTTGAGAATCGTATAGAAATTCCCTACCAAGCGACTTTGCAATTCGGAGTTGTCCGAAAGGGAATTCAAAAATGGATTGACGTTCACATCACCCAAAGGGTTGATGACCCAATCACCATTGGCATCAGTCGGAGTGACCAAAGGGCTGGTAGTCACAATATTGTCCATACTGGGTGCATCGCCCGAAAAATCGGTGAATGTAGCAGCGGTATTTACGCCTATTGTGAGCCATTTCGTAATGGAATTGTCCAGATTCAGACGAATGGTGTAGCGTTTGTAGTCATCGTTCTTAATGTATCCTTTTTCATTGGTATAGCCCGCCGATAGGAAATAGCTGGTTTTGTCAGACCCGCCAGATAAGCCCAATGCATGGTTTTGGATCAATGAATTCTGAGTAAGTGCTCCAAACCAATCAAAATCATTGTTGGTATTCGCTCCTGCGATGTTAGGTGGCAAAAAATCCGAATTGGCAAAAGTCCAGGCTGGATTTCGTTCGGTATAACCAGAAGCCTGGGTGAAAGCATTCCGGTATTCAATATTCCTTACTTTGTCCAAAAACTCATCCCGGTTGAGCAATCGAGCGTTTACCGTAGGGGATGATACTGCATAGTTGTTCGAGTAAGTAATGGTTGGCTTTTGAGCAAGACGTCCGTTTTTTGTCGTCACCAATACCACCCCATTTGCAGCTTGCGAGCCATATACTGCCTTGCTGCTGGGATCCTTTAGTACATCTACACTGGCCACATCGGCAGGGTTGATGTCAGATAGCCGACCGCTAAAAATGATCCCATCGACAATAATCAAAGGTGCCGTATTGCCATTTAAGGTGGACGTTCCCCGAATATTGATGGAAGCCTCTTGCCCTGCGCGGTTGGTTTGGCTGATGGTTAAGCCTGGTAAAGATCCCTTCAATGATTGGAGTATGCTGACGTTCGGAGCTTCTTTGAATGCGGTGAGATTGGCGGATGCTACTGAGCCCGTTAAATCTTTCTTTTTCTGGGTACCATATCCAACTACCACTACCTCGTTGAGTTGTGCTTCATCTGGCTCAAGTTGGATGTCTATCGTAGTTTGATTCCCTACCGTCAGTTCTTTGGTCAAAAAACCAATGAAAGACACAATTAGAACGGCATTCGTGGACCGTACTTCAATTGAGTAGGTTCCATCAATTAGCGTTGAGGTTCCATTGTCTGTTCCTTTTTCAAGGATGTTTACACCTGGAAGTGGCTGCCCGGTCTCATCGGTAGCTTTTCCTCGGATGGTTTGCGCAGTTGCAGGTATTGTCCATAGCCAAAGTGCTATGCACAAGTACCAAGATGACTGATGTTGTGCGGCTTGTTTCATTTTTTAAAACATACTTTATTATTGTGAAATAAAAGTATCACAATACAAAAGTATAAACACTGGCGATCTGGCCAAATTTTTCAGCAATAAAATTTACAATGATACTGTATTTTGTATTTTACTATCGTTATGATAAAGTATAAACGCTTCTAATCAAAATCTCCTCTTTGAAAAGCCAGCTTTCATGCCTTGAAACTGACACAATGGAGTAGAAAATTATTACCTTTACTTTCACAATAATCAATTAACATGGTTCAAGTTCTCATCAAAGCTTTTGATATTCTAGAGCTGGTTGCACAACGCAATGGGCAGCCCATCACTCTTACAGAGATTGCTGATGAACTTCAGCTCAACGAGGCTACTGCCGCTAACATCAATCGAACACTGGTACACCGAGGGTATTTGGAGCATATTGGCAAAAAGAAAGGCTATCGCCTCGGTCCGAATGCATATCGACTAACGAATGAAGTTCCTTATGGTCAAGACCTGGTCAATGCAGCGCGTAGTGTCATGGAGGAACTTACTGCGAAGCTCAATGAATCCTGCCTACTTGGTGTGCTAAGGAACTATAAACGCTATATCTTGCATGTGGTCAACTCGGATCAAGAAATTCAGATCAAGCTGCGTTCTGAGCGGAACGTTTACGAAACAGCGAGTGGGCGTTTATTATTGGCTTATTTGTCGGAAAAAGAGTTAGAACGATTTATTCAACACAATGACCTGCCTAGCTCTGCACTTTGGGAAGAAGGCAGCAGCAAGGAAAAACTCAAAGAAACTTTGGCGAGAATCAAAAAAGAGGGAATAGCTACCACCTTTATGGGGAATCGTGATATTCGGGGTTTTGCGGTACCAATTATAGTAAATGACCTAGTTGTGGCAGGCTTGAGTGTATTTTTGCCAGAGTACAGGTGTACAAATCTTCGACAACAAGAAATCATCCAGACCTTAAAAGAAAGCGCGCAACAAATTGGAGAGAAACTCAATCTGTAAGGAATTTTGGGTATCCTCGCCCAAAGGAGCCTCAACTAATGAGAAATTGTCATTTTTTTATATTTAACTACTTTATGTTTTGTACAGTTCAAACTAGTTTTTTAATGTCACGGCTCACGCAGTGAGTCATGTTCTCACACAGAGCGTGACACACTGCGTGAACGGGTGGCATGTTAGAATAACCAACGTGAATGCTGAGGAAAAGAGTTTATTTCTCAAGGATTTACCCCTGAGAACAGGCAAGAGCTTATCAATTTAAAATTTCAGAAATCTTGAGCCATGCAAACAAGAAGCTAAGTCATGACAAATTTCCCCAGCGAGCCCTAAAATCATATGTAATAAGTCGTTTATCGTATGTCAAAAAAACATACCGAACAAACCAGCACTCACTTTGACCAATGATTTGCACAAAACCAGTGGTGGAGGAGTATAACTTGAGACCAAGGCATTAAACGTTTACATCCCCTAAAAAATTTAATTCCGCCCATTCTACTCCCTGCCAAATGCCATTCCGCCCAAGCCAAAATTCACCGCCATTTGCCAAACCAATGTGCGCAATTTCCCTAAGTGCTTGTATTTCAAGCCCTCGACCAAAATTGATTTGATAAAAAAATACCAGTTTACATTTTTTTTAGCAGCGCATAGTCCTTACATTTGCACCGATTTACGCGAAAGCGTTTACCCTAAAAAAGTACTAGGAAGGTGAAAGTGACGAAGACGCAAGCACTCGCTTTTGGTATTCTGCTGATAATCAGTCTTTTTGCAACGAATGCAGTACGTGCCCAAGACCATGAGCACGGGCACGAAGAAGAGGCCGCTGGTGAATACGATCCGGTTGGAACAGTGATGCACCACATCGCTGACGCCAACGAATTCCACGTTTGGAAAGGCATTCACATTCCACTTCCTTGTTTTCTCTACGCCGCTGACCACGGTTGGACCATCCTTTCTTCTGGCAAATTTGAGCACGGCCACAAAGCCATCGACCGCTATGTGCTCAACCACGGTCGCGTCAACCGCATTGCCGATCCAGCTTTTCCAATGGGCGAAGTACACATTGAAGGGGTACATGGCCACAAAGAAAAAATGATGGTCAAAGGCAAAGAAAAAGAAGTTGAAGTTTTCTACGCCGAGCACGAAGGAAAGCAATTCAAGCTCGAAAAATCGACCACCTGGGACGGTGGCATGATGGGCGGCGGCATTACTTCCTACTACGATTTCTCGATCACCAAGAATGTATTCACGATGCTGTTGGCAGCCCTGCTGCTGATCCTCATCTTTAGTGCGGTATCACAAGGCTACAAGCGCAACGAAGGCCAGGCCCCCAATGGGATCCAGTCTTTCTTTGAGCCTTTCTTTGTTTTCATCCGCGACGAAGTGGCCAAGCCGATGATTGGCGAGAAGAAGTACGAGCGTTTCATGCCTTTCATCATGACCTTGTTTTTCTTCATCCTGTTTTGTAATTTGTTGGGCTTGCTGCCTTTCTTCCCCGGTGGATCTAACGTAACGGGAAATATCGGGGTGACTTTTGTATTGGCGGTTTTTGCCTTTATCGTCACTAACCTCAATGGCAACAAGCATTACTGGGAGCACATCTTCTGGATGCCTGGTATCCCAGCTTGGGTAAAAACGATTCTGACCCCAGTGGAAGTTTTGGGTTTGGTGATCAAGCCATTCTCACTCATGATTCGTCTTTTTGCCAACATCTCCGCAGGTCACATCATCATTTTGAGTTTGATTGGTCTGGTGTTTGTGTTTGGCAACAACGGAACCAACTTCGGCGGTGGCATTGCTGGTGCAGTGATTGGAGGGGCTTTTACGGCCTTTATGAACCTCATCGAATTGTTGGTGGCCTTTTTGCAAGCCTTCGTATTCTCGCTGCTGACCGCTTCTTACATCGGTGCTGCGGTGGATGAAGGTCACGGGCACGACCACGACCACGATCATGACTACAAACATGCGCATTAAGTTGTGTAAGTGTTATTCTTAAGAAAGTAATTTTTCAACATAAATCCTATTGAAATGGGAGCTATTGGAGCTGGAATCGCAGCATTGGGCGCCGGAATCGGCGTAGGTCTGATTGGCAGCAAGGCTATGGACGCAATCGCCCGTCAGCCAGAAGCCGTTAACGACATCCGTGGTAACATGATCTTGACCGCCGCTTTGGTGGAAGGTGCTGCTCTGTTTGCCATCGTAGTTGGTCTGTTGGCTGGTTAATCAATCGCCCACGGCAATGCTGTGATAGTAGCCCCTTGGGGTTACGCCAAAAAGAGTTAAAGGGCTGAAGCGGTTGGCGACAGCCCCCTCTCTTTCCAAAGTTGACAACTCAATTTTTCTTTCGTTCCGTCCTAAAGAGGATGTTCAAAATTAGGATTGCAGGTAAAAATGAGCACGTTTTTGTCTAGGCAAGGCACCAAAAGCGGAGTTATGCAGCGCATAATGAGCATTTTGGTAACGCAGCATGGGCGAAAAGGGGCCATTTTGGACCAAGCAAAATTTTTGAACTACTCTTTGTAAAAGCGGTCGAAAATGCCAAATAACATGACACATTTCGTATTCATCGGTGGTATTTCTGTGATGCAGCCCGATCCAGGTCTGATCTTCTGGACTACGCTTATTTTCTTGTTGGTATGGATCGTTTTGGGCCGCATGGCTTTCCGCCCTATCCAAAACGCCCTGAAAAAACGCGATGGAGACATCCAAAATGCACTGGACGAAGCCAAGCGCGCCCGCGAGGAAATCGGTCAAATGAAGTCGCAGAATGAGCAATTGCTGAAGGAAGCCCAGGAGCAGCGCACCGTTATCCTGAAGGAAGCCCAAACCATGAGGGATTCCATCATTGGCAAAGCCAAGGAAGACGCCAAGACCCAGGTACAAGCCATGATCGCCGAAGCCAAAACTGACGTCGAGCACATGCGTGAAGAATTGCGCATCAGCATCAAAAATGAAGTTGGCCAAATGGCTTTGGACATTGCTGAGAAGCTCATTCGCAAAGAACTCAAAAGCAGTGCTGACAACCAGGCCCTGACCAAGCAATTGGTGGAGGAAATCAAATTTAACTAGTAGATATGTCTGTTACTCGCATCGCATCGCGCTACGCCAAGTCACTGATCGAGCTGGCCCAGGAACAAAATGTTCTGGAGCCTGTGAACCAGGACATGGATATGCTGCGCAAACTGCTGAAGAACAGCGTGGATCTGGTCAAGTTCTTGCGCAGCCCGATCATCCAGTATCCTCGCAAAAAACGTGCACTGGAAGCCTTGCTGCAAGGTAAATTGAACGACCTTAGTTTTCGCTTCATCGACTTGCTGGCACAGAAAACCCGCGAAGGTTTGTTGCCTGAAATTGTGGACGAATTCGCGCTCCAATACCGTCAATTGAAGCAAATCTCCAATGCCCTGATCATCACGGCGGGTGAGATCACGCCTGAATTGCAAGCCCAGATCAAAACCAAGTTGGAACAAGCTACTGTAGGTTTCTCGAACGTGGAGGTGGCTACCAAAGTTGATCCTGAACTGATCGGCGGCTTTGTCATCGAATTTGAAGGCCATGTGTACGACGCCAGTGTTCGCCACGAGCTGGAAAAAATGCGCAAAGTTTTCAGTGTCAACCAGTATGAATCTCAGGTTGGCCGTTAATTTAAAACTCCCGAGAGCAGCTTCACAGCTTTTCTCACACTATAAAATCACACTCATCTGCCCGGTTCTCCAATAGTTCCTGGGGGTGGTAAATTTTGAATACCAATGGTTGATGTAAGACCAGAAGAAATTTCTCAGATACTCAAGCAGCAGATCTCCGGATTTGCCTCTGCAGCCGAGTTGGAAGAATCCGGAACGGTACTGCAAGTGGGCGACGGGATTGCCCGCGTTTATGGCTTGACCAGTGCGCAGGCCGGTGAGTTGGTTGAATTTGAAACAGGCGTACAGGCCATCGTTTTGAACTTGGAAGAAGATAACGTAGGGGTGGTACTCATGGGTTCAAGCGAATCTATTCGCGAGGGTTCTCGCGTACGCCGTACCAAACGCATCGCTTCGATCGAAGTAGGTGAAGGTTTTGTAGGTCGTGTAGTCAACACTCTAGGCCATCCTATTGACGGTCGTGGTCCCATCACTGGAGCGAAATATGAAATGCCCCTCGAGCGCAAAGCCCCAGGTGTAATTTTCCGCCAGCCAGTAAACGAGCCGCTGCAAACGGGTATCAAGGCCATTGACGCCATGATTCCGATTGGTCGCGGCCAGCGCGAATTGATCATTGGCGACCGCCAAACGGGTAAAACCGCCATCGCGATCGACACCATCATCAACCAGCGCGAGTTTTACGACCGTGGTGAGCCTGTTTTCTGTATCTACGTAGCTTCTGGCCAAAAAGCATCAACTGTTGCCCAGGTAGCCAAAACCCTAGAAGAAAATGGCGCTTTGGCCTATACCGTGATCGTGTGTGCTTCGGCTGCTGACCCAGCTCCGCTGCAATTCTACGCACCTTTTGCTGGGGCCGCCATTGGCGAATATTTCCGTGACACTGGCCGTCCTGCCCTGATCATTTACGATGACCTTTCCAAGCAGGCCGTTGCTTACCGCGAGGTATCCCTGTTGCTGCGCCGCCCTCCAGGCCGCGAAGCTTACCCTGGCGACGTATTCTACCTGCACAGCCGCCTGTTGGAGCGTGCTGCCAAGGTAATCAACAACGATGAGATCGCCCGCACCATGAACGACTTGCCGGAGTCATTGAAAAATGCCAAAGGTGCCGATGGCCAACCACTGGTAAAAGGTGGTGGTTCCTTGACTGCGCTGCCAATCATCGAAACTCAGGCAGGTGACGTTTCTGCATACATCCCAACCAACGTGATTTCGATCACCGACGGTCAGATCTTCCTCGAATCCAACCTTTTCAACGCGGGTATCCGCCCTGCAATCAACGTAGGGATCTCGGTAAGCCGCGTAGGCGGTTCGGCCCAGATCAAGTCGATGAAGAAAGTATCCGGTACCTTGAAGCTCGACCAGGCCCAGTACCGCGAATTGGAGGCTTTTGCCAAGTTCGGTTCTGACCTCGACCCCGCTACTTTGGGCGTTTTGGAAAAAGGCAAGCGCAACGTGGAAATCCTGAAGCAACCACAATACTCTCCAGTATCGGTCGAGAAGCAGGTAGCCATCATCCACTTGGGAACCAATGGTTTGTTGAAAAACGTACCTGTAAACAAGGTGAACGAGTTCGAAAACCTATTCCTGACCAGCCTGGAACAGCGCAACCCAGAGACCCTGGCCGCTTTCAAAGCTGGTAAGTTGGAAAAAGACGACCTCGCCAAAGTTGAAGCCTTGGCTGCTGAGTTGTCAAAGCAATTCTAATTGAGCGTATAAAAATAAAGCGATCCAAATTGGATTTAGTGAAAAAAGAAAAGCAACTGGATGAAAGGAAGTTGTGTTCTTTTTTTGCTAAATCTCAAAAACAAATTGGAGTGGTTTATTTCAGCTCCATTACTAAATACGCTTTGTGCAGGGAATACGGGTTTCAAAAACCAGTATTCCCTGCACATCCTGAAATATTTTTAGCCCATGGGTGCTAACTTAAAAGAGGTACGCGAACGCATCAAGTCGGTCATCAACACGCAACAGATCACCAAGGCCATGAAAATGGTTTCGGCGGCCAAGTTGCGCAAGGCCCAAGGTGCGATCCAGCAAATGCGACCTTATGCCGATAAGCAGAATGCCATGCTGCGCAACATCCTGTCGAATCTCGATGGCGATGTAACTACTTCTTTCGGGCAAGAACGTCCGATCGAACGCGCTTGCGTTGTAGTGGTAACCTCCAACCGTGGTTTGTGCGGTGCGTTCAACACCAACGTGTGCAAAGCAGCTGCTGCTGC
This sequence comes from Chitinophagales bacterium, assembly GCA_013299105.1. Lineage (GTDB taxonomy): Bacteria > Bacteroidota > Bacteroidia > Chitinophagales > Saprospiraceae > Haliscomenobacter. Next base: position 187,183 of record JAAFJY010000002.1, on the reverse strand, counting down.
AGTTGAAGGCAAGTTCGCAGGGGTGCGCGCCAAAGGCAACCTGACCATCCTGTGCATCGGTAAAAAAGGTTACGAGTTCTTCAAAAAGCGCTACGCTGATTGCAACATTGTCAACGAGTACGTGGCCCTATTTGAAGACTTGAGCTTTGACAACGTGGCTAAAGTATCTAGCTTGCTGATGGATCGTTTCGTCAGCAAAGAATACGATGCAGTCGATGTAGCTTATGGCCGTTTCCGCAACGCTGCGATGCAATTTGCCGAAGTTGAGCAGTTTTTGCCAGTTGCCAAACTGGAAAAAGCCGCTGGTGAATCGGGCAAACGCGCCGATTACATCTTCGAGCCAAGCAAAATAGAGTTGTTGGAATTTTTGGTGCCCAGCATCCTGAAGACCCAATTCCAGAAATTCTTGCTCGATACCCACGCTTCAGAGCACGGAGCTCGCATGACTGCGATGGACAAAGCCAGCGACAACGCTAACGATATCTTGCGCGATTTGCGCATCCACTACAACAAAGCCCGCCAGGAAACGATCACCAAGGAAATCCTGGAAATCGTAGGCGGTGCCGCAGCCCTTTCTTCGGATTAAGGAGGACTGAACAAAACGAAAACGACAAGAAAGAGGGATGGCTTTGCAGCTGTCCCTTTTGTTTTTTGGAGAAAATCTACAGTTATACCTCTTCCATCAAAGCCTCAATCGTCAATTGATTCTGAATGGTTCCCAAGTAGTGCTCGTTGGTCTTTGCACCATAAACACTCAGGAAAGTAAAGAAAATGGACTTTCGAGTTCTTGTTTTAGCAGTGAAAACCTGTCTTTTTTGTCGCAATTGAGCAGCATATCCCTTGTCAATTACAAATGTATCCTTGTAGAATTTGATTTCAATGAGGTTGATGCAGTTGTCTTTGCGATCAATCAGAAGGTCAATTTGTACACCCGTTTCATCTTTTTCTTTTGGACTATAACGCCAGGCCGATTGCTCAGTATAAACGCCGCTGATGCCCAGGGCTTTTTTGATCTGATCAACGTGTTTGAGGCAAAGATTTTCAAAAGCAAAACCACTCCAACTGTGCCAGGAAGCACCATCTGCTTTGGCTGCCCAGGCTCCTGTCCCAGAGGCTTTGCTGTTTTCCATGAATTTTAGGTAGAATAGTGAAAATTCATCGCACAGCTTGTAAATCACTTCTTTGTTGGTTTTGCCAAAAGGAAGATAAGCAGCAATGAAACCCGATTCGATTAATTCATCCAAAATGCGGGTCAAACCGCCGCCAGAGCTGAATTTGCAGACGTTCATGATTTCGGTTCGCGTCAATCCGGCCCCTTTGTCAGCCAAAGCGTGGATCACTGCATGGTGTTTTTCAGGATGGTCATAAAGTGCGGCGTACAAAAATTTGTATTCATCCCTTAGCCAACCATCATTCGTAAAACAGGCCCGGTCAATGGCTTGGGCTACACTATCGCCAGCGCGAATAATTTTTAAATATTGAGGCACTCCACCAACTGCCATGTACAGTTCAGTGAGCGAATAAGGGTCGAGAATGACTCCTTGATGGCGTAAAAAAGCAGCCGATTCAGCCAAGTTAAAAGGTAAAAGCCGAATGCGCTGGGTCAAGCGATTGTGCAAGCCGCCTTTGTTGCCAACCACATTCTGGATCATCCAGGAAGCCGCAGAGCCGCAAATCACTACCACAATGTTTGGCCTTCGTGAGGCCCAGGTATTCCAAAAATGGTCAAAAGCGGCTAAAAAATTGGATTTAGGTGTTTCAAACCAAGGAAACTCATCAAAGAATATCACCAATTTACCTTTTTCGATCGATCTTGTCTCTAGTCCCTTTCCCAATAAGCGAAAGGCTTGCAACCAGGTTTGGGGTACGGCCAGCGGGGTATCGGGATAAAAGGCCTCGGATATGTTGTGGACAAAGCTTTCCAATTGTTCAGCCAGACCTACCTGTTTGATTCCGGAAAACTCTACTACAATGTCATTTTCATAAACATTCCGAATCAAGAAAGTCTTGCCAACCCTACGCCGACCATACACTGCAATCAACTCAGCTTGAGGGCTTTGCAATGCAGATTGCAGGATCTGAATTTCCCTTTTTCTGGCGATGATGGTTTCCATGACTTTATCTTTGGCCAAAACTGGGTCAAAAATACTAGTTTTGGCCAAAAATAAAAAATTATATCTGGCCAAAACTACGCTTAAAAGAGTAGTTTTGGCTAGATATGACGCTTTCTCAGCTATTAAACTTCACACCCCTCGGTACATGATATAAGTATCCACCAATCCAAGTTGAAGATGCCTGAATGACTTGGGGCTCGTACCAATGATTTCAAAACCACATTTCTGCCAAAGTTTCACGGCGTTGGCATTGGTGCTTACGACGATGCAGCAATTCCCGCTTTGGTTCTAAGTAACTGATTTTATGTGTTTTACAGTGTTTTTTTGCTTAGTTTTTGGAATGGTATTTGCGATCAAGTATTCTAGTAGATGTTTAAAGGAGTTGAAGTTCTTGATCTTGAATGCTGATCTCATGTCCTCCCACAGCCTGGTTCTTGTTTTCTTGACTTTGATCAATTGGATGAAAACCTTATTGCTCATTTGTTGGATCTGGTCAATCAAAAACGCCAAGAGCATCAGTATCGCCAGTGTATTTGCTAGGTGCTTATAACCATGCCCATAGTTGTGTTCAAAGTTATACCCTTGATTTTTAAGGGTATTAAAGGTCTCATTCTCAATCTTCCACCTAGCTCTAGCGTATTGGCTCAACTTGACTACATTGCTAGTGCTGATGGGGATATTAGTGACCCAGGTAAAAGTAGTCTTTTTGCCTTTTGAGTCGGAGATATTCACAATCAAAAAGTTCACCCTTACATCTCCTGCAGAGTTGTTCAAGGGCAAATTGTTGATGAACCAGGCCTCAATCTTTTCACCTTTAACAGTGAACTTCTTGTGCTCATAAGCATGTTGATTTTGTGGATGCTCAAAATGAGCAAACAGCGTTTGATGACTATCTGGCTTGACATTGAGTAAGTAGGAATGTCTTCGCTCTTCAATGTGGCGAATCATCGGTCCATTGGCAAATAATGCATCTCCCAGATGGAGAAATTTTTGAGTAGGATGCTCATCCCATAAGCGATTCCACAAACGCTTAGCAGAATTAAGTTCATGATCATTTTTAGTGTTACCGTCCTGATGCTGAATTGGTTCTGCGCCCAAAGGTAATACTTCGGGATGATCTGGATGGACGACCACTGCACCAAGCATCCCATGCGAATAGACTACATCATCATTTTTGAGGGTCTTTTGTTGGCAGTATTGACACTTGACCGATTTAGAGCTGAAGAATTGTACACCGTCCATTGCACAGATCAGGTGATTATCAAAAACAGCATAGGACTTTAGACGATCTTCCCCCTGAACCTTGTTGAATAGTTCCCCAAAAAGACCATGTAGAACATCGGGCGATACTTCATCCAAGGTTTCTCGTAAGGCAGTATCTGATGGTATGTTCTTGATCCCAAATAACGATTTAAGGTTAGCATCTTCAGATTTCATACGCCCACTATCCAATGCCAACATTGAGGGATATTTGAAGGTAAACATCGCCAAGGCCGAGTTTAGCATGTCTGCCAAACTAATCTTTTTATTTGACTTGCGGTGATCTGAAATGTTGTTAAACCAAGACTGGCAGGTACTCAATAGGTGGTCGTATCCCAAACTCATAGAGTTTTATTTTAATCCCAAAAAATAACCCCAAAGCTACAACTAATTATTTATCTTTGAGTTACAAGCCAAAGCGGGAATTGCTGACGACGATGTTGAATTGCATGCCGCTGAATGCCTTTTCTTTGGCATAGTCCAGAGAGTGTTCACACATCAGCCGCCCGATTCCTTTGCCTTGGTGATCGGGGTGCACCATATAACCGCAATTGGCGATGTGGTTTCCTAAGCCAAGCTGATTGGGTTTGATGAAATAGGTTCCTACAATTGTTTCATCACCATCTGTCGCGACGAATGTATCCATAGTTTCAGCAAACCATAGTTTTGGTAAATCGCTTTTTGGGGTATTCGGATCAAAAACATAAGTATCGCCCGATTGAATTACCCTACTGAAGATTTCCCAAACAGCATCATAGTCCTGATCTAGGATGGCTTTTCTTATTTGCATCATGCTCTTTTTCGCCAAACAATTGAATTGGGAAAGTAGTTTTGGGGTAGAACGCTGGTTGAAAAAACGAAGTATTTCCAGCGATGAATCACAAAATAGATTAAATTTGTTGAAAAGCATCACTCATGCAAAGACTCGTCATTCCTGTCGAAGAAAATATTGCTCTTGTATGGCAACAAGCCGCACCTGAGCAAAGGGCCAAGATCATCAGTATGTTTTGCTGGTTGGTGGAAAAAGGCGAATGGGAAAAATTCACTCCTACGACTTTTTCCAGATTGCTTGATGAAATGAGTGACAAAGCCCATGGGAATGGGCTGACACCTGAAATTCTTGACGAGATACTGCATGAATCCTGATCAATTATTTGTATTCGACAATAACGTTTTATTTAGCGCTTTTTTATTTCGACAAAGCACTCCCCGAACTGCATTGGAATAGCTTTATCAATTGGAAAAATTATTCGCTCAGAAGAAACACTTGATGAACTATGGGAAGTGCTCGTTCGTCCAAAATTCGATCGTTACCTCTCGCTTGAAGATCGAATTACATTATTGAAAGGTTTTGAGCAAATATCTGCCGAAATTCCTGTTGACATACAAGTTACATTGTGTCGCGATCCCAAAGATGATAAGTTTCTTAGTCTAGCACTTGCAGCTCAAGCTGAGTGTATTACATCGGGTGACTTAGATTTACTAGACCTTTCCGACTCATTCTCTATACCAATTCTCAAACCATCTCGGTTTGTTGAGTTATACCAATTCCAATAGCAGCGCATTACGTTACAAAACGAATTTTAGTTGTTATTATTGATGCGAGTGACAATTACTTCCTAAGCTTCAGCGCCTTTATCCGCTCCCGGTCCACTTTTTTCAAGTATTGACTGGCGATCCGGTTTTCAGGCTTTTGGTCAAAAGTGTACAACACCAGCAGGAAAACATACTCCAGCGGTTTCATCAAAATATACACCAGGTCTGATACCCATTTGTGCTGAAAAACGTGGTAATGCTGATGCACCAAATTCCCCACCTTGTTGTAATTACGGCGGATGAATCGGTGTAGGCGAGGCATTTTTTCCTCTATCAATTCCTCAAAAGCATTGGAAACAAGCAACTGCCGATTGCAAATGATCGGCTGTCCGAGCCTTTCGCCGTAACGGATTGGTTTCACAATCGATCGATGCCCATTCGCACCCACCGAGCAAAGAAAATGCCCACCGCAAGCTACATTGTCGCATTGGTAGTCCCATTGTGATAGGCCGTGCTTGTAAGTATCGGTGAATGCCCGGATCAAACTGTCTGGCTTTTGGCCAAAAATCAAGAGGAGCAGGGCGAAAAACAAGAGAAAAGGGACCGTCAACAAGAGCAAAATGGGGTATTTGTACAGCGGCTTGAGGTTTAGAACTGCCCAACTTATTTTGCCGATCCATCCTTTTACTTCGATTGCTTCTGCTTCGAGATGGTTTTTCAGGAGCTGGTGGTTTTCAAGCAGTGCAATCAAGAACAAGGCAATAATTGACAGATTGCCCAATAAACCAAAAATGGGAAAAGGCTGCGAATCGTTTGGCGACAAGTGGACAAAAAGCAGAGCATTGAGGATAATTCCACTGAGTAAAAAGACGTTGATGCAGAGCTCAAGCAAGGGTGGCGCAATGCTATTTCGATAAGCACAAATCAGGTAAATGACCATACAAATGATGACCAGCAAATAAATACTCATGCGGTGATCCGGGGAAAAAACAGCCGAATCCGAACAACAATCATTTGCTTTTCCAATATCCATTGTCAACAGAAAAATACCGGGCATAATGACAACGGTCCACCATTGGATGAAACGCCAAAACTTGTTGTGCATCATTTCGCCCGTGATCACAAAAGAGAAGAGATTGATCCAAATAAATATGGAAGCAATGATGCAGATGGCGATGGAGATGACTAGGATCGGCATGATAGGGTTTTATCCAAAGATACCCTTTAGCACCCAATTGTTTTTCAGAAATACGGTAAAAACTTACCAATTTTAAATCTCAAAAATCCCAAACCGTGCAAATGATAAGTGACAAGCCACGAATAAACCTTACCAAATCGCAACTGCGTTGCCCCGCTGCGCGAGGCTATTTTGGGAACACGGATAAAATTGGGTTTGGGTGTGCTTGTGTGGGTTTGAGTGTGAAGAAACCTCGTTTTCAATGGAGACTAAACTTAATCTCGAAGCCCACACACCCGAACTCACACTTACACACTTCACACCCTTTCTTGCGGATTTCCAGCATGACGTTGACCATGATGTTGACAACTGGCAATCAAAAAACTTGGTAAGGTTTATTTTTGAACCGTTACTAACCCAAAACACGACAAATCTCTCCTGCGAGCCCATAAATCATATCTCGTATGTCGTCTATTGTATATCGTATGTTAAAAACCAAATCTCAGGTTAGCATTTTTACACCCTCCCACCCCATTCATTGAAACCTTTGCACCCTTGGTTGAAAAACCTTGATGAAGCCGCTCAATCAGGGCATTTTTGTGGCAAAACCAGCAACCATGCCACACTTATTTGAACAATTTGGTCAGCATCACGGACCCCTCGCAGCTTGGCTACTGATCTCCAGCCTTATTTTTTTGCGCTACGCACTTCCCAGCAGTTTAGCATACAATTGGCTGTACAAGTGGAAAAGCAGCCAATGGATTTTGCACAAAATTCAGCAAAAATTCCCTTCCGCCGCGCAAATCAGGCACGAAATCAGTTACTCCCTGCTCACCTCTTTTATTTTTGGTGGCCTCGCCATTGGGGTCTATTTTTTGCGCAAAATGGGGGTTGGAGCCTTGTATTTCAACATTGCCGATTACGGCTGGGCTTATTACTTTTTCAGCATCGCGGTGATGATTGTGGTACACGACACCTATTTCTACTGGACCCACCGCCTGATGCACCACCCACGTTTGTTTCGCTTATTTCACTTGGTGCATCACCGTTCCAACAACCCAACGCCCTATGCGGCTTTTTCTTTTCACCCCCTGGAATCGGTGGTCGAGTTTGGCATTGTGCCGCTCACGGCGATCTTCTTGCCGATGCACGCCTCGGCCTTGTTTTTATTTACCATTTGGAGCATTTTTTTCAATGTCTTGGGGCATTGTGGCTACGAGTTGGCTCCCAGTGGTTTTACCCGCCATTGGTTGCTTAGGTGGTTCAATACCTCAACCCACCACAACCTGCACCACGAAAAATCGGGCTACAACTTTGGCCTCTACTTTAATTTTTGGGACCGTCTCATGGGCACCAATCACCCGCACTATGATCAAATTTTTGAGGCCATCAAAACCCGTAGTAAAACCCGTAGTAAAACCCATAGCAAAGTCAGCAGCCCCCTCAAAAAAGCTAGCATCATCGGCACTTTGCTCCTCTTGAGTACTTGCGCATTCGGCCAGTTGGACGCCGAAGACCTCAAAAATGGCAACTACGGCACCCCTGAAAGCCGCGCCGCACAACTCGACAAAATAATGGCCGACAACCTGGACCTAAACGCGAATCAGCGCGAAAAAGTCAAGGCCATCAACCTCAAGTACGCCCGCCGCACCGAAGCCGAAGTGATCCAAAAAGACCTGAGTAAGTTGAGCCGCTACAGCAAAATAATGAGCATCCAAAACGACAAAGACGCCGAACTGAAGCAGGTTTTGGACAAAAAACAGTTTGATCAATACCGCAAAAAACGCGATGAACAAATGTGGAAAGCACTGAAGGGAGGCTGAACAAAAATGTTGGAGAGCGGTTGAGAGGGTATGAAAAATATACTCATTGGCATCGTTGCAGTAGCCCTTGGTTTGGGTGGATATTTTTTGGGAAAACAAAAGGCCCAACCAGGCGATCAAGCATCTAAAACTGTTGCTACCCAAACTACTCAAGCCGTGCAAACTGCAACGAATCCCGTTGTTTACTTTGAAATCCCAGTTTTAGACCCTGAACGCGCCATGCAGTTTTACCAGGCTGTATTTAGGTTTGATTTCAGCCGAGAGGAAATCGACCACAACGACATGTGCCTTTTCCCTTTGGTCAACGGTGCTGCGGGCATCACGGGTGCATTGGCCAAAGGCGATACCTACAAGCCCGCTCAAACGGGCACGCTCGTTTACTTTCACACCGATGACATTGATGCGACCCTTGCCAAGGCCGTAAAAAATGGAGGCCGTATTTTTTACCCCAAAACCGACAATGGCGACCTGGGTTCGGTAGCCGAATTCATAGACAGCGAAGGCAATCGGGTTGCTTTGCACCAGCCCAAACCTTGATCAAGCTTTCTCCGGTCTTGGAAACATCAAACTCAGCCAGGCGAAAATCAGGAGAAAATTGAATTCCACCCCATTGCGGCCACCACCCACCACAAACCAGCCGTCGCGCAAGTGGATCATGAAAATGCCAAAAATCAAAATGGTGATCGTCACCACGCCCGCTGGCCGCAAATAGCGGTTCAAAAGCAGACAAGCTGCCGCTACAAGGTGCGACAACTTCACCAACCAGGCCAGGTAAAGGCCAAGCGGGGCAAAGCCTACCTTGTCGAGGTATTCGGTACCAAATTGATTGACACTGCCCGTAAAAATGGAAGGCAAACTGTGGGCCAAAAAAATCACGGCCATTGCAAAACGCAGGAGGAAGTGATGGTTGAAAATTTTCATAGCTGCAAAAAGTTATTCCACCTTGAGTTTTGGTAAGTTCTCGAAAGCACGTTGGAAACGTGCAGAAGTCCGGTGTCGGTCAGGAGACCTGACACCAGCACAACGCTCAATGGACGCTGGTTCCAGGTCTCTGACCGGAACCATCTTACACGCGTTTGTAACGCGTAAACGGATATTTAGGGATTGAGAACATACAAAAAACAGTTTTACAAACCTAAAACCCAAGTTATTCAGTAAACTGCAGCTAAAGTGCCTCCAAAAACCCATCCAGCTTCAGCATTGACAACATACAGCAGCTTAACCTACACCAAAGCCCCTTTTCGGAGGATCAAAGAAAACTGCCATCAATTCCCCTTCAACGCCTCCCACAGCACCTCCGCTGGGTGCAAGGCCCTGCGCCCGGTGCCATCCGCGATCTGGTGCCGACAGCTTGTACCTGGTGCCGCGATGATGTCCTCGGCCTGCGTTTTGCGGACTGCAGGAAACAACACCAGCTCGCCTACTTGCATGCTCACTTCGTAATGCTCCTGTTCGTAACCAAAGGACCCCGCCATGCCGCAACAGCCCGAAGGAATGGTCTGCACCGCATAATTCACAGGCAAACTCAGGGCCTGGGCCGTACAAGATACCCCCGCAATCGCTTTTTGGTGGCAATGCCCGTGTACCCATACTTGTCGGGCTTCAGTACTGAACTGCTCACTGCTGATGCGGCCAGCCTGGGCTTCCCTTACCAAAAATTCTTCCAACAAAAGGGCGTGTTGGCCGCAAGCCGCTGCGGCGGCCTGTTGCGCGCTGGCCACCAGGCGCGGATACTCGTCGCGGAAGCCCAAAATGGCCGAGGGCTCCACGCCAATCAGTGGCGTTTCTGCCGACAAGAGGGGCTGAAAAATGGCCAGGTTTTGCTGGGCCAGGGCTTGGGCCTCTTTGAGCAGGCCCTTGGAAAAATGTGCCCGTCCGCTGGCCGGATGTTGTGGCATTTCGACTTGGTAGCCTAGGCCAAACAAGAGCTGGATGGCCGCCTTGCCCACTTCGGGGTCGTTGTAATTCGTAAACTCGTCGCAGTAAAAATAGACTTTGCCTTTTAGCGGGCCTTGGACCTTCGGTTGGGCTTTTTTGAACCAACTTCGCAGGCTTTTGCCTACGGGCGGCAGGCTGCGTTGTGGAGCTACGCCCAGTATTTTTTTCAAAATCCCACCCGTCAGTTTGTTGCCCAACACCGCATTGCTCAAGGCGGGCACAGCCGCCGCCAGGCCGTTCAAGCTGCCGATGTTGGCAAAAACTTTGGCGCGCAGCGGCACCCCATTGGCTTGCTGGTAATGGTACAAAAACTCGGCTTTGAGCGTGGCCATATCCACGTTTGAGGGGCATTCTGAAAGGCAACCTTTACACGAAAGGCAGAGATCCATCGCCTGGTAAATCTCTGGATGATCGAAGGGGTTTTCCTTGGTGCTCATGGTCAAAAACTCGCGCAGGGCATTGGCGCGGGCACGGGTGCTGTCTTTTTCGTTGCGGGTGGCCATGTAGCTGGGGCACATGGTTCCGCCAGCGAAGGACAGCTTTCGGCAATCGCCCGAGCCATTGCATTTTTCTACGGCTTGCAGCAGGCTGCCGGGGTTGTCGTAGTTGAAAACGGTGTCGATTTTGCGCTCCGGCTGGTCGAGTTGGTGGCGCAAAGAGGTATCCATCGGCGGGGTATCCACGATTTTGCCGGGATTGAAAATGCCCTTGGGGTCCCAGGTTTGTTTGATGCGGCGCAGGATTTGATAGTTGTTTTCGCCCACCATCAGCGGGATGAACTCACCGCGCACCCGCCCGTCGCCGTGCTCGCCGCTGAGCGAGCCCTGGTATTTTTTGATCAAATGCGCCGAAGCCTCGGCAATGGCCCGCATTTCTTTCACGCCCGCAGTGGTTTTGAGGTCCACGGAGGGGCGGATGTGCAATTCCCCGGCCCCGGCGTGGGCGTAATAGACCACTTTTTGGTCAAATTGCTTCATCAGTTCTACAAAATCGTCGATGTAAGCGGGCAAATCGGGCAAGTCAACGGCGGTGTCTTCCACAAACTCCAGGGCTTTTTTGTGGCCTTTCATGTTCGACAACACGCCGAAACCTGCGGCCCGCAGCGCCCAAACACTTTTGCTATCGGGGCCAAAAATTTTGGGGTAGTGGTAGCCCATGCCTTGGGCTTCCAGGTCGCGGATCAGGGCATCGGCTTTTGCCTCGGCTTCTTCGCGGCTTTTGCCCCGGAATTCGATCATCAACACCGCTGCTGGGTCGCCGTCGATGAAAGAGCGGTTTTTGAGTTGTTCGCGGTTTTCCTTGGTGCAATCCAGGATGATTTTATCCATCAATTCGCAAGCGCTGGGCTGGTGCTGCATGGCCACCAACACCGCCCGCATGGCCTCGTTGAGCTGGGTAAAATGCGGGGCCACCACCACATCTAGCGGATCGGGCAGGGGATTGAGGTGCAGTTTGACGGCGGTAGTCAAGGCCAGGGTGCCTTCCGAGCCGCAAAGCATGGTGCAAAAATTGAAGGCTTTGCCACCCTCCTCAAAAGGCTGCTGCCGCAAAAGCAAGTCGATGGCATAGCCCGTATTGCGGCGGTGGATAGCGGGTTTGGGGTATTCTTTGGCAATTTCGGCTTGTACCTCGGCGGGTATCAATTCGTGCAGGATCTGGCGGTACAAGTCGCCTTCGAGGGTTTCCAAATCGAGCTTGTCTTGCAGCTCCTCGGCGCTGAGGGGGCCAAAATGGGCCATGCTGCCGTCGCTGAGCACACAATCGAGCTCCAGTACGTGGTCGCGGGTGCTGCCATACACGATCGAGGTGGTGCCGCAGGAGTTGTTGCCCACCATGCCCCCAATCATGCAGCGGTTGGCAGTGGAGGTGTTGGGGCCAAAAAACAAGCCATGTGGTTGCAAAAAATGGTTGAGCTCGTCGCGGATCACGCCAGGCTGCACGCGTACCCAGCCTTCGGCCACATTGAGTTCCAGGATTTGATTGAGGTAGCGCGAGGTATCGACTACAATGCCCTCGCCCACGCATTGCCCCGCCAGCGAAGTGCCCGCCGTGCGCGGAATCAGTGAAAGCCCCTGGGCACAAGCAAAAGCCACGAGTTTTTGTAAATCTTCCACATTTTTGGGTAGGGCCACCGCCAGTGGATAAGCCTTGTAAATGGAGCCATCAGTGGCATACAGCTTGCGCATCAGCTCGTCGAAATGCAGGTCGCCTGCCAAGGTTTGGGCCAATTGGGTGAGGGCTTGGGTCATCAGCTTAATTTTTTCTTGGGCGAAAAGGTAAGTTTTTTTTAGTTATAGGTTATGCTTAGGTCAGATGATCATATAGCTGTGTGTAGCGGTAAGCTTTGCGTTTGCTAAACTTCCAAAGTTTGGTAAACGTAAAGCTTACCGCTCGTCCCAAGTCTCCAGATGAGACGGGAAAATCAGCCGCCGCTGCGCAATTTGGTCCGCTGCGTGGGCTCCGATTGGAACACGGACAAAACAGATGGCACGGATTTTCACGGACTTTCAGCAAGACGTTGACCGCCACTTTGACCACCACGAAAACCCAAATCGGAGCCTTTCTACGGGGCAAACCATGAACGGCTTTGAAGAAATAATTCAGTCGCCACTGTGCCCTTTTGGGGCCAAAATGAGCACGAATAAAACTGCTAAATTTTATTCACACTTCAAAGGCAGGCAGCGAAATGCTATCGCGTTTTTTCAATTGCTCTTCAAAAATTTCACTCTAAGGATCTGATTGTCAGCAGTAATGACTTCTGCGATGTGCAATCCGGGCGATAAATCGCTTATTGAAACTTGATTTTTGTTGGTATGAAAGAGGAGTCGACCATTCTTGTCAAACACCGTGACCATTTTGATGGGAACATCCGACACGAAATTTAACACAGAATTGGCAGGGTTTGGGAAAACCTTGACCTTTTCTTGCGCAGAAGGTACTTCATTCGTGCTGGTAACAGGGTTATTCATTTTGATTAGCCTCACAAAACGCACACTTAAGTCATTGACTCCTCCATTGAAAATTCTAAAATCCATGTTCCCGTTTTGACGGTTGCTAAAACCCGCATCGGGCAGTGCAATGCTTACGGTTTTCCATTGATTGGTATTGTTATTGCTTATTTTTTGAGATTGTTTGTATACACCCGGGCCATTAGAATCGTACTCTACCCACCAGTTGCCATTAAAGTTATCCAGGTAACTTATTTTGAGCTCGACTTGGTTTCTACCACCAAATATGAAAGCAGAATCCACCTCAAAATAAATGTAATTGTTTCCTGTCGCTTTATTTGTCTGCATGGCTTCAAATGCTTCATAATTAAATCTATCAAACCAAAAATTAGAATTGAGCGGATAAACAGGTTTGACCATTCCATTTGGTGCTACATCTCTTTGATACAGCCATTTCTCCCAATTCCGATAAGGTAATGTGACCCGATGCACCCATCGAGCAGAATTGTAAACAGGATTAGGAGGATTTGCGCTAAAAAATGGGTCGTAAGTCTGCCTGAGGCTGACCCAGGCATCGGGCGAATTGAAAACATTTTTATTCATCGTAAGACGGGCATATTGAAAAAGGCTCGGATCAAAGGCGATTAGGCGGTCGTTGGTATTGAGCCAATTTACCCGTAATTGTAGGGCTTTCAAGGTGGACATTTTCACATGATAATAACTGCAAGCACCTAACATTGCTGGATTGCAAAATCCTTCATTTTCAGTACCTATTATTCTGCGTGGATCAAGGTGCAGCGGATGTTTTTCGTTGATATACTGGTAGTTGATGTTGTTGATGGTCTTAGAGGGAGCCCCCCAGGAATAGTGGTCATTACTGGAGTTGAAATACTCTTGGGCACCTTCTCTAACGCTCATTCCGATAGATACTGCATAATCCGTAAGCTCATTGCTGCCATTCAGGGTGTCGTTCAAATTAAAAAACCAGGGTTCTTTTCCTGCATAATATATTGGATTTTCAATGCGGCCATAACCCGTAAAAACCATTTTGTATTGGTAACCATTAGAGGCATCAGCGTAATCATTCAAATGCTCCTTGAACCACAATTCAAAGTTTGCAGGGGTAATTGGTGCTTTATTCAACAACTCCTGTAACATTGGGCCCAATTCCCATTCATTCCAACGCCAAGCCGCAGGAACATACATAAATTTCAGGTTTGGACTAGATAAATAATTCCTTGATTTAAAAGCTTTTAAAAATACCTTAAACTCTTGTGCAAAGCCCTTGTTCCATATTGCATAAAAATTTCCGGGACTGGTTTTCCCCAATAAATCAGGGTATGTTTCTCCAGGTCGTCCCCAATGCAACACAGGCATATCAGGGTATTTTGTTTTGACCCATTTAGGGACGTGGCTGGTATCAGAAGCCCAAATTCTTAGAAAAAATGGAATGTTAAGCGTGACTGCGGTATCTAATATCGCCCAATTGTATATGCCTTCTGCGGGATTCAGTTGTTTCCAAGTCAAGATTAAATTATCAGCATCCTTGAACGTATATTCCCAAAACAAACCTGCATTACCGGATTTTTTTACATAAGCAGGCAAACTCCAGTCATCTTCTGCTGGACTTTGATTAATGGGATTGGCAGATTGGGAAATCCCCTTTGATCCTATAAACAACAGCACCACATGAATGAGCATGATGTTTTGAACCGCTATTTTGCATTTTAGAGGATGGTTAAAAAAATTTGTTTGGCCCAAAATGGCTCTGCCTAAGTCTTGATTTACGCCGTTCCAAAAAATGCTCATTATGCGCTGCATAACTCCGCTTTTTGCGCCACCCTTTTTAAAAAGCCTGGACAAAAATGTGCTCATTTTTGACTTCAATCCTAAATTTAAACATCTTCTTATTTTCAGCATTGGAAGTTTTTGTTTTTCCCCACTTTTGTTGATGCTACCACCCTGGGAAGCACGCTCAACGCTGAGCATCAAAATGGGTTTTCTCACAACTCAAAAAAGATGACACAGCAATTTAACGCAGCAATCCAACGCAGCAAGTACACGTCAAGGTTTATAATATTTGATTAACCAGAGGAAACTTGTCAGGTACAACAGCCTTTGGAAAATGCCACGGTGCGTGCTCACGAGCCCGAAAGAAGCCGAAAATCCAATTACCAAAACAAAAAACACCAAGTGTAAAAATTTCTCGCGCATACTCGAAGCCGAGAAAAGCTGCGCCAAAATCCCGGCGGTAAAAGCAAATCCGGCAATTTGGGCCAATGCCGAATGAGTAGCCGCCTCAGTCAATGAATAAGTTTCAACATCAACGAATGGTTTGGTACAAAAAATGCCCGTCAACCCCACGCACAAGGCATAAACCAGAATCGGGCTTGTTCGCCAAGTCAAACCATTCAATAAAATGCCTGCCGATAGGGTCAGTCCAAAGGCTAAAAACCCGGTCTGCATGATCATTTTCCTTTCGTAACCCTGCGCCCCCAAATCGCTAATTGTATTTTTTGTCCAATCGTAATGGTTGCTCGAAAACACCTGCGCCACAACTATGGCCAACACAAAAAGTGCGGTTCCAATGATGTGGTAATTGCTTTTCAGTAGGTCCATTTTAAAAGTTTGGTGAAAACTTACCCGACCCGCATTTCGCCCAAAAAAAATTCAACCAAGCTCTAAAACCTGATTTTGACCCCATGACTTGCATTCTGGCTGTCGTGGGTTGGAAGCTTGACTTTATTGTCGTGGACATCCAAATACTTCAAATTTTTCAGTGCATTTATGCCCTTCGGCACCCGCTTAAATTTGTTGTTGTTGAGATACAGTGTTTCTATTTGTGTCAACATATCAAAGTTTTTGGGCAACTTTTGCAAGCCATCGCCTTCAAGGTGAAGGGATTTCAGGTTTGGCAACTTGCTCAAAATGGGAATGCTTTTTTCAAATTGGAGGAATTTTTCATCATTCAAATAGAGCTCTTGCAGGTTGATTAAGTTGTTGAAACTGGAGGGCAGCGCCTCGAAGTCATTCCCACTCAAATCAAGCACTTTCAAGTTTTTCAAGTTGCCAATTCCGTTGGGGATTTGCTTGAGGTGGTCGTTTTTCAAGCTCAGGTACTCTAGGTTTAAAAATTTCGACCAAATGGTATCAGGTACTTGTAAATTCTGGTTGCTTAGGTTGAGCCTAAAAACGTTTTCAGGCGACTTCAAGGCTTCTTCCAAACTGACGAATTCTTTGTTTAACAGGCTTGAATCTACTTTAGTTTGAGCTTTTGCCCCCTGAAAAAGAAAAGTCAAAGCCGATAAGACAAGCAGTGAATATTTTGCGATATTTTTCATGAAAATTAGTTTTTAGTTGAGGCTCATCTAGTTTCCAAGATGCGTACCTTGATTAAAATGGAGATCTTTTGCTCTTATTCTAACAAATACCAACCCTGCATGTTCGTAACAATATTTTCACCTGAACATACCAAACCGCAAAAGTTATTGTGTAAAAGCAAAAGCGCTTTTTTTGAAACACAAAAGGAATCAAAAGCAACAAAAGGGCCAAAAGAGCCCGCGCTCAGCGAGTCCACTCGCACCAATCCCCCCCTCGTTGCCCACCATTAACAATTAACAACTAACCATTAACCATTAAAAAAAACTTACCTTTACCAACAAACCCAAGCCCAATGCACCCAGCCCTGGATCCCATCCGCGAATTGCTAGGCGACAACCAACTCGACGAGGCCCTCGCCCAGCTCAAAACCCTGCTTGAGCACAGCCCCCGCCTGCGCGAAGCCCTGCAAATTGCCGGACGACACCGCGCTGCCATCCACCTCGTACACCAGGGCCTCGTGAACCGCGAAGATGCCAGCGTGGCCGAAAATGAGATTCGCCACGCCCTGCTCCTGCTGCTGGACGACATCGAAGCACATGGGGACCAGCAGCCGAGCACCGTCCGCAAAGAATTGGATGAGGAAGCGATTCGGATCAAAAACAGCAAAAATGTTTTTGCTGGTCAGGCCAATGTTGGCGGCAATTTTCACCAGGGTGACAATAAAACCACCAACAACTACTACCAATACGGCTCCAAAAAAATCCCCCGCATCCTCGCCGCCCCTACCGCCTCGGTGCCCACTGGCTTTTTGGGCCGCGAACAAGAGCTGGCCGAGATCCACGCCCGCCTGGGCGCGGGCAGCGAAGCCCTGGCCCTGGTCAACAGCGAAGGCGGCATGGGCAAAACCACCCTGGCCGCCCGCTACTGGCAAAAGCACGAGGCCGCCTACCAACACCTGGCCTGGCTGTACTGCGAGCGCGGCATCCTGAGCAGCATGGTCGAGCAATTGACCCAGCCGCTCGACTTGCAAGACGCCATCAACGCCACCGCTGGCCAGCCCGCCCAACAAGCCCAGGTACTCAAAACCGCCCTGGCCAACCTGCAAAAACCCAGCCTGCTGGTGCTGGACAATGCCAATGAAGAAGCCGAAATCAAATCCTTCCTGGCCCAAATGCAGGGCCTGGGCTGGCAGGTGCTCTTCACCTCGCGCTGCGCCAAGGTCATGCCCGACGCTGCGCAAGAGTACCCCATCAAAAGCCTGCCCCCGGCCCAGGCCCGGCAGCTTTTTGAACGGCACTACAACACGGAGGGTGGCCCAATCTACGAGGCCCTGCTCCATCGTTTTATGCAGGCCATCGGCTACAACACCCTCTGCATCGAAATTTTCAGCAAAAACCTGGCCGAGATGGCCGCCCTTGGCCTGACTTTGGCCGATTTGCTGAAAAAACTGGAGGGCGAGGGCTTGTTTTTGGGCGAGGACAGTTTCAACATCCAAACCACCTATACCCACAACGTAAAGATCCAAGCCGAGAGCAGCGACGAGGTGATTGCCGCCCTTTACAACCTGAACACCCTGGATGAAAACCAAAACAAAATCCTGACCCAGTTTTGCCTGCTGCCCGCCGAAAACCACACCTTATTGTTACTAGCTCCCTTGCTGGGCCTGAGCGCCCGCGATTTGAAAAAACCACTCGACACCCTGGTGCAAAAAGGCTGGCTGATCACTGCTAACCAAGCCTACCGCTGTAGCCCGGTAGTGCAGAAAATTGTGTTGCAAAAAAACCGGGAGCGGCTTTGGGAGTGGGGAGAAGGGATGGTGGAGTTTTTGGATGAGTTGTTGGAACGTGAGGGCTCCCAACCTAAAAATATTGAGGCCGCAGGGTCTTATGCCGCTTTGGTAGCTGACTTGATTGCTAATTTGAAGGCTCAAAATGATGACTTGATTGTTTTGTACGATAAGCTTTGGTTTTTTTTTACTGCTACTGGTAACTTGAGCAGGGCCCTCGAATCGGGAGAATTGATGGGGGAGATGGCAAAAGCAACCAATAACACCTCTAACTTGGCCATTTCGTATGAAAGACTGGGCTCTACCCACCGCGACCTAGGAAACCTTGAGCAGGCTTTGCGCTTTTTTGAAGACGAAACTCAGTTTTTTGAAGAACGCTACGAAGCATATCCGCTAAATGTGGAATTCAAACATGGATTGGCCATTTCGTATGAAAAACTCGGTTCTACACACATCAAGCTGGGTAATTTGGAAAAGGCTCTGCGATTTTTTGAACTCAAACATGATTTGTCTAAACAACTCTACGAGGCATACCCTCAAAATGTTAATTTCAAAGACAACTTGGCCATTTCATATCAATATCTTGGAAATATTCATAGAGCGTTCGGCGACATTCAGACTACTTTGCAAAATTATGAATCAATGTCAACCGTACGAAGAGAGCTCTACGAAACCTATCCACAAAATTTAGATTTCAAATATGGGTTGGCAATTTCCTATGGAAAACTAGGCTCCACCCATATGGAATTGGAAAATCTTTTAGAAGCTTTGTATTACTTTGAAAAATTCAATAATCTTGAAAAAGAACTTTATGATATTTATCCACAAAATGTGAAATTCAAAAAAAATTTCGCTATTTCATACCAATATCTTGGGCATACTCACAGAGTATTGGACGATCTCAAGGTCGCTTTGAGCTGTTTTGAATATTTTAATATTTTAGAACAAGAGCTTTATGATACCTATCCTCAAGATATTTCCATCAAAAGCGGTTTGGCCGCTTCGTACCAATTCCTAGGAGTTTGCCACCTTGAGCTAGGTAATCTTGAGCAAAGTTTGTTGTTTTTTGAACAATTTAATCAACTAGAAAAACAACTCTACGAAGACTATCCGCAAAATGTGGAATTTAAAAATGGCTTGGCCCTTTCGTATTCCAAACTGGGCTCTATACATAGCGTCTTGAATAATATCGAGCAGGCTTTGCGATTTTTTGAACAATATTATTTACTGGAAAAAGCGCTTTTTGTCGACAATCCACAGAACGTGAGTTTTGTTTCGGAATATGCTGAATCAACCGCAGTCTACAATGGGTTTAAACAGGTCATAGGACAAGAAAAAGCAGATAATGCCGTCAATGAATCCATTCAAATTTTCGCAGCCTTATACCAAAAAACCAGAAACCCCTTGTATCAACGAAAACTTGCAATCTGCGAAAAAATGCTACAACCCAACGCCGATCTTTTGGCCTTGATCCGCGAAATCTCTAGTTTTTAACCCTTCTATTCAGTCACCATCCACTATGAATCTATACTTGCAAAAACTCCACCAAATCGCCCAATCCCCCACCCGCCGCATCATCGGCCTGATGTCGGGCACCTCGCTCGATGGGCTTGACGTGGCCCTCTGCCGGGTACAAGGGGCCGGGCTGGCCACCGAGGTGCAGCTCGAAGCCTTTCACACCGTGCCCTATCCGGCCGAGCTCAAGGCCGAAATCCGCCGGGTATTTGCCAAAAGGGAAATCGATTTTCAGCACCTCTGCTTGTTGCACCCCAAAATCGGGCAAATCCACGGCGAGATGATCAACAGTTGTTTGGCGCAGTGGGGCATCGCGGCAAGTGAGGTTGACCTGGTGGCCTCGCACGGCCAAACGGTGTTTCACGCCCCCCAGGTGCAGCACGGCCTGCCCGATTACGGCAACGCCACCCTGCAAATCGGCGACGGCGACCAGGTGGCGCACGTCACGGGCATCATTACGCTCTGCGATTTTCGGGCGCGGCACGTGGCGGCGGGCGGCGAGGGGGCGCCCTTGGCGGTGTATGGCGATTACCTGGTCTTGTCGAAAGCGGGCGAAAACCGCATCCTGCTCAACCTGGGCGGCATCGCCAATTTCACCTACCTGCCCGCCGATGTGGACGCGAGCAAGGTCTTTACCAGCGATACGGGGCCGGGCAATACCCTGCTGGATTGGACGGTGCGCCAGCACTACCCCCAGCTCGATTACGACGAAGACGGCAAAATAGCGGCCAGCGGCCAGGTACACACTCCCCTGCTGGCGGCGCTGCTGGACCATCCTTTTTTCGCCGCCCCTTTTCCCAAAACCACGGGGCCGGAGGTGTTCAATGGCGCATACCTGCAAGCGGCGCAAGCGCGCAGCAACAGCAGCGAGCTCGGCGCGGCTGACCTGCTGCGTACCCTGGCGCAGTTCAGCGCGGACAGCATCGCAGCGGGCATCAAAAGGGTGATCGGAGCGGAGGATTTCTATTTTTACCTGAGCGGCGGGGGCATGCACAATCCGGTGTTGAAGGCGGCGATCCAGGGGCATTTTCCGGGTTCGGTTTTTGCGGCCACGGATGAGTTGGGCATTCCTGGGGATGCGAAGGAGGCGGTCTTGTTTGCGATCCTGGCAAATGAGGCAGTGGCTGGTGGCGTGGTGGATTTTGGGAGCCGCGGCAAGGTGCCTTCGGTGAGCATGGGGAAGATTTGCTGGCCGGGGTGAGGGTAGCCTCGGATGCTTTTTTGGAGTCCGCTGCGCGGTCTAGGGTTGGAACACGGATGAAACGGATGCTACGGATTTTTACGGATTTCCTAAAGGGACTTTGGCTCGCTGCGCTCGCTTTTGGTCCGCTGCACGGCCCTTTTTAGTACGCGGATGATCCCGCCTTGGCGGGAGATTTGCCAATATGACCTTAACCACTACACTGCCCCCCACGTAAACCAAAATCGAAACCTTACCTCGGAGAGGTGAGACGTTTGTAGCAAGCCAACGGCGGAATCTTGTGGGCACTTCGGCGAAGTGCGACCTTAAAAACAAAGTCATTTTAGCCATCAACGTCACGTAATCATGGCCATCAAAAAAATCACAGTTCAGACAAAAAAACCGCTGCGCGGCCCTGGTTTTTAGCACACGGATGAAATTGGGTTTGGGTGTGTTTGTTTGGGTGTGAGTGAGCCTAAATCCCATTTCCAATAGCCGAGTCGATAGATTCGGCTCGAAGCCCCACACACTCAAACTCACACTTACACACTACACACCCATTCTCGCGGGCACTTCGGCGAAGTGCGACCTTAAAAACAAAGTCATGCTGGCCCTCAACGTAACGTAATCATGGCCATCAAAAAAATCACAAAAATCACAGTTCAGACAAGAAGAGGATGATTATCAATGCACACACCGAATCTTCCCAGCGAGCCCAAAAAATCATATCTCGGCTATCGGCTATCGTATGTCAACTAAAAATCAGAAGACCTCCCCCAATCGCCCGGCGGCCCAATAGACGCCCAATTGGTTTTTGGCCAATTCGCCTTGCAATTTTACAAACTTGATCTGTGATTCGATCAGCTTTTGCTCGCGGGTGTTGATAAGGAAGATCGAACTTTCGCCCAACTCAAACTTGCGGCGCTCGGCCACCAGCAGGCGGTCCAGGTTGTCCACCAAACTTTGGTAGTTGACCACTTGGCGGCGGGTGTTTTCGTATTCGTTGTAGTAGTTGCGCAGTTTGTTTTCTACTTCGATGCGCTTTTGGTCAAACTTGTTGCCCGTTTGCATTTGCTTCACACGCACGAGCTCCATTTTGCCGCGTTCTTTGCGCAAAAACAAGGGGAAAGAGAAGTTTACGCCCCATTTGTAGTTTTGGGTCAGGGCCTCGGTAAGGGTGATCGCCGTGCCGTCGGGCAGGTTGGGGTTGAAATTCCAGCCACGTCCCAGCAGGTTGTAACTCACATTCAGGCGGGGTTTGAACTGCTCGGCGGCCAAGCGGCGCTCAATGTCGAGTTGACGCAAGTCCACAGCGATGGCGCGCAGCTCAGGGTGCAGGGTTTCGAGGCCCAGCAGGAAAGAATCGACGGGCATACTGGGCAGTTGCACGGCCACTTGCACCTTTTCGGGCTGCCAATTCCAGTTGTCGTTTTGCAGGCGAGGCCTGCCGCCGTTCCATTGCCAGGTTTGCATGGCCAGGGCGGCGTTGCGGTAAGCCACCTTGGCGTCGTTGAGCTCCAGTTGCCAGTTTTGTACCTGCGTGAAGGTTTCCAGGGTATCGATTCCGGGGCGGTCACCTTCCTGGTAAGCACGGCGGATGGCACCGAGGCGCACCACCGATATGTTGTAAGCTTGCTGGGTCACTAGCAGTTGGTAATAAGCGACGGTCCAGTTGATGTAGCTGACCCCGCCTTGCAGAAGCAGGTCATTGACCAGGCTGCGACGCTGGGCGTTGAGGTTGTCGCGGTCCAGGAGTGAGGTTTGCAAACCCGCCCGGTTGGGGTCGAACAACAAACCGTTCAAAAGGGGCACGTTCACGCCCAGCAGGGCCTGACCCACGTTGGGTAGGCGGTCTTCGGGGTTCAAAAAACCACCACGGGCAACGTTGAAAGAGGTTTTGGCCTCCACACCCCACAGCGACATGACCTTCATGCCCGATTCGCTGAGGGTAAAATATTGTTTGTTGTCAAAAGACTTTTGTTCCCAATCCGAAAACAACTTGGGGTCGAAGGCACCACGGGCCATGCGAATCTGGGCTTCGGCCTGTTGCAGCAGCAAGTTGGCATTCCGCGCCACGGGGTGCTCTTGTTTGATCCAGGACATGAAGTTGGCCAATTGCAATACGGGCAAGCTGTCGCTGGCTTGTAGGCACCAGGACGCGGAGAGAAGTAGTGCAAAGGCCAAAAAATATTGCTTCATTTTTTAGTTGAAAAGTTGAAGGGTTGAAATGTTGAAAAGAGGGGCACTCGTACCTTTACTTTAGCGATTTTACGGGTGCTTTCAGCTTGGGTTCCTCGGCTTTGCCTTCGTCTTTTTCGTAGTATTCAGCCGGGAAGCCATTGACTTGTCGCCAGAGCTCGTACCACAGGGGCACGTCTTGCAAGAGGGCGATTCCCTGTGCGCCAGAGCCGGGGCGCAAGGCCACTGGCCAGGGCTTGGGGGTGTCATTGTCTTGGGCCACCAGGATGCGGTACTTGCCGTTTTCGCTGATGATGTTGTCGATGGCCACCACCCGGCCTTTGAAAGTACCGAAGGAGAAGCCCGGCCAGCCGGAGAAAACGATGTTGGGCCAACCGTCAAACAGGAAGCGCACATCCTGACCCAGGTGTACCAGCGGGTAGTCGAGGGGTTTGATGTACATTTCCACGGCCAGTTGGTAATTGAGTGGCAAAATGCTCACCACCGCGTCGCCATCCTTGATGTTTTCGCCCAAACCAGCTTGCAAGGCCTTGGCGATGATGCCGTTTTGCGGTGCCAACACGTAATAAAATTCATTGCGCTGGCGGTAGTTTTCGGTCTGGATTTTCAGCTTGCTTACGTCCGCTTCGGTGGTGAAGCGATCGGAGTAAGCACTGGCAATGTCCGAGCGGGCCTTGGCGATTTTTTGGGACGTTTCAGCTTCCACCTGGGCCAATTCATTGCGGTAGATCAGTGGCTCCAGTTGGGATTCGGCCAGGTCGTTGCTGGATTTGATGATCTTGTTTTGGGTTTCCTGCAGCTTGGCTTTTTTGTCCTCGACTGCAGTGCGTGGCTTCAGGTCTTCTTCAAACAAGCGCTGGTCCCGCGCCAACTGGATGCGGGCAATGGAGTCGTCCTGGATAGCTTGTCGATAAGCCCCTCGAGCTGCGATGATTTTCAGCTCGGCCTGCTTGATCTTGTTGTTCAGCATATTGCGTTTTTGGCGCAATTCTTCGCTCATGGCCACGATCTGGGTCTCCAGGGCCTGCACCTTGCTGGAGTAGGCGCTGATTGAGCCTTGTTTTGCATTCACCTGGTCTTGGGTGCGGGCCACGAGGTTGGGGTCAAAATAATCGGACTTGATTTCCGTGATGTGCAGGATGGTATCGCCTTTTCTCACGGTATCTCCTTCGCGTACGTACCATTTTTCGATTTGGCCTGCGATGGTAGATTGTACGGTTTGGGGCCTTTGCTCAGGGCGCAAAGTGGTCACCTTGCCCTTGGACTGGATGTTTTGAGTCCAGGGTAGAAACAGGAAAAGAATGGCGATGCCAATGCTCACCCCTAACCAACGGGTAAAGAGCACATTGGCCCGAGAGAGCGCCGTTTTCTCAAAAGATTTAAACTTCTCTTGAGGGATCCGCACATTGATCGAATCATTGCTGATATTGAGCACGGGATGGTTTTTTACTGGTACAAGAATTTAGGAATTAATGCTTGGCACGTTTTTTGGTCCCAAACCGTTCAGGGCGAACTCCTTGCTGCGGAACGCCTTGTCGAACAAGGGATGGTTCTGCAAAGAGTTCCAGGTGCCTTCGATCACGATTCTCCCTTCTTCCATCAGTACTATGCGGTCACATTGGGAAGCCAGAACTGGGTCATTGGATACGGCCAGCAGGGTCCAGGGTTGGTCGCGGCGCGTGATATAAGTCGACAAGAAATCGCGTTCTTTCGACTCCAAAGTTTTGAAAAAATCCTCGGCCAACAACAAGCTGGGCCGGGTGACGATGGACCTTAGCAAAATCAATTTGGTGCGAATAGCCCTGGGAATATTCCGCCCCTCTGGTAGTAACATGGTGTTGTAACCTTCTGGCAAATTGCGAATGTAAGCCGCGATGTCGAGTTCCTCGGCCAACTTAACGATGTCGGCCAGCGGTGTTTCAGGATTGCCCAGGGTGATGTTTTCCAAGATGCTGCCTTTGAAAACGTTCACTTCGTTGAGGTAATCGCCGATGTTTCCACGCAGGCTACACAAGTCCAGGCTTTTCAGCGGGAAACCATTGTAACTGATGCTGCCCTCAAAGTTGTCGTAAATGCCCGAAACCAGTTGCAGCAAGGTACTTTTGCCCGAGCTTTGGCTGCCCGCGATACACACGCGCTCGCCAGGCATTATTTCCAGGTTGAATCTTTTGAGGATGGGACGGTCAGAATCTTCAAATTTGTAACTGAGGTTTTCAATGCGTACGTGCATGGGTTTGCCCGAGTCGATTTTATCGTAACGCAGGCCGTCCTCTTTTTCGATGGGTAAGTCGGTTACGTGGCCGATTTTATCGAGGGCAGTCAATACATCGTAAATCGTATCCATCGTCAAAATCAGTTTTTCAACGTTGCTCACTACCAGGATGATTACAATTTCGGAAGCAACAAATTGGCCAATGGTCAGTTCGTTTTGGATCACCAAGCTGCTACCCAAGGCCAAAAGGGCTGCAGTAACCAGTACTTTGAACAGGACGATCACCGAATACTGTACCTTCAAAACCTTGAAGTGAGCAGCCCGGCTATCAAGGTACTTGGATACCAGGCCATCGGTTCGGCGCAAGGGATAAGGCGTATAACCCGCCATTTTGAAGGTACTCAAGGAGCGGGCCATTTCCTCGAGCCAGTGAGCTACTTCGTATTTGTATTTTGACTCTTCGATGCTGGTTTTTAACCCTTGTGGCCCGGTCAAACGGTATACCAGAAAAAGCAAGAAACACAAAGTAATGCCAAAAAAGGCGAAGAAAGAATTGTAAAATGAAATCAGGATCAGGCCAAAAACGATGTTCAGGATTGCTTCTGAAAAGTCGATCAAGATTTTTGGAATCCCTTTTTGCAAATTCATGGTGTCAAAAAAGCGGTTGACCAGTTCTGGTGGATAATATCGCGCCAGGCCATCGAGTTGCCAACGAGGCAAACGATAGGCAAAGTCAAAAGAACTCCTGACAAAAATGCGCCTTTGTATGGTTTCCGTAACCGTGATCTGCATGATTTTTAAAATGCCTGATAAAGCAGTACCAATGGTTACTACGGCAACTAAAATCCACAAAGACGAAGAGTAATCGCCCCCAGCGATCAAGCCAATGATGGCCTGGATACCCAAGGGCAATACCAAACCAATCAAACCAGCGAAAATGGCATTGATGTAAATATAGGAAATATCCTTCCGGTCCAACTTAAGCAGGTTGAAAAAACGGGTCAACGGATGGATATCGGAATGTCCGGCCATAACATGCAAAATATGCTGATGATTAAATACCTAGATTTGTTAAAATGCTGTGCAGCACAACCCAAGGGTTTGGGAGTGCTTACAATTTAGAATGAAACAAAAAGGAAGCAGGTAGGTTCAGAGCGGTACAACAAAGTGAGCCGAGGCATCAATGGAATTGACGCCCGGCTGTTGGTGATTCTAAGGCCTTTTCAGCGCAGATGATAGAAATATCAAGCCAGAAAATCCTCTAACTGACGTGCACTGAACAATTCGCGGAGTTGGGTCTGGAGTTTTTGACGGGCAAAAAAGATGCGGCTTTTCACCGTTCCAAGGGGAACATCAAGCTGGTCAGCAATTTCTTCGTATTTGAAGCCTTGATAGTGCATCAAGAAAGGAATGCGTACCCAATCTTCCAATTGATTCAAAACCTTCTGAATCTCTTGCATGGTAATCGTAGATTCGCCATCGTTGGATACGGTGTGCAAGCCTGAGTCAATGAGATAATCATTGGTAGTGGTATCGTTGAGGGTTTGGCGGCGTTTGCGCTTGCGGTAATCGTTGATGAAAGAGTTGCGCATGATGGTCATCAGCCAAGCGCGCAGGTTGGTTTGGGGTTGATAACGATGGCGGTATTTGAATGCCTTGAACGCGGTTTCCTGCACCAAGTCACGAGCGGATTCCTCGTCCTTGGTCAGGTTTAAGGCAAACGCGTAGAGCGCCATACGAAGGCGATCAAACTGGGTAGAAAACTCGATTGTTGACATGGCACTGTAGTTTAATGGACTTGACTATGTGTTGGTGTTTTGATAGTTTTGCTATCAATGATAGCATTACTATCATCAAAAGTAGTAACAAATAAAATAGCGCGCAAGTTTTTGTCTAATCTTTTTTAAAAAAAGGTTTAACAAAATTTTAAGATTTGGTCTATTTGCCTGTATTTCTTAGGTTTTTGGGTCAAAACAATGCCTGTTTCCATCAAAAATTTGTGAAAGCTGATTTGTTAAGGCTTGCTTTTAATCTACTTTTTTAGCCATTTTATCGATGATTTCTAAAACTTTGCTTTTTTAGTATGGAATCCTTACTTAGTATTTCGATGGCACTCATCTTCAGTAGCCTGGGTTTTTTGCATGTTTATTGGGGCTTGGGTGGGCAGTGGGGGTTTGCTGCTGCGCTGCCACAAACGACAACAGGAGTACGCGTTTTGAATCCTGGCCCTTTTGAATGTTGGGTAGTTGCTTTGGGCTTGTTTGGTTTTGCAGCACTGGCGCTTGCCAAAGGAGGCTTCTTGCAATTGCCCCTCAAAGCAATGTGGGGGTGTTGGGCCATGCGCAGCCTGGTGTTGATTTTCGGACTGCGGGCTTTGGGCGACTTTCACTATGTTGGCTTTTTCAAAACGGTCAAAGGGACCCTGTTTGCGGGCTTAGACACTGCTTACTATTCGCCTTTGTGCCTTGTTTTGAGCATCATGGCCGCGATCTTGAGTTGGAAATGCTGAGTAAAGTTAGTTCTGGTTAGTTCGGCATGTTTTTTTGACATACGATAGACGACATACGTCTTACGACAGATGATTTAGGGGCTCGCTGGGGAAATTCGTCAAGTTTTAGGTTCTCGTTTGCACGGCTTGAGATTCTGAAAACTTCGGATAAATTTCTGTAGCTGTGATTTTTATAGTGAACATGCAGTGTCTAGGTCGCACGCCGTGTCACGCCTAGGCCGTGAAGCGGGCCAATTCTCTAATTCTTTCAAATTCTGGTTTAGTAAAATTCGGTCAACGTCATGCAAGTAATTCTGCAATTCTGTAATTCTGAAAATTCTGGTTTAGACAAAAATTCTAGTTTAGACAAAAAAAGTCGCACTTGATTCTTTGCACCGTCTTGCCTCCCCAAAATATTCGCGCTACAAATCCCCCACATTTGTTATTTTGGCAGCCATATCAAAGGGAGCGTAAAAAAATGAGGTGAACGGATTTGGGTTTAGTGAAAAAAGAAAAGCAGCTGACTAAAAGGAAGTTGTGTTCTTTTTTCGCTAAACCTCAAAAGCAAATTTGTTCACCTTATTTTGGCTCAAATATAAAGAAACCGCCATGAAAATCAAATTCTGCGGGGCTGCCCGTGAGGTTACGGGAAGTTGCCATTTGTTGACCCTGGAAAATGGGTACACCATATTATTAGATTGCGGATTATACCAAGGCCACGCCGAAAACATGGCCGATTTCAACGCCACTTGGCTGTTTGATCCTAAAATGATTGATTGCCTGATTTTGTCGCACGCCCATATCGACCACGCTGGACGAATTCCTAAATTGGTCAAAGACGGTTTTAAAGGAACCATCCACGCTACCCATGCTACTCGCAGTCTGGCCAGCATCATGCTCATGGACAGCGCCATGATCCAGGAGCGCGAAGTGGCTTATCAACAAAAACGGGCGCAAAAAAATCGCGCTTATGACGATAAGCCCTACGAAGAACCCATCTACACCCGCGAGGATGTGCAGCGTACCATGGAGTTGTTTCACTCCTATCCTTATGATAAGTGGTTCAACATCAGCCCTGGTGTACAAGTGATGTTCCGAGATGCAGGACATATCCTAGGCAGTGCCAGTGTAAGCTTGCTTGTGAAGGAAGACAACAAAACTACCCGTTTGGGCTTTTCTGGCGACGTGGGCCGCCCAAATCGACCCATTTTGCGTGATCCGCAAGCCATGCCCGAGGCGGATTATGTCATTTGCGAGTCCACTTATGGCGACAAAGAACACGAAAGCGCACCCCAGGAAACGGGCCACTTGGTCGACATCATCCGCGAAACTTGCCTAGAAAAACGTGGCAAACTCTTGATCCCAGCTTTCAGCGTGGGGCGTACCCAGGAGATCGTATACATCCTCAATCAACTGGCCAACGAAGACTTGTTGCCGCGCATTCCCGTTTACATCGACAGCCCATTGGCGATCAATGCCACCGATATTTTCAGCTCGCATCCCGAATGTTTCGACGACGAACTGACTGAATACATCATTGACGATGAAAACCCTTTTGGATTCAATGGCCTGCATTACATCCGCAAAACGGAGGATTCCAAAAAACTCAACCAATCCGACGAAGCCTGCATCATCATCGCTTCTTCGGGTATGGCCAACGCAGGGCGCATCAAACACCACCTGTATCACGGGGTGGACGATCCTTCCAATACCGTTTTGATTGTGGGCTACGCGGCCCCTGATACGCCCGCAGGTCGCTTGCGCGATGGTGCTGAGGAACTCAAGCTGTTTGGAGATTGGAAGCCCGTCAAGGCAAGGGTAGAAATCATGGACTCCTTTTCTGCCCACGCTGACCGCCTGGAGTTGTTGGAGTTTTTGAAAAACCAGCGTAATTCAGCCAAAAAAGTATTCCTCGTGCACGGCGATCCTGAGGCCCAAGATGCATTCAAAGGAATGCTCAGTAAGTATGGCTTTGTAGGGGTACATGCGCCGGAATTGGGGGAAGAGATCACACTTTGAGCTATATGCTCGTCCACCTCGTCAACTACTTGTTTTGTATAAATCATTGGTCAACGCGTGAGTCGTGGTTTATTCGGTATGTTTTTTTAACATACGATAGACGACATACGACATACGATTTAGGGCTTGCTGGGGAATTTTGTCCTATTTTGTATGCTCGTTTGCACGGGTTGATATTTTTGAAATTTTCAATTGATAAGTTCTTGCCGTGAGCCGTGACATTAGAAAATTAGTTTGAAATGCACAAAACCTCTGAAAACTTCGGAGAAAGACGTTATCAAGAATCAAACGAGGTGCTTTTTTATCTGAACCACATTTTTGTCTAAACCAGAATTTGCAGGATTACAGAATTTCTTGTGTGACGTTGATCAATTTTGTCAAAACTAGAATTTGAAAGAATTAGAGAATTGGCCCGCTTCGCGGTCATAAACGCTTCATATTCAACATGAAAATCACAAAATTCTCAGCTGCAAAAACTTCTCCGAAGTTTTCAAAAAACCTACTATTGCTTGGGTATAACCCATAAAAAAGCCCCCAAGCTGAATTTTACTTCGCTTGGGGGCTTTTTATTTTCAGCAAAACGCATCAAGCCGAAACGCCATCGGAGTAGATGCCCTCGATCACATTGCCGTATTTTTCCATAATCACCCTGCGCTTGAGCTTCATGGTTGGCGTGAGCTCGGCTTCGCTACCATCAGCCTTCACAGGCTCCCACATTTCATCTAGCAGGCGGAATTCCTTGATTTGCTCAATGTGGCTGAAGCCTGGATTGACCTGGTTCACGATTTCTTGGTATTTGGCGATCACCCTGGGATTGTGGATCATATCATGCAGGCTGGTCCAGGGAATGTCGTTTTCCTTGCACCAGTCTTTCAAGACGGGTTCAGCCGGTACGATAAGGGCTGAAACGAACTTACGTTGCTCGCCTACCACCATCATTTGCTCCACCAAGAAGTTTTCGCGGAATTTGCTTTCGATCGGCGTCGGAGCCACGTACTTGCCGCCTGAGGTTTTGAGCAATTCCTTTTTGCGGTCAGTGATTTTCAAGAACATTTTTCCACCCGGACCCTTTACCAAGGTGCCGATGTCGCCCGTGCAGAAGTAGGTTTTGCCATTCACGGTTTTCATCACGGCATCGGTGGCTTCTTGCTTGCGGTAGTAACCCATCATCACATTGGGGCCATGAGCGAGGATTTCGCCTTCACCAGGGCGGTAAATGCCATCTGATTCGTCAATGAGCAATTCTACCCCGTCAATGGCCGGGCCAACAGTGCCCAACATGGCACCATCTTCTACAAACAAGTTGGCGGTCAATACTGGCGAAGTCTCGGTCAAGCCATACCCTTCGCGAATTGGGATGCCTGCTGCCGAAAAGACTTGGGCAATTTTGGCCGGGCAAGCCGCTGCGCCCGTCATGATACCTTGCAAATTGCCGCCCAAGGCTGCCCGCCACTTGCTGAAAATCAGCTTGTCGGCAATGGCCCATTGGATGGCTTTCCAGCCCTTGGGCTTGTATTGAAAATCGTAAGACTCGGTGAGGCCCAAGGCCCAGAAGAATAGTTTTTTCTTGGCTCCTGTCAGTTCCAAGCCCTTGCCATAAATGCGTTCATAAACTTTTTCCAGCAAGCGCGGAACGGTGGTGAAAAAATGGGGTTTGATCGCCATCAGGTCGCCACTTTCGCCGCCAAGGTTGTCGGTACCCGTGAAAGTTACCGAGGCCCCCTTGTGGGTGTAGAGGTACAAAACGGCCCTTTCGTAGATGTGGCACAAAGGTAAAAAGCTCAGGGTACGCTGACCGGGGTAGATCGGAAACAAGCGCTGCCCCGCCATTACATTGCTCACCACATTGTTGTGACTGAGCATTACGCCTTTGGGTACGCCCGTTGTGCCAGAAGTATAAATGATGGTGGCCAGTTGTTCAGGCTTGACCTGGGCCATCAGGGCTTCCACTTCGGCCTGGCCTTCATCCGAAAAAATTTCCGTCCAATGTGGTTGTCCATTCACCTCGTCAAAAGAATAAACCTCTTCCAAAGATGGAACATTGGCTTGGGCTTTCTTGACCTTGTGGAACAAATCGCCCCCGCCCACGAACACCAGGCGGGTTTCCGAGTCATTGAAGATATAAGTATAATCCTCGGCCGTGATGGTTGGATAAACGGGTACGTTGATACCACCGATTTGCTGGATACCGATGTCAAGGATCGCCCACTCAGGTCGATTTTGGGTCACGGCTACCCCGATGCGGTCACCAGGTTTGATGCCCAGTTTGAGCAAACCCCGGCTGACTTTGTTGGCTTGCTCAATGATTTGGGCGGTGCTGTAATAGGTCCACGCCCCATTTACTTTGGAGCCGAAGGCTTTGTCCTGTGGTTTTTCTTTGAGCTGATAGTGGATAAAATCAAACAACCTGCGCAGTTCCATGCTGAAAAAGTTTGTGTGATTGGCAGGGCTTCACCAGAGTAGGTGATTTTGCTTTGCTGCCAAATGCTGAAATTTTGATTTATAAAGGCATTAAAGTACAGAATGTTCGTCAAAAAATGCAGATTTAGCAAAATAATATGTGGAAAAGCAGGTAGGGAAGCAGTAAGGCATACCGTTTTAGGTGTCTTGACAATACGCGAACCCGCACAAACAAAACAAACATGAAACACATCATTTGGCTTTGTCTATTTCTATTGACTCAGCTGTGGGCATTGGCCCAATCGACCTATTACAATGGTTTGCAAGATGAGTTGCGCACCAAGAACGGCCTGAGTGGCGGCACCTGGGTGTTTTTCAACGACGAAACCCAGGCCTTGAATGCTGCGGGGGCTTATGGCATCCTTGCCTCCAGCACCTTGGATATTGCAGGCCAAAGCTTCAGCAAGTACCGCGAATTGAGCTTCAACCGGGCCCCCGCGAATAACCCTTGGGATGCGGGCAATGTTTGGAACAACAGCGCTGCCATTCGCAAAGGGGATGTGGTGCTGTTGTCCGTCTGGATGCGAGTAGTGGGTGCGGAAAAAGGCAAGCTAAACCTCTTTGCTGAACGGGCCAATACCTACGAAAAAGAAGTGCTTTTGGTAGCCGAGCCCAGCAATCAATGGCGGCGTTACATGATTCCTTTTGAAGCGCAGTTTGATTATGCGATCAGGGGACTCAGTTTTGGTTTTCATTTGGCCTATAAAAATCAAACCATTCAAGTAGCGGCACCAAGTTTGTTGAATTTTGGTCGAGCCTACCCATTGAATAAGCTGCCATTGCAAATATACCAGGGTTACGGCGGTTCCGAACCCGATGCCCCCTGGCGGGCCGAAGCCGAGCAGCGCATTGAAAAAATCCGCAAAGCCGATCTGAGTATTGTGGTCAAAAAACTCAATGGTGATCCAGTTTCTGGTGCGAAAGTGAAAGTGGAAATGATCGACCAGGCCTTTCGCTTTGGTTCGGCCATTACTGCCAATCGCATTGCCGGAAACAACCGACAAGACTTCACGTACGAGCAAAAAATTCTGAATTTTGACGGCAAAGGGCATGGCTTCAATGAAGTCGTTTTTGAAAATGACCTGAAATGGGATGCCTGGGAGGAGCGCTGGTTTGTTAGCAATGCCGACCTCGTGAAAACCACCAAATGGCTGCGCGACCGCAACATCACCGTGAGAGGCCACAACATTGTATGGCCAGGCTGGACTTACCTGCCCAAAGACATGAAGCCCAACAGTGCCAACCCTGCCTACTTGACTCGCCGCATCAACGAGCGGGTGCAGAACATGATGACCCTGCCGGGTTTGAAAGGCGTATTGAGTGACTGGGACGTATTCAACGAAATCACCCAAAACGAGGATATTGCCAACGCCTTGGCGGGTACTGCGGGTTACCGGACTGGGCGTGAGTTTTACGTCGAAATGATGAAAAAAGCCAAACAACTGGACCCCAAAATGGTCCTGTACATCAACGACTATACCACCCTTGACCAAGGCAATTTGCCCGGCCACCCCTTGTACGAACGCACCAAACAATACCTCAAAGAAATCAAAGACGCAGGTGCGCCCTTGGATGGCATCGGTTTCCAAGCCCACATGGGCAATAATTTGGTGTCAATGACCGACGTGAAAACCATTCTCGACGATTTTTACCAGACCTTCGGAGCACGGGCCAAAATCACCGAATACGATTATGGAAAACTGGTCAACGACAGCCTGGCCGCCCGTTACACTGCCGACTTGCTCACGATGTGCTTCAGCCACGAGTCGATGGATGGCTTCTTGACTTGGGGCTTTTGGCAGGGAGCCCACTGGCTGGACAATGCGCCATTTTTCAATTTTGA
The DNA here is from genome assembly GCA_013299105.1 of Chitinophagales bacterium. GTDB lineage: Bacteria > Bacteroidota > Bacteroidia > Chitinophagales > Saprospiraceae > Haliscomenobacter. The sequence continues at coordinate 153,364 of JAAFJY010000002.1, read as the reverse complement.
CTGGACCCCACGCCCAGCGGTCCAGGCCGTTTCGGACCTGATGTTCAACAAGTGGTGGACCAACAGCACCTTGCAAACCAATGCCCAAGGGCAAGCCCAGATTCGGGGCTTCAAAGGCAAGTACAAAATCACCGTCTCCTACGACGGCCGCGATGTGGCCATAGACACCATCGACCTCAGCAAAGACCTGCAACTCAACATCAGTGGCGGCACGGTGGGCTCGCGCCAAGTGATTGATCCCGATTTCAAAGCGCGCTTTGCCAACCCTGCTCCCGCTGGCAGCCAACTGGCCATGCAATTCAGCGAAGCACCAGAGCACCTACAAGTCCTCAATCTGCAAGGGCAAGTGTTGAGCCAAATCGCCCAACCTGGGCCACAGTTTGATTTGCCGCTGCCTGCTGCCAAGGGCATTTATGTGCTCAATGCCGTGCTCAAAGGCGGTCGTTTTTGGAGTGGGAAATTGATTGTGGAATGAGTTAGAAGTAGTCTTTTAGGGTTGGTACTTTGGGAGAATTTGTGGTTGCAACACTCATTTGAAAAAATTTTGTTTGACTTTTTTGTCGAAACGAGAGCGGCGTAAACTTTTACCTTATATCTTTGCAAAGGTGCGGTGGGTTGTACGCAAGCGTTCAGCCTTGGAATGTGCCCAGCCGTTCCCAACAGTAAAAGACCCTTCGTTTAAGTAGATTGATTTTCAGTTATGCTTGACTCAACTTCAAATAAGACAGTAGCTGAATTCTTTGCAGGTATTGGACTGATGCGGATAGGGCTTGACCGTGCCGGGTGGACAACTACGATCGCCAACGACATAGACCCGGTAAAACGTAAACTTTATCTTAACCATTTTCAAAACTCCGTCGATCACTTTGTATTAGAAGACATCCATAAGCTAAGTGGCAACGACATCCCAACTGTTGACCTTGCAACAGCTTCTTTTCCATGCACCGACTTGTCTTTAGCCGGACGCCGAGCAGGGCTTCAGGGCCAACATTCATCGGCATTTTGGGGTTTTGTGGACATTTTGCAAAGCATGGGCAACCGAAAGCCGCCCCTGATTTTGCTTGAAAATGTTGCAGGTTTTCTCAGCTCAAACAAGGGCCAAGATTTTAATGATGCGCTAATTGCCTTAAATCAGCAAGGTTATGCAGTTGATGCATTCACGATTGATGCAGTTCATTTCGTTCCGCAAAGCAGGGTCAGGTTGTTTATTGTTGGTCGACTAGTTGACGGACCGAGTTTGAAACATGAAGAACAATTGCTGGAAACAGAATTGCGACCAGCTAAACTCATTGAATTCATCGACCAACACCCTGAAATACATTGGGCGATAAACACCGCATTGCCCAAACTTCCGCCCAGAAATAACGATTTGAGTAGCGTTATTGAAAAGGTTTCAAAATCAGCTTCTATTTGGTGGAGCCGTGAAAGAGTTGATTACTTATTGAATCAAACATTTGAACGGCATTTTTCCAAAATTTTAGCGCTGAAAGAAAAAAGACATTACTCTTATCTGACTGCATTCAGGCGTGTAAGAAACGGCAAATCAATGGCAGAAATCCGCTTTGATGGAATTGCTGGCTGCCTTCGTACTCCAAAAGGAGGTAGTGCGAGACAAATACTTTTAGAAGTTGGAAACGGCGAAATTAATATTCGGTTATTGACACCAAAAGAGTGTGCCAGGCTAATGGGTGCAGATGATTTTACACTAACCGGAACTGCTAACGAGGCTTTATTTGGCTTTGGCGACGCTGTTTGTGTTCCAGTTGTTTCATGGATAGCCGATAATTATTTAAACCCTGAGATCGAAAAACTAAAACAGGCACAGAATACAAAACAGATGTATGCAGCAAGCACCTGAAGCATTTATAGCTTGGTACAGCTCTTTGAAAGTTGTAAAGGCTAATAATGGCCCTGCCAATGGCAGCATAGCTACCGCGCTGGTGGTTTTAGCCCGACTTCAAAGCGAAGATTACAGCCTTGATTTCAGTGCCCATGTTGCACCAGGTGGAATGCAAATCAAGGGGGCAAGTGGTGCCGCTGTTGCTTCAATTCTTAAAAAATTTGGGGATGAAAGACCCTTTGCAAAAGAAGGTGGAAGGACTAACCGAGGCGGCCCAGCAGAAATAAAGGCTTTATTGGCGGCGCTTAAAACCCTTCAGCTTGAAAATGAACCGCAGGAAAAAAGAAACGAAATACTGCATTCCATGATTCAATTTCTCGTTGACCGCATTAACGATTTTCACAATCGGCAGAAAATAAAACTTACGTTTAACCCTGCACTTTCTACCTGGCACATCATCCATAACTTGCTTACTGAGGCAACTGCCGAAGGAAAAGCAGGTTATTTAGCGCAACATTTGGTAGGTGCAAAACTGGCCTTGCGCTTTCCTAACATTCAAGTTTCAAACGAAAGTGGCAGCACTGCTGATCTGCCAACTCAACGTCCCGGTGACTTTCTAATTGGCCATACGGCTTTTCATGTAACGGTTGCACCAATGCCCCCGGTCTTCGAAAAATGTCGCCACAACATCAGCCAGGGATTCAAACCCTTTCTTTTGGTGCCTGATGGCAAACTAATTGGTACAAGACAAATAGCTGAACAAACAATCGAACAGCAAATAACCGTAGAAAGCATTGAAAGTTTTGTTTCGCAGAACATCAATGAGATCAGTAGTTTTGACAAAAACAAGGTAATAGGAAGTTTTAAGGAATTGCTGCTGATTTACAACCGCAGAGTTGATGAAGTGGAAACTGATAAGTCACTCATGATTGAAATTCCATCCAATCTTCAAGGAGAGTAAAAGCTTAGTTAGAAGTAGTCTTTTAGTTCCGGGCAGGCGCTGTGGCGAGCTTTATACATTCCCGTGCCAGCAAAATGTTTTTTGAAAAATCGAAGGTAAGGTGAGCGATAATTGGGTTCTTCACGGTCCCAATATTTTTTGTCAGAGGCCGCAAAAGCATAGGCGCGGTGGCTGATTTGGTCGCAAGCTATCAGCATGTACATGGCCTTGGCCTTGAGTTCTTTGTCCTTGCTGAGGTCCAAAACCCGTCGATAGTGTTGTAGTGCATCTGAAAGTCCATAATATTGGGCGAAAAAGCGTTTTGATTGAGCCCAAAAAGCGAAAAGATGCCAGTTGTTTCGATTTGTTCCAAATGGCTCCGCATCGGTTCGGCCATAACTAAACATCATCCAAGAGGATCCCCAATAGCTGGTATTGTAGCAAGCATTGCCCAGTAAATAGTGGGCTTCAGCAGCTTTTTCGCGATCAGTGCCGATGGCTTGTTGTTCCAATTCAACCCAACGGGTCAAAGCAAGGGCTTTGTTGAATTTTTTGATTGGGCGACCTTGCCAGGCCATTTTGGAAGTGTTGGCAAATAAATCCTCCTTCAGGTGGTATTTGAAATAATAGTTGTCCTCCCAATAATCGGCAGGTATTTGTGCAAAGGCAGCCTGGGCCAATTTATACCTTCTTTCCCGAAAAGCCAGGGTCCCTTTCAAATCCAGCAGCGCCTCGCGGGTCGGTAAAGCCCAGCCATGCTGTGTCAACCATTTTTCATCAAGGGTGGTCCAATTGGTTTGCTCGTAGTGCTTTTTTTCTGCTTCGGTACACGGTGCCAATAAGAAGCGATCAAACGCTGTTTGGGGAACCCGATCATGCAATTTAAGCAATCTGTCAATATCTTCAATGCTTGCATATCGATCAAAATAAGCGATCGGATGGTAGTAATCACTTGCCCTTCTTGCATTGATCGGAACGGAACGCGCTCGGTTGTAGAATAAGCCAGCAGTTACCAAGTCTTTTTTGCCTTGGTACAAGCGTGAGTAATAAAGCAAGAGCTTTGAGTACATGCCCCATTCATGAGGCACTTGGTAATTTACGAGCTGTAAGTCCTTGAAAAGATCGGCAACCTGTGTTTTGGTTCTTTCTGTGCCAATGTTTTCAAGCTGCGGTAAAATCAATAACTTTTGTACGGTTATCTGCCACTTTAGTACTTCATTAGTGGGTGTATCAACAGCATTGAGATGCATCTGGGCCAAGAGTGGTTTTTTGCCCAAAATTGCCAGATGAGCAATTGCCAGATGTAGCCAATCCTCTTGATGTTTGCTTTGATTTTGTACCAATAACCTAGTCGCCAAGTCCAATAATTGAGTCGCATATTTCAAGTCTTTTCTTTCGTTGATGCGCAGATAGGGTGTATTGGTTTGCAGCAATGCCTCCTCTTCCGGGGGCATTTTGGTTTCGGGCCTAGCTTCATAGTCCTCGTATTTACTAAAGAAAGTCGAAAATACGATAGGTTTCGTGTTCAGCTTGATAAATGCATCCTTCCAAAAAGCCGTTGGGAAGACAAATAATCAAGTACAACCATATCCATTTACCTCCACCCCTCAATAACTTCTTCATAAGCTTTCATTTTTTCAATATTCCAATCAAAATAAATCACTTGTCTAATCTGCTTACCCACTTGTTTTTTGACAAAAGCCTGAGCGGCTTTCAATTGCGCTGGGTCGGGGCCGTCGATGCGCACCCAATCGCCGTAGCGGAGGTAATCGAGGCCGATGACGGTGTCTTGCATCACCCGGTAGCGGTTTTGGGGCTCGACTTTGAGGTAGGCGAGTTGATTGGCTTTTTCCTTTGACCAATCGCCGAGGATGCCCATGAACTCGCGGTCGCGGTACCAGGCCCCCCAGTTGAAGAGCGGTAGGGCGAGGTCCATGCTAAGTGGGTATGTTTTCTTTTTCAGGTAATTTTCGAGCACTTTCAGGTCCAGGATGGCATTATTTTCCTTGGGGTCTTTCACGTCACCAGTGTTGTAGCACATCAGGCTCACGCGCTCTACCGGTGGGATGCCCATCGCGCTACGGTCGCGGTATTGGTGCAAGCGCAGGGTGCAAGAAATGAGGGTTTGGGGGTTGAACCTTTTCATTTCCTTTAAAAAGAAGAAATAAAGTTGCCGGGTGCTGGCCGTCCAATCGCAGTCGAGCTGGATTTCTTTGAATTGTTGTTTAAGCCATTGCCTTGCTTCAAGGTTGTAAACGGAATCTGCTTTTGTGGGATCCGTAAAAACATAGGATATTCTGTCTAATTTCACTGATCGAAGGAAATTCATCCTTTCTTCATAAGATTTGACTTTCCGCGTGATTTTCTCCGCCAGTTCCGTAGCCGTTTTGGGGTTCAGTTGTTTGAACGTCGCATTGGTGATGTAAACAGTGGGCACCGTTTCTTCAAAAGGGTAATCGTCCAACCCTTCAACATTGAGCTCGCCCTGCGGGATCGCCATTTTGTACCCCTCGCTCCAGTCCACATCAAAACAACGCAGGTATAATTTTTTGACTCCAAGCTGATGGGCCAAAAGCGCATCAGTAGGGCTAAAGTCAAGCGTCGTTTTCCAAAAATAAAAGGCAGGGTCATCCACTGGCGAGTCGCCAGAGCGGGTGCAGGAGATGCAAAAGAGGGCACAAAAAAGGAGGAATAAAGGCGCTGTTTTGGTTGGAGGCATTGGGGTAATATTTCCTCCTCAATTTACGGAAAATCAGTGTGAAATGCTACTGTTTTTAAGTAATTTATTTTCAGCTACACCGTACAGCGATAAATCACCGCAGGCGGCAAATTTCTCAAAGTAAAACCCAGTTCAACTTTAGAGAAAATCCTTTTGAACATACCATAACGCATCAAAGAATATTGATACTGTACAAAAGAGCCCCGCTGGTGCAGGTATTGAGGTACATCTTTTAAAAATTCCAATTCTACTTCCGACAAAAGGGTCAAAGGCAAGCTTGATATGATGCCGTCTACCTTTTGGATCTGCTGTTGCGCTAAAACCTTGGTAAAATCAGCCGCACTGCCGTGGTAGAGTTGAAAATTAGGATAGTTTTTAAATTTTTCCAGACAATGCTCATAAAAAGCCGTGTTCAACTCAAAAGAATACAAGGTGCAATCCGCAGGAATGCGCTCCAGGATCGCTTCGGTAAAGCAACCATCACCCGCCCCAAACTCCAACACAACCTTGGCGTTTTCTAAGTCCAGGTTTTTCAAACAATCCTGGATCAGAAATTTAGAGCTAGGTGCAATCGTTCCACTGGTGCGCAGTGAACTCAAAGCTTCAAAAAAGAAAGGTTTCATAGTCGCTATATCTGTGTAGCAAAGGTAGGGGATCGGTTCCGCCTGTGAAAGTAGCAAAAAATGCCCTGATCTAGGCTTCTACTATTTTGGTCGAAAAGAAAGAGACCTCCAGGTAGGATTTATTCCTCATCTTGGAACCAACTGGCATACATCACATAGTTGTTGGCGATGCGCTCAATGGTGTCTTTGAAGGTTTCGGGACTGATGGCCTTTACTTTTTTAGCGGGTACACCAGCATAAATATGCCCAGCTTCTAAAACACTGTTTTCAAGCACTACGGCTCCAGCAGCAATGAGTACGTTTTCTTCTACCACCGCATGGTCCATCACGATGGCTCCCATTCCTACCAGTACGTTGTCTTTTAAGGTGCAACCATGCACAATGGCCCGGTGGCCGATGGAGACGTTGTTTCCGATATTGGTGGGGGCTTTTTTGTAGGTACAATGAACGATGGCGCCATCCTGTACATTCACCTTGTCCCCCATGCGGATGTAGTGGACGTCACCCCTTAGCACGGCGTGAAACCAGATGCTGCAATCGCGGCCCATGATCACATCACCTACGATCACCGCATTTTCAGCGATGAAGCAATTTTCTCCAAAAACAGGTGTCTGGCCATTTATGGCTTTAATGATAGGCATGGTTCTTTTTTTAAAGTTGAAGAGTTTAGGGTTGAAAGGTTGAAGAGTGGACTTGGTGGGGAAATCCAGGCTCATGTGAGCAGGATAAGCATTTACAAAACAAGAGAGCAGGAAATTTTGCTGGTTGAAATACCCTTGAACGTCCATTGGAACCCGCTCTTTTCAATCCTTCAACATTTCCACTTTTCAACATTTCTACTTTTCAAACCCCTAAAGATCCAATTGATAATCTTCCAGAATCTCATTACGGCCCCAGATGAATTTTTCTTCTGCGGAGATTTTATAAAAACCGGCTGATTCGTACATTGACTTGGCCACATTCAAATCCAATGCAGTACCCAAAATGATGCGTTGATAACCTTGTTGTCGGCAAAAACCCACAGCTAAGTCAAGCAAGCGTTTGCCCAAGCCATGCCCGCGTAATGAAGGGTGCAACAAAAACCAGCGCAATTGTGCGGTTTCGACATCACGCTCTACAATAGCGATTGCACCCTTGATTTCTTCCTCCTGCTCGGCCAGCCAGATGTGTTCGCGGGGGTTGCTGCGTAGCGAAAACTCAGACAATGGAATCGCTACATACGCGTCGAAAGTGTAATCGTAGTTCGACTCTTCAGCGTAGAGTTTGCCGTGCAAATAGGTCAGATAGCCTACATCGCCAGGCTTCAAATGGGTGCGAATATTGACTGGGCGAGTCATCATCGTAATGCTCTATTGGTCAAAAACTAGCAAAAGCCGCAGCGCCTACAATCCCGGCATTATTGAGCAATTTAGCAGGCTTAACACGGGCTGAGGTATGGAGTAAGTGGCCAAAATTCGCAAATTCCTTGCTTACACCACCACCCAGGATGAATAAATCAGGGCTAAAAAGGCGCTCCAAGTGCTTTAGGTACTCATTTAGTCGGGCGGCCCATTCTTCCCAGCCCAAGTCTTCGCTCTCCCGCACACTGTTGGCTGCGTAGTGCTCGGCTACCCTGTTGTGCAAAACCAAGTGCCCCAGTTCGGTATTGGGCACCAACTGGCCTTCCACGAACAATGCAGAACCAATGCCTGTACCCAAGGTAAGAAGCATCACCACACCATCTTCATTTTCGTCGTCACCATAGCGAATTTCTGCCAATCCAGCTGCATCAGCATCGTTGAGGGCTTTGACTGTGCAAGCGCTGATGGCACTGAAGGCGGCTTCGATGTTGTAGCCTATCCAGCTCTTGTCAATATTGGCTGCTGAAAGGGCAACCCCTCTTTTGACAATTGCAGGAAAACCACAACCCACTGGGCCTCGATAGCCAATGCTACGCACCAACTCGGCGAAGACCTCTGCCATTGCTTGCGGCGTAGAAGGTTCAGGGGTAGCGAGGCGAATTCGGTCACCCAGCAGTTTACCTGTTTCCAGGTCCACCAATGAGCCTTTGATGCCAGATGCGCCTACATCGACGCCGAGAATATTAGTATGCATGTAGTGTTTATGTTTAGAGGTTTAGAAGTTGAGAGGTTTAGGCGTTTTTATGATTAGGAGGTGCTCTTCTCAACTCCTAAATTTCTCAACTTCTCAACTACTTGATCACCCGAATCTTCATTTTTTGGTCAGTAATTGGTCGGTCACCCCTCGCGGTTGCGGTTTCTGCAATTTTATTCAATACCTCAAAACCCTCAATGAGGTGACCAAAAACGGTGTAATCGCGGTCAAGGAAGGGCACTCCGCCTTGGGTTTTGTAAGCTTCACGTTGAGCTGTGCTGTAGCGAAAGCCTTTTTGGGCTTCAATTTGGTTGAGTGCAGCATCGGTAACAGCCCTGCCATGTACGATATAAAATTGCGAACCGGAAGAACGCTTTTGCGGGTTTACCTGATCCCCTTGGCGAGCTGCGGCCAAGGCCCCTTTGATGTGAACCAAACTGTCCACAAACTCGGCAGGCACCGTATAGCTTGGTCCACCCATGCCCAACTGTTGGCCAGGAGCCGCATTTTTAGAGTTGGGATCGCCACCCTGAATCATGAAATCCTTGATCACTCGGTGAAACAAGGTACCATCAAAATAGCCTTCTTCGGCCAGTTTCAGGAAATTGTCGCGGTGTTGCGGGGTCGCATCCGACAATTGGATCAACATTTCGCCCTGATCAGTTTCGATCATCACCAGGCATTTTTGAGGTGCTTTGATTTCCACGATGTCTTTGTATGTTTTGGTTTTTTTACCTAAAGTCGCACTCAAGGTGACCGGGTATTTGCCCGATGCAAAAAAACGGTGGCTGGGCGAAGCTTCCGTTGAGGTCATGCCGTCGCCAAAATCCCATTTGTAGCTCTCCGCTTTGGGTGTAGTATTGGTAAAACTCAGCGGCAATGGGGCCACTTGTTTTCCCGAAAAAGTAAAAGATGGCTTTGGTACGGCACAGGATTGCATTGCACTGAGCACCAATAAACCTAAAAGCAGAAGTCCAGTGTTGATTTTCATGGGTGAAAAATCTGGTTACAAATTGTTGTAAATTATCGTCAGGCACAAAACGACCCGTCATTGGCGCTCTAAACCACCGTTTTCCCGCTCCAATTCTCTAAAATAGCGAATCACATAAGCTTTAAGCAATTCTTCCTGGGCTTCTAGTCCTTTGACATCGAAGGGCAGCAGCGCCTGGTAATGCGGCCAACCATCGGCATCGCGCCCTACAAATTCAAAATAGCCATCGTAACAGAGCAAGCGACACGAGGCCACATGCATCAAGTCTTGCTTTTCCTCCTTGGTGTAGCTCTTTTGCCAACGCCCAATTTCCTGGATGCCAATCAAGAATAAAACGGCATCCAAATCGGGCAATTCGGCTTTGCCAAAAGACTTTTGGACCAAATGCCGAACCCTTAACCACTCAAATTCCAATTCCCAATGCTCCACAACCCTTAATTTTTGCTGCCATTCGGCAAATTGTCATTTTTGCGCTGCAAAGATACGCCCAAAGTCTTATTCCTCCTTGGAAATGGTTGGAATTTGTCGGGCCCTCAAAGCAGGCAACAAGGAGGCCAGCAAACCAATGCCCAACACCGTAAGCCCTACCACGATGAAATCACTAAAGCGCAGACTGATCGGATAGGAGTCTACCGCAAAAGAGCCTGGCATGCCTACCAAACCAAAGGTTTTTTGCACGATGAATATGAGCAAAGCCAAAATGATACCTGCTCCAATTCCCAGTCCCGACAACAGGGCTCCTTCGTTGAGAAAAATGTTTCGGATGGTATTGTTTTGTGCGCCCATGGCCTTGAGGATCGAAATGTCTTTCTTTTTTTCCAAAACGATCATCCACAAAGCACCGATCAAGTTGAAAGCCACTAACATCAGCATGAGACTGACGATGGCAAAACTCATCCATTTTTCCAACTCCATCAGCTTCATAAATGCTTCTTGTTGTTGATAACGAGTTTTGAGGGTATAGTTGTGGCCAAGTTTTTTGCGCAGTTGGGTACTGACCTTTTTGCTATCGTAGCCTGGGTTGCAACGGATCTCCAATGAGCTCAAAGCATCTGCTTGGTTTAGCAGGTAGCGTACGAACTCAAGCGAAGACAGCACGTACTGCCCGTCAAAATCCTGCTGGATCATAAAGGTACCCGCTGGATAAGCGATGCCTTTGCGAAACTGCTGGTCCAATCCTGCGGCCTCTTTGCGCTTGGGTAAATAAGTGATGATGGGAGCTGCAAAATCATTGACGTTGATCCCCAGTTTATTGCGCATCCCCAATCCTACTACCATCATTTCCAAGTCACCATTGTGCAGTTGATACGCGCCTTCTTTGACCGTAGAGTCGATGGCAGTCACTTTGACAAAATCTTGATCCACGCCTTTGAGGATGCCAAAGTCCTGCTGGCCTTCGTATTCAAAAAAAGCCACCTCTTCCAGGGTTTGAGCAACACCAGCAACCCCCGGTGTTTTTCGAATCCGATCCAAAGTAGCTGCGTCAACAACAAATGTTTTGCCTTGTGCCGGAGTGATTTTTATATCGGGATTGAAATTGCTGTACATGCCATCCAGCAGGTCCTGAAACCCATTAAAAACCGACAAAACCAGGATCAGGGCTGCGGTACCAATGGCTAGCCCTAACACCGCAATTCCTGTGATGAGGTTGATGATATTGGTAGATTTTCGGGCAAATAAATACCGCCGCGCTACCCGCCAGGCCAGACTTTTGAAATTGAAGAATCCCAATGACATGTTGCAAAGTTGCTGCTTTTTTATCGGATTTACTGCACATTGGCCGGGATTATACCAGTAGAAGGCCATTTTTTGCGCTATTTTGGTCATTTGCCTTCATATTCATTGCATTAATGGCAGGTAGTTACCTAGAGAATACCTTAATTGCGTATCTTGCGGGTCTTCCGGTATATTCCCTTGATTCATAGTGTTGAGACGAGCCGCAAGTGCTGGTATCGTAAGTGATTCATTATTGCAAAAACATTGTCTGCCTCCATGAGAGATTTCGCCAACATTACGCTGCACGATCCGATCGGATCTGAAAGTCCAGGTAATGCACTGGATCGTTTTTGGGTTAGCTTGCTCAAAGATCCGCGTGATTTGCCTTTTGTTCACCTAACGCTGCGCATCAGTTTTACCCTGGTACCGCTCACTATTCTCTTGTTCCTGACCCAAGGTTGGGTCTGGTGGTTGGTATTTGCGGCCCATTTTTACCTTGGTCATTTGTACTTCAAAGGCCCTTTTGGGTTGATGTTGCACTGCGCAATCCACCGACCGCTGTTCAAAAGTGATTATGTTTTTTTGAACAATTATTTGCCCTGGTTTTTGGCACCTTTCTTTGGCCATACTCCGGAAACTTACCGCGCACACCACATTGGTATGCACCATGCTGAGAACAACCTCGAACCAGACGGCAGCTGTACGATGGGTTACCAGCGCGATAGTTTCAAAGACTTCAGCAAGTACGTAGGTCGCTTTCTGCTTTTTGGGGTATATGATATGTACCAGTATCATAGCAAGTTGAACCGCAAGTTTTTCACCACTCGCATCCTCGCTGGCGAAATTTTCTTTTACAGTATGGTCATCATATTGTGCTTTGTGAATTTCACAGCTGCTTTTTGGGCTTTTATTTTCCCTTTGTTTGTATTTCGCGTTGTAGCGATGTTGGGCAATTGGTCTCAGCATTCGTTCGTAGATGCAGAGGATCCGGGTAATGCGTACAAAAACAGCGGCACTTGCATCAACCACAAGTACAATCACAAATGCTGGAATGACGGCTACCACATCAGCCACCATATTCTGCCGCACCTGCATTGGACCGAACATCCACAGCACTTGATCGACAAAAGTCAAGAATACGCCGAAAACAAGGCTCTCGTATTTGAGGACCTCGATTTTTTGCGCATTTTCTTGTTGTTGATGGCTAAAAACTACGACAAATTAGCTGATCACGTAGTCAATATCAATGGTACCTTTGAATCAAAAGAGGAGATCATTGCCCTGATGAAAGAGCGAACTGCGAAAATCCTAGTTCCTGAATCAGTACCAGCTTGATGCTTAGCATTTGAGCTAAAATAAAATGGACGATTTGCTTTTGAGGATTAGCAAAAAAAAGAACACAACTTCCTTCTAGTCAGTTGTTTAAATAAGGAATTCTCTTTTTTTTACTAACCCTAAATCCGTCCACCTACACTCCTTTGGACTTTATGGACAATGAGTTAAATGTACATAAAGCCCAATGGTTTGAAGTAAAAAAGCCCGGAGGTTTTGAATTCAAAATTTCCGGGCTTTTTTTTGTGTGACCATCCAAGGGCTATATTTTCCTGCCGTACTGGTCAGAAATAGGTTTTGTGCAAATTGATATAAAAAAAGAGTAAGCGATGCATTCTTGGGGTTGGCCAAAACGCGGGGGTGAAAACCTCCAGCCAAATCCACAGTTCGGGCATCAATTTCAATTCAAGCAAAAAGGCGATCGACGATTGGGCAATCGAGGAGTTTTGAGGAATATCAATTGCCAAAAAACCTCAGTGCCGATCAAAAAGGAAAAATGCCTTTGGCCTTTTTACAAGGCCAAAGGCATTTTTTATACAACTACCCAGATTTTAGCGATTCACCTGGGGTTCTTTGCCTTTTCGGGCCTGGTCTTGCAGCTCGCGGCTGGCTACGATGGCAATTTCTACCCGGCGGTTCAGTTGGCGGCCAGAAGCGGAGGTGTTGTTTGATACGGGCTTGGTTTCGCCAAAGCCCTTGTTGGTCAAACGGCTGGATACTACCCCTTTTTGACGCAGGTAACTGGATACGGAACGGGCGCGGTCTTCGGACAGGTTTTGGTTGTGATCGTGGCTGCCTGTGTTGTCGGTATGGCCCATGACGACCAATTCAGTGTCGTCGTACTTCTTGATCGTTTCGGTCATGTCGTCGAGTGTCGCACGCGTTTTGGATTTCAGGGCATAAGAATCCACATCGAAAAGCACACCCGAATCAAAAGTTACCAAAATCGATTCGCCCACCCGTTCTACTTTGGCGTCTTTGCCCAAATCTTTTTTCAGTTGTTTGGCGTGTTTATCCATGTAACTGCCGATGATTGATCCTGCCATGCCACCAATGGTCGCGCCAATCAAAACGCCCTTTGCATTGTCATCGCCATCGGCGATCAATATCCCGATCAAGCCGCCTGCCGCTGCACCGATCGCTGCGCCGCGAGCGGTGTTGTTGCAAGACTGGGATTGAAAAATGAACAAAAGGCTCAAAGCGGCCAGCAACAACGATTTCAAGGAGGTACGAGGAAGAATGGTTTTCATGGTTCTTTGCATTTGGTTGAACGATGCTTACAAACTTACGACGCAAAAATCCAAATATGCTAGGCTGTTGATACTGATTTAAGAGAATTTTAAATGTTTCAGCACAAAATCTGCAAAGTTTAACCTTATCTTCACTCGTCGTAAAGTCTATTCAACTCGAAAAACATAGTTCATGCAGCCTGATCCGCAAACCAAGCCCCTCACTGAAAACGCTAACAAATGGGCTACTTTTAGTGAAGACATTTGGGCCGTAGGCATTGCAGGGCTCATTTTTGTGCTGGTCTTGGGGTGGGCCTTGATGAATCCTGATTTTAAATTCAGTGCTCCGGCCTACAAATGGACCAGTACAAGCGATTTAATCACCATTGTTTTAGCTACCAAAAATCTGAGTTTGTTGTGGATTTTGGGTACAGTTTTTGCTCTACTGGCGGGATTGACAGTCTGGTTGAGCAGCGGAAGGGTAGGTAGATTTTTGCTGGGTTTTGGGGTGATTTTTTTATTGGCTATCCTGGCCCTGATTACCTCAGGCAGCAAAGCAATCGAAGCTTATGGCATCGAATACGTGGTTTTTGCCCTGATTTTTGGCTTAGTGCTCAACAACCTTTTCCACTTGCCTGAATGGCTTAAATCCGCTGCTCGTTCAGAGTTTTTCATCAAAGTAGGTTTGGTTATTTTAGGCAGCAGCGTTTTGTTCACCGATTTGGTCAAGGCAGGTTTGCCGGGGATTCTTCAGGCCGTCATTGTGGTGTTGGTGGTATGGTTTGTATCCATGTGGCTTTCGCGCCGCCTCAAAGTTGATGATGAGTTTGGAGTCATGCTCGCTTCAGCGGTGGCCATTTGTGGCGTTTCGGCGGCCATTGTAGCCAGTGGTGCCATTCAAGGCGACAAGAAAAAGCTTTCGTACGTTACAACCCTGGTTTTGCTAGTGGCCATCCCTATGCTGATCTTGCAACCTTGGATCATCCGTGCTTTTGGTATTCCTGAAGTAGTGGGCGGAGCTTGGCTTGGCGGCACTTTGGACACCACCGCCTCCGTAACGGCGGCCTCTCAACTGGTCGGTCCCGTGGCGACCAAAGCAGGGGTCATTGTCAAGTTTTCGCAAAACGTACTTTTGGGTTTTGCGGCCTTTTTCATCACCACCTGGTGGATTTTGCGCAACAAAGACAGCGACAAGGCTGGCGATGAAAAACCCAGCCTGGGCTTGGTCTGGGAGCGTTTTCCTAAGTTTGTGATAGGGTTCATTGCCGCTTCTTTGGTTTTCTCTTTCCTGCTGCCAATTGATACGGTTAAGCAAGTTGGTGGTTTTTTGAATGGAATGCGCACCCTGTGGTTTGCGCTGGCCTTTGTATCCATTGGCTTGGAAGCACGTTTTGCTGATTTGGCTGGTATGCAACAAGGGCGGCCTGCTTTGGTTTTTGTGGGTGCTCAGTTGTTCAACATTGTTTGGACCTTGCTTTGGGCCTATTTGTTGTTTGGGGGCATTTTGTTGCCGCCGCTCAACTTAGCCGACTGAGTACTTGCTGTCCCTTGCTTTCTTTTTTGGTACTTTCAGCATCATTTTTGCAACATAATACTTGATTTTCAGTCATTTTGTAGAATCTGCCGATTGAAACCCCGTTGCTTGCTTACTTTTGCGGCATGAAAAGGGTTTTTACTTCACTAGTGCTATTACTCACCTTGTTTCAGGCGTTTTCTCAAGCTCCTGTCCAGGAAAAGGTCATCCAAGCCAAGGTCATTGGTGGGAACATTAAGATAGATGGCAAAATCGAGGAGTCGGAATGGTTCAGCGGCCTGCCAGCTAAGGATTTTTGGTCACAATTTCCCAACGATACTACACTTTGCCAGGTACAGACTGAAATTTACATGGCCTATGATGAGAACACCCTTTTTGTAGCTGCCAAATGCTATTCTACTGGAAAAAAATACGTAATTCCCTCCTTGCGCCGGGACTTTAGGGCTGGAGGCAACGACAACCTTACCCTGGTTTTTGACCCATTCAACGACCGTACCAATGCTTTTGTATTCGGCATGAACCCCATGGGCGTCATGCGCGAGGCGCTCATCGCCAATGGCGGACGGGAGAGTGCCGACTTCAACGAAAGCTGGGACAACAAGTGGAACGGGGCTTCAGTGATTGAAGACGGCTATTGGTCTTGCGAGCTGGCGATCCCCTTTAGTTCAATCCGCTACCGTGAGGGCTCGCAAGATTGGAACTTCAACAGCTATCGCTTCGACACCCAGACCAATACCCGCTCCACCTGGAACCACATTCCACAAAACCAAATCATCATGAGCCTGGCTTATATGGGTAATATCCATTTCGAAAAACCATTGGAAAAACCAGGCTCCAAGGTTTCGATCATTCCTTATTTAACTGGCGGGGTGACCAAAGATTACCAGGCCAATGCCCCAGCCAACTCCAATTTCAATGCAGGGGCCGATGCCAAAGTGGCCATCACGCCAGCCCTGAACCTGGACTTGACTGTAAATCCTGATTTTTCGCAAGTAGAAGTTGACCGCCAAGTCATCAACCTTGATCGCTTTGAGATTTTTTTCCCGGAGCGCAGGCAGTTTTTTTTGGAAAATGCCGACTTGTTTGCCAGTTTTGGCAGTGCCCGGATCAATCCCTTTTTCTCTCGTCGCATCGGTATTGGCCGCGACAGTTCGGGATTGATCGTACAAACCCCTATTGCTTACGGAGCCCGCTTGAGTGGCAAGCTCAACGATGATTGGCGAGTGGGGTTGCTCAATATGCAGTCGATGCAAGGCGGAAAGGATGGGATTCCCAACGCTAACTTCAGCGTGGCAGCCATCCAGCGCAAGGTCTTTTCGCGCTCCAATGTGGGACTTATTTTTGCCAACAAAGAGTCATTCAGCCAACAGGAAAATATTGAAGTACCTAGCCCCTATAACCGGGTTTTAGGACTGGACTACAACCTGGCCTCTTCGGATAACAAATGGGTGGGCAAGGCTTTTCACCACCAGGTTTTCAGCCCAGACGAAAGCATCAAAGCCAGCGAAAAATTCGCTCATGGTGCCTTTCTGGAGTACCGCGACCGACCCCATGCTTTTCGTTGGGACCACCAATGGGTCAAAGATGGGTTCAATCCAGAGATCGGCTTTGTTCCCCGCCGAGACTTTTTCCGCATGGCCCCTTCTGCGGAGTTCTTCTTTTACCCACAAAACAATTGGGTGAATCAATTTAGTATTGGCTTAAGGTCAGAAATATTTTGGAAACCCGAATACGGCAAAACCGACCATACCTACAGCCTGTTTTTTGATTCCGATCTCAAAAATACAGCCATGCTGCGTGGCAGTATCAATCATAATTACATCTACCTTTTTGATGCATTTGACCCCAGTCGTTCGGGGGGCAAGAAATTGGACAAGGATACCGACTACAACTTTGTCAATTTCCAGGGCTCGTATGCATCTGACCAGCGCAAAAAGCTTTTTTACCGCATTGAACCCACTGTTGGGGCTTATTTCAACGGCTGGTTGGCCAGTTTTATGGGTAGCCTCACTTATCGTTACCAACCCTTTGGTTCGATTGAGATGAATTTCAATTACAGCCATGTGGCTTTGCCAAAACCCTTTGCTACGGCCAATCTGCTTTTGGTGGGGCCTAGAATTGACCTGACCTTTAGCCGCAAGGTTTTTCTCACTACGTTTATTCAATATAACAACCAAATCGACAACCTCAATATCAATGCTCGCTTGCAGTGGCGTTACGCTCCCGTATCTGATTTCTTCCTGGTTTACACTGACAACTACGATTCAGTGAATTGGGGGACCAAGAACCGTGCATTGGTGGCTAAATGGACCTATTGGTTGAATTTGTAAGAAACCGTTTTATGATCCGTAGGGTGTTTTAAAACAGTTTCTAAGCCTCACCAAATGCTCATTTTTATTTCTCAAGCCTCATTTTTTGTGCTAAACTTGCAGTCTTGAAATGGAGCATCTAAAACATGCTCAAATAGCTGTTGAAAGACCACAATTCTCGGTAACATGGAAAACCAAAACAGTACCAACCGACTCCCAATCGTACTTGCTCTCTTGCTTGCCCTGGGTTTGGGTGGAGCGGCTTGGTGGGGGGTGCAACAAAGAAATGCTCGACAAGCCTTGCAAAGTGAAAATGAGCAGATGAGCAACGAGTTGCAAGGACTAAATGATTTAAAAACAGAACTTGCTGCCCAGGTTGACAGCCTCTCGGCGACTTACGATTCCCTGGCAGATGAGAACGAAGGCTTAAAAGGTTCTCTGGCTGACGCAATGAGCACCCTGGCCCGCAAAGATGCCGAAATCAAAGCGGCTAAATCGAATCGCCTGTCAGAAGTCAATGGCTTGAGGGGCGAAATACAGCAGCTGCTAGCAGAGAAAGCGGATTTGGAATCGGTGATCAACGACCTGCGTAAGGAAAATGACGACTTGAAAGTGCGTACTGGCCAACTGGAACGCGATCTCGGCGTAGCCCGCGATGAAAATACTGCCCTGGCCAATCTCAACCGCACCATCCAAGGCGAACTTAAGCGCCTTACCCTGGCCAACTTTAAAGCCAGTGGCTTTGCAGTAGAAGTGGAGGGTCGCAAACCGAAAGCTACTGCCAAAGCAGGCAAAGCCCGCCGCATCAAAGTTTCTTTCGACCTGGTTGAAGTGCCCCAAGAATACCAGGGTCTGCGCCCATTGTACCTGACCATTACCGACGACAAGGGCACCCCCATTGTGGGATCCAATATCTCGGCCAAGGCGATGGTAAATGGTGCTAGGATGGACCTCTTGGCGGTAAAGGCCAAGGATGAAAAAATTACAGCCTCACAGCGCCTGAGCTTTAGCCATGATCTCGAAGACAAGCTGCGCGATGGCTATTACCGCGTTTCGGTGTTTACGGATGTGGGCTTGTTGGGGGCCTCAAGTTTTCGTTTGCAGTAAATCGAACCCATTTTCCCATGCGAGTGATTGTATTTTTAACAGCTTGTGGGCTCTTTTATTCCTGCGGCATGAGCCGTAAGCAAGTCCTGGCCCTAGAAACTTCGTACAAAACTGAAATTGGCACCCTTACAGAGCAATTGCAAAAAAGTCGCTCGGAAAATACCCGTCTGCAGCTTGACTTGGCTGAGCGCAAAGGAGAGAACGGCGCTTTGTTGGCCACCCAGGATAAGTTTTTGAAGCGTCTTTCTGAATTGGAAGAGCAACTAGACCAGGCCAATAACCAAGCCCAGAATAATGCCTCAAATTTGGGCGAAACCCTCAAGGAACGCAACGCCAAAATCCGCAGCCTGGAAAAACAGATTGAAACTGTCAAAACAGCAATGGCTAAAAGGCAGGAAGAATGCACCAAGTTGATCCAGATTTTTAAAGACTCCCTGGCCACTTATCCCGCAACGCAATACAGCGTTGAGTTGCGCAATGGGCAAGTGGTGGTGGCCTTTACCGATGCCCTCTTGTTCAAACCCGGTGTGGTCAATAAAATAGAACCTGCGGGCTCGGCGGCCTTGAATACGGTATCGAAAATCCTCAATAGCCGCCCTGAATGGCTGGTGCAAATCACTGGCCACAGCGACAACCAGGCAGCCAGTCGCCGCAACCAGGACCCTTGGGATTTTACAGCCTTGCGTGCTGCTGCGGTGCTACGATTGTTGACCGATACTTACGACCTGAGTGCCAACCGCCTGACCTTGGGCTCAAAAGCCGATGTAGACCCTGCGGCCTCCAATGAGACAATTGAAGGCCAAGCCCGCAACCGCCGTATCGCTATCAATCTTTACCTGGCGGAAGAGGAGTTTTGGAAGAATGTGGGCAAGATACTCTCGGAGTAGTTGCGTTTTTAGCTTAAATACCAAACGCACATGTGATAATCAAAAATGCCCCTTGCGGACAATGTTTCGCAAGGGGCATTTTTTATCGCAGTGGTTCTCCTCACTTACAAGGTGATCTTGAAGGTTTTACCGTTCAAGATCAGGTCCGCTGAGTTGTCGCAGCCGCCATTGCCGTAATCTACTTTGATGTCAGTGCCATTCAGTTTCAGGACGCCTACGCCTTTGCTGGCCCAAAAACAGTTGTTGGCTTTTACCAGTGGGGTGTCGATATTCCAGGTTACGGTTTCGCCATTGGGGAAAAGTACGTCAATGTTGCCCGTGATGTCATAAACGTCGTCGCTCCAATCCCACCAAGAGGGCTGGCCTTTGGTTTGTACAAAATTGTGTACGCCAGTCCAGGTCCAGCTTTCGCCATTGGGGTCGGTGATTTTGACCTTATCGGCTTTGAGTTGGAAAATGGCCCCGCTGTTGACGCTGTTGTTGGCAAAGCTGAACTTGCCTTCCAATTTCACCCCATCCTCCACATAATTGTCGTACTGGAGGGTGATGATGGAATTGGATTCCCAGATTTTACCCACGTTCATGGTCACTTTGCCACTTTTGTTTTTGCCATCCACGTCGGTACAACCCGTACCAAAATCCACGACGACGGTTTTGGGCCAAGTCCTGAGGTCATTTGGTGTAACGGTAATTTTTGCACAAGAACTGCGGATTTCAGGGCTGTCGGAAGTAAATCCGTCCACTTCAGCGGCTCCACGGGTGGCGATGCCGAATGCAGTACCAAAGGACTGCTGGCTTTTCATGGTTTGGGTGGCCAGTTTGACCATGTCTTGTTCGCTCAAAACGACGTCATCGTCTTTCTTACAAGCATTGAGTGTGAGGAAGAGCAGGGCAAACATGCCCAAGGCAGAAAACCAATTTTGCTTAGCCATAGGAAGTTTTTTTCGGTTAAAATGAAAATAGGATGTGTAAACACTGGAGGACATTGCAAAGACGATTCCTAATGGCGATTGTTACAGCAGTTTGGAGTTTTAACATTTTCTTAGCGGAATTGCTTGTATGCTTCGTTGGCAAATTATTGCTGAAAATAATTCGAATACCCGCCTTTGAGCTCATCGTGAAAGCCCCAGCCCATGTTTCGGGTATCCAGTACCGCACATTTTACCCGATCTTTGTACTTATTGAGCGTACCTGCTTTTTTCATATTTTCTAAAGCATTGCGGTACATGGAAATTAAGTTGCCGTAAAAAGCATCATTGATGTCGCCAAATTCAAGCGTGATGCTAATTCCTGTTTCGACATAATACAACATCAGTTCAGCCAACATATCGGGCGAAACACCTAATTTTTTGACCTCAGTGATGGCACTTTTGGCTTTGGTCAGGTTGAAAACTCGCCCTCCTTTGGGATAAAACGCAGTGTAAATTTTCTGTTGATACGTTTTCAAGAGCGCCTTGTCATCGTTTTCCAAGGTATAATCCAGGTGCTCTTTTACCACCTTGTGTTTTTTGTACAACTCTGCAATCAGTTCGATGAGTTGTTCTTTTTCAAAAGTTTGGAGCGTGGATTTGAGACTCATATTGGTGTTTTATTGAACCATGATGCAAAAAGTGTTGAACAAACGAGCTATGCTTACAAAAATAATGCATCTTTGGCTTCTCGCAACCATATTTTCAGATGATCGAGCCACAAAATGTTTGTGAAGAACCTATGTTTGCCTCTCTGTTTCGCAAGTGGGCGGCAGTACTGCGCAATTTTTTATACTATCGTTGTGGCAACCTCGATTTGGCTGAAGACATGATGCAAGACGCTTTCGTCAAACTCTGGCAGGAATGTGCCAAGGTGAGTCCCGATAAGGCCAGGGCTTTTTTGTATACTGTAGCGCGCAATCGTTCGCTAGACCAAATTCGGCATGACAAAGTAGCCCTGCGTTTTCAGCAAAATCAGCAAATCAATGAAATGGCCAGCGAAAATCCTGGGCAAACTCTAGAGAGTAACGAACTCAAATTGCGCCTGGAAAATGCCATTGCCAGCCTGCCTGAAGGCCAAAGGGTGGTGTTCTTGCTCAACCGCATGGACGAACTCACTTATGTCGAAATCGCGGACTTACTCGATTTGAGCGTCAAAGCAGTGGAAAAAAGGATGCACGGGGCCTTGGTCAGATTACGGGAGATTCTGAGGGAAGCCTAGAAAATTGAAAAAGGAGCGTTGGTTGATGGAATACCGTCTTCCTTTTTGTAACGAAAAGTGGGCGGAAGGGGGCCATTTATGGACCAAGCAAAAATATTTAGACACTCTTACTCTTTGCTGCTGAACGAACATGGTATGCTGAACTAGCATTGATTCTCAACCCATTTGTGATTTTTGAGTCCCGTTCCAGAAGCAATCCCCCTTTGGTTTGAGCCTAAATCTGGGGACTATTAGCCTCGTTGATCGTGATGTAGGTAACCTGCGAAGCAGGTCTCAGTCTCTAATTCTTTCAAATTCTTGTTTAGAAAGAATTGGTCAACGTCACGCAAGTAATTCTGAAAATTCTGGTTTAGACAAAAATTTAAATATACTTTAAATCACATTAAACCCAAGAAGAGTTGATACAGCATCAAAAGGATTCTTTTGTATTTCAAAAATTGGTTCAAAAATACGCATTGCTTTTAGCGTACTTTAGTTGTTCAGGACCTACTCTTTCAATACACGATCTATTTTGCCAATCAGGCGTTTGGTATTGACATTTGCTATTTTCAGGGCCTTTACAGCTTCTTTTTTGTATGCTACACTGGTGCTTAGAAGGTATCTAATTTTTGGCGCTTTTAAATACTTGACCTTTTGCGCTGGTGCTACCCTAACCAGGGTGTCTATCACAACCGGAAAATAATTACTCATTTCAGGAATGAGGTAAGTCATGGTATGTGTTTTGTCAACGTCGCACCATTCCTTCACATAAGGAACCAAGCCTGTGTAATGCCCTAGAATAGCTTTTTTGAGTGTATCATTTTGAATCAAAATCGTTTTTCCTGTTTGCTTCATCTCTTCATATGTTGTTTGATTCACCAGCCAACCAGTGTAACTAGCAGCAAGGTCAATGAATATGCTCACGCTGTCAATAATTTCTTTCTCTTCTTTAAACGCGACTAATCTCTCGGCACCTTTTACCATATTTTCGGCCATAACAATGGTTCCCCCCAGGACGAAGGTATCTTGCGCGAGATTTTCTTTCAGGTTATTCAGAACAATCTGTTCCATTTCCCTGTCTTTTCGGTAGCTCCGCCATTCATCAAACCAAAAAGTAATAGAGATGCCTATAAAGATAGCCACTATCTCCGAAAGGTATTTTCCGATGTAGCTTTGACGCGAATTGCTACTTTGCTCTTTCATAGTAGGTTTAATGTTAACAGTGGTTTGATAAATTCAAAATCATTTATAAATAAGGGTAAACCAGGGTTAAAGGTTTATTGTTTTGATCGACATTGTTCAAAAAATCAAGTAAAAAAAGGAAAATCTATTTTCGAGTGCTTCAACATCCCTTGTTATTTGAGCTAAAATTATGCTCCTTTAATCCAAACTCCCTACGATCAAACGCCCGTGATAATCCAGGGACTGGATTTTTTGGTGCAGATCAGCTACATTTGCCTGGGTTACTTTTCCAGCCACAATCACCCTTGGGTTGCCTTTGGCCGCATTGATCATGTCTTTTAAAATGGAAAGTCCAGCTGCTGCGGTGGGGTAGCCGCCAGAGGTCAAAACGAAGTCAACCACGCCCAAGGCGACTAGTTTTTTAAATTCCTCCAGGGGATTTGCCGTTTGGTCAATGGCTTTGTGGATCACTACATTCATAGGTTTGGCCAAATTGGCCAAGTGAGTGATCAGCGGAAGATCCAACTCAGCTTGGGGGTTCAAGGCACCAAATACGACTCCTGGAACACCATTGTTTTTGCAAAAAAGAATATCGGCTTCCATTTGTGCAATTTCGCTTGGGGTGTAAGTAAAATCTCCAGCTCTGGGCCTGATCATGACATGGATCGGGATGTTCAGTTGTGCCAAAGCGGCTTGGATAAAACCCTGATCAGGAGTCAGTCCATCCAGGTCCAGGCGGCTGCATAGTTCTAAGCGGGTGGCACCTTGTTTTTCAGCAGCAAGGGCTTGTTCGAGTGAATCAACACAAACTTCGATTTCGTAGGCAGGCATTTTTTTCATAAAAATACAAACGCCCAGCACTCATTTATAGTGAACTGGGCGTTTGGTGCCAAAATGAGGACAAAAAATTACTTCATCACCCTTACTTCGATGCGGCGATTGGCGGCCTTGCCTTCCGGTGTGCCATTATCGGCTACTGGTGAATCAGGACCGTAGCCTTTGGCCAACATGTGATCTTTGGCAATGGCGCGACTTTCCAATGCAGCTTGGATCGAATTGGCGCGTTTTTGCGACAAGAAGCGGTTATTGGAAGGATCGCCAACATTGTCGGTATGCCCGCCAATTTCGATTTTTATGTCGGGAAAAGCCTTCATTACTTCGGCTACCTGGTCCAATTCTGCATTCATTTCTGGCGTGATGTCCGCCTTGCCCGAAGCAAAATTGAGGGTTTTGAACAAGAATACTTCTTTCGACAAATCTTTGCCCGATGAAATAGCCTCTACCATTTTTTCGCCTACGGTGCCAGGGTCAAATTTTACTTTGGCCCTCAGGCCGTCAATGACTTTTTGGGTTTCAGCAGACACCGCAGCGGCTCCTTCTTTTGCGGCATCCACCATTTTATCGGCAGCATTCTCAACGGCGTTGGCGGTTTGATCAATTGGATTGGTTTTTTCACAACCGTTGCTCAGGAACCACAACAATGCTCCAATGCCCACTACCGCGAGCAGCAAGGGCAACCAACGTCCCAAACCACCACCCGCAGCGGCGGCAGCTTCCTCTACTTGGTCTTGCGCGCCACTGGCCAAGCCACCTAGACTGCCTGTAACTTTGGAGGCCAAATCACCCAAGTCGCCCAGGCCCAACAGGCTGCCAATGCCGCCAGCCAGACCCGGAGGCAGGGCCTTTTTGATGAAATCGCCCTGACCTCCCAGCAAACCCATCAAGCTGCCGATGTTGAGTCCACTTGTTTTGACTTGTTTGCCCAATAAACTCATTAGAAAAGGAGCCGCCATGCCCATCAGAGAGCCCGTTGATTCTTTTTTAATACCTGCAAAGCTGGAAATCAAGTCAATGAGGCCCGATTGCTTACCCCCCAACAAAGTATTTAGCAATCCCCCACCTTGGCTTAAAAGCCCATTGGTAGCCTCGCCGCCGCCCAGCAAACCGCTGAGGTTGTCGAGCATCCCACCGTCAAATCCCTTGTCGCCAGTGAGCAGGTTCATGATTTCGCCAGCGCCTGATTCACTGGAGCCTTTTTGCACCAAAGTACCCAACAGGGAAGGCACGATACCGCTGAGTGCGCCTTCGATGCCCGATTTTTCTTCGCCGAGCATACTTGCGGCCTTGTCGGCCAGCATCCCGCCGACCTGGTCTTTGAATAAATCCAGTAGATTGAGTGACATGTTTTTTGGAGTTTTATGAGGAAAAAAAATAAAATACATAGGACCTAGACCTGTTGCGGACTGTTTGCATTCAAGATGAAAAAATACCGCTGGTTTGCATACTTTAGTTGAAATGGAGAGGTAGGTCGGCGCAAGAATAACCGAGAGTATGCTCATGGAGATGATCAAAGATACAAATTTCGACTTAGGATTACTATTTTGGCTTTGAAAGTTTTAGCTTCAAAAAACGAGGGCGAACCTTCGTTTGAAAGCCCGCCCTCGTTTTTCGCGCAAAAAAATGCAGTGATTATTCTGGCTCGAAGCCCAAGACGATGTTGAAGTTGAATTTGGGTCCACGTTGCCCAGTTTGGATGTCGAAGCGGTCAAAACCGTAGGCGTAGTCAAAGCCCAGGATACCGAACATCGGTAAGAATACCCGTACACCTACCCCAGCAGAACGCTTGAGGTCGAAGGGATTGTAATCGCCCAGGTTTTTCCAGGTATTGGTGCCTTGTGCAAAGGTGGTCACATAAATGGACGAGCTGGGATTGAGCGAAAGTGGGTAGCGCAATTCAGCGGTGAATTTATTGAAAATGGTTGTTGGGCTGGTACCTTGGCCAGAACGGTCGGTGTTGTTTTCAAAGTCTGCAATCTCGTAACCACGAGAGGAGATGATGTCCACCCCTTGGAAACCAAATTGCTGGTTGTTGATCCCATCACCACCCACTTGGAAGCGCTCGAAGGGCGAAGTACTGATGCGATTGGTGTAGCGGCCTAAAATACCCATACGGGTCGAAGCCTTGAACACCAATTTACCCGTAATGGTTGTGTACCAGTCTGCGTCGATGCGCCACTTGTGGTATTCCAGGAAGCGGAAGCGATCTTCGGGGGCTTCATTGGCATAGTCCCTGTCTTTATTGAACAAGGAGTAAGGTGGGGTAGCCTGGATGGTCAACGACACGCTGGAACCATCCTTTGGAAAAATCGGGTCGTTGACCGTAGAGCGCACAAAGGTTTGGCGGATACTGAAGTTGTTGTAATTGCCGCTGGATACACTTTCGCCTTCATCAGTACGAAAAATACCGCCTTGGCCTTGGCTCCAGTTTTGCAGGCGCAGCGATTGGATGTTGAGCGCAGTGCTGGATACAAAGTTGTCATCCGGCCACTTGAGGCGGCGGCCCAAGCTCACCGAGCCTTGGATAATGTTTAAGCTTTGAGGGAGCCCGCCCCCGAAACTCGGATAAGCAAAGCGGTTGAAAAAACCGCCCACCGTGAACGAGTTGGGCTTGCGGCCCCCTAGCCAGGGTTCGGTAAAGGAGACGTTGTAAGATTGGAAAAAACGTCCGTTCGACTGCCCACGCAGTGACAAGCGCTGCCCATCGCCTGTGGGCAAGGGGTGCCAAGCTTCTTTGTTAAAGATATTGCGCATCGAAAAGTTGTTGAAAGATACCCCAAGGGTACCAATCACTTGACGCTGACCACCCCAACCAGCTGACAACTCCAATTGGTCTGAAGGGCGCTCCTCAACTGTGTAAACGATGTCCACCGTACCACGCTCGGCGTTTACAGGGGTTTCAATGCCCAGTTTTTCGGGATTGAAGTAGTTGAGGTTCACGATCTGGCGCTGGGAGCGAATGATGTCCGAGCGGCTGAATTTTTCACCTGGTAAGGTGCGCAATTCGCGGCGAATGACGTGTTCGTGGGTGCGGTCGTTGCCTTTGATCACTACTTTGTCGATGGTCGCTTGAGGACCTTCAAAAAGGCGGATTTCGAGGTCGATAGAATCCCCTTCTACCGCAATTTCAGTTGGATCGGCGTTGAAAAACAAGTAACCATCGTCCATGTAGAGGGTACTCACATCGCGGCCATCTTGGCTGAAACGCAAGCGATTATCGAGTAATTCCTGGTTGAAAACATCACCTTTTTTGATTCCCAAAACCTGGTTGAGCTGATCAACTTCGAACTTCGAGTTGCCTTTCCAAGTAATGTTGCGGAAGTAGTAGCGCTGGCCTTCGGTTACTTTGATCAGCATGTTCATTTCACCTTTTTGATCCCGCCAGATGCTGTCGCTAAGGATACGGGCGTCACGGTAGCCTACGGTATTGAAGTACTTGATGACTTCAAGTTTATCATTTTCGTACTCGTCCTTGATGTATTTGGAACCAGCTAGAAGGCGTTTTTTCTCCTTGGTCTTGCCCATTTTCTTCAAAAGTTTCTTTTCCTTGACGCTTTCTACGCCCACGAAAGCGATGTCTTTGATTTTGACTTTGTCACCAAGGTCGATGTCAAAGATCAGGCGGACCGAGTTGGCTCGTGTACTATCGGCTATTTCCTTTACCCGAACATTGGCGTCGAGTAAGCCTTTTTTGATGTAGTATTTTTCGATACCACGTGCAGCATTTGACTTAAGGTTTTCGGTAACGATCCCACCTTTGGTTACATGTTGATTGACGATTTCATTGAGGTTCTCGTGTTGGCCTTTTTTTACGCCTGTATAGTTGTAAAAAGACAAACGCGGGCGCTCCTGCACATTGATTTCCAGGAAAACCACGTCACCAATGATCTTTTCTTCGATGATTTGCACGTTGGTAAACAAGCGCAAACGCAACAAAGCCTTGATGCTACGAGGGATATCCGGACCCGGAATACGGATCTTTTCACCCACTTTCAATCCAGAAATACTGGTGATGGCGTTAGCGTCACTAAAGTTAGCACCTGTCACTTTTACCCCGCCAATTTCGTAAGTAGCTGGTGTGGTATAGTCTACGATGGGTAGACTGTCAGTTTGTGCCCGCAAGGTTGAAGCCAACCCTACTCCCAAAAAACACAGCAAAACAAGAGCCATTCCAGGCACTCCACAACGATATCTCATTATTCCTCAGTTACTTTTTCGAATAACGACCGCGAAAGTACGGTAATATTTATTGCGAACAAGATTTTCCTGTTCCACAATGAGGTTTTCGGCTAAAAAGATGAACTAAAAGGTCTCAGGGTTGTATGCCTGTAGGAAGTTTAGACGGAAAAATGCTTCAAGGAGTCGAACAGAACCTTGAAAAAATACCCAAAGGCAAGTTTCTACCCGCCTGATCAGTAACGCACAATTCGCCAAATTCAATGTTTTGGGCAAAAGGGAAATAGTGCCTGCACAGGTTTTGGGCGATCAAGGCCGAAAAACCCATCGAATAGAGATTAAGGATAAAGACATGGTTTTTGGGGTCCAGGATTTGGGCACAAGCTTCCAGCAATTGCGGTAAATGCTGCTCCAATAACCATTTTTCCCCATCTGGTCCACGCCCATAAGCGGGTGGGTCGAGCACGATGCACTGGTAAATCTTTTCACGCTTGGCTTCCTTGCGGGCAAATTTCAGTGCATCCTCTACTGTCCAACGGATGTTTTCGAGCTTGCTGGCCTCCATATTTTGGCGGGCCCAGCTTACCACTGGTTTTACCGAATCCACATGTACCACATCGGCCCCGGCAGCTTTGGCGGCCAAGGAAGCGCCTCCGGTGTAGGCAAAAAGGTTGAGTACACTGGGATTGGGCACCTTCAGTTGGGGCAATTTCTCGTACAAGTAGTTCCAATTTTCCGCTTGTTCTGGAAAAATACCAACGTGCTTGAAGGAGGTAAGGCCCAGGCGAAAACGCAAGGTATGTTGGCCTAATGGATAACTCATGAACCACTGTTCGGGCATTTGGGGCTTCAGTTTCCACGCGCCATCCTCGGCTTGTTGCTTGTCTGACTTGCGGGTAAAGGTCGCTTGGGCCAGTTTTTCCCACTCGCTTTCTGAGAGCGAACAAGGCCAGATGGCTTGTGGTTCGGGGCGAGACAAGAGATGTAAACCGAAACGTTCCAGTTTTTTAAAATCACCAGAATCGAGCAGTTCATAATCAGGAAAAGGCGGCAAGCCATAAATTTCCATACCTTCGCTTTGAGTACATCCATATTGGAAAAGAATGGCAAAGGTAATTACGAGCATCCAGAATCCATTGATAAAAAACATTGCTACGCTGCTGGAAAAAGCACGAGAGCGGCGAAAACAGGGCCTTTTGGTCGCCGAGGGGTTGATTGAAGTGCGCATGGCTTTGCAAGCGGGGTATGTGGCCGAGCAATTGTTGTACGATCCGGGGCTGACCAGTGAACTGGATTTACAGCCCTTGAAACCACACGAAAAGCAGGTCATGGAAACCATCCAGGTCAACGCCGCCGTGATGGAAAAAATCGCTTATCGGGCTGGTGTGCCCAATGTGGTGGGTGTTTTTCGGCAAAAAGAAGCCAATATCAGTGCTTTGACCTTGCCTCAAAATCCCCTGATCCTGATTTTGGAAACCGTGGAAAAACCCGGTAACCTGGGGGCCATCCTGCGCACTGCCGACGCAGCTGGGGTAGATGCGGTATTGCTCTGCGACCCCCAAACCGATTGGTACAACCCCAACGTGATCCGGGCTAGCTTGGGCGCGGTATTTAGCTTGCCTACTTTTAGCGTCAATGCGGAAGAGGCCCTGGATTGGCTAAAAGCGCAACAAATTCCGGTTTTGGCCACCCATTTAGAAGCCAGTATACCTTATTATAACTGTGACTTGAAATCAGCTTGCGCCTTGGTCATGGGTGCCGAGGCTACGGGCATTTCCGATTTTTGGATCCAAGTCGCCCAACAGCGCATCATCATCCCCATGTACGGGCGGGTGGATTCGATGAATGTATCGGTTTCGACGGGAATTTTGCTGTTTGAGGCTTTGCGGCAAAGGCAAAACAGATAGTTGGTAAAAGCTTACCCTGCTCCCATTTCGGTCTAAATAGGTCGCTTTTCCGTGATCCTTCGCCTCTTTTAGCGAAGGTAGCCCCGGCTACCCCCGCTAAAAGCAGGCTCGGCTGACGAAAAACCGCCATCTTTTTTGATTCGAAACCGCCTGGCTAAGTTTTTACGATAATTGTAGAAACTAAGGGGCGTGCTTTTTTGCGAAATTTCGCCATAACGCTTATTTTGGGCCTCCATGAGCACCAAGGCGCAAAACGAGCGGATTCTTTTCGGGTTAAAAGTGAAACAACTGCGACAGCAAAAGGGCCTCTCTTTTGTGGAACTGTCGGAGGCATCACAACTGTCGGTTTCTTACCTCAATGAAATCGAGAAAGGGAAGAAATACCCACGAGAAGAAAAAATTGCCACCCTGGCCCAAGCCCTGGGCGTGTCGGCTGAGGCCTTGGCTTCGCAAGAAGTGGACGAGGGCCTGGCCCCGGTCAACGATCTTTTGCAATCTAATTTTCTCAGCGAACTGCCCTTGGAGCGCTTTGGCATTGATATGGCCAAAGTCGTGGAGATCATCGCTGGCGCACCCGCCAAAGTGAATGCCTTTATTTCTACCTTGCTCGAACTGTCGCGCAACTACGCCCTGAGGCAAGAAAACTTTTACTTCGGTGCGCTGCGGGCTTACCTTGAATTGCACAACAACTATTTCCAGGACTTGGAAGATGCCGCTGCTCGTTTTATCGCTGCGAATAAGTTGAGCGATCAACGTCCCTTGACTTTTGAAACCCTGCAAAACATCCTGGAGGAAAAATATGATTACCTAGTATTGAGCAGTGGTTTGGATCGCTACCCAGAGTTGCGACACTTGCGCAGCATTTTTATCCCTAAACGCAAGGAGTTGCTGTTGAGCAGTGGGTTGAGCGGCATCCAGCGCAATTTTGAATTGGGCAAAGAGCTGGGTTTTCAATCCCTCAACTTGAGCGAAAGGGCATATACTTCTTCGATCTTGCGGGGAAAAACCTTCAACGAAGTACT
Organism: Chitinophagales bacterium; assembly: GCA_013299105.1. Classification (GTDB taxonomy): domain Bacteria; phylum Bacteroidota; class Bacteroidia; order Chitinophagales; family Saprospiraceae; genus Haliscomenobacter. Next base: position 122,750 of record JAAFJY010000002.1, on the reverse strand, counting down.
TAACCATTCGCAAGCCATTTATTTTTCGGTGGCCTTGCACCTGCCTTTGGCCCGCATCAATGCCGATTTGGAGCAGATTTTTCAGTCGAAAACCTGGAGTGGTGAAGCTTTTTTGGACCTGATGAAGCACTACGATGTGACTCCCGAAATGCTGTACCATCGCTTGACCAATATTTTGCCCAAGTTTTTTGGCATCCGCAAGTTGTTTTTCCTGCGCTTCGTACACGATCCTGACAAAAACACCTTTGAGGTAGACAAAGAACTGCACCTCAGCTATCGACACCATCCGCACGGCAACGGTTTGTACGAGCATTACTGCCGCCGTTGGTTGTCGATTTCCTTGTTGCAAGAGTTGGCAACCATGCAGCCCGCAGGACAAGAAACCTTGATCAAAGCCCAAATTTCCAGCTACCTCAATACCAAGGACGAGTATTTGTGCATCACCATCGCCAGGACCTCTTACCCTAGCCCGAACAAAAACGTCAGTGTGACCATCGGGCTTTTGATTGACGAAGAGCTGCGCAGCAAGATCAAATTCCTGAACGACCCGGCTATCCTCTCCCGCGAGGTGCATACTACTTGTGAACGCTGTGCCTTGCCTAATTGTACTGAAAGGGCTGCGCCGCCGCTTGTAATTGAGAAGCGCCAACAGTTTCAAATGGTGCAGGATCGATTGAATAAGTTGTTGGGGTGAGGGGGATTGGAAAAACTCTGCCTTCCGCTTGTATTTTGCATTGTTCCGTTGTATAGTTTATGGTTTGGTAGTAAAAGGATATTTCTCCATGAGATGGATCTTGAGGTAGCTTTTTATGTGGAATCAATCGAAGCTGGGCACAATGGCGAAAAAACGAAAACCTCAACTCATAATATAGGCAAAAGATTGTGGGGGCTGAATGTTGTAATATGATTTGATACATCGTGGAATTCGGTATTGCTTTGGCTTTTTGATTCTAATTGCATAACCATGCTCTTTGCCATCGAAGTAATCAAAGAAAAAATCCTTCTCGATGCCAGCGAAAGATTCCGTTTTTTCCCAGAGTGTAGATAAATCGTGATGAAGAATAGAGTCAACTTCAAATTCTCCAATTACCTTACTGATTGGAGCTGAAGCATATACTACTACTTTATTCACGGGGTGCTTAAAAATTGTTCTTCTAAATTCATAAAGCTTGATGCCTTGGAAAATTTTGTTAGCAAACTCAGGTTTGATCGACAATAATACTTGCATCGCTTTGAGATTCTTTGATGATGAGATCAAAATGTTGTTTAGATATTAGCTCAAAACCTCGAGGTGCTGAACCAAGATCTTTTATGATCCCCAAATCTATTAAAGTCTTTAAGTTAATTCGCTTTTTCAATGAAAAAACATACAAAAAGTTTACAACGAAGGGTTTGGTCTTATTAAAGTTCCAAAAATCCCTGAGCTCTTGGTCACTGAACACACTTCTTTTTCTGCAATGAAGGATTAAATCGTTTTCATCTTTGATGTTAAGTACTACATTTTCCACAACGCCAATGGTACTAACGACACCTTGATACGTACCCCCTGTTCTATAAAAAACAATCAAATCTCCAGGCTTGAGGTTTTTATTTATTGAACGACTGATAAAAACTTTGCTTATTGCATTTCTGTGTGGTTGGTTCTCAATAAAATCCGAGGCGGATTCTGTCCTTAAAATGGAATCAGGAAAAAGCTCGGTATGGTAATCAGGATAAATCGATACCATGAAAATATTGGATTTTGCTGAGACAAAAGGGTAAACTAGTTTGGGATCCTTGACATTAATCTGCTTACTAAAATCTCTTACAAAAACGTGCTCTTCGCCCGTTGGGGTTTTCTTTATACCATGCTCATAAAATCCCCAATCTTTTAGGGAATGGATCAAAAGCATTTGCTCTTTTCTCTTTGGAAAAATAGTGACATAGATTTCCTCAACCTTAAACAGCAAAGCATTGTCGAAAATGATTTTAAGGAAGCGTTCGCCCAACTTATATCCATTCATTACAACTTTGAACGTGCCTATTTTGAGCCGCTTTTTAGGGGGTAACACAGGTGTAATGTCTTGGTAATTTTCTTCTTTACCTTCAACTTTTACATAAAGAAAAGCGAGTACTTTGTTGTCATCCGCTAAACATACATATGCTATTTCGTCAGCTTTTTTGTTGAACCACATATCAAAACCTAGATAATCCTCTCTAAAGTTGTCGAAAAATTCGTCAGCAATGTCCAATTCTCCAAAATGATACTTTTTTACTGAAAGCACCTTGTAGTCCGTTAAGTCAGGGTTCTCTACAGTAACCTTTTCAATAAATGAAGTTATGCTATACACTTTGGAGGATATACCAAGATAGGCAGCTTTTTTATGAATTTTTTTGTCTTCGGTGATCAGAAAATCGACCCGATCAGAAAAAACTTCGTTTAGTATTAGGGAATCATTTTGGTCATTTTTGTTTTGATCAAATTTATCAATCACTTCTTGAATTTTAGGTGTAATTGGTGCTTTGGTCTTAAGCAAATTGTAGCTTTCAAGTTTGGTATTCATCGTTTTAACAACTTTGGGATCTTTATGCTCTTTGATCTCCTCCAGTGTTGTTGGATGGACACATTTATTGTATTTAAGGCGATCCATCCAGTTGAATAACTTACCTATCCAGTCTTCTTTAACTGAACTGGCCTCTCTGTGGATGATGATGTTGGTGTCAAGTAGAATTCTCATGGTTAAAGATTAGTACAATAACAGACTTCATACACCAGTCTTGTTGCATGAAACTTACTCAAATTTTCTTCTCCTTTCAAAAATACCTATTGAGATGCCCCTTGCTAATCCTTCTTTATCCCCTCTATATCCTGTCCAGCCACATCCCCAGGCTTTTTAGGCTTTGCTTGCACCAGTATCAGCTTCACCTCAGAGATATTAAACAGTGTACGCATCAGATCATAAATAGAATAAGTACAGAAAAAGAACGTACTCAAAAGCGCAATCTCTGGGATTTGGAACCTTGATACATCATTCATATATGGATTCTCGATTAGTGCAAGCATTGCAAAAATGGTGATGACTACCAACCCTACAAAAAGCAGCATGATGTTTTCCTTCATCTCTTTAAAACCCCTCATAAGCTGTGCAATCAGTTGTTCTTTGGTCTCATCATTCAGTTCGGTCAGCTTTTGGATGCTTTCCTTTATGTTGTCAACAAGGGAAAGGGTAAATTTGTAGATGGTAATGGCGAAGCCCAGAAGAACCCCTACATAAGTAAAAAGCCCCACTGGCTCGAAAAGAGCTATCTTCTCTGCATCAGTGTGGTATACGAGCAGGCTGGAGGCTATAATGAACACTGTGAATAGCAGTGTTGGCTTTATATATTTGAGAAGTTTCTTCATCATGCAGGTTGTTTATGCAGATTTACGATCAGAGTCTATCTGCTCTAGTTTCTCCCTGATTTCACTGAGTTTTTCAGGGTCAATCTGCCCATTTTCGTCCACAAGGTTAATTCCCTTGATTGTCACAATGTCTTCTTTGCTGGTTTTTGTTTCTTTGATACCATCTTTACCAATTATCAACCTGTAAGAGCCACCAATCTGAAAAATATACCTTAAATAATCACCAATGGTCTTCTTTATCACCTTCAGTAGCCCATCCTTATTGCGGAAAACAACTTCAACCTCCTCTATGTTGACAGCTTCTTTTACCTTTTTTAACAAATCTTTTGTTTCCTGGTTGCCTCCAAACATGTTGGGGGTATTCAATACCAGGCTTAATTCGTAAATATTTTCAGAATCTTCAATGTGGTTCCAGAATTTTTCTGCTGAAGGCAATTCCCGGACATTAAAGCTGTAGCCATATGATCTGACCTTATCCCTCAATTCTTTTTCAAAAAGATTTACAGCCATGAAAGCAATATCCAACTCCTTTATAGAACCATCTATTAATAAGATTTGCCTGTCAGTGTCAATGATGATTTGATTGAGATTGACTCCAACAGAATATGTGGAGATTGTTATTACGAACAACGACGAATCATATTTGTTAAAAAACATATATAATTCAGGTGAATTATCTTCTGTTATAAGAAATGGAGGTCTGTTTGAATAATCAGAAAGTAATGACTCTATGACTTGTTCTTTATGTTTTTGAAAATCTGAAGGTGGTGAAATGTTAATTGATGCTACTAAATATCGAAATACCAAGAATGAATCCTTCTTTCTATGTCTAAAAAAATGGGTGCTCAATTTTTCTGGTTCTTTTCTGAACAAAGCATATTCTTTGGAACTAGATAGCAAAAAACGGTCCAAAGGAGTATCTAGATCATTTAGGTGCGGAATAGGCTTAAAATACTTCGTATTTAAAATTTGCAATGTCAATTCCTGTAGAACTAGTGATTCATTCTTTTCCTTTAATGAATTCGCTATTTTTATTAACTCGGAATGAGTTGCTTGATCTTCTAAAGGCTTAGAAGATAAGACTTCATCAAGTAATGCCAACTTTTCAACGAGAGCATATCTATTCTGTTTAATCGCTCGATACTGTTTAAAACGAAGATAGTAGTCACTGGTATAATTGAATTTTGCATTGATAAGGTCTTTGATAAAAGATTTTATCAATTCCTCTTGATCGGAAAGGGTGGAATCGATTGAATCAATTAAGTCCTGTATTTCACTAAGTATTGTTGTCATTTTCCTGATAAATTTGCAAATAAATAAATTAGACTCACCCCTACTTATCCAAATCAAGCAACGTAAGTCTCTTTCCTTTCCTTCGAAAAGTAACTTTAGTCTGCTCTTCCCAGTACATTTTAACTATGTCGCGCATGCCTTGAGGTACCTTAATGCTGTAAATACCGCCCTCGTCAGCGTTTATTTTTATTTTTGAGGTATCGGCATCAGCGCCTCGTAGTACACCTGTAATCGTAATGATTTCAGCATCACCATCACCAGGTTCGATTTGAGGTTTGAAAAAATCTGTTTTTTTACGCACGAAGCCGAAACGCTCAGATCGGCCTGGTCTGTAAATAGTAAACCCTACTTGGCTTATTCGCTGACCGTCGGGAGCTAGGCTTTTGGCCAAGCTTACAAAGTTTTGGTAGTAATCCTCATCGTCAATCACTTCTCGCAATTCGTCTTCCCTGCTTTCATTCATCAATTTGAGGTTTTCGAACAGCTCCTCAATCACTTCGCTGATCATATCGCCTTTAAAAAACGAAAGTTGGTTTGGGTTGCTATTTTTACCAATACGAAGAGTAACTGCAAAGCTTGCGGCCCTAGGCGCAGAATAATAACGACGAAAGCTGTTTTTTATAACCGGATCAATTTTACCCGCAGTACGGTAAGAATCGCCTCTTTTACGTTCTGCCGTGCGATAGGTCAACATTTCAATTATTTTGGTGCGCTCGTCATACTCATCCGCAGCTACCATACCATAAGCTACTTCACTTCCCGCAAGAGATATTTGCATTTCAGAGCTCATCAACTCAATGCCGTTCAATTCAAGATGTCGGTAAAAATTAATATCTTCTAAAAGATTACGCAACTCTTCAGCTATATCGGAAGGGGGGTCCCCCGCTACACCCAGTGAAGCCAGTTTTTCAGCTTCTCTATATTGGCCACATTCAAATGCTAATACGGCAGCGCTACGAAACAACAGGGAACGTACTGGTTCTACGTCGAAATCATCAAGCAAAGCCATCGCGGCCTGTTTTTCCAACTCATATGCTTGTAGATTCGATGAAGTTGCAGCCTCTTCATCTCCAATCATTTTTGCAACCATCGCATCTTGAGCGTATTGCATAGCCTGTTCATGTAGTGCTGTTGCGTCCATTTCTCTGTGTGAATGATGATTGTGTTGTGGAAAATTCCGTTATCGAAATATACGCAGGAATTCCCAGATTATCAGACATTTCTGTCTGTTTATTTTTGATTTTTAACCGGGTTTTCATATTGTTCGTTGAGCTTGCTTTGTTGATTCCAGACACTTCCAATCTGCCACAAGCAGCATCAACTTTGATGTCAACTTTCTCTTTGTCGAATAATAGAAAGTCAACCCCTGTTCTTTTTTTTGAAACCCAAAAGTATTTACAATTGGTTACGAATTTGCTACAAAACAGGATTGCGAAACAGTAAGCACCAAACTCTACCGTCCGATCCATATCGTTCATACTGGCTTTTATGCTATCCGTGATCTCCACTTCCCATTCAACGTTGAATTTCAGTTTCTGGTTTTCGTAAGTCAAAGTTAATTCAAGACCAGACGAATAACCGTGTTCATGGAAAGCAAAAACAGCGCAATCGCGCATCATGTCCGCAAAAGACTGGGCAACACCAAGCTTTGTCTTGATGTCCTCAATGAAAATTGTTTCACTCACTTCGCTATAATTTAGTGGAATTCTCGCTCTTAAATATGCATAGCCTCTATTCGCTCTGTTCTTAATTCTCCTCTTTCCCCTCCTCCGGCACCACCACCCGAACGACGTGCAGCATCCACCTCACCTCGCTAGTATCACTGCGTGCGCCACACCGCTTGGCGGCAGCATGACATTCGCAGTCACCCTACACCGCACATCCCAGATTTCCACCACTTCCTGTGCATCGATCTCGAAGATCGGGAAGTTGAAGTTGGCCGGCGTGAGGCGCACTTTGGTGCCTTGTGCCCAGGCATGTTTAATTTGCACCCCTTGTGTTTGGGTCACGATCACTGCGATCTAGTCACCGATGATCTTGGCCAGTCTCTCGATCCAATTGCCGCTCACCCAGTCGCCCCCTTCGATGAAGGGGCTGATCTTGATGACAAAACCACCAAATTTCGTCTCGAAACCATGTGAACTTACTAGTTACATTGCTTCAACCCTGTAAAGTTAAAAAATTACATTAATAATGCAAAAAATGATAGAGGAAAATAGAAAACATTGTGAAAAGTTGGGAAATATATGTCAAAAAGTAAAGGCCCGTAAATCTACGGGCCTTATAGAGTATGTTCATAACTCTGGAGCCACCCAAGGGACTCGAACCCTCGACCCACGCATTACGAATGCGTTGCTCTACCAACTGAGCTAGAGCGGCATATTTTCTTAGATCGGGCATAATCTTATGTTCTTGGCCCAAAATGGCTCCTTTTTACCCATGCTTCGTTACAAAAATGCTCATTATGCGCTGCATAACTCCGCTTTTTGCGCCTTGCCTGGGCAAAAATGCCCTCATTTTGTGCTCAAGCACTCAAGCTTATGCGCGATCTATTTTTTACAAGGACTGCAAATATAAGTTAAAAACTATGATTTAGCAAGTCCAGGCTTCAATTTTTCCCTTCACTGCTTTCAGGCTCCACTGCGCCGTCTTCGCCGTGTACTTTGAACTTGGTCAGGATAGGCCGGAAGGTCTTGGGGCGGGTCACTTCGTAGTCGTACACTGCGCGGCCCAATTGGCCCAAGAAGGGGAAGCCTACGGTTTCGTACTCGTATTTGCCATCGTTGTAAATGCCGTCTTTGTTGACGTGGATGGTGGCTGAAAGCATGAACTCTACGCCTTTGTCGTAGTCGATGATGTAGGCCACATCGGTGATGAAGCCATAGGCCAAGCCCACTTTGTTGAATACCCGAATGTTGGGCGAAATCTTTACCGTATCCTGCTTCATGTCGCCAAACATCAGGAACTTGACATAGTTATCCTGGTGGGCGTGCTCTGGGTAGGCTGGGTAATCGCTTTCGCGGGGCCACATCGACAGGTATTTGTACAAAAAGCGATAATCAGATTCACTGAGGTCAAAGCGGCTGGCAGGTGGGGTGTACTCCGGGAATATCACCGCTTTGAGCATGTCGTGTAGTTCCTCCAAGCCGATGTAATTGCGGTCCTGAAACTCCATTGCTTGCTCCACCAACGTACTGTCGCCCTCGATGTAGCCTTTTCCACGCACTTGTTTGCGCAAAGTGAGCTTGGGATTCCATCCACTGTTGACTTGGCCCTGCTGGTAAATGACTTGTCCGTTGTCGTTTAAAAAACTGACTGGGTTGGTCAGGCGATTGGTCTCGCTGTCAAAACCCGGTACCGACAAACGATGGATGAGGCGGGTGCGCTCATAACCCTTGTTCCAGAGCTGTTTGTTAAAGTACTCCTGGCCCAAAAACTCGTACAAACGGTTGTAAGCGTCATTGTCGCTGACCAGAAAGATTTTTTTGATGTAGTGCGCAATCGAAGGCAGGCCATTGGCAGCAGTAGAATCGCTCATCACCGCAGTTTGGGGGGCTTTGACCATACCAATTTTCATTGGGCTGTCCTTGCTCAGGCCTTCTACTCTGATCTGGTTGAGTTTTTCCAGGGCCAAAAAAGCCGCTGGCATTTTCACTGTGCTGGCCGGATAGTAGTATAAATTGGTATCGAGGTTGAATGTATAAGACCGGAAACTAGGCACGTTGCTCGCGTTGCGGTCAATTTGGGTATAAACGATCTGGACCTGGTACTCCTCCAGGTTATTCAGTACAGAATCGATCAGTGGACTTTTCTTGAGCAAAATTGTTTTGAGCGGATTGCGCTGTGCCAGACAGGGTTCGGCGAAACAGCACAAGCAGATCAGGGCTACCAATATCAATCTGATCATGGCGAATGGTTTTTTTAAGGATGCACGTATACCTGCAAAGTTAAGGGTAAAGTTCCAAACAGCGCTGCAATTCCTTCAAATCCTGCTCAGTATGCAAACTACTGAGTACAATTCTGGTAAAAACAGGCGAACTGGCAGTGGGATAAGGGAAACTGGACGCAATAATTTTGCTAGCCAAAAAATGCTCCACCAGCTCGTGATTTTGGCATAAAAACACAGGGTAATCGTCCATGTAGTGCAGTTGAGGTGCCGATGGAAGCCCTTTTTTGAAAAAACGGAGATTCGCAAAAAGCCGTTCTCGCAGTTCGGCATACCGACTTTGGCTATCCAAAAAAGCCTGTACAAAGGCTGGAGGAGGAGGGGAAGCACCCCCAAAAAATGGGCTCTGGCGTAGCAGTCGTAGCCATTTTTCAGGCCCCAAAACCAAGCCAGCGGGTACGCCAAAGGCTTTTCCCATCGAACTAAGTACCAAACAAGGGATTGATGTTGGCAAATCTAACAAACTCAAAACGCCGGAGCCTTCCCGTCCGCTGATGCCAAAACCATGCGAATCGTCAAGGATCAACACCAATTCTCGTTGGATGTCTAGCGTGGCAAGCCAAGAAAAATCGTGCCGTTTTACTTGTAGAGGGTCTAGGCTATTGCTCAGTAAAAACAAGGGAGGACCTTCCATTTGAGTTTTGGCCCTGACCTCCTCCTGCCATTGTTCCCAAGTGCCGAGAAATGGCAAATCGTGTTGCCACAAAGCCGGATGAAAATCGGGCGAGGGCAAAAAATTGCCCAAACCATACAAAACTTGCCTGATCAACTGCCCTCCCAAACTTCCCGATGAAAGCAGCAAGGCGGATTCAGCTCCACAATAAGTAGCCAGATAAATTTCAGCTTCGTCGAAAACGGCTAAACGGATATTGGACAGGCGAGAACCGCCAAAGTGGAGGCCATATTGGGCGATTGCTTGCTGTAAATTACTTTGAATGATGGGGTCATGTGCAGTACCCAGGTAGCCCGTACCACTGAAATACAGGTATTCATCCTGCCCTTGCCGCAGGGTGCGACCGGGTAAATGTTGTAAATGAAGGGGTGGTTTGGGCATAAATGGCTTCTTTTACCCCTCAAAAATAGATGCGTTTTTCTTTTAGCAAGCCACTTTTTTCCCCGTGCATCCGGAAATAGTAGTAACGACCATTGGGCAGCTTGTTGGTTTTGTAGGAAAAACTAAAGGTGTAGATGCCGGAAGTGTAGTCCCTGTTTTGCATGACCACATCCACTTGTTTGCCATCCTGGTCATAGATGGCCAAGCTGAGTTTGTCAGTTTGGCCCAGATTGAATTCCCATTCCGAAAAAATTTGCATCATGGGCCTTTTGGCCATTTGAGGACCGGGTGCTTGCGGGGCGTATTGGGCACGGTACCAGGGTACGGGTCGATTGGTGGTTTTGGCCACAAACTCGATGAGTTTTTGTGAAATATCTCGTTTCGCAGGATCCCAAATACCAGCCAGATCGGCATTGTCACTCACCGCCCAAATGGCAGGCTGTACCAGGTTGCTTTTACCCAGCGCATTTCGGTACAAGTAGTCGGCCACTAGGCTCAACTCCGCTGAGCGGGTGCCTTCAAAAGTGAAAACTTTAGAGGAATCAGGCCCGCCACGGTGCATTTTACAGCAGTAGGCATTGATTTTCAGGACCTTCTTTTGTTTGGGCGAAAGCAAAAAATCTTCTTGATCTACCAATATCAAGTCTTGATACAAAGTGTCCTGTGATTTGAACACCATGCCTGGCGTAATCAGTACCCGCAGGGTTTTGCTGTGCTGATTATGCAAAACCAACTGTAGGCAATCTCCTTGGTAGCCACCCAAACCACGCGCTTCCAACTGAATCCAGCCTTGGTCAACAGCTTGCTGAAAGGTAGTCGATTGAGCAGTTACAAAATTGGAAAGCAACAAAAACATGTTGCAGCAAAACAAGTTGCAAAAACGCAGACAAGAAGGTCTCATCGGGCAATAATTTTGCCATTGAACGCTATCCACAGCAAGAATATTGAGCCAGGATCACCCATCAATGTCTTGCCGGATAATTTCCATGCCAGTTCCTGCTTCTGCCAAAAATGCGGGTAGCGTAGCTTCTAGTAAATTGTAATGTTCAGCCAGCGCCAACTCTTCCATTTTGCCCAATTGTTGGCCCAATTGGGTCAAGCCTACCATGGTAAAAGATGGTTTTAGTTTGTGGGCCTGCGCCTTGAAGCCGATCCAATTTTTTTCCTGGGCTTCGTTTTCCAGAATTTGCAACTCGGATGGCATCGTCTTTAGAAACAGAGTGGCCATCTCGCGCCAATAAGCGTTATCTCCTGCATAAATCTCATTGAGGGCATCGCGGTCCAGGATATTGGAATAAGTAGCAATGCTAAATCCAGGGAAAAACTGCTGGAATAATTCGATCAATTGCTCGGGAACAAAGGGTTTGGATAAAAGGGTATTCATGCCTGCTTCGATGGCCCTGACTTTTTCTTCTGGTTGTGTGGAAGCGGTGAGGGCAATAATAGGAACTTCCTGGCTTGGACTATTAGAGTTATTGCGTAGGCGGAGGGTAGTTTCATACCCGTCCATTATGGGCATACGAATATCCATCAGAATGAGGTCAAAAGGCAGTTGCTCCAACTTTTGCAAGGCATCCATCCCGTCTTGAGCTGATTTGTACTCAAGCCCCCATTTGCGGAGCAAGTTTTCGAGGTACAAGCGATTGATAGGATTATCTTCTACAATCAAAACCCGTGGATTAGCCGTTTCCTTGGGGCGTTGGGTTGATCTGATTTCAACTTTATCTGTAGCAGTGATCGGCAATTCAATTTTAAACTTGGTCCCTGAAATCGGGTCGCTGTTTACGCCAACTTGCCCACTCAGCATTTGAGTCAAGCGCCTAGTAAGGTACAAACTGAGTTCAAGTCCCTCAATACCTGTGTTTACTTCACCCGATTTGTTGAATCGCTCAAATAGAAAAGGAATCCGTTCAGGGGTGATGAACTCACCATTGTAATAGACGGATAGATGCAACCAGGTTTTTTGCTGGTCATCCGAAAGCATTGGGCTGACGCTCAAGCCTACTTTACCTTGTTTGGCATGTTTTTCTGCGTAGCTCAAAAGGTTCAATACGATCTGGGTAAAGATGTCAGGATCTGCACTGACGTATTGGGGTAAGCGGCTGTCAAGGTGCAAATTGAAACCGATGTGCCGGTCTCGCAAACGCATTTCAAAAGCCCTAGCCAAGCCTTGTAAAAGGCCTTTGAGGTCAAAAATTTGTGGTTTGGGATTGATTTTGCCCTCATCAAGTTTGGCGATGTCCAACACCTCACTCACCCTTGCATGGAGCAATTCAGCAGAATATTTCAAGGAGTTGACGTATTGTGCTTGTTCGGCGTTCAGTCCAGTGTCGTACAATAAGTGTGCCATTCCCAAAATGGAATTGATCGGGTTTCGGATTTCATGGCTGATGTTAGCCAAGAAATCTTTTTCAGCATCGCGTGCTTTTTCAGCAATGATGCGGGCGGCTTGTAGGTCTGCTTGCAGGTTTTTTTGTGAGGTGATGTCGAAATGGATGCCAATGTACCCATCAGGCTGCCCTTTCTCGTCGTGTTGCTGGGTACCACAACTCAATAACCACATGATTTCGCCACTCTTTTTGAGGATCGGCAATTCGCTCAACTCATTGCTTTCGTCATAAATACTGCGTACCCAGCGTTGAAAACGCTCCAAATCACCATCAGGGATGAAAATGTCCCTAGGGTCTTGGTCGATCAACTCTTCGTGGCTGTACCCTGTCATTTCGCAGAAACGCTGAGAGACCCAACGAATGGTACGCTCTGGAGAAACTTCTAAAAGTCCGAGTTGCATGGTTTCGATGATACTGCGGTACTTTTCTTCACTTTTGCGGAGTGTTTCCTGCGCCTTGCGTTTCTCGGTGATATCGGTGTAGTGCCACAGGTGCCCCAAGTATTGATCGCTGCGGAACACAGGGATGTAGTGGCGTTCCAGGATGGTACCATTCACCATCTCCAGTTCGTCTCCCAGGGCCAGCTGTTTTTCTCGTAGCAAGACCTCAATGCGCTTTACAAATCCTTTGGGGTCTTTAAAAAAGTGCTTCGACTGCTCGGCAGATTCGGCGCAATCGGCCCCAATCAGGTGTTCTGGTGGAACGGGTATTTGGAAAAAGTCACAAAACTTTTGATTGACCAAAACGATTTTCCTGCTTTCATCTTCTACCAAAACAGCAGCGTGTAGGTTTTCCAACAAACCTACAAAACGACGCAGCAGGATATCGTTCTCTTGCTTTGATTGTCGCTCTTCAGTAATATCGCGGGCAATGGTATAAGTCCCTTCGAAATGTCCATCCTCGTTGTAGTTGAAAACTACTTTTTGGCCTATCCACAACTCGGTATTGTCAATGGTTTTGACTTTAAATTCTTTGTAAGCGCTGGTCTCTTTTTGTTTGATAAGGGTTACGTATTCCTTCACTATATCAAGGACCGATTGATCGTCAATCAAGTCAGTGTATAATTTTCCATTTATTTCAGTTGGATCAAGATTGATCAACTTCGCGGCAGCTTGGTTGGCGAATCGAAACTTTCCTTCGTGATCGGAAGTGTAAATGATATCAGGAGCGCTTTGAATGATGCTTTCAAAGAGTCCTTCAGTCGGCAAATATTTGAGCTCATTGCGCAGCTGGGTGTTTTCCTTGCGCAGTTCCTCAATTAAACGTTCATATTCAGCTAGTCGCTCTTCCATTTGCGAGGTGTCGCCTGGATGAGAAGAAGTGGGTAGGTTTGTTTGGGTGAATTCTTTGGTCATAAGAAGCTGCGCTACGGATTAACAGTGTTGTTTTTTGACTGCTTGAGTGGAAAGAAGCCGCTTTCTTCGTGCTCAATCGCCGGACGGATTTTTTACTATTGCCAATAGACTTTATGGAAATTTGGATTTGTTGCTCATAAAGTCTAATCAATAGGGGTAGAAAATTAGAAGTGTATAATTGAACCTGAAGTACTGCTGATATTTGTCGCTAGAGCACGTTTAAGCGTCAATAACGCAAATATAAACACGCCCTAAATGCCTCTGCAAAGTAGCATATTTTTTTAAGATGCACAACGAAAAATACGAGGTTTGTGACCTGAAAGGGGCAAGTTTCTATTGATTTGTGGAAATATCTCGAATTTGGGTAAAAACCACCCATTTTTATCCTTATCGCTAAACCAGGAACAGCATTGTGTCGTTCTTGATCTTTCACCGCATGTCAAAATCAAAAGCAGGAATGAAATTCGGTACAAAAGTGATCCACGCAGGCATCGAACCCGACGCCAGCACTGGGGCAATCATGACCCCCATTTTCCAAACCTCTACATACGCCCAAGAGGCCCCGGGCATCCACAAAGGGTATGAGTATGCAAGGACTCAAAACCCAACCCGCAGTGTTTTGGAAATTAACCTTGCCGCTTTGGAAAACGCTCAACACGCAATTTGCTTCAGTAGTGGATTGGCAGCAATGGACGCCATTTTACGCCTCTTGAACCCCGGCGACGAAATCATCGCAACCAATGACTTGTACGGAGGTTCGTACCGCCAAATAGTGCGCGTGCATGGGCGTTATGGCATCGAATCGCGCTTTGTGCCGATGCAGGATTTGGCCGCTCTTGAAGCAGCGATTGGCCCCAAAACCAAACTCCTGTGGATCGAAACGCCTACCAATCCCATGTTGAATATCATTGACATTGCAGCGGTGTGTACAGTGGCAAAAAAACATGGAGTTTTGACTTGTGTAGACAACACGTTTGCCTCCCCTTACTTACAAACGCCGATTGATTTAGGTGCTGACATTGTTACCCATTCCGCAACCAAATACCTTGGCGGTCACTCCGATGTGGTACATGGTGCGGTTATCCTTAATGACGATGGATTGGCTCAACAATTGCGCTTCTTGCAAAACGCAGTGGGGGCGATTCCTGGACCACAAGACTGTTTTTTGATCCTTAGGGGCATCAAAACCCTGCACCTGCGGGTAGAAAGGGCTTGCCAAAATGCCGAAAAAATCGCAGCATTTTTACAAAAGCATCCTAAGGTACGCAACGTGTACTACCCTGGTTTTGTCAGTCACCCAGGGCATGACATTGCTAAAAAACAGATGCGTCATTTTGGGGCCATGGTCTCCTTCGACCTCCATACCGATACCTTGGATTATGCCACTCATGTGTTGAGCAATACAAAACTGTTCACTTTGGCCGAATCGCTGGGCGGTGTAGAGTCCCTAATCGGCCACCCGGCGACCATGACCCACGCCTCTATTCCTGCCGAAGAACGCCGTAAAGTTGGCCTCAGCGACTCCCTAATTCGCCTCAGTGTGGGCATTGAGGACGTAGACGATTTGCTGGAAGACTTGGCCCAAGCCCTCGATCGCCTCCCCTAATCAAAAGTATGCAACGCAACGAAAAACTAATCCTGCTGCTCCTGGCAGCCATTCAATTTACGCACATCCTCGATTTCATGATTGTGATGCCCCTGGGGCCGCAATTCATGAAAATCTTTGGTCTCAGCCCCCAGCAATTCAGCCTGATTGTGTCGATTTATGCCATCGGGGCATTCACCAGTGGCTTGGTCAATGCCGCTGTCATCGATCGCTTTGACCGGAAAAAGGCCTTGCTGTTTTTGTATTTGGCCTTTTCCATTGGCACCTTGCTTTGCGCGCAAGCAGATGATTTTGTGAGTTTTTTGCTGACGCGTGGCCTTACGGGCATGTTCGGTGGAGCTCTGGGTTCTTTGATTTTGTCGATTGTGGGTGATCTTGTCCCACTTGAGCGGCGTGGGACCGCAATGGGTTGGATCATGACTGCTTTTTCGATTGCCTCGGTGCTGGGAGTGCCCGCAGGTATTTATCTCGCCTCGGAATGGTCCTGGAAGGCTCCATTTTTGATCATTGGTGGTCTTTCTTTGCTCCTGATCTACCCTATTTACCACTTTATGCCTTCCATGACCAAACACTTGGAAAGTGGTGTACCCCAAGGTGGGCTGCAAAAATTTGGGACCATTTTCAAGGACCCCAACCAGCGGGCGGCTTTGCTTTTTTCCCTGGTGTTGGTATTGGGCCACTTCACGATTGTGCCTTTTATTGCGCCTTATATGCAGTTCAATGTGGGCCTGCGGCCCAAAGAGCTGTCCTATATTTACTTGGCAGGAGGCTTGTGCTCGGCGATCTGTTTGCCATTGTTCGGCAAATTGGCCGATCGTTATGGGCATTTACAGGTTTTCAGCATTGCCAGTATTGCTGCCTTGGGTTCGATTTGGGCCGTTACCCACCTTGCCAGGGTGCCAATTTGGTTGGCGTTGAGTGTTACCTCTTCGTTTTTCATCGTGGCGGGTGGCCGTAACGTGCCTGCTTTGACGATGGCCACCGCTGTTGTCAAACCCGATAACCGGGGCAGTTTCATGAGCATGAGGGGTTCCTTCAACGAAATGGGCCTGGCCATTTCTTCGCTGATTTCAGGTTTCATCGTCACCAAGCACGCGGATGGGTACTTGCTCAATTTTCACCAAGCAGGGCACTTTGCGATTGCGATGAGTGTGATTGCCCTGGCTTTGGCTTGGAGATTGAAGGTGGTGCGGTGATTATCGAAATATGCGTTTAACCGAGTCTAATCTACTCTTTTTCATCCACATTTGGCTCGGTTAAACACTATTTTTTTAGAAAAAGATCAAACTGCAATGAATACAAGTAGCTCAAAAACAAAGAATTGCGTAAGAAATTAAATAAATGTAAATTTTATTAATTTGATACGAAAAAAATACGTAGTTAATTATTTTTATAAATATGCCTGTTTTTGATCGAGACGAAGAGTAGCCTCTAAAAAAATGCAGCCAAAAATTGAGTAGCTTTTTGGCTGCATTTTCCACAAGAACGCTCAAGTTCTCAATTTCCCGTCAGCGACATCAGGTCGGCATCGTGGTTGTTGCGAATTTGGCAGGTATTGTCAAAAAACATCGTGCTGCCTTTTGCTGCACTGTACTTTTCCCAAAGCGGCAGACCTGGATGATTCGGATTGCCGCTGCGGGCAAAATTGATCCAGGCTTGGCTCATTCGGGCACCCAGCGCTTCAGCTTCTTTGGTGGCTCCGGTCATCTCTGGGCAACGGGCTACGTTGTTGAACACAAAAGGCAATTCCAGGCAATGGAAAGACTTCCACTTGCCATCCATCACGGTCGAGTGCCAACTGAATAGGTAGGTATACACTGCCGCGCCACCCGGAATGGCCGATTTCAGATTGGCCTGGAGCACACAGCCGGGGCGAAACATCAAGTCGATGTCGAGCATATCGCCGGGGCGCTTGTCGTTGGGGTAAGCTTTTTTCACTGCGGCCAAGTAGGCATCGCCTTTTTCGCCGTATTGCTTTTTGGCGGTTTCCATTTCTTGCTCTGCGCTCATTTTGCCCCGCATGGCGGCCATGAAGGGAGCAAACTCGTTTTTCACCGTACCGAGCATCAGCGGAATGTCCTTTGAGAGGTTCATTGCTTCGGATGAAAACAGTTGATAGGGTAAGTCTTCGCCATCGCGGCTAGGCCCCCAACCGAGGCTGCCGCCCACCAGGGGTTTGCCTGCGGCTTTCATGTTGTTTTCTACGGCCTTCAATGCCTTTTTGCTGGCTTCACTCAACACCACAAAAGGAATTTTTTGCAAACTATCCACTTTGCTGGCGGGGATATTCAGGATTTTCAGTAGTTCAGCGGTAATGGCCTGGGTCTCGGTTTTTTCCAGCATTGCGGTGCGGAAAGAGCCACTTTGGTTGATGGCTTTGTGGAAAAGGCCCTTGGCAGAAGGCATGGCCATCAGGGTGTTGACCTTTGCGCCACCACCTGATTGGCCAAAAATGGTCACATTGCCTGGATCACCCCCGAAGTTGGCGATGTTGGCTTTGACCCATTCCAGGGCTGCCCGCATGTCGATGATGCTGAGGTTGGCCGAGTGCTTGTATTTTTCGCCGTAAGCCGAGAGGTCCAAATAGCCCAACACATTCAAGCGGTGATTGATCGACACGACCACCACATCGCCTTTGCGAGCCAGGTTTTCGCCGTCGTAAGAAGGCAATTCCTGGGAAGAACCCGCCCAAAAGCCGCCGCCGTGGATCCAAAACATCACCGGGCGTTTTTTGCCATCGCTAATGCCGGGGCTCCAGATGTTGATGCGCAGGCAATCTTCGCCTGTAAAGCCCCAATCGTGGTGAAAAATGAACTCCGACTCGTCGCCAGTCACGTAGGTAGGATCCATCAAGGGAGCCACGGGTCCGTAAGTCATGGAGCTGCGAATGTTGGTCCAGGGTTTGGGTTTTTGGGGCATTTCAAAGCGCTTGGCTTCTGCATAGGGAATGCCTTTGTAAGTGAAAATACCCCGTTGGATGTAACCGCGTACTTTGCCTGATTCGGTATTGGCAATGGCTACATTTTCGCCCGTCTGAATTTGGGCAAGTAGCGTTGTGCCCAGCATGGTGTAGATGCTGAGAAAGAGGACTATTTTTTGCATAGAAGAGTAAGTATATATAGAAAAAAGCTCTGCAAAGCAGAAATCCTTCCGAAGGTACACAAAGCGCCACAAAGCAGGTGAAAATTAGGTGAACCGCTGTTTTTTGCCTCTAAATGCAGCCAAAAACCCTACAAAGTGCAAGCAAACACCCCATTTTTATGTCCTTTGATCTATTTTTAAGTGTTTTATACGGTATGATGTATTTAATTCGCAATAAGATTTTGTACATTGGCTGCATCATCTACTAACGTAAAAACTTAGCCTAGCGGCAAAATGAGCAGGGTAAGTTTTTACCTACTAACACATAAACTATGTACAGCAAGTCTCGACTCTTCATTGCCAGCTGTTTTGCACTGGTTACCACTGCCTTTGCCTTCGCCATTCGGGCGGGGATTCTGTCCGAACTGAGTACCAAACTGAATTTGAACGACACGCAACTGGGATACATCAACCAAATGGCGATCTTGGGTTTTCCGATTGCCACGATGGTGGGGGGGTATCTATATAATGTGCTGGGTGCTAAAAAAATGATTTGGGTGGCCTTTGTTTCGCACCTGGTTGGGATTGTTTCTACCATTTTTGCTGGGAGTTTTGGCGTGTTATTGATCTCCAACTTTTTCATTGGTTTTGCCAATGGCTCTGTTGAAGCAGCTTGTAATCCGCTCGTTGCTGGAATGTACAAAAACAACCAAACAACCATGCTCAACCGCTTCCATGTGTGGTTCCCTGGAGGGATCTTCTTGGGGGCATTGATTTCGCAGTTTTTAACAGGAGCGGGTGCTACTTGGCAAATGCAAGTTGCAGTCATGTTGATTCCGATGGCCATTTACGGTTACTTGTTCATGGGGCAGCATTTTCCTAAAGGCGAAGAAGCCGGAGAGGCCAGCCTGGGTTCCAACCTCAAAGGCATTTTCACTCCCTTGTACATTTTTATGCTGCTGTGCATGGTCCTGACTGCGAATGCTGAATTGAGTACACAACAATGGATCGAGCGCCTCTTGGGTGCAGCCAGCGGTCAGCCAATGCTGGTTTTAGCAATGGTAACTGGCTTGATGGCAGTTGGGCGTTTCTTTGCTGGACCTGTGGTACACCGCCTAAATCCGATCGGGGTACTGTTTATTTCAGCCATCATTGCTTGCCTGGGAATCTTTCTGATGAGCAAAACCGATGGAGGAGTGATGGTTTACGTATCTGCCATCTTGTTTGCCATTGGTGTGTGTTATTTCTGGCCAACTATGCTTGGTTTTGTGGCCGAATACATTCCAAAGTCTGGCGCTATGGGCTTGTCTTTGATTGGTGGGGTTGGGATGTTTGCCACGGGGATCATGCAGCCCGTCGTGGGCGGCTGGATCGACTCAGCCCGTAATAAAGCCACTGCTTCTGGCCTGACGGGTGATGCAGCAGAGCTTGCCGCAGGCCAATACGCGCTCAGTAACCTGATGATTTTTCCTGCCATTCTGATCGTTGCCTTCGGCATCTTGTTTTTCATGCGTGGCAAATTGGAAGAGCAACGGACGAAACACTAGTTTTTTCAGTTTTTGAAAAAATTGGGCATTTGGGCTGTTGTTCCAAGTGCCCAATTTTTTATACTTTACAGCCTGTTCAAGTTTTATACTCTAATCAACAAACCCAACTTTTATCATGAAAAGAAAAATCCGTATGGGCATGGTCGGTGGTGGACGCGGGGCCTTTATTGGCAGTGTACACCGCATTGCAGCGGCCATCGACGGCCATATTGAATTGGTTTGTGGTGCCTTCAGTGCCGACCCCGAAAAATCTCGTCTATCTGGCGAAGACCTGTACCTGCCCGCTGATCGTGTATATGGCTCGTACCAGGAAATGATCGAAAAAGAAAAAGCCCTACCCGAAGGGGTGCGCATGGACTTCATCGCCATCGTGACCCCCAACCACGTGCACTACGGTCCTGCCAAAATGGCCTTGGAAAACGGTTTCCACGTGGTATGCGATAAGCCCATCTCGTTCAACATGGAAGAAGCCTTGGAACTGGAAGCCCTGGTGAAAAAAACGGGCCTCCTGTTTGCGCTTACCCACAACTACACAGGCTACCCAATGGTGAAACACGCCCGCTGGATGATCAAAAATGGGGACTTGGGCAAGATCCGCAAAATTGTGGTCGAATATCCCCAGGGTTGGCTTTCGACCAAGGAAGAAGACAACAACTACAAGCAAGCCATCTGGCGCACCGACCCCAAGCAATCGGGGATTGCAGGTGCAATGGGCGACATCGGCACCCACGCCGAAAACTTGGCTGAATACATCACGGGACTGAAAATCACCGAGCTCTGCGCTGACATCAGCATTTTTGTACCTGGTCGCCAGCTCGACGACGACGGCAACGTGTTGCTGCGTTTTGAAAATGGTGCAAAAGGGGTTTTACACGCCAGCCAGATTTCGGCAGGTGAAGAAAATGCCCTCAACATCCGGGTGTATGGCGAAAAAGGCGGCCTGGAATGGCACCAAATGGAGCCCAACACCCTGACCGTGAAATGGCTGGATCAGCCCAAGCAGGTCTTGCGCCCCAAAATGAGCCCATTGGCCCCCGATGCCAACGCCAACATGCGCGTGCCAGCCGGGCATCCTGAAGGCTACCTGGAGGCTTTTGCCAACATTTACCGCAACTTTGCCATGTGCGTACAAGCCCGCCTGGCAGGTCTGGAGCCCGATCCAGTTTACACCGATTACCCCACGGTGAGCGATGGGGTACGCGGCATGCATTTCATCGACAAGGTGATTGAGTCGGGGCAATCTGACCAGAAGTGGATCAAGATGTGAGTTGAGGGGGTGAGAAGTTGAGAAGAGGGGTTGAAAAACGGACTTGCTCAAATGCTCCCCCTCTTTTCAACCCTTCAACCTTAAACTTTTCAACTCTAAACAGCGACTATGAGAAACTTAAAAATCAACACCCTGGCCATTGTGGTCATCACCATTTTGGGACAAGTCATTCCCATGGGTTGGTACACCCTTTTCAACCAAAAATGGATGGACCTGAATGAGCTTACTGCTGAAGCGGCCGCAAATGTGGGGCCCAAAACCTACATCAGCAGTATCATTGCTTCAGCCATTATTGCTACCATGATGGCACTATTGTTTCGTCGGATGCGGGTGGAGTCCCTGCAAGATGGCCTGGTCACAGGTACGGGCATTGGTTTTGTGTTTACCTTTTTGCCTACGATGATCAATAACTTGTTCAGCTTTCGCCCTTACGAACTGTCTTGGATTGATGGGGGTTGTAACATTGTGATTTATGCCATCGCCGGAGCCATTTTGGGTGGCTGGAGAAAGTATGCATAGGTCAAAACTGAGTGCTAGTATTTCAATCATGAAGAAAACTTTCTTCTTTTTACTGCTCGTACTTGGGTTTGCAAAACTACTGCAAGCCCAAGTACCCATCCTCGACTCAGGGGGCCCCTTGATGTATGAGCAAGCAGCCTACGATGTCAGTTTTTACGACCTGGCGATCCGCATTTTTCCAGATGAAAAACGCATTGAGGGGCAAGTCATCGTCAAAGCCAAGGTGGTACACCCGATGAACTACCTGGTTCTGGACCTCGATACCCTTCTGCAGGTGGAAGAAGTATGGGACCTCAGCGACCCAGTCAGTCCACAAGTCACCAATCAGCGCCGCGAGCAAGGCAAAATCTGGATTAACCTGGGCCATACTCGGCAAGCAGGGGAATGGGTGTCAGTGCGCATTCGCTACGGCGGCAACCCCAGGATAGCCATCCGTGCACCTTGGGACGGCGGCTTCTCATGGGCCAAAACCAAGCAAGGGGCCCATTGGATCGCGACCACTTGCCAGGGCGAAGGGGCCGATTTGTGGTGGCCTGTCAAAGACCATGTGTCGGACGAACCCGACTCGATGGCTCTCCATGTGCGAGTGCCCAAGGGCCTGGTAGCCGCCTGTAATGGCCGCATGGAAACCGAAGCCGAGCACAAAGACGGCAGTGTGAGCTACAATTGGTTCATCTCCACGCCGATCAATGTATATAATGTAGCGCTTAACATCGCGCCCTACCGCCGCATTGATGGCACTTACAAAAGCATCGCAGGGGAGGATTTTCCAGTGATGTTTTTTGTGTTGCCCGAAGATTATGACAAAGGCAAAAAGCTTTTTACGGAAATCATGGAGCACATCCGATTTTATGAAAGCTTACTTGGCCCTTACCCGTTTCGGGCCGATAAATATGGTGTAGCCCAAACCCCTCACCTGGGTATGGAGCACCAGAGCATCATTGCTTACGGGGCCAATTTCAACAATGGCTCGATGACTGGCGGCAAAGACTGGGGTTTCGACGCCCTGCACCACCACGAATTTGGCCACGAATGGTGGGGCAACCTCGTGACCAATTTCGACTGGAAAGACATGTGGATCCACGAGGGTTTTTGCACGTACATGCAGGCCCTTTACCTGGAAGAAAAACAAGGCATGAAAGGCTACCACGCCTACATGGACAACATGCGCCGCTTTCCGAACAACCTGGCCGTTGCTCCGGCTAAAAGCCAGTCGTCCAAAGAAATTTACCGGGCCCCGATTTATACCAAAGGAGCTTGGATTTTGCATACCTTGCGCTACCTGATCGGCAAAGAAGCCCTGATGAATGCCTTGCGTGAAATGTGCTACGCTGACGCTGAGATGGAACGCACAACGGATGGCAGCCAATGCCATTTTGCTACCACCGAAGACTTTCAACGCATTTGTGAAAAACACAGCAAGCTGAAACTTGACTGGTTTTTTGACCTTTACCTGCGCCAGGCAGCTTTGCCAAAGTTGATTTCGAAGGTGGAGAACAATACCTTGAGCCTGCGCTGGGAAGGCCCCAATCAATTGCCCGTTTACCTGCCCATCGAAGTAAAAGTGGGCGGAAAGCTGGAACGAATTGAGCTCAACAGCACCGAAAAGATCATCAAGCTTTCACCTGGCGATAAACCGGAGGTGGACCCCAACCGGTGGGGGCTTTACGACATTGCGAAAGGCTCCTGATCGCTGACGAGACACCCGTTCTCTTCAACATTTCAACCCTTCAACCATAAATTGCAAATCCATATTCAATTATGAAAACCATCCAAGGACCAGCCATTTTTCTGGCCCAGTTCATGGGCGATGAGGCCCCGTTCAATAGCCTGGATAGCGTATGCAAATGGGCTTCCGGCCTAGGCTACAAAGGCATTCAGATCCCAACCTGGGACCCACGCTTGATCGACCTGCAAAAAGCTGCTGAAAGCAAAACTTATTGCGATGAACTGAAAGGCAAAATTGCCGCTTACGGTTTGTCGATCACCGAATTGAGCACCCACTTACAAGGGCAATTGGTGGCTGTACACCCGGCTTACGACGCCATGTTCGACGGTTTTGCACCTGCCAGCGTACACGGCAACTCCAAAGCCCGCACCGAATGGGCGGTACAACAGGTGAAATGGGCCGCAATGGCCAGCAAAAACCTGGGCCTCAAGTCGCATGTGACTTTTTCTGGGGCCTTGCTTTGGCCTTTCCTCTACCCTTGGCCGCAGCGCCCTGCGGGTTTGGTGGAAACAGGTTTTGGCGAATTGGCCAAGCGTTGGAAGCCCATCCTCGACGTGTTTGAAGACTGTGGTGTGGACGCTTGCTACGAACTCCACCCCGGCGAAGACCTGCACGATGGGGTCACTTTCGAGATGTTTGTGGATGCGCTTGATGGCCACCCACGCGCCAATATCAACTATGACCCCAGCCACTTTGTATTGCAATGCTTGGATTATTTGTCCTTCATCGACCTGTACCACGACCGCATCAAAGCCTTCCACGTGAAAGATGCCGAGTTCAACCCAACTGGCGCTCAAGGCGTTTACAGTGGCTTCCAAGGCTGGGCGCAGCGGGCGGGCCGTTTCCGCTCATTAGGCGATGGCCAAGTGGATTTTGCGGGTATTTTCAGCAAATTGTCGCAGTACGACTACGATGGCTGGGCGGTATTGGAATGGGAATGTTGCATCAAGAGCCCACAACAGGGCGCGGCTGAAGGCGCGCCTTTTATCCAGGATCACATCATCGAAGTGACCACCAAAGCCTTCGACGACTTTGCAGGCGGCGGCTCAGACGAGGCGTTCAATCGCAAGGTATTGGGCATCTGAGGGGCGTTGAATGTTGAGGGTTGAAATGTTAAAAAGAGGGGCTGGTCTTGATTTTTGAAATTTTAGCCTCAATTTGCTTTTGTCGCTTCTCAAATCCTTACAAAGCAGGTCATGAAGCGGGTTTGTACCCTTTCATGGCCTGTTTTTGGAAAAAGACCCAAAGGATGATCTCTTTATACCGCAAAACCCGATCTCGAAGCCTTTTCTTTTCAACTTTCAACATTTCAACTCACCAACCATGCGCTACCTCACCCTATTCTTTCTCCTGATCGCCACCCTTGTCCAAGCCCAGGATCTGCCCCTGCCACATTCCCGGCAGCTTGCTTGGCAGCAAATGGAAACCACCGCTTTCCTGCACTTCACCGTGAACACTTTCACCGACAAGGAGTGGGGGGATGGTACCGAGAGCCCCAGCATTTTTAGCCCCACTAAATTCGACGCCAAGCAATGGGCGACGGCCCTCAAGGCAGCGGGTTTCAAATTGGCCATTCTGACCGCCAAGCACCACGACGGCTTTTGCCTGTGGCCCTCAAAATATACCGAGCACTCGGTCAAAAACAGCCCTTGGAAGAATGGACAAGGCGACATCGTGCGCGAAGTGGCCGATGCCTGCCGCGCTGCCGGGCTGAAATTTGGCTTCTACCTCTCGCCTTGGGATCGACATGAGCCCAGCTACGGCACAGCGGCGTACAATGATTTTTACAAAAACCAACTGCGCGAGTTGTTGACCGAATACGGCGAGATGTATGAAGTGTGGTTTGATGGGGCCAAAGGCGAAAACGCCAAGGACATGCACTACGATTTTGAAGGTTACTGGGCCATGGTACGCGAGTTGCAACCCAAAGCCGTGATGTTTTCAGACGTAGGCCCCGATGTGCGCTGGGTAGGCAACGAGGCTGGCAATGGCGGTGAAACCTGCTGGTCAACGATCATTACCCAAGGCATGGCCCCCGGTGTGGCCGATGCCACTTACCTGAATCGTGGTGACGAGTACGGCGACAAATGGATCCCTGCCGAAACCGATGTGTCCATTCGTCCGGGCTGGTTTTACCACCCCAAAGAAGACGACAAGGTGCGCTCACCCCAAAACCTGGTGAACCTGTATTACCAATCCGTGGGGCGCAATAGCCTCTTGCTGCTCAACATCCCTCCCAACCGCGAGGGTCTGCTCAGTGCCCAAGATGTGACCAATATCAAAGAGTTTCGCAGCATTTTGGATGAAACTTTTAAGAAAAATCTGGCCAAAAAAGGGAAAAAGCTGGCCAAACTAACCGATGGCGAGTTCAATACCGCGATTCCCCTCACGACCATGCAGGCCCAGGTTTTAGAATTGGGCAAAAAGCCCCTGCGCTTTGACCGCATCGCTTTGCAGGAAAACATCCTCAACGGCCAGCGCATCGCGGAGGCCAAGTTGGAGTATTGGAGCGGAGGCCAATGGAAAGAATTGGCAACTTTCAGCACCATTGGCTACAAGCGCCTCCTGCGCTTCAAGCCCATTGAGACCAATAAACTACGGATCACAGTGCTGCGTGCGCTGAAAGGGCAGGTGGAATTGGCGGAGATTGGGGTTTATCAGAGTTCTAGTAGGGAGTAAGGTGGACGTTTTAAGGGAACTAATGGTTTACACTGGTCAACTGGTTTGATCCCCAAACTCACCTCAGCTCAAACCCATCCCGGTCGTTCAAAAAAGCGAATTTGGCGCGAAATTCGGCTTGAGCAGTTTTGTCTAATTCGAGGGTAAACACATCCTCGGTGTGCGAAACGCGGTACAGCACCTCGCCAGCGTAATTGTGAATGACCGTGTCCCCTGAATACGAAATCCCTTTGCCATCCTGCCCTACTACATTGACGCCGATGGTGTAAGCCTGGTTTTCGATGGCGCGGGCAGTGAGCAGGCTTTGCCAGGCATAACTGCGTACTTCGGGCCAATTGGCCACGTAGATCAGCAAGTCGTAACCTTGCACGTTGCGGCTCCAAACCGGGAAACGCAAGTCATAGCAGATCAAAGGCATGATTTTCCAGCCTTTCCACTCCACGATCAAGTGTTTTTGGCCCGCATCGTAATGCTTGTTTTCGCCTGCAAAGGTGAACAAGTGGCGTTTGTCGTAATGAAAAAACTGCCCATCGGGCTGCATCCAGATCAAGCGATTGTAGTAGTGCTCTCCATCCTTCACGATGAAACTGCCCGTGATGACCGCACCCAATTTACTGGCTTCATTGCGCAGCCAGGCCAGGGTGGGACCATCCATTGTTTCAGCCAAAGCAGCGGCATTCATGCTGAATCCTGTACTGAACATTTCAGGCAAAACGACCAAATCAGGGGTTTCGCTCAAGCCAGCTATTTTTTCGCTGAAATAAGCCCGGTTGGTTTCAGCGTCTTCCCAATTGAGGCGTGCTTGGATGGTGGTAACTCTCATGCCATTTTTCAAAAAAGCGTCTGAAAAGTGGTTTCAATGCGTTCACCAGGGTAGTACACTTTTTCCAAAAACAATCCAGAAGGAGGGGCGGTGTACTTGGCGGGCTCCGGGCTACCAGGTTGATCAAGGTAGGCTTTGACCTGGGCGATGCCCATGCGTCCGGCACCCACTTCGACCAGAACACCAACCATGCGGCGCACCATTTTCCACAAAAAATGAGAGGCGACCACGTGCACGATCAGGAGTTCGTCTTTTTCCACCACTTTGAGCTGCAACAAGTCGACTTGTGAGCTTTTTTCAGACCCTTTTTCGTTGGAAAAAGACTTGAAATCGTGAAATCCAATCAGAACTTGTGCGGCCTCGTTCATCTTGGCCACATCAAGCGGATCTTTTACCCACCAACAAAAGTGCTTGCCAAAAGCCGAACGGCGGCGGCTGATTTGGTACACATAGCTGCGCGCCGAGGCATCATGCCGGGCGTGAAACTTGGGCTTGGCGGGTTCTACCTTCAATACGTTGAGGTCGTGGTTGAGGATTTCGTTGAGTTGGGCTCGAATATCCTTGGGGGCCAGGGTGCTTTTGACTTCCAGATGCGCAACTTGCCCCAGGGCGTGTACTCCGGAATCGGTGCGGCCCGATCCGTAGAGTTCTACTTTGTCAGTTTGGAACACCTTTCGGCAAGCCCGTAGGAGCTCGCCTTGAATCGAGCGCGATTCTTCTTGCAATTGCCAACCCCGGTAGCGGCTGCCGTCGTATTCGAGTGTTAGTTTGAATTTGGCCATTTTAGATCGATCCGTTGTGTTCGCGGTAAATTAAAGCCAGCAAAACCTGGCCTACCGCCCGCAAGGTAAATCTGTCGATCTTGTCAATGGTGTCGCCATTGGTATGCCAGTGGTCCACAAAACCGATTTCGTTGGTGGTAGGCCGGTTGATGATGTCGATCATTTTGATTTTGGCCAGTTGGTTCACATACACGTGATCGTCGGTGATGCCTCCACTGTCTTCTTTTTTGAAGTATTGACCATAACCCATTTCGGCGGCCAAATCCCATACTTTTTGTAACACATCGGGTGCATAAGCGTAGGAAGCCTGGTCGTAACCAAAGCGGGCATTGGGCGCACCTACCATGTCGAGCAGAACACCGTAATCGGGGCGAATACCATCCTTATAATGTACGTTGCTACCCCAATGCTGTGAGCCCAGGCACCAGGTATTGACTTGTGAATCATTGGGATCATCGGTATCGGCACCATAGTCTTCCAGGTCAAACAAGATGATGTCCACGCCCAAATCCAGTGGGTTGGCTTGCAATTGACGTGCTACTTCCAGCAAAACCCCAACGCCTGATGCGCCGTCATCGGCACCCATGACGGGGGCTTTTTTATTGCCCTTGTTCAGGGGTGAATCCGCAAAAGGGCGAGAATCCCAGTGGGCTGCGAAAAGCAGGCGGCGCTTGAGTTCTGGTTTGTACTGGGCGATGATATTGGTACCATTCAGGGTGGCACCAGTAAAGGCTTTGGCCGTAAAATCCTGTTCAATGACCTCCATGCCAAAACCTTTGAATTGCTGGATCAACCAATCGCGGCAGGCCTTATGTGGAGGGGTATTGGGTACACGGGGGCCGAATTCAGTCTGTTTGGCCACAAAATTGAAGGCCGAATCGCGGTCAAAAAGTGGTACTTTTACTTCGGTCACTGGTTCATTTTCCGTTGATTCCGTTTCGACTTTTTTATTGCGGCATTGAACCATGAGCAGGGTGCACAAGCCGAGGGCACCGAGTAACAAGAGTGATTTTTTTAACATGTAGATTAGATTTTCGGGCACAAATTTGATGAAAAATTAGACTCTATGTACATTAGATTTTTGAGACAGAACAGAGGAGTTTTTTGGCTGATTGAGGCTTCTTTTTAGTTCGTAGTCCAGCTATGGGCAAAAAAAGAAACGATAAGCAGGTGAAAACGGCCCTGTTATGGCCAATTAATTTAATTGTTCATAAAGTCTATTGGTATTTGAGCTAAAATAAGATGGACATCTTTGTTTCTGAAGTTTAGCAAAAAAAGAACACAACTTATTTTCATCCAGTTGCTTAAGCAGGTAGTTATCTTTTTTCACTAAACCCAAACCTGTCCACTTTATTTTTTTACGCTCCCTTATACACCTTCAGCTGTAAGTACTTCTTTTTCCAGCAGCACCATGTCACGAATCAAAAGGCGTCTGCGGTCAAAAGTCAATATATTTCGATCGCGCAGGTCATTGAGCAGGGTGGTTACCGTTTGGCGAGAAGTAGCCGTGAGGTTGGCAATTTCCTGGTGGGTGATGAACTTGCGCACCTCGGTTTCAAAACCCACTTTTCGACCTTTGGTCTGCGCCATTTCCAGCAAAAAATCGATGATCCGCGTTTTGGAATCTTTGAACACCAATGACTCCAATCGTTTCTCCATTTCCAGCATTCTGGAGCCCATGATCTTGAGTAGAAAAAGATTCAAAGCGCTGTGGTCACGCATCAGGGCTTTCATTTCATCGACATTGACCACACAAACCGTCGCCTCATCCATGGTGTAGGCAAAATCCCGTCGTTTGCTTTCTCCAATCAGGGCCAACTCTCCAAACACATCCCCTTTACCCAGGATGGCTTTGGTGATTTCTTTGCCTCCATCACTGTAGGTCCCTACTTTCACCCTTCCTTCGGTGAGGAAGAAAATTCGATCAGCAGCTTCATCGGGTAGATAAATGTATTCTCCCCGCTTGTAACAACGGTGAAAATGCTCTTCTAAGTCACCACGACGAATTTTTTGGGGGCAAAAAATTCCTGTAACGTCGATGTTTTCTAAATACCAAAAACTTTGATCACTCATCCGGCAAAAGGTTTAATTGGGTCGGTAAAACCAAGTTTGAAAAATGCACAAACGAGATTTACATGTATAAACACCTGCGAAGTTACACAATTTATAGTCTCGCTTAGGACATTTGATTCACAAACCATAATGGTGGTGGACAAAAAAAACTTGATTCAAACATTATTTACTGCATTTGGGTTGGATGTAAATACAGCGGAACAAGATTTTTGATAAAATAGACGTTTGAAAGCGTATCAAAACGTCTATCACAGCTCAACTTCGGACCATCACCACAACATGAAATACATCCTCACTTTTGCCTTGTTTTTTTGCTTGGAAACGTTTGCCTGGTCGCAAGAAGTCTCAACGCTTTTGAGCCGCGCCAAGGAAGAGTTTCGAAAAGACTACGCAGAACAAGATTTTAACCAGGCGGTGAATCTCCTGACCCAGGCTCGTGCCCTGCAAGCTCAGAACGCAGAAGTGAATTATTTCCTCGCGTATGCCCACGACCGCCTGAATGCTCGCAGCATGGCCATGCTCAATACCATCAGCCGCAGTCAAACCGAGCGGGTGAGTTATTACCTGGAGCAGGTGATCAAAATCAACCCTATTTACCAGGGTGAAAAAGTAGCTTTGGACCCGCATTCCAAAATTGGCTCGGTATGGGGTGCCCTCGCTTTGGCTTATTTGGCCCAAGAGGAGCCTGATTCCGCTAAATTTGCATTTCTGGAAGGCCGCAAGCGCGGTGGTTTTGCCGAACCACTGCTGGAAATGGCCCGTAATGTTTTGGGCAATTGCAAACCCAAAGCCGTTTTGTTTTCGGCGGGCGACAATTTTTCCTTCCCACTTTGGTACGTGCAAGTAGTCGAGAAATACCGCCCCGATGTAGAAGTTTTGGACATGGGCCTGCTGAATACCGATTGGTACTGCTTGTATTTGGACGAAAAAGCCCAAAACCCGGTCATTCGCGATTCACTCGACATCGGTTACATCCCTAGCCTCATGACTTGGACCACAGGCAAGGTTTTCGCTGGCATTGCCAAAAATCGCTGTGGTGAAAAAGATGAATTTGAATGGGAAATCCCACAGTTCCACCATGGCGAGTTTTTGTACCGCGCTGAGTGGATTTTACTACAATTCATCCTCGAAAACGAATTCCAGGCAGATGTGTATTTCACGGCTGGATTTCCTACCGAAGACATGCTTTACCTCGAATCCAAATTGGAATACGGCGTTTTGGTGCAATACCTCAACCCTTGCTCGGAAGTGGAAAGCAAAGCCCCGGAAGAGTATTTGCAAAACTACCAATTGCAAAGCCTGGCCAGTAACCAAGAGGCGATCAAAAACAATCCTGACCTGATGACCCAGCTCAATTACTACCGCTTGGGTTACGCCAATGCCATTTTTCAGCTCTTGGAAGCTGGCAAAAAGCCGCAGGCTCGCGAGCTGATGAAGACCTTGGAAAGCAAGCTACCGGAGTCTTTGTTGCCTTATTTCAGCAGTAGCCTGAGCGAGTACTTGGCGCAACTGAAAACCAACCTGGAACAAGAGTAATAGAGTTCCTGAATAAAATATACCAAAGACATATGTTCTCGGTTCTACTAAAACCCTACTGTAGTTGAAATGTTGAAGGGTTGAAATGTTGAAAAGAGGAAACCTGAATGGTGTCAAAGCACAATG
Source organism: Chitinophagales bacterium (assembly GCA_013299105.1). Lineage (GTDB taxonomy): Bacteria > Bacteroidota > Bacteroidia > Chitinophagales > Saprospiraceae > Haliscomenobacter. The sequence continues at coordinate 91,562 of JAAFJY010000002.1, read as the reverse complement.
AATTTGGGTATTTTATTTTTTGTTTGCTCCCTAAATTCAAACCATGAGAGTCATCAAAGCCGCACGCCGTCACCTGGAGAAATTGACGCCATTGTTTGAACAGTATCGTCAAAGCCTGGGGCAGCGCCCAGATGCTACCCAAGCGGAGGAGTTTTTGAGCCAGCGCTTACGCCGCAGCGAAGCCATCATTTTGCTGGCCCAACGCAATGATGACGCTTTGGGTTTTGCGATCATGTACCCCATTTTTTCGGCTGCCGATTTGCGCCAAGATTGGCTGATCAGCGATATGTTTACCAGTATCGGTGAGCGTGCTGAGGATGTGGCCGAAGAGCTGCTGCAAGAAGCCCAAAAACAGGTTCGCCGCCAAAACCACAAGGGTATTTTGCTAGAAATTAGGCGCAACAGTGGATATTCTGCGCGGTTTTACCAAAAACTGGACTTTGAACCAGTGGACCGCACTTATCGCTATTGGCAGGAAAGATGATCAGCGTTCAAAACCGCTCCCATTCCACGATCAGGAGGCCTTTTTCAGTCAAGCCTCGGCAACGTTTTTGAAAACTGCAAGATTGATTGTCTCGGATCAGTTGGCGGTCGTCATTTTCTTGCTGCCAAACACCTGACCAAAAGGTTTGGCGGTTTTGGACATACACTTCTACATCAACCAGCTTAAGCCCTTGTTCAGCCAAGGTCTTGTCCTTTTGCCAGAAAGCTTCTTCCGTTAAATTTCGCAAAAAAGCCTGACTTTGCCTGCCGGGTACAAACAGGCCTGCCCAACGCCGGGTTTTGCCGTCCCAGTAGTTTTTGATGTCTACCAGTTGTTGACCTTTGCGGCTCAATTCCTGGAATTTCTTCTGAAACGAGGTTTCTTCCAGGTCGTGGAAAAACTGTGCGGGGCGCTCATTGCGTTGAAAAACTCCGGCCCATAATCGGTTTTTGTTGGCAATGTAGGTTTCCATGTCGATCAGGTGGAACCCTTCTTTGGCCAAGCGATTGATCCTTACATTGAAGCTGTCGGGGTGTTGTTGGGTCATAAACTGAGTTTCTGGTCCCAGCAAGCGAAATACCCCATCCCAGCGCCTGACATTGTTTTTGTCGAGGTATGAATCTGCTTCTTGCAAGCGATAGCCTACTTTGGCCAAGACGGCAACCTCGGCTTGGAATTGGCGACTTGGATAGGCTTTGCGAACCAGTTGAGTACCAGTACCAACTTCCACAATCGCCAGGTAACTGTTTTTGGATTTGCTTTTTTCGTTGCAGGCGGGCTCGTAGTTTTCTACTTTTACTTCAATTCCCAGAGCACGGGCGATGAGGTGGGCCATGCGTTCGGGCGAGGCCCATTCGGAGTTACACATTACACCAATACCCGTTTTGAAGGCTGGGAAAATCATGAAAACAGTACGGGTTTTGGCTTGTGCGCCCGAATGGCCCACGCTGCGCAAATTGCCTTCACCCTTTACATCAAAACCATAGGCATAATCGGCATCGGTCTGTTTGGTCCACATCTGCGCATAACTCTCAGGGCTCAGGATTTTTCCAGTCATCAGGCCGCCAATGTAGCGCCCAAGGTCCAAGATATTGGAATGAAAACCACCACCCGCCAGTTTCCAGCGGATGTCATCGTCTTTGCGAACCTGGATTTCGCTTTCATTGTCGAGGTAATAACCCGTAGTTTCTGGAGGGAGTGGGTCTTTGAGTTCGGGTTTGAGAGTTGTCATACCCAAGGGCGAAGCGATGTATTCATTGACCAGGGTAGGATAGCCTTTTTGGAAATGTTCGACCCCAATGCGATCAATCACTAAACCAGCTACCACGAATCCAAAAGTGGAATACAAATTACGTTCCCCCGGTACAAATTGCAAGGGAGCGCCTTTGAATATGTTGACCGCAGCAAACATGTCAAGCGTATCGCGATTTGGGTAAAAAGGCAAACGCAAGCCCCATTCCGGGTAGGTCTTGTTCATTTCATCGTAATGCCCCAAACCACTGCGGTTTTGCAACAAATGCGCCACTTTTACCCCTTCAAAGTTGAAATCAGGGACGTAATGATGCGCAGTCGAATCCAGGTTGAGCAAGCCTTGTTCTTTCAGTTTAAAAGCGGTGACCGAGGTCAAACTTTTGGACATGGAGGCCCAACGAAAAATGGTCTGGGTATCCACCGGCCGCAAGCTTTCCCAATCGGAATAGCCATAGCCCCGGGCCATGCTGATCTGGCCATCGCGCACTACGGTCACGGCCAGGCCCACGATTTGTTGCAAGGCCCTTTCAGCCTCGATCACACTGTCGAGCCTTTGGCGAGTGGCGCTGTCAAGAGGCAAGTCGATTTGGGCAAACAAGCTAGAAAAAACAAAACAAACTCCGGCAAGGGTCAGGCTCAATGGGCGTTGCAGGGATGGCATGCAGTAAGAATTTGGCACAAAAGTAGGAAATTCATGCAACAAGGCCCCGTGCATCTTTTCTATTTGAGCTAAAATAAGGTAACCAAATTTGCTTTTGAGGTTTGGCAAAAAAAGAACACAACTTCCTTTAATCCAGGTGCTTTTCTTTTTTCACTAAACCCAAATCCGGTCACCTTATTTTTTTACGCTCTCTTTGCAAGATCAGCAATTTCGCTTTACCTTTCCGCCTCATGCACCTAAATCAGCACATTCGTGAGTACACAAACCAGCAAAGTTTTCAATTCTACCGTCATTGTAGCTGCACTGGGCTACTTTGTTGATATTTATGACATCCAGCTTTTCAACATCATTGGCAAACAGAGCATCCAAAGCCCGGCTGGCCTGAATGTTTCCGACCCGGCACGGGTAGCTGATCTTTTTGACAACAACCTTTTTTATTGGCAAATGGCGGGTATGTTGGTTGGTGGCTTGCTGTGGGGCATCATGGGCGACCTCAAAGGGCGCAAGTCGATCCTTTTTGGGTCCATTTTGATGTACTCGGTGGCCAATATCCTCAATGCTTTTGTGACCGATATCTGGCAATACCAGGCCGTTCGTTTCCTAGCTGGCTTGGGCTTGGCGGGGGAATTGGGGGCTGCTATCACTCTGGTTTCGGAAATCATGACCAAAGAAAACCGGGGTTGGGGTACTGCCTTGATTGTGACTTTGGGGGCACTTGGAGCCGTAGCTGCGGCCCTCGTTGCCAATATGAAACTGAGCTTGCTCGGCTTTGAACCCTGGCAAACGGCTTATTTGATTGGAGGGGTTTTGGGTTTGTTGTTGTTGCTTTTGCGCTTTGGTACTTTTGAGTCGGGCATGTTCCACGAGATGAAACAGCAATCGGTTTCCAAGGGCAATTTTGGCATGTTGTTCTCCGACCGCAAGCGCCTGTTCAAGTACCTGCACTGCATCAGCATTGGTTTGCCAGTGTGGTTTGTACTAGGGGTTTTGGTCAAATTATCGCCCAGTTTTGCGGCGCAAATTGGCGTGGGCGAGGTCAGCATTGCTACTTGCATCATGATGGCATATCTAGGGCTGTCGGTAGGGGATTTGTTCAGCGGGTTTCTCAGTCAAGTTTTGCGCAGCCGCCGCAAAGTGGTGCTTTTGTACCTGGGCCTGATGACCCTAATGATGTTGATTTATTTGTTCGTAAAAGATATTTCTCCTTCGACTTTTTATTTCCTCGCCTTTATGCTGGGAGCTTGTACAGGGTATTGGGCGCTGTTCGTGACCATCGCTTCCGAGCAGTTTGGCACCAATATTCGCGCTACGGTGACGACTACAGTGCCCAATTTTGTACGTGGGGCGGTGATTCCAATCGGCCTTAGTTTTTTCTTCATCAAAAATAGTACAGCATCCCTTACTTTAGGTGCCTTGATCGTGGGAGGGGTTTGCCTTGGGCTGGCCTTTTTTTCGATTTTGAGTTTGCCAGAGACTTTTGGGAAAGATTTGGATTACACGGAGTGATCGCCGAAGACCAACATGAGTTTGACTAATGGAAAATCCCGCCTGGAAACCCTGGCTCCAAGGCTTTAAGGCTTATTTGTTGTTGGAGCGCAGCCTTTCAGCCAATACCATTGAAGCTTACCAGCGCGACATCGGTAAACTGGCGGAATATGTGCTTTTGATTGAAAAACCGCAACTGCCCGCGCAACTCAAAACCGAAGACTTGCGGGCCTTTATCCTGTGGATCAACGAGCTGGGCTTGGGCGCACGTTCGCAAGGGCGCTTGTTGTCGGCGATCAAGACTTTTTACAAGTACCTTTTGATCGAAGAAGCCATTGCCGACAATCCTACTGAATTGTTGGAAGGACCAAAACTGGCCAGGGTCATTCCAACGGTGCTGAGTTTTCCAGAAATCCAAACCATGCTGGCGGCCATTGACTTGAGTGAACCCCAAGGGCAGCGCAACCGGGCCATGATGGAAACTCTCTACGCCTGTGGGCTGAGGGTGAGCGAGCTCTGTGACCTGCGCTTGTCAAACCTTTTTGCCGATCTGGGCTACCTGAAAGTAATTGGCAAGGGAAACAAGGAGCGCATTGTGCCCATCGGCCAGGAAGCCCTCAAACACATCCAATTTTACCTGGACGGCACCCGACGGCATTTGCCAAAAATCGAATCGGGGCACGAAAACTACCTTTTTCTCAATCGGCGCGGCAAAAGATTGACGCGGGTGATGGTGTTTTTGATCGTAAAAGAGTTGGCTGAACTGGCAGGCGTGCAAAAAAACGTGAGCCCGCACACCTTTCGACACTCTTTTGCCACCCATTTACTGGAAGGCGGTGCCGATTTGAAAGCCATTCAGGACATGTTGGGGCACGAATCCATCCTGACTACCGAAATTTACACCCACCTCGACACTGAATTTTTGCGGGAAACGGTCTTGCGTTTTCACCCGCGGAATAACCCGGCGGCTTGGAGCGAGGAGGAGGAGGAATGATCGATCAACTCACAAAATCTTTCCCAAATGATAACAGGTCCTACAGCGGGGCTCGTACACATTTTTTTCTCCCAACAACACCGTTGAATCCTCTTCGGCAAGGCGGTAAGAATGGGTGGCCAGGTTGCCACAATGCGGGCAAATGGCATGTACCTTGGTAATGTACTCAGCGATTGCCAGCAGTGCCGGAACAGGCCCAAAAGGTTGGCCTCGAAAATCCATGTCTAAACCCGCGACGATGACCCGAATGCCACGCATGGCCAATTTTTCACACACCGTAGGCAGGTCTGCGTCAAAAAATTGGGCTTCATCGACCCCGATGACCGAAACGCCCTCGGCCAAGTTGAGCATGGCACTCGAATGCTCGATGGGGGTCGAGTGGATGAAATTGGCGTCGTGGGATACTACTTTCGTTTCGTCGTAGCGGGTATCCACTTTGGGTTTAAAAATTTCGATCTGCTGGTTGGCAATTTTTGCCCTCTTCAAACGGCGGAGCAATTCTTCCGTTTTGCCAGAAAACATGGAGCCACAAATGACTTCGATCCAACCGCCGCGATTGCCTTTGAAATGAGGTTCTAAAAACATAAAAAGTGTGTGGTGTAGGTGTGGGTTTGGGTGTGCCTCCACCTCAAATCCGGTTGTATGTACTGTAAGACTGCTGTTCAGGATATTTCACGGCAAAAAGCAGGTTATTGCATTGAAATCAAGCACGTCACACAGCACATCTTAAAAATATCTTAAAACAAGGCCCCGTTTGTACCTAAGTTTTGCCTATTTTGCGTTTGCGAAAGTAGCTTTTTTCTACTCAATTCAAAAAAAAGGCAGGACTTATGGTCAAAACTGGCCCTGACCTACGAAACCCAACAAAATGGACATCAACCAAGCTCGCATTCTGATTCGCAAAATCGATTCCCTGTTCAAAAGCATGGAAATGGATGGCTCGCCCCAGCCAACCCCCATCGAGCGCGACCTCATGCTCAGTTACCTGCGCCAATTGTACCAGGCTTTTTTGGATGAAGGCATGGAACCGCCGATCATCACGGTTGCGGCACCCAGGGTAGCGCCCGCAGCAGTTCCTACGCCGCCCATTGAGCCCGTCAAGCCCGTGGTCGCAGCGCCCGTCGTAGAAACCCCAGCGCCACCACCTGCTCCCAAGCCTGAGCCTAAACCAGTCCCCCCAGCACCACCCATCGAAGTGAAAGAAGTACCTCCGCCAGCTCCTGATCCGGAGCCTGAACCAGTGGCTCCACCCAAACCAGTGGTGCCACCCCCTCCAGCCCCGAAGCCAGAGCTAGCCTTGAGCAAAAGTGGCAATGCCGCATTTGACAAGCTGTTTTCGAGTAAAAAAGCCACCGAAGTATCAGAAAAACTGGCTGAGAGCCCCATCGCTGACCTCAATCGAGCCCTCTCAATCAATGATCGATTGATGTACATGAGTGAGCTTTTTGGTCGTAACATGAAAGAATTAGAGGCTGCTTTGAACATGCTCAACCAAATGCCCAATCTGGACAGCGCCAAGGCTTACCTGCTTACGTTTGCAGAGCAGTACAAGTGGATGGAAGGCGAGCGCCTGGAAACCGCTGAAACGTTCATTAAATTGATCAGGAGAAGGTATCTTTAAGCGTATGTTCCTTGCCGATACAATTGTTGCCCTGGCTACCCCGCCCGGAGTGGGGGCCATCGGAGTCATCCGCTTGTCGGGCAGCGATGCGATTCGCTTGGCCGATGAAGTGTTTTTTGGTAAAAAGCTAGTCGATCAAGCCAGTCATACCATTCATTTTGGCTCGATTCGAGACGAGCAAGGGCAAATATTGGACGAGGTTTTGGCCTCGCTTTTTGTAGCGCCCCGCTCGTACACTGGCGAAAATGTGGTTGAAATCTCCTGCCACGGCTCCAATTTTATCCTTCAGGAAATCATTCGGCTGTTTTTGCGCAAAGGGGCACGCCTGGCCAAGCCAGGGGAATTCACCATGCGGGCTTTCCTGAATGGTCGCATGGACCTGACCCAAGCCGAAGCAGTGGCCGACTTGATCGCCTCCAGCTCAGAAGCTTCGCATCACCTGGCGATCGGTCAGCTCAGGGGTGGTATTTCGGACGAGATTAAAAAGCTGAGACAAGAATTGATCGATTTTGCCAGTTTGATCGAATTGGAACTCGACTTTGGCGAAGAAGATGTGGAGTTTGCCAATCGGCCCCAGTTGCAAGCACTGGTCCAAAAACTCTTGCGCTTGATCAATGCCCTGCTCGATTCCTTCCAACTTGGCAACGCCATCAAAGAAGGCGTAACCGCTGTGATCGCTGGTCGGCCCAATGCCGGAAAATCGACTCTACTCAATGCCCTGCTCAACGAAGAACGGGCCATCGTGAGTGAAATCGCAGGTACGACCCGTGATACCATCGAAGAAAGCCTCAACATCAAAGGGGTCCAATTCAGGATCATCGACACCGCAGGCATCCGCGAAGCTTCGGACACGATCGAGGCGATTGGGGTGGAAAAAACCCTGGAAAAAATCCGCCAATCGGCTGTTTTGGTCTATGTTTTTGATGTGATCAAAACCCAACCCGCCGATTTGGAAGCCGACCTGAAGCAACTGCTGCACGACGACATCCAGCTGATTGTGGTGCCCAATAAAATGGACCTCAACCCTTACACCACTTACGAACATTACGCCAATCCTTACTTCAGCGAGCCCCAATGGACCCCCATCTCGGCCATCAACCAGATGAACATTGAGTTCTTGAAAGAGCAGTTGTACCAACTGGTGGTCGATACCGATACCAGCATGGACGCGGCCATCGTGAGCAATGCCCGCCATTACGAAGCTCTGGCCAAAGCCCGCCAAAGCCTGGAATCCGTGCTCACTGGCTTGGGGGGCGCTGTCACCAGCGATTTTGTGGCGATGGACATCCGCCATGCCCTGGCTTATTTGGGTGAAATCACAGGTGAGATCACGACCGAGGACTTGTTGGGGAATATATTCTCACGGTTTTGTATTGGGAAGTGAGTAACAAGCTACGAATAAACCTTACCAAGTTGCAACTGCGTACTTTATAGATTATGCCCTCGCTGCGCGAGGCTTTTTTTAGCACACGGATAAAATTGGGTTTGGGTGTGCCTGTTTGGGTGTGAGTGTGCATAAACCCCAGTTCCAATTAGCTGAGTCGATAGATTCAGCTCGAAGCCACACCCACTCGAACTCACACTTACACAAGACACACTCATTCTTGCGGATTTCCAGTATGACGTTGACCATGATGTTGACAACTAGTAATTAAAAAATTGAAAGGCTTATTTTTGAATCGTTACTAAACCACAGTTTTTTGTGCAAACATGTGAACCAGAATGGAGATGAACATAAGCTTACAAAGTGTCTCTTTGCCCGATTTTGGTGCAGTGACCATCGAACCTGCACTTTCGGAAGCAATTTTTTTGCAGCGCCAGGAACGCCTCAAAAAACGCATGAGCGAACTGGGAATTGATGCCCTCGTCGTGTATGCTGATCGCGAGCACCATGCCAACCTGACCTGGCTGTGTGGCTATGATCCTCGGTTTGAAGAGGCCTTGTTGATATTTGGTGCTGCTGAAGTACCTGCGTTGTTGGTAGGCAATGAAGGTTTGGGTTATGCCGAGCTTTGCCCTTCGCCAGTGTGCAGCATCCTTTACCAACCTTTAAGCTTGATGGGGCAAGACCGCAGCCTGTCTCCTGCTTTGCACGACTTATTGCTGGAAGAAGGCATCCGAAAAGGGCAAAATATCGGCGTAGCGGGCTGGAAGTACTACACTGCGCAGGAATTTGAGCAGCCATCCCTGGTTTTTGAAACCCCTTCTTTCTTGATCGATGCTTTGCGAAAAATCGTCGGTCACGACCGTGTGCGCAATGCCAATAACTTGTTCATGCATCCGCAAGATGGCTTGCGCATCATCAACGAAGCGGAGCAGTTGGCCGCTTTTGAATTTGCTGCTTGCCTGAGCTCCGATGGGCTGAAAAACGTGCTTTTTGGCCTCCAACCAGGTATGACCGAATACCAGGCAGCGGCCTTGATGGGAGCCAATGGCTTTCCCCATGCCGCCCATACCATGCTGACCAATGGCCCACGCGCAGCTTATGGCCTGCCCAGCCCTTCGATGAATACCCTGAAAGTTGGGGAGCCCTTTACCATGTGCATGTGTCTTTGGGGGGCGCTCAATGCCCGTGCGGGTTGGTTGGTGCACGATGAAACAGAGTTGCCGGAGGGGGTGCAGGACTACCTCGATCGCCTAGCCATTCCATACTTTCGGGCGATCACGAAGTGGTACGAACACATCGGCATTGGGGTGACTGGAGGCGAACTATACGACATCATTCACCGTGAAATCGGCGATCCTTTTTTTGGGGTACAGCTCAATCCTGGCCACTACATCCACTACGACGAATGGGTCCACTCTCCGATTTTTAAAGGCAGCAGCATCACTTTGCAAAGTGGTGTAGCGTTACAAGTGGACGTCATTCCAGCTACAGGTTCGGCTTACCATACCATTAATATTGAAGATGGCATCGCTTTGGCGGATGAGGCCCTACGCAATGAAATTGCCCAAAAATTCCCGGAGACCTGGGCGCGTATTCGAGCGCGTAGGACCTTCATGGCCGAGGTAATTGGCATTCAACTCAAGCCGGAAGTACTGCCCTTTAGCAATATTCCCGCCTACCTGCCTCCTTTTGTGCTGAGTCCGGATCGGGTTTTGGTGAAGGAAGCCTGAGTTTTCAACAATTTTTGTACATTTGAGAAACCTCACCAAATTGAGGTAACAAACCCCACTTTTAGATTTACCTTATACCATTCTACCAGCTATCTGCCATTTTAAAACTCCGTAAAATTGCCCTCTTATGCCATTAAGCTGGAATGAGATCAAATCCCGTGCGCTTGCTTTTGCCAAAGAATGGGAAAATGAAAAAAGCGAAGATGCCGAAGCCAAATCTTTTTGGGACGGATTCTTTCATGTATTTGATGTGTCGCGACGTAGGGTGGCCACTTTTGAAACTGCCGTTCAGAAAAGCGACAACAAGCAAGGCTTTATCGACCTGCTTTGGAAAGGTGTGATTTTGGTAGAGCACAAATCAAGGGGCAAAGATCTGGACAAAGCTTTTCAACAGGCCAAGGACTATTTTCCCGGGCTGAAAGAGCACGAATTGCCCAAATACATCCTCGTATCCGATTTTGAACGTTTTCACTTGTTCGACCTTGATGGCAACAACACGCACGAATTCACCCTAAAAGAATTCGTCAGCAATGTGCATTTGTTTGGGTTCATGGCAGGCTATCAAAAACGGACTTACAAAGACGAAGACCCGGTCAACATTGAAGCCGCCGAACGCATGGGCAAGCTGCACGATAGCCTCGAAACAGCAGGCTACACAGGTCATGCTTTGGAAGTTTATTTGGTACGACTCTTGTTCTGCGTGTTTGCGGAAGACACGGGGATTTTTGAGCGAACCCAATTTCAGGACCTGATTGATGTCCACACCAAACCGGATGGAAGCGACCTTGCTTTATACCTTGCACAGTTGTTTCAAACGCTAGATACGCCCTCCAGTCAACGATTGAAGACCTTACATGAGGCCCTGGGGGCTTTTCCCTATGTCAATGGCAAACTTTTTGAAGAAATGTTGCCTTTGGCAGCTTTTGACAGCAAAATGCGGGAAAGTCTTTTGTCGTGTTGTGCCTTGGATTGGAGCATGATCTCGCCCGCCATTTTTGGCTCTATGTTCCAGGCGGTGATGAACCCCAAAGAAAGGCGCAATCTGGGAGCGCACTACACTTCCGAAAAGAACATTTTGAAGGTCATCAAACCACTGTTTCTCGATCATTTATACCTGGAATTTGAGAAGGCCAAAGGCAACAAAAGTCGGCTTAAAGAGCTGCACCATAAAATTGCCAAACTGAACTTTCTCGATCCAGCTTGTGGTTGTGGCAATTTCCTGATCATCTCTTACCGCGAGTTGCGCGAGTTGGAGTTGCTGATTTTGCGGGAGTTGAACAAATCTGGACAAGGCTTTTTGGATGTTCAGGAACTGATCAGAGTGGATGTAGACCAATTTGCGGGGATCGAATACGACGAATTCCCTGCTCGAATCGCAGAAGTGGCCATGTGGTTGATCGACCACCAGATGAACTACAAAGTGTCAGACGAATTTGGTCAGTACTTTGTGCGTTTGCCCCTGAATAAGTCGGCTAAAATTGTGCATGGAAATGCTTTAAAGTTAGACTGGCGAAGCCTGCACCATGCTTCGGTTTACGACTTTAGTGCCGACGAGGTGAATATTTTCCAGGTCAACGAGCCACGGGCCCATTACCAAGCGGTCAATGTTTTTACCAAGCAAGTCAATTTGTTCAGCCAAAACGAAAGCACCAGCACCTTGCCCGAACCCAAAAGCAAAGGCACTTTCTTTGATTACATCTTGGGTAATCCACCTTTCATCGGCAAGCAATTGCAAAATGAGCAGCAGAAAGCCGATATGGATATGGTTTTCAGTGGTGTACAAGGGGCTGGGGTATTGGATTACGTAGCTGCCTGGTACCTGAAAGCAGCACAATACATACAAAATACCTCGACCAAGGTCGCTTTTGTAAGCACCAACAGTATTTCACAAGGCGAGCAGGTTGGGGTTTTGTGGGGTGCCATGTTCAATCTTTACAAAATCAAAATTCACTTTGCCCACCGCACTTTCGCTTGGAAAAATGAAGCCAGAGGGAATGCTGCAGTTCATTGTGTGATCATTGGATTTGCTGCTTTTGACACCAATCTGAAACGGATATTTGATTATCAGGACATCAAAGGAGAGCCTGCGGAGCGGGTGGTGAGGAATATTAATCCTTATTTGGTGGAAGGGAGTGATATGGCTGTTTCAAGTCGAAAAGAACCAATTTGTCGCGTTCCTAAAATCGTATACGGAAGTATGGCTAATGACGGAGGTAACCTGATTTTGTCAGAAGAAGAGAAAACTGAACTTTTGAACAATGAACCAGGTGCGGAAAAATTTATACGATTGTTTTTGGGCTCCGAAGAATTCATCAACAACATCAAGCGCTATTGTCTATGGTTAATCAACATACAACCCGATGAATTGAGAAAACTTCAATTTGTCAAAAACCGGGTTAAAGCTGTTGAAGAGCACCGAAGCAGGAGTAAACGCGATACCACTCGAAAACTAGCTGCATTTTCACATTTGTTCGGTGAAATTCGGCAAAGCGACTCTAATTATCTACTCATTCCTGGAGTTTCATCAGAGAGTAGAAACTATATACCCATCGGTTTTTTGCCTCCAGAAGTAATCGCCAGTGACTTGGCGCGCATGGTTCCAAATGCTAGCTTATTTCATTTTGGTCTTCTGTCATCAATAATGCACATGACTTGGGTCAAACATGTTTGCGGGCGCTTAAAAAGTGATTACCGTTATTCCAACTCAATCGTTTACAACAATTATCCCTTTCCATTAAATCCTACAGAGGCCCAGCAAAAAAAAGTAGCAGAAGCCGCTCAAGCAATACTTGATACCAGGGCTAAGTACCCAAAGAGCAGCTTGGCTGATTTGTATGACCCAATTACCATGTCGCCCGACTTGTTCAAGGTTCACCAAGCGCTGGACAAGGCCGTAGATTTGTGCTATCGTCCGCAAGCTTTTGGCAACGAACTCAGCAGAATTGAGTTTCTCTTTGGGCTTTACGAACAATACACCGCCCCCATGTTTGGAGTGGATTATCCTAAAAACAAGAAAAGAACATGAAAACCACCACCAGCCTCATCATCTGCCTTCTCACCATCCTCTCGTTCACATCAGCTCAAACCATGCAGACTTTACCCTACCGTGAAATACCCTCCTATCCGGCATCTTACACTGCTGAAAACGCAGTAGCACGGATGATCGATGGCTTGGGGTTTCGTTACTACTGGGCCACCGATGGCTTGCGGCCCGAAGATTTGGCTTATCGCCCCAGCAAAGAGGCCCGCAGCAGTGAGGAAACGATTGATCATATCTTGGGCCTGGCTACCATTTTGATCAATTCGCTCAAAGATCAAGCGAATGTGCGCAGTGGAGAAGAAACCTCCAGCTTGAGTTTTGAGGTGAAAAGAAAAAGGACCCTTGAAATCTTGTGGGAAGCCAGCGAGCTGCTCAAGAAGAAAGACGCGAAGTTGAAAAAACACAAAATCATTTTTCAAAACGGCGACAACAAAACTGAGTTCCCTTTTTGGAACATGATCAATGGCCCCATTGCCGATGCACTGTGGCATGTGGGGCAAGTGGTCAGTTTTCGGCGCGCTTCGGGCAATCCTTTCAACAGCAAAGCCAGTGTATTAACCGGAAAAGTAAGGGAGTAAGCACCAATTTAAAAAATAAAGGTTTCCAATTTTCACAGATGTTGATCACAATAAGTATTAACCTGATGGTCAAAATCACGGTCAAAATCGTGTTGGCAATCCGCAAGAATGGGTGTGTGTGTAAGTGTGAGTTCGGGTGTGTGGTGCTTCGAGTTGAATCTTTCGTCTTGGCCAATTGGAAACGGTGTTCCCTCACACGCACACCCAAACACACACCCAAACCCATTTTCATCTGTGTTCCCAACCCGCAAAGCGGGGCAAAAAAGATTCGTGGCCACATAGGAGAAGCCAAGTTTAGAATAGGAAAGATTTATTTGTGGCTTATTACGAAGCACCAATTTCAGCCTGCTATTTCCCAGTTCTAAATTTCAAGGGGCTGGTCAAAGCATGTTTTTTGAAAAAATTATTGAAATGGGTCACTTCCTTGAAGCCTAGAGCAAAAGCAATTTCGCCTACGTTCCAAGGGCTGTGGTGCAAGAGAATTTTGGCTTCTTGCAAAATGCGCTCGGCGATGACCTGGGTGCTGGTTTTGCCCGTAATTTCTTTCACCGCCTTGTTGAGGTGATTGACATGCACATTGAGTTGCTGTGCATAATCGGAGGCGCTGCGTAGCTGTATTTGCAGATGAGATTTGTCGATCGGAACTTGGCGCTCTAGCAATTCCTGAAAAAGGGTTGTGATGCGCTGTGCGGCATTGAATGGCTGCTGCTCAAAATGCGAAGAAGATGGCTGCATCTTCATAGCAAAGTGCAAAAGCTCGTGTACTTGGTTGCGCAGTACATCGAATTTGTGAATGTAGTCGGATTCAATTTCCTCAAACATGCGAAAGAAAACCTGATTGGCTTTTTCAAACTGCTCATCCGTCAGCTCAAAAATGTGGTTGCCCTGGGGTTGAAAAACCTCGTACTGGTTTAACTTCCCAAATTGGTGAAAGAACTGGGCATTGAAAATACAGAATACGCCCCAAGAAATATGGTCCGTATTTTCCCATTTGTATGGAATTTGTGGATTGGAAAAAGACAAAGCCTGTTTTTTGACTGTAAAAACCTTATCAGCATAAAAAACCTTGCCCTGGCCTTGCAGCAACATGACTTTGAAATAATCCCTGCGTTTGTAAGGTACAGGCTTTGCACGAGGACCCACAAAAGGCTCCAGCCTGAACACATTGAAATGCCCAAGATCTTGCTGAATAAAACCAGGTAGGTTGTTGAACCTTCGCTGGTAAAAATCTTCGATGCTTTCTACCTTTTCCATTCATACAAATTTAAATGAATTTTGCGACTTGGTGCGGGTTCATTCGGATATAGAGGGGCTTAGGGAGAGTAAAAAATAAGGTAAACGGATTTGGGTTTAGTGAAAAAAGATAAATACCTGCTTAAGCAACTGGATGAAAGTAAGTTGTGTTCTTTTTTTGCTAAACTTCAAAAACAAAGATGTCCGTCATATTTTAGCTCAAATACCAAGACAGAATTTGAAAGAATTTTCAGAATTGGCCCGCTTCGCGTTCATGACCGCTTCATGTTCACTATAAAAATCGCAAAATTCACAGCTACAGAAACTTCACCGAAGTTCCCAGTATAAAAGTAAAATGCCTATCAAATTAATGGAATGGCCTATTCATTGTGTAAGATTTACACATTGTTTTGTAAGTTTGCAATATCATGACTCAAGATGACCTAAACAATCAGCTGAAATGGCTTTTTGAAAATGCCATGTCCGGTATTTCTGTCGATTGTGTAGCTTTTGCGTATCAAGAAGAACGCTTAAAAGTGCTCTGTCTGCGTTACCGGAATACTGATATTTGGTCCTTGCCCGGAGGATTGGTTTTCAAGCACGAGTCGCTGCACCAATCTGCTTTCCGCACTTTACAGGAAAGAACAGGTTTAGACTCCATTTACCTCAAACAGTTTCAAACTTTTGGCGAAGTTGAGCGTGCCAATATCAAAGAAGTCATGTCTCGCCTGGTACCGCCTTTTGCAATGGAGTATTTTCCTAATCGTAGTATTTCGGTTGGCTATTATGCTTTAGTCAATCATAGGGAAGTAATTTTCACCCAAGATATCCTTACAGATCTTACTGCATGGCACGATATTGAGGAACTCCCTGCAATGATTTTTGACCATGTTCAAATCATCAACACTGCTGTAAAATCGCTCAAGGCACAGTTCGATCACTTGCCTTTGAGTTATCATTTGCTACCTAAGAAATTCACCATTGGCGAGTTGCAAAAACTGCATGAAGAGGTACTTGGCGAAAAACTGGAGCGTTCTAATTTTCAAAAGAAAATTTTGAGCACTGCTATTTTGGAGCGCATAGATGAAAGGAAAATCGGCGGAGCATATAAGTCTCCGTATCTTTATCGGTTTAAAAGAGAGAAATACGAGGCTTGGGTTAATCAGGTTTTTTGAATTTAGCGAGTATTAAAAACACTTTGAGCAAGATTAGTAACGGTTCAAAAATAAACCTTTCCAATTTTTTAATCGCTAGTTGTCAACATCATGGTCAACGTCATGCTGGAAATCCGCAAGAATGAGTGTGTCTTGTGTAAGTGTGAGTTCGAGTGGGTGTGGCTTCGAGCTGAATCTATCGACTCAGCTAATTGGAACTGGGGTTTATGCACACTCACACCCAAACAGGCACACCCAAACCCAATTTTATCCGTGTGCCAAAAAAAGCCTCGCGCAGCGAGGCAACGAAGTTGCCATTTGGTAAGGTTTATTCGTGGCTTGCCACTTAGTCACTTTTTGGCTGACAGTATTCCACAGCATGTATTGTGGACTGAGTAGTTCGGATTTTAGCAGAAAGGCCAAGGACAAGTAGTACCTGCCCTTAGCACTTTCACTCCCTGATACAACATAGGTTGATAACTACATGTGAGGGATGCTCTGCTCGCAAATTAAAATGTACTCATGTGACCCTGGAAAGAGGCCAGCCCCCTTTCTGAAAATGATATTTGATTGAGGGATGTTGATTACGAACATGATGGTTGGAAACAAGCATGTTGTTGGACATGGGAAAAGGGAGTCGTGATTTTCAGTTGTTACTAATGGCATGAATTTTTAACGAATAGCCAGCTACGGGCTAAAAAGAAACGAAAAGCAGGCGAAAAGAACCTTTTATGGCCAATTGGTTTAACTGTTCGTATAGTCTTATGGGCAGGAGCATGTTTTAAGTATTTGAGCTAAGGAAAGGTAAACAACTTTGCTTTTTAGATTTAGCAAAAAAAAGAACACGACTTCCTGTCATCAAATTGCTTAAACAGGTTTTTATGTCTTTTCACTAAACCCAAACCCGTTCACCTCATTTTTTTGAGCTTCCTACACTCCTTAATTTGCCGTAAAACAGCCTAATTTTCCCTAAGAGCATGTTTGAAATTTGACTCGTTTTCCGCCTAAACCTCTAATTTTTAAACACGCTCTAAGCCTTTTAACAAGGTCGTTGAGAAAATGCTCATCTCACCAAGGCATGACTAGCTTTTCCTACTACCTTTCAAAAAAGGGTTGGTCAAAATTTGGCTCGTTTTCTGCCTAAGTCTCCGATATTTAAACGTGCCCTAAATTTCGGGCGGAATTTAGCATTCGGACCATTAGATGGGATAGGGAAAAATGAAATAAGAAATATTCACTTTTTGATGAATTGACGCAAAGTTAACTATAAAATTACTACTCTTCATTTTTTTGAGGCCAATGCGCCCCTTCTAGCGGTAAGCGTCATTGGTAGCGCTCCTGAAAACTGCTTTCGTAGGAGCGTCCGATGGGGATTTCGGCTTTTCCCAGGGTAATGATCCGGTTTCGTACCGACTCAATGCGCCGAAAAGGCACAATAAATGAGCGATGCACCCGAATGAAATCCGCAGCAGGCAGTTGCTCCAGCATGGCTTTCATGGTCATGCGGGCTACGATGGGGCGAGCATTGGTTAAGTAGATTTTGAGGTAATCATCAAGGCCTTCGATGTATTCAATCTCGTGCAGGTACACTTTGTACAGGCTATAGTCCGCTTTGATCATCAGGTGGGTTTGCAAGGCATTTTCATTTTTTAGTATAAAGTGAAAATGCTCCTGGGCTTTTTCTACAGCTTGTTCAAATCGCTCTGGCGTAATGGGTTTCAGTAAATAATCGAGCGCTTTGAGGTTAAATCCCTCTACGGCATATTCGCTGTAAGCGGTGGTAAAAATGACCATGATGCGCTGGTCCAAGTTGCGGTACAAGTCAATTCCTGATACGGAGGGCATGTTGATGTCTAAAAAAAGCAAGTCAACATCATTTTTCCCCAAAAAAGCCAGGGCATCCGAGGGCTTGCTAAATTCGCCTAATAAGTCTAGGTTTTCAAAGTCATTGCAATAATTGCGAATGACTTGGAGTGCAGGTTGCTCGTCGTCAATGGCAACGGCCTTCAAGCGTGTTTGTTTTATCAGTTCAGCTCGATCCATAACTTGACAGTAAAATCATGACTGGTTTCGGTGATGTCCAATTTGTGTTTGTGAGGGTATGTCAATTCCAAGCGGGTACGGGTATTGGACAAGCCGATGCCACCGCCTTCACGGGGGCCCTCTTTTAGGCGTACTTTCTGGTTGTGGATGTAAAAACTGAAGTCTTGGCCATTTTGCTGAATGGAGATGTCGATTTGTGACGTCACTTCGGGGTTTACACCATATTTAAACGCATTTTCAAGGAATGTAACCAAAATCATCGGGGCGATCACAGCATTCATGTCCAGCTCTTCTTGGTGGTAATTGACCACTAACGATTCGCCAAAACGCAGGTGCTGCAAGTCCAGATAAGTCTGGATATAAGCCAATTCCCGTTCCAGTTTCACAAAATGCTGGTGTGAATCGCTAGCCACATAGCGCATCATGCCCGATAGTTGCAAGATTGCCTTGGCCGATGATTTGGCTTTTTCGCTGAGGGTTAGGGCGTAAATGCTATTGAGGGTATTGAACAAAAAATGAGGATTGATCTGAGCCCTTAAGAAGCGCAGGTCGGTATTTAGTTTTTCTGTTTCCACCTCGTTTTTGTACTGATTGTAACGCATCAGGGAGGTGAACAAGAAGATATTGGAAAAAACCAGGATTGTACGGCCGTAATCCAGGATCCAGATTGGCTTTTTCAATAGCCCTTTAGTTGGAAGTTCAGGATTTACATATTCAATTGAAGTGCTTTTCCCAATGAACCAATACCAGGGAAAATATTCAGCAAAAATCAAAATGAAGGCAATGATCAACAAGGTCAGTACCCTGAAAATAAATCGCTTGTTGGCCAATACAAAACGGGGCACCAGCACGTAATAGTTTAGGTAAGCATACCCAGCGATGAGCAGGTAAGCGAGGTATTTGCTCAGGTCGCGTGGATTGTTTTTAATCCATGTCCAATCGAGATTCTTGTCATCGCTTACAATGTACAGCATAGCTGCAAATGCGATGAAGAATAACAGATTGACCCCAAAAAACTGCAACACAGCGCGCATACCAAGTAATTGTATGGCTTGAAGATAAGCAGCATTGTGGATTTGCGGATTTTTTGCGGCAAAAGCCTGTTTTTTTGCGGCGGATTTCTATTGCTGAACTTGCCTGTCACTTTTTGTTCAGGTGCGCCTCAATACGGGCTACGGCAGCTTTGATTTCGGCTAGCTCGGCTTTGATTTCGGCGATGTCCTTAGCAACACCCGATTCCAAATGCTGATTCAAAGAGTTTACTCCATATTCCTCCTCCAGCAATTGAACGATTTTTTTAAATGTCTTTTCATTTGCACCATTCAACGCCTTGCTAATGGACGCTTGTTTAATGCCAAATTTGTCAGCAAGAGCATCTTGATCCAATTTGAGTGTTCTCAAAATACCCTTCACTTGGGCATATTTGTCTGGAAAAGGAGATTTTTTTTCCTCCATTTTGTATTTTTTATTCCCAAAAAGATATTTTTTGAGACAATTGATTATCTTTGACCCCGACAGGAACCATTTGTCAAATGTAAGCGATTATGACAAAGCTTTCACCTTATCTTTTTCACAAAAATCACAAGGGCATGACCGTTTATAGGCCTAAAGAACAAATTCAAGTTGAGCCGGAACCAGATCAAGAGCCAAAGCACCCCAAAAGGTACTTGCTTTTATTGGTATTTTGTACTACCTTGGGCTTGTTAGCATATTGGAAAGGTGTGGATTTTCTGGTACCCGATGCGGACGGAAATCCTAAACTGGCTCCAAAGCGTGAAGAGGAGTACGAAAAGCGCATCAAACGGCTGGAAGAAGCTGAACAGTATGCATTGTTGGCCAACCGAAATGGGCTTTTTCCCTGTTATAGCTGTGATCAAGACACAAGTATTTTTTTGCTTGTGGGGCATGTCTGGAAATATGGAGTCACGGTTCAAGGGCAGAAAAAGCGCTACACCCTCAAGGGACTCAATGCGATGGGCTTAGCGTACGAAGTTCAGCTCAAAAGCGGGACTACTGAATGCTTAAAAGCGGAAGCGGATAAGATTTTTCATTACCCTCTTTTACCTGAGAATATTATCCGCGTTAAACCAATTAAACGGCCTCCAGGCAATAAATCAGACCTATAAAAGTATCATTATGTACGCACCATTTGTTATTTCTGGTATAACTCAACATACCGTATCGGACAAAATTACCTTTACGAATTCAAACCTGATTCAAGACCTCCTCAACGAGAACCTCCAATTCAGCCATTACGGCGCTGGCTTGGTCGGCATTTCCTTTTTCTACATCGTTTTGCCACCTGACAACCAGAACCACCGCGAGTACAGCCGCTACACGGGCAAAGATCGCTTGCTGCACCTGCAATTTCATTTGCCTTATGATTTGGTTGAGCAACTCACCCGCGAGCAGGTTTTGCCCATCATGGCTCAAAAGTACTTGCAAGCCCTGAAGGAAGTTTTTCCCAAAAAGAAAATAGAAAATTTTGTCTACGCTTCCTTGCTGAAGGACATGGAGCGCTTGTTTGAGCAGCAGGGATGGTTGGAGAAAGCCGTCTCTATTGGTTGAAAGTAGACATTAGAAATCTACTTTTCATAAAATAGCGTTATTTTTCAAACCAAATGTTGCGCGATTCTGGGTTAAGTATTTGAGCTAAAATACAAATATATTGAAGAGGCATTTCGATGTGTCAGCCGGAAGCAAAAATGATTGACCTTGATGAATATGTTGCCAGTATTATAATCAATATTAGCCGTAATTGCTTATGTGATGAACAAATAGATCCCTTGTTCGGAGCGATCTGAACTTTTACTCGTTCATCATTATTTGGCCCAAACATTGTCTTTCAGGCTCTTTTCATGGAACCAATTTTGCAACAACTCTGCTTTGACCAGGTTTTTGCCAACTGGCAGGGGCAAAATTACAGCATCGCGGCCTTTCCAAATGCCCAGTGGCTCGTTGACCTCAGTGCTGCTGCCGTCGCTGAAGCTGAGTTTCAGTTGGATGGGGATGGGTTTGCCGCCAGTGTTGTCAATGCGAATACCGTCTGAATTGACATCAGCGATGCCGAGGTTGACAGTATTGAAATCAAAAAACCAGGCTTGCCAAAACCAGTTTAAATTCTCGCCGCTGGCATCACTGATGGTGTTGAAAAAATCGTGTGGTGCAGGGTGTTTGCCTTCCCAACGGTGAAAATACTCGTGCAGGCATTTTTTAAAGGTGCCTTCGCCCAGGTGCAACTTGAGTGCCGTGTAAGCAGCGGCGGCCTTGCCGTAAGCATTGAAGCCATAGCTCTCGACAAATTGCTGGTTGGAAGGGGTGTATAAAGGCACATCCATCTCTGCGTTGCGGCTGCGGCTCACCATGTATTGGTAATAGTCGGGAAAAGTAGCCCCAGGGTCTTTGATCTCAAAGGCGTTGAGGCTGGCGTGGTATTCAAAAAACGAAGCCCAACCTTCGTCCATCCAGGCCCAGCGGCTTTCGTTGGTACCCATCATGAAGGGTAGGTATTGGTGGGCGATCTCGTGGGTAGCGAGGGTGATTACGTCATCTGGGTTGGTCAGGGTGATGTCGTTGATCATCATCGGATATTCCATTTGCCCCAGGCCATTGAAAGCGGTCAGAACTGGATAGGGGAAAGGAAACCCCGGCATTTGGGTCGAATAATACTCTACCGTTTTGCGGCAAATATCGGCCATTTCAGGGTAGTCTTCCGATTCGGGGTGGTAAGCAGTTTGCACTAAAACTTGCTTGGAACCACCTTCGTTACCCTTAGCACTGACAGCGTCCCAGCAGTAATGGTCGCTGAGGCCCAAGGCCACATCAGTCACATTTTCGGCTTTGAACCTCCAAATTAAGTTGGGGCTTTGCAAGGTCACTTTTTTACTCGTCAGGTCGCTTTGGTTTACGATGTGTTTTACCTGATTGGACTTTATTGCGCTTTTGAGTTTTTGCACCAAAGGCGCTTGCAGCACTTGTTCGGGGTTTTGTAAAACGCCCGTTGCCCAAACCAAGTAGTTTTTGGGCACTTCTACACTCAATTCAAAATTGCCAAAGTCATTGTAATACTCGGTTTGCTCGTTGAGTTGTACATCGTCCCAGCCATCAAGGTCATCATACACAGCGATTCGGGGGAAAAAGTAAGCCAAGAAAAAAGTGGTTTTGTCCACCACTCCTTCGCGGTCGCCATCGGAGGAATTGCCGAGTTCAAAAGTCCAACTCAATTCGAGGTTTAACGTTTGGCCAGGCAGGAGCGGCTGTGCAAAGGGCAGAAAATGGTTTGTTGGGTTTTCAGATGCATTGACTTCCACATTGTCCCAGGGAATCGGTTTGCCTGCAATTTGAACGGACTGAATCGTCAGTCCTTTGGTTAGCCAGTTGCTCGCTACGTTGTTGGCCCGCGAGGTGCTGGGGATACGCGTATTTTGGATCAGTTTAAAGTTCAGTTCATTTAAGGTATCCGGGCTGTTGTTGAAATAAATGATGTTTTCCTTGCCCTTGATGAGCCGACTGGGTGGCTTGATTTGGAGATGGATTTGGTAGTCGGCGCGGTTTTGCCAGTATCTTGGGCCTGGGCCACCTTTGGGGCTGCGGGTCTGGTTTTGGTAAGCCTCCTGAAAATTGAGTGGGGTATATAAGTTTTGCGCCCACGATTGCTGAAATACAAAACTGGTCAAGATGAGAAGCCAAAACGAATGTTTCATAAATCTTGTTTATCAGCAGGGTCTTGTGCTGGCGTTTCAGGATGCCTTTCGCGCCACATTTCTTCGGACTCCTGCTGTTCTTCTTTGAACATTTTCAAGGCAAAAACCAAACTCACCATCAGCGTAAGGATCGAAAAGCCAATGAGCCAGTCGTAGATTTCTTGGATGATGAAAAAATCGTAAATGCCATGCACCGCAAATGCCAAAAGTAAACCTGAAAGCAGCAGTTTCTGGCTCTTTTTCTTGTCTTTGTTGAACTTGGCTTTGCCCACAAAATAGCCCATCATGACCGCACAAACGGCGTGGGTAGGTACCGCAGTAAGGCCGCGCAACACCACGGTAGGAATGCCAAATTCCAGGGCGTACAAGAGGTTTTCAAGCGTTGCAAAACCCATGCCGATCATCATGGCGTACACAATGCCATCGAGGGGTTCGTTGAAAAAGGGCTGCCGATAAGGAAAAACCACTAAAATCAGAAATTTGAACAGCTCCTCAACCAGTGCAATGACCAGAAAAGAAGAAAACAAAGCCCAAACCAGGCTGCTGGGGTCATCCGCACCCAACGCATGAACTTTCTCCTGTACCAGCATCACTGGTACGGTGACGATCATGCCAAGCATGAAGCAGACCAAGAGTGGAAACCAGGATTCCCGCTCATGGCGGTCGGCCCTAAAAATGAGCCAAGCAATCAATAGGCCGGGAATCACGGCCAAAATCATGGGAGGAAGCATTCGGTTGTTTTAGGGTGACTGAGGTTTTGTGAGTGGTCAAGGCGAGAAAAGCAACTTTGTAGAAATCATGCCCGCCCTGTTATGCTTGTAGGGTAAGCTTTTACTTTGGAGGTCAAAATCATATTGGAAATCCGTGAAGATCCGTTTCATCCGTAAAATCCGTGTTCCCAACAAACCTAGCGAAGCTAGGTAATGCATGTGTCAATTTCTACAAGTTGTTCTTTCAGTGGCCTTTAGTACAAAAGTCGGAAAAATTGCCGACAATTGCTAATGTTTCTGCAAAAGCTTCCAACATGCCCATGTGCCCAACCCCAGGCAAAAAATGGACCATTGCCACAGCTGGTAGGCTTGGCGGCTCGGTTTTGTGGCGCTCGTCTTGCAGTGGATCATCCAAGCCTACGATGAAAAGTACGGGGACCTTGCTTTGGGTTAAAGTGTCGGTATGGTCGCGCCGATCAGCCATGCAACGCAGGCCATAAGCGATGCCTTCGGGCGACAGGTGGCTGCCTTGTTCGATTAAGTCACTCATTTCAGCGGGGTGTGCTGCGGGCCAAGCTGCTGGGAAAAGCCCCGGATACAAGCGGCTCACAAATGCCCGACTGCCTTCTTCGAGCACTTTTTCGGCACTTTGGTAGCGCCCAGTTTTTTTCTCTGGGCTATCCACATATGGGTGTGAATGAAACAAACCAAAGCCCAACAAACGATCAGGATAAGCAGCCGCAAATTCCAGAGCCACATAGCCACCCATTGAGTGCCCGATCATGATGACTTGCTCCAGTTTTTCTGTGTCCAGCACACTTTTTACCGCAGCGGCCATTTCAGCCATGCTTGCTTGCTCCAGGGTTTCTGATTGCCCAAAACCAGGTAAGTCGATGCCCAAAACCTGGTAGCCTCGCTGGGTCAAAGGTTTGTAATAATCGGCCCAGATGCGGTGGTTTTCACAAAAACCGTGCAACAACACAATACATGGGCCTTGGCCGTGTTTGAACCAGGCTTGTTTCTTTCCAGCGTAATGGGTGTGGTGGAGTAGCATGTGCTTGTTTTTGCTTTTCAATGGTGATATAAAGGTAGGAAGAAATGGGGAAGGAAAGATTCACGAAGTGGGTAGTATTTTTTAAAACAACTTGTATTTTCGGCGATTTGTGCTAACTTTGCAGTATTCAAAAATAGACCTAGTAAGATGAATACCTTCTCCAAACCCGTATTTTCAGGTCATGAAAGTTTTCAATGCAGGCATCTTTGGCTCAAAAAAGGGTATGATTATATCCGATCAGGCAAATCATTTAGTGACAATGATGCGGTTGTAAAATTGGGGGTTGGAAAAAACATGGTTACATCAATCAGATATTGGATGCGAGCCTTCGATCTACTTGAAAAGGACGGCTTAAAAACCAATGAATTTGCAGACTATCTATTTGGCGAAGACGGTAAAGACCCATATCTTGAAGATGATGCAAGCCTTTGGTTACTACACCATAGATTAGTACATAAAGGATATGCAACGGCTTACAGTTTTATTTTCAATGAATTAAGAAAAGAGAAATTAGAATTTTCAAAGGATAATTTTGTGAAATTGATGAAAATAAAAATTGAATCAATAACAAAAGCGGAGTTTAGTGTAAACACATTAGAAAATGACTTTGATGTCTTCATAAAACTCTATATAGGAGTCGATTCCAATGGGAAAGACAAAGAAGAAATAGTATCAGGTATATTCCCAGAATTAAAACTAGTGAATATAATCCAAAAAGAGAAGGCAATAAATTATCATATAGAAACCAATGAAAAAGAGCAGATACCTAATGAAGTGCTTCTATTCAACCTGCTCAATGATCCTAAACTTGGCATGTCCGTCAATTTAGAAACCTTAGAGAGAGAATATGATAGCGTTGGCTCTATTTTTGCGATCAGTCGTTCAGGGCTAATGGAGAAGATAGAAACACTTTGTAAAGATCACCCTTTTTTAGTTTACAAAGACGATGCAGGTATTCGAGAGCTTCAATTTAAGTCAAAACCCAATCCCTATAAAATTCTAGATCGTTACTATCATGGCTACTAAATTCACTCCTTCAGTAAACATTTTTCGGGATCAAGATTCTGAAATCAACTATTTGCCTACGCCAAACGCTAAACGTTTAGCTGCTCAAATTGCTGATGATTTCAATGGCGGATTTCGGTCTTTCACCATTATTGGATCATATGGTACTGGTAAATCTTCATTTCTTTGGGCGTTATCTAATGTGCTAAGAAATAGAAAACATTTTTTTGATGCGGGTGGACTAGAAACCCTCAATGTAGAGGTGTTACCTTTGATTGGTGAATTTAGCTCTTTGTCAGAGTTCTTTGCAAACAAATTTTTAAATAAAAATGCTTCAACAGAAGAAGTGTTTGCTGAAATCTATCATCGTTATCACCAATTAGGTGCTAATAAAGGTTTACTTGTACTAATGATAGATGAATTTGGAAAATTTTTAGAATATGCGACTAAAAACATACCTGAAAGAGAACTTTACTTTCTTCAGCAACTAGCCGAATTCGTAAATAACCCAGTATATAACATTATTCTTGTCACTACGCTGCATCAAAATTTTGACGCTTATGCACTCTCTTTGAATAATGTACAGCGGCAGGAATGGACCAAAGTAAAAGGGCGATTTCGAGAGCTCACATTCAACGAGCCTGTTGAGCAACTACTCCTTTTGGCAGGCGAGCGACTAGGGCAAAAAAAAATTGAGTCATTAGATGCAAAATTGGTTGAGAAAGCAACTCAATTATTTTTGCAAACTAAAGCTTTCTCTTTTACATCAAGCTTTGCAAAATCACTAGCGCCGAAGCTTTTTCCATTAGACTTGTTGACTGCATCTGTATCAACATTAGCAATGCAAAGATATGGACAGAACGAACGTTCTCTTTTTTCTTTTTTAGAAGGGACGGAACACACAAGCATCAACGGTAACTATGACCGAAGAAGTAATCCTTTCTACAATCTCAGTAATCTTTATGACAATCTAATCTTCAATTACTACACTTTTCTTAACTCAAAATACAATCCAGACTTATCAGCTTGGATAGGTATTAAAGGAGCATTAGAAAAAGTAGAAAATGAAGTGGAAGGGCATTTTTTAAGTGATTCCTTAAAACTTATCAAGTCGGTAGGCTTACTCAATATTTTTGCATCAAAAGGATCGAAACTTGACGAAACTTTCTTGCTTGAGTATGCAGAGCATTGCTTGGGGGTTTTATCACCGCCTAGTGTTTTAAAGAATTTGATTGATAAAAAAGTCTTGTCCTTTCGAAAGTATCACTCACGATTTGTAATCAATGAAGGGACTGATGTTGATATTGACCAAGAGTTGTTACAAGCAGGTGATCAAATAGGGGAAATAGGAGATGTGATTGGGTTGCTTAATAAATACTTCTCTTTCCCTGCTGTTTTTGCAAAAGAGTACTACTATCAAACAGGTACTCCACGAATTTTTGAATTCGTTTTTTCGAAAGAGCCTGAGTTTAAACTATCACTAAAGGGGGACACTGATGGATTTATCAATCTTATCTTTAATGAGGAGTTAGAGCTCGAAAAAATTAAAGAAACAAGCAGGAAAATTAAAGATAAGGCTATATTGTTTGGTGTTTATAAAAATACTGCTGTAATCCGTGATCTTTTAAAGGAAATTGAAAAGACCAAAAAAACCATTCAAAATGTAAGCTCTGAAGATCGGGTGGCACAAAATGAACTAAGAAATATTCTATTTCATCAAGAAATGTTACTCAGTCATTATATATTGGACCATTTGTATAGTGGTTCTAATCATGTGGATTGGGTTTATCAAGGTAGCATTTTGAATGTTCGGTCAAAGCGAGACTTAAATAGCTGCTTGACAAAAATATGTGCAGATGTTTACCATGGCACACCAGTTTATCTTAGTGAATTGGTTAATAGGAATAAATTGTCGTCACAGGTTCACACTGCAAAAAAATCATACCTCAGACATTTGGTAAATCATTGGAATGATCCAGATTTAGGCTTTGAAAAAGATAAATTTCCTCCTGAGAAAACTATATTCCTTACACTCTTGAAGGAGAATGGTTTGATTTCTAATCCTCAAGATCCTTTCGCAGCAGTATGCATTAATGAAGATTCAAAGTTCATGGCATTGTGGAAGCATGGTGAAGAGTTTTTGGAGAAGGCTAAAAAGCACCGTCTGCCATTAATCGAATTCTATGAATCGTTAACAAAACCTCCTTTTAAACTTAAACAGGGGCTGATTGATTTTTGGTTGCCTTCATTTCTATTTATCAAGCGAAATGAGTTCGCTTTATTCGGAAATGGAGTGTACCTCCCTGATTTAAGAGAGGAAACGCTTGAGCTTATCGCAAAAAGCCCCAAAGATTACCAAATCAAAGCATTTGATGTTGATGGAGTGCGTTTGGAAATTTTCAATCACTATCGCCAACTACTGAATCAGCATGCAAAAGAACGGCTGGACAACAGCACATTTATTGAAACAATCCGTCCATTTCTAAGTTTTTATCGAGCATTGCCTGATTATGCAAAACATACTAAGCGCCTCCAAAAAGAAACACTTGCGATAAGAAAAGCTATTGCAACAGCAACAGATCCCGAGAAAACCTTCTTTGAAGATTTCCCACTTGCTTTAGGCTTGACTTTGGACCAATTAAAAAAATCTTCTGGTCTATTAGAAGGCTTCATCTCTCGATTACAAACTGGGGTCAGAGAACTTCAAGCATCTTATGATGAATTGATTAACCGTTTCGAAGCATTCATTACCGAGGAAATCTTGTATGAATCACTAGCATTTGAGGAGTACAAGACTAAACTAAATGAACGCTTCAAAGGAATTAAGCAGCATCAATTGCTGCCTCACCATAAAACATTGCTGATTCGCCTTTCATCTGAATTGGATGATAGAAAGGCTTGGCTCAACTCTCTTGCGCAAGCGATCATTGGCACGACGCTAGAAAAACTGAAGGATGAAGACGAACCATTGTTGTACGATAAGCTCAAAAACTACGTTTTAGAACTTGACACATTAACAAATCTTTCGCAGCAGGGTTTTGATGAGGAAAAAGAAAGCGCTTTAGGCTTAGAAATTACTACCTTTGAAGCTGTTGAACGCAAGATGGTTCGATTCCCCAAGAAAAAGAAAGCCGAAATCAGCCGAATAGAAGAGGAGATTCGAACCCGATTGAGCAAAGATAAAACCCTTAATATCGCAGCCCTTGCTAATGTACTGAAGGACTTGCTTCAAAACTAAACTTGTTTGATCATGAGTGTAAGACATGTTTTGGGAATTTCAGGTGGTAAAGACAGTGCAGCACTTGCAATTTATATGAAAACCAAGTACCCTAACTTGGATATAGATTATTATACATGTGACACTGGAAAAGAATTAGATGAAACGTATCAGTTAATTGAAAGTTTAGAAAATTTTCTGGGCAAGAAAATTTCAAAATTGCGAGCAGTTGAAAATAGTCATCTTAATCCTTTTGATCATTATGTAAAAATTAAGGGCTATTTTTTACCTTCTTCATTAGTTAGATGGTGTACCCGCTCTTTGAAGTTAGAGCCTTTTGAACGATACATTGGAAGTGACCCAACTTTATCATATGTTGGAATAAGGGGCGATGAGGATCGTGAGGGATATATTTCTACGAAAACAAACATACAATCTATTTTTCCTTTTCGCAGAAACATATGGAGTGAAGAAATTATTAAACTTGTCCTATCTAATTCAAATATCGAAAAGATGCTGGATTTATTTTCGAGTATCGATCTAGAAAATCGGAGTGCTAGGTTATTGGAGCTTTTGGGACAGCAAATAGGTGTAAGTTTTCCAATGCAACAAAAACTTAACCTAATCCTTGATCTTAATATTCGTGATTTCAATAAATTAGTATTTGCTTCTCTACGTGAAACAAGTTATCCTGTTGCCTTAGAAGAATATTTTCCTTTGGTTGAAGATGAAAGTAACTTGGTGAGAGAGGACATATTCCGACTGCTGGAAGATAGTGGGGTTGGAACTCCGTCCTATTACAAGAAGATAGAATTCGAAGTAAATGGAAAAAAGGGGGAGTACGCCCGTAGTCGTTCGGGATGTTATTTTTGCTTTTTCCAACAAAGAATAGAATGGGTCTGGCTGTATGAGCAACACCCTGACCTTTTCTTTAAGGCGATGGAGTATGAGCGTGATGGCTACACTTGGGGGCAAAATGAGAGTCTCGCAGAGTTAATTAAGCCTGAAAGGATAGAGCAAATTAAGTATGAGTTTATATCAAAAACAACAGGAGTGAAAAGAAATGGCCCCTTTTTACTCGATATCCTCGAAGAGGAAGAAGAAGTGGGGTGTGCAGCTTGTTTTCTCTAAACTACTATTCATTATACGATGGAAGCTAACAGGGAAAACCTTATTCAACAAATGGAGGCTCTCGAAAAAAAGCTAGCCGAATTGGATAAGGATAAGGTTAAGTTTTCGGTTGATGCGGGAATAATCGATAGACTTGGTCGTGAATTGATGGCCAAGCAAGAAACTGCCGTTTCTGAACTTGTAAAGAATGCTTATGATGCTGATGCTAATGAGGTTACTCTTCAATTTATTAATACTGATGCTGATGGAGGCACATTGATAATTGAAGATGACGGACATGGAATGGATTTGGATGCTATGCGTAATGGATTCATGCGTCTCTCTTCAACAGATAAATTGCATAATCCAGTCTCTCCAAAGTTTAGTCGGAAGAGAGCAGGAAGGAAGGGTATTGGGAGATTTGCGACACAACGACTTGGAAAAAAATTAACAATAATCACCCAAATTGAACATTCTGAAACAGCACTAAAAGTTATAATAGATTGGGAAGGCTATCAAATAGATCGAGATATCAACTTAGTAGCTAACCCAGTAGAAGAAATTCCTAAACTAAAGAAACAAGGGACAATCCTTATTATTGATGCCTTACGAGAGAACTGGAAAACATCTGAAATTCAGAGAGTATTTAGGTACGTCTCAGATTTACTACAACCTTCCTATCTTTCCGATAGATTAAAAAAGAGCGAAGTTACCTTCGGTTCTCAAGAAGATAATACATTCATAGTCAAGTGTCAAAAGAATGTAAATGGAGTAGTGGAGGTCATTTCTGATATCGATAAATCTTTTTTTGAAAAAGCTCTAGCTGTTTTTGAAGGATATGTAGATAATTCAGGAGAGGGATTTTGCTCTGTTACAAGTAAAAGTTTAGGGATAGACTTGATGAACAATTTAATTTCAATTACTGCAGGAAAAAATAGGGACAAAATAGAATTATATAAGTTAATTAAAGACGTACATTTCAAAGCCTATTACTTTATATACAATAGGACTGATTATTATGAAGATCAGGGCATTGGAATTAGTTCAATAGAATTGAAGAGAGTGAATGATTTTGCTCAAACATCAAGTGGGATAAGGCTCTATCGTAATGGTTTTAGGGTACCTCCCTTTGGGGATGTTGGTAATGACTGGTTAGACATTGATGAAAGATCAAATATGGCTTCTCATGCGAATAAAATACCTTTGAATAATAGAAATCTATTTGGTTTCGTAGAAATCACTGATGAAAATGGGGCCTTCTTTGAAGAGACTTCAAGTAGAGAAGGGTTGATTATTAATGAAGCATTTGGAGAGTTGGTCGATTTCTTATTTAAGGCTTTTGATGCCTGTAGAACAAGGGTCGAATCTTCTACTGGGTTTGTCGAAAAGAAGAAAAAAAGGGAGAAAAGATCAAAGGTGAAAAATGATCAAAAAGAACAAGTTAAAGGATTAAAAGAATTTCTAGATTCTGCAGAGGAAAGCCATTCAAACTCGACGGACAGTGGCGAAAAAGGAGAAGGATTTGGTCGCGAGGAAGCAAAAGCAGCACTTGAAAAGCTGGTAATTGTTCTTGACGAGCAAATTGATGAAATTGCTATGCTTCGAGTATTAGCAGGGATGGGGCTTGCGATAGGAGAGTTTGTACACGAAATAAGACAATTTAGTCCAGCACTTGAAGGAGACCTTTCAGTGCTACATGCAAACGCTATCACTGAAGAAATGAAGCAAGGTGTAAATAGACTTTCTCAAAATTTCGAACAATTTCAATCTTACGCTGCATATTTTGATCAAACCATTCGAAACAACTCAAAAAGGGAGCTACATCCAATTGAGATAAGAAGTGTTGTTCGCAAATTTGTGGACACAATTAAACGCAACGCATCAAAAAGTAATATTCAAGTCGAATCCGAATTTGTTGGTTATGATCTGTATACCTGCCCAATGCATACCTCTGAATGGAACTCTATCCTCTTCAATTTCTATTCGAATGCAAGAAAGGCCATAATAAAAGCGGATGTGCAGGGGAAAATTAAAATAGTTGGCTCGCAAGATAGCGGAAAGATTATTCTCGAATTTTCAGATAATGGAATTGGAATTCCGGAGGAGAATAAAGAAAGAGTTTTTAATGCCTTCTTCACCACATCAACTCCTGTTGGAAGAGGTGCTTCAAATAGTGAGGAACTTCTTGGCTCTGGACTTGGATTGAAAATTGTATCAGAAATTATTGAGTCGTATGATGGTGAAATTTTTATCTTTAAGCCTCCAATAGGGTTTAAAACCTGTTTTAGAATAGAACTACCAAAAGCAACCGAAGAACAAATCGAAAATGAACAATATGCTTAACAAATTCCTTTATCTGGATGATGCTGGACCTAATATCAGGGATGCAACTGCAAATGGATTAAGCCGGACAGGCATTCTTGATGTTATAGCTGAAGAGCCTATGACTTGGGATTCAAGGGAAAGCCTAATTTTAAATAACATCCAGAACATTGATGGCATTATCTTGGATTGGCGATTAACCGAAGAAACTGATAGAGCAAAAAGTGGGGCAGTAAAATATAGTGCTGAAGCACTGGCCCAACATCTGAGGTTCTTGGCAACTGACAAAGCTATCAAAGATCTTCCAATAGTCCTATGTTCTGCGAATGATGGCTTTAAAGAATATTATAGAAAGGACTCTACAGGTCATGATTTATTTGATGAGGTTTTTGAAAAGAAGGATTTTTCATCCAATCATGATTTAGTCGTTATGCAATTAAAATGCTTAGCAGAAACATACAAAAAAATCCAAGTCAATGGTAAGTATTCCCCAAAATCAGTTCTTTCTAATCCACCAAATATTGATATAGATGCTAGGATATTTGACAGAATAAATGATCTAATTAAAAACATGGTCCCTCACGAACTAGTCGGGTTTCTTTTGAATCAAATAATAAAAAAGCCTGGTATTTTGATTGATGAAGATATATTAGCTGCAAGATTGGGAATTGATAGAGATGATTCACAAGAAGGCTGGAGGAAAATGCTTGATTCTATCATTAATCCTTCGATAAAATATCAGGGACTATTATCTGAAGGTTGGACACGTTGGTGGGCCGAAGGATTTGTTCAATGGTGGAAAGAAAATATTGATCCAGTTCATCCACAATTTTTTTCTGCGAAACTGAGAGTAAAATTAATTGGAGAAAAAACTGGAATAGCAGGATTAAAACCTGCAAAAAAAATGAAGTACTGTGTTGATAGTGAGTTCTGGACAGCTTGCATTGCGACAAAAAAGCCTATTGCCACCTCAGATGGGCTGCGTATTGTTTCTTTCAACGAACAGCCTTGGCAAGATGAGCAGTATGTTTCCTTGTATGCTTTTCTAGAAAAGATACATTCTGACTCCTACAAAATTAATCCAATGGAAAAAGAACGTATTTATAACCTCAAAAAGTTAATAAAAAATGGCTAAATCACTAACTCATACTGACTATAAAAATGAACTTTTGACGCTGTATCAATTATTGAAAAAACATTTTAATGATAATCTACAAAACTATCACGAAGGATTAAATAGAGCTATTACAAAGTTGGGCAGTGAGCGTAATGGCTACATGGGATATGAAGATATAAAAATTGAGTTCAAAAATATAGACTTAGGAAAGAATGTACGCCCCGTTATTGAAAAAAATCAGTGGCGTAATGCTGTTTTGGAATTAAGAATGACAAATATAAAATGGCAAAAATTGGATGAAAAAACACCGCTCAAAGACCCTATTCAAGATTACCAGTTGCAACTCATTTTGAAAATTAGTGACACAAGTGCGTTACTTGCAAAAAGTGCTTGGCATTTTGAAAAACACCCCGACAAGAAAACCGATGGGACACCTGATGATTCACCCGAATTTCACCATCCGCTTTATCATTTACATTTTGGCGGATATGAATTGACTAATGAAGAAGATTTTGATTTCGGAAAAATACTCATTGTTGAAGCCCCTAGAATTATGCATCCTCCAATGGATATTATTATTGCGATAGACTTTGTGCTTACTAATTTTTATTCAACACAAACTTGTCCAAGGTTAGTGAAATTAACAACCGACCCTCAATATATAAGAATATTAAGTGCCGCTAAAGAAAGGTTCTGGAAGCCCTTTGCTCTAGGTTTTGCATCGAACTTCATTAAAAATTACAATTTTCAGGGAATAAATCATATGTCAGTAAATTCTACTTATGCCAAGAACCTAATAAGTTATTCTAAAGAGAATTAGGTTGAAACGAAGTGATTTGTGAATAGACCTCTCGAAATAATGGAAAAAGTAAGCTTTGGAGGTCTCTAAACCTAGGCTGTGTAATTTGATTAGGTTTCTCCCCTACAAGTTTTTTAGTTGAAACAAGAGTGCCTAAGCTTAGGCTGTACAAACGAAGCTAAAAAACTCCCCCACTTTTTGCTCAAAAAATCAAGTAGCTACGTGGTGCTTTTTGATCTTCAAATGCTTGCATTGGATTGATTCTAATGCTTGTTTGGTCTCCTGAATTGAAAACGATTTTTCAAAAGTTGCCAATGTGAAGATAAATTCGGTTAGCCCACTGCGGGAATTCGAGTTGATTTTGATTTTGAATTTGCCAAAATAGCTCTCGATGATGTCCGAAGAGCAAAGCAAGCGTTGCTGCCCCAAAGCATTGCTTTTTAAAGACAATTCATCCATGTATTCTTTGCAGTTTTTTAAGAAAATGGCAGCCTCGTCTCGAGCTTCGAGTGCCTCGAATTGTGCCAACAATTCCTGTTTTTGAACCATCCCGAACCCTTCTTTTTTTAGTTTGGCACAAAGCGTCTTAAAGATGACTCCTGCTTGAGACAAGGTTTGAAAGAATGTAGTATTATCCTTCAAAAACTGCACTTTTTCTTGGACTTCTTGGCCTAGGCTGTCCCAGTTTGCCAGCATCTTCTCTGCCCAGGCCACACAGGGAAAGATGTTGGCGAAGCGCATCTTTGCCCGCATATTGGGGGGCATATATTGGCTCTTTGTTTTACTCAGGTTCCACTCCCGCCGCAGCTTACCCACTAGCTTGCGGAAGTCCTCGAAGACTTCCAATTTTTCATAAATGCGTTTCAAATGATTAGCCAACACATGTGTACAGTCGGGTATGTGCACGATATTCAGTAATTTATAGACCTTGCATAGGTTTGTACCTTGGTCGCTCACAACGTATTTGATGTCCTTGACCTCCATCACCTTTTGCAGTTTCTCCATGATCTGCTCCGCCTTCCATTCTTGGGATGTACCTACAAAAAGCACCTCTACATCCTCATGGCTCAACGCTCCTGCTTGCATGGCCCTCCCTTCCTCTACGCCCAGTACCAGCAGTAGCTTTTCACTGCCAAATGTGATGCTCTCATCCACGATCAAAACGTATGCACCACCCACCGTCGATAACGAGTTCACCCGATAATTACCACATTTGCAGATCCAATTCCTGATGCTGGCGTGGCTGGGTGTCCGACCCACCAGGCCCATGCTCAATAGCATACAGCACACACTGTGGCGGCAGCCCCGCAGGCTCATACCTCCATATTTGTACAACTCCAACATCAGCGCAACAACCACTAAGCTATACTGGTGGCCACGGGCTTTTGCCTCAACTTGGGGCTGAAAACCCCAAGAAATGGTTTTGCGAAGCTCTTGGTACTTCTTTTTCCAGCTACAACGACTAACTTCAAGCTCCGCGTTACGCTTGCGCAGCGTCGCGTTTTCTTTACCTCGTGAAATTGCTTTATTTTTCCACTTCGAAGTCGTACATTTGACCTGTCTTCGTGACGGGTTCCTCGTTTTTTTTGTTGTCTTCCTCACACCAAAATATGGGGAACTTTTTTTTTGTCGTTTGTACAGCCTAGCCTAAGCTTGATTAATGGTGACTCTAAGGGGGGTAAGGATACCAAAAGCGCAGGGGAATAATCGTGTCAGATTACACACCCTATCTCTAAACCGAACTTTTATTGTAAGCAAGCGAGTTTGTTAGCTCGAGCTTAAAAACATTATAAATACGTTCAAAAAAAGGTTTATCCAAAAAATGGACTTGAGAACCTACGAACCTAATCTGCATGTTTGCTCTACAAAATGCTAAAAAATCCTACTTTTCTCCCCAAAACTCAAAACCTCAAAACTTTTGCCTTACCTTTAACTTTTGAACCCTAAGAGTATGTTTAAAAATTTTTGCTCGGTCCAAAATGGCCCCTTTTCGCCTATGACTTATTAGACTAAGGCGTTCCAAAAATGCTCATTATGCGCTGCATAACTCCGCTTTTTGCGCCTTGCCTAGACGAAAACGTGCTCATTTTTGCCTGCAATCCTAAATTTAAACATCCTCTCAGCGCCCATGATGTAATACAAATGACCGACTTTTCAAATCTCCACAAGTACTTAGCGGAAATTGAATCTCTGGAAAAAGACCTGCACCTCAAGCAGTTGCAGATCAACCGTCTTTTGTCCATTACGCAGGCGATCAACAGCAATGTAGGGGTAGGAGACTTGTACACGATGTACCGCGATTTTCTGCAATGGGAAATGGACATCAAAAGAATGGTCTTGTACATCAAGGAAGAAGAAACCTGGTTGTGCTCCTGCCACTTGGGCATGACCGAAAAAATGCTGGCCGAAGACGTGGCCGGGCTCCTGCCCAAGTTCGACAAAATGACTGACTTGGGCCAAGAAGAAGCGGATTCTCCGTTTTTGAAAAAATTTGACCTCATTATCCCTGTCAAGCACAAAGATCATGCTTTGGCTTACCTGCTCATTGGCGGGTTTCAGGATGATGAAGACATGTACAACAAGGTCCAACTCATCACCGCCATTACCAATGTAATCGTGGTAGCCATCGAAAACAAGCGCCTGTTCAAGCGCCAGTTGGAGCAAGAATTGCTGAAAAAAGAAATGGACCTGGCCGCAGGGATTCAAAAGCTGTTGATCCCCGAAACCATGCCCAAGTGCAAGCGCTACGACTTTGCAGCAATCTACAAGCCGCACATGGTGGTAGGAGGTGATTATTACGACTTCATTGAGGCTCCCAACGACAAGATTGTTTTTTGTATCGGCGATTTTACTGGCAAAGGGCTTGGCGCAGCCATGTTGATGGCCAATTTCCAGGCCAATTTCCATACCCTGATCCACCGGCAGGCGGGATTGGATGAAACGGTGCGCGACCTCAACCAAGCAGTGAACCGCATCACCAAAGGCGAGCGTTTCATTACTTTTTTCCTAGCCGAATACGACTTGAACTTGCGCCGCTTGCGCTACATCAACGCGGGCCATAATCGACCATATCTGGCTAGCGAAAATCGCTTGTTGGAGCTGAGAGAAGGTTGTTTTTTGCTGGGGTCGCTGCCCAAGTTGCCAAGGGTCGATATTGGTGAAGTGGTACTGGAGCCCGGCGAAGAAGCCGTGATCTTGACGTTCACCGATGGCCTGGTCGATATCCAAAACTCGGAGGGGGAAAACCTGAGCGAACAGCTGTTACAGGATTTCACCCAACAGCATTTCAAGGCGAAATCTGATGAGTTTAACCAATATTTGCAACAGTTGATCGATGATTTCAAAGGAGAGGAGAACTATCCCGATGATTTCACCGTTTTAACCTGCAAACTTTACAATTGAGTCGGAAACTTGTATTTCGGCCTGAAAAACGGGGGGTAAAAGCAGCTGTTTCGCAACAAAATCCGGATTTTCTTGTCTGCATTTAATGGAAAACTTGCAGCTTGATTACAGAACTTGTATTTTACCCCGAATTGCCTACGTAGCAACAATGATATGAAAGACAAGACCGCAGCGGGTATTTTGGCACTGATTTTTGGAGGACTTGGTATTCACTGGTTTTACCTGGGTCGTACAGGCAGGGGTATTTTGTACCTCTTGTTTTTCTGGACT
The DNA here is from genome assembly GCA_013299105.1 of Chitinophagales bacterium. Lineage (GTDB taxonomy): Bacteria > Bacteroidota > Bacteroidia > Chitinophagales > Saprospiraceae > Haliscomenobacter. The sequence continues at coordinate 54,192 of JAAFJY010000002.1, read as the reverse complement.
TTCATTCCAGCTATGATCGGGTTTATTGATGGTATCGTCCTGCTCTCTACCGATGATGATGCTTTCAACCTAAAGTACAACGCTGACCATTTTGAATTGCGCCGTCGGCATGGAGAACGCTACGAACGCCGGGATCAGCGCCGAGAATACCGAGATGAGCGCCGTGAACAACGCCGTTCGGGTCCACCCCAACGGCAGCCGCAGGCCAATCCATCCCGTTCGCAAGTTGACAAGGTACACGAGCTGAAAAAACAGGGCATTGAGAAATACAAGGATTACGATTACAATGGTGCCATTGAAATATTCAAACAAGCCCTGTTGGTCGATCCGAAGGACATTTCGATCCACTTCAACTTGGCGTGTACTTATTCTTTGAACGAAAATGCCGAACGTGGTTTTTACCACCTCGACCAAGCGGTATCACTGGGTTTCAATGATTTTAAACGCATCAAAGACCACGACGCCCTGGCATTTTTACGTATTCAAAATCAATTCGATGATTTTGAAACAAATGGTTTTCGCTTAGGAGGCATTAGCCAAGCAAACACTAATCAAACGCCCCCTAAATCCTTTTCAGCTGAAGACATGGTGGAAGACCATTCGCCCATGCTGGAGCAATTGAAAAAGTTAACCGAACTACGCGATAAAGGACTTTTGACCGACGAAGAATTCCAGGTGCAAAAGCAAAAACTGAATCGTTAATAGACCCAGATAATCGCTTATGATTGCCGAAAACTTGATATCTAATGCCATTATTCCCTTGCAAACATCGGACACTGGCGAGGTATCTTTGGAAATGATGAGCGAATTTTATGTACGTCATTTGCCCATCGTCAACAACCGCGAGCTATTGGGGGTCATCTCTGAGGACGATGTGCTCAATTTTGACCCCAGCGAGCCTGTCGGCTCCTTCAGCCTCTCGCTGACCAAGCCCTACGTTCACGCCAACGACCACATTTACGAGGTCATGCGTCTCATCGCTGAACAGGATCTGACTTTGATTCCAGTGGTAGACGAAGAAAACAATTACCTGGGAGTAATTACCCTGGAAGATACCTTGCGTTATTTCGCGCGCACGGTTTCTTTTGCCGAAACGGGCAGCATCTTGGTTTTAGAGATCGCTCGGCGAGATTACACCATGGCGGAGATCGCCCGGATTGTAGAGTCTGAACAAGGGATTATCCTGAGTTCTTTCATCACATCATACCCCGATTCAGAGAAAATCGACGTGACCATCAAGGTTAATCGCCATCATTTGCAAAGCATCATCGCAACTTTCGAACGCTTCAATTACACTGTCAAAGCCTCCTTCAACGAAGAAGAATATTACGATACATTGAAGGAACGGTACGCGGGGCTGATGTCATATTTGAATATGTGAGGGTCTGGTATCGGTATTCAATCACAAATCGCAATATCCCCAGCGCTCAGCCAATACCCGGAAAAACTCATCACGGTAACTTTGCCCAATGGGGATCGTGTGCTTGCCAATGGTCACTTGATGGCGCTCTACGATACTCAGGTGCTTGAGTGAAATAAGGTAGGATTTATGGATTTTGCAGAAGAAATCTGGGGTCATTTCCTGCACATCTACCATGTTTTGGCGGCTGAGAATTTTACGTTCGGCGGTGTGAAATACCACGTAATTGTCGCTTTTTTCCAGGAACAATACATCGTTCCAATTGAGGCGGTACAATTTTGGTCCGCTTTTGATGAAAACTTCTTCGCTTTGGATGTCGGGTTCATTAGGTCCTGCGGATACTTCTTGGCAGACTTTATTGCAAGCTTGCAAAAAGCGCTCAAAAATAATTGGTTTGACCAGGTAGTCGCTAGCTTCGAGTTCATAGCTGGTCACAGCATACTCGGAATAAGCAGTGGTGAAAATGACCCTGGGCTTTTGAGCCAAACTGCGGTAAAATTCCAGGCCCGACAATTGGGGCATGTGGATGTCGAGCAGCAACAAGTCTACACTTTCCTTTTGCAAAAAAGCCAGGGCTTCCAGTGGGTTGCGGAAGCTGCCTGCGAGCTCCAAATTGGGGATGCGCTCCACATAGTTGCGCAGCAATTCGATGGCCATTGGCTCGTCGTCGATGATCAGTACTCGCCGCATATCAATCCAGTTCTAGGCTAAGGTTTACAATAAACAAGTCGCCTTGCTCTTCTATTTTCAGGGTATGCCGATCGGGATAGAGCAGGAGTAAACGTTTCTTTACGTTTTCCAAGCCCACGCCTTCAGGTTGAAGTTCGGTTCGAGTTTGACAAGTGTTTCTGGTAGAGAAATGCAGCCGACTGCCATCCACACTCAACTCCATTTTGACCACTGAATTTTTGGATACATCAATGCCATGCTTCAGCGCATTTTCTACAAATGGGATCAAGATTGCCGGAGCAATGCGTTTGCCGTCCAGTTGCCCTTGTTTTTTAAATCCTATTAACACATCGTCCTCCTCACTGATGCGTAGGTGTTGGATGGCAATGAAACTGTGGATTTGGTCTACTTCCCGTTGCAGGGGGACCTTCTCTGAGTTGGATTCGTAGGTCAGGTAGCGCATCAAATTCGACAATTGAGCGATACCCTCGGCAAGGTCATCACTAGCACGTTGTACAGCCAGTGAGTACAGGTTGTTGAGGGTATTGAATAAAAAATGGGGGTTGACCTGGGCTTTGAGAAATGCCAATTCAGTAGCCATTTTTTCAGCTGCCAGCTTGCGGGTAGCCGTTTCATTTTCGTACCAAATGCGATAAAATCGCAAAACTGCTGCCAAAAGGAAGACCGATAAAAATACAAAGAGGTTGCGCAAATTGGGTAGATAGTAGAAGAAGTAAAAACGATGCCCCAACTCTTGGTAATAATGGTCAAAAACCCAAAGCAACATCCAAAGTCGATCCAGTAACCAATGTATAGCTACCAGTAGTAAAAACAAAGCACCGTAACTGAAGTACTGCCTTTTCTGGATCAGGTAACGCGGAATCAGGAAATAGTTGTTGACATAGACAGCCACAACCAGCCAAGGCAAGCGTAAAAGCGTAGCCATAGCAATGTTGTGAAACTGGCACTCTTTGTCCATCCACACCACCGAGATCCAAAGCCACAGGATTGCCCAAAAAATGATATGCCGAATTACGCGCTTAATCATGTTGTGAAAGTATACAAAACAGCTCTTTTTCTTTGATTTTTGATGCCAATTAGACGTTTGTGAAGGACAAAACAGCAGGGACTGGGATTTAAGGGATTGGCCTTCGCGCTCATTTTGAGCCTTTTTAGTATTTGAGCTAAAATAAAATGGACTTATTTGCTTTTGAGGGTTAGCAAAAAAGAACACAACTTCCTTTCAGTCAGTTGCTTTTCTTTTTTCACTAACCCCCAATCCGTCCACCTTATTTTTTTACGCTCTCTCGCGGTCTTTACAACCCCATATTCGTTCCAAAGGCAACTATTTCCCCTCATTTTACAAACAAATCACACAGCCAGGGGAACAAATCGAGCTTTTTAAGCGTTATCATTCAAAGATTTCAATAAATAATGAAAATTCGTACATTTTCCCGATTCCCACCCTTGAACTGGTTACGTACAGAGCACGTCAAACTGGCCGAAGTATCTTTTTCTTACCCCGAGCAGGGTGCTACACTAGATCATTTCCCCAAAGGTTATGACCATGATGAGGCCAGCTCTTGTCTTGGCCAGGGTGAAATGGTCTTTGACGCTGCTAAAACTTTGCTGCTAAAGTGGCGCATGTTTCCCAAGTCCTGGACCCGCGTTTACGATCCCAACCCCAATTTTGAAGAAGGTATGGAAGTCGGCGTGTGGTTTCGCTTGTTTGGCTTTTGGTGGGGCAACGCCAGCCGCATCGTTTACACCATTGATGAACCCAATCGGTTTGGTTTTGCTTATGGCACCTTAGAAAACCACATTGAAAAAGGCGAAGAGCTTTTCCTGCTTGAACTCAAAGAGGATGGCAAGGTTTGGTACCATATTCGTGCTTTTTCGCGCCCCAATCGCTGGTACGTGTTCCTGGTCTACCCGCTGGCTCGTTTTTACCAAAACAAATTTCGCCAGGATTCGGCCAAGGCTATGCATAGCTTGCTCGAACGCGAAATGCTGCGCAGCTATGCCGTTTAAACATGGCCCGCTCATCTTTGGTTTGCTGGGATGGTTGGTTTACCTATTTTGGTCTTTTCCCACCCATCCATTAGAAGAAGATTGGGTAAAATTGCTCTTGCTGTTGGCTCCAACGGTGTTCGTACCCCTTGCTTGCGAGCAAGTGAAAATGATTCGGAGTCAAAAAGGACATTATGCCATTTTGACCGCAGCTTTGGCTTTGGTTTTTGCTTTTTCCTTGCCTCAAGGCTGGTACGCTGGCAGTTTGGCATTGCCCTGGCTAGGTTTCAGCCTTTGGGCTTTGTGGGCCAATTTCCACTTACTGTCCCAAGTTTTTCGAGGCCGTCCCCATGAGCGCAGTTTATGCGCTGCCTTCCTGTTCTTACCCGTTGGCGCTGCCTGGGCTTTTGCTGACCGCCTGGGCATCCGACCACTGGGATTCGATCCGACCATTGTGTTGCTCACCGCAGCTCATTTTCACTACGCAGGTTTTTTGCTGGCGCTGGGCGCTAGCCATACCTACCGGCAGCTCAATGCCGGGCAAATAACCCGAAGCACTTGGGTAAGCTGGAGCATCCTTTTGGCACCCGCTTTTGTAGCCGTCGGTATCACGGTCACGCAGTTGGGTGGCTCTTATTTGGTCGAAAGCTTGTCAGCAACAGTCATGGTCGTCTCGGCCTTGGGTGCTGCTTACCTCCAGGTTTTGGTAGCTTTTCAGTTCAGTTTGCCTGCTTGGCAAGTGCGCCTCAAAATCCTGGGTAGCTTGTTCCTCAGCTTGGGCATGATCCTGGCTTTTTTGTACGCCTGGCGCTTTTATCCAGTTCTGCCCTGGCTTTCCATTCCCTGGATGTATGCCTTGCACGGTACGCTCAATACCTTGGGCGTAGGCTTGTTTGGCGTTTTGGGCAATATGACAGCCCCAATCGAGTCAAATAAGTCCAGTGCAACTTTGCCTCAAGCGGATTGAAAGACTAATTCCCGTTCTCGCTTCACTTTTTCATCCTGCTCCACATCTAGTCCTACGCCTTGTACAATCGCATTGCCTACTGCACAGTTTAGGCAGCGCTTTTGCTCACAATAGCTCGATTTCAGGTGCATCAAAGCCTGGCCTTCACCTGCGTTTTGGGCTTGGCATCCCATTTGTTGCCAACCTGTGAGCACATGATTGTCTTCGGAAGGCATTGACTCTAACCACAACATAGCCCGTTCGCAAAAAGCTGCATCTTGATGGTACACGCCATAGAAAAACAAGAGTGGTGCAATGGCATTGATGATCAATAACTGGAAAAAAGTCTCACCCGGAGGCTTGGCGTGGTACTTGGTAGGCTGGTCAAACTGGTAGTGATTGGTCCAGTACGGGCTGGGCCGCCCCAACAGAAGCGGTCTCAATTCATCCACATTGCTACTCGCTAAAATCTTGCTGAACAAGTGCTCCGATCGGTAAACCAGTGCCGCAAACTGCGCCAAACGCACGGTGGGGAAATTGGCTGGCCGCATCCGCAGAAATTTCCACTGGCTGCCATCCATCGGCTTAAGCGAATACTTGTGGCGTAAAAAACGGCCCTCTTGTTGTAAAGTACGCGGGTATTTTTCACGGTAAAGCCCTTCCAGCATACCAGCCTGAGTGAATAGCAGGGCTTCAATTTGCAAAAGATTATCACCATGTTTGGCCATCAATTTGTAAGGCAGGCTGCGTGCCAACTGTTCGAAAGGTTCCGCATTGACTTTCATACCAAAAGCTCGGGCCAAGACCTGGTAGCAAGTCTCCTCCCAATCACCGCGATTCAGGGTCAGCAGGTGTTGGATGTGCTCTGTTTTGGCCTCCAAACGTTCGACCAGAAGCCGCTCAATCCATAGGGTCTTGGTCAATTCTGGTACCTGTGGCCACAACGATTGGCAAGGGATCCAGGCCGATTCGTACAACAACTGGTGATAGCGCTGCATGGCCTGTGGGTCGAGCAAGGGCTTGAGCTCCAGACAAGGGATGCGCTGCCCTTGGGCATTGAACACGGGTAAATCTTCTTCCAGCACCACATGCAGGATCACATTGGCATAAGCAGGATCTTCCTCGTGGCTGTGGCGGTACCATTCTGAGGAGCGAATGTGAATTTCGACATTGCCGGCCCATTGGGTGTCGTCGATGCGGATACGGGCGTTGCTGAAATCAGGCCCTGCATGATGGTTATGCTGACCGGGGTGTAAAATTTCGATTGGCAGCCCTAGGGTGCAATGCAGCCCTCGTTGCTGAAAACGCCGATAGCGCCAGGCGTAATGCAAAAAATCTTCAGTCATGGTCTTGAGTTTTGTCTAAACAAATGCTCGTGACCGCTGAAAAATCAACGAAATGAAAAAGGTAGAAAAAAGCCCGAAAGGGCTGAGGAATATGTAGCGAGTTCAAAAATAGGTAGTGTTACAGATGTAAGGCTAGTTCATGAGATTTGCAAGGCTATTTCAAGGAATCTCAGCGCAAGCCAGCATTACATTTGAATGACTACCCAAAAATAAAACAAGATTTGTTAAATGTCAAGTATTTTTGCAAACTTTTTTATAATTTTGTTTCCCTTTATTGCAGCATCGCAAAAATTGGCCCTTCTGCCTATCTTGTAGGCTTAAATTCGTAGCGGCCATACTCAAAAGCCCTGAAATCCGTTCAACATGTCAGACAAGAAACTGTTCCTGCTCGATGGTCACGCCTTGGTTTACCGGGCGCATTTCGCGTTCATCACCCGCCCACTGATCAACTCCAAGGGCCTCAATACCTCCGCCATCAACGGTTTTACCACCCAACTGTGGGAACTGATGCGCAACGAAAAGCCTACTCACATCGCGGTGGCCTTCGACCCTCCGGGTGCTACTTTTCGCAACGACATGTATGAGCCCTACAAGGCCAACCGTGAAGAAACCCCCGATGACATCCGTGCTGCGTTTCCCTGGATTGTCAAGATTGTGGAAGCCATGAATATCCCCATCGTGCAGGTGCTGGGCTACGAAGCCGATGACGTGATTGGTACTCTGGCCAAAAAAGCTGAAAAAGAAGGCTATACCGTATACATGGTAACCCCCGATAAGGACTATGGCCAGTTGGTATCGGACAAGGTGTTCATGTACAAGCCCTCGCGCCAAGGGAACGGCATCGAAATCATGGGCCCCAAGGAAGTCTGTGAAAACTGGGGTATCAAGCGCGTAGAGCAAGTCATCGACCTACTGGGCCTGATGGGCGACAGCGTGGACAACATCCCTGGCATTCCAGGGGTAGGTGAAAAAACTGCCGCCAAGTTGCTGGATCGTTTTGACACCTTGGAGGGCGTTATCGCCGGGGTGGACCAACTCAAGGGCAAAGAACAGGAGCGCGTACAACAATACGCCGAGCAAGCCATATTGTCGAAACAATTGGCCACCATTGAGCTGAACGTGCCCATCGAGTTTGAGCCCGAAAAACTGACCATCGACCCCGTCAACCGCGAGGCTTTATCCGAACTTTTCAAAGAATTGGAGTTCCGGAGCATCGCCACAAAAATCCTGGGCGAAGGCGAGGCCCGCCCTGCCCCGGTCAACAAAGCTGGCACCCAAGGCTCGCTTTTTCCCGATGAGCCTGGTACCGCAGCACCCGTACAAATCGGCTCTAACCTACCTGCCCATTCGGTAGCAGAAAAAAATATCCTCAATACCCCGCATACCTATCACTTGGTGGACACCGAGGCAGGCATGCGCGATTTAGCTGCCAAACTTGCTGCCCAAAGCGAAATTTGCTTTGACACCGAAACTACCCATGTGGAACCCACCCAGGCCGAATTGGTAGGCATGTCGTTTGCCATCAATACCAGTGAAGCTTATTACGTGCCTGTGCCAGAAGGCAAGGCCGCTGCGCAAGTCATCGTGGAGATTTTCAGACCAGTTTTGGAGGATGAAAAAATCCTCAAAATTGGCCAAAACCTGAAGTACGACCTGGTCGTGCTGAAATGGTACGATGTGGAAGTGGCTGGGGCCATTTTCGACACCATGATTGCCCACTACCTGCTGGAGCCGGAGAAAAGGCACGGCATGGACTACTTGGCTGAAACCTACTTGAGCTACTCGCCCGTTTCTATCGAGGAGTTGATCGGTAAAAAGGGCAAAGGCCAAATAACCATGCGTGAAGTGCCTGTGGAGCAAGTGAAAGAATACGCCGCCGAAGACGCCGACGTGACCCTGCAACTCAAACAGTTTTTTGCACCGAGGCTCGAAGAAGGTGGGGTGCAAAAACTCTTCGACACCATCGAAGCCCCTTTGGTGCGGGTATTGGCCGATTTGGAGTATGAAGGGGTTAGGATTGACAGCAATTACTTGGCCGAATATTCCAAGGAATTGGATGTGAATATTGCTGTTGCTGAAGCTGCGGTATATGAAAAAGCGGGCATGAAATTCAACATTGGCTCGCCCAAGCAAGTGGGAGAGGTCTTGTTTGAACAACTGAAAATTCCATACAAGGGGGCCAAAACCAAAACAGGGCAATACTCTACCGACGAAGACAAGCTACTGGACCTGGGGCCTGATTACCCGGTGGTAGAGTCGATCCTGGCTTTTCGCGCCCTCACCAAATTGAAGTCCACCTATGTGGATGCCCTGCCCAAACTGGTCAATCCACGCACTGGCCGTATTCACTCTTCGTTCAATCAGGCTTTGGCTGCTACGGGCCGCCTGAGCTCGAATAACCCCAACCTGCAAAACATCCCAGTGCGCACGCCCGAAGGTGCCAAGGTGCGCAAAGCATTTGTGCCCCGCGACGCTGAACACACCCTGCTTTCGGCGGATTATTCGCAGATCGAATTGCGCTTGATTGCCGAAATAAGTAACGATGAGGCTATGCTCGAAGCTTTCCAGCAAAACCTGGACATCCACTTGGCCACTGCCTCAAAGGTGTTCAATGTGCCACTCGACCAAGTGAGCCGTGAGCAGCGCTACCAGGCCAAAACGGTGAATTTCAGCATCATTTACGGCGCTGGAGCCACCAACCTGTCGCGCCAGCTCAACATCAAGCGGCCCGAGGCCAAGGAATTGATCGACGCCTATTTTTCGCAATACACGGGCCTGAAGCGCTACATGGACAACATTGTGGAAGAAGCCCGCAAAAATGGTTACGTGACCACCCTGATGGGCCGCCGCCGCTACTTGCGCGACATCCATTCTAAGAGCTCGCTGGAGCGCAGCAACGCCGAGCGCATTGCCATCAATACCCCCATCCAAGGCTCGGCTGCTGACCTGGTGAAAGTGGCCATGATCAACATCAACCGCGAGTTGAAAGCCCAAAAACTGGCCAGCAAAATGATCCTGCAAGTACACGACGAATTGGTGTTCGATGTACCGCTAATCGAGGTGGAAACCGTCAAGCCAATCATCAGCGAGTACATGCGTACCGCCCTGCCAAATCTAAGGGTACCGATTGAGGTGGGCATGGGCACTGGGAGCAACTGGCTGGAGGCGCATTGAGGGGGCTGATTTGGCAAGTAGGCTTATGATGGGGCTAAAATTAATTGGCAAATACTTGTTTTGTGGGGAAAGCTTGCCAATCTAAGCACCAATAAAGATATGTCATCAGACCTGATTACCATATCACCTGAAATCCAAAGTGGTACTCCTGTCTTCGCCAAGACAAGAGTACCAATAACGATCTTGTTCGACTACCTGAAAAACGGGGATACCATCGAAGCATTCTTACATGACTATCCCTCGGTAAGAAAGGAACAGATCATCCACTTGCTAGAGATGTTAGAAAGGCTATTTGACTAAAAGCTGCTCAATGGTTTCATTTTTGGGGAGCTTAAAGAAATAAGGTGGACGGATTTGGGTTTAGTGAAAAAAGATAAACAACTGGATAAAAGGAAGTTGTGTTCTTTTTTTACTAAACCTCAAAAGCAAATGTGTTCAGCTTATTTTAGCTCAAATACTTAAAGGCCAATTAGACTTTTGTGAGTTTTTTTATCGATCACCTGTAAACAGCAAAAAAACTTGAAAAAACACCGCCAAAACACCACCGCCAATCAACTAAGCACCCTCCTGGCCCTGACTTACCTAGCCATCTTATGCTGGGTTTTGATCCTCAAACTGGGTGTGCAGTTCTCCTACATGCAAGAGCGGAGAATCAACTTAATTCCCTTTGGCGATTCGTTGCTGGCAAATGGCCGCATGGATTTTATGGAACTGACTTTGAATGTGCTGATCTTTGTGCCAATGGGCGTCTACATCGGGGTTTTGTTTGACAAGCTGATGTTTGGAAAAAAACTACTTTGCGTTTTCCTGCTAAGTGTCCTGATCGAAGGACTTCAATATTTCTTGAGGATTGGCGCTTTTGATGCGACGGACCTTGTCACCAACACCTTCGGTGGGTTAATTGGAATAGTGATTTTTAGTGCCTTGGAAAAGGTGCTCAAAAACAAGGCCAAGGCCCAGACATTGGTGAATGTTCTGGCAACGATTGGAACGCTTTCTTTGGTTACTTTCTTGATCTTGTTAAAAATGAATATGCTACCAATTAAGTACCAGTGAACAGCTTGGTGGTTTTGAGTTGGGGCAGGCAATTTTTTAAACCTCACTCTTAGAACCAAGACATAACTTAGCTACTACAATCGCTTCAATCGCGCCATGTAAAACCCATCAAAACCAGTCTCCACCGGGTCCAAAACCCGCTCTTCGTCTAGGCTGAATTGGCTGTTTTGCTCCAAGAAATGACCAATTTGCGCCTGATTTTCGGAAGGAAAAATGCTGCAAGTGGCATATACCATCATCCCACCTGGTTTGAGCATAGTGGAATAAGCCTGCAAAATATCAGCCTGGGTATGTTGCAAACGGGACAGTTGTGCAGCATCTAATCGCCAGCGGGTATCGGGGTTGCGGCGCAATACACCCATGCCAGAGCAAGGTACATCCAGGAGTACTCGATCTGCTTTTTGCTCCAATCTTTTGATGACTTTGTTGTTGTCGATATGGCGACTCTCCACGTTGTTCACGCCTGCCCGGCGGGCACGTAGCCGCAGTTGTTCCAATTTTCTGGGGTCGGAATCCAGGGCGAGAATCTGGCCTTTGTTGGCCGCCAGGGCCGCCAGGTGCAGCGCTTTACCGCCGTTGCCTGCACAGGCGTCGATGATTTTCATGCCGGGCTGGACCTGTAAAAATGGCGCGACTTGCTGAGAATTGAAGTCTTGCATTTCAAACCAGCCCTCTTGGAAAGCCTGCGTTTGAAACAAGCGCCCCGCTTGGTCGAGGAACAAAGCATCTCCCGGCAAAGCCTCCGCTTTCAAACCTTGTGCTTGCAGGTTTTTAAGCAGTTCTACGGAGTTGGTTTTTAGCGTATTGCAGCGCAGCACTTGCTTGGCCGCCTGATTGAGGGCGGTGATGGTGCTTTCCCAGCGCTCACCCAGTTCTTTTTCGCCTTGTTCGTCCAACCAATCGGTAATGGACAGTCGGGTCGCCCGCGTAGCCAAAGCCGCCTGATAATGCGAAAACAAGGGATGCCCTTCCACCAACTTGCCCTGCCGGATGTTGATCGCAAAACCCAATAATTTTTCCCAAACCGCTGCCGAATCGGCTTGCACCCCCACAGCGGTTTCCAGGAGCCTTTTTTGGCGCACGAGCTCGTAGGTCCATTCGGCCACCTGGCCTTGCTCCGTACTGTTCAGGCTGCGCTGTTTTTTCAAATGCCAGGCGATGGCTTGATCGGGAAAACGCTGGTTTTTGAAAACATCATGAACAATACCCGCAATGAGGGGGCGAAGATTTGAACTGACCATAAGATTTATTTCACATCGTGCATCCAACGGCGCAACATGGGCAGGCTCATTGACAGAACCAACACCACACCCAACACCACATAGATACCCCAAAGCAGGTAAGTTTGAACAAAACCATCCATGGATGCCTGGATGCTCAGGTTTTCACTGTTGGTGGCATCAGAGGTGAGTTTGCCTACTTCTGCGGCCAGTTTGTTGCCCAGTGAAATGGACAAATACCAGGCCCCCATCACAAAGCCCACGATTTTGGTAGGCGACAACTTGGTGATCATCGACAAGCCCACGGGCGAAATGGTCAATTCCCCGCTGGTGTGGAAAAAATACATCATAACCAGAAATACCAGTGGAATGGTGCCGCTGCTGCCAAAGTACCGCGAACCCAAAACAATGAAGCCAAAGCCAATTGCAATTTGCAGCAAAGCTAATAAAAACTTGAGCGGCGTACTGGGCTCCCAACCCTTTTTGCCCAAATAAATCCACAACCAGGAAAAAAATGGAGCCAAAATCAGGATGAAGAAGCCATTCAAAGCTCCAAATTGTGAGGCTGGAATATCGACTCCGCTTACCATGCGATTCACATGCTTGTCGGTAAACAGGGTAATGGAACCCCCCGCCTGCTCAAACAACATCCAAAATACCATGTGGAAAAAGAACAAGAATACCACCACCAGCAGTTTTTGCCCCTCTTTTCGATCGGGTAAACTCAAAGCAGTATAAACGATATAAGCCAGGATGATCAGGCTAAATGCCAGCAAAAGGGTACTGAAAATTTGTGAAGGATTGAGCAAAAACATCACCAGCGGAACGACCAAAACCGAACCCAGGGTGATGACTTGATTGATGCTCAAACCAACCAAAACGCGCTGTTTCCCTGCGTCGGGGTCACTTGCCCGGCCATTGTCGCCAAAAAACTTGGGCCCCAAGCCTACGAACATGATCAAGCCCAAAGTCATGCCAATGCCCGCCAGGGCAAAGCCATAGTGCCAACCAATTTTTTCGCCCACATAACCACAAGTCAGCATGGCAAGGAGTGAACCAGTGTTGACCGCCATGTAAAAAATGGAAAAAGCGCTGTCTTTTCGAGGGTCGTTTTTTTCGTAAAAAGTGCCCAAAAAGCTCGACATGTTGGGCTTGAAATAGCCATTGCCCACAATGATCACCGCCAAGGCAAAAAAGAACAGGTTCGTATTGGTTTCCAAACCCTTGACGCCCATGAAACCCAGCATAAAATGCCCCAGGGCCATCAAAGCCGCCCCAATGGCCACCGATTTGCGAAAGCCAAAATAGCGGTCGGCTATCATCCCCCCGAATACAGGCAGTAAGTACGCCATCGCCGTATAAGAACCATATACGCCCAGAGCCTTGGTGCTCGCCGCTTGCTCGCCCAGACTGACAAACAAGACTTTGGCCATGAACAAAGTGAGCAGAGACCGCATGCCATAATACGAAAAGCGTTCCCACATTTCGGTCAGGAAAATGAGGATCATGGCGCTGGGATGCACCTTGCGGTTGGTGTAGATGATGATCGGAACCCAGATCAACACAAACAACCAGCCAGCGATGATGAGGTTAAGGGCAATGTCCATTGTCTTGAGATTTTGGGTAAGCTATTACCTTGATTAAGCTTCTTTACCAGCCCATTTCTTGATGATCGGGCTGAAAATCAAGAACAAAGCCCCTACTACTGCCGCAAAAATGAACACCGACATGAACAAAGGCTCCATGTCATTGGGGCTTTTGGGATCAACGCCGCCAGCCAGCAAGCCCGCAATCAGGTTGCCCATAGCTGTGGCTACAAACCAAATGCCCATCATTTGCCCCAGGTAGCGCTTGGGTGAAAGCTTGGTGGTAGCACTCAAACCCACGGGACTCAAGGTCAATTCGCCGATGGAATGCAGGAAATAAGTCAGAATCAGCCAGCCCATGCTTACATCGGTGCCCTGGGCTGCGATCTGAGCTGCGAAAACCATGACCAAAAAGCCCAGGCCCATCAAGATCAAACCAATGGCAAACTTGATTGGCGTGTGAGGGTTGAGTTGCCGAGCGGCTAACCGCACCCACAACCAGCCTACCACGGGCGCAAACATGACAATGAATATGGCATTGAAAATCTGCACCGAACCAGCCGGTATTTTGAACCCAAGTGGATCGAGAATGGTGAAATCCTGCGCAAACAAGGTCAAAGAAGAGCCCGCTTGCTCAAAGCCCGACCAGAAAAGGGCGGCGCCGATGAAGAGGCAAAAAATCACCAAAACCCGCTTGCGCTCTTCGTCCGTAAGACCACCCGCAATCAGTACAAAAAGGAAATAAGCCAGGGTCACGGAGGCGATGATGATGCCAACTGCCTGCGCAAAACCCACTGCAGTGAACAGGTCAATTTGGCCAGTGGCTTGTAGAATACCCAAGAAGGCAAGCAACAAAACCAAGACCCCAATCGCCAGACCACGATTGACTCCAGGACCTTGTTCTTCATTTTTATCTTCTTTGGCTTTGGGCTGAATGCCAATGTCCATGAGGTTGCCTTGAGTCAGTCGGAACTGGATCAAACCCAAAAACATACCTATGGCAGCCGCGCCAAAACCCCAATGCCAACCCTTGTATTCTGCCAACAACGGCACGGCCAATTGCCCCAAAAAGGAACCTGTATTGATGCCCATGTAAAAAATGGAAAAGCCGCGGTCGCGCCGCACCCCACCTTCGGGATAAAGGTCGCCCACAATGGTGCTGATATTTGGTTTGAGCAAACCAGTTCCAATTGCAACACAAGCTAAACCCGTGAAAAACACCAACGGAATACCTGGAATGGCCAAGAGCAAATGGCCCACCATGATCATGATGCCCCCATACCAAATTGCTTTGCGTTGCCCCAAAATATTATCGGCCAACCAGCCACCAGGAAGAGCAAAAAGGTAAACCCCCGCCGTATAAAGTCCGTAAATGGCCCCCGCCGTATCGCGGGTCATGCCCAAACCTTCTTGGGCTTGGGGCGAAATCATAAACAAAATCAAAATGGCGCGCATACCGTAATAGGAAAAGCGCTCCCACATTTCCGTAAAAAACAGGGTGGACAGACCCGCAGGTTGTCCGAAAAATCCTTTGTTCATGCTATCCAATAAGTGGCGGGCTAGTACGAGAATTTGGGTTTATTGGCTTGAAAGGGCCTCCAATCGTCGTTTCCCAAAATGAAAATTTGGTATCATTCCCTGCGAAGATAGAGAATTTGGCCCTTTTGGCCCTTTCTGGCCAATTTTTATTTGTTGGCGATGGTTCAGTTTAGCCCAGCATGTCTTGAATAATGGCATTCAACGCCACTTCGTTTTCGCGCAAAGAACGGTAGAGGGCCAGTTGATTCCGCGCCCGCAGCAAGTTGTGCTCCGGGTAACGGATTTTGTAATACGTATCTCCCGCCAGGTAATCGCCCAAAAAACGCAGCATTTGTTCGAGTACGATCCAACGCGCACCATTGAACAAGTTTTCAATTTCCAAGGGTTCAATTACGCCATGCAAGGGGGCCACAAAACCCTCCGCTGCGGCTTGAAACAAGGCGCGGTCCACCTTAACGGCAGCAATATCGTGGTGGTCTTCGGAAAAAGTAGGGGTCATGGTGCGCACCAGGTCACCAAAGTCCCCTGGAATATGGCCAGCCTGGATGGTGTCCCAGTCGATAAGAGCCAGGGCTTTTTCGCCTTTTTCGTCAAAAAGTACATTGCCAATTTTGGGGTCGTTGTGTACCACGCGCAGGGGCAGGCCCAGGTTTTGGATCAGTGCAAAAATCTCAGCTTCTTGCATCAGGTAATCCACCTCGGCGGCTACTTCTTTGAGCCTATTGACCGGATTTTCCTCGACCACTTTTTTGAACTGCTCAAACCTGCTTGCGCTGTCATGGAAACCCGGCAAAACGTCGCGCACCTGCTGTGCATCCAAATCGGCCAGACAGGCCAAAAAAGTGCCCACAGCTTGCGCCGCTTGCCTCGCTTGTGCAGGGTTTTGGGCCCTTTCCACTTCAGCGGTTTGGGGTAAAAAGGCCATCAAACGCCAGTGTTGGCCCAGGTGGTTCAGGGCGTAATCGGCACCATCGGAGGTACGCAGGTATTCAGGAATCAGCAAGGGATAGTGGCGACTTTGCAAGTGCCGGGCCACCAAGTGGTGGTTGTGCGCAACCGCCGCATGGTCGCGAAATACCAGGGTGTTGAGCCTTTGCAAAACGTAATGTGGGCCACTTGAGCGCTCAATGCGGTAAGTGTCGTTGATGTTGCCATGTCCGAGTGGTACTGCATTCAGGCTATTTTCCAAGCCGTATTGGGCCAGGATGGGCTTGAGGGTATTGAGCAAGTCTGCCATGACTACGCCTTGCTAGCGGACCAAAGCGGTGCAGGATACTTGCCTTTGGCGATGAAGGCCTGAAAAGCCTGGGCCACCGTCTCGCGGTCTTCTTTGTAAGTGACCCCGTACCACAATTCCTGGCTGGGCAAGAGGCTGACTTTGACCTTGCCCGCTTGCATCAAGTCATTGACCGCCGTTGGGATGTAAAATTCGGCCTTGTGGTGGTCCCAGTTGTTTTTGACAAAATTGATGAAATCACTTTGCAAAGCGTCAAAAATATTGGGGTGAAAGCCCCAAAAATTCATTGAAACATAAGTGGCGTCCGGCAAAACCAATTTCTCCGCTTCCGATTCGTATTCGATCACGCCCTGCTCGTTGCGCTGGATTTTGGTGCGCTCGGTCACGCTCAAGAGGCGGTAATCAGCGTCGGTTTCGCATACCCCACGCGATACGAAGCCATTTTCGGACAAGGTATTGGCCAAAACATAGCCCACCATCGCATAATGCTCCGGGCTGCATTCGGTTTGCAAGAATTTTGCCAGGGAGCGGAAGCCATCGGCACCATAGTAATCATCGGCGTTGATCACCGCAAAAGGCTCTTTGATGGCGTCTTTGGCAACCAGAATGGCGTGACCTGTGCCCCAGGGTTTCTCGCGCTTGGGAAATGCAGCAATGCCCGGAATGGGGCTGTCAATTTCCTGGTAAACGAACTCAAAGGGCACATTTTGGGCCTGCAATTTTTGCCCAATTTTTTCCATAAAAGCGGCTTCCAAATCAGGGCGAATGACAAACACGATTTTGCCAAAACCCGCCTGAAGGGCATCGTAAATGGAATATTCCAAGAGAATCTCGCCCTGCGGGCCTACTCCGTCGATCTGCTTCAAGCCGCCATATCGGCTGCCCATGCCCGCTGCAAGAATCAATAAACTTGGTTTCATGCTGGTTTTTTGAAGCCACAAAATTAGCCAGTCTCTCGGAAAACAAAGACAAAGGTCTGTTTTTTTGCAAAAACAAAAAGCGGCGGTTGCAAAATGGAAAATGACTTGTTATTTTCACCCTCACTCCACAAACAAGTCATCCATTCTCACTTCATTTTGCACCAACAAATTCGCATACTGGTTTTTACTGACCCCATAAGTGGTGATCATGGTCATGAACACCGCTTTTTTGGTCTTGCTCACCGTTTTAAATACATTGATTTTTGAACGTAGTTTTTCGGCATAATCTTTGTCAATGCTAAAGGTGTCCAAAGAGAATTTGCACTCACAGAGGTTGATTACCTGATCGCGACGATCAATGAGTAAGTCAACCTGAGCCGATTTTTCCTCTAATTTCCCTCTCCATGCGGTGTTTGCCGTCAAAACTCCACTGATGCCAAGTGCTTTTTTGATTTGCCATACGTGGTCGAGGCAAACCTGCTCAAAAGTATAGCCCTGCCAAGCCCTTTGGCTGGGATGGTCGATCAAGTTGAGCCAGGCATCCTTGCCCTGGTATTTGCTATCCTTGATGAATCTGAAATAAAAAAGGCTGTAATAATCCGATAAGCGGTAAATGATGTGCTTCTGTTTTGAGTCGAAGGAAGGATAAGCATTGATAAAACCACTTTCCTCCAGGTCGGCCAAAACTTTGGTCAAGGTGCCGCCGGATGAGATTCCTGCGAGTTTGACGATTTCGTTGCGTTGCAAGCCTTCGTTTTTGGTAGCAAGGGCTTCCACCACTTTTTCATACACTTGATACTTGCGAAAAAGCGAGCGATAAAGGTTGTAGAACTCATTTTTCAGCAAGCCTGAATTTTCAAATAGCAGGTTTTGGATGTTTTGTGCGGCACTGAATTGCGGATCAATGGCATCCAAATAATAAGGTATGCCTCCCAAGATCATGTAAAGCTGTACGATTTGGTAACGATCCAATACACAATTTCTATCGATGAAGAGTTCTTCGGTCTCTTTTAAGCTAAAGGGCTCAATTTTCATTTTTTGGGTGATCCGATTGTGCAAACCACCAGTGTTGTTGATCAGCACGTTGACCATCCACGATGCTGCCGAGCCGCAGACAATCAACAATACATCTTTTCGATTGCTGGCCCAGGCATTCCAAAAATGCTCAAGCCCCATGATAAAGTCAGAAGAAGGCGTATCAAACCAGGACAATTCGTCAAAAAAAATGACGATTTTCTCCTTGTTTTTGAGATTGTTCAAGTGCTCAATCAAGCGTTGAAAAGCAATCAGCCAGTTTGTGGAAGGGGTTTCAAAAACCAGATTTGATTGAACCCTGAGTGCTGAATCGAAATTGAACAACTGTTGGTTCGTATCCGCATTCGCCAATCCGGAGATATGAAAATCAAAGGTGTAGTTGAAAAACTCACGGATCAAAAAAGTCTTGCCTACCCGCCGCCTACCGTAAACCGTTAAAAATTCAGATTTTTTGCTTTTCAGCAAGCTCTCCAATTTTTGGATTTCTTTTTTCCGACCAATTAAAGCACTTTCATTTTTCACAATCAGCCAATTTTGCTATAAAAATAGCATTTTGGCTGCAAAAAGAAAATTTTACAGCCAAAATCTTGATTTTTTATGCACTTTTGGCTGATTGGGCGTGGTTTGCCTAAGCCATTACCAATGCGACTTTTTTGTCTAAACCAGAATTTTTGTCTAAACCAGAATTTTCAGAATTACAGAATTTCTTGCGTGACGTTGACCAAGCCAGAATTTGAAAGAATTTGAGAAATGGCCCGCTTCGCGGTCTAGGCGTGGATGCTGAAGTTCCGAATTGGTAGGATTTTCACCAAAAATATAGGCAGTTATTTTGTTCTTAGGGATGGCAAAAGAATAAATTATAAAAATTGGTACTTCTGGTCTTGAGTTTAGCGCGGTCAAAGTCATGTTGGCAATCCGTGAAAATCCGCGTAATCCGTGAAATCCGTGTGCTAAAAACTGTCACGTACTCACGCGTCGCGTGAGTACGTGACGGGTCAAAAATAAACCTTTCCAGTTTTTAAGACACAGGCATGTCAACGTAACGGTCAACGTCGTGCTGGAAATCCGCAAGAATGGGTGTGGGTGTGAAAGTGTGAGTTTGGGTGTGTGGGCTTCGCGCCGAATCTTTCGTCTCGGCCAATTGGAAACGGTGTTCCCCACACTCACACCCAAACGAGCACACCCAAACCCAATTTTATCCGCGTGCTAAAAATGGCCTCGCGCAGCGAGGGCATAATCTATAAAGTATGCAGTTGCGATTTGGTAAGGTTTATTCGTGGCTTGTCACTAATGCAACGGAGTTGCCAATTATACAAGTTATTTTTTCTGTGGCCCTTAGCCCACTAGGAACGCTGTAATCCTGCAAATCCTAAACCCAGACAATCCAGACTACAAATTCAACCAATAAGTCATTTTCAGCACTAAAGCCCGGTTTTTGGAGGAAGGCGAGGTGAAAAACTGATCGCTGAAGTAGTTGTCAGAATACACCAGAAACAAGTCCGACACGGGCTTGAAGCGCCACTGCAAGCGACTGTTGATGTTGACGTTGTTGACCTGGGTATTGTACTGCAGAAAGGTACTGAAAAACAAGCTGCGCGAAAACGACAACTCCGCCCTGGGCCCCACCAGCCAAAAATTGGCACTGCGATAAGGGCTGGGCAAGTGAATGTCGTTGTAGACATACGAAAGGGCAAAAATACCGTAAGGCTGCCAACGGTACAGCAACTCGCCATTGACCCGAAAAATATTGCCGTTGAAATATTGCCCCGTGCTCACATTGAGCTCGTACGAAAAAGGCTTGCGGAAGTCGGAATTGTAGCTCAGCCCCACCGAGTTGTAGGTGTAAGCGCTATTGACGGGCAACTCGGTGCCGCCCGTATTGGTGGGGTCAAAAGGGAAAAACAAATAAGTGTATTCCTGGCTCGCATTGAGCGAAAAAGCCGAGTTGCCGGGAAACTCCACGCTCATTTCGAGCTCGTGGCTACGGTCGGTCAGGTTGATTGCCGGGGCATTGAAGGCCAGGTTGCTTTCCAGGTTAAAGCTAAACACATTGACCTTTTTGGCCAACTTGGGGCCTGGAAAAAAACGCCGCTCAATGATGTTAAAAATCGAGTAAAAGCCTCGGCGGGGTACAAAACCTGCTTCGGCGCGGTAGTTCTGGCCCACGTATTGATTGGCCCCCCAGATGGTCCAATGGCGGTTGTTGAATCCCAAAAAAGCCGCTGCGGACTGGGAATCGTTGTTGGCGGTGGGATTGCTGCTGGTCGAAGAGAAGGAGCGGTGGTAATAAATTTCGGATTCCCACTTGTTGTCTTTGGAAAAGAAATTGTACTCCAGACCCGCCACCCGGTTGAAGGCATCGGGATTGTGCTCATAGCGATCCCCCTCGCCCAGGCGGTAGTTTTCTTTGTTGACAAAAATGGCGCTCAAGGCCGAGCGGTCTTGCACTTTGCGTTGGATCACGCCCACGCTATAGTTTGCGGGCCCTTGGTCGAGGCCCTTTACCCGGCCAGTTTGCATGTTCAGGGCACCGATCCGCCAGTTTTTGTCCAATTTTCCACTCAGGCGCATACCCGCCAAAATGGGCACATTGACGTTGCGTTGCACGGTGATTTCCTGCCCATCGGTGGTGCGCCTTTTGATTCTGCCGTTGGTCAGGCCAATGCGGCGACTGAAAAAAGGCCGGCTATCCGGAAAGCCAAAACGCCCAAACAAGTCCTCGTTTTCCAGGAAAAACTGCCGTCTTTCGGGGAAAAACAACTCAAAGCGGCTCAGGTTGGTGATCTGGCGGTCCACGTCCACCTGCGAAAAATCGGGGTTGAAAGTCAGGTCCAGGTTGAGCGAAGGGGTCACGGCGATTTTGGCATCGCCGCCGATGTTGGCGCTCGTTTCGGTGGGCAACTTGAATTCAAAATCGGTTTCGGTACGGGCAATCACATAAGGGATCACCGAGACGTTGGCTCCGGGCTGCGGCGGCGCGTCGTCCCATACCAACAAGCCCGTGTAAGCCAGGGTGAGGGGCCGAAACTGGCGGGGTACCGGGCTCCAGGTTGAAATTTCGTTGGCCACCAGGCAATTGCGGCCAAAGTTGATGCGCCAAGTATTTTGTCCTTCCACTAGTTTGTAGCGCAGGGTTTTGAACGGTATCGCCATTTCCACAACCCAGTGGTCTGCTTCGTTTTTGACGGCAGAGTACCACTTGTTGTCCCAGTCGGTATTCAGGTTGGTGCCATTGTCAATGATGCCCTCGCGTTGCACATTCAGGGGCGAAACGGCAAAGTGAAAGCCATTCAATTTGTCCTTGAATGCGTCGATGTTCACGGTAAAAACATCGCTGGTGCCACCTGCAAAATCGCGTTTGAGGGAAGTCACCACGTAGTCCTCTCGCTTTTGCCACAATACCGCCCCTACATACAAGAAGTTTTGGTCAAAAGTCATCCACACCTCACTTTTCTCCTTGGCAAAAGAGGTGTCAAAAGGGAAGCTGGTATAAAAATCCACGGTCCGCTCGGCATTTTTCCAGGCGGCTTCGTCGAGCACCCCATCCAGGGTGATGGGGTTGGCGCTGCGCTTGACGTGCAGCACATATTTTTCTTCCTCAGCGGTATTTTGTGCCAAAACCGAAAAGACACATAGGATGGCAGTGTAGAGTAAAAAGGACTTTTTCATGGTCGGGTGAGTTGCATAAACAGACACGCAAAGGTAGCCACAAGACAAAAGGGCGACAAAAATAGTTTAGAAAAGTGGGAAAATAGGTGGTGAAAGGGGGGGATTTAGGATTTGGGGGTGGGGGATTTGCTTACTCAAGCCCAAAAGAAGTGCTATCCAGTTGAGAGGGGAAAAATCTGTGCCCGCTTTCATGACGACATGAGAGGAGGAAAGGGATTTGTTGCTGAAGTTGTCGCTAAAGAAATCATCCTGTTGGATAAAAGGCAAGGATAAAAGGTTCGCATTTTGTATTGTGAGATGTCTTTCAGTCATGTAGCAGATACACTAATCTATTGGTTATCAATGTTTATGATTCTTTTTTCATCAGAAAAAATTGCATTCCTCTCCAAGTGGTTGTATATTTGCTTTGGGTATGCGAGGTTCGTGTACTATCACGTTGGTGGCAATTTCAGTAACGCACTTCAACTTTCTAAAATTTATCAGTATGAAACACATAATTCTTTCTATAAAAATTTTAGCCATTCTTTTATTGCAGGCGACAGTTGTACACTCTCAAAGTTCACCTAATAATGATGAGATAGAGATAAGAAGATTGGAAGCGGAACAAGTTGAGTATCTCATGAATGGTAAGGTTGATGAAATGAAAAAAAACTGGGCTGCGGACTACACTGTCAACAATCCTTTCAACGTAGTACAGGATGCAGCCACAGGGCCAATACAAAGTGGTGTATTAACATATTCAAAGTTTGAAAGAAATATTGAGAAAGTACTGTTGCATGACTCCGTCATTATTGTAATGGGCAATGAGCTGGTAATTCCTAAAACAGCCCCCAAAGGCAGTTCGCATGACACCATTCAGCCAATTAAAAGACGTTTCACTAACATGTGGATGCGAAAAGACGGCAAATGGCTAATGATTGCTCGCCACGCTAGTAACATTTGTTCAAATTAAACGCCAGCTTTTGTAAAACGAAACTGCTGCCAACATGGGGTGTTTGGCGCTTTGGCGGCTGACGAATAAGTACTCAGTTCCCTTCGCTGCTCAGCTGCGTCAGGGCTCGATTTTTTCAATTGAGCTTTTCAATTAATTTCATCATTAGTACTCACCTTAATTTAAAGCCTCCTCCCAAATGAGGATTTTTACCCCACCCTTGCTAGGGGTGATGTTTGGCAGTACCAAATGCAGGATTTTTGCAACAGTAACTTAAAAACCTGCAACATGAAAAAGACTTTGTTTGTCGCCTTAACAATCCTCGCCACCCTCAACCTGGCTTGCGAAAAAGCCGAAGACCAAATCAATACTGAACCCCTGGTAAGTATTGAAGCTCCAGTTCCCACTTTTGCCCAAACCCAAAATGCAGAAGTGATGGAGACCCCACTGAATGAAAAAAGTCCAATCATCGCCATCATCCGCGAAGTGAATGTGGACTTGGCCCCCAACACTTGGTACGGCTACTTCATCAAACGCGAAGATTTACCAGACCCCATGCTGAGAAAACACGACGTATTGTTGATCAAAACCAATACTGCTAATGTGGGCAACCCCAATCTCTACATTTACGGCTACGACCGCGAAACGCAGACTTTCCGCCTGATCCGCTCCAGCACCAAGCCAGCTTCTGAAACCGACAACATGAGCTTCCGTACCACCGACCTCAAATCCACTGAAGAGATGATCTACGTGGGCGCTTATTGCTTCACTTATCCCGCTTCGGTGCGCATGACCACCTACGACCGTCCTGTGAATTGCAAGGAATATCCTACTGCCGATCAAGTGGCCATCAGCCTCTTCCAACCCGTAATTGGTTGCGATGGCGTGCGCTACACGAATGGCTCACTGGCACGGATAGCCGGGGTGACCAGTTGGAGATTGGAGTTGTAAAACAGGATGGTTTTTGGATAAAACAAAGCGGCAAGTCTGGTAAAAACCAGGCTTGCCGCACAAAATTCAACTAGTATATTCAATTCCTATTCGTCAAGGTGAAAATCGACTTCCCAGGCAGCACCACCGTCCCATCTGCATTGACTTTTGCAGCAGCCTTGCTGAAATTATTCACTGCGTCCGATAAGTAAAAATCATACCCCCCGCTGCTCAAACCCTTGAGCGCTACCCGCATCGGCTCGCTGCCCAGGTTGAAGGCCACGAGGGTGCTGGTTTTGTCGGGGTGTTCGAAGGCCAATACGGGCAGGTTGTTGTCTGCACTTTCGGCTTTGATGCGCACTGCTCCAGGGCGGATGTACTTGTAAAAATGCTTAGAAACCTGGTACAAGGGCGTCTTCTGACCATTGCGGATCAAGGCCCCGTCGCTGCCGTCCGACATCTGCCAGTACACCCAAGCTGAGGCATTGCCAAAATATAGCGCATTGTAAATTGACCGCGCCAGGGGCAGGCCGCCCTCTTCAAAACCGGGTTTGAAGCCTGATGTCTCGGTCATCCACACTTCTTTTTTACCTTTGGTGGCCAGGTCGTAGGTTTCGCGCCAATTGGTTGGACCCTCGTTACTGGGGCTAATGCCGTCGTTTTGATAATTGTGGATGGCAAAAATATCCACGTAGCCATTGGCTTCGCTGTCGTTGAGGATGGCGTTGAGGTATTGGCGGATGTGGAAAATACTTTGCACGTCTTCGGGCACAAAAAGCTTGGTCTTGATGCCTTCATTTTTGAACCTGCGGCCCACCACTTTGGTCAAGTCGCGCAGCGACTCTGGACTGTGTACACAGGAACCATAAAATTGTGAAAAGCGCGGCTCGTTTTGGATACTCAAGGCATACAAGTCGATGCCCGTGCGCTCTTTCAACAAGCGAACATAGGCCACACAATACTCCCCAAACTCCTCGTACATGTCGGTGCGCAGTTGGTTGGTCCTATCTGTTGGGTTGTTGGTGTACGCAGGTGCGGAGTAGGCACCTGGGTCGTTACCGTTGTTTACGCCATTGCCTCGGTGCTGGATGTGTTTCATGAACAAGGGGGGCGACCATACTGTAGCAATTAGCTTTTGCAAGCCAGCGTCCTTCATGGCTTTCAGATAAGGGAAATGCTGGCCCAAGTGAGAGTCCGCACCGTCGGTATCACGGCTGGTATTGAAACCCGCCCAATTGATGACCTTGGGGTCGGTGTTGTCGTTGCCAGGTTCAAAACTGAGGGGGATTTCATCGCGTAAGATGGTGATGCCCAGGTCTTCGATCAGGGTTTTGACAAAATCGGCGGAGTAGAAAGGCTCGTTGTCCCACCACACTTTTTCGGCACCAAAACCACCGAAGCCCTGCATGGTTTGAAAGCGGGTCGTAGCATCCAGGGTGATGCTTACCGCTTTGAATTTGGTGGAAAAACTGACTTTACTTTTGGTTTCATTTTTACTATCCCTTACTCCTACCTCCACGGTGTAGTCTTTTTCGGGCTCAAAAGTGCGCTTTTCAAAAGCGGAACCTTCTACCCATTTGCCATCGCCAAAATTCCAGAAGTACTTCAGTGCTTCCAAGTCTTGGTCAATGGCGCTGACTTTGAATTCCACCTCATAGGGTGAAATACCCAGTACTTTATAGGTGAAAGCGCTGATGTTAGGTGGGGTATTGGGCTTGCTTACCTCTTTTTTGCAAGAAGTGGCAAAAAGTAGACCCAGTAACAAAAAATGCAGCATTGTTCTCATGTTTAATTGTTCATTATGGTTGGTGAAGAAGAGTTTACCATCGCCAGCGCAGCAAGGGGCCTTGGTTGAGGCCAACCCAAAGTTGTTTTTGCCCTTTGACTTGGACCAAATGGGCATTGCGTGGATCACCCACGATGCGGATGCCGCTTCGTTTTGCAGATTGAGCTTTGAATCGACCTTTGCCCTGATTGCGCAGCAGGATTGCACCCAAAGCGTCCTGGCGACCAATTTGCACGTCTTCGCCATAATCGTTGCCTAGACAAAGGATGTCGATTTTACCGTCGCCATCAAAGTCTTCGACCACGAAAGTTTGGATGGGGCCCGATTGGGCCAAACGAGGCAAAGCGTGGGTTTCCCACCTCCCTTCTCCCTTGTTTTCCAACCATACACTTTGCAAAGTGTGGGCTTCCAGGTGCAAGGCTCCGGCCAGTTCTGGTTTTTTCAAAAGCCCATGCAAGCCCAATCGACCGTATTCAGCGTAAGTAAGTACCCGTTTTTTCAAGGCAGGCGTTTGCATGGTCAAGGCGTCGCGGGGGTGAACCAGTACCTCTTTGCCTTGTAAAAAGTAACTAAAAAAAGGGTCGAGGCGGCCATTGTTGTCGTAATCTTTGGCATTGAGGCACAAAGGTTCTGCGGGCGAAGCCTGGTAGCGGGTGTTGAGTCCAAAATTGCCTCCTAGCAAGTCTTGATCTCCATCCTCATCTAGGTCGGCAGCGTGCAGTGTATTCCACCAGCCTTGGAGGAGGGTGCTGTTCTCCAGTTTTTTTTGCCGCAAATGCCCAGCTTGGTTGTACCAAAAATCAATGGACATGTACTCGCCAGCCAAGGCCAGATCAGGTGTGCCATTTCCATCAAAATCGGCCCAAATCGCGCTGCTCACCATCCCTGGGTTTTTCAAATCAGCGGGGGTAACATCGGTGAATTTAGCCCGCCCTTTTTGGCCATCATTGCGCAGCAAATAGCTACGTGGGGCAAAAGGGTAACGTTCAGGGCTGATGCGCCCGGCCACAAATAAGTCAAGGTCGCCGTCTTGATCGTAATCAGCTGTCGCTACGCAAGCACCTGAGCTGGTCTCGCTGGGCAGTGCGCCCTTGGGTGCTGCTTGAAAATGCCCTTGGCCATCGTTGAGGTACAACTGGTCCTGATATTGTTCATTGTTTTCAGAAAATTCCGTCCCTCCGCTTACCGCATACACATCCAAATCAGCATCTAGGTCAGCATCAAAAAGGGCGAGACTGGTGTGCTCCTGGCGTTTGGCTTCCACCCAATTTTGTTGGACAAAACGACCGTCGCTTTTTTGCAAAAATACCACTCCCGCCTGTTCGCTTGCGCCACTCAGCAGTACATCATTTAGGCCGTCGCCATTCACATCTCCTTGTGCCATCGCAGGGCCTTGGCGGCTGTACATGCGCCGCCACAAGAATTGCTGGTTGAAATCGATCCAGGGGTTTTCACGGTGGCTAAAACGGAGTTCTTCCGCCAGGGGTTTGAGCAAGGGTAGCTGTATTTGTGCTGCTCGATCAGCACTTGCGTTGGGTTGGTAAGCAATTTTCAGCAAGGTATTGATCTGAGGCTTGTGCAATTTTTGCAGCTTGCCATCGGGCCACTTGACCA
Organism: Chitinophagales bacterium; assembly: GCA_013299105.1. Classification (GTDB taxonomy): domain Bacteria; phylum Bacteroidota; class Bacteroidia; order Chitinophagales; family Saprospiraceae; genus Haliscomenobacter. Next base: position 27,104 of record JAAFJY010000002.1, on the reverse strand, counting down.
GGATAGAATCAACTATTTTTTCCTGGCCCAAGCCAAAATGAATGGCTTCCTCCATGCTTGATTTGTAACCCCGGTACAGGTTGTGCTCGGCGCTCAAGCGTTTTGGGCCTGTAAAAACCTCCACTTTCGCGCCCAAAGCCTGTTTGTTGCCCTTTTTGCCCTGCAGGTACAAGCGCAAGAAATTATTGGAGTGGATTTTACCTTCATAAAGATTGTTGCGGTACAGAAAAGCAGGATCGTTGATGTTGTTGACCACGAGGTCCAGGTCTCCGTCGTTGTCAAAATCCGCATAGGCAGCGCCATTGGAATAAGAAGGCTGCTGGATGCCCCAGTCGTGGCTGTGGTCGGCAAAGTTCAAATTGCCAAGATTGTGATAAATGAAATTGCTGATTTTGACACCGTTCAGTTTATTAACGGCTTTTTCAATGGCTTCCTTGCGCATTTGAGGGTCACCAAACATGGATATTTCAGCGTTGTAGGCTGTAAAATCGAGGTCAGTCACATCACGGTGGTAGCCGTTGGTGATGAAGAGGTCGCGCTGGGAGTCGTTGTCAAAATCCGCAAAAAGGCAACTCCAACTCCAGTCCGTGGCAAAAACCCCCGCCATCTGACCAATCTCACTGAAACTGATTTGCCCATTTTCATCGGGGCCATTGTTGTGCTGGAGCATATTGCGTACAAATTGGGGCTGATAGCCCAATTGCAGGTTGAGTTGGTAACGGTCGTAACTGGCTGGACCAAACATCGACTTGATGCGCTGATTGGTAAAGGGCATCATGTCTAGCGTCATCAATTCTGGGTAGCCGTCATTGTCGATGTCGGCGATGTCGCAGCCCATGCTGTTGTGGCTTTGGTGAGAAAAATAATCGCTGACCTGGTTAGAAAAAGTTCCATCCTGCTTGTTGATCCACAATAAGTCGCTCGAAAGAAAGTCATTGGCGCAATAAATATCAGGATAGCCATCTTGGTTGATGTCGCAGATGCCCAAACCCAAGCCCCAACCTTCTTGAGTGATGCCTGCTGCCAAACTCACATCGCTGAATCTTGGTAAACCATTGGCCGTTTTTCCCTCATTGCGAAAAAGCTTGTCATTGCTTTTACCCTTGCCGTCAAGTACTGGTTTGCGTATTTCATTGCGGTTAAAATCTTCCAGGGCATTGTTGAGCAGGTACATGTCCAGGTCTCCGTCCAGGTCGTAGTCCAAAAAGGCGGCGTGGGTAGAATAGGCGTGATCAGCCAAGCCCATTTCGGCCGCTTGTTCTTTAAAAACGGGGATGCCATTTTTGGGGCCTTGGTTGATGTAGAAAAGATTAGGAGCCGATTTTTTTCGATTGGGGTGAATGGTACAAACATAAATGTCCAGCCAACCATCTTCATTGATGTCAACGACAGATACACCTGTACACCAATGCTGGGTTTGAAGACCTGCGCTGGTACTTACATCCTCAAAATGCAAATCCCCCCGATTGAGGTATAGGGCCGAACTACGCTGGTTGCCCGCAAAAAATACATCACTGAGGCCATCACCATTGAAGTCGCCAACGCCTACTCCGCCGCCATTGTAAATGTATTCGAAGCTCAAGACGTTCAACGAATCATTTTCTTCAATGTAGTTATTGAAATCCAAACCCGTTTCGCGAGCCTCTAAGATGGTAAACATGCTTTTCCTTGGTTTTTGACAACTCCAATGAGCCAGTAGGCCAAGGGTGACAAAAAACAAAGCCCCATATTTCCCAAGGGGGACGGTTTTTACACTAAGTGTCATTGACAAGTCTGAGTTCTTTTTTACAGATTTTAATTGTGCTGTTGCTCAAATTTCACAATAAAAAATCAGATTAAAGCCATTTTGCAAAATATGTGCTATATTTTGCAAGATTTGTTGTATCTCTGAACTGGGCACTGCTCCTACCTTTGAGCAATTGGAAAAACATTTTATTCACTCACTAACATCAGTGTCCATGAAATCAGTTCTGAGACAAAGTGTATTTGTCCTTACGCTGCTCTTGGGTTTACCACTACTTGCCTTTTCCCAAAATCAGGTTCGAGGCAAAGTGACAGGAGACAACAATGAGCCGCTCATCGGAGCGACAGTTCAAGTCAAAGGTACCACCGAGGGTACCACTACCGACAACGAAGGCATGTTCAGCATCATCGCTGAACGCAACGCTACCTTGGTTGTATCTTATGTGGGTTTTGAGACCCAGGAGTTCAACATCAGCAACCAAACTTCGGTCAATATCCAATTGGCCACCAATGCCGAGGGCTTGAATGAGGTCGTCGTGATTGGTTATGGCCAACGCAAAGTAAAAGACATCACTGGCTCGGTAGCCTCAGTCAGTTCAAAAGAATTGTCCAAAACCGTGACCATGAACCCCGAACTAGCGATGCAAGGTCGCTTGGCGGGGGTTTATGTATCTACCCCAGGCAGTGCACCCACAGCCCGCCCGCAAGTACGCATTCGTGGGGTGAGTACTTTTGGCAATGCTGAACCATTGTACGTAGTGGATGGGGTGCCACTCTACGAGCAGTTCAATGGTACTGATGGTGCTCAAGGAAGTGCATCAGCTGATTTGAGAGGTACGGTCAACATCCTTTCTTTACTCAACCCCAATGACATCGAGTCCATTTCTGTGTTGAAAGATGCATCAGCGGCGGCCATCTATGGGGTTCGTGCCGCAAACGGGGTAATTTTGATCACCACCAAAAAAGGAAAAATTGGCAAACCAAGAGTAGAACTCAGTGCTTCTTCTGGGGTACAAAATATTTTCAACCGTTTTGAGGTCTTGGGTACGCAGGAATATGTGAATTTTTACAAAGAAGCTTTCGCTGCAAACCCAGATGCCGCCAATACCGATCCTGCAAAATTTGTGCCCACGATTCCAACGGGTAATTTTTACGATTGGCAAGAATTTGGCTTGAACAACAATGCGGCTGTACGCGATTTCAGCGCTCGTATTTCGGGGGCCAACGAATCTACCAATTATTACATTTCTGCGGGGTATGGATTTCAGGACGCACCTTTCAAAGGCAACAACTTGGGCCGTTATTCCTTTGCAACCAACATCAATACCCGTATTTCCAAGTTTGTTTCGGCAGGTTTGACCTATCGTTACACTTATGCCACTGCGAATGATGCAGCGTTCTCTACGGGTCAACCCTACAACTTGGAGCGCTTGGCCACTACTTCACCATTCCAGCCTATTTTGGACCAGAACAACCGCTTTGGCTATGCACCAGTGGCCAATGTGACCTTCAAAACAAATGCCAATTTCGACCCCGACAAGCTCAGTTCTGGCCCTCCGCAAGAAATCGACAAGGCTACTTTACTTTGGGGGCCCAATACCCGTAGTAACTTATTTGCGATGCAGGACTTGAATCAAGTCACCTACGACTTGTACCGCAACTTGGGAACTGCCTACTTGCAATTGTCTCCATTCGCTGGTTTTGCGATCCGTGGAACCTTCAGCGCAGACATGACTTACAACTGGCGTCGTACTTTTGCAGATGTTGGAGCTTATATATTCAACCAAACACCTGGCAACCCCTTCGCCATTGGTGATGGAACCTCCAAAGCGCAGGCGGGTGAACGCCACTTGCGCAACGTTAACTTGGTCAAAGAAATCAGTGCAACCTATACCAAACAATTTGGTAAGCACAATATCGACCTCTTGGCCAACCGCATGGACCAAACCCTGCAATACCTGAGCCTAGGAGCTGGTAACGATCAAATCAACCTCACAGGTCAGCAGTTTCAAACCCTGCAAGGCTCACCCAATCGCTTCAACAATGTAGGCGGAGGCCGAGATGAGCAAACCCTGGTAGGTTACTTGGGCAGGGTGAGCTACAACTATGATGGCAAATACTACCTGGATGCAACAGTACGCCGTGATGGCAGCTCTCGCTTTGCGCCCGAAAACCGTTGGGGGGTGTTCCCTTCAATGGCGGCAGCGTGGCGCATCAGTTCAGAGTCATTTATGAAAAACCTGAGCTTCATCAACGACTTGAAGATCCGCTCTGGTTATGGCCAATTGGGGAATCAGGAAACCCGTGCATTTGCTTTCTTGTCAAGTGTGAGCAATGCATCAAGTTATTCCTTTGGTTCTGGAGCAGGGAATGCGGTAGGCAATGCCAATTTTGGTGCAGTATTGCCTGATTTCCCTAACCGTGACTTGAGTTGGGAAAAAGCCACCACCTTTAACCTAGGCTTTGATGGTTCATTCTTGAACAACAAGCTCACTGTTACCGTTGAATACTACGATCGTTTGACCGATGGTATCCTCCAGTTCGCGGCCTTGCCAGCCAACGTTGGCAACTTGAACCAGCCTGTGTTCAATATCGCATCGGTACGCAACAAGGGCATGGAATTCCAAGTGGGCTGGAACCAAAAAGTAGGGCAGGATCTACAAATCGGCATCTCTGCCAATTTGACTACTGTCAACAACAAGGTAGAAAAACTTTTCCGCGATGAACCCTTCGGCGGTGAAGGTGGCCGCATTGAAGTAGGTATGCCATTGGGCTACCTCTGGGGCTACAAAGTGGGAGGTGTTTTCCAAAACCAGGCCCAAATCGACGAGTGGAAAAAGACCAACACCGACCGAACTGTTAATTATGCTTCCAAACCTGGTGACATGTGGTTTCAGGACGTAAACCGTGCCCCCGCAGCGGCTGGAGCGCTGCCTACTGCTGGTAAAGACAGTTTGGTCAACCAGTTTGACCGCACCTTCATCGGCAATACCATCCCTGGCCATTTCTATGGTTTTAACTTCAACTTGAACTGGAAAGGCTTCGATGCTGGAATTTTCTTTCAAGGCGTTGGCGATGTGCAACAATACAATGGAGCTAGGGTGGCTCTCGAGGGGATGGCTTATTCCAACTTACCCAACCAATCGGTGAACGTCAAAAATCGCTGGACCGAGCAAAATCCTTCTACTACGATGCCCCGCGCCATCATCAACGACCCCAACGGCAACACCCGTTTCTCGGATCGCTGGGTGGAAAATGCTGGCTTCCTGCGTTTGCGCAACTTAACGCTGGGCTACACCCTCGATCGGGAGAACATCGGTAAAATTGGTGGCTTTGCCGAAAACATCCGCTTGTACGTGATGGGCAGCAACCTCATGACCCTGACCCAATGGACGGGCGTTGATCCAGAACAAGCTAACCGCGATGGACAAGTAGTACCCCCCGCGAGAGCCTGGACCTTTGGAGCAAACATTACCTTTTAATGCCTGTCAGCAAAAAGATCACAACAACATGAAACAGTGCATTTGGTAAATCTAAAAAGCAAAAACACATGAAAAATTTCAAATCCATACTAACTATTGCGCTAATTGTCGGGGGTGTCATCGCCCTCAACAATGGTTGCAAGGACAATGATATCCTGGATGTCAAACCAGGCTTTCTGACCGAGGAGAGCTACTTTCAGGATGAATCAGAATTTGATCGCAGTGTAAGGGGCATCTATGCCAAGCTCACGGATTTATACTGGTTTCGCAACAACGATCCGATCGTGGGCATTTGGCAATTGCCTGGTGATGACATTACGACTTTAGGTGATGTCCCTCAGGAAATTTTTGCTACCCTGAACAGTGGCAACGGCTGGCTCAATGGCTATTACAAGTCATTGTATGAAATGATCAACCGGGCCAATGTTGTACTGGAGAAAAATGCCGACTCCAAGGTCTATACCAGCGAAACTACCAAGAAAGCTCACCGTGGCGAAGCGCTCTTCTTGCGAGGATTTGCTTATTACAGACTCTGGAATACCTTTGGTACCTCTCCAATCGCATTAGAAAGGGTCAAAAGCACCGACAAGACTACCCCTGGCAGCTCCAAAGGTACTGAATTACTAGATCAAGCCATTAAGGACGCCCAAGAAGCAGCTACCCTTTTGCCAGAAAAATGGGACGATCTAAACCGTGGTCGTGCCACTCAAAACTCAGCGAATGCCTTGCTGGCAAAGTCTTTGGTTTTCCGTGGATCTTGGAACAAAACCCAAGCAGATTACACCGCAGCCATCACTGCTGTAAACAATATCAAAAATGCCACTTTGGTCGCCAATTTTGAAGACAATTTCAATCCTGACACAGAGAACAACACCGAGTCGATGTTCGAGTTCCAAGCCAGCCAGCCTGGTTTTGATAACGTATGGTTGAGCAATGACTTTGGCGCACCAGTTGGCTCAATGTCCGCCTATTGGGGTTACTACGAAAACCATTGGAGCTTGTTTGGCAAGCCCAAGTACGAAGCTACTGCAAAATTGATCAATGCCTTCGAAGATGGTGATGCCCGCAAAGCCATCACGCTGAAAGCCGATGGCAACATCGTCAAGTACGTCAACAAGGACCGCAAATCACAATCAGGAGTAGCCTCCATCAACAACCCGCGCATCTTCCGCTACGCAGATATGCTCTTGTTGAAAGCCGAAGCCCTGGCCCAATCAGGTGGCAGCTTGAGCGAAGCCATCGCGTTGGTCAATCAGGTTCGGGCCCGTGCCCGCAACATGAGCACTGCCAAAACCATCCCTGCCGATCGCCCAAGTTCTACGGATCGGGCACAGGTCATGCAATGGATCATGGCGGAAAGAATGGTAGAATTGGCTGGTGAAGAAAGCCGCTGGTTTGACTTGCGCCGTTGGCACCAAGGTGGCACTATCGTCCTAAACAGCGCGTTCTTTGACTCCAAGAACAGTAAAATGTTGTTTGATGCCAACACTCATTTGTTTGCGCCGATTCCCAACAATGAAATCGACCTGAATCCAAATGTAACGCAGAATCCAGGCTATTGACACTGATTCATAGGGACTGGGGGATTCCAATTGCGAGACCCCCGGTCCTTTCTTTTTTTTGGCATTTTATTCGGATATTTATTGTTTAATTTTTTCCTTCCCAAACCTAATTCTATGAAAAAGTTACACATGTGCTTATTGGGAATCATGCTAGGATTCCCACTATTTGCTTCCGATCTTATTAGTGTGCGCCCTTTGACCCATCGCATTTTACTTCTTCATTTTAAAGACGGCAAGGTCATCCATCACCAACAAGGCCAAAAATGGGAGCAGGCTAAGATCGAGGAAGTACCGCTGAACGTCACAGCAGCTACCTCAGTCGACAACTATGGTCTAAGTAGCACCAACGATGCCAACTATAGCAGCGCAAAAAAACCAAGCCGCTTGGGGCAAAAATCCAAAGGTCAGGGTTTCATTTGGCTTTGCACTGATTGGCAAGCTGGTACAGGTTGCCGCAACCTCAATACGACCGACCATACCAAGGAACACTGGATCTACCTCTTTCTACCCAACCCTTTGCAAAAAGGAAAAACTTACGAACTCAATACTGGATCCTTGGCAAAAAATGGCAGTGCTTGGAAATTTACTTTTGATGAACTTGTTTCCCATTCCGAAGCCATCCACGTCAACAACGTTGGTTATACGCCTGCTTCAAAGGCCAAGTATGCCTACCTCTACCACTGGATGGGCACCGCAGGTGCTGCCGACTTAAAGGAATTTTCCGGGAAAAATTTTCAGGTTTGGGATAGCGATAAAAAGCAAGTAGTATTTACAGGTACCATCGCTTTCCGCCGTGCTGCTACCAACCAGGAAACGGGACAAACTGGTGATTCGCCCGGGCAAAATTTTCTGGGTGCTGAGGTGTATGAAATGAATTTCAGCAACTTCAATACACCCGGTAATTACCGCATCGTAGTGGATGGCGTAGGAGCCTCTTTCCCATTCAAGATTGCTCGTGATGCCTATTTTGAACCTTTTTACTGGGTAATGAAGGGCTTGTACCAACAGCGCAGCGGCATTGAACTGAAGGCTCCTTTTACCGATCAGCCGCGCCCTGCTCCGCACAATCCTACCCTCACCCCAGGCTTCGCGGGCAAGTTGCGTTACACCTCTACCCGCCTGCAAGACCTGGCCGATGCCAACCACAGCGATGCCGACAAGCCCAAAATCGAGGCAGGTTTCAAAGGGCCCATCGACACTTGGGGCTGGTACCAGGATGCGGGTGACTGGGATGGCTATTTTGAACATACCCGCGTACCCATCGAACTGATGTTCCTGTACGAAGCTGCTCCGCATAGTTTCCCTGATCGGCAACTGAACATCCCAGAAAGCGGGAATGGACTACCCGACCTTTTGGATGAAACCCGTTGGCTGCTGCGTTACCATCACCGCACCCGCAAGGCCATGCAAGACAAAGGCTATGGCACGGGCGGTGTAGCTGGTGGCCGGGTAGCTGGCGACTGGTTTGGCTCCGATACCAAAGCCGACGGCAGTGGCCAGGGGTCTTGGGAAGACGTGGGCCGTACTTGGGTGGTCTTGGGTGAAGACGTGTTCATGTCCTTCCGTTATGCTGGCATGGCTGCGCATTTTGCGCATTTGCTCAAGTTTTACAGTTTTCAGGACCCTGAAAAAATCGATTGGGAAAAAGAGGCCGAAGAAACCTATGCCTGGGCCCTGCGCAACACCAAAAGTGAAGATTTTCGTGCACCACATGCCCTCAATGTTTACCAAAACCGCTTGTATGCAGCTGGTGCACTCTATCGTTTAACTGGCAAAGCAGAATACCATACCCAGTTTTTGAACGATCTGCGCGACGCTAAAAACAGTGAGGGCAAAATGGTGTATTCCGACGCCGCTGACCTGGCGGAGGAATGGCGTTTTCCAACTTATTTATACATGTTGATGCCCGCTAACCGAGCCGTACAAGCCAGCACCCTACAAATGCTGCGCAACGCCAGCAACAACAGTGCTAGCAATATCATGACCACCGTCGATCAGCGCGCCTGCCGTTGGGGCGGTAATTATTGGTTTCCAATGCTAGTAGGACAGTCCACCACGCCGATGGTCAGTACGGCGGCATTCGATTGGGCTTTTTCCCGACGGTTTGACAACCAGCTCAACAAAAGTTGGTTGGAAGGGGTACAAACTACTGCTGACTACTTCCTGGGTACCAATCCCCTGAACATGACCTGGATTACTGGCGTTGGAGAGCGCTCGCCGGAAGATATTTTCTGCATCGACTCCTGGTACTTGGGCAATCAGCCACGCAAAGGGATCGTGCCTTATGGCCCTTGGCGCAACGAGGCCTCCTGGCGCGAACAGGGCCCTTGGTTGCCCAGTTGGGGGAATAAAACCGCGACCCCGGCTATCGACCAATGGCCGGGCCACGAGCGCTGGTGGAACAACCGCGTGACACCACTCAATGCTGAATATACGATTCATCAGAACCTGGTTACCTCTGCGACGGTCTATGGACTACTATCTGCGGACTTGAGTAAAGTTCCCAACTGGGATACTCCTAATGTGCCAACCCCAGTGCGGCAATTGAAACCCGATGAAGTATTCAGAGTTTATCCGAACCCTGGAAATGGGCAGTTTATAGTTGAGCTTTCAAGCAATCTGCGTTTGGAAGTAAACTACCTTGATCTGAGCAATGTCAGTGGGCAAGTAGTACACGCTCGGGAGATCAATGCCAATTCTTCCCAAATTCAATTGCAAGTGGAGCACCTGCCAACTGGCATCTATTTTTTGAGACTCAATACCCCACAAGGGTTTTTGCACCAAAAATTGTTGATCAGTAAGCAATGAAGTAGATTTTTGTTTCATGCTTTTGTTTCAAAGTGCTTTAAACTAGGACGACGCTTGCAAGGTTAAGCGCCGCCCTTTTTGTTATGTATTTCAAGCTTAGAATCACGCGATGAAAAATGCGATTTTGAAATGGGCTAGTCTGACTCTGTTCAGCCTTATTGGGCAAATATTTTTTCTGCCCTTGGGTTTTTCACAAGCACCAGCGATTCAGCAAATAAAAATTTTGCCCGATGAAAAGTGGTGGGGTGGCCCCACTGCCGAAGGCGAAAAGATGCCTTTTGCGGACCTCTTTTCTTGTGATTTGGCCAAATCCAATTACGACAACCAATCCCAACCCCTTTTGCTCTCCTCAAAAGGGCGCTACATTTGGAGTGAAACCCCCTTCAATTTCAGTATCAGCAATGGCAATTTGGTACTGGAGGCCAGCGAAAATCTTTCCGTGCAAGTAGGCGGAAACACGCTGAAACAAGCCTTTCAAGCTGCTGCCTTGCGCCATTTTCCAAGTACGGGCAAAATGCCCGATAAAGCTTTCTTCAACAAACCACAATGGAATACCTGGATCGAACTGGGTTACAACCAAAACCAGGAAAGTATCCTCAATTACGCCCGCACCATCATCAAAGAGGGCTTTCCAGCAGGCATCATCATGCTTGACGATACCTGGCAGGAAGATTATGGCGTTTGGCGTTTTCACCAAGGGCGTTTCCCCAATCCCAAGGCCATGATCGACGAGTTACACCAAATGGGTTTCAAAGTCATGGTTTGGATCATTCCAGTCGTTTCTCCTGATTCATACGAATGCCGCGAATTACAAAACAAAAATGCCCTTCTGGTTGAAAAACCCCACTCTCAATCCGCAGATTACGTGTGGTGGATGAACCGCAACACCCAACCTGCAATGGTTCGCTGGTGGAATGGGGTCAGTGCGGTCTTGGACCTTAGCAAACCCGTGGCGATGGATTGGCTAAAAGGTCACTTGGATGACTTGCAAAAAAACCAGGGTGTAGACGGCTTCAAATTCGACGGCGGAGATTGGTGGTTTTATCCCAGTTATACCACCTCCACGATCTCCGCGGCTGAACACGCCCGCAAATATTGCGAACTGGGGCTACATTATCCCCTCAATGAATACCGGGCGGCTTGGAAAATGGGTGGCCAGCCTTTGGTGCACCGCTTACAAGATAAACGGCACACCTGGGTGGAGCTACAAGAGTTAGTGCCCCACATGCTGGCCCAAGGACTCACTGGTTATTCATTCGGCTGCCCCGACATGATTGGCGGTGGCATGTTGGGTTCTTTTGAAAAATTTGACCAGGACCTCTTCGTGCGTTCGGCCCAAATCCATGCCCTGATGCCGATGATGCAGTTTTCCATGGCCCCCTGGCGGGTGTTGGACGCTACTCATTTGCAAGCCGTAAAAGCCGCAGTGAAAATTCGCCAACAACAATTTGAGCCCCTGATCAGCCGCCTTGGCCGCCAAGCCGCCAAATCGGGCGAGCCCATTGTGCGCAACATGGAATATGTTTTTCCAGGCCAAAACCTCACTGAAGTGCGCGACCAGTTCATGCTGGGCGATAGTGTATTGGTCGCCCCATTGGCGGTAAAAGCGAATACAAGAGAGGTGCAATTACCTGCTGGTAAATGGAAAGCTGATGATGGACAAGTGTTCACGGGCCCCACAAAAATCAATGTAAATGTACCATTGGAGCGCATTCCTTATTTTGTACGCCAGGCTGATGTACAGGCTGGTAGTGCGCTGCGCAAGCGCAAAAACAGTAAAAAGTAGCAGAAGCTCTAAACACAGCCTGGATCATAAGGAGCGTAAAAAAATGAGGTGGACGGATTTGGGTTTAGTGAAAAAAGGTAAGCAACTGACTGAAAGGAAGTTGTGTTCTTTTTTTACTAAACCTCAAAAGCAAATGTGTCCACCTTATTTTAGCTCAAATACATATTTTAGCAACGCGATAAAAATTACTACTTTTCTCGCTCAAAGCTACACGACTATGATCCGAGCTACTTTTTTATCCATTCTTGTCCTCTTTGGTGTAAATCTACTTGCACAAAATACTCCGTACCCTACCCGCTTCGAACTGAGCGGCGGTACCGAAACGCCTACCTACGCCGAAGGCATTGCTTATTACCAAAAGTTGGATGCGGATTTCAAAACCATCAAGCTATTTACCAAGGGCCCGACCGACAGCGGCAAACCGCTGCACCTCGCGCTATTCTCCAAAACCCGCAATTTTGACTTGAAAAAACTAAGGGCGGAAGGCAAGGCCATTTTTTTCATCAACAATGCCATCCATCCCGGCGAACCCGACGGCGTAGATGCCTCCATGATGCTCCTGCGCGACCTGGCCTTGCACCCCGAACGTTACCCCGCCCTCGACAGCGTGGTGGTCGCCATCATTCCTTTTTACAACATCGGCGGGGCGCTCAATCGCAGCTCGACCAGTCGGGTGGACCAAAATGGCCCCAAAGAGCACGGCTTTCGCGGCAATGCCCGCAACTACGACCTCAACCGCGATTTCATCAAGGCCGATACCCGCAACGCTCGCAGTTTTGCTGCCATTTTTCAGGAACTTGATCCGGATTTTTTCATCGATACCCATGTAAGCAATGGGGCCGATTACCAACACGTAATGACTTTTTGCTACACCCAGGAAGACAAGCTAGGTGGTGTTTTGGGCGAATTTCACCAAAAGACCGTCCTGCCGAGCCTTTATGCACACATGCAAGCCAAGGGTTTTCCCAGCACCCCTTACGTGAACGCTTGGGGGCAAACACCCGACAAGGGCTGGACCCAATTCCCAGATTGGCCACGTTACTCAACTGGCTACGCGGCTTTGTTTCATACCATTGGCATCATGAGCGAAACCCACATGCTCAAACCTTATGAACAACGGGTGAAAGCCACTTATGCCCTGCTGGAAGGTAGCTTGAAACTATTGGGTGAAAAACGCGCCCAATGGCTGGCCTTGCGCCGCCAAACCAAGGCTGCGGTGGCTACGCAAACTGATTTCCCGATCACCTGGAAAGTAAACCGGGAGAAATTCTCGGAAACCGAATTCCTGGGCTACGAGGCCGAATATCCTTTGAGCAAGGTCAGTGGTCTCAAGCGCCTGCAATACAACCACGACAAGCCTTTTCGCAAAATAGTGCCATTTTACGACCATTATGAAGCCGAAAATGTGGTAAAAAAACCTCGGTTTTATGTCATCCCGCAAGCCTGGTTCAATGTGATCGACTTGCTGAAAACCAACCAAATCCAAATGCAGACCATCAAACGTGACAGCAGCATCGAAGTGACGCAGTACAAAATCGACAACCTACAAACCAGTCGCAATGTCTATGAAGGTCATTTTTTTCACAACAACCTGGAGGTAAAAGCCGAAAAGCAAATCATGGCCTTTGCCGCAGGTGATGTGTTGGTTCCGGTCGATCAATGGCGCAACCGCTACATCGTGGAAACCCTGGAGCCCAAAGCCCAAGATTCATTTTTCCGCTGGAATTTTTTTGATGCCATTTTGCAGGAAAAAGGTGGCTTTTCTTCTTACCACTTTGAAGAAATGGCCGCCAAACTCCTAGAAAAATCGCCGGAACTGCGCCAAAAACTGGAAGAGAAGAAACGCAGTGACGAAAAATTCGCCCAAAGTGGCGACGCCCAACTGAACTTCATTTACGAAAACTCCATTTTTGCCGAAAAAGAATACCGGCGCTATCCGATTTATCGGGTGGAATAGCAGTTTTTTTAGTTACTGGAAACTTCGGAGAAGTTTCCAGTAACTTATTCTTTTGCCTTTCCTAACTTATTTTTTTACGCTCCCTTATTGATCGTCTTCCCTTTTATAGCCTTCGTAATAATAAGATTGCTAAATGCCTTTAAAAATGACATCTCGGTTGAGGACATCAGCTGTCAGGTTGGCGGCGAGCGCGGTGCGCAACTCCAAGTCATTGCTCCACCTTAGCCAAAGCCTCCTTCAAATACAAGGCTGTCGCAAACCTAAACCCACCTTTTGAAATATTTTGAGTACGAATTTCCCCTGCCAAATCATACAAGCCCTCAAACAAGTATCGATGGATGGCTTGCAAACCTTGGGTGGTGCCCTCTTCTATTTGTTCAAGGTCTCCTGAATCAAAAAGGCGGAAGGCGTTCTCCAAACTGATCTTGTCGATGTTTTTCATGCATTTATTTAAGGTGCTGAAAACTTCGGAGAAGTTTTTGTAGCTGTGAATTTTCGTGATTTTTATGGTGAATATGAAGCGATTCTGACCGCGAAGCGGGCCAATTCTGAAATTCTTTCAAATTCTGGTTTAGAAAAAATTGGTCAATGTCACACAAGTAATTCTGCAATTCCGCAATTCTGAAAATTCTGGTTTAGACAAAAAAGTCTCGCTTGATGATCGAGATCGCTTTTCTCCGAAGTTTTCAGTAAGGTGAAACAAGGTAAACGAATCACAAAGGTGGTATCAAACTTTTAGTGGCCTGCTACTTTTTATGGATTCGTTTGCTCAAATCCTGCAATTTCGCCTGCCGGGCTTCAATCCGATCGGGCAAAAAATACCAGAGCGGGATACCAATAAAGATTAGGTAAGCCAGCCAAATATTGACCATTGCCAAACCTGCGCCCGCGAAGTACAAACTGGTAGAAATGATGTTGCTGCGGTGAAAAAACGCTTCATTGGGCATGATTTTGGCCCGCACGGCCCCATACCAACGCAAAAGGGTAAAAGCAAAAGCATTCATGCCCATGATGATGCCATAAAACAGGCCTGCTTCGGGCAAAAGAGGATGTTTTTCCAAAAAAGCAGTAGGCAATGGGATCAAACTCATCCAAAATAAAAGATGGTGGTTGAACCACACCAACCCTGTGGTGCTGTGCTTCAACTGGTCGAACATGCGGTGGTGGTTGAGCCACAAAATGCCCAATACCACAAAGCTCATGGTATAGGCCCCAAACTTGGGTAATAACTCGCTAAAAGCTTGCCAGACCTCCTGTCTAGAAAATTGTACTGGCAACTCAGTTAGTTTCAAATCAAAAACCATGATGGTGATGATGATGGCAATCACCCCATCTGAAAAAGCCTCTAGGCGAGACTTGGACATGGGTTGTTTGGTGTTGATTTCTTCCATGACACTATCAGCTTACTCAACGTGAACTTGTATGATCGGCGGTAATCAGCCAGCGGCCTTTGATTTTTTTCCAAATCAGCACAAAATAGCCACCCAGTGCGTCTTTTTCGCGCGTCAAATCCCAGGTACCTACTAGAAATACACTTTTGGGACTCAGTTTTTCCATGCTCACAACACCAAATTTGAGTTGGCCCATCGTGGCGCGGTCGGGGTAGCGGCGGTAGTAATTGTCGAGGGTAGCTTGCCAGCCCTTGGTTACGCCGCTGGCTCCAATGAATTGCAAGTCGTCCGATTGCCAATAATGCTGCATGAACGCGGGGATGTCGCCCCGGTTCCAGGCTGCTTGTTGGTCCATCAGCGCTTGGCGAATGGCATCAAAATCAGGGTTCTGAGCACTGAGCATCCCCGTGCTGAAGGTGCTGATCAACAAGCAAAAAATCCAGTTGCGCATGGTTTAATAGGTTTATGGGGGAAAGTTAGCTGGAAAAATGGTAAAAATTTAGCCTGGGGCTGCTTTGGGGTGTTCAAGGGAGCGGACATTGTAGTTTTTGAGGAAAGAGCAATTCAATTTTTCGCTCAATCGGCTATCTTTGCCCCCCTTCCTCCTCCACATTTCCCAAAAATCCTTAACATCTACCATCCCAAAACACGGCCAGCGGTTAAACTATCGTTAAAGCCTGGGGGTACATTACATATAAGGTGTATCTTACTGTTACATTCATACAGGCAGTCCGTCATAATGTCCGACTGCTTGCATAAAACAAGTGTTGTCAATCTAATAAAATCCGGTCCTATGAAGGAGCACGCTATCAAGCTCATCAGAAAAGTTTCATTTGCCCTGGCCCTTGTTGCGGCTACTTTTTTCAGTGCCCAGGCCCAGCGCATTGCCAGTGTTGATGTATCACGGGTACTTAGTAGTGTGAAAGAATACCAGGTCGCAGAAGACGAGTTGGACAAGCTTTCAGCTAAGTGGCGCCAAGAAATTGCCCTGGAATACGATAAAATCAAAGGGCTATACAACCGTTTTCAAGCGGAGCAAGTCCTTTTAAGCGATGAAGCGCGCCGCCAGCGCGAAGACGAGATCATGGCCAAGGAAAAGGACGTTCGCGACCTGCAAAAAAGCCGCTTCGGTCCCGATGGAGCCTTGTTCCAGCGCCGCAAAGAACTGGTACAGCCCATCCAGGACCGCGTGTACGCGGCCATCGAAGCCTACGCCAAAGAAAGAGGCTTTGATTTCATCTTCGACAAAGGCGGCTCAGCAGGCATGATTTTTGCCAATCCGCAGTACGACAAGACCGAGGATGTCATCAATAAGTTGAAGTAAGAGAGCGATTTTAGCTCAAATACTAATATCCCAGTTTTGGCCCGCAGAATGCAAAAAATACTACTTTTGCGGGCCAAAAGTCCTCACCTGAAGCCTTTTCTAAGGCAAAAGGTGATTCTAACGGCATTTTGTACCAAATTGAAATAGTGACAACAATGAACAGACTTGTGAAGATTAGCGGAATGATGTTGGTAGCGCTGCTGCTGAGCTTTGGTGCTCATGCCCAGAAATTTGGCTACCTGAACTCCGCTGCACTCATGGCCGAACTTCCAAAAGTAAAGCAAGCCGACACGGACCTGGAAGCTTTCCAAAAGCAATTGCAGAAGAAAGGCCAGGATATGGTCACTGCTTTCCAAACCAAAGTTGCCGAATTCCAGAAAAAAGTGGAAGCTGGTGAAGTACCACCCAAAATTCAGGAAGAAACGGAGAAAAAACTGGAAGAAGAACGCCAGAAAATCCTCGATTACGAGCAGGACATGATGAAGCAACTGCAAGACAAGCGTGAAGCACTGCTGAAGCCCATCATGGACGAAATCAACACTGCCATCAAAGCTGTTGCCTCTGAAAATGGCTACCAGTACATCTTTGACCAAGGCGTGTTGCTGCATTTCGATTCAGCAATGGATGTCTCTGCAATGGTGAAAAAGAAATTGGGCGTTTAAAATCAAGTGAGTGTAAAAGCTCAACTGTCAAGCATTTTTTGTGTCCAAGACCAAGCCATCCCAACCCATTGGGATTTTTGACTCTGGCATTGGTGGCCTAACGGTTGCCAATGCCATTGTTCGTGAATTGCCCAATGAAGAATTGATCTATTTTGGCGACACGGCCCACTTGCCCTATGGCGACAAGTCCGCCGATGCCATTCGTTACTATTGCCTGCGCATCAGCAAGTTTTTGCTCGACCAGGGTTGCAAGATGATCGTGGTTGCCTGCAACTCGGCCTCCTCTGTGGCCTACGATGTGCTGCTGGAGTTTTTCCGCGAACAAGCCCTTTTTGTCAATGTTGTCGACCCACTGGTGGCGGCAGCTGCTGAACAAAATTTTTCCAAAGTAGGCTACATCGCCACCAAGGCTACCGTCCGCTCTGGCATTTACGACAAGCAATTGCACCGCCTGCAACCCACCTTGCAAGTAGAATCCCTGGCCACGCCCTTGCTCGCGCCAATGATCGAGGAAGGCTTTGTACACAACCAGGCCAGCAAAGCCATTTTGGATACTTATCTTTCGCATCCTGGTTTTGAGGCCATTGAGGCCTTGCTTTTGGCTTGTACGCACTATCCGTTGATTCGGACTGATATCGAAGCATATTTTGCACACAAGGTCAAAATATTCGACTCTACGCACATTGTGGCCGAGGAAGTAGCCCGTAAATTGGGCCAAAATGACTTGCTCAATCCAGAGAAAAAGCGTCCCCACCGTTTCTATGTGTCGGATTATACCCAATCTTTTGAGGAAACCACGCGCTTGTTTTACCAAGAGAGCATTCAGTTGGAGCATTACCAGATTTGGTGAATTAGTTTAGGAGTTGAGAAGAAGTGCTCGTTGGAGTTTGCGATTGAATTTTCTAAAAAATGGCCCTGAAAAGGTGAAATACGTCAACGGTGGGTACAGCCCATCTCACAAAATGAGACGACCTGACGAAACATGAATCGTCAGGTCGTCTCAACTACTCAACCTCTCTTCGCTTTCTTCTCCAAAGCCAAATCCAGCACGTCTTTCATTGTTTCCACGTAATGGAATTTGAGGCCCTGGATGTAATTGGCATTGATTTCTTCTACGTGCTTGCGGTTCACTTTGCAGAGGATGATTTCTTTCAAGCCTGCACGTTTGGCAGCTAGAATTTTTTCCTTGATGCCACCAACGGGCAACACTTTACCGCGCAGGGTGATTTCACCGGTCATGGCCAAAAATGACTTCACAGGGCGCCTGGTGAAGGCTGAAGTGATCGCAGTAAGCATGGTCACGCCCGCTGAAGGTCCGTCTTTGGGGATTGCGCCTTCGGGAATATGGATATGGATGTCTTGCCTTTCCAAAGTCTCGGGCTCCAAGCCCAAATCCTGGCAATGTGCTTTGATGTAGCTGAGGGCGGTGGTCGCTGACTCCTTCATTACATCGCCCAGGTTGCCCGTAAGTTGCAGACGGCCCCCGCCTTTGCTTAGACTGGATTCTACAAACAGAATCTCACCGCCCATTTGGGTCCAGGCCAGTCCAATTGCTACGCCAGGCACTTGTTTTTCCTGGTACAATTCCGATGAATAGATGGGGATGCCCATGATTTTTTGCAGATCCTCTTCGTTCACTTCGCCGGAGATCGCTTCTTCCATCGCCACATTTTTAGCGGTATGGCGCATGATTGAGGCCAACTGGCGGGTGAGTGAGCGCACACCCGACTCACGAGTATACTCTTGGATGATTTTTTTCAGGGCTTTTACCCCGATTTTCACCTGCGAGCCGCCCAAACCATGCGCAGCCAACTGCTCAGGGATGAGGTGGCGTTTGGCAATTTCTACTTTCTCTTCCAAAGAATAACCACTGATTTCAATGATCTCCATGCGGTCGAGCAAGGGTGCCTGGATGGTGCTCAGGCCATTGGCGGTGGCAATGAACAAGACTTTCGACAAGTCGTAATCCAACTCCAGGTAATTGTCGTAAAAATGGTCGTTTTGTTGGGGGTCCAATACCTCAAGCAGAGCCGAAGAAGGGTCGCCCCGAAAATCGCGTCCTATTTTGTCGATTTCATCCAATAAAAACACGGGATTACCCGTACCCGCTTTTTTGAGCGACTGAATGATGCGGCCGGGCATAGCCCCGATGTACGTCTTGCGGTGGCCACGAATCTCACTTTCATCGTGAATACCACCCAAGGACATTTGCACAAAATCGCGGTCCAAAGCCCTAGCAATTGACTTGCCCAAGGAGGTTTTACCCACGCCTGGAGGGCCAACTAAACAGAGGATCGGCGCTTTGAAATCGCCTTTCAGTTTCAACACTGCCAAGTGCTCCAAGATGCGCTCTTTGACTTTTTCCAAGCCAAAATGGTCTTTGTCCAAGATTTTTTTGACCTTTTTGAGGTCAATTTTTTCCTCACTGTATTGCTGCCAGGGCAAATCGAGCATCACTTCCAGGTAATTGACTTGGATTGAATACTCAGCTGCCTGGGGGTTCATGCGGCGTACTTTGGCAATTTCCTTGTCGAAATGCTTGGTCACCACCTCAGGCCAAACTTTGTCCAAAGCCCTTCTTTCCAGGTTTTTGATGTCTTCTTCCTGGGGATTTTGACCCAACTCGTCCTGAATGGTTTTGAGTTGCTGGTTGAGGAAATAGTCGCGCTGCTGTTTTTCTAGGTCTCCGCGCACTCGGTTTTCGATGCTGTCTTTCAGTTCCAGCATTTGCAGTTGGGTCTGCATTTCGCGCAATACCAGGTGGCCTTTTTCCTGCAAGTCGTTCATTTCCAGGATTTCCTGTTTGATTTCGAGCTTAGTATTGAGGTTGCTGGAAATAAAATTAAGCAAAAACGCAGGGTCCTTGATGCCCCGGAGCATGTTCATTGCCTCCTGCGGGATGTTGGGCGAAAGCTCGATGATGCGTTGCGCCTGGTCCATGATGCTGGAAATCAGGGCTTCAAATTCCAGGCTTTCATCTTTTGGCGGATTGTCCAAAATTTCAACTTCGCCCTCCATGTAGGGGCTTTCTTGCCTCATGTTGATCAGGTTGAAGCGCTTCTGCCCCCGCAAAATAGCGGTGATGGAGCCATCAGGCATGCGCAACAACTTCAAAATATGGGCAACCGTCCCGGTTTTGAACAAGTCCTCGGTATGAGGATTTTCGACGTCGACATCCTTTTGGGACAATACTCCAATCAAGCGATCTTTGTCGTAAGCCTCATTGATTGCTCGAATCGACTTGTCGCGCCCTACGGTGATGGGCGTGACTACACCAGGATACAGAACCGTATTTTTCAGTGCCAGAATCGGCAATGTGCCAGGATATTCCAAATCAGACAAAATGCCGTCGTCCTCTCCCAGACCCATGATTGGGAGAAAGTCATTGTCATCGTCTAAATTTCTATTGGCCATTATGCTATCAAACATTTGATTGTATTTGAAGGATTTGGGGGTTGAGTAAGATGAAAGGTTGAAAGGTTGAAAGTTGAAAAGAAGTGGAAAAGAGAAACATTTCGTCAATTGGGATTTGAGCCAAAATACGGTGAACAAATTTGCTAAACCCAAATCCGTTTACCCTATTTTTTGCGTCCTCAGGAACGAAAGATAAATAAAATTTCCAATACTTTCAAGCGCTAACTTTTCAACAGCTGTCAAAATGGCGCGACAAGGTAATGGTTTTAGCGTCAAACCTGTCGTTTTTATCCATTGATGCAGCGCATGAATGATGTACTATAGTCATGACAAGGATTGTGCCAGAGATGAGCAGGCGTTTAGCAACACAAAATCGGCCAAAAAGGCAGCGAAAGATACGGAGATAAATTGAACCCTACTGCGCCCATTTCCACAACACGCCAGCAATCATCAGGCTGCCAATCAGTCCCAGCAAGCCACGATTGAGTACATTGTAATGTTGCTCACTCATTTTAGCCAATAAAAATTTGCCAGCTAAAGTGCCTAAGATGGTAGCGATGCCCATAATCAATAGTATGTGGCCATAAACGTCAAATTGGAACCCTACACTCAGGGAAAAAACCAGGGTCTTGACAATTTGGGTCATGGCCTGACAAACCGACTTGGTAGCAACCAAGTCTTCTTTGCTGAGCTGATTGAGTACAAAAAACGAGGCAATAAAAGGGCCCGTAACAGCCACGATCATGCCCAAAAAACTGGACAAGAAACCAATGCCTACCAATACCCAGTTTGGGCTATTTTGCCGTTTTTTTTCGGGCAAAAACAAGCTGAGCAAAATAAAAATGCCTACCAATAGGCTGATTAAATCAGGATTGAACCATTGATAAAATAAAGCTCCCAGCCAAGCTCCAGGAATGAGTAAAATGGAAAATAAACCCACTACCCGCCAGTGGATATGCTGCCAAAAGACCCCAAAACGCGACAAATTGCCAACCACCTGTACCGCAGCGTGCAAGGGAATGGCCTGCTTGGCGTCGAATGTCCAACTCAGCAATGCAAATACGATGGTCCCCCCAGCCAAACCAAACAAAGCCGAAATGACCGCTGCCAAGCCAACCCCAAAGGCCAGCAATGCCAAAGCAATGCCATTCATGGATCAATGGGTGGTGAGTGTGAGGTGCTCGGCTTCCGCTTGGTCCTCCCTTAATGCGCTCAATTTATGGTGGTACAGCTCAATGTATTTGTGATGACCCTGGATCAGTTCTTGGTTCATTTGCAAGCCAATGCCGATGAAGAGGTCATAATTTTGTAGGAAATGCTTGAACAAAGCATCGGGTTTGGCCCCTTTTTGCAAAGACTTGCGGTGCGCACGACCCAATTGTGTGCCTACCGAATAGGCGATATCGACCTGTTCAAATTCGTTGAGCTTGTTTTTGATTTTGGCACTGGAAGGTGGGATTTGACGCCCCCAATACTCTTGGCCTTTGTAGGTGGCATAGCCCAGGCGCTGCTCAACCTGTGGAGCATAAAGGTCCGAAGCCTTGATCATGCGCAGGCCGTGGTGGCGGTGCGGATTGAAAAAATGAGGCATATCGGCATCCTGGTACACCGTTTTGAGTTCTAGCAAGATTTTATCGGCACTGGCCTGTTTAGGGTCTAAAACCAACAATAGTCGCTTGTTGCCGAAAGTGCCTTTGGCTTTGCCCACCATTTCTACACGGTAGGTTTTCAGTAAGGCTTCTTCGTTGCGGCTTTTCAGGTAGCTTTCCAGGATTTTTTGAACGGCCTTGTTGTTGGGTTTTAGGGGCGACTTGTGGATTTCCTTGGCCCATTTCACCTCTGCTTCTAGGTACTCGCGGGTGCTGGGGTACCAGATGTCGAAATTGGCTTTGTCCACAGTTTTGGATACCTCTTTGTAAGGTGTTTTGTGTAGTTCAAAACCCCGCATGTAGCCTTCCCGAAAATACTCCAACACGGGCGCAGAGAGAAAAGGGGTACTGGTGTCGGCGCGTTTGAGCGAAAGAGAGCACAAAAAGCGTACTACGTCCCAAGCATAAGGCCCGATCCGCGAACGGTCAAAATCGACCATGCCAGCTCCACGTTCGGTAATTACATAGTTTTCGGTATGCGGATTGCCGTGGATGAACACCTTGGGCATTTTATCCAAGGGCAAAAGGGTGCTGAAGTGGTCCTGCATGCGCAGGCACATGTGCCGAAAGTAAAAAAACAGCCCTTTTTCTTGGTCGAGGTAATGCCGAATAAGTTTCACCTGATCCGCGTCAGGCAGCTTAACGTAGTTTTTCATGTTCGGGTTAAGCCGGGGAATTGTGCCCGCCATGCCCCAAAGGTATGGATTTTGAATTAAAATTTACATAAAATTAACATTGAGTTAACATTGAATGCGGAAACCCATCCCCCAGTAAGAATGTCACCAGTCATTTTCCTCACTTCTTATCCAAATTTGGCAACGCATAGCCATCCAAAGGACTGGGCAGGGCCATCATTTTTTCGATCTCGGCCACGGTCCTCGGCGCATACTTGGAAAGCAACTCATACCCGTCTTTGGTGATCAGCAAATCGTCTTCGATGCGCACACCAATGCCCCACCATTTGGGGTCGCAAGGGCTATTGGGCGGAATGTATACCCCTGGCTCTACGGTGATGACCACGCCTTCGGCCATGGGGCCACCATCGCTGAGGTCGTGTACGTCCAAGCCGATGTGGTGTGAAACTCCATGCGGGAAATATTCGTGCTGCTCGCCAGCTTTGACCAGCCCAATTTCGACCAGTCTTTTGTCCACTACCTCGCGGCAAATGCGGGTGGTTTCTCGCATGGGGGTGCCAGGCTTGCAGGCTTTGAAAGCCGCCTCCTGGGCTTCGAGCACAATTTCATAAATGGCTTTTTGCTCAGGCGAAAAAGTACCATCGGCGGGTACGGTACGGGTGATGTCAGCAGTATAACCACGGTATTCGGCCCCCAAGTCCATGAGTACCAGGTCGGAGCCCATACGGGGGCGGTTGTTTTCCACATAATGCAGCACACAGGCATTGTGCCCTGAACCAACGATCGAAGGGTAGCCCTCGTACTCCGAGCCATAACGCCGGAACACATACTCGTGGATGCCTCGGATTTCCATTTCCGACATGGCGGGGTTCATGGCTTTCATCACTTCAGCCTGGCCCACGCAGGAGACTTCCACTGCCTTGCGCAGCAGTTTCATTTCTTCTGGCGATTTGACCATGCGCAACTTGCCCAGCTTGGGACTCAGGGAACTCATGTCGAGGTTGCTGGGCAATTGAGGCATGTTTTTAATCACTTTCATGGCCTCTTTGCCATCTTTTGCCTTGATGAAAGCCTGTAAATGCTCATCGTTGCGCATGGCAGGATTGCGCCCATAGCGAGCAAAAACGGTTTCGGCTACCTGCTTGAAATTTTCTTCCGTCGCTCCGCGCAATTGGCTGTACAGCGTTTCGCGGGCTCCGTTGAAATTAGCCGGAATACCCGCCTTTTCGCGAAATTGCTGGGTCAGGTCCACGATGTCGGCATCATCGGGCGTATCGCGGGCGTCGTTTTTGAAGTCAAAAAACAGGACTTTGTCAAACTTCTTGAACTCGACTGTGCTGTTTTTGAACTCGTGGTGGTCATACGCTTGTTCGATCCCCAGCTTGGCTTTTACGCCTTCCGGCCCCAGCCTTTTGCCGTCCCAGCGCTCGCGGCGGGCATCGCGGGATTGGGCATAAAACAACTCCGTATAAGTTTTTCCGTCAGCCCCGGTTTGTGGATCGGCAAAAAGTACCAACATGGCATTGGGTTCTTTGTAGCCTGTGAGGTAGTAAAAATTCGGATCCTGGTGGTAAAGGTAGTCCACATCGTTGGCGCGGTTGCGCACGGGATTGGCAAAAAAGACGGCAACTGAATTTTTGGGCATACTCGCCCGCAATGCTTCGCGTCGCCCTTTGTGGAATTCAGCACTGAGGAAATCAGTGGGCTCGTCTTGGGCCAAGAGCTGGAAAGTGCCCAAAAGAGCGAAGGTCAGGATTAGGTTTTTCATAAACAGCACGATTTGGTATAAAGTCTGCGCTCAGCATGCGCTCTGCGCCTGAATTTAATAGGATTACCCGAAACCTGGAACATTTTATCGCCTAGTGGAGCATTTACAGCCCTTTATGTTCATTTTTTCTGTAAAAAACGCTGAACATGCTGCATTGCTTTGCGTTTCTAGCGTAATTTCGCTGAAATTCCGGCTGGCGGATGTCAAAACCACCTTTTTCAATGTCCGAACACAAGTACCCACACCTGCTGAAACCCCTCGATTTGGGCTTCACCACCCTGAAAAACCGCGTACTCATGGGCTCCATGCACACGGGCTTGGAGGAAAGTAAAAATGGTTTTCAGCGCTTGGCAGCCTATTTTGCAGAACGCGCACGCGGCCAAGTAGGCTTGATTGTCACGGGGGGCATTGCGCCCAATCGCGCTGGCTGGGTAGCTCCCTTTTCGGCCAAATTGAGCACCCAATCTGAGGTCAAAAAACACCAACTGATTACTGAAGCAGTACACGCCGAAGAGGGTAAAATCTGTATGCAAATCCTGCATACCGGGCGTTATGCTTACCACCCTTTGGCGGTAGCGCCAAGTTCAATCAAATCGCCTATTTCGCCCTTCAAGCCCTGGGAGCTCTCACGTGGCGGGATCAATGGCACGATCAAGGATTTTGCCAATTGCGCACGCCTGGCCCAAGAAGCGGGTTACGACGGGGTGGAAATCATGGGCTCAGAAGGTTATTTGATCAACCAATTCATCGTCAGTAAAACCAATAAGCGCAGCGATGAATGGGGTGGAGAATACGCCAATCGCATGCGTTTTCCGGTGGAAATAGTCAGGAGAGTACGAGAGGCCGTTGGTCCCAATTTCATCATCATTTATCGTTTGTCAATGCTCGACCTGGTGCCCAATGGCAGCACTTGGGAAGAAGTAGTGCAGTTGGCCAAAGCCATCGAAGCCGCAGGTGCTACGATCATCAATACGGGTATCGGCTGGCACGAAGCGCGGGTACCGACCATCGCGACGATGGTGCCCAGAGCGGGTTTTTCCTGGGTAACCCAGCGCATGATGGGCGAAGTCAAAATCCCTTTGGTGACCACCAATCGCATCAATACTCCAGAGATAGCTGAAAAAATCCTGGAAGAAGGTCATGCTGACATGGTTTCCATGGCCCGCCCCCTACTAGCTGATCCGGAGTTTGTACTCAAGGCCAAGCAAGGTCGCGCCCAGGAAATCAATACCTGCATCGCCTGCAACCAGGCTTGCCTGGACCACGTTTTTGAGAACAAACAAGCTTCCTGCCTGGTCAATCCGCGTGCTGCATACGAAACCGAGCTCAACTACCTTCCCACCCAACATAAGAAAAAACTGGCGGTGGTGGGTGCAGGTCCGGCTGGCCTGGCTTTTGCGAGCGTAGCCGCCTTGCGTGGCCATGAGGTACACCTGTTTGAAGCAGAAAAAGAGATCGGCGGCCAGTTCAACCTCGCCAAACAGATTCCTGGTAAGGAAGAATTCCACGAAACGCTCCGCTATTTTGCGGGGCAGTTGTTCAAACATGGGGTAAACCTACATTTGGGACAAAAAGTCAATGCAGATGTTTTATTGGCTGGAAATTTTGATGAAATCATCCTGGCAACTGGGGTTTTGCCACGGATACCCCAGATCAAGGGCCTGGACCATCCGAAGGTCATGGGCTATCAGGAAGTACTGAGGGGCCATAAAGTGCCCGGCCAAAAAGTGGCCATCATTGGTGCTGGCGGGATTGGATTTGATGTGGCTGAATTTTTGACCCAACACGAGCAATCAACCAGCCTGAGTATTCCCGCTTTTATGGAAGAGTGGGGGGTAGACATGCAACACACCCAAAAGGGAGGCTTGATCGACCCAGAAGAACCAAAAGCGGCCCGCGAAGTTTTTCTTTTACAACGCAGCACGGGCAAATTAGGTGATCGCCTGGGCAAAACCACGGGCTGGATCCACCGTAGCAGCCTGAAAAACCGCCAGGTAAAAATGATCGGCGCGGTAGAATACCAAGAAATTACCGATCAAGGTCTGCATATTTCCATCAAAGGTGCTCCTCAAGTCCTGGAAGTGGACAGCGTGGTCATTTGTGCTGGCCAATTGCCTTTGCGCGACTTGTACGAACCCCTGCAAGCCCAGGGCAAAACCGTGCACCTTATTGGTGGGGCTTACGAGGCTGGGGAATTGGACGCGAAAAGGGCGATTGACCAGGCGGCGCGGCTGGCGGCTGGGGTGTGAAAGGGGGAATTAGGCTTGTGTGAGTTCTCGGCCCATGGATGAATGATATACGATAGACGACATACGAGATACGACATATGATTTAGGGGCTCGCTGGAGATTTGTGGTTCCTCATGCTCCTGTTCATACGCTTGGGACGCTCAGATTTTTTAATGGGTGCGGCTCCAATCTGATGTAAAAAGTCAAACTTTTTTACGGATACTTGATCGGAGCCCAAATGGGCCTTGAGAAAATCCCGATTTTGCGAAAGGGCGCTTTAAAGCGCGGCGGATCAGAAGCCACCACTGTCTGAGCGACGAAGGAGCGAGTTTGGTGGATTCCCGCCAGCACTTTCAAGCAAAATCGCAGGATTTGATCACAGCCCTTGACTTTTTTGTTTCTTTTTTTGTCAAGAAAAAAAGAAAAAGTGCATTATGCTGAAAACCAATACATTAGACTTGAGTATACTTTTCGTTCAGCAATTCCCCAGATGGCCAATTTATGGTTTCGAAATTACCGTTCGAGTGGCCCCTCGACTCATTTCTTCCCAGAGAGATGATAAATAGGGCTCCCCTATGTGTTTTTTAAGAATGTGCATCCTGCGATACGGGTACAAAGAACTTTGCCGCACAATGCTTATTACATGGCCCGCACAGTTAAAAAACAGCCCTCTTTTGCCCGCTTACCACCACTGA
>JAAFJY010000019.1 GCA_013299105.1 Chitinophagales bacterium | reverse complement strand
TTTCATGAAGCTATTAGAAATGCAATGAATAAAGTCAATTCTGACCCTGAAACTCAACAGGATTTGAAGTCTTTGATCACTCTCAACTTTCAAAATTTGCACAAAACCTAATGTGGTTGCGTATAGTAAAATTGGCCATTTGGGGGCACTTGCCGAATTAAGCATGGTAAATGACCTAAGCTTAGATGAGCGCTTCAGCACTTTGTTTGGCTTTACAGAAGCGGAGTTGCGACATTACTTCGCTGCATACATAGCTGAGGCAGCAAAAAAACTCCGGCGAACTGAAGAAGAGATATTAAATCATATCAAGTTTTACTACAACGGCTATTCTTGGGACAGAATCAGTGAAAATCAGGTTTACAACCCTTTTGCAATCGTCAATTTTTTTCAGAGTTCCTCCTTTCAAAGCTACTGGTTTGATACCGGAACACCTACAACTTTGGTAAAGGGTGTAAAGCATCAAGGTTTAACCATGATTGACTTGGAAAACCTAAAAACTGGCGCAGATTTATTGAAAAGTGCCAATTTGAAGGAGTTTTACAGCCTTGCCTTGTTGTTTCAGGCAGGCTACTTGACCATTAAACAAGTGGAACAACTGGAATGGGAAAAAGAATACACCCTTGGTTTTCCTAATCGCGAAGTGCGATCTTCCTTTGCCAAGCATTTACTCGCCGAATACGTGGGCAAAGCCGTAGATTACACCGACCATACCTTGTCTTTCAAATTGCGTATGCACCTCGAAAACCAAGAACTAAAACCCGCCTTTCAAGTCTTCGCCCCAGTCATCGCCTCCACGGGCTATGACGTTGTAAAGCGTTCAGAGGGTTACTTTCATACCATCATGCACGTGCTGATGTACAGCACGGGACTGGCTACTTTTTCAGAGGTGCAAAGCCTTGAAGGCCGCTTGGATACCATTTGCATCGCTTTCAAAGCCATTTATATTTTTGAGTTCAAATTGGACGGTACCGCCGAAGGTGCTTTGGCCCAGATCAAAGCCCAGGGTTATGCCAAGCCTTTCCTTGCGCAGCCCAAGGCGCTTTACCTGATCGGCGTCAATTTTGTATCGGCGGAAAAAAGAATCGACCAGGTTTTGGTGGAAAAATGGGATGGGGAAAATTTCGTGGGTTTGGATGGGGATTTTACGCCTGTAGAGGAGGGGGAGTAGTTCCACTTTGTTATCTTGGCATCGATTCATTTTCTACGTTGGCCAAAGAATTCGATCCATGCGCCTCTTCCACCTACTCATCACCAGCCTCCTGCTCGCCACCACCGCCCAGGCCCAAAAAACTCCCTTGCGTCGCAGCGACGCTTTCCTGGGTTTTCACTTCGATTTTCATGCCAGCCGTAATGATACGGTGGGTGGAACCATTCGACCTGGAATGCTTGATACATTTTTGCGCGCTACCCGGCCCGATTACGTGCAAGTTGATTGCAAAGGCCACCCTGGTGTGACCAGCTACCCCAGTAAGTACGGCACTCAAGTGGCTTTTTTCAAAAAAGACGCCTTGCGCATGTGGCGGGAAGCGACTTTGCGGCAAGGCGTGCCCTTGTTCGTTCACTACTCAGGCGTGTGGGACGATGCGGCGGTAGCAGCCCACCCCAACTGGGCCATCATGAACGCCAAAGGCGAAAAAAGCACTTCCAAAACCGCCTTCTGGAGCCCTTACCTCGACTCGCTGATGATCCCACAACTGCGTGAATTGGCCGAGGTGTACAAAATTGACGGAGCCTGGGTCGATGGCGATTGTTGGGCAGTAGAGGGGGACTATTCCCCCCAAGGCATCGCGGCTTTTCAGCAAGCGACTGGGATCAAAACCATCCCCAAAAGCCTGGAAGAGCCTGGGTTTTTGCCTTTCATCGAATTTCAGCGTAGCCAATTCAAAAAGCACGTCCAGCGCTATGTGGACGCTGTGCACCAAACCCATCCGCAGTTTCAAATCACCAGCAATTGGGCCTACTCTTCGATGATGCCCGAACCGATTACCCTTGATCTCGACTTCCTTTCAGGCGACCTCAGTCCCAACAACTCGGTGTACAGCGCAGCATTTCAGGCCCGCTGCCTGGCCTTGCAAGGCAAACCCTGGGACTTGATGGCCTGGAGTTTTTCACGCAGTTGGGACAAAGCTAAGGAAGGGGTGCATACCGACAAATCCTTGGTACAACTCCAGCAAGAAGCCGCCGAGGTCATCGCAATGGGTGGTGGGTTTCAGTCGTATTGGACCCAAAACAACGACGCATCAATCCGGCCATACACCTTCCAGCGCATGGCAGAATTGGCATCATTTTGCCGGGCCCGACAGACCATCTCCCACAAAAACAAAATCGTGCCGCAAGTAGGCATTCTCTACTCCACTTCTGCCTGGAAAAAAACCAAAACCAGCGTTTACGGCGACGGCGGCACCCAAAACATGCAGGGCATCCTTTACTTGCTGATGGACGGCCAACATTCCACCGAAATCCTGATGGAGCACCACCTCGATGGCCGCCAGGATCAATATGGCCTGCTCGTCGTACCTGAATGGGTGGGCATGGATGAAGCGGTGAAGGAGAAACTACTGGCCTATGCCCGCAATGGCGGTAGCCTGATGATCATCGGAGGAAAAGCGGTGAAGGATTTTGAAAAGGAATTGAATGTGACTTTTATTGGTGCGCCAAAAGAACTTGAGGCGTATCAGAATTACATGGGGTATGGTACCTACAAAGCTGGCTTGAAAGGTTGGTTTCAGGAGGTTAAACTAATCTGGGAACCTGGAACGATGGGCTCGATCTCTACATCTTGGGATTTTGGGAAAAATACCATGCCCTTTTGCTCTATCAACAGATATGGGCAGGGCAAAATCATCGGCATCTACCACGATTTGGGCAACAATTACAACAATTACCGATCCGAAGCTTTGCGAAAATACATGATTGATTTGGTCGATCATGTATTTCCCCAACAAGCCCTAGAAATCAAGGGCTCCAGCCTGGTACACACCATTTTGAGCAAAAAAGACAACAAAACGGTCATTCACCTGATCAACAGTGGTGGTCAGCACGCCAATCCCAACAACTACAGCTATGAGGAATTGCCCCCGCTTTATGGCATCAGCCTGCTGTTGCGCCCTGAAAAAACGCCCAAACGAGTGATTTGGCAACCTGGCAACCAGGTTTTACCGTTCAAAACTGAAAAAGATGGCCGTATCCGGGTAGCAATTCCTAAATTAGAGGTGCATGGGGCGGTAGTGATTGAGTGATGAACTCACTCCACAATAAAACTGGCCACTCCATAACGAGACTCCGTACGCAAACGCAGGAAATATGCCCCTGGAGCCAGCTCAGATACATTGAACTGGCGTTGCTGCAAGCCCGCCGCCGCCGGATCGGCGGCACTCAGGCTTTTTACCGTTCTGCCTTGGGCATCAAAAATATCGATCCACAGGCGTTCGGCTTCGGGCAGTTCCAGTTGCAATTGCAACTCATCGCGGGTGGGGTTGGGACTGAGTTTCAAATCCAGGCTCAAAGGGCGACTCAAATTGCGATTAGGTGTGGGTACTTGCGGAGTGAGCAGCAGGTTTTCATCCCCTTGCTGGTAGGCTGCGAAGGTAAAATAGACCAACATCATTTCATCGCCAGTGCCTTCGCCAACGCGCACTTCTTTCGGTGGGTCATTGGGGTTTTCTGGGTTGTTGACGGTATTGTCATAAACTGTTTCGCCATACAACATTGTACCTACTGGAAAGACCACTGCCTTTTCATAAAGGTAAGTACCCTGCCAATGAAAATCCCAATCGTTGATGCGAATGAGCCTGATGGTATCTTTTGTAGGGGTTACTGCCCAAACTTTGAATGATTTGCCCAATAAGTGCATGTGTGGCGCAATGGCAATCAGGGTGCCTTTGATGGGAACCTGAAACTGCGACTTGACCATTTTAACCTGATTGGCTGGCAAAACCAAGGGACCGTTGGTCAGGGAAAAATAGTGGTTGAGCAATGGGATAGTGGTTATCCGGCGAATTTGTCCTGTTCCTGTTCGGGCGATGAAGCGCGACTTGTCTTTCAGCCCTTGCGATCCTGGTGCATAATGGACTTGCAGCACGATGGCAGCGTTTTTGGACAACAATTGCCCCATGCCTTTGGGATAAAAAATGGCACTCATGCCCGGCACCCAGGCACCAATCTGTTCAGCGGAGGAAACGCCTACGCCACCAAAGCCCGAATATCCAGGCTGGGGGTCGTTGGCATCCAAGCGCAGGGCAGTCCCCGTAGTATCTGCAAAGACCAAGATGTGGTGTACGATTTTGGGGTTGCCAGGCAAGCAATCGTAGCCCGTGATGAATTGATTGAGGCCAAGTGGATTTTTGATGGCAAAGTTACGGTACACATCCTTATTGCTAGGCACAGTATACTCGGGCATTTCGGCCACCAGATCCGGCTTGTCCAGACCCGATGCATTGGTGTAAATGGGCACCTTTGGCGCATCTTTAGGATCGCCATAAGAGGCATTGCCACTGCACCATTCTTCGATCAAATGGGTTTCGTCCTCCGTTAAGCGGCGCTCTCCAGCAAAGCGGCTATAACTTGGATCTGGCGGCCAAGGCGGCATGTGCCCCTTTTTCACCGACGACATGATCGAGAAACGATTGAGATAGGCCTGCTCGTAAGTCAACAAGGGAAAAGGAGCTAGCCCCAAGTCATTGTGACAGGAGGTACAATGCTTGTACAGAATAGGCGCAATGTCTTTGGCCCATACGGGTTTGTGGGCTTCCACACTTGTAGCAAGCCACATGCACATACAAAGCAGCAGGAATGACAATCGTTTCATGGCGTTTGCTTTTGCAAGAACTTACCCTGCTCACATTTCGGGCCCCAAAGGCCGGTTGTCCGTAATCCTTCACCTTTTTTTGAAGATAGCACCTGCTACCCCCCACCAAAAAAAGCTAGGCTGACGAAAAACCGTCATCTTTTTTGTCTCGAAACCGCTAGGTTAAGTTCTTATTTGCTTTTTGAACTTACCAGTTGTGACTCTTTTATTAAAAAAGAGTTTAAACCAGGAAACAATTTTAAGCAATTAGTCGCTCAATGAGGTGATTATTTCAACGAAAGACAAAATTCACGCACTAATCATACTTTTTTACCCGTCAAAAACACCTTGAACAGTACCGCAGTGCTTCCATTGGTATTGAATAAACGGTGAGGGGCCCTGGAATTGTAAAAAAGGGTATCTCCTTCTTGAAGTTTTAACTCCTCTTCCTGAATGGTGTACTGAATTGCCCCTTTGATCACATGTACCAATACGGTATTTTCCTCAGTATGCATTGGTTGCGAGACACCCGAATTGACTTTCACCAAGGCCACTTGCAGGTGTTGGTCTTCTAATACTGTTTGCAAGAGATCTTGATAAACAACGCCGGCAGCGTCGCTGCGCTCAGGAACTCCACCACGTACCAGAATATAAGGCGAACCACTGCCATTGAGGCCTACGGTTTCGACCAGCTCTGACAAGGGTACGCCCAAGGCCATAGAAATGTTGTGCAAAACAGGTAAAGAGGGGAGCGTACGGAAATTTTCGATACGGGACAGCAGACCAGCAGTGATATCGCTGCGATCTGACACTTCTTGTAAGTTTAGTCCACGTTCTTTACGAATTTGGCGGATTTTTTTACCCACCTTGCCCAGTTCAATGTTTCTCATATGGGTTTGAAAATTAGCCGTCCACACAGTAAATAATCGGAAACAGGCTTTTGACAACAGTAGAGATGGTGTTAATCAGCAAAAAACCACTTGATGCCAATTCTGAATCCGTTACTGGGTGGTACGGGGTAATAGGAAGATTGAAAAAACAGTTGTTCTCCAAAAATTAATTGGGAGAGGTTTTCCCACTTGACAAAAGCACGAAATTTGGTTACCTGAAAGGCACCAAAAGCATCAATTGCCGGATAAAAGTCAACTATTCTAGTGTCCTGTAGCTGAAATTGTCCTGTTAATGGGAAATAGTAATCCGCATAGTACTCGGATTGATAACGCAAATCGAAACCAATCCGTGATTTTAAAACCTTAAAAAGTGTTCCTTGAAAATAAAGACTGTGTTTTCCAAAAATACCGGGCAAACGAATAATATCATCTGAACTACGTTGAAGAGCAAGTTGATTGTCCAGATGCAAGCGCCAAAATACAAAGTTTTTTTGAATCCAAAACTGAATTATACTGACGGCCTTATTAGTTTGTTTTACAAGGCCGGATGTATCGAAAAAAATAGGGCTGTTGAGTAGGTTGAACCCCGCTCCCAAGGTCAAGTCCCAACGATCCAGCACCAAGCTGGCTTGCAAATTCGTCTCTAATGTTTTGCGAAAATCATTGCGCCAAAGGGGTTGCTGGGTAACCCAAAACTCGCGCTGAATCAGGTTGGGACTGTAAAGTTGGTTGACCGCTTTTCCCTTCAAAACGCCCAGTTTACCCAGTTTGAAGTCCATTTCTCCCATCAACTGGTAATCGCCGATATTGCCCAAAATATTAAACTGGGCACTGAGGTTCAAGTCGAGCAGCGGAACGGGACTCAGTCGCCACTTGCCCTGCAAAAACACCTCGTTGAGGGTGGAATCGCGGGGTTCTTGTTGTATACGGTGCAAAGCGTGTACCAAACCCACTTCCAGTAAACCTCCTTCTTCTCGAACCCGTCCAACCAAGGGTCCCTGGCTCTGAAAAGTAAGGATTCGGAACTGGTTTTCTATTTTTTGATAGTCTAAAAAATGGCGAATGCCGCGACTGTCCTTTTGGAAAGGCGCATAAAACCCACCCACGCCACTCAATTCCACATCCGAATAACGAGAGAGCACGTTTTGCAAACTAATGCTGTGGGCTACCTGGTACACCTGCTTGCCTTTGACGGCGATGGTATCGGTGCTCAGGCTATCGCCTTTGCCAAAGCGATTGAGTTGGAAATATTGGGTAAAACGTGCCTCTTGCGTTTGGTAGCGCGAACGGGCTCCACTGAGAAAAATACGTGCGTTTTGGGGCGTAGAAAACTGCCCCTCACCTGTGAAAATACTGTCGCGCACGCCCCCATTTTCCTGGCGTTCAAATTTATTGTTGACCAAAGTCAGGTAGCCGTTGTAGCGCTGGTTCTGGCTTTTGAACCACATCCCCAGCCCCAACGTGTTGCTGCGCAAGCGTTGGCGCTGAAAGAGGGTAGTGGTACTGTTCTGATTCTGGCGGTTAAAATCCAGCGAAAGGGTAAATCCCTTGCCAAAATTACTGGCAAACTGGGCTCCGAAAAAGCCATTGTTTTGGTCACCCAATTGGGCATATTCCACATTGGTAAAGGCCGTTTGCATGCGGTAAATGGGCACCTGCCCCGCATTCTTGGCGTACAAATCGTACTGATGCATCCCAATGTCGAAGCCCCGGCGCAAGATGGGTTCGTAAACGATCGCTTGGGCTGGGCTACCCGCTAGCCCCAGGGTCATGTAATCCCAGGTACGGCGGCGGGCGGGGTCGTACTGGTGTACATATTGGTTGAGCGAGCTGTCGGCATAGGCCGTTTCATAAAAAGGATTGCCCGCAAAAAATTTATAAATGCCAAAAGTGTCCTTTACAACCTCTTCTTGTAAAGAGTCGATTTCAGGCGTACCCGGCGCTGGTCGACCATTCGGATTGCCAAAAGTACCTGGCCTTTGACCGGGAATCTGCGCACCCACAGCCAGTGAAAAGCAAAGCCCGATAAAAGTGAGGAAAAAATTGCGCACGGGAGAAAAGTTCGACGTTTTTAGTTGAGGAGTTGGGAGGTTGAGAAGTGAGGGCTCTCCTCAACCTCTCAACGCCTAAACTACTCTTCAGTAGCCAATAACGCTGGATTCATGCCCATATTGGAGAAACCACCATCATGGAACAGGTTTTGCATGGTGACCATGCGGGTCAGATCCGAGAAGAGGGCCACGCAGTAGTTGGCGCAATCATCGGCAGAAGCATTGCCCAGGGGCGACATTTTGTCGGCGTAGTCAAAGAAATCGCCAAAACCTTTTACGCCCGAACCTGCGGTGGTTTTGGTAGGTGACTGCGAAATGGTATTCACCCGTACCTTCTTTTTCAACGCCCAATGGTAGCCAAAGCTACGCGCATACGACTCGAGCAGGGCCTTAGCGTCGGCCATTTCGTTGTAATCGGGGAAAGAACGCTGGGCAGCAATGTAAGTCAGGGCCAGGATTGAGCCCCACTCGTTCATGGCGTCCAGCTTGTACAAGACTTGCATCATGCGGTGGAAGGACATCGCCGAAATGTCGAGGGTTTTCTGCGACCACTCGTAGTTGAGGTCGGTATAGTCCTTCTT
Source organism: Chitinophagales bacterium (assembly GCA_013299105.1). Classification (GTDB taxonomy): domain Bacteria; phylum Bacteroidota; class Bacteroidia; order Chitinophagales; family Saprospiraceae; genus Haliscomenobacter. Next base: position 132,925 of record JAAFJY010000019.1, on the reverse strand, counting down.
TTTGCGCACGTTGAGTGACATGCCGATGGAATGCAATACGAAATCGAGGGGACCACCCAGGGTTTCTACGGCGGTGCTGAACAGGTTTTCCAAGTCTGCCATTTCGGTGGCGTCGGCAGCGATGACTTTGGCCCCGGTCTGCTCGGCTAGCTTATTGATCTCTCCCATGCGCATAGCCACAGGAGCGTTGGTCAAAACGATGCTTGCCCCTTCTTCCACGCAGCGTACCGCTACTTTCCAGGCAATTGAGTTTTCGTCCAAAGCGCCAGAAATGACGCCGCGTTTTCCTTTTAATAGGTTGTTACCCATAAGTTCCATTTTTTAGGCGGGCCAAAAATAGGGAAAAAACGGGAAATGGGCAGGAAATGGGTTGAAAAGCTGCATTTGTGAACTGTGACAAAGGCGAAAATGGCCATTAACCCAACTGCTCAGCCTTCCAATCCTGGATATTTTTGATTTCGCTGGAAAGATTGATTCCTACTCCAATGATGGGTTTTTCCGAATTCCAATAGACTTGATGGTATTCTTTGCGTTTGATTTGTGCCAAAGCTTTTTCAGCCGATTGATCCAACTTGAATTCCAAGATGAAAATCTGAGTTTGGGTTTGGACTACCGCGTCCAAGCGGCCGTTGCTGCTTGCGACCTCACTTTGGGTACGCACGCCAAGGTAGTTGAACAACAAATGGATCGCGGCATGGAAAAACTTTTCAGGGTAATGCTCGTGCAAGAAATAAGGAATGTCTTTGAATACAGATTTTAAAATCCTGATTACTTGCTCCAAATCATGGTCTTCGAAGGCTTTGCGCAGTTTAGAGCGTGTTTAAATATTGGAGGTTTAGGCAGAAAACGAGTAGAGTTTTGACTAATCGAGACAGGAAAAGCGGAGTTATGCAGCGCATAATGAGCATTTTCCTAACGAAGAGTAGTCGAAATTAGGCCGTTTTATGGCGAACAAAAAAATTTAAACAGCTCTTAGTTCACCACAGCAGTTGAAGACTCCGCGTTTACGCCCGCAAATGTCTCTAAAAGGTTTTCCAACATTGAATCGTGTACTTCTTTGTTGGGATAATCCAGGCGATAAAGGCAGTCTTGGTCTTCCTCGGCAATGGTCAGGTAGCCTGCCTGGTAAAGAACCGCAATGACTTTCAAGTTTTCCAGTTCAAAACTATTGAAGCCATTCAGATTGGTATGAGGAAATTGCAAGTCATAGAGTCCCTCTTTTTTCAATAGTTGCATTAAAAAAGTAGGCGTACCCGTTGCAAACCAGAAATTCTTAAAGCGTTTTTTTGTAAAAAATAATTCACCGATACTGGATTGTAAACGGTTTCGGCATGTGGGGCGAAACGATAACCATTGTACCAGGTCTTGATTTGAGCCAATAAGGACGGCTTATCCAAATTTAAATGCTCACCCGCAAGGGCGAGTTCTTCTTCAAAACTTGTCTCCAGCTCGGATTGCGTATAACCCAGTATGGTAGCAAATTCAGGTTCAAAACTCAGGTCTATCAGGTTGTTCAAACCCGAAAAAACCCCAACTTTGGAAAACTTGCTGACCCCCGTGATGAAAACAAAGCGCAGGAGATGATCTACATCTTTGATCACTTTGTAAAAATTGCGCAGGATTTCCCGGTTTTCAAAGGCTTTTTTGGGTTGAGTACCCAAATAATCCAGAATAGGCGCATCGTATTCGTCAACCAAAACAACGACTTTGGCTTGGGTTGATAAATTTTGCAACAACTCCAAAAAGCGATCTTTGGCAGTACTTTTTCTCAGTTCAATGTTTTGTAAACGTGCCAGGTCTTCCATCCGCTATGCTAAGGCACGTTCTAGGCCAAGGGTCAGGTAATCCAAGTCAGTGAACGAAATGCGCAGTACGGGATAGGATTGGTTCCAATCCCAACGCTGTTCAATGGCCAAACCTTTAAACACATCATTGTTACCTTTGAAAAGCTCATGGAACGAAGCAATCGTAATGGATTTCCCAAATCGACGGGGACGGGATAAAAAGTAAGCTCCCTGGTCCTTGGCAATTTGTTGAATGTAAGCAGTTTTATCGACATACTTATAGCTCCTTCGATGATGGTTCGAAAATCTTATAGGCTAAGTGGCAGTCGTTTTGACATTTCGGTGCTTGGTTTAGAGCTTTCTGCAAAGTTAAGTAAAATTCGCTGCTACCGCACCTTAAACCCAAAGCCCACCTTGACTTTTTCCCAACTGACCTCGACCCTGCCCTGGCGTCTTTCGCCAGGAATGACTTCGTAAGTGAGGCTTTCGACCACTTCATTCAGCATTTGAGGTTTGGCGGCGATGCGTACCACGTCGTCTTTGGGGTCGTATTCGTCGGCCAAGTGTTGGTCCCAATTTTTGGAAATGACCAGGATCCATTCTTCTTTGCCAGGGATGCTGAAAAAGCCGTACTTGCCTTTCAACACTTTTTTACCATCGATTTCCACGTCTTCTGAAAAATCAATCGACGTCGCATGGTGAGCACCAGTGGCCCACACCTGGCCCATCGCCACCAAGCCACCCCAAATGATCCGACCTCGCACACTCGGCGAGCCGTATTCGATGTGTACGTGAGCCGGACCGATGTCGGCCATGGCCTCGCGCCGAGGACTTAACTTGGACCCACCACTGGGGGCGGTACTGCCGTGATTGGTGTGCTCAGTGCCGCTGCTCGTGGTGGATTTTACGGTTGTGTTGCAGGCAAAAATTAGGAGGCCCAAAGCAAGAATAAGGCTAGTGTTTGGTTTCATATGGGTTTTGAAATTTGGTCAGAGGGTAAAGATACGCAGCAATTCTTGCTTTGGGAAAAGTTGGGGGTGGGTTGGTGAAAGTGGAAGCATCGGTCGAGCTTTAGAGGATTGTAGGCCAAAGACAACTCAATGCCATGTTTCCAATCAATAAAGATGGCCTTGACCAGCCCCAAAGTCCGGGCTCCAATACACCTTGATTTTTATTCTTTTTACCTCAAAACCCACTATCCCTGGCGGAATCTCACTTTTTTAACCACATTCCGCCACGTATCCCGCATTTTTCCTCTAATTCCTCACCACCCAATCCCATAATCCTCCCCATGATTACTCGAGCCACCCCAAAAACTGCCGTGTTTCCAATCGAAGAAAATGGCGTTGATCGGCCCGGAGGTACGGGCCTCGAAGCCCATTCGGTAGCCCATTTCTTGCAGGGTTTTGCGGGTCCAGGGTGGGGTATTTTCGTTGAGGAGGAGTTCGCCGGGCTTGCTGAGGTGATCGTCGAAGGAGCTGCGCATCTGAAAGCTGTTGATGTTGGGCGCTTCGCAGGCTTCTTGTACGTTCATGCCAAATTCTACTACGTTTAGGAAAAATTGCAGCAGGTTCTGGTCTTGTGAATCGCCGCCCTGCACCGCAAAAGACAGGAAAGGTTTGCCGTCTTTCAAAGCCAGGCTGGGGGTCAAAGTCACCCTGGGGCGCTTGCCGGGTTCTACCACATTGAAGGGGTTTTCGCTGGGGTCCAGCACAAAGGCTTGCATGCGCTGGCTCATGCCCACGCCCGTGCGGCCCGCAATCGTAGCAGGCAGCCAGCCGCCACTGGGGGTGATCGACACCACCCAACCATCTTTGTCGGCGGCTTGGATGGAGGTAGTGCCTGCATAAAAACCGTTTAGGAAGATGGGGTCAGCGCTGAAATTAGGTGCATTGAAATCCAAGGCCGAAGTTGCAGGTCCTGCGCCCCATTTTTCCAAAACGGGCAAAAAAGGATTGGTTTTGCCTTCAAAAGGGTAGGGGTCGCCGGGTTTTACTTTGGGGTCGTTTTTGTCAAGGTTGATCATTTTGGCCCTTTGTTTGGCATATTCTTTCGACAAAAGGCCCTTTATGGGCTCTACTGCGCCATGATAAGGATCGCCGTAGTAAAAGTCGCGGTCGGCAAAAGCCATGTTCATCGACTGGTAAAGGGTGTGGATGTACTTGGCGGTGTTGAAACCCATGTTTTTGAGGTCAAAGTTTTCCAGGATGTTCAGGGCTTGCAGCATGGCCGGGCCTTGGGTCCATTCTTTGAGCTTGTACACCTCGATGCCGCGATAGTTGGTTTGGGTGGGTTCCTCGATCAGCACTTTCCATTTGGCCAGGTCTTGGGTGGTGATCAGGCCACCTTGTTCCTGGCAGCCGCGCACAAACTCCTGGGCAATATCGCCTTGGTAAAAGCGGGTATTGGCGGCATAAATGGCCTCTTTGCGCGATTTCCCGGCCTTGAGGGCCGCTTGCTCGGCATCGACCAGTTTTTGCAAAGTGGCCAAAAGGTCAGTCTGTACAAAAATTTCCCCAGCTTGCGGGGCCTCGCGCTCCTCGCCCAGGTGCGGCAAAAACACTTGCTTGGAGTAAGGCCATTCTTTGAGCTTTTTTTTGTTGCGCTCCATCATGTCCGCCGTTTGCTTCTCAATAGGGTATCCCTTGGCCAGTTGCATAGCTGGAGCGAGCACATCCTTCAAACTCATGGTGCCGTATTCGGCCAACATGGTCAGCAAGCCGCCAGGAGTGCCTGGAGTTACTGCGGCCAGTGGGCCATCGCCAGGCGGGTATTTCATGCCCTTGTTTTTGAAAAAATCGGCGGTAGCCCCGGTTGGCGCTACGCCCAAGGCATTGATGGCAATGACTTTTTTGGTTTGTGGATGATAAATCAGTGCCTGGGTTTCGCCTCCCCAACTGAGCACGTCCCACATGGTGCAAGTGGCGGCCAGCATGGCGCAAGCTGCATCAATGGCATTGCCGCCTTTTTGAAAAGTCATAGCACCTGCGGTGGCAGCTAGTGGTTTTCCTGTAATGGCCATCCAATGTTGGCCATGTAGTACTGGTTTCTGGGTGCTTTGGGCAAAAATAGCAGCATTAATAAACAATGTAAAAGCGAAAAAAAGCCTGAATTTCATACGAAAACATTTAATTGTTACCTTGTGCGCCGTGACAGCAGAGCAAAATAGTAATTTTAGACTGCTGAATCAGCATTTTGACAGCACTCCTTCGCAGTTTTTGCAGAAAAGTGCTGAACGAGAAAGCTTTCGGTCCTTTTCTTGAACATTTTACCCGGCCTTCTGTTGAAAGGCGAAGTGCATTAAGTAACCAGCTGTATCAGTAACATTTCTGGTAAAAGCTAAACATCAAAGTAGTGGCTGTATATTCTATCCGAGACCTGGAGAAGCTTTCCGGTATCAAGGCCCATACCATCCGTATATGGGAACAGCGCTACGGTATTGTCGATCCGAAGCGTACCAAGACCAATATTCGATACTACACCGATGAAGACCTTAAATTTTTGCTCAATGTTGCATTGTTGAACAAAAACGGCATAAAAATTTCCAAGATCGCCACCATGAGCAAAGTTGAAGTAGCTGAAAAAGTAGCGGCCATTTCTGATATCAATTTCGAATACGATACCCAGCTTGATGCCCTGACCATCTCCATGATTGAGATGGATGAGCTGAAATTTGACCGCATCATCAATACCAATATCCAGCAATTGGGCTTCGAGCGCACCATGCTGGAGGTGATTTATCCTTTTCTCGATAAGTTGGGTGTGCTTTGGCTCACGGGCTCTATCACTCCCGTGCAGGAGAACTTCATCAGCTACCTCATTCGCCAAAAGATCATTGTGGCCATTGACAAGGAGCCATTGCAGTCGGGAAACAAGCAACCTAAGTTCATGATCTACCTGCCAGAAGGGGAGAAACAAGAACTGAGTTTGCTGTTCATGCACTACATCCTCAAGTCGCGCCGCAACCAAGTGCTGTACCTGGGCCAAGACATTTCGCTGGCTGATCTCCGCGATGCTTACAAGGTACACAGCCCTGACTACGTGTTCACGATGGTCACCGAAACCTTTGCCAAAGAACCCGTGCAACGCTACATTGATAAACTGTCGGAAACCTTCCTGGGATGCCAGGTTTTGGTATCGGGTTACCAGGTGGTGGCACAAAAGGTACAAGAACCACACAATGTGAGCATTCTCAGGAGTTTGGATGACACCCTGGCCTTTTTGGAAGGAATAAAACTACCCAAGACCAGTAACTCATTTGGCAGTTTGAATTGAGCTCACTTCTGCGCCCCCCGCACCAAATATACGGCAACCATGCCAAAAACGATATTTGGCAGCCATACGCCCACCCACACGGGCATGGTTTGGCCCAAGGCGAAAACGTTGGTGAATTTTGACAAAAACACATAAATGGCACCAATGCTGATGCCCATAGCCAGGTGAAAACCAAAACCGCCACGCACCTTGCGCGAGGCAATAGCTACGCCAATAAAAGTAAGGATCAAAATGGTGATGGGGTCTCCAGTTCTACGCAATAGCTCGTATTCGTATTTGACCACATTCCCTGCGCCACGGGCTTTTTGTTGGCGAATATAACTCACCAAACGCGGGGTGGTCATCATGCTTTGCTGGCTGGCAAAATCCACAAAATCTGCTGGATAGAGGTTGATGGTTGAGTCGATGGATTGGCCAAACGAGGTTTTCAATACCTCTTTTTGGTCGTTAAAATTGTGGATGTAATAATCCCAGATTTGCCATTTTTTGGTTTTGGCCAGGTACTTGGCCCGGTCTGCTTTGAGGATGCTGCGCAATTGAGCCCCTTCAAAATGCTCTAATCGAAAATCGCGGGCGGTACTGTCGTCTTTGCGGTAAAAACCTACAAATACCTTGGTGCCTGGAGCCACAAAAAGGTGCACGCTGGTGGTTTTTCCTTTGTCGCTGTTTTTGTCGAGGTACTTGTTGGAAATCTCTTGTCGAATTTCTTCGCCCCAAGGCAAGAAAAAATGACTGCCCAACAAGTAGATAAAGGTAATGAAAGCCGCCGCTACCGCATATGGTCGCATAAACCGCTCATAGCTCACCCCCGCATTGAAGATCGAAATGACTTCAGAATTATAGGCCAATCTGGAAGTGAAAAACACCACCGCAATCAGAGTACACACCGACCACAACTGTCCCGCAATCCAGATGATGAAACTGGGGTAATATTGCAGCAAAATTTCTTTTTTGGTGATTGGCTCCTCGATGAATCTCTCCACCTTTTCACTGAAATCGATCACCACTGCGATCAGCACAAATAGGAGCACTGTGAAAAAGAAGCTCGACAAAAACTTCTTGATGATGTACCAGTCGATGGTTTTGAGGAATTCGCGCATTTCATTTCACTTGCCGCAAAGATAGCGGCTTTTACCTCTCTTCAACCCTTCAACCCTAAACATTTCAACCCTTCTTCAGTACTTTCTTGATCCACATTGGTACCACGATCGCCCCGCCAATCAGGTAAACGTAGTAGGACAAGATGCGCCAAATGGCTGAAATGACGCTTGATCTAGTAGCCGAGTCGATGTAATCGGTCAAAAAACCACCAAAAAGCAGTTCGATCACCCCCGCTCCGCCCGGTGTGGGGCTGAACATGATCATGAAATACATAGATTGCAAACGTGCGTACAGTTCGAACTGAAAACCCAAGGTCAGCGGCAAGTCGGAAACAAAAGCAATCATCAGGCAACTGATCAGCAAAAAACGGAACGTCCAGGCGATCAGGGTTCCGGTCATCGCTTTGAGGTGAAAGCTCAAAGACTGATTTTTTAAGCCCTCGGACGCGGTCACCAGGTCTTCGCCGAGTTTATTTGCCCCGGCATTGAAGCGGCGCAAGAGCCGATTGTTGGTGGCCCAGTTCAAGACCGCTTTCATCTGTTTGGGGCCGACGAAGATGCCATAAGCAAAAACGATGCTGTAAAAAATCATGAAGCCATAAAAGGCCAGGAAAGAGTAGCCCCAGGCCCCGGTATCGGCAAAAGTCTCAGCGTGTGGGCGGATCATGTCAAAACCAAAAACGAGGAACAGCAGTGGCAAGGTCAGCAACATGAACAAGGCATCGAGCACGATGGTGTAAGTCACAATGGTCACGGTGCGTGCTACCGACAAACGCTCTTGCGAAAGGATGAAAAAAGCGACCGCCGATCCCCCCAAAGCCGAAGGGGATACCGCCGAACTGAATTCCCAAATGATCACCACCTCAATGCACTTGCGCCAGGACAATTCCCCTTCAGTAAGAATGCGCAAGCGATAGGCATAGGCCAAATCGCGGACTAAAACACAAGCAATGCCAATCAATATCCAGGTAAATACCCAGCCCGTCCATTCAATTTTGGCAAACTCTGCCATATCGAAGTTGCGCCAAAAAACATAGCCGACCGCTACCAAGCCCAAGAGCGTTGGCAGAATAATGCGGCTGGCACTCAAAGATCTCAAGACCTTGTGCTGCTCTTGGCTGAGTTGATCGGCAGGTGGTTGTTCCAAAATGGTTTGCTTGTGCTTGGAGTTTTCATCGAATAAACCACCGAGCCAGGTCAATGGTTTTTGCTTCCCTTTCGCAAATATTGCTAATCTATATGAAGCGCAAAACTTTTTTTGCAAAATTGGCCTGGATTTTGGCCATACATTTGCAGCAAAAGCCAGAACTTTCCAAATGAGCGACCCAAAAGAAGAACAACTTAAACGCTGGCGCCTGGTCCTGGGCAAAGTAGCCGACCCCGAAGAACAAAGTGGCCTCGGTGGCGAAGAACAGGGCATGGACCAGGTTTTGGATGCCCTTTACGACAGCGAACGTGAGCGGGGCTTGGGCAGTTCTTCGCCCAATGTAAACCGCTGGTTGGGCGATATCCGCAAGTATTTCCCTACGCCTGTGGTGCAATTGATGCAAAAAGACGCGCTCGACCGCCTGCGCCTGAGCCAAATGCTGACCCAACCCGAACTACTTGAAACCCTCAGCCCTGATGTGCAATTGGTGAGTACCCTTTTGAGCCTGAAAAAAGTGCTGCCCACCCAAACCCGCGAAACGGCCCGCGAAGTGGTGCGCAAAGTGGTGGCTGAATTGGAGAAAAAACTCAAGGCCCCTCTTTTGGCTGCCTTGCGAGGCCGCCTCAACCGCGCCCAGCGCAGCCGCAAACCCCGCTTCAACGACGTGGATTGGCAGCGTACCATCCGCGCCAACCTCAAGCATTACCAGCCAGCATACAAGACCATCATTCCCGAAAAAATCTTTGGCTTTGGCCGTCGCAACCCACAGCTACAAGACCTGATCATCCTGGTGGACCAAAGTGGCTCAATGGCCGATTCGGTGGTTTATGTGGGTATTTTTGGCTGCATCATGGCCGCTGTGCCCAGTTTGCGCACCCGTTTTGTGGTGTTCGATACCAGCGTGGTGGATTTGACTGACCATCTGCACGACGCGGTTGACCTGCTCTTTGCCACCCAACTCGGCGGCGGCACCCACATCGGCAAAGCCCTGGACTACGCCAGCCAATGGGTGCAAACGCCCCGTAAAACCATCCTGATCCTGATCTCCGACCTGCTAGAAGGCGGCTCCACCGATGAATTGATCCGCAAGGCCGCGAACCTGAAAAACCAAGGGGTGAAATTTGTGACCCTCCTGGCCCTCAACGACAAGGGTGTGCCGATTTACGACCAGCAAATGGCCAGTGCTTTTGCGGGTTTGGGTATTCCTACTTTTGCTTGTACGCCGGATCGGTTTGCGGAAGTGATGGGGGGATTGGTGGGGGAGGGGTGAGTACCCTAATCCCAATCCTCATACTGTTTAGGCAGCTTCCCCGTGGACTTCAACAATTTATAGTCTTTCTTTGGCTTGGCATTGGGATCAATGGCCAACACATCAATTTTGAACTGCCAGTTGTCGCCGAAATCGAAAACGTAAAGCATTTTTTGCCCAACATACAAGCCCATTTGCCCCAAAGTGAACATATCTACCGCTTTACCTTCTCCCAAGAGTCCAGGTTCTGATACATAAAAGTCGCCACTGGCATTACTTTCCTTACCTTTTGGATAAAAAGCAAACATGTGGTCATTGTCGAATTTGACCAATTTTTGGATGATCATGTGGAGCCGGTACAAGCTGACAGTATCTGCAACAGCTACTTCAAATTTACAAAGATTGTACAAACTGATCCGCAAATGATAAAGCCCAGGCTGGTAAACAATCTGGATCGGATAGAGACTTTTTTTCACTTTCAACCCAGGAAATGCACGTTTAAAAGCCGAAGCAAAAGGGTGATCTAAGGGACGTTCAAGCTTAGGGACATTTGGCTTACCTTCCATCTTTGATTTAGCTTGAAGCAATAGGTTAATTAATTTACCTTCAATGGCATCAGTTCCTCCCATTTCCTCCCTCATTTCCTTGGTCATCGTGCTGTCTTGGTTGCCCCATTTGTGCCGGGGGCGCTCCAAAATCAAAGTTTTCAAAGCGAGTATGCCATCTTTTGAGTCAAGCGTAACAGATTCATACGGGCAAATGAAAGAAGACTTAGGTTTGGTTTGAACCTGAGCATCCCAGTTTAGTTTGAACAAGCCAAACGCTTCAAAGACTATAAGCGGGAAGACCTGGCCACCCAACATCAAGGTGCCTTTTCGCTTTAGATCATGGTCATTAATCGTAAGGGTAACACCGGGTTTCTGTTGACTCAGGAGTTCATACATGTCTTGAGAATAAAACCCATGTGTATCGTACACTTGTTTCCAGGAAAGAAAACACCACCAAGATTCCAACAAGGCAAAATACTGTTCAGCTTTGCTCATCTCCCGGTACAGTTGAATCCGTTCTGGATTGGGTACCAATATCTTTTTGCTTTTGTGGGCGCTAACTTCAAAAAGGCGCGCAGTTTTGGCTATTTCCAAAAGTGTATTCAAGACCCCAAAATGCGCTTGGTTGCACCGCTCAGGAATAAACTTGCTTTGAAAATGCAGCTTTTCGTGCAATTTCAACAAGTCCTTGGAGCCCAGCCATTCATTGGTGGCGCTCAACTCTATTTTTTCAGATCGCTCAATGAAATCCAAGATGATTTCAAAGTCTTTGAGGATCACTTGTTCTTCGAAAAACATCAAGTCTTTTTTAGTAAGTTTTCAATCTGTTACGAGAATTTACCATTGTTGCCTAGACAAAGAAAGTTACTTGCTGAAATGCGGATTGAGAACTTACCTTTTTTTGTAAAAATTATCTACATCAATACCCAGGGCTCCTTCTCTTCAACCCTAAACATTTCAACCCTTCAACTACTCAATACACTTCCCACTCATGCACCCCTACCGAAACACCTTCCTTGCCCTGAAACACCAAACGCAAGGCCGTGGTTTTCACCGGTTCAAACTGTACTTCGTTCCAGGCATCTTTTTGCACTTTGAAGCCCGTGTGTGAATAGGCGTTTTTCCATTGCCCGTCTTCCAGGTATTGAATGCTCCAGGAACTTGGCACCCGACAGCCGCCTTGCTGATCCTCGTCGTCGAACCAATATACCTTGGCCGTGCCTACTTGTTCGGCTTGGGGGAAATCGAATTGCAGCCAGACTTTTTCGCCAAATTTTGGCCACCAATGGATGTAGGGATTGCTGTGGTCGTTGCTGTTGTTGGGCAGGTATTGGTCGGAAACCGCCGAAAGGGGGCCTTTTTGGCCTTCCGAAGCGCTGATTTTGCTGCTGTTGGCTAAGGTGGGGCGGTTGAGTGGGCGGGCGGCCTGCAATTGACTGGGCAACCACACCAGCATGTTGTCTTTGCCTCGGTTGGCCCACAAGAAGTAGGGAATGGCCTTGAGCGCGAGCGGCTGCAATTCTGCCCCATTCCCTGCCTCGGGCATTTTTTTTAGCAAACTTCCTTGAAAACTCACCGTACTGATGCCACCAAACAAATTGGGATCGTATTGGCTGCTGAAGCTTGCTTTCTCGTCTAGCAGCACATTTAGGATGCGGTCGTCGGTTTGGTCTTTTCCTTCCAGACAATACACCATTGGGCCGCGTTGGATAGCCAAACGCCCCTTGGCAGCTTCCAGGCGTTCATCAGCTTTGATCAGTTGCGGGGTCATTGGGAATTTGAGTTCCACTATGTCGCCTTTTTTCCATTTTCGGCTCAAAACCAGGTAACCTTGTTCCAATTTGATCGCCTGCATTTGGCCATTGACTTTGACCTCCATTTGGCCTTGGAAATTGACAAACTGGTACAAGCCCCCCGGACTGGCCTCGCCGCGTGCCCAACCTGGAATGCGCAACTTCAGGCTGAAATTCTGGACTTTGTCCGGCGTGACCATGATTTTCAAGCGGTCTTCCCAGGGGAAATTGCCGACTTGTTTGAGGTTCAGTGGCACAGTTTTGCCGTTTTTGTCTTTCAATTTCAGATTCGCTTCGCTGGCAGCGTAAAGGTTGACGTAAACATCGTTGCCTTTTTGCCCACAAACGTATTCGGAAAGGGAGGAGAAAAAGCGGGTCAAATTGGGCGGACAACAAGCGCAGGTAAACCAGGGCACGCGTTCCACGTTTTTGCGGCTTTCTAGCGGATTGGGATAGAAAAAAGAGTCGCCTTTTTGCGAAAGGCCAGCGTTGAGTGCATTGTAGAGGGTGCGCTCCATCACGTCCACGTACTTGCTGTCGCCACTGAGCTGAAACATGCGGCGGCCCCACATTACAAAGGAAATGGAAGAACAGGTTTCGCAGTAAGCTGAGTAATTGGGCAAATCATAAGGTTTGGCAAAACCCTCGTTGCTACCTGAGGCACCAACGCCCCCGGTGACATACATTTTGCGCAACACAATGTCGCTCCACACCGCTTCGGTGGCTTCTTGGTATTCCTGGGTATGGGCGTGGGCCGCCACATCACAGGTAGAAATGAACATGTAGCCTGCTCTCACTGCGTGTCCTACTGCCTCGCGCTGGTCCTTTACTTTTTGGTGGTTTTGCTGGTATGGATCCCCATAGCCGCGTGCGTCGAGGAAAAATTTGGCCTGATTGAGGTAGCGTTGATCCTTGGTGTGCTCATACAACCTGACCAAAGCCATCTCGATGACCTGGTGGCCAGGGGCTTTTTTGAGCTTACTTTCGCTAAAATCCTGGAGTACTAATTCTGCATTTTTTAGGGCTACTTTGAGCAAATTGTCTTTGCCAGTGGCCTGTTTCCATGCAATCGCGGCCTCATACAGGTGGCCAGCATTGTAGAGTTCGTGGCTGGCCTGGTCTTCGCGGTTCCAACGTGGTTCGACTACTTTGACCATGTTGGTTTTTTTCTCATCTTCGGTACTCCAAAGTCCTTTTTGTTGTCTTTTTTCGGCGATGCTGCGCCAGGTATAGAGGTAGCCATCGGGCTCTTGTGCAGCGGCAATCGTCGAGATCAAGCTGTCAACTTTAGCTTCCAACTTTGGGTCTGGGCGATTTTGCAGGGAATAAGCAGCCCCTTCGATGCTTTTGTACACATCGGTATCGTCAAAAGGGTAAACTGTGCAAAAGGGACCTTCTTCCAAGCCCGCTGCCCGGAGGAAATTGCGGTCGCGATTGGTTTCCCGGTTTTTGAGGAAAGTATGCGGAATGGTTACTTCACGCACCACCCGCTGGCGATCGGCCCAAAAACGATCCTGGAACTTGACTTGGGTAAATGGTATGGCTTCGATAGGGTATTGCCCCCATAAGTACAAGGGCGAAAACAGCAAGGAATAAACCAACGCACGAACGGACTTGGACATGATAGCAAGGTTCAGGTGTGAAAAAGGTGGCCTGCTGGAAAAACAGGAACAAGCCTCACTGGCCGCTGCCAATAAACTCAACGGGGTTGATCTGGGCATCTTGCACAGGATACAAACCAGGGAAACTTGGGCGCAGAAGTTGCTGCAAACGCAAAGCATCGAGGCGATTGAGGCAGGCTCCTACCCGCAAGAGGTAATAGGGTCGCTCATGCACCCAAGTCACTGGCATGTAAGGGTATTGGGTTTTAAAGCTGGCCAGGGTTTGGTCGAGTTTGAGCTTGTCAGTAGTGGTCAAAATCTGCACTCGCCAGCCCGGAATGTAAGGCTTGGCTTTGTTGTCGGACACAAATTTGCTCACCTGGGCAGTGATCGCAGGATCCTCTATGATGGTGATGTTGGCATTCATTTGACCAAAACCCAGTTGGAGCAAACCAAACAAAAACAGCAGGGTGAAGAGCGATCGCGGCATTGTTTTTTTACAAAAATAGGAAAAAATGGCTGAAGCATTTGATTGGCTGCCTTTATTCTTTGCTAATTGAAACCTTTAATTTGAGCTGTGCCCAAAATCTCGAAAATAGATGACCTTAGGCTTCTTGCGAAGCCAGTTGTGGTGAAATGTGTTTGGGTTACGGATTTCTACAAAGCTTGTGCTTCTTGCGAAGCAGGGTCTAGGGAAATGACCCTAAGTTCCAAACTTCATGATTTCAAGAATTTATGTAAAATCCTCCACCTCCGCGCCAGTGAAGGGGAGTCAATAATACTCAAGTAACGGTAGCTTACAACACCTCAAATCTCCCCAGCAAGTCCCCAAATCACATATCGTATCTCGTATGTCGCCTATCGTACTGTCAAAAAAACAGTCCAATAATCCAAGTACCCACACTATTTTTAATGGCATTCATTGCACCAATCCCCCCAACTTCTCCGCCACTTTTTCAAAACCAAAACCAGCCCAAACCCCCGTCCACTTGTTTTTGATCTCGGCGGTACACAAATTGCCGAGGCTGCCCTCGTGGGTGTGATTTAGGTTTTTGTCGGGATTAAACTGGCCCGCTTCGATGGCCAGCCCCACTTGTTTGTAGGCATCGCGGAAAGGTACTCCTTCCAAAACCAGGCGGTTTACTTCTTCGACAGAATAAAGGTATTGGTATTTTTCATCCTGCAAAATCTCGGTTTTGGGCCGCATTTGGGGCAGGGTAAAACTGAGCATGTCCAGGCAATCTTTGGCCATCTCCAGGGCTGGAAACATGTTTTCTTTCAGCAATTGAAAATCGCGGTGATAGCCGGAAGGCAAGTTGCCAATCAAGGCCGAAACCTGGGTGGGCAAGGCTACCAATTGATTGCTTTTGGCGCGGGTCAGCTCAAATACGTCGGGGTTCTTTTTGTGGGGCATGATGCTCGATCCGGTGGTCAGTTCCTCCGGAAAACTCAGGAAAGCAAAGTTTTGGTTGAGGTACAAAACCAGGTCCATCGACAATTTTCCCAGGGTTTGACCCAAGCCAGCCAAGGCAAAAGCCAGGAACAACTCCGACTTGCCGCGCCCCATTTGGGCATGGACTACGTTGTAATTCAAGTCGGCAAAACCCAATAAGTCAGTCGTCATGCGGCGGTTCAAAGGAAAAGAGGAGCCGTAACCTGCCGCCGAGCCCAGGGGGTTTTGGTTGATGCTCTCATAAGCGCTGCGCAAATGCCGCAGGTCATCGACCAGGCTCTCGGCAAAAGCCCCCAACCACAGCCCAAAAGACGACACCATCGCTACTTGCAAGTGGGTATAGCCAGGTAAATGCACCTCCTTGTATTGTTCCGAAAGACTTTGGAGTGTGTCAAACAAGCGCTCCATGCGGCGGGCCAGGTCTTCAATTTCGGCGCGGAAAAACAGGCGCAGGTCCACCAAAACCTGGTCATTGCGCGAGCGGCCGCTGTGGATTTTTTTGCCCAAATCGCCCAATTCGCGGGTCAGCATGAGCTCTACTTGCGAGTGCACGTCTTCTACGCCAGCTTCGATTTCAAAATTTCCGGCCTGGGCTTGGGCGTACAAACGCTTGAGGGCGGCTTGCAAGGTTGCGAGTTCTGCAGCTTCCAACAAACCGATGCTGCACAGCATTTCGATGTGGGCCAGGGAGCCCAAAATATCGTAAGGGGCCAGCAAAAGGTCCATTTCGCGGTCGCGCCCCACGGTGAAGCGTTCAATGTCGGCCTGTACAGCGGCGTTTTTTTGCCAGAGTTTCATGTTTATGGTTGAGGAGTTGAGGAGTTGAGAAGAGGGGGTAATGCGTAAGTTTGTGGTGTTTCTCCTGACCAGAACCATCGTCCACGCGTTTGTAACGCGTAAACGGATACCTAATCAAGCCTTTTCCTCTCTTTCAGCATCCCAGACGCACGTTACAAACGTGCAGAAACCAGGTGTCGGTCTGGAGACCTGACACCAGCAGGCTACGCGTTTTACCACGTAAACTACTCAATTGAACACTTATAGTCCCTTGAGTCCTTCCAACAGCTGAATATAAATCGCAATTCCCTCCCGAATTTCCGACAAAAGTATGTATTCGTCGGCAGTATGTGAGCGTGCGGAGTCGCCAGGACCAATTTTTAGGGAAGGAAAGGGCATCAAAGCTTGATCGGAAAGGGTAGGGGAGCCAAAATAAGCCAAACCCAGCCCCGAGCCACTTTTCACCAGCGGATGATCAAGCGGGATGCCGGAAGAATTCAGGCGAAAAGACCTAGCCTTGAGCTCTGATTTTACGGCTTTTTGCAAAAGCTCAAAGATTTCCTCGTTTGGGTAGCATTCGTTGCTGCGCACGTCCACCACAAAACGACAGGAATCGGGCACTACATTGTGTTGCTTGCCCGCTTCGATCTGCGTAACGCTGATTTTGACCTTGCCCAAGAGGGGCGAAACGCGCTCCAATTCCAAATTGCGCAGGGTTTCGATGTCTTGCAAGGCCAGGTAAATGGCGTTTACTCCTTCCTCGCGGGCGGCGTGGCCAGCTACGCCTTTGGCTTCGCCGTCGATCACCATCAAGCCTTTTTCGGCGATGGCCATTTGCATTTTGGTGGGTTCGCCTACGATGGCAAAGTCAATGGGGCCTAGTTGGGGCAACAAGGCTGCGATTCCATTGGCCCCGGAAATTTCTTCCTCAGCGGTAGCGGCCAGGATGAGGTTGAAAGGCAGGTTTTCCTGCGCGTAAAAGTGCAAAAAGGTAGCGATCAAGGCCACTAGCGGCCCCCCTGCGTCGTTACTGCCCAGGCCGAAGAGCTGGTTTTCCTGCTCCAGGTTGGGCTGAAAAGGGTCGCGTTGCCAACCATTGGCGGGTTTGACGGTATCGTGGTGGGAATTGAGCAGAAGTACTGGTTTGCCCGCTTGCCAATGTTTGTTCTTCGCCCAAATATTGTGCAAATGGCGCTGGGTCTCCACACCTTTTTCCTGCAAAAAAGCTTGGATGAGTTGGGCCGTAGCCTCTTCTTCCCTTGAAAAAGAAGGCGTGGCGATGAGTTGTTGCAGCAAAAAGATGGCGGAATCCGCGAGCTGTTGGGTCATGGTCCTTGAAATGACCACAAAGATAGGGTTTGTTGGGGGATGAGGGTAATTGTAGTCAATGAGTATTTTGAGTTTTGTGTTCAAAAAAGTGCGAGAAGCAACTAAAAGCCAAGCTTTTCAGAAACTCCTCGCAGCGAAAAATACATGTGTGGCTGAGAACAACAAGAATAAAACTGCTAATCAGAATGGAATAGGGCTAATACAATTTGGACTCATGTTCAAACTCTCCTTGAAACGAAAAAACTGTTAATCAGCACGAAAAGAAGGGTGATTTCAAAATTCAAAGATGAAACCAATTGTTGGCACTACTACTGGATCATCATTTTTTAAAACCAATGGAATACCGTTGCTCCCGTCGGGTCTCAGGGGGCGGTTGTCAGTTGTGAGAAAATCGGTATTGTTGGCATTTCTACGCAGTGTGAATTGTGGAAATGCAGGATTCTTTTGGACAAATGCATTCTGCACATCTAAGAATAAGTCGAAAGTGGTGGATTTGAAATTCCATTTTTTGTCTAGGCGAAAATCGAATTGGCTGAAATTTCCCAAGCGTTCAGTATTGGTTCGGCTTGGATCGAGAATACCGACTCCGAAAGTTGAGAAATTCGCAATTGAAGCAGCTTCATCAAATGGTGTGAAAGGTGCCCCACCTTGGAAGCGCCATTTCAATCCCATTTCCCAATTGTTTTTGAATTTTCTACCTAAAATGATAGAGAAAAGGTGCCTGTTGTCCCAAGCAGATGGTACCAATCGTCCATCGCCATTGTCAAATCGCGAATAGAAAAAAGTGTAAGACCCAGTGACAAATAAGTTTTTGGTAAGCTTTTGTTGGGCGAAAAGCTCAAATCCGTAAGCTTCCCCCGCCCCGCTTGAGCGCAAAGGCTCGTTTCCAATGATTCCAAAATTCCCGCCCTGGTTTGCAATAGACAAGCCCGTGCGTTGTCCTACCAAGTAAGCATCATACTTTTTAAAGAAACCTTCTGCGGTAAATCGAAGACTAGAGTTAGGTAGAAATTCTATGCCTGCTACGTAATGATCTGATTTTATGTAGGATAAGTCGCGATTGACTAAGGTCCCTGCCTCATCACGATACCCTAAACCAGTGTAGATTGGAAGCCTAAAATATCTCCCAAGGCTGGCGTTGATTTTCCATTTTGGTGCGAGAGCATAAGAGGCACTTAAACGTGGACTCAATGTGTTCAATACACCATTTCCACTTTTTGTAAACGTATTACCATCGAATCGTAAACCAAAAGACAAAGCCAATCTTTTGTTGAGAAAGGTGCGATTCAATTGTCCGAAAGCACCATATCGCCAGAAATCAATCGCTGAATTAAATTGTGAACTGATCGCTGGCCTGATCAATCCCCCCGTTTCATCCCTCAATTCGCGCTGGATCAAGGTAAAAGCATTGATATTGTACTTGACATACTGGGTTATTGCCCCATATGACCATTTCCAAGGTCCTTTAAATCGATTTACCTCGAAGCGAAGTTTATTTTCGATCTCTTGGCTTTCTACACCAAGGGTTCTTTTGCTTTCGTCTTGTTGGTCTGCATTGAAGTTGTCGCTGAACTGATCAAGGCGATTGTCGAACATATTGCGGCTAAAAGTCAGGTTCCAGTATCCGTTTTCTACCAAGCGTTTTAGCGTAAATCCTTGGGTGTAATTCCACTGATTGATATTGGGGTTACTACTCAATACGTACAAGTTTTCGGGGGTTGCTTCTCTCGGCAGTGCAAATGAGAACTCATCAATTGCTCCAACGCCAATAGCGGTCAGCGTTGTTTTGCTATTGATTTTATGTGTTATTTTGTATTGAAAATCCCAATAGTTCGGACGGATGGGGAGATCAATCGCATCAAACAAGAATTGAAGATAAGACCTTCTGGCAGAAGCGAGAAAAGTAGTTTTTTTACCAAGGGGCCCTTCCGTGGTAAGCGCTGCTTCCGTTCCACTCAATCTAAAATTACCTTGAAATTCAGATGGATTCCCATCGCGTTGTTTGAATTGCAACACGGAGGACAACGCATTGTCATATTTCGCGCCAAATGCACTGGTTGCAAGTGTCGCGTCCTCAATAAAAGATACATTTAGTATGCCCGTTGGTCCCCCTGCCGCCCCTTGAGTGGCGAAGTGGTTGATAACAGGAATCTCTACGCCATCTAAAAAAAATACATTTTCACCAGGCCCTCCACCTCTAATGATTAGGTCATTTCTAAAACCACCAACAGTACCTGCAGTTCCGCCGACACCTGGTAAGGCTTGAACCACTCTGGAAATATCGAAATTGCCACCTGGGTTACTTTTGATTTCTTCAGATGAGAGATTCTGGATTGACAATGGCGTTTCGACAGAGGCAATTTTAATACTTTTGTTCTCTTTAATTACCACTTCATCAAGCTCAGTTTTATCGGATTCCAATTCAAAATTGAGTACAGCCGCATTTCCATTGGTGATGATTATGTTGAACTTGGTTTGCGATAAATATCCAAGGTAAGATGCTTTTATATTGTAACTTTTGGGAGGAATACTCTCAATGCGAAAGTTTCCTTCAAGGTCTGTGGCTGCTCCAATATTTGTGCCCTCAAGAATAATCGTCGCGCCAATCAAGGCCTCCTGGCTCAACTTGTCCCGGATATTACCAATTAAAACTCCATTTTGGGAAAACCCCTGAACGCTTAGCTGAAGTAAAAATAAAAGTACTGGAATGCGCATGACATTAAGGTTATTAACCAGTTGCATAATTCTCTCACTCTCATTGAGGTGTTAGCTCAAGAGAAAAGTTTTTGTTAAGACCTCAACGATTTTAGAGCCTTAACAATCGAAGTATGCTCGATTACAAATTGAAAAATAGATAAGAAATAGTTGCCTGCTAACAACTTTCTTTTGAGGCCAAATAATGCGCCAAGTGGTCTACACTATCGGTCATACCAGTTGTAAACCCAGGTAACTCACAGTTGAATTGCTGTTCTATTTTTGATAGATAGCGATCATACTCCCGTGTTGTAAGTCCCAGGTCAAAGATCAAGTGGTCTGCAATGGATTGCTCAAATTTTAACAATTTACGCCTAGGCAGCAAGCTGATCAACTGATATTTGAGCACCTCAGGCTCTTTGATAGCTTTGCTTTTGTTTAAGGATGAAGTGTGAAGCATGGCTATTTTTTAGTTTAAAAACATTCTAAAAAATGATTTGTTCATTTTTTTAGTATTTTTTTATACTTTTTGCTTCTTACTTTCTACTCATTTTTTGTCGCCAACTTTAGTTAACTTTGCTCAAACAATTGAAATGACTCTTGATTTCCTTCAATCTTTGATTACCCAACTTGCAGCATATGAGCGTGAGCACGGAACCCCCACCAACATGCAGGTATTTGCTACCTGGCTCCTTCAGAACAATACAATGATGGTTAATGCTGGTTCGATCAACAAAGATACCCCCCCTCCAATCGCAACTGGTCCAGATACGATCGAAGCTGCAATCAGTAAGTTATTGTTCTTTATGGTCAGGTATGCGAAAGGATATGCGAAAAAGGCTTTGAAAGGAACAGGGCTGAAAAGTCTTGATGAATACATCTATTTGGTATGTTTATTGAATAACCCGATGACCAAATCGGAATTGATCCACTATAACCGCCATGAGAAACCTACTGGCATGGAAGTAATCAGGCGTTTGTTGGAGATGGGGCTGGTTTACCAGCTTGATGATATTACAGATGGCAGAAGAAAAGTGATTCACTTGACGAATAATGGATGGAACCTTGCCATTCAATTGATTGATCGAATCAGAAATTTGTCGGTAGTTGTTTGTGGTAACCTTGATAAGGAGGAAAAATTCAACCTGTTTACGGCGCTACAAAAGTTAGAGAAATTTCACGAAGTACTACTTTACAACAATAGTTTCGAGGAGTTTGACGAAATTTTTGAAACAGTTAAAAATCTGTAGGAATGATTTTTGTGAGAAATCGTTTCTGCGATTGAATCTCACCTATAAAAATAGCATCATCTTCAACCAGTATGTTATCTGATTTCTAGTACAAGATTATTACGACAGATACCCCATCAAAACCTGATGGTAGATTCGATTGTGGATTTTCAACCTACTTTGTTCTGCAAATATCCCAAATAATACCCCTAATTTAATGCTTGGATCGTAATGGCTGAACATAAAGAACCCCTCGTCAATGACAATTGCTTTCACTAACTTGTACAAATCGGGATCGCTTTCAAGGCAAGCAAATAGGATACCAGACTCAGCTTGATTATTTTTGACCAAATAATCAACCGCATTATCCACATCCTCTTTGGTCCAGGTCTCATCCCTTTTCAGGTCTTCAGCTAGTACCTTGCAAAGCTTGCTGGTTAAAAATGGATGACCAGAGGTGTAATAAAAGAGTTGTTCCGCAATGACAAGCGGGTCCATTGCTACACCCCGGTCTTGTTGATATTCCTCCAGCATTGGGATGAGCTCTGCGACTTGAAAACCAAGGTCTATGGTAAACTCCGTAGCAATATTCCAAGGAGAGTCGGCATCCCGCCCAATGATTGCATAATTGTTCGGGTCTCTTACACTTTGCTCCAACACAACCGAGTGAAAGGTTTTTTCTGGATGTCGATCCAAGTATTTTGCCCTCAATACAGATAAGAAATGTTTGAAAATGCGACTATTGGCCCTATGGTCAATCTCATCAATGATCAATACGGTCTCTTTTTCTGTTTGACTCACTACTTGAGTGATGATTTCGGATAGGCCGCGTATGCCCATGAATTTATTACTGCCCTCAAGTGAAGTCAGCTTTAAATCACCGACTTGGTCTTCTATCTTTTGTGCAAAAGCATTGACAAAAGCGGCTTCTTTTTCAAAGGAGGCATCATCAAAGTCTTGAAAGTGGATAAAAACTACAAGGTATTGATCTGAAACAATCAGTCGGTTGGAGAGCGAATGGATCAATGAGGTTTTTCCATACTTATGAGGGCTGTTCACGATAAAATAGGCTCCCTCGTCCACCATTTTTAGGATTGAAGCCAGTTTTTTTGAAACATCCGCCATGTAATGTTTAGCAGGCCGACAAATCCCCGTAACATTGAATTCTTTCACCAATACATATTTATATAGGCATAAAGGTAAGAAAAAAGGTCGAATATTGAAACGATGAGCCATTTCAGGACGAGGCACCGCCCCTCAATCAGTGTCCCTCTTCCACTATATATATACAAGCCCATCACTCTTATAAACTGAAAACTTCGGAAAAGTTTCAGCAACAGTGATTTTTGTGTTGAAAATGATTGCAAGTGTGTCGTTGACGGACCGACATTAGGGACTTACAGCCCCACAGACATGATATTGACAGTTTTTTATCTAGAACGCTATGTATTACAGGCCAGGGCTCTGATTGATTACTTCCTCACTTCAGCCCTCAAGAATCTCAAATCGGAAAACCGAAAACTCCTACTACCGACAAGTTCTCATAGCGAGCCCACTTCGTAAGTTTTAAGAAGTCAGTCGTCAGTCAAAAAAATTGAACGGTAAAATGGATGCTCATCAACAGGAAAATCTCCCAAGCGAGCCCCATAAATCATATATCGTCTATCGTATGTAGTATGTCAAATAAAAAACGGGAGCGCTGACCAATCACCAACGCTCCCGTATCAATATAATAAGGTAGGATAAAACTCAATTCCGCTTCACCCGCCCTTGCTCATCCTCCGTAGCGGTACTGCGGCGGCGAGCGGGTTTTACCTCGTTGTTGCCAAACTTGTAGTTGAAGTTCAGGTTTACGCGGCGACTTTCGTTCACTGGGCGCACTTGTACGTTGATGGTGCCTTGCTGTACATCAATGCGCGGGTTTTTGGTGAAAAACACGTCGTTGAAATTCAATTTCAGGCTACCTTTGCCTTTCATGATGTTTTTGGAAAAACCCAAATCCAGGCCCCACATGGGTTTGAGGTCAAAAAGCCATTGCAAATAGCGGGTTTGGTAAAACAAATTGGCTTCGGCCTTGATGCCTGCGGGTAGTTTGAAGCTGTTGTTGACCATGCTTTGCAGGGTGAATTGGTTCTTATCCACTTCGCCATTGGTAAAAGGCGACTCAAAATCATTCACCAAACCCACTAGATTGGCCCGCAGGTCCCACCATTTTTGCACCTTGATGGGCACACTGAGGGTTGCGCTGTAGTTTTTGAAATTGGCCAGATTGGCCATCGTCTGAAAGGTCTGGCGGTTGGCATCATCCTGGTCCAGGATTTGGGTGATGACATCCTTGGTGTAGTTGTAGTTCAGGGCCAGCATGTACTTGCCTTTCAGCATCAGATTCAGGCCCAGGGCGTCGGTGTATTGAGGGGTGATGTTGGGGTTGCCCCGCTGGAAGGTATATTGATCCAGGTAAAACACAAAAGGATTCAGGTCTTCATAGCTTGGCCGGTCGATCCGGCGACTGTAGGTATAGCTCAGGTTCAGGCCCTTGCCAGCGGGGTGCGAGATATTGATACTGGGGAATAAATTGAGGTATTCGCGATTAAAACGGGTGTCGGTGCTGGGAGAATCGCCATCGGCATTGGTCAGTTCGGCCCGCAAACCCACTTGTAGGTTCACTTTTTTGATGGCGGTATTGAAGTTGGTGTAGGCCGCGTGGATATTCTCAGAATAGATGAATTGGTTGGAACGGCGAGGGTCCAATTGCCATACATTTTCCACAAAAAGACTGGTCTTGAGGTCGTTGTCGGTTTCTACAAAACTGCTTTTCAAGCCTGCTTCCAGGCGCGAGCCCTTGCCTACGGGCAGCACATAATCCAATTTCAAGGCCATGATGTCCACTTCGGTAAAGGCATTGGTGCCGATGATGTTGGGTGTTGCTACTTCCTGGTTTTGGGCATTGAAGAAGTAGTTGCCATTGACTTGGTCTTTGGGGCCACGGTTGTTGGCGTAGTCGGCGTCAAAACTCAGTTCGTGGCCTTTCTTTTTGAATTCATGGCGCAGGTTGAGGTTCAGGGTGTAATCGGTCCAATCGTCGCCACCCGTATTTTTGATCTTGATTTGGTTATAGACCTGGTCATTGAAGCCACTCAGGTTGTTGAAACCCGTGCCTTTGGTGTTGAATTCACCAAAGTTCAAGTTGCCCATCGCGCCCAGGGTAGTTTTTTTGCCCAGGTACCAGTCGGCACCCAAGTTGAGGCGTTGGCTTTGCGAGTAGCGGATTTCGTTGTTTTCCTGCGCAAACTGTACAAAATCATTTTGCACCGGGATCCGGCGGGAGATGTTGATGTCTTGGAATCGGCGGTTGTAAAAGGATCCCACCGTTCCGAATAAGTTCATCTTTTTGCCACGGTGGTTCATGCGCAGTTCAGCGCTGCCACGTGGATTTTCCCAGTAGCCAGCGCCCAGGGTCAGGTTGCCGTTGGTGCCCAGGCCCTTTTCTTTTTTCATTTTGATGTTGATGATGCCTGCGTTGCCCGCTGCATCGTACTTGGCCGAGGGGTTGCTGATGATTTCGATGCTCTCGATCGAGTTGGCGGGGGTGTTTTCGAGCAAGCGTGCCAGGTCATCCGCAGACATGTAAGTTTGCTTGCCGTTCATCAGCACCAAAACCCCACTACGGCCTTTGAGCGAAATGCGGTTTTCGTGGTCCACGTTCACGCCAGGGCTTTTGGCCAATAATTCCAGGGCGGTATTGCCCGCTGCTACGGGGCTGGCGTCCACGTTCACGATCACCTTGTCGGCTTGTAGCTCGATGAAGGGTTTCTGGGCCTTTACCGTTACTTCTTTCAGATTAGTCGAGGCGACCGCGAGTTTGATCTGGGGCAATTCCATGGTGCCACCTTTCAGTTCAAATACGGTTGAACGGTAGTTGGCATATCCCATCATCGACACCGCCAACAGGTATTGGCCGGTGCTGATTTTGTCGAAAGTATAGATGCCATGTTGGTCACTCACATTGCCGCTGACCAAGGTAGAGTCCTTGGAGCGGAGCAATAGTACATTGGCATAAGCGAGTGCTTTGTTTTGCTCATCCAGGATTTGTCCTTTGAGCAAGGTGCTGCTTTCTACTTGTGCATGGGCGAGTAAACCCATGAAAATCAGGAGTGTAAAAAGAAAAGTCGGTTTCGTCTTCATAATCCAAGCATTTGCAATAGTGTCATTCTCAGGCGAAGAACACCATCGTCGGGTGATGCTGGATGGACGTTTTTTGACAAAAAGGAGTTACACGAAAGGGCCTCCTAACCGACCAAGGAGGCTAAACAGTCGGCAAAATGGGGAAAAAATTGGATGAAAAGAAAAGCTAAATTTTTGTCAAACACACAGTTACTGGAAACTTCGGAAAAGCTTCAGCAACGGCATTTTTTGTGATGAAAATGATTGCTAGCGTGACGTTGACTGACCAACGTTGGGGACTTACAGCCCCACCAAACATGATGTTGACCTTTATGCTACCAACGTTAGGGGCCTACAGCCCGCTAGTATGATGTTGTTTAACTCGCATTTGGCTTGTTCTGAAAAGTTCTCCGAAGTTTTCAGCAGTTATAGCATTACTAAAAACTTCGGAGAACGCGTTCTGAACAATCGGGCGCGACTTCTTTTGTCTAGATCAGAATTAGGAGGATTACAGCATTACCAGAATTATTTGCATGGTGTTGACCAAAACAAGAATTTTAAAGATTTAGAGAATTGGCCCGCTTTTCACGCAGAGCGTGACACGGCACGCAGTCATAAACTCAATATAGTCACCATGACTATCACAAAAGTCATGGTTCCCTCTTCTGGTACCAAACAAAAGAATAAGCATAGGGATTTTCCGCATCTGCCGGGTGGTCTTCGCGGCGCTGCTCCTGCCAAATTTGGGGATCTATGGCCGGGAAAAAAGTATCGCCTTCAAATTGGCCATGAATTTCTGTGATGATCAACTCGTCGGCTAGGTCAATCGTCTGGGCGTATACCTCAGCGCCTCCCAGGATGCAAAAGCGTTGCGTATTCATTTTTTCGGCCAGGGATAAAGCCTCCTCAACGGTATGAGCAATGCTGGCTCCAGGAGCCAAGTAATCAGTACGACGGGTCAATACGATGACCTCACCTCGATTGGTAAAAATATCCAGACCTTGGGCCGATTCATAAGAAGTACGCCCGCTCAACAGGGTACCTTCCTTGATTTGTTGTTGGAAAAAAACCAAGTCACCAGGCATGTGCCAGGGTAATTGGCCTTGGTATCCCAAAACGTGGTTGTCGGATTTGGCGGCGATGATGACTTTGTGCACGATTATTTTACATCCTGGTTTTCAGACAAGGCCTGGCGCAAAGCCACTACACTGATGCGGTGATGAGAGGTATGATACACTGCTTGCCCGTTTTTCAATAAAATGATTTGAGGCGACTGGTGCGTCACTCCATAATCGGTAGCGATTTGGTTGGAGATGGGACGGTAAGTCAACAGGTCAAGGTAGTAAAAATCCAGTTCATCAGCGCTGAAATCCCAGTTTTTTTCCAATTCGTATTTGGCACGCGCACTGATGCCACAGGAGGTGCTGTCTTTGAAAAGTACCACTGGTTTGTGAAAAGTATCAGCAGTGATTTGCTGCAATTGAGCAGCGTCGTTCAAAATTTTCCATTCAGCATTGCTTGGTGCCGCTTTGGCCAAGCCCAGATTTTCCAAAAAACCCATTTTATTTCATTGAGGTGTGCAGTGAGATTTTGGGATTTGTTATCCTTAATCACTTCTACAAATGTCATTTTGACGTAAAAAGTTCACAAACGTGGCGCTTCCTGCGTGTCATTTGTCTGGGTACGACAAAAGAAAATGCATTTTTTTCGGTTAAAAAACTTTACAGCTTAATGGTAAAAATCAAGAATAAATTTAGTTAAAATACTGATTGTCAATATTTTTTGATATTTTTTTGATGAAAAAAATCCAAAAAAAAGCCCGAAGTGTACTATGTCTGCCCTTGAATGCCGCCGTATGTTTGTAGTGCAAAGACTGATTACCGGGCTAGATTAGTAGTTCAGAGGGCTGCCGAGGCAGCCTTTCTTTTTTTGTAGAAATAGGTAAAAAGCTCACTCATCAACAATCGACTTCCCCTTTCAGTCGATCCAATCGCTCCTAAACGGTCCTCTTATTTTCTCATGGCCTTCCAGCTTGTAAAATTGCTGCGCGGCTTTACCCATCACATAATCCATTTCACTTTGGCTTAGGTAGTTTGCAAAGGCATTTTCAATCATGTCCACGATTTGCTTGTACTCCGCAGCCACCAGGCACACGGGCCAATCGCTGCCAAACATGATTTTCCAGGGGCCAAAACCATCAATCGAGCGGCGGTAATAGTATTCAATATGATCGGCGCGCCAGTTGTTCCAGTCGCATTCTGTCACCAGGCCCGAAAGTTTGCAATAAGCATTAGGGAAGGCACCAATTGATTCAAAAGGCATGGCCCAATCGCTGATGTCGTGGTCTCTCAGGCGGGGCTTGCCCATGTGGTCCAAAACAAACATGGTGCCGGGGCAGTTCCGTACCAATTCAATCGCCGCAGGCAATTGGTGCGGATACACCAGGATGTCGTATGTAAAGCCATGCTCACCCAATTTGGCCACCCCTTCCTGGAATTTTGGGCGCAGGGCATGATTGGGGTCGCTCTCCCCTTGTAGAATATGTCGAAAACCTTTGAGCTTTGGATAGTTTGCTTTGTAGTTGGCCAGTTTTTCATCCAAATCAGGTGCTTCTAAATCCACCCAGCCCACCACGCCCATGATGAAAGGGTTTTGCTCGGCCAGTTCCAGGAAAAACTTGTTCTCCTCTTCGTTTTGCTGTACTTGTACCAATACACAGCCATCAATCCGATTGGCTTTAAGCAGAGGCTCCAAATCAGCGGGTAGAAAATCGCGCTGGATTTTGGCCATGTCAGCATTGATCCAGGCATGGGAATCGGGGCTGTAACGCCAGAAATGTTGGTGTGAGTCGATGCGCATTTTTTGTGGAATGAGCTAGGTTCGGATGAAAAATACAAAAGTCTCGATGAATCGCATAACAACTTGGAAAAAGACATACAACCTTCATTGCAATCTCCAGTATCTTTATGGCAACAGACTTACACACCCTTTTGGCAGCAAGATTTCGCTGCGCACTCTATTTAAGAACTTGGTAAATAATTCTTTTGGTAAGGATTTGACTTGCCTTTAAAGCGTATGCTCTGCGCTGAACTGACTGCATTGAACCCGCAGATCAGTAGGTAGATGTTTTGCAATTTCTTCAACTAAACACGCTAGAAGTGAATAATTTATACACTTTTTTTATTGCTTTATTGCTCTTGGCCTGTACGAGCGCCTGCCAAGACAGCACCCTCGTTGGCGAGAACCTGATCAATGATGACAATACCCAGGTGCAAGAGATTGACACGTTGAAAGTAAGGTCTTCAAGCGTTTTGCTCGATTCCCTGTTTACGGTCAATGGTAGCCGGATGCTCTGCGGGGCCTATGAGGACCCAGCCCTGGGCCTGGTCAGTGCAAACTGTTTTTTCAACATTGACACCTTCAATACTTTCGTGATCAACGACGATGAAAGCCTGGTTTACGATTCGTTGGTTTTTATCTCCAGGCAAGATTATGAATACCCGGCCTTTGACCACTTGCAAAGCTTACAAGTGCTGACCCTGTCAGAAAGCCTGGATGACGAAATTTTTTATTTCAACAGTACAAAAGGGCCTCAAACCCTGCAAAAAATAGCCAGTTTCACCTACAGCACCCGCCTTGCTAAAAGCCGCGATGTACGGGCACGCCTGGATGATGGGCTGGGTCGAAGATTATTCGCTAAGGCTAAAAACAGAGACGAGTTTGACCTTGATGACGTCATAAAGGGCTTCTGTATCAAGCAGGAGGGCAGTACAAACGGGCAAGCCATCATTGGCTTTGAGACCGGTAAGACCTTTATCAAGGTGTACTACCACGATCGCAAAAGCGGAGAAGAGGGCAGCGTTGATTTGCGATTGAAACCAGACTTGCGCTTCAACCAAATTCAAAGTGATCGCAGCAAGAGCAATTTGAAGGGTTTGGTCAAAAAAGGCACCCCACTTCCCGCCGCCAATAGCAACAAGGAAACCTACATCCAATCGGGAGTGGGCATTTGCACCATGCTAGATTTTCCCACCCTGCGCAGCGTCCGCCAAAATCGGTTGATCAGTGTAAACTTGGCTTATCTGGACATTGACTTACCCAAAAGTAACTATCAATTCAGCGAATACACGCCATTGGATAGGGTTCAGGTGTATGTGCCTACCCACAAAAA
The DNA here is from genome assembly GCA_013299105.1 of Chitinophagales bacterium. Lineage (GTDB taxonomy): Bacteria > Bacteroidota > Bacteroidia > Chitinophagales > Saprospiraceae > Haliscomenobacter. The sequence goes on along the minus strand of JAAFJY010000019.1, from coordinate 103,611 downwards.
CACCCTGAAACTGCCCTATTGGTTTGACAACGACAACAATCCAATTACGGCAGTAAGGACCACCAATATTTTGACGGGTAATTCCATGTTCCGGATTTATCTCACCGAATACTTCAATAACATCATGAAGCAAAATAGTGATGATTATGAGGGGATTATGCTGTATTCACCAGCGTCTTCAACGGGCAACAATGAACTGAGCCGTTTGATTTTGCCTAGCCAGCAAAGTGGGCAAGAATCGCTCAGGTTACATGTCATTTTTACTGTCATTAAATAACCGTAACGCTTAGATTCCAAGGCTTTTGCCTTTTTCAATTGGATGAAGCAGTTACAAATACACAACCATGTTTGATCACTCAACTTCCCGACCTCTTTGGCGCATTTTCACGCTCCTTTGTTTTTCATTTGGTCTCACCCTATTTTCAGCTTGCACTCCAAACGATGACGAGGAGGATGAACTCACCGGCGATTGGGAGCAAATCAAGTCTGGTTTCCCCGGGGTAGGCCGCAATGCTGCCGTTAGCTTTACCATCGACAATGTAACATATGTGGGGCTGGGCTTTAATGGAGATGGCGAACGCCTCGCCGATTTTTGGGCTTACAACCCTGATCAGGGGTTTTGGGACAACCTTGGCCGCTTGAGCAGTGACAGCAAGGCTCGGTTTCCGGGCTCTCCACGCAATGGGGCAGTGGCTTTTGCACTCAATGGCAAAGGTTATGTAGGCTTAGGCGACGACGACCAAGATTATTTGTCTGATTTTTATGAGTATACGCCAGCTAGTCGCACTTGGCGCAAGATTGCCGATTTTCCTGGTGGCGCAAGACGAGGTGCAACAGCTTTTGTCATTGGCGACAAAGCTTATGTAGGTACTGGTTATGACGACAATTACTTGGTGGATTTTTGGAGTTATGATGGTAAATCCGACACTTGGGTACCTATCCGCGATTTTGGCGGTTCCAAGCGCGAGGGGGCTACCGCTATTACTCACAATGGCAAGGCTTATGTAGGGTTTGGCAACAACAATGGGGTAGCGCAGAAAAATCTTTACGTGTACGACCCGCAAAAAAACAACTGGACGGAAATTGAAAGCTTAGATGATGAGGACGAAGACCAGGAAGACATGCAGTCCAGGATTTACGCGGCGGCTTTTGTGCTGGACAATCGCATCTTTTTCTTTGGTGGCTCAACAGGTGGTTTTTATCTGGGCGACGTATGGGCTTATGATCCAGAATTGGACACTTGGACCCAACACACCTCATTGAGCGAAGATTGTGGCTCTCCACGCGCTACTACCATTGCTTTTACTTACAACAATTTGGCTTTCATCACTACAGGTACAGCAGGTAGTGGAAGATTTGACGACTTGTGGACCTTTTCACCCGATGTAGAACAAGAGGATTGCGAATAAGAGTATGTTTAAAATTTTTTGTTTACCGTAAAACGGCCCAATTTCGACTACTCTTCGTTAGGAAAATGCTCATTATGCGCTGCATAACTCCGCTTTTCCTGCCTCGATTAGTCAAAATTTAACTCGTTTTCCGGTTAAGCCTCCAATATTTAAACATACTCTAAAACGAGGTGTCAATCACCCAATAGATTGTATTCGTAAGCCGCTCGGACCAATCCCGCAGCATTTTTGACATTTAATTTTCGCAACAAACTCTTCCGGTGTGAGATCACCGTGGTGTCGCTGATGAAGAGTTTTTCGGCTATTTGCTCGGTGCTGCACTCTTGAATAATGAGTTGCAGCACCTCTTTTTCACGCCGAGTGAGCTTGGGGATGTACTGCGAGCGGGTGGGTTTTTTACTTTGCATGCCCATCAAAAGGCTATCGGTTACCGCCTTGCCAAAGTGTTTCTCACCGGACATGATGGTTTGGATGGCGGTAACCAGTTCTTCTTTGCCCGCACTTTTCAACACATAGCCATCGGTGCCTGCTTTGACCATTTTGCTGATGAAACCTGGTTCCTCATGCATGGTCAAGGTGAGGATTTTTTTGCTGGGAAACCGCTTTTTGATTTCTTGGCACACCTCAAAACCGTTCATATCTGGCATGTTGATGTCCAAAATAATCAGATCAATTTCTGCTTCATGCTCGGCGAGTACTTGCAGGGCGATTTTGCCACTCAGGGCTTGGTGGTCGATCAGTAGACCTTCGGTTTTTTCCAGCAAGGCGCGGATGCCATCAATGAGCACCTGGTGGTCGTCAACAATGAGCAGTTTTGTGATGGACATGCGAACAAATTTTATAGATTGAAGGTCAAATCACCTGATCTGACAATGGAATATCAATGTTAAAAGTCGAGCCTTTGCCCGGTTGAGATTGGATATCGAGCTGGCCGTTGAGCAAAGTTACCCGCGATTGGATGCTTTGCAGGCCAATGCCCGGTGCTGCCAGTTTTTCGGCCACTAAAAAACCCTGGCCGTCGTCTTCGACCGTGATGTTCAACTGGCCTTCGTCACGAGTTACTTGCACGATGAGTTCTTTGGCTTCGGCGTGACGCAGCACGTTTTTGACCAATTCTTGCACGATGCGGTAAGCAGCGGCGGCGGTTTTTTCGTCCAGAGCCTCTTCCAACCCATACGGGATAAAGCTCACGGCCAGGCGTCCCGATTTTTCCACGTCGTTGCACAAGTCGGCAATTGCGTATTCCAGGCCATACTGCTGCAAAATGGCGGGCATGAGGTTGTACGAGATTTTACGTACTTCTGAGCAAGCTTCGTCCAGCAAGGCGTCGGCTTTTTGGTAGGTTTTGGCTTGGGATACTTCTGGTAGGGTATTTTGCACCGCTCCAAACTGCAATTTTACTGTCGCCAGCAAGGTGCCTAATCCATCGTGTAGTTCCCTTGCAATGCGCGAGCGTTCGTTCTCCTCCCCACTGATCATTGAGCGCAACTCCGCCGATTCCCGTTCTTTTCCCAAAATGGCCACTTGTTGTTTTTGCAGGCGTTTTTGCGCCCTGGCGCGGTAGTTTTGGAAAAAAAGCAGGCCTAGAAGCCCCGTCACCAGCAAGACCGCTCCCAGGGCATAGTTGAGCAATCGCGACTCGGCGCGACGTTTTTGCAAGCTTTGTTTTTCCAGGTTTTGCTGGAGTTCGCGGGTGCGGTAGCGGGTATTTAGCTCGTTGATCTGTTGGCTTTGCTTTTCGCTGAACATTTCATCCTTCAAACTGTGGTAGGCATTGCTAAAACGGTAAGCCAAATTGTAATTCCCGCTTTGCGCATGGGCCTCTGCCAACAAGTGGTAGGTGTCGCTCAAGTGGCTTTTGCTGCCCGACTCGCGGGCCAACGGTTCGGCATTACCCAGGCTGTTGAGGGCGGAAGCAGGTTTTTTTTGCAGCAAGAAAATACGGGCCATTTCCAGGCGTAGGTCCAGTGCACCCAGTACTTCCTGGTTGCGCTGTCGGATATCCAGGGCTTTTTGCAGGTATTCGAGGGCGGTGGAATAGGTTCGTTGGTCTTTCAAGAGCTTGGTCAAATCGGTCAAAACCCCTGCGGATGCCAATTCATTGCCAGTTGATTCGTATTTGCGCAATGCTTCCCGGTAGCTTTGGGCAGCTTCTTCTCCTTTGCCCAAACCCAGGTAAGCGCCGCCTTGCAAGTGCAAGATTTCGGCACTTTGGAACTCATTGTTGCTTTTTTCGCTCAAAACAAGACCTTGGCTCAGGTATTTCAGGGCTTCCTGCCATTGTTTTTGGGCCAAAAAAAGCTCACCTAACCTTGCGCAAACTTCAGCTTGCTGGGTAGAATCGGCTTGATCGCGGCTGTCTTGCAGGGCTTGCAGCAATTGCGCTTGGGCCTGGGCGTTCTCGCCCATTTGTTGCAAGAGTTCTGCAAATTCGAGGCGTTCGGCGAGTAATTCATTTTTTTGATTTTCCTGCACTTGCAATTTAATGAGCTGCAAAAAACAAGCATGGGCCTGTGATAATTTACCCGCCTGATTTTTGTAATTGGTGGCCAATTGCTTCAAAATCTCGATGGCCAGTGCTTGTTCATTGGCTTGTAAGGCCAGGGTTTTGGCGTGCTCAAGGGCTTGATTGGCTCGATCCAGTTGGCTGGCGTAACTATAAATTTTGGCGCGCAGGTTAAGGGCTTGGGCCAGTTCTTTGGGGTATTTACTTGCGTTTTTTTCGAGGTTGTTTAAATGTTGATCAGCCTTTGGTATTTCATTGGCTTGAAAGGCGTTACTGGCCATTTGCAGGTGTATTTGCAGCTCCTGTTGGCGCAGTTTGTTGCTTCGGGCCAAGGCCAGAGCACTTTCCAATACATCCCTTGCTTTGTCCCACTCGGCATGTTCAGCATAAAATTGCCCAATGTTTAATTGGAGCCGCACTTGTAGGGCAAGGGGCAGACCAGTATTTATTTTTTTCAAAACAAGTCCGTAATAGTAATCAGCAGAGTCGATTTTACCCGCTTCATTGGCTTTGACGGCCAAATGTAAGTCGTGTTGCAGGGTTTTGGGTAGTTTTTGCGCCCATATGACCCCACCATACACCAAGGTAAACAGGATGCAGAGTAGTTTTTTTATGGACTTGGAGCGCAGCATAAACTCTGAACGATACGGGTTAAAAAAACACACTCAAGGCGGTCCGCCAGGCTTGGTAAGTTTCGGGATTTTGTGGATCGACGTTTTGCCAGGCATAAGAGCTGCGCAACAAAAAAGCATTTTTGAATTTGTAGCCCAAACCCAGGCTAAAGCGCCTCACGTTTTGGTCCCAAGCAAGGTTGCTGCCCTCGATTTGGCCAAAATTCAGGGTTTCGATCCGGCTGGTGGCATAAGCACCAGTCAGGAAAGGAAACTCGTACTTGGCATCTAAATATGCTGAAAAAGCACTCAAAGACAAATCATTTTGAGAAAAAGTCCCCCTTTGGGCCAGGTCGCGTAAGGGCAAGTACTGCGGTACTCGGTACAAAGCCCCGATCAACTCACCTGAAAACTCAAAATGCCCAAAGCCCAGGGTGTAGTCGGTAGCCAATAGGGTTTGTTGCCAGGCATTCTGAGGGTCGCGCCCCTCGTTGAAAAAATTGCGCCGGAAAAAACTGCCCCGGCTGAAGGAAAAGCCTTGTTTCCAAAAGTAAGCAACTTGCCATTTTAGGCGGCTTTGCAAACCTAAGTTGAGTGGATCGAGGTGCAGGTTTTTTTGCTGGTTGGGAGCGCCAGTAGTCAGGGCAACATCCAGGCTGAGCTTGCCGGGTTTGATTGCCCAGGTACTTTTCAAGCCATTGGTGTAGCCATTGTAATAGAGCAGGGGCAAACCCCATTCAGGAACACCGGTCGTGCGAATGCGAACGCCATTCCCCATTTGGGGTACATAGCCCAACTCGTCAGCAACATTAGCGAAATAGCCATAGGCAATCGGCACATCAATCAGGTTGCGGGCCGTAGACAATTGTTTTTGGGAAAAGAGGCCCACCGGAGCCACAACGCGACCCAGGGCAAACTGCCAATTGCTGTCTTTGGGCCGGAATTGTACCATGGCCTGGGCCAGGCGGATTTGCTCGAAAGAACGGCCATGCAAACGTTCCATTTGCCCGCGCAAATGCAAGGACCACTGCTCATTGAACCTTACCTTGGCCATTAAGTTGAGCTCCAAAGGCCGAATCACCCCGCTGTGCCACTGCGCAGGCAGTCCATTGATGAAGTAATTGGAGTTGGCACTGCCTTCCAAGTATTCGAGATCGGCAATGCCGTTGAACTCAATCTTGAGGCCCTGTTTTTCCTGGGCCAAAAGCTTGGTAGAAACTAAAAGAAGGAGCAGTAGTAGTTTTTTCATTTTGGGTACGGCCGATAGGTGCTATTTGAGGTGAGGCGTTGAGGCGAGCGGCTCAACTTCTCAACCCCTAAACTAATCAAGGTTTGGTCAAATCAAAATTCTTGTACACCACACCTCCACCTTTTAATTCCACCGTCTGATTAAAAAAGCCCATGACGTGGTGAAAAATCTGCATCCGATAAGTACCATCGGGCAGGCCATCGATAGAATAGTTGCCTTGGGCGTCTACTTTGGTAAAATAAGGTGTGTCCAGGCCCAAAATCGAAGCATTCATGCCGCAGTGGATGTCACAACGGATTTCCACCACGCCCACTTTATCGATCACTTGCGGCACCGACTTGCCCGGCTGGCGGCGGCCAATGTTGAAAGTCGCACGGGGAGTCATGCTGAACACATTGTGGACTTCCGAATCGTTGTTGTGGATATTGACAGTACTGCCTTTGACTACTGGTAGTACTTTAGGCACAAAGGTTTGCTCAATCTGGTTGAGGGTGGAATTGCTGCTGGGTGGCATGTCCGCCTGAAAACTTTGCGGATGAAAACTCACTACCACGTGCAAATTGGGGTGGTTTTGTTTCTCCAGTTCTTTTTTCCGGGAGCTTGGGGGGTCTTGTTCGCAGTATTTGCCGTTGTTGGCTCCGCGTTGCAAAACGGCTTCGTGGCTGGGCATGGAGATTTTACCAGCTACGCGGTTCTTTTCCTGTGGTGTGTCTTTGGCCGAAGACCCGAGCATCGCACAGGCCACCAATAACAAAATTGTGTTTAGTTGTTTCATCAGAATGAGTTTTTGGGTGTGCGGCGATGGATAAAAATACGAATTTACAAAAGGAAACGCTTTTGCAGCATAATTTAGCTCAAAAACCAAGTACTGGAGCGTAAAAAAATGAGGTAGAAGGATTTGGGTTTAGTGAAAAAAGATAAACAGCTGATTGAAAGTAAGTTGTATTCTTTTTTTACTAAATCTCAAAAGCAAATTTTTTACCTTCTTTTAGCTCCAATACGAAGAGTCAAACAATTAAAGACATTCAAGATACGTTTCTGATCTGTATTGCTCGTACACGAGCCAGTTCCCAATGGCTCCCGGATCAACCTACCCATATTTTTGCCCAAAATAAGTTTTGACTAATTGCCTGTTTGAGGCTTAACTTGTTGTAGCATGAACGATGCTCGGCAAGGTCAAAGGTTCATTGCAGTTATTCAAGCGCTGGTAACTCTATTCATTCACTCTAGTCCCCATCAGTGGTATGTTGAAACCTCGTTATTTCGCCCTTTTTGTGCTGTTTCTGCTTGTGGCAAAGTTGGTCGCCCAGTCTTCATCTACAACGGCTTATGCCAAGATTGACCAACATGCCAGTCAAGTGATTGGTGATGAGGTCCAAGAGCTGGATCAATTGGTCAAATACCTGAATGCCTCAGCCCCGGCCAATGAAAAAGAAAAAGCCCGTGTCATTTACACCTGGATCATCCACAATATCCGCTACGACCAGTTGGTGATTGATGAGAATCGCTTGGGCACTCGCGAAAATACCATCCAGCAGCAAGCTGAAAATGTATTGCGCAAACGCATGGGGGTGTGCGAAGGCTATGCCAACCTATACAAAGCAGTAGCAGGAAAAATGGGCCTGCGCGCCGAATTGGTTTCAGGTAAAGTAAAACGCAAGGACGGTAGCGTGCCAGAACTGGGCCACGCCTGGATTGCTGTTCGCATCGACAATGGATGGATGCTCTGCGACCCCACTTGGGGCGCTGGCGCGGCCGGCGGTGATGGCAGCGAACGTTATTTTTTGGCTTCAGGTGAGCAAATGTTGAAGGACCATTACCCCTATGATCCCGTTTGGCAACTCCGCAATTATCCCTTGACCAATCAGGAATGGGTGCAGTGGCAGGTCGATCAGGATGAAGTACCGCCTCATGCAGAAGGTGACAAGCGGTTTGGATTCCAAGACAGCATTTTTTTCATGGACAAGTTGGATACCTTGCAGCGCACTTTGTTGGTGTGCAAAAGAGTTTTACGTTTTAATCCCGATGACGATTACGCGCTTACCCAATTGGGCCTTTTGATGTACGAACAAGGTGTGATCAGCCTCACTAACCAATATAATTTTTTGTCAAAAGCGGAAAACAACCTGCGCCTTTACCTGGATACCACGCAAGTAATCAAGCAACTGGACAAGGCCCAAAGCCTACTCAGTGAGGCCTGGACCTACCTCCAACCAGTCAAAAACCCAAAATTGAAGGCCGTGCAAGGCCAAATGTCGCCCATCGTGCTTTTGCAGGCCGAAGCGATCTTTATTCGTGGTCTCATGCATTATTGCGCTTTAAGCAGGATGCAACAAGAAAAATCTGGTCGCCGGGAATTGTTTTTGAAACTGGACAAAATGCGGCGCAGTGTCCAGGCTGCTAACCGTGATTTCAGCAACGCCGCCCGTGAATATGGTAGCTTGAATAGCCCAGAAGCGTTTAAAAAACAGGAGGAAATTGTCTTTTTCAGGGCACGATGCCATTATTTATTGGCGGTAAGTATTTTGAACAACTTCAACCATCGCGAAGGTTTGGAAGTGCAAGGTTTGAAGGAAAACTTCAACCAACTGGAGCGCGCCAAAACCGACCTGGCCAATATGAAAAGCACCCTGGAATTGTATGGTGCAAATCGCCTGGATAAAAATGGCAAGGTCTTGCTGGAATTGTATCCGGGCCTGATGTGCATGATTTTATCGGCCCAAAGTTTTACCCAATACGACCTGAGCAATAAAAAATATGCCCATTTACTGGAAAACCCTTTGCCCTACCTCGACAATGGTTTTCAGGATGCTTTGGCACTTTTGCGCGAAAGTGATACGCTGGCCTTGCAGGGCTTCGCATTTTTAGAAAGAACCAATCACACTGAGCAACAAAATAATTTACGCATACAACTGAACATCATCAGAGGCTTGTCACGCTATCAAATAGCCATGTTGCATGGAATGGTGGCCTGGAAATTATCAGAAAAACTGGCCAAGTTCCCTTTGTCAACGGCCAAGGACAAGACTTTGGCTTTGGTTCGCATCCGCCAAGCCATGATATATTATGAACAAGCCCAACCTTTTTTGGTCCAGGCGGGCAATTTTGGTGCCAAAGTCAATGCGGACATTCCCGGTCGAGTAGCTAAATTGGAGGACTTGAAGCGGATCTGGGAAAAAATATGAATAGTTGTTAATGGTTAGTTGTTAATTTCACCTCATTCAATGTAAAAGGGCCGCTCAGTGTATGATTTACTGAGCGGCCCTTTTATTAAAATGCACTTTGGGCTGAAAATCCAAGAGCTGAATATTTCTTAGTAGTGGAGCTAAAATAAACCCTACCAATTTGTTTTGAGGTTTAGCAAAAAAAGAACACAACTTACTTTCATACAGTTGCTTATCTTTTTTCACTAAACCCAAATTGGTTAGCTTTATTTTTATACGCTCACTTAGTTATTGCCGGTAACCTGTAGCTGTAAAAGCCCTTTGCTCAAGCGTAGGACTTTGTATTCCTGGGTTTTGGCAAAATCAACGCGCAGGGTGTTTACGCCTTTGTCGAGTGCAGTGCTCCATTTACCTGCTTCGATGACTTTCATGTAGGTTTTGACATCGTCGGTAGCACTTGCGGTGCTGCTGCCTGCGGTAGTACCACAGCTGTATTTTTCGCTGGCAGTGAATTGCACACTCATGGCGTGACCACCATCTTCAAAAACCATCCCATTGGCATCAAATTGACCTGCGGGAATGAAGTTGATGATTCCTCCTTTGATTTCATGTTGCGCCCAGCGACCTGCCAGGAATTTCATGTTAACAGTGGCTACTTCTGGGGCAAGTTGATCGCTGCCAGATTCTTTTTCGCAAGCGCTTAAAGCAAAGAAAAATACCATTAGTAAGGAAGCGTACAAAGCTCTCATGGTCAATGGGTTTGTGTGAAGAAGATAGATATTTAATAACCAGTACAAGTTAGGCTTTTTTGAATAAAGTCAATTTTTTTTCTGTGGGGTATGTAAGGAAATGGCTTTTTATCAGATGATAGAGCATGTACAAATTCCAAAAGCGCGCTTTTACCCCCTGTTTTACCAATTTTTTCGAGTATCAAGTTGAAGCCAGGCGAATATTAATCAACCCCATTTTTTCAACCCAACTTTCAAAAACATGCAACCTACAACGTTTCAAAAATCCTATTCCCTTTTCGAAGATCGACTACTGAACAATTTGATCCCATTCTTTCGCCCCTTTTTTTTCGTCACCTTATGTTGGGGGCTGGTGATGAGTGAGCTGAAAGCTGCTGTCCCTCCAGGCAAAGCTGAAGTGTTGAATACCCTTCGTGATTTACTGGGTACAGTTACCGAGCAAGTCGTAATTGAAGACAGTGAATTTGAGCTACTGAGCGACGACGATAAAGGCATTAAATTATCCGGAACCGCAAGTGTTTTCAATGTAAAAGAGGTACTTGTTTCTCTCACTTTTACCGAAAACTTGCGTGAAATCTCCTTGGACTTTCCCAGTGGGGCGACCAGTCAAGTAGAGGTCAGTGGCTTGAAAATCAGCGATTGGGTCCCCGACTTGATGAAGGACAAACTTGATTTGAGCCAGTTATTGCTCCAGTTTTATCCGAAAGAAGAGCATCGCTTGGTGCTTACTGCGGTCCTCACCCAGCCTTCTGGCAAGCCCTTGGTCGAAGTAAGTGGTTTTGCCATCACGGAACCCGAATTGTCATTCGCCTTGGCGCGAAGCGGCGGGATGACAAAAAAAATCCTTGGCAGTGCCGTATTGAGCGCCCAATTGGTACTAGGCGAATTGATTTTTGACTTTTCTGGCAGCGCTGATACCGATCGCAACTGGAGCCTGGAGGCCAGCATCGAAGAATTGAAAGTCGCCCCTTTGCTGCGCAATGTAGCCCAAGCCCTGGGCATGACCATGCCGCCCCTTCCCGAACCCCTCGAACAGTTTGGCATCACCGAAACGAGCCTCATCCTCAACAGCGATCGCAGCGTGAAACTCAAAGGGGCTTGTGATTTTGGCAAAGCCGAGTTTTATTTTGCCAAAAACACGGGGCAACCCTCTAATTTTCTGTTCGCCCTGGCACCCAATGCGGATTACAAATTGGAGAAAATCAGCTCTTTTTTGGCCCCCATCGACATGTTGGGCCTCAAAGACCTGGCCTTGGTTTACGCTACCAATCTAGCGCAAGTAGAGCAAGAACTGGACATCATTGCCGACATGGGTTTGGGTTCAACAACCGTAAAGCCTGGATTGACCCTGATGGGCGGTTTCGACCTGCCCGACGACCTGCCTGGTGTAAGCGAAAAAGGGAGTGTTTTGATGCGGGCAAATTTTCCGCCTGGACTGAGCAGTACACCAAGTTTACAGGCCGCAGTCAATTTCAAGGGCTTGCAATTGGGCAGCAACTTCAAAATCAACGAAGCTTTTTTGCAACTCACGCCCGCTGACCTCAGTTTTGGTGCAGGCCTGAGTGTTGGGCTGAAATTGGACAACAACTGGGTGAACTTCACAGGCATGGGCGAAATTGCCGCCCCTGCTACAGTGGGCCTGGTGGTGTTCATGGAAGAGGGGAGTGTTTGGAATGAGCCTTTTGGCATCAAAGGGGTAGCGATTGCCGATCTGGGGCTGGATTTTGGAGCCAACTTGGCCACTGCCATTCCAACACCAAAAATCGGAATCAGTGGAGCTATAAAAATTGGCCCTTTTGAAGGCGCTGGTGCGGGTATGCTTGACGTTGGCACACCAATGAACAGCTTGATTTCGCTTAAAATGAACAGCCTGGGTTTACAGGATTTTTTGGACGCCTTCAGCAGCCCGAGTTTGAGGTCAGAGTTCCGTCGCATGCCCTCACATTTGCGGGCTTTTGGCTTGAAAAATGCCGAGTTGACGATCATTCCCAAAACGACCATGATGGCAGGCCGCACTTACAACCAAGGCTTGCGCTTGGCTGCTACAACTACAATTGCGGGTTTGGGGGCACGTTTGGACGTAAATGCCAGTTTTGACAAGGGGTTTACTGGCGTAGCTGCGGTGGCTCCAATCATCTTGCGTGAAGGCAATCTCAGTATTTTTGAGTTGAGTGGCAATCAGCTCAGCGACTCTGCCCGCATGGCTGTAAACATGAGTATCGAAAATATATTGCGCCCAACTTCCCCGCTTTACTTGGTGGATGGAAAGTTGACTGTTTTAGGAATTACAAGCCAAACCAAAGTCGAAGTAAACCGCACTGGGGTTTATTTTTTCACCAAAGGTAAGATTTTCAACAAGTTTGAGGCTTTTGTTGACGCCCGTGGCGGCAGTTTTAACGATGTTAAAGGTTTGGATGTCCGAGTGGCCATGAAAAACGACTTGATTGCATACCTCAATCGTGAAGCCACCGCCGCCATTGACCAAGCTACCAAAGCCTCACAAGACCGCTACCGCAATGCCAAAAATACCCTGGCTGAAGCCGAAACCTACTTGCGCAATACACAAAAAGACGTGGACGCTTTCAACGCCCAAAAAGCCAAGGTAGACGCTGCAATCAGAGATGTCAATAGCCTCAAAAGTCGAATGGATGCGGCAGAGCGCGAGTGTAAAAAACTCAATGTAAAAAAATGCGCCGAGTATGCTGGTTTGAAAACTGCTCACACTACTGCACTTGGAGTTTTGAAGGGCTATCAAGCGACCCTTGACGGTTTGAGCAAGGCTGTGGACTGGAGCAAACGCAACATCGCTGCCAATACCGTAGCGGCTTCCCGGATTGTGTTGAATGAATTTGACAAAGCCACCACTGGTAGTATGAAAGCGGCCAAATGGATCGTGGACAAAGGCTTGGGTGGTGTAATTGACGTGCGCAGTGCTGAATTTGCCGGGAAATTGGACGTGCTCAAGGGCGGAAATGTAAGCATGAAGGCCAATGTGAAGTTTATGCAAGAAGACTATAATGCCAGCTTTGCTTTCAGTTTCCCGGATCCACTTACCGCTGCCAAAGCACTGGGCAATCTCTTGGTGAATGGTCAGGCTCCAAAAGGATCCGCGCCTACTTTTGGCGGACAAATTGTGGAGCCAGTTTATCCTCCGATGAATTCTAGGTAGCAGCAATGACAAGAGCGACACTTGACAAGCTCAATGTGTCGCTTTTGTTGTTAGAAGTGGACCAGGAATAAATAGTTGTCTGTATTTCTGGTGAAGATTCTACTTAATTGGAAGAGGAAAAGCATAAAAAAACAACCGTTTAAAAAACCCTGAGGGCCGTTAAACGCCATCTTTCGGCGTCATGCAGCGGTATTTTTGAAGCAATAGCCTCAACTAAGCCCAATGCAATAAAAAAACCGCTGTACAACAAGCACAGCGGTTTTTTTATTGCATTGAAATCAGGCCCATCACTTATCCAAAATCACCTCCATTTCAGGCTGAGTCTTGAATGCCTCCCCACCAGAAGTTGGTGGCTTGCGGCGGAAAACCCGGTCAAAGAACAAGCCTACGCGATCCACACTGGCATAAGCGGCGGGCACTACCACCAAAGTCAGGATCATTGAGCTGGTCAGACCACCTACCAAGGCCCAGGCCAGGGCGTTTTTCCATTCCGCACCAGCGCCTTTGGCCAGTGCGATGGGGAGCATACCCACCACCATCGCGATGGTAGTCATCAGGATGGGGCGCAAGCGGGTGCGGCCCGCCAGGATCAGGGCTTCTTTGTAGTTGTAACCTTCTTCTTTCATCTGGTTGGCAAAATCTACGAGCAGGATGGCGTTTTTACCCACCAGACCAATCAGCATGATCATACCCAGCATGGCAAAAATGTCCATCGTTTGCATGGCCAGAGCCATGGCGAGCAAGGCTCCTACCATCGCCACCGGAATGGAAAACATCACCACGAAAGGATATACCCAATTGTCGTACAAGGCCACCATGATCAGGTACATGAACAGGATGGCTGCTCCCATCGCAGTACCCAAGCTGCCAAAACCTTCTGCTTGGTTCTTCAAGTCACCATCGTAGGAAATGGTCACTCCAGGAGGTGGTGGGTTGTCGGCAATCCATTTTTGAATGTCCGCACCGATGGAACCCGATGGACGGCCCAACACGAATGACTTCACGGTGATCGCAGCTACGCGGTCCTTGCGGTCAAGCTGCGAGGGGCCCGTGCTTTGGCTGATGGTCGCAAACTGATCCAAGCGGATCAATTTACCTTGGTTGTTCATGAAACCAATGTGGGCCACGTCGTCAATGTTTTCGCGGTCAAATTCGTCCATTTGTACATTGATGTCGTATTCGTAGGCTCCGTCGCGAAACTTGGCATTGGTGTTGCCACTGTAAGCTGTTTGCATGGTTGTGCCTACGGTGGCGATGTTCAGACCCAGTTCAGACATTTTCTGGCGGTCGATGTCCACCTTGATTTCAGGGTTTCCTTCTTCTACCGATAATTCAGGGTCGAGGGTGCCAGGAATTTTTTTATAAGCCGCCAGCAATGGCTCGGCGTATTTACGGGCATCTTCCAAGCGGGTTGCACCCACAATCACTTGCAGGGGAGCTTCATCCGCACCACCAAAGAAACTTACTTGTACCGTTTGGAATTTAGCTCCAGGTAATTTGGCTTCCAATTCATTGCGAATGCGGCTGGCGTAAACGTCAGCCCTTAGTTCACGCTTCTCTTTGGGCAACATTTTTACGTTCACCTCGGCCAGGTAAGGGGTTGATTGACCACTCAGTACGCCGGAAGTTTTGCCAATGGTGGAGAAAATATCGGTGATTTCGGGTTTCACCTTGATCAGCTCTTCGACTTTATTGACCATTAGATTGGTCTCCTTCAAAGTCGCTTCCTTTGGTAATTCTACTTTGATGATGAACTGACCTGCGTCACTTTGGGTGATAAAAGCCGCGCCAACATAGCCGCCCGTCACCAAACCAAAAGACATGACCAGCAATACAAACGAAGCAATCACCACCCCAACGCCAATGTACCAACGTTTGAGCACCCATTGCAGCAAGCGCGCATAAGCATCGGTCATGCGGTGGATGAAGTTTTCAAACTGGATCAAAACCCAGTGACCAGGGTTGCGTGGATTTAACTTGGTCACTTTGGCCATCCAAGACGCCAACATGGGGGTGACGGTAAAGGAAACCAGCAGGGACATGAGCGTGGAAAAGACCACCACCCAGGCAAACTGGCTCATGATATTGCCCACAATCCCACCCGCCAGGGTAATGGGGAAGAACACTACTACGTCCACGAGGGTAATGGCCAGGGCCGTAAAGCCAATTTCGTTTCTACCATCCAGGGAGGCTTGTTTACGGTCTTTTCCCATTTCCAAGTGGCGGTAGATGTTTTCTAGAACCACGATCGAGTCGTCTACCAGGATACCGATGACCAGTGACATGGCCAAGAGGGTCATTAGGTTGAGGGTGAAATTCATGGCGTACATGCCGATGAAAGTAGCTACCAAGGAGGCCGGAATAGCCACCATCACAATCATGGAGTTGCGCATGCTGTGCAGGAAGATCAGCATCACCACGGCCACCAAAAGGATGGCGAGGCCAATGTCGTGAATTACCGCATCTACTGAGTCGCGGGTGAAGTCGGTGGTATCGTTGGCAAGGTTGAACTTCAGCTTTTCATTCGTGAACGTCTTTTCCAATTTTATCATTTCCGCCTTGATCCCATCTGAAACGGCCACCGCGTTGGCGTCGGATTGCTTGCGGATCTGGATACCGATGGCCGATATACTGTTCAAGCGGCTGAGGTCCTGGGCTTCTTTGGTGTTGTCGATTACTTCGGCAACTTCGCTAAGTTTGATCAAGGCACCTTGGGGCGATTGGCCTATGGCCAGTTCCCGTATGTCGTCGGTGGAGATGAATTTGCCAGCCAGACGTACGGTGATTTGCTCGCCTTCGCTTTTGACTTTACCCGTAGGGAATTCAAGGTTGGCCGATTGGATGGCCTGCACCAATTGCAGCAGGGTCAGGTTCAAAGCCTCCAGCTTTTCGCGGTTGATTTTTACCTGGATTTCACGTTCCTGGCCTCCGATCAGGTCGATTTGGCCAACGCCTTCTACGCGACCCAAGGAGGGTTTTACACGCTGTTTGATCAACTCGTACATCTCCGCTGGGGGCAAGTCTGCCTTCACGGCGATGCTCATGATCGGAAATTCGTCGGAGCCGAATTTGGACAGAATCGGGTCCTTGGCATCTTCCGGCAAGGTAGCTTTGATGGCATTGACCTTGCGTTGTACATCTTGCAAGGCGAGATCGGTATTGACGCCATCTTTGAATTCTACAATCACCTGCGACAAGCCCTCGAAAGAACTGGCACGGATATTGATGATTTTTTCAGCTCCCGATACCGCGTCTTCAACGGGCTTGGTGATTGAGTTTTCAACCTCAGATGGGGATGCCCCGGGATAAGGCGTGGCCACAAACACAAAGGGCGCGTTGAATTTGGGAATCAACTCGTAGCTGAGCATCGAGTAAGATACAATCCCCAAGAAGGTCAAAACCGCGAAAAACACGATGATGAGCGAGGGCCGTTTAATGGCAATTTCTGTAAGGGTCATTTTTTTTTGCTTTGGGAGTGATGGAATGCGCTCGCTTTTTAGCAAGCATTTACCCCAAGGTTATTTCTCAACGCGCACTTTCATGCCGTCTTCGAGGTTGATTTGGCCCGAACGAACCACTTCGTCACCTTCACTCAAGCCAGAAAGGATAGATACATATTCGCCATAGATGTTACCCAATTGTACTTTGCGCAATTCAGCAACCCCATTTTGTACCACATACACCTTGGCATCGCGTACCGAGCCTACGATGGAGGCGCGGGGTAAAGCCAAAATCGACATGCTGCGGCCTGCATTGAACAGAGCTGTGCCATCCATGCCTGCTTTCAAGGAGCCGCCGGGATTGTCGAGTTCCACTTCTACTAAAAAGCGCTTGGAGTTATCGGCTTTTACGTCGATCAGGTTTACCACGCCAACAAAACCACGGGTAGGATAGAGGTCGGCTTTCAGTTCAACCCTTTGGCCTTTTTTCACTTGCATCACTTCGTCTTCGGTCAGGTAAACCTTCATTTTCAAACGCTGAACGTTGATCAGGTCCATGATTTTCATGCCTGGAGCAACTACCCCGCCGCGTTCGATTGACTTGCCGGAAACAGTACCCGTAATTGGTGCTTTCACCAAAGTCAGGCTGATTTGTTTTTCTAGGCTGCGGATGTTGGCCTTCATGTTTTCGATGCCATTTTCAGCGTCGTCGATTTGCTGCTGGGTGACTCCACCATCGCCCAGCAGGTTGCGCAGACGAGTCAAGTCGTTTTCGGTTTTCTTAAGGTTTACTTTGGCAATGTCCAGTTGATTTTTCAACAAGTCGTTGTCAACTGCTAAAATCACCGCTCCTTCTCGAATTACATCTCCATCTTTCACGTTCAGTTGCGTGATGCGGCCCTGTGCGTCACTGATCACCGCCAACTCCTTGTAGGGCTGATAAGTACCTGTGACCGAGATTCCACTGGCAAAGTCTTTTTTGCCGATGATTGTGGTATTTACGGGCATTTCGGTATTGCGCTCTTGGGTCAGTTTGGCACTGTCCTCAATGGTTTTTTTGTTTTCTTTCAATTTCCAGGAACCTGCGGCAAAAAGTCCGCCGAGAACGATTAGGCCCAGGATAATGCGAATGGCTGTTTTCATTTTGACATATTTTGCGACAAAAAGCTGCATTTCAGCTTTGTCATTATTTGTAAAGGGTGAGGATTTTCGCGTTGGCAAAGTCTAGATCGACTTGGGCCAATTGGAACTGCAAAAGGGTGCTCAAAAAGGTCGACTGGATTTCCCGCATGGTACGCTCGGCCACAAATACCTCGGTAATGCTGGCCAGTCCTTCTTTGTAGCGCTTTTGGGTGATTAGGTAAACCTCCTCGGCTACTTTGCGGTTTTCACGAATCGAGTTGAGGGTGTTCCAGGTGCTGATCAACTGCTGTTTGGCTTGGCTGTGCTGCAATTGCAAGGACTGATTGGCCAGTTTGCGGTCTTCGATGACCTTGAGCATGTCGATATTGGCCTGCTCGATTTTGCTTTTGCGGAAAAAGCCGTCAAAGATCGGAACACTCAGGTTCAGGCCAAAGGCCGAAGCGCTGAACCAGTTCATTGTATTGAGTGCATTGCCTTGCCCCTGGCGATTCCAGTTGCCAAAAGCCCGCAACTGAGGCCAGTAACCCGCGCGGAACTGGTCTACGTTGAGTTGTTGGAGCCGGGCTTGTTGGTCAAGGATTTTGAGTTCCACCTTGTTTTGATAACTAGGAATAAAAGAACTTGGATCGGCAGCAACGGGCATTACCGCCTCATTCAGGGTGTCGGTCAACACCAGTTGAGTTTCCTGCGGCATCGACATGGTCATCTTCAATACCTGTAAACCTTGTTCCACGTTAAGCGAAAGGTTTTGCAATTGAGTTTCCAGCGAGATTTTGTTCACTCTCAGTTGGTCCACATCGAGTTTTTTGGCCAAACCGTTTTTGAATTGCAATTCGGTAGTTTTCAACAAACCCTCTACTTGCTTTAGGTTGGCTTCGATCAGGTTGCGCTGTTTGGCAATGGTTTGAACTTGGAGGTAAGTACGTATCACATTATATGCGATGTCTTCCTCCGATTTTTGCTCCAGGGTATTGTTGAGGCCGCGCAATTCCTTAATGGCTTTCAAACCAGTCCAGTAAGACTGGCTGTACAATAATTGGCTGAAATCAGCACCATAAGAGGTGTTGATATTGGTGCCAAAGCGTACTGCGACCAGTTCATCAGGTTTCCCTTGAAAAAAATTGGGGAGTAGGTTGGTTGGCAGGATCGCATTGTACGTGAAGCCCGAAGAAGCATTGACTTGTGGTAAACCCGTGCTTTTGTACTCGCGGATGACTTCCTCTGACTTCCGGGTTTCGAGCTTGGCTTTTTGTAAGGTCGGACTGTTTTGCAGGGCGTATTGCACACTTTGTTTAAGCGAAAAGAGCGAACTCCCCTGCCCACTTGCGTAAATTTGCAGCCCCAGAAGCAGCAACAAGACGCTGATGCCTCGTAACTTGTGAGTGTTTGAAAAATCAATTGACAATAACATTTTTAGCGTTTTTGAGTCTCCTAATAGCCGGGTTAGGGGGCCATTGGAGGGCTGTTTATTTGTTTGGGTATGAAGATTAGCGTTCAGCAGGTCAAAAAAATCAGGATGATGATTTGTTGACCTGATGGAGGTAAGTATTCATCTTTTGCAAACCTTGCTCGGATACAATACCCCGCATAAAGTGGTAAATGTATTCCTTGAAGACCTGGTCAGGTTGAAACTCACGACTGGGAAATAGTTCCGGGTTCATGGGCAGTTGGATGCCTCCTACGTGCAGGCGAGCCAAGATTTCAGGATTGAGGTCAGCCCGGTAGTCTTTTGCTTCAATGCCTTTGCGCAGGTTTTGCAACATCACACCATAAATATGTTCGTTCTGCTGCTTTTCAATCAGTGCCCAAGCTTGGGGATAGTATTTTTGTAGGTCAAAAATGATACTTGGGGATAGCTCTCGGTATTCTTCGATGGCATGTTTGGCAATGAGCATCATTTCGCCAACTGCATCAACAGCCAAATTCTGCATTTCACAGAGGCCACTTTTTTCGTCATCAATGTGACTTTGGATGGCTTGAAGGAGCAAATCCTCCTTGTTTTCAAAGTATTGATACAGGGTTTTTTTTGAAATACCGAGTTCACGGGCGATGTCGTCCATGCTCACGCTTTTGATACCGAGGCGTTTGAACATGACTTCCGCCTTCTGCATGATCTGTTTCCGAATGTCCTTGTTTTCCTTGTTTTCCATAACTACAATAAAGTGGCGCAAAGATACACCACAAAAACCTGGGAAACTTAAAAAGGTTTAAAAGTTTCCAAAGTTTTTTTAGTTTTTCGATGGAAGACAAGAATTCTGGGATGAGGGTTGCAGTTCTTTCGAGGAAATTGGTTCTAAGTTGAATACAGTGCTTTAGTATTGCTTTTGAAAGGTGAGTAGCAGCACTTGAAAGTCCTAAAGTGCAAACAATAAGGAGTTTTACGGCCAAAAAGTTCCCCAACTGTTAAGGAAAGCAAAAGGAAGTATTAAAGTTTTGTTTAAGTGGGGTCAAAATATGTTACATCGGGAAATCCAGGGCGTTACTGAGTCGAATCCTTTGCAGTAACCAAACCAGTAAAAGTTTATGTCGTTCACATTTCAGTCCAAAAAGGCCGCTTTTCCGTGATCCTTCACCTCTTTTTGAAACCGATGCAAGGGCATCGCCTTCAAAAAGTAGGCTCGGCTGACGAAAAACCGTCATCTTTTTCGACTCGAAACCACTGACCTAAACTTTTACAACAACTAACAAAAAAGCGATCATGAAAAATTTGCAAATCATCGCCACCCTGGTTCTTTTGACCGTTTGTACTTTGAATGGTAATGCCCAGCGCAACCGTAGCAACAACACTGTGATCAACCCCAAAGTGGGCGTTAACCTCTCTGGTGTAGATGCTCAACTGACCGATCTCGAAGCAGCAGCGCGAGTAGGTTGGAATGCTGGAGTTGACTTTCGCTTGGGCGGAAAAAAATTGTTCCTCAACCCTGGTATACACCTTAATAACTATACGGCACGTCTGGTGGACGGTGTCAATGACAATACCCCTGGACAATTTCGGGATGAAACTAAAATCCAGGCCATCAAAGCTCCCCTGAACATTGGTATCGACATTACCGGACGTCAGCAATTGCTGAACTTTATCATCAAAGGCGGTATTACGCCTACCTATGTGATGTCGGTGAAGGAGAAAGCTGGTATTCCATTCAGCAAGGCCGACCTGAAGCCTTTTACCCTGGGGGCCAACGCTGGTGTAGGCATCGACTTGGCCATATTTACAGTGGATTTGAACTACGAAATCGGCTTGAACGATTATTTCCGCAATGCTACAGGCCGCAACAATGTGTTAACCCTGAGTGCAGGCGTCCGCTTCTAAAAATCGCTTGGAAAGGGGCGCTCGACCAAAAAATGATCGCCCCTTTTCATGGCAATAATCAGTGTGCGAAGATGGAGTCGCTTCCTGTTTTTGGGGAGCGGCTTTTTTTTGTTTCAAACAACATTTACAGCAAAAAATAGCATAAAATTGAGCCCTGAGTAGCCAAAAAAAGCCGCCTCCAGAGCTGAGGCGGCGACATTCATGAGAAAACCACTTAGATAGGAAAGCAAGAACTTTGGTACTTGGGGTTGAAGCTTTACCAGTGGTGGATACTTTTTGATAGGAGCAACTGGATCTACTCAAAGCCCAATTGGCTCCCATCACAAAAGTTGTACATTGAATATGTTCAGTGAATATGTTCAGGACGGCATAGAAGTCCGCGGCCAGAAAATGCTTGGGTTAGGCTTGAATTAATCCAACTCAGCTAATTGGTACCATTCGATGATTTGCATCAACTTTTCGGCGTAATTGGAATCACTGTTGTAGCCCATTTTTTCCAAGCCTTTGGCCCATTTTTCAGGTTTGTTACCTAGCTTGAAGAGCTTGGGGTATTTTTCTTGGAGCAAAATGCTGTGCGCACGCCAGTTTTCCCAAGCTGTTGCTATTGGAATGTTTTGGGTCGCGGCTCCAAAATGATTGTTTAGTTCTAAGGCAGCTTTGCTTTGGCCAGCATGGCTCTCTAAAATGCCTTGTGCCAACTTAATACTGGCTGGAATACCAAACATTTCTTTCTCAGCGATGGCTACTTTGCGAAAGCGCTTGATGTAGGCCCGGATCGCCTCTTCTTTGAGTACCGCAGGCTCATTTGATTTTTTGGGTGTAGCGTTGCTTGCCTTCTTTTGAGCAGGAGCAGGTGCAGCGGTACTTAGTGCAAGTGGCTGGGCAATGCCAAATTCACTGGTGTTTTGTTCTTTACTGCTCAACCATTTGGGGAGCCCTAGGTTGATGTTCAAGGCTTCGTCGCGGCCAAAAACGAATAAAGCAACCAGTGCCAAAACGCCCAATTTGAAGGCTGGAGAACTGGTTTTGCCAGTAACTTGCTTGTGAAAAGCAAACATCAAATACTTGAATACCACAAACAAGCGCTGAAGGCCTAAGCACAGATGTTTCAAAAGCCCCAGGGTAATGGCAAAAGATGGAGTAGGGCCCTCAGAACTAGAAATGGAATCCCGATTTGTTTTTCCTGTGTGCGAAGTGTGTGTTTGAGAAGTTTTCATGGCATGCGGATTTTAAAACCTGAAATATTGAACCTTTGAGACTGATACTTTTTGTTTTATTTTATCAGCGACAATACAAAGATAAAACAAAGGTTTGTATCGCGCAAGCTTTATTTACACTTTTTGTTTTAATTTTTCCGTTAAAAATATAACATATTGATTCTTAGGTATTTAATTTGTTTTAAATTGTTTTGATGGCCATTTCCCTGGTGGCCAATCAACTGACATTTGATGCAACTGCTGGATAGATTTCAGGTGAGATTGAGGGTCAGGCTTTGTCTCCGGACTGAAGTCGAGCGTTACACGATTTCAGCTGTGATTTCAGATACTGATCTGGAAACTAGGAAATTGTGTTCAATAATTGTATGTTTTCTCTTAGGAGCGTAAAAAAATAAGGTGGACGGATTTGGGTTTAGTGAAAAAGAAAAGCAACTGACTGGAAGGAAGTTGTGTTCTTTTTATGCTAACCCTCAAAAGCAAATCCGTTCTTTTTATTTTAGCTCAAATACTTAGTACCTGAAAACTTCGGAGAAAAGCGATCTCGATAATCAAGCGAGCCTTTTTTGTCTAAACCAGAATTTTCAGAATTGCAGAATTACCTGTGTGACGTTGACCAATTTTTTCTAAACCAGAATTTGAAAGAATTTCAGAATCGGCCCGCTCCGCGGTCATAAACACTACATGTTCACTATAAAAATCGCAGCTACAAAAACTTCTCCGAAGTTTTCAGTAGTACAGCGTTTTTTTAAGTTCTCGTAATTATCTCCCCTAGTGATTGGCGAAGGTGAATCAGCAAAAGGGTTGACGTGCTTACCTCTTTATTGCAAAAACTTATTTACGATGGTTCAACGAACTTAAAAAACAAACTACTTAGTTTCACTTTAAGGTAATCCGGACACTAATCGAAGCTGTGACTTACGTGGGAAGTCGTTGTTGTTTAGCAATTTTTTCGTCACTAGACCTTCCTCCGTCCCTCGATGTAACGGGCTCTTTTGGCCTCATAAATATCAGCAATGGTGATCAGTATCCCCGTTTCTTCTACATCGCCAAAGAGGTCGTTGACGGCAGTACCGAAAGTGCGCATACTTGAAGAGAGGTTCATGTAAGAATTGATCAGTGGGGGAATGTTTTCACCCAAGGAGCGCACCCTCTCGTTGAGATTGCGATAAGCTTTTTTATAATCGTGGCCTTCGAACAAGCTGTCAGCGATGGCTTTTAGGTCATGTTGGTATATTAAAGGGTTGATGGGCCAAACCAAGTGATCTTTATCGGGGAAAAAATGGTACATAAAGGCCATCAAAGTATCACGGGCTTCGATATTGTAGCTTGGGTACATGGTTACTTTGCCAAAATAATACTTGATGCCTGGAAAAAGTTTGGCCAGGGATCCGATGCCCTCCCAGAGATTATCCAGCGAAAACATGCCTTTGCGATTTGGTGCCCCAGGCAAGTATTCGGGATGCACCCACGATCGACCCAATTCGATGGTATATGGTACAAAGTCATCAATGAATTGCTTACTAAAATTGAACAAGTGTGCAGTGGATAAGTCTAAAGTGCCATCGGGTAAAATGGCATTCTTGCAAAGGATAAAACGGTATCCACCAGTGATTTCCTGCTCGTTTTCATCCCAAACGAGCAATTGTTCATAGGGTACTTCGCAGGTGTCGTTGTGGTCAATGTCCACTTCTTCACCAGTACCGCCGCCGCCCAAACGGAAGCTCATTTCTCGCAAGCGGCCTATCTCCATCATCACATTGGGGGAGTTGTGGTGGTTGATGATGTAGATTTTATTGTGCCCAAAATTGGTGTACCTAACGAAACGCTCCTCCGTCAGTTCTTTTTTCAGCAAGGCTCGATCGACCGCAGGGATGATGGTCTTTGCACACATGTTTGTAGTCATTCAGGTTTGGCAGTCTATCTTAAATCGGCTTTTGTTGGCCCATTTGATAAACCAGGTCTTTTAGGTATTGGGCCCATTCGGCTTGGCTTTTCTCTTTTCCGAAATGAGAAGCGGGCAAGGCGGGACCAAAAGTGAATTCCAGGGTTTGATTTTTTTGCTTGTACATTTCATCCGCCAAATAGAGCATTTCAATATTGGCTTTGATGCCCAGGCGCTTGCGCCAATTGGCCAGGCTATAGAAAAAATTAGAATTTTGGCCTTTTATATAGGTGGGAATGATCGGCTTGTTGTATTTGACCGCCTTGGCAATGAAGCTTTTTTGCCATTCCAGGTCCAGGATTTTGCCTTCTTGTCTTCTGGACACCAATCCGGCGGGGAAAAACAAAATGCACTGATCTGAGGCAAAAATTTCCTCCATTTGGCGCAGGTTTTCGCGGGGATTGGAGCCATGCTTGTTGACGCCCACGAAAAGTTCGCCAAAATTGACCAAGTTGAGCAAGATGTCATTGACAAAAAAACGGATATCTGGTCGCCTTTGTCCTACCACATTCATCAGTCCTACGCCGTCCAAGCCTCCTAGGGGGTGATTGGCAGCGACAATGCAACCGCCTTCGAGTGGGATGTTTTCCAGGCCATGGACTTTTACGTTTGCCCCCATTTCCTGCATTACTGCTGCTACAAACTCGTGGTTGCGCAGGTGCTTGTGGGTACTGATGAAGCTGTTGATATCTTCCTGGTGGACAATCCTTTTAAGGTAATTCAACAGAAACCCAGGCAATATATTGGCCAAGGCTGGGTTTTTGCTGCGCAAAACCTTGTCAATATCAATAAACTTGTCCAAAATTTCCTCCATACATATAACCAGGGCCAGCAAATTAGCCCAACGGCGTGAAGATAGAAAAGTAAGTGTTTACCGCGTTCACATTTTAGTAAAAAACGAAGCTTTTCCAAGATTCTTTGCCTATTTTCCCCACAAACAATTAAGCTTATGCACAAAGAACACCACTACCGCACCCATACCGAGTGGACTGGAAACCTTGGCTCCGGCACTAGTCATTATGCCGCTTATACCCGCAACCATACTCTAAGCGTTGCCCAAAAAGCCCACGAAATTTTAGGCTCATCCGACCCTTCTTTCCGAGGAGATCCCAGTCGCTACAACCCTGAGGAACTCCTTGTAGCCTCACTCTCTTCCTGCCACATGTTGTGGTACCTGCACCTTTGTGCGGTGAATAATGTAGTGGTACTAGATTACCGCGACGAAGCCGAAGGCACCATGATTGAGGGCGGCGAAGGGGGTGGCAGGTTCAAAGAAGTGACGCTACACCCCAAAGTAAAAGTAGCAGATCCCAGTATGATCGAAATGGCCCAATCGCTGCACGCCAAAGCCAACCAGCTTTGTTTCATTGCCAATTCCTGCAATTTTTCGGTTTGGCATGAGGGAGTGGTGGAAGTGGAGTGAGGGCTGGAGCTGTTTTTTTGTAAAGCTATTTTAGGACAAGTCAAGCAAGCGGCAGGATGATTGATTTGGCGGATGTGGAAAGTTTGACTAAGAAGAGTAAGTAAAGAGAGACCCAAATTTGCCGGGCCTCTCTTTTTCGATTAGAGACCCAGGATATCCTTAATGATAGGCCAGAATGAACTTGCAGCTAGAAGTGCAAGTTTGATTCTCTCCCTCAAAAGCTCTTCCCTTTCTTTGGGAGTCAAATGCTTGGGGTTTGAATTTTTCCTTTTTGAATGATTGGTCTTTTTTGATGTCTTGGAACTTTTTTGTTCCGATTTTGAAAGGCGCATATCTCAAGAATATGGCCGATGTATTGCTGTGAATCAATGCTAAAACAAGCATCAGACAGGAATTCCCGACCCTCACACGCAACATCTGGCAGATGATTGAATGTGATGCCGCAGGATGAACGTACCACCCTGGCTTTTTTGGTGACGTGTTATAGCTCACGTTTTTGAATCAAGGGATCAAAAAACCTGCTCCAGTATTGTTTTCGCGAAAGTTAGAGCGCTTCCGACTGATGCCGCTGACGGTGTTTATACAACTCACTTGCCGAGCTTGTTGTACTCACATTTTTAGGTCAACGGCTTTATACATCTAATGACATAGAAATGAAATTTGGTTATGAATTGATTCAAATATTCGGGATATCGCTGTTAAGCGCAAGTCTAATCGACGAAATTGAAGAATGAAACGATCAATAACTATTTCCTACCCTTCAATTTAAAGCTGGTTTTTTACTGTGTTGACTACTCGTCTCAATAAACCCTAAAACAAAAAAAGCCCCCAGCAACCAAATCACCAGGGGCCAATATCAAATTGTTTTTAATAAATCATCAACCAATAATCTTCTTCCCCTCAATCACAAAAGGCTGTTTCTTCAACCTTGTACCCGTAGCCTTGAACACCGCGTTGCCAAAAGCCGCTGAGACTGGAGGCAAAGTAGGCTCGCCTAAGCCAGTTGGATCCAGGCCATTTTCCACAAAATAAACCTCCACTTTGGGGGTATCGGCCATTTTGATCAGGCGGTAGCTGTCGAAATTGCTTTGCTCGGGCGCGCCGTCGGTGAAACTCAGGTTGCCGTACATGGCGTGGCCGATGCCGTCCACGATGCCGCCTTCGATTTGGTTGAAGGCCGCTTTGGGGTTGATCACTACCCCGCAGTCCACGGCGCATACTACGCGGTGAATTTTGGGCTGGCCGTCCTCCATTTTGATTTCGACCACCTGCGCCACATAAGTATTGAAGGAGAAGTAAGAGCTGAAACCCTGGAAAATGCCACTCGGAGCCTTGCCCCAATTGGCTTTTTGAGCCGCCAGTTCCACCGTGGCTTTGAAGCGGTCCACGTTGTAACGCACATCACCTACCGGAGCGGCTTTGGCTTGCTCCAGCAGTTCGAGGCGCAATTTTACGGGGTCTTTGCCCGTCGCATTGGCGATTTCATCCAGGAAACTCTGCTCCGCAAAAGCCAGGAAGTTGTGTACTGGCGCACGCCAGGGGCCAGTGGTCACTTTCGATTCCAGGTTGTGGCCCTCGGCCAGGTAATTGGCCACTGCTCCCGCCGGGAAATTGTGCTCGCGGGTGGGGTTGCCTACATTCAGCCCCACGCCACGCAGGTGAAAGGCCGTGATTTTGCCTTGGGCATCGAGTGCGGCGCGGTAAGTGTATTGGCAAGCCGGGCGGTAAATGCCCCCCGTCATGTCGTCTTCGCGGGTCCAGACCACTTGTACAGGCGCTTTGGCCAGCTTGGAAATTTCGGCGGCCTCGCGCACGAAGTCGGCGTTCAAGCGGCGACCAAAACCACCACCCATGCGGGTCATCATCACCGAAATATTGCTTTCAGGGATGCCCAAAAGGTCGGATACCTGCTTGCGGGCAGGCGTGGGGTTCTGGGTAGGACCGATCAATTCGGCTTTGTCGGCGGTCACGTGGGCGAAGAAGTTCATCGGCTCCATCGGCGCGTGTGGCAGGAAGGGGCACTCGAAAGTCATCTCCAACACCTTGGCCGCGCTGGCGAAGGCGGGGTTGATGTCGCCGTCTTTGCGCTGGGGTTTTTCCACAGTTTTGCCCAGCATTTCTTTCATGCGCTGGTTGTGGTCGGCTGTGCTTTCGAGCTTACCATCATCGGTGTATTCAATGCGCAAGGCTTCACGACCTTGCAAGGCAGCCCAGGTACTGGTGGCCAAAACGGCTACTTTGTCGCCAAACTGGATGACTTGCTGCACACCGGGTTTCTTTTTGGCCCGGCTGTCGTCCACCGACTTGATTTTTTTGCCAAAAGCAGGCGGACGCGCCACCACTGCAAACAACATGCCGGGGCGGCGGAAATCCATGCCAAATTCGGCTTTGCCCGTGATGATTTTGCGGGTATCCACGTTGGTCAAAGACTTGCCGATGATCTTGAAATCCTTGGCTTCTTTGAGTTTCACGTCCTTGGGCACTTCCAGGGTAGCGGCTTCGGCGGCGAGTTCGCCGTAGGTGGAGCTGCGCTTCGAGGCGGCGTGTTCAACCTTACCCATGCTGGCCTTGCAGGTGCTGGCGTCCACGTTCCAACGCTTGGCAGCGGCCTTGATCAGCATTTCGCGGGCGGTGGCCCCGGCGGTGCGGAAGGGCTTCCAACTGCTCGGTATCGAGCCGCTGCCCCCGGCCACCTGACGGGTGTATTTCACGGAGTCGAGGCCCGCTTGCTCAACCACCAGTTTGTTCCAGTCGCATTCCAATTCCTCGGCGACCAGCATGGGCAGCGAGGTTTTTACGTTTTGACCCGATTCGGGGTTGGGTGCAAAAATGGTGATGACGTTGTCGGCGCTGATTTTGATGTAAGCGTTGAGGGTGTTTTCGGCGGCTAATTCGGCACCCTCGGCACCTTTGGCGGCCAGGTTAAAACCCAAAACCATGCCCCCACTCAGGGTAGCGGATACCCTGAGAAATTGGCGGCGATCCACGTTCAAAATTTCGTTTTTCATGGCTTTCAGGATTTTTGGGCGGCTTGGTGAATGGCTTCGCGGATGCGGTTGTAAGTGCCGCAGCGGCAGATGTTGCCTGCCATTGCCGAGTCGATGTCGGTATCGCTGGGCTTGGGATTTTTCTTGAGCAGGGCGGCGGCGGTCATGATCTGGCCCGCTTGGCAGTACCCGCATTGGGGCACGTCCACGCTTTCCCAGGCTTTTTGCACGGGGTGGCTGCCATCGGTAGAAAGGCCCTCGATGGTGGTGATTTTGGCCTTGCCTACACCGTCGATGGGCAGCGAACAAGAGCGCATTGGCTCGCCGTTGATGTGTACGGTGCAGGCACCACATTGGCCAATGCCGCAGCCGTATTTGGAGCCCGTGAGGCCCAAGTTGTCACGCAAGACCCAGAGCAGGGGCATTTGCGGATCGGCTTCTACCTTAAAGGTTTTGCCGTTGACTTTAAGGGAATATTGTGCCATATAGGTAGGTATTTCCTCCAAAACTAGGAGGGGTGGTTAAGACGTAAACTTGTGCAACTTACGGATTTAAATGTAGCTAATCAATGAAGGTTCAGGGAAATGGAAAAAATGTTGCTGAGTAGAGCCGATTTGTGGACGAATGGTGGTGTTTGAGAATTGTGACAGAGCTGAATTTGTGCTGCATAAAATGGGTATGGGCAGTCTCAATTTCCTAATCGCCAAAATCAGGGGTGGTCATTTGGTCGTTTTTTCGCCTGGACTTTGAATGCGAATCTCTCCAACTTTGTATCATCAAGCAGCAAAGAGAAAGCGCTGCAACTGATTTTTACCAAAATTTTTACAAAACAACAAAGCTATGAAACGCATCATTTTGGGTTTCCTGCTGCTGGCAGGACTTGCATTCGCATGTGAAAAAGAAGAAGAGACTTTACTAGATGAACCGCCCGATCTGGAACAGCAAAAACGAGCCTTGGCACAAGGTTTTGTCGGCCTGCTCGAACTCAGCCATGACCTGAATGCAGATGACCTGGCCAAATTGAAAACGCTCAAGGATTCCGAAGAAGCGACTTTTTCCAACACTTTTTACCGCTCAAGTAAGGGCCTGCGTGGTTTGGACCAGGCGATTAAAGACCTTAACGCCCAAATCCAAACCTTGCGTCAACACCTTGAACCCGCAGCGATGAAGGATTTTATGGACAATGGCTGGCGGCTGTACCTGTACAATGGTGTGGTGCCACCACCGGATGATTGTGAGCAAATTTTTTACCAAGCGGTCGACTGGGCAAATGCAGCCTACGAGTCGTGCCAGTATAACAATCGCCCCAGGTGCTTTTTGTACTACGAAAGGTCATTGTCAATGGCATTATACGATTACCAGATTTGTGTGGCAGGGTGAAATTTCAACACCGAGTGAAATTTTAACACCGAAAGTTTCGGACAGGTTGGAGCGAAGCACTTCGTTAAAGACCAGAATAGGTGCCTTTTTTTACGCACTTTCACACCAAGTTTGGGTATGCTGAAGCCCTTCAAATATTTCAGTAGAATTTTGTAAATTTTTAAAGCTATGAAACGTATTTTTTTGGCTCTGCTGCTACTGGCAGGCATTGGATTCGCTTGCGAAAAAAATGACAGCGAGATCCTCGATCAAGCGCAAATTGTTGAAAGCAGGAAGCAAGATTTGGCTACTAACCTGGTCTCTTTGATCCAAGGTAACAGTCAACTCAATGCTGATGATCTGCACAAACTGAAAGCTTTCAAACACAGCAATCCAGAAGTGAATGCATTGCCTGGCGACTTGCTCGGAATGAGCACTGATGGCCAAGAGTGGTTTGGCCTGGTGGAGACCATTGCCCAGCAAATCAAGGAGTTGTCAGTACTCGTCCCCAAGGCTGAACTAGATCAATTGGTCAACAACAACTTGCGAACAACAGGAGACCAACTGATTAGTGATCCCTGTAAAACAATCTACAATAATATGGTTGTAGTGGCACACTTGGATTACATAATCTGCGCAAATACATCAGGTTCCAATTGTCTTGATACCTATCTTTCAAGCCTTATTGCAGCGTGCGATGACTACTATAGCTGTATGGGGCAATAATAGCGCAAGCAATAAAACACCTTGTTTGGGCATGCTTTAGACAACTTGTACGAGGTACAATAAAGCAATGGGGAGCCCACTAACCCTGGATAAGGAAAGTTCATTTTTAATCATTTTTCAAAATTTTCAAAGCTATGAAACGTATTTTTTTGGCTCTGCTGCTTTTGGCAGGCATTGGATTCGCTTGCGAAAAAAATGACAGCGACATCCTTGATCAATCACAAATTGTTGAAAGCAAAAAGCAAGAATTGGCCAGCAATCTGGCCACCTTGACCCAAAGCAGCAAGCAGTTAAGCACCGATGACCTGCACAAACTGAAGGCTTTTAAACACAACAATCCAGAGGTCAATGCATTGCCTGGCGACCTGCCCGGGATGAGTGTAAAAGGCGAGGCTTGGTTTGGTCTGGTAGAAAAAATTGCGGACCAAATCAAGGAATTGTCAACGCTGATACCTAGATCTGATTTGGATCAGTTTCTTCGCAATGGTTGGCGAAACAATAGCGAAGGGGTGATTGAAGATCCTTGTGAAGACAATTACAATGCGTCAATCAATGCGGCTTTTTTGGGCTTTTATGGGTGTATCTTAAGCACTTCAGATAGTTACCACTGTATCATAAATTTCTCGATTGAAGTTGGAGCTGCTCAATTTGAATACGAGGAATGTAAAAAGGAGTAATCGCTAAAATCGTAAAAGTTTAGGTCAAGCTCATTTCGATTAACAAACCTTCGTTTTTGTCTCGGATATGTTGGCCTAAACTTTTACTTAGA
The DNA here is from genome assembly GCA_013299105.1 of Chitinophagales bacterium. GTDB lineage: Bacteria > Bacteroidota > Bacteroidia > Chitinophagales > Saprospiraceae > Haliscomenobacter. The sequence goes on along the minus strand of JAAFJY010000019.1, from coordinate 72,438 downwards.
CAATTAACACGCCTAAACACGCCCTAAATGCAAGTCTCAAAAGACGTCCTGTGGAAAGGCATCATCGAAAGCCTGGTTGAAGATTTTATGGCCTTTTTCTTTCCTGATTTTGTGGACCAGATTGATTTTTCACGCAAGCCCGAATTTTTGGACACGGAGCTGGAAAAACTCTTGGCCGATAACGAAGGCTCCAACCGACGCGCCGACAAGCTGATCAAATGTTGGCTCAAAAATGGCCTTGAACTGTGGTTTCTTAATTATGTGGAAGCCCAAGGATACGATGATCATTCGTTCGACGTTCGGATGTTTGAAGGCACTTATCGGATACGCGACAAGTACAAACGTCCGGTCACTGGCTTGGCGATTTACACCAACAGCAACCGAAAATTTCATTTTGTCAAGTACGAAGAGGAGTTTTTTGGCTCGAAAATCACCTACTGGTTCAATGCCTATATTCTGCTGGACCATCCACGAGAAGAATTGGCAAAGAACCCAAACCCTTTTGCTGCGGTAATGGAAGCGGTTTGGATGCAATTGAGACGCCCTAAGAATGAACAAACCCTTTACAGGATGAAACTCGATCTGGTGAAGCGGCTCAAGGCTCGCAATATTCCAGCAGAGAAGGCAAATTTGATCATTGAGTTCATTCGTTTGTACACCCCCTTTAAAAATTCGGAAATTAGTGCTATTTTTGAACAAGATTTGATCACCATCAACAACTCAAACGTACCTATGGGCTTATATGAAGCAGTTTTGGATGACGTCAAAAGACAAGGACTCGCGCAAGGCATCAAGCAAGGTATCGAGCAAGGTATCGAGCAAGGTATCGAGCAAGGTATCGAGCAAGGTATCGAGCAAGGTATCGAGCAAGGAGTGGAGTTAGAAAAACGCAATTTCACCCTCAAGCTTTGGGACTTACAGGAATTTTCCCTGGAGAAAATCGAACTGCTGGTTGATTTGAATAAAGAAAAAATCCTTGAAATCATCAGTGAACACCTGCAAAACGAAGGTCTGACAGAAGAAGAAGCCAAAATCAGGCTCGAAAATTACAAACAGCTAGGTTAACCCTCCACGATTACTCCAGCCTTGGGGCGTGGTTTAGAAAAACCATCCAGCCTAAGGCTTTTAGCTTTCATTGTAAACCTTTAGCACCGTACCTCTTAAGTGTTGGCCTGAATCGGTAAATAAAAAATGAATGTTGTCAGCGATGGCTTCGGCAGTAGTCCATTTACTGAAATCTGCATCAGGCATGGCAGCGCGATTGGGTGGTGTATCAATTGTACTGGGCACTACGACCGTAGCCCGAATATTTTTGCCTTTACCATAAACATTGATGACCTCGGCCAATTGAAACAACAAGGATTTCGATAGTGCGTAGGCCACATTGTATAAGGCTGCATTGGGTTCGAGCACCGCTTTGGAGCCGATGAACACAAAATGACCACCTCCCTGTGCCTCGAAATGGGGCAAAAGTGCCTGCACTATGTTGTTAGCAGTATCAAAATTGAGTTGGATCATTTTTTGCATTGAGCTTGCATCAGTAGCAAGCAAGTCCCCTGGCGCATAACCACCTACCAACAAAATTGCGGCTTGGGGTGGATAAGTTTCTTCAAATATAGCTTGGATTAATTCCTCGACTCTAGCCTCATCGTTCAAATCAGCTGGATAGACTTCATAGCCTCCCATTATTGCCCTTTCGCGGTCGATGCCAATGATGTGAAAGCCCGCAAAGTAGAATTTTTTAACAACGGCCTGGCCTAAATTGCCAGTAGCGCCAGTTATGAGTATGGATTTGGACATGTGATGGTGTTTTGATCAAAACCTTTGTCGCTAAAACAACAGTTATTTACTTTGAGTTGAAAAAAGAACAGCATCGTCCGCCTTGAAACAATCCATTTGGTTTTCGCAAGTGACACGCAACCAAGTGCTTGTGTTTTTGCGTTTTGAGAAGAAATACAGTTAAAAATGCAAAAATTCTGGATTTTACTGCTCCTGATGCAGTGTCTCGCAGTAGGCTTGAATGCCCAAAACCATAAAGTGAATGTCGATAAAAACCAAGTTGCCATTCAAGGCTACGATCCGGTGGCTTTTTTTACTGAGCAAAAGGCAGTGAAAGGCCAGGAGCAGTTTCGACACACCCATGAGGGGGCTATTTATTATTTCGCCAACAAAGAACACTTGAGCTTTTTTTCCAAAAACCCTGAAAAGTACGTTCCTGCCTATGGTGGCTATTGCGCCTACGGGCTATCCAAAGGCTATACTGCACCTATCAAACCGGAAGCTTGGTCAATTGTAGGGGGTAAACTGTACCTGAACTACAACTTGGGCGTGCGAAAAACCTGGAATGAAGACCAAACAGGCTACATCAAAAAAGCGGACGCGAATTGGCCTACAGTGGGAAAAAAATGATCTTTTTGAGCCGCAATGTGTATCTGCCTTTAAGCACAAAAGGTGGCTCCAGTAAATGGTAGCCACCTTTTGCGTTTGAATCAAGCCAAATGATCAAGTATGCAATGCACCACAAACCGTCAAAGTTTGCCCTGAAACATAAGACGACAAGTCAGAAGCCAGGAACACACAAGCGTCGGCTACTTCTTCGCCTTTGCCAAAGCGCTTGAGTGGAATCCCACTCAAGTATGCCTCGCGGGTTTTTTCGTCAAGGGCATCGGTCATGTCGGTTTCGATAAAGCCAGGAGCGATCACGTTGCAGCGGATATTGCGGCTGCCCATTTCCTTGGCCATCGACTTGGAAAAACCGATGATACCTGCTTTAGAAGCGGCATAGTTGGCCTGGCCAGCGTTGCCAGTGATGCCTACAATCGAACTTAGGTTGATGATCGAACCACCGCCAGCTTTCATCAAGGGGCGAATGGCATGTTTGCTCAGGTTAAAGACCGACTTGAGGTTGGTGTCGATCACTTTGTCCCATTGCTCCTCGCTCATGCGCAACATCAGGGTATCGGCGGTGATGCCAGCGTTGTTGACCAGAATGTGCAGGCCGCCAAAATCAGCCACTACGGTGTTGATCAGCGCTTCGGCTTCGCTGAATGAAGCCGCGTCAGAAGCGTAGGCTTTTACCTGTACGCCCAAGGCGCTCAACTCAGTAGCCAGCGCTTCGGCAGAAGCGGCGGAAGAACGATAGGTGAACGCCACATTTGCCCCTTGCTCGGCAAAACGACGGACAATGGCCGCGCCAATCCCACGCGAGCCCCCTGTGACCAGGGCAATTTTGTTTTTAAGTAATTTCATGCGTTGCAGTTGAAAAAGTAGTCGGAACTACGCCGCAAAAGTACAAAATGGACTGAGAATTTGAAATCAAGCCTTGGGTTTCTCTTTTTCCCATGTCAGGGTCAGCTCCAAGTTGCACTCTGAGCCTACTTTGGCAAAAATCACCCCGGCGTCAGCGCTAAAGGAAACACCAATTTTGCATTCGATGGTATCTGGTTTGTTGGCAATGGAGGTAATGCTGGCCACTACTTTTTCAGCTACTTTGCGTACCGTTTGTAGGGCGTCTTCAAATTTACCTGTTTTCTCGTCCGAATCGCCTCCGCGAGTTACGCCTCCACGGGTTACTTCTATTTCTTTAGTGGTAGTTTTGGGTACATTGAGGTACTCGCTGCTTTCAAAGTACAAGGTGCCGAGTTCATCGTCGTGAAGGGTGGTCAGTTTGTTTGGCATATGGGTGTATTTTAGTTTTGTGAAAGCGTAAATGTATGATTTTTAGCATTGAGGGCATGTTTAAAATTTTATGTTTGTCGAAAAATAGCTCAATTTCGCCTATTCTTTTTTAGTAACCGCTTGAATACCCTACACCAACAACAGCACCATCGCCACCATCGCCAAAAACAAAGTCAGCCTTCGAAAAGCCTGGTCCGAAAACTTGCGCGCCACGACCCAGCCCAAGAATCCACCCAAAATGACCACTGGGACCAAGCAAAGGTTGATCTGAACAGTTTCCCAGGAAATGTTTTTCCAAAAAATGATTTGTAGCGGGGTTTTGATCAGGTTGATGGTAAAGAAAAACCAAGCCGAGGTGCCGATGTAAGTCCATTTGGGTAAGCGCATAGCCAATAAAAATACGGTAGTTGCTGCACCGGCCAGGTTGCCAAACATGGTGGTGATACCTGCTAAAATACCCATGCTGGCTGAAAAAAACCAATGGGTAGGGATTTCGGTGATTCCCTTGTAGTCGCGGTAAAGTAAAAAAGCCAGACTGCCACCAAAAATCAGGGCCATGATTTGCTTGAATGCCGCATCTCCCACCACCATACCGAGCCAGGTACCAATCAAAACACCCATGATGGTCCAGGGTATGAGCTTGAAGTAGTAGCGCCACTCGGCCAGTTTGTAGTAAAGCAAAACAGCCATAGTGTCAGCTACAATCAGCATCGGGAGCATGATCCCAGTAGAAAGTTTACCGCCAAAATACCAGGCCACTAGCGGAACAGTGGCCATCCCCAGGTTGGGAATCCCGGTTTTGGCCATGCCGATACAAAGGGCTGCCAACGCTAAAACCAGCCATTCGGCAAGCTGTACCTGGCTGATGTTGTCGATAAAATTAGACCAGAAAGCAGATAAAAGCAACATCTTGAATGAAAAAGGCTTCGACAAGCACCTGCCGAAGCCTTTTAAAGCGTATTTTCAAAAGGTAAAGATTGATTGGAAACCAGAAAGTGGTTTTTTTAACCATTAACCATTAACCATTAACCATTAACCATTAACCATTAACCATTAACCATTAACCATTAACCATTAACCATTAACCATTCATAGAAGCCAGAAAATCTTCGTTCGATGAGGAATGCAGCATGTGCTTCCGCAGGAATTCCATGGCCTCCTCTGGCTTCATATCGGCCAGGTGGTTGCGCAGGATGAACATGCGCTGGAGCGTATCTTTGTCCAACAGTAAGTCGTCGCGACGGGTGCTGGAGCGTGTAAGGTCGATGGCGGGGAAGTATCGCTTGTTGGCCAAGTTGCGGTCCAACTGTAATTCCATGTTACCCGTACCCTTGAATTCTTCGAAGATCACACCGTCCATTTTCGAGCCAGTGTCAATCAGGGCTGTAGCGAGAATAGTCAAAGAGCCGCCGTTTTCGATATTACGCGCCGCGCCGAAGAATTTTTTTGGTTTGTGCAGGGCATTGGCTTCCACACCACCCGAAAGTACCTTGCCCGATGCAGGTGCTACAGTGTTGTAAGCTCGGGCCAAACGGGTGATCGAATCGAGCATGATTACCACATCGTGGCCGCATTCCACCAAGCGTTTGGCTTTTTCCAATACGATGCCTGCTACGCGTACGTGGTTGTCAGCTGGTTCGTCAAAGGTAGAGGACACCACTTCCGCATTTACGCTGCGCTTGAAATCTGTTACTTCTTCCGGACGTTCATCCACCAGTAGCACAATGATGTAACACTCTGGATGGTTTTTGGAAATGGCGTTGGCCATGTCTTTGAGCAGGAAGGTTTTACCAGTTTTGGGCTGGGCCACGATCAAACCGCGCTGGCCTTTACCAATCGGCGTGAACAGGTCGATCATGCGGTTGCCCATGTCACGGCCACTAGTAGAGGTTAGCAGACGCAATTTCTCGTTCGGGAACAAGGGAGTGAGGTAATCAAAAGGCACACGGTCGCGGATGTCCTGTGGGTCGCGACCATTGATTTTGGACACTTTCAACAATGCAAAATACTTTTCACCTTCTTTTGGAGGGCGAATGGCCCCACAAACGGTATCACCGGTGCGCAAGCCAAAAAGCTTGATTTGGGAGGGTGAAACGTAAATGTCGTCAGGAGAAGTAAGGTAATTGTAATCCGCTGAGCGCAGGAAACCGTAGCCATCAGGCATCATTTCTAGTACACCTTCACCTTCGATGATGCCATCCAGTTCGATATCGTACTGGTCCTTTTCGGAGATCATTTCAGGTTCAGGACGACGGTTGTCATTTTCTTCGTAACGATCACGGCCTTCTCTTTCACGGTTGTCGCGACCATCGCGCTCACGCACATCACGGTCGCGCCCATCTCTTTCACGATTGTCACGTCCATCGCGCTCACGCACATCACGCTCGCGCCCATCTCTTTCACGATTGTCACGTCCATCGCGCTCACGCATGTCACGGTCGCGCCCGTCTCTGTCACGATTGTCGCGTGCATCGCGGTCGCGCACATCACGGTCGCGGTTGTCGCGGTTGTCGCGGCCATCTCGGTCACGCGCATCGCGATCTCGGTTGTCGTTGCGGTCATAGCGATCACCACCGTTGCGGTTCATGCCACCCCGGTCGCGCATATCGCGGTCACCTATGCGGGAGTCACGATCACCACGGCTGTCGCGACCTTCGTTGCGGTCTTGGCGATCGTTGCGGCCTTGGTTACCGCCGCGCATCATATTGTTACCCCGGTTTCCACGGGTAATAGCTTGTTGCTGTTCGAGTTCTTCGCGGCTCACACGCTTGCGCAGCGGTTTGCGCGGGTCTGGGCCTTTGCCAGGACTGGCTACTTCATTGGGTGTATTGTCCTCAGGTGCGTCTTCTGACGGACGATCTGGTTCGACAATTGGCTCGGGTTGAGGGGCTGCTTTTTTGCCACGGCCTTTGGGGCGGGGAGTTTCGCTACTTTCCTCTTTTTCAGGCACAAAAACGTCATTGCGAAACTGTTCGCGGCTGGAGATACTAGCCGGAATGTCCACATCTTCGCCCGGAGAGAAGTTGGGGCGTTCTTTACCTTCAGAAACGGCCTGCTGATCTAAGATTTTAAAAACCAGATCTTTTTTGGTCAGTTTTTGGTAACTCTGAATGCCAAGATCTTTGGCTAGTTCCTTTAATTCGGGAACCAACATTTCATTTAACTGCAAAATATCGTACATAATCTCAGCTTATTTAAAGCTTCATGCCTGCCGTGTTTGGGTAAGACAGGAATTTGGTGAAATGAATGTAAAGAAATAGAAAATCGATTGACCGAAGTCATTGTTGGAAACGTGAGTGGAGGTGTGGTAGATAGACTTTTTTTGAACCGATCTATCGGCTTTTGATCGCCTAAGGTTTAATGAACCTAACCTTTTGGTGAAAAAAAGAGGGATGTCTAAATCAACTCCTTGTACATCAAGTTCGAAGTAAATCAGCAAAACTAGTCGAAAACAAACAATTGGGTTGGCTGCATTAGGCTAGGTTTTGCCCAAAAAAAGTACAGCAAAGCGGTGAAAACCATTTCTTCAATAACTGTCAGAACCATCAAAAAGTTGTGCTGAACAGGTGATTATTGGCAGAAAGAGCAACTTGCGAGGTGAAAGAGTAACCTTAGATAACCTTGGTAGATTGCTTTAGGTTGCGCAGATGAGTGCTGTGACGCCACAAAAATAAACTTTTTTTTCATTCCAAGTAGTACCTTTGGAAAAAAATTGTAAAACACAGCCTTTAGATTGTCAAAAAAAACGATTTTCGCAGCATTAATCTAGGAACTTTGAACCAACGTTTTAGGGTTTCAGTAAAATACAACGACCTTTTGGCCATAACCAAAATGATATGCTACAAGTAAACTTCATCCGCAACAACCGCGAGAAAGTGTTGGCAGGACTGAACAAACGCAACGTAAAAGAAGACATCTTCCAGGCCATTGAGCAAATCCTACAATTGGATGACAGCCGCAAAAGCCTGAAAACCGAGCTCGATCAGGTCAATGCCGATCGCAATCGTTTGTCAGCTGAAATTGGTACGATGATGAAGCAGGGTCAAAAAGATGCAGCTGAAGACCTGCGCAAGCAGGTTGCCAAAACCAAAGAACGCTCGGCTGAAGTCGAAACCCAACTGAGTGAAACCGAGGAAAAGTTGACTGAATTGTTGTATCTTATTCCCAATATCCCCCATGAATCGGTGCCGCAAGGCTTTGGAGCTGACGACAATGAGGTGTACCGCGATTGGCCTCATCCGCTGCCTGATTTGGGCGACAAAGCCCAACCACACTGGGAATTGGCGAGTAAATATGGCGTTTTTGATTTGGAGTTGGGCGTAAAAATCACTGGGGCCGGGTTCCCGGTTTATCGCGGAAAGGGCGCGCGGCTGGAACGCGCCTTGATCAATTTTTTTCTGGATGAAGCCACCGCAGCTGGGTATGAAGAAATCATGCCACCGCTGATGGTCAACGAAGATACCGCTCGTGGCACGGGCCAATTGCCAGATAAAGAGGCGCAAATGTATTTTGTAGAGCGCGACAATCTCTACCTGATCCCTACCGCCGAAGTACCCCTGACCAACATTTACCGTGATGTAATCATTGACTTAGCCGATTTACCCATTAAAATGACGGGTCATACCCCGTGTTTCCGCCGAGAAGCGGGGTCTTATGGCGCACATGTTCGAGGGTTGAATCGAGTACACCAGTTCGACAAAATCGAAATAGTACAGATTGCTCACCCTGAGAAGTCCTACGAGATTTTAATGGAAATGTTGGAGCACGTAGCTGCTTTGCTGGGGAAACTGGGTTTGCCTTATCGCATTTTGCGCTTGTGCGGAGGCGACATGGGTTTCACTTCTGCCTTGACTTTCGACTTTGAAGTGTACAGTGCTGCCCAGAAACGCTGGTTGGAAGTAAGTTCTGTGTCAAATTTTGAAACCTACCAGAGCAACCGCATGAAAATGCGGTTCCGCGATGGCAAAGATATTCAGTTGGCGCATACCCTCAATGGAAGCGCCTTGGCCCTGGCAAGGATTGTTGCTTCAATTTTGGAAAACAACCAAAGCCCCGAAGGCGTTGTTATTCCTGAAGTATTGCGCAAATACACAGGTTTTGATATTTTAGCGTGATCTTTTGTATGAGTATTTTGTGTGAGTATTTTTCTGTATTTAAATGCAGCCCTTTTAAACCAAAAAACATTCTAAGCTATGATCGGTTTCGATATGGGGTACATGCTGATCGGTGGGTTATTCTCTGTGGTTGGCTTCCTAGTTAGTACACGTTTGCAGTCCAAATTTCGGCATTACAGTCAGTTTGCCTTGCGCAATGGCCTCACTGGCAAAGAAATTGCTGAGGCCATGTTGCGCCACTACAATATCAACGATGTACAAGTGGTGCCTGCACAAGGGTTCCTTACGGACCACTACAACCCAATGACCAAAACAGTGGCCCTCAGTGAAGCGGTGTATGCCAGCAACAGCATTGCTGCTGCTGCGGTTGCCGCCCATGAGTGTGGCCACGCGGTACAACACGCTACTGCTTACAGCATGTTGCAGTTGCGCTCGCGATTGGTGCCTTTCGTCCAGTTTTCGTCAATGGCCCAGCAGTGGTTGCTGATTGCAGCTTTTATGGTGCTCAACCAGTTCCCGCAAATCATGTTGATTACCATTATTGCATTTGCTTTGACGGCAGCATTCAGCCTCATTACCTTGCCTGTGGAATTCGACGCCAGCCGTCGGGCCTTGGTCTGGTTGGAGGAGTCCGGTATGGCCCGGGGTGAAGAACACGATGGTGCAAAGGACGCCCTATGGTGGGCTGCCATGACTTATGTTGCTGCGGCACTTTCTGCCCTGGTGATGGTAGTGTACCTGGTGATGCGCTACCTGGCTGCTACGCGGGACTAAACGTTTTTTTGATGCGTGTGAAAGGCATGGTTTGTGCGAATCCTTCGGCACATTTCATGCCTTTTGTGTTTGTAAAAAAACTTCGGAAAATTTTCTGTAGGGGAGCGTAAAAAAATAAGGTGGACAGGTTGGGTTTAGTGAAAAAAGGTCACTACCAGTTTAAGCAACTGTATGAAAGGAAGTTGTGTTCTTTTTTTGCTAAACCTCGAAAACAAAGATGTCCATCTTATTTTAGCTCAAATACTAGCTGTGAATTTTGTGGTTTTTATGGTGAACAAGCAGCGTTTATGACCGGCGTATCGTGTCACGCCTTGGTGTGCCGTGTCACGCTCTGCGTGAAAAGCGGACCAATTCTCTGATTCTTTGGAATTCTTGTTTTGGTCAACACCTCGCAAGCAATTTTGCAATTCTGATTCAGATAAAAAATGTGGCTCAGACAAAAAAACGCTTGATTGTTCAAGCTGCGTTCTTCGAAGTTTTTAGAGGCTATGTTTTGCAGAAAAATGCAGAAAGTGCTTTTTGTAAAGCTACATCCACACATTTCATCTTCTTTTTTTACTGTTTTGTACGCTTATGTGTAATTTTGCGTCTCATTCGTTAGAGAACGCACATTCACCAACGAAGCACTCTTTTAAAACCAATACCATGACACAGGAGGAAATAGACCTACTGATGGAAGTTGCCGAAGCCGATATGCAAAAGGCAGCCGATCACCTTAAAATTGAATTGTCGAAAATCAGCGCTGGCAAGGCCAATCCGGGCATGGTCAGCAGCCTGTCGGTGTCCTATTATGGCACTCCAACGCCAATGAGCCAGGTAGCCAACGTTACCACTGCCGATGCCCGCACCCTTATCATCCAGCCCTGGGAAAAGTCCATGCTGGCACCGATTGAAAAGGCTATTTTTGAGGCGAACCTAGGCGTAACCCCCCAAAACGACGGTCAAATTGTACGCCTTTCTATCCCACCCCTCACCGAAGAGCGCCGCCGCGAGCTGGTAAAACGCGCCAGTAACTTGGGCGAAGAAAGCAAAGTGGGTGTGCGCAGCGCCCGCCGGGATGCAGTGGAAGAAATCAAAAAAGCCCAAAAGGATGGTTTGTCTGAAGACCTCGCCAAGCGACAGGAAGCAGCCATCCAAAAGCTCACCGACGATTTTATTGCCACCATCGATGCCCTGGTCAAAGGCAAAGAGAAGGACATCATGACCATTTGACATAAAGGAGGGACGAAAAAATATTTTCGCTTTCCTTTGTAGTTCTGCATAAACGATTTACCTTTGCCCGACTTTATGAAAAACTGTCCCGCCAAAATAATTTTTGGTGTGAGTAAATAGCAATAGACGATGAAAAGGACGTATCAACCCTCCCGCAGAAAGCGGGCGAACAAGCATGGCTTCCGCTCTCGCATGAGTACCAAGAATGGTCGCAAAGTGTTGGCTAACCGTCGTGCCAAGGGACGTCATAAACTGACTGTTTCTGACGAGAAGCGCTTGAAGTAAGCTCAAGACCTCTCCGTGGCCGATACGGAAAGAAAAGCCCCGTTATGTTTCATCAACATAGCGGGGCTTTTCCATGTCGGGTGTGTTATATCGTGGTTTTGATGCCAGCTATCGCCGTCGTCGCACTTTTTAGCGCACCAATCAGCATTCATGTTTCAAAAAAACAAGCCAAAGAAGTAAGAACTGAAGTTAAATGCCTTTCCTTTCCCCAAAACCCCTATCTTTGCCCCCCAAAGTAAAAAAGGCTTCCGCCAAGTCAAGCAATGAAAAGAACTGAAATAGCAAAGGTGCTGCAAGCGCCAGCCCTTGATGAGACCATTACCGTAGCCGGATGGGTACGCGCCTTCCGTTCCAACCGATTCATCGCCCTCAACGATGGCAGTGGCCCTGCGACCCTGCAAGTCGTAGTGGATACCGAAAATACCCCGGAAGATTTACTGAAAAAAATCAAATTCCATGCCTGCCTCAAAGTGACGGGTAAGCTGACTGCCTCACAAGGCGCGGGCCAAAGTGTGGAATTACTGGCTCAAGAGATCGAAATCCTGGGCGAATGCGACCCTGAGGCGGGTTACATGATGCAGCCCAAGGCCCAGAGCATGGAGTTTATGCGCACCAATGCGCACTTCCGGATGCGCACTGCTACTTTCAGCTCGGTATTCCGCATTCGCCACGCCGTGGCTTACGCCATCCATAAGTTTTACAATGACCGTGGCTACTACTACATCCACACCCCGATCATCACTGGCAGCGACGCTGAAGGGGCGGGTGAAATGTTCCGCGTGACCACTTTTGACCCTGCCAAACCACCCCGCAATGAAGACGGTAGTGTGGACTACAAGCAGGATTTCTTCGGCAAAGCCACCAACTTGACCGTTTCCGGGCAGTTGCAGGGCGAAATTGCGGCTTTGGCGCTGGGTAAGATTTATACCTTTGGCCCCACTTTCCGCGCTGAAAACTCCAATACCCCGCGCCACCTGGCAGAATTTTGGATGATCGAACCCGAAGTTGCTTTCAACGACATCATCGACAACATGGACTTGGCCGAAGAATTCACCAAGTACCTGATCAATTACTGCCTCGACAACTACGCCGAGGACCTGGTTTTCCTCGATAAGCGCCTGGCCGAAGAACAAAATGCCTTGCCCAAGGAAAAACGCCGCACGATGGGCTTGATTGAGCAATTGCGTTTTGTGGTCGACAATGACTTTGCCCGCATCACCTACACCGAAGCGGTGGAATTGTTGCTGCAATCCAAGCCTTACAAAAAAGGCCAGTTCGAATTCCCGGTAGAGTGGGGTGTTGACCTGCAATCCGAGCACGAGCGTTACCTGGTGGAAAAAGAATTCCAAAAACCTGTGATCGTGCGCAACTACCCCAAAGACATCAAGGCTTTTTACATGCGCCTCAATGACGACGACAAAACCGTTGCAGCCATGGACGTGCTTTTCCCCGGCATTGGTGAAGTAATTGGCGGCTCACAACGCGAAGAGCGCCTGGACGTGTTGGTGGAGCGCATGCATGCCATCGGCATTGAGGAGGAAGAACTGTGGTGGTACCTGCAATTGCGCAAGTTTGGCGGCACGCCTCATGCAGGCTTTGGCCTGGGTTTCGAACGCATGGTGCAGTTCATCACAGGCATGTCCAATATCCGCGACGTGATCCCCTTCCCACGCACACCAGGAAGCGCGGAGTTTTAAGTCAGGTCAAGCCATTATACCAATTTACCCAAAAAAACATCCAGTCGCTCATTGACTGCTGCGCCTTCCTCCACGCTGGAGGTATGGCCTGCACGTGGTATGTAGTACAGCTCGGACTGAGGAATATGCTGGTGCATGTACTCCGACTTGGCGGGTACGGTGGCCTTGTCTTCGGTGCCTACCAGGATCAAAACCGGGCATTTGATTTGGCCCAATTCGGCTTCTACGCCCTGGCGCTCGATCACGCCATACACTGCACGCACAATGCTTTTTTGGTTTTTTTGTAATTCGGCCACCCACTTGGCTTTTTCTTCTGCCCGCACAGGGTCGTTTAAGAAAGTGTCGCCGAACATGATTTTCATGACTGCATTTGTCACGATGTTTACCCCAAACAATTTTACAACATTGCACAAAAGGCGGTACTTGAATGTGTTGGGCTCGGGTTGAGCGGTGGTCTCCAACAAACTCAAAGAACGAACCAAATCTGGCCTGCGCGCAGCCAGCCTCATCCCTACAAACCCTCCCATTGAAAGGCCCACAAAATGGACCGGATCCAGTTTGAGGGCTTCGATCAGGGCCACCGCATCCTCGTAGAGCGAATCCATAGCATAGCCATTTTCGGTCACCTCGCTTTGTCCCTGGCCCCGGTGGTCGTAAGTGAGGATGTTGTAGCGGTTTTTGAGGTGGGCTACCTGTTTGTCAAACATTTTTCCACTCCACAGCAAGCCGTGACTGAACACGATGGTCTCCACGGCGTGCGGGTTTTGGTAAAATTCGTAATGGTACTGGCAATTGTTGAGCTGAATTTTTGGCATAAGCGGACGTGGTTGGAAGGTTTGTAGAATCCTTACATTTTCTCAAAAAAGACTTTTGGTTGCTTTTTAAATAGTCTGTTTCACTAAGAAACCGTTTTAAAACCTCTGGGGATGACAGAAAATGTCAGATTTTGAGGGTCAGACGAAGGCAATTTTTGAGGCAATAGCCCCGGCTATTGCCTCAAAAATTGGTGCAGTATGACACCAAAAGATGACGTTTTATGGCCCGTAGGGTGTTTTAAAACAGTTTCTAAAGACCAAGTAATTTCTTTATCGAAGATCATGGGCATATCGTCATCCTCAGCATCTTCAAAATATGTTATACTTTTTTGTACTAAAAATTCAGAACCGTCAGCGTACTTAGTTTTATAAGCTTCTAGTAAATGTTCTAAAGAGAATGTTCTCAAAAGAAAGAAAAGATCAAAGAAATCCCTTTTTCTACCACGATTTGTGATCGCTGCTAATTTTATTGTTCCTATATCCAGAAGTGAAAGCAGACGAATATCCTCTATTACACCAATAGGATTAATCAGAGGGTAACGATAACGGACAATATCAACTTTAACACCATCGACATTGAGTATGATGATGGCTTTACTTTGGTTGATGATTTTGACCTTGGCTAAGTCATTCAAAGTATCCAAAATGGAAATCGTATCAATTTCAGAAGAGCCAAAAAAATCCAGGTCTACAGAGATTCTGTGGCCAATTTGCAAAGATAGCGCTGTTCCTCTGGCCAAATTGTACTCGGATAATTCAGGAACGGCCATCAGTTTTTTCAATAATCCCAGTGTTGTGGGATAGACAGTATGTTGTTGTAACATCTGAAAGCTTCTTTTGGCAGGTCAAAATAGAAACTCAAATAATTAAGCGTCTTTTTATCAAGATAACGCTCTTGGATCATTTCATCTCGTACTCGATCAGACCCATAGTATTTTAAAATAGCATGCCAATCCTCCAACGTACCGTACATGACCACTCGACAAATTACATACCTTGCTTTGGCATCGTAGTCAAGTTGAGTAGGATTGATATCCCAAAAAAGAATCGGCGGTAATTCAAAATTCATACCACGAATATACAAACAACCCGTCTCAAAAACCAGAAAATCCCCACCAAGTACCAAAAAAAGCCCATTTTTGCGGGTCAAGGAGCGTAAAAAAATAAGGTAAACGGATTTGGGTTTAGTGAAAAAAGAAAAGCAACTGGATGAAAGGAAGTTGTGTTCTTTTTTTGCTAAGCCTCAAAAGCAAATTTGTTTGCCTTATTTTAGCTCGAATACTTAAAAACCCAAAAAGCCAATGCGGGGTGAATTCCTAGGCAATTTAGTTTTCTTGTTGTTCATCAACCTGGTAGTGAAACCCACTTACCTGTTCGGGATTGAGCGGGTGGTGCAAAACTCGGTGCAGGAAGAACTCTTTGGCGTGTACTTCAGTATCGTCAACCTCACTTTGATTTTCAATGTGCTCAGCGATTTTGGCCTGCAAGGCTACAATGCCCGGCACATCGCCCAACACCCCCAATTGCTGCCCAAGTACTTCAGCGATTTTTTATTGACCAAAGCGCTGTTGGCGCTGTTGTACACGGCTGTTTTGCTCATCATTGGTGCTTTGCTGGGCTACTTGCAGCACTACCCCTTCATCTTGCTGGGCATGATGGCGGGGCAGGTGCTCAATTCGATGGTTTTGTACCTGCGCTCCAATTTGGCGGGTCTGGGTTTGTACTGGATCGACAGCTTGTTGTCGGTTTTGGATCGTTTTTTGGTGATCATTTTCCTGGGTATTCCACTGTGGATGGGGCGTTTTGACCAGGGATTTCCCCTACAACACTTTGTCAATGTGCAGATGATGGCTTTTGGCATTTCGGCGTTGGTTGCTTTTGGTTTGGTGGTGAGGCGAGCGGGCTGGCCAGTTTTTCGGCTCAAAAAAGCAAGGGTTTTGGCGGTTTTGCGGGCTGGAGTACCTTTTGTGCTCACCTATATACTGATGAACCTCTACACCCGTGCCGACGCGCCGATGATGGAGCAAATGCTGCCCAATGGCAAGGTGCAGGCCAACCTCTATGCTTCGGCTTTCCGCCTTTTGGAGGCCAGCAATGTGATTGGGTTTTTGTTTGCAGGCTTGCTCATGCCCATGTATGCACGAATGCTCAGGGCTGGGCAAAATGTGGCCCCGCTGGCCCATTTGGGCATCCAGATCATCTGGAGTGGGGCGATCAGCCTGGCCATGTGTTGCCTGGTTTTCCGTTTGCCGATCATGAAAGCCTTGTATGCAACGGGTGGGCCTTACTCGGCTCAATTGTTGGGCTGGCTCATGCTGAGTTTCATTCCGATGAGTGGCGTGTATATTTTTGGTTCCTTGCTCACCGCCCAAGGCAGCCTAAAGCAACTCAACCGGGTCTATGTGTGCGGGGTCATCCTGAATTTTAGCCTCAATCTTTTGCTGATTCCCAAAATGCAGGCTTTGGGTGCAGCCTTGGCCAATTTTAGTACGCAGGCCATCATTTTTTCGGCACAACTGTTTTTGTGCCACAAAATCATGGGTTTCAGCGTTACTACCCGGCAAGTGGGGCAGTTTGTGGCGCTGGGCTTGGGGGCTTGGGGCCTGGCGTGGTTGGGGCAGCAGTACTTGTACGAGGGCATCAGGCTTTGGGCATTTGTAATGGCTTTTTTTGCCAGCTGTTTTTTGGCCCTGATCCTGCGTTTGATCCCTCTACGTGAATTGTTTAAGACTTTGAAAGCATCATAATGGACGTTAAAGATTCTTTGTTGGGCGTTTTGGGCGCAGTTTACCGCTGGCGCAAGCAAATTTTGGGCTTGTCGATTGTAGCAGCGGTAGGTACTGCGGTCATTTCCCTGTTTTTGCCCAATTTTTACCAGGCCAAAGCCATTGTTTTGGCAGCCAACTCCGAACAAGCGCGCCCTGAAAACCTGTACAGCGAGTCCGGGGGGACTTATTTTTTTGGCGGCGGCGACGACATCGACCGCTTGATGACCATTGCGGAATCAAATGAACTGGCCGATTACCTGATCGACACTTTCAACTTGTTTGAGCACTACAAAGTAGATCCGAACTGGCCCAAGGCCTACCATTACACCCGCTTAAAGCTGCACGAGCGCATGAAAGTGACCAAAACCAAGCGCGACGCTATCGAGTTTAGTCTTGAGGACAAGGACCCTGAATTGGTCCACCACATGGTCAATGCCGCTTGCCAAAGGATCAATACCTTGAGCAAAGAAGTAATGCGAGCAGGGCAAAGAAAAACCCTGAGTTCCTACGAGTTGAGCATTGCGGCCAAAGAAAACCAAGTGCGCGATTTGTCGGATTCTTTGAAAATCTTGCGCTCTAAATACAAAGTATACAATACCAAACAATTTTCACTGGACCTGACGGCCCGCTATGCCCAAGCCAAAGGCAACTACCTGCGCATGAAAGGCAAACTGGAGTCGATGCTGAAAAACCGTGGCGTCCCCGCTGACTCCATCACTACCACCCGCAACAACGCCGCTGGCTTTGCGGCCGAGGTAGCGGGACTGGAAGCCGAAATGGAAAACCTCAGCAGCGGCGAAGCCGACCTCATGCTGCTCGAAACCCAATATTACAGCATCAATGGCCAGTTGGGCGACGAACTGGAGCGGGCCAAACAACTCCGAGCGGCGCTGTTATCTGATGTACCCGCGCTCGTGGTGCTCGAAGCAGCCGAAAAACCCATCGTCAAATCACGCCCCCGGCGCTCGATTTTGGTGATTACGGCGGGCGTCTTGGCTTTTATGGTAGGCATTCTGGGCGTGCTTTTCATCGAGGCATACCGCGAAATCAATTGGCGAGAGGTGTTCCATGAGCAGCATTGAAGGTACGGCAAATGTGGGGGGCTTAGGGCCTCGGCATTTTTGGGCTTTGGGTTTGATCACCGTGCTTTGCATTTGGGGCGGCTTGGCCCTCGATGCATTGTACCTGAGTGCCTTGCCCTTGTTGGTATTGGGTATTGCATTGACCGTTTTTGATTTTCGACAGGTTTATTTTTTGATGCTGGCCAGCTTGCCTTTGTCCACCGAAATTGAGTTGCCTGGTGGTTTTGGGACTGACTTGCCCGACGAGGCCCTGATCGTAGGCTTGTTTTTGATTAGCATTCCTTGGGGGCTGAGCCGCTTGGGCCAGTTTCGGCGCAGTTTCGTTTTGCATCCCATCACTTTGATGCTCTTTGTGCACCTGGCCTGGGTGTATTTGTGCGCTTTTCGCTCCGAAAACCTGCTGGTATCGGTCAAATGGGTCCTGGCCAAGACCTGGTATGTGGTGGTTTTTTACTTTTTGACGGCTTACTTGCTCAAAAGCACCAAGGACTGGCTGAAGTTCTTTGGTTATGTTTTTGTGCCCTTGTTTTTTACCGTTTTGGTCATCATGGCCCGACACGCGGCCAAGGGTTTTGCTTTTGCTGAAATCAACTTTGTGCTCAAGCCTTTTTACCGCAACCACGTCAACTATTCCGGTATTTTGGCCTTGTTCATCCCCGTTTTGTGGTACGCCAGTCAGCTTTTTCCACGAGGTAGTTGGAAGCGTTTTTTTCTAAACCTCTCCTTGCCGATCATGTTGCTGGCTTTGTATTTTACCTACACCCGTGCGGCTTATTTGTCGGTGCTGATTGCGGCTGGAGCGGCTTGGGTGGTCTATTTCAAGCTCATGCGTCCGATCCTGATTGCAGCGGCAGGGCTATTGATTGTCGGGAGTATTTATTTGGTCGACAACAATCGGTACCTCGACTACGCGCCGGATTTCAACCGCACCATTTCGCACGACAATTTTGGGAACCTGCTCGAAGCGACTTATAAATTGGAGGACATCTCTACAATGGAGCGCGTATACCGCTGGGTAGCGGCCATGGAAATGAGCAAGGAACATCCTTGGATGGGTTATGGGCCAGGCAATTTTACAGGTTTTTACCAATCATATGCCGTTAAAAGTTTTGAGACCTACGTGAGCGACAACCCAGAGGGCTCCGGGGTGCATTGCTACTACCTGATGACGCTGGTGGAGCAGGGTTATCCGGGCTTGATCATCTTTATCTTGCTCAGCTTTGTGGTGCTGTTGGTCGGAGAGCGCGCATACCACCAATGTTGTGATCCTGAACGCAAGCTGGTCATCATGGCCATGCTGCTCTGCACGGTGGTCATCGACGCCTTTTTGCTAATCAACGACATGGTAGAAACCGACAAGATGGGCTCTTTCTTTTTTATTGCGATGGCGGTATTGGCGGTGGAGGATTTGGATAATAAGGGTAAAAAAGAGAGGAATAAACTACAATAAAGCAGTTCATTCCTCTGGTTTTCAATGCGTTCTTTTCTTTGGTATTCGCTTATGGCTCTTTTTGGTTAGCACAAAAACATAATCACTCGACTGATTATATGTTTGACATCTGCTAATAATCACTTAAGCCACTGCGGTCTTAGCAGATTCAGCCTTGGCAATGGTGTAAACCACCAAACCGAAGCCAATTTTGTTGACTGCATCAGCGATGTTGTAGAACAAATCTACGCTGCTTGGTTGCCAGCCCAAGCCAGTATTCAACCAACCTCCAGGCATACACATGTAGCCAATTGGATAGATTGCCCAACCAGCCAATACAAACCAGGCCAAAGCTTGGATCCCACTTTGTACCGCAGAACTATTGGAACTGGCAGCCAATTGCTTGGCCTCGCCGAACCAGGCAGAATACAGAACATAGATGTAACCTACCGTTGAGATAGCCCCCCACATGAACGAGTGAGTAGACGCACCTGCCGCAGCAGTACCATCGCTATTCATGGGTACAAAAGCTTCACCAATGTAGCCTGCTACCAACATTACCACTGAAGCAAAGATGAGTTTCCACATGAATGAAGCCTTGGCACCTGCTGGCTTCAAAAGTAAGTAGAACTCCACACACATCAGCGGCACGGTGAGGGTCCAGTCGATGTAGCGCAATGCAGTTGGATTCGTACCCGTTGAAACGTAGTAATCCCGCATGTAGTAATAGTGAACTGAAGCGATTCCTGTAATAAGGCCGGAAACCAGAAGTGAGGTCTTCCATTTGTCATCAACGGTACTTCTCTCAAAGAAGAAAAATACAGAAGCAGCAAGCATGGCCATGTAGCCAGTAAAGAATGTGAAGGCAACGGGATCATCCTTGGGAATGACCATCACGTCGAGGAGCAGTGTGTTGAACATGCGTTAAAGTTGTATGATGATTGAAAAACGTTTGGCTACCATAACGAGGGTACCGCTTTTTTGTTCAAAAAATTCTGAAAATACAGTATGATCTATCATTTTTGAACCTTAGCTTAAAATTTTATCGGGCCTCAAATACCGTGAGTCAACGATTTTTTTATAATATATTAAATAATTATTTAATTTTCAAGTGATTTATTAGTATGTATTTAGGATAAATTATTGAATTTATTTTGTTATAAAATCAAATAAAAGTGATTTTTTCTAGGCCGTGTGATTTTTTTTTCGCTAAACCTTCTACTTTTTCAATCGTTGCAGAAAGGGGAGGCACTTTTTTTGTTTAACAAAAACCCTTGCAAAAGTTAAACAAAATACGCCCACACCATTATTTCAAGCTCGCATGAAAGAGGAACACATAGACATAGCGGTTTTAGGAGGGGGCTGTGCCGGTTTGCAATTGATCCATCAATTGGCAAAACACCCACTTTTGCAGCACAAGCGAGTGGCTTTGCTCTCCGATGCGGTACCACAACAACGAACCTGGTGTTTTTGGAGTCAACATAAGCATCCATTGCAAGGTTTGGTAAGTAAATCGTGGAGTAAGGTTTCCTTTCGGGGCAACGGTTTTACCAAAACCGAATGTATTCTCCCTTTCCAATACCATTACATCAATGGAGAATCATTTTTCAATTACTTTGAGCATGATTTTATTCCTCAACAAAGTAATTTGACCCAAGTTACCGCTGCGATAACAAGCCTCAAAAGCAATGAGAATGGCTTTGACATTCAATCAGCACAATTTAAGTGGAGTGCAAAGTCGGTATTCAGCAGCATTGGGACCAGTACCCACAATCAACATCGGCACGCGTTGTGGCAGCATTTCAAAGGTTGGTTTTTAAAAATGGATGCTCCCGTTTTCGATGATACGATTGCAACATTGATGGATTTTTCGATTCCGCAAAACAACGATGTACGGTTCATCTACATCCTGCCATTTTCAGCCCAAGAAGCCCTAGTAGAGGCCACTTTTTTTTCGGCAGCCACGTATGAAGATGCTAGTTATGATCGTATTTTAGATCAGTACATGGCAGAAAACTACCCTGGTGTAAATTACCACATAGAACGAACAGAGAAGGGGCAAATAAGCATGAACGATGCGCGCTTTTCGCGCTTCGGAACCGAAGGAGAAGTGCTCATTGGCACCAATGCTGGTATGGTTAAACCTACAACTGGCTATGCCTTCCACAGAATTAGCAAGGATGTAAAGGAGATAGCACGGAGCATTAATGATGGAACGGAATTGAAATGGAATGCAACAAAAGGAAGGTTTCGTTTTTACGATCGACTTTTGTTGGGCATTCTAAGCGATACGCCGCATTTGGGGAAAGTCATTTTTAGTCGCCTCTTTAGCAAAGTCCCCTTGCAAACGGTGCTCCGCTTTTTGGATGAGGAGACCAGTTTGTGGGAGGAATTGAAAATTTTTATCCAATTGCCTTACCTGCCGTTCATTAAACAAATCTTCAAACAAGCTTTGCGATGAATACAAAATGGCTTGCAGTGCTGCAAACTCCCAGCTGGATCAGTATTATTTTAGGGGCTTGCCTGCTGATTTGGGGACAAGTGCAAGGGGAAATCAGTCCGGTCTTGCAAAACCTATTTTTTTGTTTTTTTATCCTGATTTCAGGTATTCCACACGGGGCTTTGGATCACCTTGTCGCCTCAGAAACAGCTCAGCGGCAAAAGCGAGTCTTTAAACTGCCTTGGTTCATGGTAGAATATTTACTGAGCATGGCGGCGTATGCTGTAGCCTGGTTTTTGTTCCCTACTCTTAGTTTGTTCTTTTTTTTATTGATTGCTGCCTGGCATTTTGGCGAAAGTGACCTTGAAGGAGCTCCTTCTACTTTCGGATGGAATGCTGCTAAGTTTCTTTTCGGAGCCTGGGTCTTGGCATTCATTTTGTTGGCCCATCCCTTAGAAACCGGACCTCTATGGGCAAGGATTACCCAAAATGAGTCATTGGCCAGTTTATTATGGGAGTCCAGTAGGAAGCACAGCCTGCTGATTCTGGGCCTGATCGGTGTTGCTTTTTTTCTGCTGGTGTTTTTTGCATACCGTCAATCTGTATTTTTGCCAAAGCAAAAGCATTTGCTGCAACTGACTTTGGTACTATTGCTCAGCTATTTTCTGCCTTTATTGCCTGCCTTTGCCCTCTATTTTGGTGGTTGGCACGCTGTCAATACTTTTGGCCATATTAACCAGTACATCAATCAATCCGCTCCCTTAAAATCAAAAATAAACCTAAGGCTTTGGCTCAAATCACTGCCATTTACGGCAATGGCTGCAGGCTTCCTGGGCTTGGCGTTCTGGTTCTGGCAAACATTTCTGCACACTTGGGATCCCCTTCCGCTGGTCTTCATTTTTCTTTCGCTGATTACGCTTCCGCACCTGAGGGTCATGCATCGCATGAATGAAAGGGTGGGATGAATCAAGGGGGATGACAAGGAATTCGGGCGATGCACGGACGTCTTTTTTTATCTGGTATTGAGTACCTTTTATGCTCATCAAGGTCGCACTTATAAACTGTGTTGAAACGCCGTACGGGCCATAAAGATGATAAAACGCGCAAGGTGAAAATACAATACTTCTTATTGACTGGCCAATAAACGGCTAAACCGAATCACTTTTTTGGGGTGCTGCGCAGCAAGGTTGTTTTTTTCAGCGGGGTCCCGCAAAAGGTGGTAAAGTTGTGCCTGTGGACTGGCCCCCGTTTCGGTTTTGGTGTTTTTCAAAAAAGGGTTGGCATCGCTGGGGGCGATGTATTTCCAAGTGCCATTGGTAATGGCCTTCATATTGCCGACTTGGGTGTGGGTGATCAAGTGCGCTCGCCCTTTTTTATCTTTCCCAGTCAAGGCGGGCCACTGGTTTTGGCTGTCAGGTGCCTGGCTTGGATCAATATTCTGCCCCAACATGGCCGCAAAACTAGCCAAAAAATCCACTTGGCTGATCAAGGCATTCGACATCCCAGGCTCGACCTTCTGGGGGTAACGCAGCAGGAGTGGAACCCGCGTCCCAGCCTCAAAAATGCTGTATTTTCCACCGCGAAAGGGGCCAGCGGGTCGGTGGTCTTTGAGCAATTCCTCGGCCTGGTCGGCGTAGCCATCGTCGATCACCGGGCCATTGTCACTGCTAAGCAGCACGATCGTGTTTTGGTCCAAACCATTCTTTTGCAAAGCTTCCAAAATAGCCCCAACCGACCAGTCAAATTCCAAGAGCGCATCACCACGAGGGCCCATGCCGCTTTTGCCTACAAAGCGGGCGTGCGGAGCACGAGGCACATGGATGTCTTGGGTAGCAAAAAACAGCAAAAAGGGAGTTTGGCGGTTTTTTTCGATGAATTGTATGGCTTTTTGGGTAAAAACGTCGGCCATGTCTTCGTCCACCCAGCGGGCTTGTTGTCCACCGCTCATGTAACCAATGCGGCTGATGCCATTCACGATGGTGAAATCATGGCCATGAGTGAGGCCCATTTTGAGCAGTTCTGGGTTTTCTCGGCCTGTAGGCTCCTGGCCTATTTTTTCTTTGTAATTGACTTGAATAGGGTCCTGGGGGTCCAAATTTACCACGCGGCTATTTTCCACATAAACCGTTGGCACCCGGTCGCCCGTAGCGGCCATGATGAAGGAATAATGGAAGCCAATGTGTTGCGGTGACTCCTGGATGAAGCCATTCCAGTTGGCCCCTTGGTCATCGCCCAAGCCCAAGTGCCATTTACCCACTACTGCGGTTTGGTAACCCGCAGATTGAAACAAGGAGCCCAAAGTTTGGCGGCCAGAGCGAATGACCGCGCTGGCATCGCCGGGTAGAATACCTGTTCCGTTTTTTCTCCAGGCATATTCTCCCGTCAGCAAGGAATAACGCGAAGGAGTACAAGTTGCCCCGGTGCAATAAGCCTTGGTAAAGCGCAAACTTTGCGTAGCGAGCTGATCAACATTTGGCGTTTTCAGGCGATTAGAGGGGTGAAAACAATGCAAATCACCATACCCAATGTCATCGGCGTAGATGATGACCACATTGGGTTTCGTACTTTGCGCTCCCAGCGAGGCCCAGCCTAAGCCCCAGCACAATAAAATTTGAAATACCGGACTAGACATTCTCATGGAGTGACCAAAAGGTGGCATTTTATGGCACGTTGGTGATTTAAACCAGTTTCTAAGCTTCCTGTACCCGGTTCAAGCGGCTATTCTTCACCCCAAACCAGAAATAAATCAGAAGCCCCACGCCCATCCAGGCAAAAAATACCAGCCAGCTCTTGGCAGGAATTTCGATCATCAGGTAACTACAACACAACAAACCCAAGACCGGGATCACCGAGTAATTGCGGGTGAAACTCATGACTGACATGAAGATGGCCAGGAGGATAAACACTAAAAAGAGGATTTCCTGGAAATCACCACTGTCAATTTCACCAAAAGCACCAAGCAAGCGCTTGCGAGCCAACACCATAAAAAGTATGACCAAAACAGGTACAATGAATTTGCCATTTACATAAGGCAAGTTAAATTTGCCTGCTTCTTTTGCGCGTGGGGGCAACAACAACACTCCGCCACATACCAACACAAAAGCAAACAAAGTACCAATGCTGGTCAGGTCCGTCACCAGGCCGTCGTCAACAAACAAAACGGGCAAGCCTACCAGAATCCCCGTGGCGATGGTCGAAAAACTAGGGGTGCGGTATTTGGGGTGGATTTTTGCAAAACGCCCAGGCAACAAGCCATCGCGGCTCATGCTCATCCAGATGCGGGGTTGGCCCAATTGGAAAACCAGCAATACACTGGTCGCGGCCACTACGGCACTGATGGATACGATGAAGCCAATACCTGGCATTTGAATTTTATCAAAAACATAAGCCAAAGGGTCGGTTACCCCGCCAAACTCAGAATAGTTGACCATGCCTGTAATGACCAAGGTGGTCACTACGTATATTATGGTACAAAGAATCAGGGAGTAAATCATCCCTTTGGGCATGTCACGCTGCGGATCGGCGCATTCCTCGGCCGTAGTTGAGATGGCGTCAAAACCGATGTAAGCAAAAAATACGCCTGACACTGCGGCCATCACTCCTGACATGCCATTGGGCAGAAAGGGAGTCCAATTGCCAGTTGTGCCATTCGAGAAAATATACCACAGGCCGATGATTGCCACCAACACCAATACGGCCAACTTTAAAATAACCATGCCGTTGGCAGTACGCTTGCTTTCTTTGATGCCAATATACGCTAACCAGGTCACCAGGCAGGTGATCAGAAAAGCGGGCAAATTGATGCAAAACTTGAAACCCAGGATTTTGGGAGCCAAGCTATAAGCAAGGTCTTCAGTAGGCACGCCACTTTTCAAAGCCTCATCGTAAGCCTCGCGGGCCGATTGTACCCCGATGGTCAGCCATTCGGGCAGGTGGATACCAAAATTTTGCAAGATATTGTTGAAATAGGCACTCCAGGATATGGCCACTACAATATTGCCAATTGCGTATTCCAAAATCAGGGCCCAGCCAATGATCCAGGCAACGATTTCGCCAAAAGTGACATAAGAATAAGTATATGCACTACCCGCAACAGGTACTCGTGCTGCAAATTCCGCATAACACAAAGCCGTAAATCCACAAGTGATTGCCGTGATGATGAACAACAAACTTACCCCAGGGCCGCCATTGTAAGCCGCACCGCCAATGGTAGAGAAAATGCCTGCACCAATCACCGCCGCTACTCCCAAAAAGGTTAGATCGCGTACCGTCAGCGTGCGATTCATTGAGTCGTGTGCACCACCATCTACATCGTGCAGAATAGATTGAATAGGTTTTTGGCGAAAGAGTTCCCGAAATCTCATATTTGGTCAGTTGGTAAATGCGAAGGGCAGCATTTCGTCCAAAAAACTGCTTGGGATCACATTTACATGAAGGTTAGTTAGGGTTTGAAAGCAAACTTGGGAAAAAAGATCGACAAAAAATGTAAATCGACAAAATTTTTGCAGGCATTTGGAGGAATAGTAGCATTTCCATGCTGAAAAATAGGCGTCGGCGCATCACATGGCCCCAAATCCTTTCTCCAAATCGCGGATCAGGTATTCAGGCTCTTCCAAGCCCACATACAAGCGAATGATGCGATGGTCTGGGTTGTTGGCATTGAATTCTTCATTGCTCAAACTTGCGCAACCGGGGATGATCAAGCTCTCGTACCCGCCCCAACTCACCGCCATCAGGATGTGTTGCAAGCTTTCGCAAAAACGCACAATCTCTTGTCGGCTGCCAGCATGGACATAAAAACTCAACAGGCCACAAGCCCCGCTCATTTGCCTGCGGGCCAGTTCGTACTGCGGAAAAGTAACATCAAAAGGAAAAAGCACCTTTTCTACTTTGGGGTGGTCTTTCAAGTAATTGACCACATCCAGGGTGCTGCGGCTGGAGCGTTCCAAGCGCAAGGGCAGCGTGCGCAGGCCACGCAATAGCAACCAGGCATTGAAGGGTTGTATCCCAGAGCCGATGTTGTTGTATTCGCTGTCGAAAATTTTCTTCATCATGGCGCTGCTGCCGCTCAGTACCCCTGCAACCGTGTCGCTGTGCCCACTGATGTATTTGGTGGCACTTTGCAATGACATGTCAATGCCCAACTCAATCGGGCGCTGGTAAACGGGCGAGCAATAACTGTTGTCGCAGATGGTCACGATGTCGTGCTCTTTGGCCAATTCTGCTACTGCGGCAAGGTCTTGTAGGGCATAGTTCCAGCTGTTGGGACTTTCCAGGTAAATCAATCGGGTATTGGGCAGGATGGCATCTGCGAAATTATCTACATCGGTGCCGTCTACATAAGTTGTCTTTACATGAAAACGGGGCAAGATATTGTCAAACATCCGGCGCGCCCAGGTATAGGGTTTTTCTACACTAACGATATGGTCCCCTGCCTGCACATTGGCCAAAACCGAGGCGAAAATTGCCGCTGCTCCGCTGTTGAAGGCCAAGGCATCTTCTGCACCATCAAGCGCAGCTAGTTTTTGGCGCAAAATATCCACTGTGGGATTGAGGCCTCGGCTGTAGAGGTAGCCACTGTACTCGTCTTCAAACAAACCCCGCAGCTCATCTACCTTGCGAATTCGAAAATTACTGGTCTGAATGATTGGTGGGCTAATGGCGTTAAAGTAGTCTTCGCGGTTTTCGCCGAGTTCGTTGAGGATAAAGGAGAGGTCCATGTGAAAGTGGTAGTGGTTGTCTGTGAGCTGGTTTATCTCGGTTTTGGATGAGCGAAGTTAGGGAAAATGTGGGAAAAGAACTATTCAAGCTAAACAGGACAATTTCACCCCAGTAGTACGAATTATAAACAACCCCTAAGTCCCAGGAGGCTATTTGGCTTTGTAACAAGGCTTGAGGAGGGAAAATAGTGGACTATTTGACTGACGAGCAACGCAGCTACGGAGACAAATAACCCGCGAAACTTGGGGCGTGTTAAAATTTGGACTACTAGGGGCTGTGAACAAAATTGTCGTCTATCTTCGTGTTGAGTAAGGCAGCGTAAAAAACAAATTACAACAAAGTATAGTCGATCCCAGCGGATAAAGGCCAACCGCAATACCCGTACCTCCGGCCACGTTGCCCATGCCAACGTTTCGGGACTTTATGATTTGCATTTTCCCTCCATTTTTGTCCAAACAGCCACTTTTCCCCATTGATCATTTACCATTAACCGTTACCTTTGATGAAGGAGCTTAAAAAATAAGGTGGACGGATTTGGATTTAGTGAAAAAGGAAAAGCAACTGGATGAAAGGATTTGTGTTCTTTTTTTGCTAAACCTCATTCAAAAGCAAATGTGTCCATCTTAGTTTTAGCTCAAATACCAAGTAAGAATTTTACTATTGTTGCCATTCATGCTTAAAAAATACGTCCTTATCGCGGTTCGCAACTTAAGAAAGGGACTGCTCTTCACGTGCTTGAACCTTTTTGGCTTGTCATTGGGCTTGGCGATTGCTATGCTGCTATTGTTGTACGTATTGGACGAATGGTCTTTTGACCGTCATTTGAGCAAGGGAAAAGACTTGTACCGGATCAATTTGTCTTACACTGATGGGGGAGAATCCTTTACCTGGGCGACTGCCCCTAGTGTGGCAGGCCCCATTTTTCAGGCAGAAATTCCCGAAATAAAAAGTGTTACCCGTTTCCTCCAGCATGAATTTGGTGAATCGGGTTTTGTGACCGTTGGAGATAAAAAACTGGTCGAAGAGCAGCTTTTTTGGGCTGACAATAGTTTCATCTCGCTTTTTGACCTCAAATTTACGAGTGGTAAAGCAACTACGGCCTTGGATTCTCCTAATAAAATCATTTTGAGCCTGAGCACCGCCCAGCGCTATTTTGGAGAAGACGATCCGGTGGGAAAAACCCTAGCGCTAAATAACCAGCGTGATTTTTTGGTGACTGGTGTTTTTGAAGACCTGCCTGCCAATGGCACCTTGATTGCCAATGCCATTGGTTCGTTTTCCTCGCTGCGCTGGGCTGCGGAGCAAACAGCCTGGGGCAACAATGCCAGTTTTGAAACCTTTGTGTGGCTCGATCCAGAGGCGAATGTGGCTGAGGTGGAAAAGAAAATGGCCAAGGTCCAAGACAAATATGTAGCAAAAAACAACCAGTGGTACAAGTTCAGTTTGCAGCCTTTCTGGGGTGTACATTTGTATTCAAATACTTACCAAATCGTCAATCAGGCCAGGATCGGTGACATTCAACAGGTCAGAATTTTGTTTTGGCTGGCGCTGGTGGTCCTGGCGCTGGCTTCGATCAATTACATGAACCTCAGCACCGCCCGTGCCCAACAACGCTTCAAAGAGGTAGGTGTAAATAAAACCCTAGGGGCCAAGCGAGGCCAGTTGGCCTTGCGATTTTACACCGAAACGGGGATTTTGGTGCTCTTGGCCCTGCTCATCAGTTTGTTGTTGATCATTGCTGTTTTGCCCTGGTTTAATCAGCTGGCCAATAAGAACTTGGGCATTGAGCAAATTTTTCAGGGGCGAGTACTGTTTTATATCCTGGGAGTGAGTATTTTATTGACTTTGCTGGCGGGGGCCTATCCAGCATTACTTTTATCGGGGTTTGATCCTAAAAACCTCTTGCACACTTCCTTCAGGCCCAAAGCTTATGCGGGTTGGATCAGACGGGGGTTGGTGATTGTGCAGTTTACAGTAGCGGTAGCGCTGATGACTTGCACTTACGTATTCAGGCAACAATTGCAATTCATCCAGCAATACGACTTGGGTTTCAACCCCGATCAAGTACTTGCGTTGACCATTTCGTCTGCTGAAAACCAATCCCAAATCAATGCGCTCATCGAAGCGTGCAAATTATTTAGCGAGGTCAAAGCAGTGAGCACCGTACAAAGCTACCCGGGCCGTGGTGCCAGTGTTCGAGCCGTTGAGGATCCCAAAAACCCGGAACAAGTGCTGGAAGTGCAAACCAACCGAGCCGATCATCGAATCGTCAATACGATGGAAATGAAACTGTTGGCCGGGCAAAACCTGCCTGTTCGCTTGCGCAGCGAGCAGGATACGACGGTCGAAGTTTTGATCAATAAAAAAGTGCTGAATTTTTTAGGCTACGCTTCTGAAGATGCCATTGGCAAAAGGCTCAAGGGCCTGTTTGCTGCCCCAACGACCATTGTAGGCGTTGTGGCGGATTTTAATAACAACAAATTGAATACACCCATCGGTGGTTATGTTTTTCACAACTATGATTCAGAATCGCTGAACTATTTGCTGGTCAAAATGAAGACCAAAGACCTGCAAGTCAGCATGAAAAAGCTGCGCAAAGCTTTTGCTGGCAGCATGCCCAATTCCGCTTTTGAATACAAATTCTTAGATCAACACCTCGATAACCTTTACCGCAACGATGAACGCTTGGCTCGCGTGGTCAGCATTTTTTCCATTTTGTCCATCCTGATCGCTTGCCTGGGTTTGTTTGGCCTGGCGGCTTATACTGCCGAACAGCGCACCAAAGAAATTGGGGTGCGCAAGGTTTTGGGGGCCAGTTCGGTCAGCATCATTGGCCTGTTGTCCAAAGACTTTTTGCGCTTGGTGTTGATCGCGGTGGTCTTAGCCGCCCCTTTGGCTTGGTATGTGATGAGCCAATGGTTGAAGACCTTTGCTTACCACATCGAATTGCATTGGAGTGTGTTTGTCGCAACTGGTTTACTTGCACTGGTGATCGCGTTTTTGACCGTCAGCTTGCAGAGTTTGAGGGCCGCGCAGCGGAATCCGGTGGAGAGTTTGAAGTTGGAGTGAGGAGGGAATGAAATGTTGAGAGCGTTGGATTTTTCAATTTGAGTAGTATCGAAACTGCTTCGTCTCTTCATCTATTTTTTGCGCCAATTGAAAAGCTGCTGGCATAGTCAGGCCTTTTGCCAAGTGGTAAAACAAGTTTTGAATAAATAGCAGTGTGGCATTTCCATCTACATGTTCGATTGGAGCGATGTAAGATTCGCAAGCTACAGAGAGAAAAGCTCTGGCAACGTGATCTTGTCCTAGTGTGCAAGCGCTACAGACCACATTGATGTCTCTTAAATTTCCGTACTCCTTGATTAATGCTGGGAAGAAAGGGCCATGAGGTTCATTTGGTTCATACACATCTTCTGCTAGCTCGGGCATGATGATTGCGCCATCATCGCCATGAGCACAGATAAGAATGTATTGCACATCGGGATAAAGCCAGGATTTATTCAAAACAGCAATGAAATCATTTGGCCTGCCAATCGGAATGAAAATGACCCTGAATCCAAAATATTCCAGGGTGCTGCGAATGGCTTGTGCTTCATCACCAATGTTGCCGACAGCTGCCAAAGCGAGGGTTGCCAGGTACTGGGACATAATCTAATCCCTCACCAAAGTCCCCACCTTGTCACCCTTCACAATCCTGACCAAATTCCGGTCGTCATTGATGTCGAAAACGATGATGGGCAAGTTGTTTTCCTGACAAAGGGTGAAGGCAGTCATGTCCATCACGCTCAGGCCCATGCTGATGACCTTGGCAAAAGTGAGTTGGTCAAACTTGGTAGCGGTTGGATCTTTTTCGGGGTCGGCGGTGTAAATGCCGTCCACACGGGTTCCTTTGAGGATGATGTCGGCGCCAATTTCGTTGGCGCGCAGGGCTGCAGCGCTGTCAGTGGTAAAATAGGGGTTGCCAGTACCTGCGGCGAAAATCACTACCCGGCCTTTTTCAAGGTGGCGAATGGCCCGGCGGCGGATGTAAGGCTCGGCCACTTGTTTGATTTCGATGGCCGAAATGAGGCGGGTATAAATGTTGAGTTTTTCCAGGGCGCTTTGCAAAGCCATGCCGTTCATGATGGTGGCCAACATGCCCATGTAGTCGCCTTGCACGCGCTCAATCCCCGATTCGCTGGCTTGCATGCCTCTAAAAATATTACCGCCGCCAATCACCACAGCCACCTGTACGCCCAAATCCACCAATTTTTGGATTTGATCGGCATAATGGCGTAGCATTTCGGGCTCGATTCCGAATTGTTTCCCCCCCATCAGGGATTCACCGCTGAGTTTCAGCAAGATGCGTTTGTACTTGAGCGACATGTTTCCACAGGTTTGATTGGACAGCCCGAAGATAAAAAATCAATGGCTAGTTGTTAATGGTTAGTTGTTAATTGTTAATGGTTAGAGGCTCCGAATTGGGGCTTTTTGCGGGGTTAGGCTTTTCGCGTTTTCAGGAGGGAAATCGATTGAAGCACAAAACCTTGAAAGGGTAAAATATGTTGGTGATGGACACGCCCGTCGAAATGCCCAAAAAAACAAAAGGCGAATCAGGAATTGAATCCGATTCGCCTTTCATTTTGATTAGCCAAGCTTTACGTGCTTGAACCCGGTTGCGACCAGGTCTTTGTCGATTGACTTGAGGTAGCCAGCTACGCTCAATTTGTTGTCTTTCACAAAATCTTGGTTTACCAGTGTATTGTCCTTGAAGAACTTGTTCAGCTTACCAAGGGCAATTTTCTCCAGCATTTCTTCTGGTTTGCCTTCTTGGCGTGCTACTTCTTTACCGATTTCGATTTCTTTTTCGATCAGGGTCTGGTCCACACCGTCCTTGTCCAAGGCCAATGGGTTCATGGCGGCAACTTGCATTGCTACGTCGCGACCAGGAGCGAAGAAGTTCTCGTCGTTTTTGTTCAAACCTACCAATACACCTGCGCGGTTACCGCTGTGGATGTAAGGGCAAACCATCGTGGCTTCGAGGTGCTCGTAAGCAGAGATGTTTACGCGCTCGCCAATTACACCTACTTGCTCGGTTACTTTTTCGCCGATGCTCAAGCCATCTTCGAAAGGCAAAGCCAGCAGGGCTTCCAGGTCTTGTGGTTGATTCGCCAGGGCAATTTCGCCGAAGGTACGAGCCAGCGCAACGAAATCGTCGTTTTTGGCAACGAAGTCGGTTTCGCAGCTGTACTTCACGATGACGCCACGGGTGCGATCAGGAGAAACAAGTGCGATTACTGCACCTTCTGCGGTTTCGCGGTCGGCACGCTTCAAAGACAATTTCTCGCCTTTTTTGCGCAGTACTTCAATGGCCTTGTCGAAATCGCCATCGGCTTCAACCAAGGCGTTTTTGCAATCCGACATGCCAGCGCCGGTCATGTCGCGCAATTTCTTGACATCGGCAGCAGAGATGGTCAAGCTCATTTTTTTATTTGTTTGTGGTTAGAACAATTGTTTGCTCCGCAGTTGGATTACTCGCGAACGGCTTCTTTTTCGGCCTTCAGGTTCTTGCGTTCTTCCAAACCTTCGTTGATGGCTTGTACCATATAGTCAACGATGATTTTGATTGACTTGGAAGCGTCGTCGTTGCCTGGGATCGCGTAGTCAACCTGATTTGGATCAGAGTTGGTGTCGACGATACCGAAAGTGCGGATGCCCAATTTCTGAGCTTCAGCAATGGCGATGTGTTCGTGAGCGATGTCCACCACAAAAATGGCAGCAGGCAGGCGGTTCAGGTTAGCGATGCCACCCAATACCTTGTCCAGTTTGTCGCGCTCGCGGGTCAGCGTGAGGCGCTCTTTTTTGGTTACACTGGTCAGGGTACCATCGCCCAACATGCGGTCGATGTTCTGCATTTTCTTCACTGAACGACGGATCGTAGCGAAGTTGGTCATCATACCACCCAACCAACGCTCAGTTACGTATGGCATACCCACGCTTTGAGCGGCAGTAGCTACGATATCGCGAGCTTGTTTCTTAGTGGCGACAAACATGATTTTCTTACCCGACTTGGCCATTTGGCGCAAAACATTGGCGTTGCGCTCAAGGGCGTCCAAAGTACGGTTAAGGTCGATGATGTGGATACCTTTGCGCTCCATGAAGATGTAGGGCGACATTTTGGGGTTCCACTTTTTCTTAAGGTGACCGAAGTGAACGCCAGCGTCCAGCAGGTCTTTATAAGTAGGCTTGGTCATTTTACCCGAATTGAAAAAATAAGGAATGAAAAGAATTCCAAAATGCGCTTAACGCTTAGAGAACTGGAAGCTCTTGCGTGCTTTTGGCTTACCGTATTTTTTGCGTTCCACTTCGCGGGCATCGCGGGTGAGGAACTTACGGTCTTTCAGCGGTTTGCGGAAATCCTCATTCAATTGAACCAATGCGCGGGAAATGCCCATGCGAACTGCTTCGGCCTGGCCTTTGAAGCCACCTCCGTTTACATTGACCTTGATATCGTACAATTTGGCTACTTCTACGGTTTCCAGAGGAGCCGTAACAGAGATTTGTACGTGAGTTTGTGGGAAATAGTCCTTGTAGTCCTTGCCATTCACCTCAATTTTGCCTTCGCCTTTTTTGAGATAAACGCGGGCCACTGAAGACTTCCTTCTGCCGGTTGCGTTGATTTGTTCAGTACTCATGCTGACTGAAAATATTTAGGATCGATTAGCAAAATTAGAACTTGAACTCTTGTGGCTGTTGGGCAGCGTGCGGATGCTCGGCACCTTCGTACACAAACAGTTTCTTCACCATCTGGCGGCCCAGCGTATTCTTAGGCAACATGCCCTTGATGCCACGCTCAACCAGGTAAACAGGCTTTTTGGCCAGTAATTCCTTGGCGATGGTGCGCTTTTGACCACCTTGATAGCCAGAGTAAGTCTGGTATTCTTTTTGGTCCAATTTCTTCCCAGTGAAGCGCACTTTTTCAGCGTTCACAATGATCACGTAGTCACCTGCGTCGAAGTGAGGGGTGTAAGAGGGCTTGTGCTTACCGCGCAAAACCGCCGCAACCCGAGAAAACAGACGGCCTGCTACTTCGCCCTCGGCATCAATGATGTACCATTGGCGCTCCACCGTTTCCTTCTTCGCATGAACCGTTCTGTAACTCAACGTATTCACTTGATATCGTTTTTGATTGCAAAAATTTGTTTGTCCTGTTGCTTGTCATAAAAGCGAGCCCACAGGACCCGCTTTTGGCTAAAGCGGTGCAAAAGTAAGACGCATTTATATACCGTCCAAGTTTTTTTTAAAAAAAATTGCGCAATGAAAAAACATAAGTGATTGAAAAACAGTGGAAATTTTGATTGGCTTTGAAAATAGTTTCGCTGTTTGGTAGCGAACAAGGCATAAAGGATGTTTTATGGTCACTTGGGCATAAACCTTGCTATCTTGCTTATTATTTTTTATTTTTGCAAAAACAGTCCATGAAGCCGTTTGAAAAATGGCAATACGAAGAAGTAGAACTCACTTTTGGCGTGGAGCGCGTGGACCAATTGGCAACCCTCGACAATTGGCTGGCCGCCGATGAGCCCGCTGATTCCTATGAAACAGAAACCGTCAAAAGACTACATCAACAATTAGTGCGGAAAGTTGATGCATGGAACGAAGATGAACTAAAGCTATTCTTTATTGGGCAATTATTGAGTTTAGTCAACTTCACCAAACCCAAAGTTTATTCCTCATTTTCCCAGCGAACCATTGCTACGACCATCAAAAGTGTAGACCAAGAAGATGTTGTCCTTCGCGGTAGGGTCGAATTTTTTGTAGCGATGGGGGAACAAATTCCTAGACAGCCTTTCTTTTTTGTCAATGAATACAAACCTTTGAATAAAACCACACCAAGTGACCCACTCGGCCAACTGCTGATTGCGATGCTGGCGACTATGGATTTGAATGTGCAAAAGCGACCACTTTACGGTTCTTTTGTAAGGGGTAGCTTCTGGTACTTTGTAGTTTTAGAGAACAAACAGTATGTAGTTTCCAAAGGTTACGATGCTACTTTGGTGGACGATTTTTTCAAAATTCTTTCTATTCTTAAGCGCTGTAAGACCTATATCGAGACTTGGTCGACCAGCGCAACTGAGCGGTAGCAGTCAGCGCAAACTGCCAATCCGGTAAATTTAAATTCAACAAAAAAAAGCCGACCCCACAAAGCAGAGTCGGCCTTTTTTGCCTTTCCAGTCCGAAAAATTACTTCTTCTTCTTGGTATCTTTTGCCTCCGCAGCGGCTGCTGAACGCAGGGCGCGAGGGATTTCGATCATCGCTACCGGGATGCTTGGTCCGTTCAATACCTCGATATTGTCAGGAATTTGCAGGTCACGTACACGCAGTGAATTGCCCAATTGCATAGAAGAAATGTCCAGGTACAACTCGGTTACGAGGTTTTCTGGGTTGGTTTTGATGGTTACGCGGCGCAACTGTTGGATCAGTTTACCCCCTACCTTTACACCAGGAGACGTACCTTTGAAACGAACAGGCACTTCAACTTTTACTTTCTGGCCTTCGGTCAGGCTCAAGAAGTCGATGTGTACCAGATCGTTGGTAAGTGGGTGCAATTGGTAAGTTTTTACGATTGCGGTGTGAGTTGTACCGTCGATGGTCAACTTCGCCAGGCGGAATTCAGGCGTGTAGATGAGGTGCTTGACTTCGTTCAGCGTCGTTGAGAAGTGAACTACGTCCTGCCCCCCGTACAATACACACGGGATTCGGCCATCGTTCCGCAAATCTTTGGAGGCACGCTTTCCCAGCCCTTGGCGGGAATCAGCAGTCATTTGGATGTACTCCATGATTTGTGATGATGTGGTTGAAAGAATATGCCCTTTTTCAAAAAGGCACGCAAAGGTAGATATAAATATGGGAATGACAAAGTATAGTTAGCTTTTTATGTGTAAAAACTAGATTACGCTAATGTTAATCCTAGCTTTAGTACGGCATTCATTTTGCCACTTTTCTGCAATCCAAATAAAATTTTTCCCACCTGGCTTGTTTTACTCACAAATTTTCTATTTTAGCCACATGCGGATGAATTGCCGCAAGACTATACTAAAATCAGCCTACCCCATAGCCATGAAGATTCTTCACGTCAGCGCAGAATGTTACCCGGCCGCCAAAGCAGGTGGCTTAGGTGATGTTGTTGGCGCTCTGCCCAAATATTTGCAAAACAGCGGCTGGCCTTCGGCTGCGGTGATCCCCAAGTACGCCTTGCCTTGGTTTCAGGGGCGTACTTTCAATTTGGTGTATTCGGGGGCTTTTCGCCTACAAGACAAATACTATCCATACGCCATCGAGCAAGAAGCGGGTGATTCCCTGGGCTTCCCTTTGTACGTGGTCAATTTGCCGGGCAAATTTGATCGGCCGGGCATTTATGGCGACTCCCAAAGTGGTTGGTACACTGACAACGGCGAGCGCTGGATCTTTTTCCAGCAAGCGGTACTTGATTGGGTGCTCAACATGCCCCAAAAACCCAGCCTCATTCACTGCCACGACCACCACGCGGGTTTGATCCCATTCATGTTGCGCTGCTGCTGGGAGTTTGCGCCGATCAGCCAGATCCCTACCGCCTTTACCATCCACAATGGCGAATACCACGGCGCGGTGAGTTGGGACAAGCACACCCTGCTGCCTTATTTTGACAGCAATGTCACGGGTTTGCTGGATTGGAACAACACCATCAACCCACTGGCCTCGGCCATCAAGTGCGCCTGGGCCGTGACCACCGTTTCGGAAACCTACTTGCAAGAGCTGATGGCCTATTCCAATGGTTTGGAGGGCTTGCTGCGCAGCGAAGCGGGTAAGTGCTACGGCATTCTGAATGGCATTGATACAGAAGTGTGGGACCCTGCTACTGACAAATACCTGCCACACCACTACAAAGGAGATACCACCACCTTCAAAGTCGCCAATAAGCAAGCCTTGCGCGAACGCTTCAAAGCCGATCTGGACCTGCCCACCGTGACTTTCATCGGGCGCTTGGTGCGGGAAAAAGGCGCTGATTTGCTACCCGACCTCATTGCCAGGATTTTAGACAGCGGCCTGGGCTTGACTTTCCTGATTTTGGGTACGGGCGAACCCCATATCCACGATGCGCTTGCGGAGGTACAATGGCGGCATCCAGGACGTTTTTCGCTGGTTTTGGAATACAATGAGGGCTTGGCCCACCAATTGTACGCGGGTTCTGACTTCTTGCTCATGCCCTCGCGGGTGGAGCCTTGCGGCCTCAACCAAATGTACTCCATGCGCTACGGCACCATCCCAATTGTGCGCACGGTGGGCGGCTTGAAAGACACCGTACCCGATATTGGTGAGCCGGGAGGACGCGGCATTCGTTTCGATCATTACACGGTTGACGATGCCGATTGGGCCTTGCGGCGTGCCCATCAAATGTTTTACGAGCCTGGCATGATGGATCAAGTGCGTTCAAGGGCCATGCAAGCCGACTTTTCTTGGGAAGGGGCGGCTCAACAATACATCAAACTCTATCAGAATTTGGGCGTAGCTTGAAAAGCAAGTTTACCCGTCACATTCATGAAAATTCAATAAAAGTTTGGGTCAGTGGTTTTGAGTCAGGAAAGATGGCGATTTTTCGTCAGCTGAGCCTGCTTTTTGAAGGCGATGCCCAAGCATCGGCTGAAAAAAGAGGCGAAGGATCACGAACTTAGTTAATTTAAGTTCTAGACCTTTTCTGGCCGAAATGGGAACGACACAAACTTTTACAAAACAAAGCCAATTGTTATGTTAAAAATTATCTGCCTGATCCTCGGCGGTGGCGCTGGTTCGCGCCTCTACCCGCTCACTGAGCAGCGCTCCAAACCCGCAGTGCCGATTGGTGGAAAATATCGCCTGATCGATATTCCAATTTCCAACTGCCTGAACGCTGGCATCCGACGCATGTTTGTGGTGACCCAGTTCAACTCCGCTTCGCTCAATCAGCACATCAAGAATACCTACAACTTCGACGTATTCAGTCACGGATTCGTGGATATTTTGGCCGCTGAACAAACGCCTACCAGCTACAACTGGTTCCAAGGCACGGCGGATGCTGTACGGCAGTCCATGCACCACATGATCAACCACGACTTTGATTACATCCTGATCCTTTCTGGCGACCAGTTGTACCAAATGGACTTCAAAGCTATGGCGATGGACCACGTGGACAAAGGCGCTGACCTGACCATTGCCACCATTCCGGTAGTGGCCAAGGATGCACCAGGCTTTGGCATCATGAAAGTGAACGGTGAAAGCGTGATCGACAATTTTGTGGAAAAACCCAAGAAAGAAGTACTCGACGTTTGGCAGTCCGAAGTGGAGGAAAAATTCAGCAGCCAGGGCAAGCATTACCTGGCTTCGATGGGTATCTACATGTTCAAGCGCGAGGTTTTGGAAAAACTTTTTGCCGACAACCCCGAAGCCAAGGACTTTGGCAAAGAAATCATCCCGGATGCCATCAATGGGGGCCTGAAGGTGACCAGCTATCCGTTCGATGGCTACTGGACCGACATTGGTACCATTGATTCTTTCTTTGAGGCCAATATCGCCTTGACCGACGCCATTCCTGATTTCAACCTGTTCGACAGTGCCTCACCTGTATATACTCGTCCGCGCTTGTTGGCACCGTCCAAGGTCTATGGCACCTTCCTCAATCGGGCTTTGATCGCCGATGGTTGTGTGATCCACGCCAAAAAGATCGATAAGGCCATCGTGGGGATCCGCTCAAGGGTAGGAGAGGGAACCGAAATCAACAATGTCATCCTGATGGGGGCCGACTATTACCAAACCCTGGAGCAAATGCAAAAGGTGGACATCCCCATGGGCATCGGCAAGGATTGTTACATCGAAAATGCCATCATCGACAAAAACTGTAGTATTGGCAACAATGTCATCATCAAAGGGCATCATTCCCTACAAGACATCGAAACCGATACCTACTGCATCCGCGATGGCATCGTGGTGTTGAAGAAAAAGGCTACGATTCCGCATGGCTCCAAGATTGGCGCTGTTTAGTTGAAAGGTTGAAAAGTTGAAGGGTTGAAGAGATTTGACCTAGATTTTAGCTTTGATACCTTATATATGTAGGAAAAGGGCTGGCGCGGTAGTGCTGGCCCTTTTGCGTGAGAGTCAAATTTTTGTTACTTTGCCCCTTGCTTTCGTCCTTTTACCTTACAACACCTAACTTTTAAAAACACCATGACCTTATTGAGAAAAATCGCCCTCTACCTGCTGGTCTTGCTGACGACTGGGTACGCTGCCCTGGGTTTCTTCTTTGTGATGTGCCCTTTTGAGCAGCATTTTGACACCCTGACCTTCATCAAATACTGGCAAACGGTGGATGGCTACATGGGCAAACGCATGCCCATATACGGCATGACCTGGCTGGTCGTGTTCGCGATCAACATCGTGGTTTTTGCCAAAACCTGGCGCAAAAGTCCCATTTTATGGATCATTTTGCTTTGCCTAGTGCTGGTCATTGCGGATATGGTCTTTACCGTGAAAGAGCAAATTCCCCTGAATCAATACATCCAAACCCTGGATTTTGACAACCTGAGCCCTGAACAAAGCGTCAAACTGCAAGGCTTGCGGGAGCAAATCAACTCCAATTTTGGGGTGAGGGATTATTTTCAGTGGGCCATGTTTTTTTTGATGAGTGTGACGCCTTATTTGCTGCCGAAGTTGGAGGAGCGGGTGGGGAAACGATGATGAAGATGTAGGAGAGATTTTGAAGCATCGAATTGAAACCTTATCACAGCCCGAAGTCCCCTCTCTTCAACCTTTCAACCCTTCCACTTTTCAACCAAAACTACACTTCCCTCAAACTCTTCCGAATAATCTCCACACAATCCCAAATCTCAGCTTCGGTAATCACCAGCGGTGGAGCCAGGCGGATTTTGTTACCGTGGGTAGGTTTGGCCAGCAGGCCATTGTCGCGGAAACGCAGGCAGAGGTCCCAGGCCAGGTCGGAATCTTCGTCGGTATTGATCACAATGGCATTGAGCAAGCCCTTGCCGCGCACCAGGGTGATGAGGTCGTTTTCGGCTTGCAAGTCGCGCAGGGCCTGGCGAAACAAGTTGCCTAGGCGTTCGGCATTTTCAGCCAATTTTTCGTCTATTACCACTTGTAGGGCAGCCGTAGCCACCGCACAAGCCAGCGGGTTGCCGCCGTAAGTCGAGCCATGCTCGCCTGGGCGGATGCACATCATCACCTCATCGTCGGCCAAAACCGCAGAAACGGGTAAAACCCCACCCGAAAGCGCTTTGCCCAAAATGAGGATATCGGGCTTGACGCCATAATGGTCGCAAGCCAACATGCGGCCTGTGCGGGCAATCCCGGTTTGGATTTCGTCGCCGATGAACAGCACATTGTTTTGCTTGCACAAGCCATACGCACAGCGCAAATAATGCTCGTCAGGCACCACTACTCCCGCTTCGCCCTGGATGGGTTCGATCAAAAGGCCAGCTACATGGGGGTCTTGCAGCGCTTTTTCGAGCGCGGGCAAATCGTTGTAAGGAACCATTTCCCAGCCCGGCATGTAGGGGCCGAAACCATTGCGACTCGAAGGATCACCGGAACCGGAGATCACCGAAAGGGTACGTCCGTGAAAATTACCGCTGGCAAATAAGATTTTGGCCTGGTTTTGGGGCGTACCTTTGACCTCGTAAGCCCATTTGCGGCAGAGTTTCAGTGCAGTTTCTACGGCTTCCACGCCCGTGTTCATGGGCAGGACCTTGTCGTAGCCGAATAGCTGAGTGATGTATTCTTCGTAAGGGCCTAGTTCGCTGTTGTAAAAAGCCCTGGAGATCAGGGTCAGTTTTTGGGCCTGCTCCACCAAGGCATTCACGATGCGCGGGTGGCAATGGCCTTGGTTAACCGCCGAGTAAGCCGACAAAAAGTCGTAGTAGCGCTTGTCTTCCACGTCCCAGACATAAACCCCTTTGCCCCGCTCGATCACCGCTGGCAGGGGGTGGTAATTGTGTGCCCCGAATTGTTCTTCTTTCTCAATCAGCAGTTCGCTGTTGATGCCTAAAGTGGTGGAGGTGATGGTAGTCATACGCTGAGATATACTAAAGTGGAAAAATCGTGATGCAAAATTAGCGAATTGACTTTTTTAAAAATCACTTTAAGTTAAATTGACTGAATTAGTTGAATTTTATGTCAAAATCATTTTTAATTCGCTCATTTTTCTATTTTTTAACTATTTTGACGTTTGGTTTTTTATCTTT
This sequence comes from Chitinophagales bacterium, assembly GCA_013299105.1. Classification (GTDB taxonomy): domain Bacteria; phylum Bacteroidota; class Bacteroidia; order Chitinophagales; family Saprospiraceae; genus Haliscomenobacter. Next base: position 31,173 of record JAAFJY010000019.1, on the reverse strand, counting down.
TGAAGCAATCCTGTGCCAATGAGCGAATTACCCTACATCGATCACTACGATCGCCTGATCCTGCGGGAGTTAGAGGCAAATGGCCGCAAGGCTTATGCCCAAATCGCCGCCGACCTGGGCATTTCCAACACCATGGTCCACCAAAGGGCCGCCCGCTTGAAAGAAATTGGGGTGCTCAAAAATGTGAGTGTGGTGGTGGATGAGAAAAAGTTGGGGTACGAGTGGAGTGCATTCACGGGCCTGGTTTTGCGCGAAGACTCCAACTCGGACCTCATCATCGAAGCTTTGAAAAAAATCCCGGAGGTGATCGAGTGTTATTACATCACGGGCAGTTACACCTTGTACATCCGTATTGTGGCCAAAAACAGCGCCCAAATGCGCGAGTTGTTGTACGAAAAAATTGACCACATTGAGGGCGTTTTGAAAACCGAAAGTTTGGTGGATTTTGGGTGTGCGTTCAAGCGAAATGTGCCGATTTGAGTTGAGGGGTTGAGGACCACGTTTGCTAAACTTCAAAAGTTCAGCAATTCCCGCTTTGAAGTATGTTTTATTGACAATTAGACAATTGTGAAGAAAGGGAGAAAATTGGACCGCAAAAAACACAAATTCTGGACGCTTAAATGCACAAGTTGTGTTCAAAAGGCGACTGCGACGAGCTGAAAATAGAGTGGTGCGCTGGTAAAAGTCTCCAGACTTGTACCATTATTTACACGTCTCTGACGCTTGACAAATTTTTAATAAAAATTTGACTATCAATATATTGCATAAAAGTCGACAAGCCTCCTTCATGCGTCAGAGACGCAAATATAGCCGTACAAGTCTGGAGACTTGTACGAGCGGCGTTGAGCAAAGGACCTTACGTTTGCTAAACTTCAAAAGTTTGGTAAACGTAAGGTCCTTTGCTCGCTACTTTTTCCACTCCATCTTCGCCGCAATCAAATCCGCTTGGAATTTTTTGTTTTTGGCCATCAAGCCCAACATCTGGTGGGCCAAAACCCGTGCCGTTTCATTGTCGCTGGGGAAGTGAATGCCCATGATTTCCCTGGATTGGCGAATTTCTTCGGCCAGGCTTAGAAACTGACTGCGTTTGTCGGGGCGCAATTCACTCCACAAAAAAGCTTGCAAATAGGCCCAGAGGGTGTGCCCGCTGGCAAAAGACGGCGATTGCATGATGGCCAAAGGCTGCAAACGGGGCTCCAGGTGATAGGGGCGTGCCCGCAACTGCTCGTATTTCAGTGCAAACTCCATGATCCGCATGTCATTCATCATGCCCTTGAACAAGTGCAAGGTTTTGGGATAAGCCTGTGGGGTGCAAGCAGCCCCCAAAATTTCCCGGCCTTCAAAGAACAAATCTGCTTGGTTTTTGGCCTGAGCGGGGTGCTTCTCCGCCACATTGACGTGTGGCCAATAACCAATGTCGCCGAGGAAAGTGACGCGTTTTACTTGTTCAGGCGTTCGCTTGGCTTGGAGTTCGAGCAGGTGATCGAGCTCGGCGCGGGTTTGATCCGAGCTGTTGGCAGGGGCTTGAGGGCCTTTTTGCAGGGCCGACACTTGCACTGCATTGAGGTAATAAGGCTGTACCAAGGCATAAAGTGCCGACCAACTGTATTTATCTGGTGGAAATGAAAGGGTGTCCATCCAAGCCCGGCCTGCTTGGGCTTTTGGATCTTTCTTTTGCAGGCTTTGGTAATGCCCTGAAATGGGTTCAAGGGGCTGAATGTTTTGGGCAAAAGCAGGGATGGCTCCAAGCAGGAGCATGGAGAAAAGCAGGTATCGCATGGTGCTGTTTTTTTACTTTGATGAAAAAAGCAGGGGCAGGTCGAAACCCACCCCCTGGTTTTGAGGCGATTAGCAGCAGATGCCGTCACAGCAATCGTCGCCGCCGTTTTTGAACGTATTCATAATGAATGGTTTGAGTGGTTAAAAAATAGTTGTTCGTTTTATCGTAAAATTACGATTAATTTGAGCAAAAAAATAGTGAAAGTGTAGATCAGTGGTTTCGAGTCAAAAAAGATGACGGTTTTCCGTCAGCCGAGCCTGCTTTTAGCGGGGTAGCCGGGGCTACCTTCGCTAAAAGAGGTGAAGGATCACGGGAAAACGGCCTTTTTTGGCCGAAATGGGAGCGATCTAGACTTTTTCAAATATGGCTACTAGCAGCAGCCGTTTTTATCACACAAATCCATGAATCCAGTAATCAGTGTCTTGGCCTTTTCCCAGGTTCTGCTATCGATGCAGTAGCAAACTTTCACGCCTTCGATCTCGCCGGAAATCAGGCCCGCTTCTTTCAACTCCTTGAGGTGTTGCGAAACGGTGCTTTGCGAAAGCGGTAGTTCGTCCACGATGTCACCACAGATGCAAGCTTGCTTTTTGAGCAAAACCTTCAAAATGGCAATCCTGGCTGGATGGGCCAAAGCTTTGGCGTACATGGCCAACAGCTTTTCATCTTCCTGGTATTGTTCCGTTTTGGATGCGCCCATTGTTTATTTTTATCGCAATATTACGATAGATAAATTTGCTTGTCAAGACCTTGGGGCAACTTTTTTTTCAAAGACTAAAAAAATCCCACTTTTGGCCTCCAACATCTGCCCCTTTGGCAACGTTTTTAAATGAGATTGCTGAAAAAACGCTACTTTGCTAACGTTTTCCCCTTTTTCACTTAGCTGATTCAAACCCGACAAATATGCGCAGCTGGATTTTAGCCTTTGGATTGATGTGTGTGAGCTTGGTGCTGCAAGCGCAGGACGCAAAGCTGGCTCAACAGTACTACAACGACGGTGAGTACGAAAAAGCCGTAACGCTGTACGAAAAACTAAGTGCCTCGGACAACAACAACGATTACTACTTCGACCGATACGTGGAGTGCCTAATGGAGTTGCGCCGCTTTGAGGACGCCGAAAAAGCCCTGGTCAAAGCCATCAAACGCAAGCCGAAAGAAACACGCTATTACGTGACCTATGGGCGCTTGTTTGAGATGCAAGACAAGGACGATGAGGCACAAAAACAATACCTGCGGGCCATCGAGCAAATGCCAGCCGAACGCTATGCCATCAATAAGCTGGCTACGGCATTTTCGACGGTCAGCAAATACGACTTGGCCATCCAAACCTATGAAAAAGGGGCCACTTCGCTCAACGATCCCTTGGTTTTTGCCTACAACCTGGCCGATTTGTACCGTCGCAAGGGCGATGCACCCAAAATGATCGGTCAGTACCTCAACAGCGTGCAGGCCTCGCCCGACCGCACCGACAACGTGAAAGGCATTTTTCAACGTTACCTTTCTAATGAGGACATGGCCAATTTGCGCCAGCAATTGCTCGATCGCATCCAAGCCAGCCCCAACGGCAATAACCCCAACTTGGTGGACATGTTGGCCTGGGTATACATCCAGGAAAAGGATTACACCAGCGCCCTGCGCCAGTTGCGGGCTTTGGACCGCCAGTTGAAAGAAAATGGGGTACGGGTGTATCAATTGGCCGAAATTGCGGCCAATGACAAAAGCTACAATGTGGCCATCGAGGCTTATGAATATGTGGTACAAAAGGGCAATGGATCGCCTTTTTTTCTGGACTCCAAGCAAGAATTACTGCGCTGCCGCCGCAACAAACTGGTGGAAGGATATGCCTACACCCGCGAAGATTTGATGCTGTTGGAAAAATACTACGAGGAATTCATCAACGAGTTTGGCAAGTCGCGGGGCACTGCGCCCTTGGTCGTAGAATTGGCCGAGTTGGAAGCCTTGTACATCAACAACCTGGACAAGGCCATTGGGCTACTGGACGAATTGATCAAAATTCCTGGCTTACCCGCCAATACCCTGGGCCAAGCCAAGCTGAACCTGGGCGATTATTACCTGATGAAAAACGACGTTTGGGAGTCTACTTTGCTGTATTCTCAAGTCGACAAGGCCTTCAAAGATGATCCAATGGGCCACGAGGCGCGCTATCGCAACGCTCGTTTGTCGTACTTTTCAGGTGATTTCAAATGGTCGCAATCGCAATACGACATCCTCAAGGCATCCACTTCGCGCTTGATCTCCAATGATGCCCTCGACCAGTCGATTTTCATCATGGACAACTTGAATCTCGACACCACCCTGGAGGCCATGACCTACTACGCCCAGGCCGATTTGTTGATTTTCCAAAACCGCTTCAATGAGGCTTTTGTGAAATTGGACAGCCTACTCCAATTGTACCCCAACCACTCGCTCGAAGACGATGTGTGGTACCTCAAGGCCAAAGTACACCTGAAGAAGCGGGAATACAGCCAAGCCGCTGGTTTTTACGCCAAAATTGCTGAAAACTACCCGGAAGAAATTCGGGCCGATAACTCGATTTTTGCCCTGGCCGAGCTTTACGAAACCCAACTCAACGACAAAGAAAAAGCGATGAAGCTGTACGAAAAGCTGTTCATCGACTACTCTGGCAGCACTTTTGCGGTGGATGCCCGGAAGAAGTACCGGGTTTTGCGGGGGGATAAGGTGCAGTAGGGGTTGAGAGGTTGAAAAGTTAAGGGTTGAAGTGTTGAAAAGATGGACTTCGGCATAGGATTCGTGAGCTTTCAAGTCAACTCCTCCTCATAAATCCCAAAATTCTCCTGGTCAAAACAAACGAAAACCACTCGTTCGATCTGATCTGTTTCCGCCAAGAAATCCCTCACTGTCTGAATCGCCACCTGAGCGGCCAAATCCTTGGGAAAACGGTAAATTCCTGTGCCGATGTTGGGAAAAGCGATGGTCTTTACGCCATGCTCGACAGCCAATTCCAAGCTATTGCGGTAAGCGGAAGCCAAAAACTCGACCTCTTGGCTTTTGCCATTGTTCCAAACTGGCCCTACGGTGTGGATGACATATTTTGCAGGCAGCTTGCCAGCAGTGGTGATTACGGCCTCGCCTACTTTGCAGCTACCTTGTTTGGCCCTGATGAGCTGGCATGCTGCCAGGATTGCCGGGCCACCAGCCCGGTGGATGGCTCCATCCACGCCACCGCCGCCTAATAAAGAGCTATTGGCTGCATTCACAATCGCATCAACCTTGATTTTGGTGATGTCGCCTTGGATCAATTCGATTCGGGTGCTCATTTCAAAGCCATTCCAGGCTTCAATGCCTTCAGCGCTTTGGCCACACAGGCATCACCATCGTTCAAGACTGCATGGTAGCCTTCATCGTGAAAAAGATGCTGGGCCATATGGGCTTTGAGCAAGCGGCGCAGGGTTTCATAATGCGTTTGCCACTGGTTAGCATCATTTTTGGCACCTTTTTTTTGGGCATAATTTTGAAAAGCATTCAGGGTTTCGGTGCTCACCTGGTATTGCTTTCGGAATTGGGGCAAGCCTAGTTTTTGCCACTTTTCGCGGTCCGAGGCTTTCAGTTGCTGGAACGCAAATACTTGCATCTGTTCATGCTGTGATTGCACAAACTCACTGTAAAAAGCACTGTCCACGGGTACAAAAACGTCGGGAACGATGCCGCCGCCAGCGTACACCTTGCGGCCATTGTGGGTGAGGTAGCTGGTGGTGTCTTTTAATTTGATCTTTTTTTCGGACAACAACTCGCCAGATTTGATGCGTTCGGCCACATCGTGGTCATAGTCGATTCCTTTGCCATAAGGCTTTTGGATCGAACGGCCAGAAGGCGTGTAGTAACGCGCCACCGTCAGGCGCAAAGCCGAACCATCGCTGAATTCGTACTGCTCTTGCACCAAGCCCTTGCCATAAGAACGGCGGCCAATGATCTGGCCACGGTCGTTGTCTTGTACCGCACCCGCTACGATTTCTGCTGCCGAGGCACTGCCCTCGTCAATGAGTACCACTACTTGATCGACCGGGTAAAACGAGCGCCCCGTCGACTTGTAATCGGCCCGGTAAGAAGCCCGCCCTTGGGTGTACACCAGCAAATTGCCCTTGTTGGGAAAAACCTGGCTCAAAATATTGGCCGCTACTTGCAGGTAGCCACCGGGGTTTTGGCGCAGGTCGATCATCAGGTCTTTCATGCCGTGTTTTTCCGACAAATCGGCCATTGCAGCGATGAATTCTTTGTCGGAATTGGCGCTGAAACGGGCCAATCGAATGTAGCCCACGCGCTCGTTGAGCATGTAAGCAGCGTCGATGGTGCTCACGTCAATGGGTTCGCGGGCCAGGGTGAGTTGGCGCAGTTTTTTGTCGCGCCCCCGCAGGAAAGCCACTTGCACTTTGGAGCCTTCAGTCCCTCTCAAATGATCAACAACAGCTTCGTTGTCCAGTGATTTTCCAGAAACCGTTTTGTTACCAATTTTGATGAGTTGGTCGCCCGTTTTGAGGCCAGCGTCGTCTGCGGGACTTTCGGGCATGGTGTGCACCACGGTCACTGTGTCGTTGACCAGCAAAAACTCAATGCCAATGCCATCAAATTTCCCCTCCAGTTGCTCGTTGGCTTCCTTGATTTCGGACGATGGGATGTAAGAAGAATGTGGATCGAGCTGAGACACCAATTTTTCAATGGCCTCGTCGATCAACCTATCGCGGTCAATCGAATCGACATAACGGGCTTCGATGTAGCGCAGCAGTTCTTCTATTTTCTCATTGCGCTGCTTGGAGCTGGGGGCTTCACCTGGTTTGACCAACTTGACTTGCGGTGTATCGTTCCCCATTTTCAAACCCATCAGCATTCCAATCACCACCGCAGTTGCCAACAAGAAAGGCAACCACACCTGAATGCGGGCAGTCCACGAAGCACGGTTGTTGTTCATCATTTTTAAGCTATTAGCTGAAAACAAAATCAATGGGGAGAAAAGTCGTAAAAATAGTTTTATGCCTAACTCCAAAAAGCTGCTTTTGTTTGAATTTTCAAGGGCCTATTTGCTGTTTTCCTCCTCCCGCAGCACCCGCCGCAAGATTTTACCCACGTTGGTTTTGGGCAATTCCTTGCGAAACTCCACATGCCTGGGGACTTTGTAACCTGTCATGTTTTCTTTGGCAAAAGCAATCAGTTCGTCTTTGGTCAAAGAATCGTCTTTTTTGACGATGAAAACCTTGACTACTTCGCCCGCCTTGTCGTCTTCTACGCCGATGGCGGCGGCTTCGAGCACTTTGGGGTGGCTCACCAGTACTTCTTCTACTTCATTGGGGAAAACGTTGAAGCCTGATACCAGGATCATTTCTTTTTTCCGGTCCACGATTTTCAAAAAGCCGTTTTCCATCAAAATGCCAATGTCGCCTGTACACAACCAGCCGTCGGGGGTCATGGTTTTAGCGGTTTCGTCGGGGCGATTGTAGTAGCCTTTCATCATTTGAGGGCCTTTGGCCTGGATTTCGCCCACTTGGTTGAAACCTACAATATTTCCCTGCTCGTCCACAATGCGGATGTCAGTAGAGGGCACGGGCATCCCAATGCTGCCAATTTCGATGCGGCCATCGAAAGGATTGGAACTGATCACAGGCGAAGATTCGGTCATGCCATAACCCTCGGCGATGGTGCAGCCCGTCACTTGTTTCCACTGTTCGATCACGGGGCGCTGCATGGCCATGCCGCCTGCACCAGTTACCTTGAGTTTGCTAAAATCCAACTTGGCAAACTCCGGGTGGTTGAGCATGTTCACAAACAAGCTGTTCAGGCCCGTGATGATGCTGATGGGGGCCGATTTCATGGCTTCGATCACCGAGTTGGTGTCGCGGGCATTGGTCACCAGGATCGAATGAGCGCCAATGCGCATCAGCATCATGTTGATGGTAAAGGCAAAAATATGGTAGATGGGCAAGGGGCAAAGTGCCACTTCTTCTTTTTCTTTTAAAAACGGTCCGGCCCAGGCGGTGAATTGCATCATGTTGGCCACTAGGTTGCGGTTGGTCAGCATGGCTCCTTTGGCTACGCCTGTGGTGCCGCCCGTGTATTGCAACACGATGGTGTCGTCGGGTTTGCCCTGGCGGGGCGGGATTTCAAATTTTTTGCCTTGGGTCAGGGCATCTTTGAAACTAGCGGTATTGCGGATGGAATATTTGGGCACCATGCGCTTGAGTTTGCGCACCACAAAATTGACGACCATGCCCTTGGGAAAGCTCAAAAGCTCGCCTACGCTGGTCACAATCACCGTTTTGACCTGGGTATGGGCCATGACTTGCTCCAGAATGGAGGCATAGTTTTCTAATATCACGATGGCCTTGGCACCTGAATCGTGCAACTGGTGCTCCAACTCGCGGGGCTTGTAGAGTGGGTTGGTATTCACCACGATCAAACCTGCTTTGAGCGCACCAAACAAAGCAATGGGATATTGCAAGACGTTGGGCATCATCAAGGCGATCTTGTCACCTGCCTCTAAGCCGCGCGACAACAAATAGGCCCCAAACTGATCCGAATACTGATCGATCTGGCCATAAGTCATCGACTTGCCCATGCAGGAATAAGCCGGGGAATCGGCGAATTTGACAAAACTCTCCTTGAGCATGTCCATCAGGCTCGGAAATTCCTCTGGGTTGACATTGGCAGGCACCCCATGCGGGTAGTTCTTCAGCCAGGGGCGAAATTCGGTTGTTTCTGTCACAGCTTGGTGCGGTTTTTAGCGATGAAGAGGGCAGTTGTAGATTTGGTGCCGAAAAAGTACAAAAAAATAGGTGTTGTTGATGGTTTGTGGGGGAGATTTTGAGGTTTTGGCTTGGTTTTGGCCCAAAAATCACTTTTGCTGCACCTCCCCAACTGCCGCCCGAATCCTAGCATCTCCAGGCGCAACCTTGGCCGCATAGCCCAAAATCACTGCCGCATTTTTCGCGTCTTTTTTCTTTTTGAACAGCTCTTCATAGCCCACTTTGTAGCAAAAATCCAGGAAAATTGGGTTGTTGGCCGACAAGTAGTTTAAAAAAGCGTTCAGGTTTTTGCCATCGGGGGCATTGATGCCGACAATTTCTACACTGGTCAAGAATTGCTTGAGGTCATTGTTCAGTTTGTAGCGCTCACCCGCCAAGCCTGCTTTGAAGTCGAGCGCGGCTTTGTAGCTGGGCACGATGGCAATTGATTTGTCGATCAAGGGCATCACCTCTGCAATGACTTTCAATTTGCCGGGTGCATCGGGTACTGCGCCAAATTGGGCATTGAATTTTGCCACTCCCTGGAAAAGATTGGCCCGGGCGCTGTTGCTAGAAATGCGGTAAGCAGCGTCGTTCAGGCTTTGTTCGGTAGCCCAATCGGGGTTGCGGGCCCAGGTTTTGAGGGTAAAACCCAGGGCAAATACCCCCAAAAGACCCCAGGCCAGGGTACGGGTTGAGGCATTTTGTACCCATTTATTGAGCATCCAAGCCAAGCCCAAACAAAAGGCAAGGGATGGAATAAACGCAAAACGCTCGTTCATAAAAGCCCCCACCGTAAATGGCAAGTTAGAGGTGATCGACATGGTGCAAAGGTAAAACAAGACCACGTAAGTCCAGATCGGCTTGCGTTTCCAGGCCCAAATTGCAACGCCAATCATGGCCACATGCAAGCCCAGACCAAGCAAAGCCCGCCAATCGCCCCAGCCCACCACTGGCACATGGTAAGGGTAATAATCGTGGGTCAAAGGGTGTGGGAAAACCAGGAGCTTGAGGTACCAACCCAGGGTCAGGAAAATGGTAGCGAATTTTTGGCCACCGTTTAGGCCCAGGAATGGATCGTTCATCACGCTCACCTCGCTCAGTTCGGTATTCAGCAAGTAACCCACCACACTCACGCGCAGGGCGATGTAGGCCAGTGCCACCGCTAGCAAAATACCCAAATTGATGCCAATGCTGCGGAATTCTTTTTTGCCAAACAACCAAAGGGTAAGCGGAATGACCGCCAAAAATGTCAAGGTATTTTCTTTGGCCAACAAGCCCAGGAAAAAAAGCAGGGCTGCACCCAGGTTCCAAGCCATTTTGCCCTCCTGCACTGCCCGCCAGCTCGCATACAAGGCCCCAAAAGCCCCCAAGGCCGCCAAAATCTCATCACGCCCCTTCACATTGGTCACGGCCTCGGTGTGGATCGGGTGGAGGAGGTACAAGAAACTGGCCAGAAATGCCAGGCTCAGGTACCAGGGCTGCTGCGCGTCGGGAGGAAAAATTCGCTTCAAAAGGCGGTACAACAAAAAGCCCAAAAGTGCATACAAAAGTACATTGAGGAAGTGGCTCATGCGGGCGCTTTGCCCAAAAAAGGATTTTTCCAACGCAAAACTCACCAAAGACAAAGGCCGATAACGTGCGCCCGCCACCAGGTCTTTTTGGCTGCCAAAATAGCCCGTCATGGATTCTGTACTCAGGATTTTGCCGATGCCCGCGATGCCTTTTTGGACAAACTGGTTTTCGGTATAAACGATTTGATCGTCGAGCACGTAATCGTAGCGGAGGGTAGAAAAATAAAGCACAAAAGCCGTCAGCACCAAAATTGCGGTGGGCAACCAACTTGGGCTGCCACTGGTTTTTTCAGAATGTTTAGGCTTTTTTTCCACGCTGGCGGGGGCAGGCTTGGCCTTAGGCGTTGTTTTTTTTCCTTTTGACATGAGTTGGGTGGTGTATTGGGCAAAAATAGGAGAAATTTGTAGACTTGAGTACTTGTTCCAAGCAGAGCGGTGTTGATTCGAGATTTGAAAATCAGTACTCACTGAAAACTTCGGAGAACGCGGTCTCAACAATCAAGCGAGGTGTTTTTTTATCTGAACCAGAATTGCAGAATTGCCTGCATGGCGTTGACCAAACCAAAATTTGAAAGAATTTTTAGAAGCGAAAAGATGGATTTATCCCAAGCGAATACCCCATCAACTAACCACTTCCAAACTTTTCCCGCCCTGCATTTGGCTGCTCACGCCGAAAGCCCTAATTTCGCAGCCTTAAAAGTAGAAATCCATGATCAATATTACATTCCCGGATGGCAAAGTACGCGAATATCCGGCCGGAAGCACGGCCTTGGAGATTGCGCGGTCCATCAGCGAGGGCTTGGCTCAGAAAGTGTTGTCCGCAAAAGTGAACGGTGAAGTATGGGACGCCACCCGCCCCATTCACACCAATGCCACCCTGAACCTGCTGACCTGGGATGACAAAGACGGTAAAAATACCCTCTGGCACTCCTCGGCCCACTTGATGGCCGAGGCATTGGAGGCTTTGTTTCCTGGCATCAAGTTTGGTACGGGTCCGGCTACCGAAAATGGATTTTACTACGATGTTGACACGGGTTCGCGCCAAATTTCAGCCGATGACCTGGTCAAAATCGAGGAAAAAATGCTCGAACTGGCCCGCCAAAAGAACGCTTATGTGCGCAAAGACATCAGCCGGGCAGATGCCTTGACCTTTTTCCAAGGCAAAGGCGACGAGTACAAAATCGAATTGATCGAAAAACGCGGCGAAAACGAAGCCCTGACCTTGTACCAGCAAGGCAATTTCGTAGACCTTTGCCGCGGACCACATATCCCCGACACGGGCTACATCAAAGCGGTGAAACTGCTCAACGTAGCTGGTGCTTATTGGCAGGGCGACGAAACCCGCCAGCAATTGCAGCGCTTGTACGGCATTGCTTTCCCCAAGCAAAAGGACTTGCAAGAGTACCTGGTGATGTTGGAAGAGGCCAAAAAGCGCGACCACCGCAAGTTGGGGCAGGAACTAGAGCTTTTTATGTTCAGCGAGCGCGTGGGCTCCGGTTTGCCGATTTGGCTGCCCAAAGGCAATGCCCTGCGCGATCGCCTGATGAATTTCCTGCGCACCGAGCAGGAAAAACGCGGCTACAAGTTGGTGACCACGCCTCACATTGGCCGCAAAGAATTGTATGTGACCTCGGGCCACTATGAGAAGTACGGCAAAGACAGTTTTCAGCCCATCCACACCCCACGCGAGGGCGAGGAGTTTTTGCTGAAACCAATGAACTGTCCGCACCACTGCGAGATTTATGCCCACCGTCCGCACTCGTACCGCGACCTGCCCCTGCGCATCGCGGAGTTTGGCACGGTGTACCGCTATGAGCAGACGGGTGAATTGCACGGCCTTTCACGGGTACGTGGCTTTACGCAGGACGATGCGCACATTTTTTGCGCTCCCGAACAGGTAAAGGCCGAGTTTTTGAACGTGTTGGACCTCACCCGCACGGTGTTGAGCAAAATGGGCTTCAAAGAGTTCACTGCCCAGGTTTCGCTGCGTGACCCCAATAACCCTGCCAAGTATCTCGGAACCGACGAGAACTGGCGCAGCGCCGAAAACGCCATCATTGAAGCCGCCCAGGAAGCGGGTCTGACCACCACGATGGAGTTGGGAGAAGCTGCCTTTTACGGTCCCAAACTCGACTTCATGGTGAAAGATGCCATTGGTCGGCAGTGGCAATTGGGCACCATCCAGGTGGACTACAACCTGCCCGAACGTTTCGAACTCGAATACATCGGAGCCGACAACAAGGCCCACCGCCCGGTGATGATCCACCGTGCGCCTTTCGGTTCGATGGAGCGTTTCATCAGTATTTTGATCGAAAATACGGCGGGTAAATTCCCGCTCTGGCTGGCTCCTGAGCAATACGCCCTGCTACCGATCAGCGACAGATTCATCGACTACTGCCGCCAATTGCAAGACGAGCTGGCCCAGCACGACATCCTGGGCATCATCGACGAGCGCAACGAGACCATTGGTAAAAAAATCCGCGAAACGGAGCTCAAGCGCATTCCTTTCATGCTCATCGTAGGCGAAAAGGAGGTAGAGAACAATGCCGTTTCCGTACGCCGCCAAGGCGAGGGCGACAAGGGCAGCCTTAGCATCGCGGAGTTTGTGGCGCACTTCAAAGCTGAGGTGGAGAAGGAAGCTTGATGGTGAGTTGAGGAGTTGAGAAATTGAGGGGTTGAGAAGTTGAGGAGAAGAGCGCTGTATTGGGCTCTTCTCTTTGATTTTTAGGGGGATTGTAGTTGACGTGGCACCTTGAAAATCCTCCAGGAATGTAAAAATGCAGGGCTTCAAGCGCCTTCTTTTTCTCATGACCCAACTGGCTTTAGAATCGAATTTCTAAAAAGTACGGTAAAAAGTTCGGAGAAAAGTTCGGAGAAACTTCTTGAACTAATCAAGTCTAACCCCAAAATCACGATCGCAGTACTAGCACAAGAACTGGAATTAACAAGTAGAATGGTTGAAAAACAACTGGCAAAGCTAAAATCATCCAATCAAATAAAAAGGATCGGCCCTGACAAAGGTGGCCATTGGGAGGTCGTTGAATAGGAAAAAACGACCTTTTTTGGCCAAAATGGGAACCAGATGGATAGTTTCCAAACAAGGCCAAATGATTTGGGAACGGGAATGATCCCTAAAAACTTTTTCCCCACTCACACTGTATAGAAGAAAACATGAAGAGTCCTTCATATTTTCGCACCGAGAAACTGAATGGGATGAAAATCGAGCAAATCTATACAGGCTGCCTGGCGGGAGCCACTTACTATATCGAAAGCGAAGGCGAGGCGGTTATCATCGACCCCCTGCGCGAAACCAAGCCTTACCTGGAAAAATTGCAGCGCAATGGGGCCCAACTCAAATACATTTTTGAGACCCATTTCCACGCGGATTTTGTGTCGGGGCACATTGACCTGGCCCGCAAAACCGGGGCTACCATCGTATTCGGCCCCCTGGCCCAGACGGCCTACCAAATTCACAGCGCCCAGGATGGTGAGGTGTTGAGCTTGGGCAAATTGCAATTCAAAGTCTTGCACACCCCCGGCCATACCCTGGAGAGTACGACTTTTTTGCTCATCGACGAAAACGGCAAAGACCACGCCATTTTCACGGGCGATACCTTGTTCATTGGGGATGTGGGGCGGCCCGATCTGGCTCAAAAAGCAGGCGAGCTCACCCAGGAAGACCTGGCTGGTATGCTTTTCGACAGCCTGCGCAACAAAATCATGCCCCTGGCCGACGAGGTTCTGGTTTACCCGGCGCACGGGGCGGGCTCGGCCTGTGGAAAAAACATCGGCAAAGAAACCTGGGACACCCTGGGCCGCCAAAAACACAGCAATTATGCCCTAAACCAAGACCTGAGCCGCGAAGCTTTCATCAAAGAAGTAACGGCAAACTTGCTGCCCCCACCCCAATATTTTGCCAAAAACGCCGCCCTCAACAAAGCGGGCTACGACAGCATCGACCGGGTGTTGCAACGCGGGGCCAGGGCCCTTTCACCTGATCAATTTGAAGCCATTGCCGAGGCGGAGGACGCACTGGTCTTGGACGTGCGGAACGAGCAAATGTTCAAAGAAGGTTTTATCCCCAATTCGATTTTCATTGGCATCGAAGGCAGTTTTGCGCCCTGGGTAGGGGCTTTGATCAGCGATTTGCGGCAGCCCATCCTGATTGTAGCACCCGTAGGCCGCGAAGAAGAAGTGGTGACCCGCCTGGCCAGGGTGGGTTACGATTATACCCTCGGCTACCTGGACGGGGGCATCGCCGCCTGGGCCGCTGCGGGCAAGGAATTGGACCAAATCGAGTCGATCAGCGCAGCGGAATTCAGCGAGCGATTCGCTGAGGGCAAGGTCCAAAACCTGCTGGACGTGCGCAAACCCACCGAGTACGTTTCGCAGCACTTGCTGGCCGCAGAAAATGTACCCCTGGATTTTATCAACCACAACATGCAACGCCTGCACGCCAATGAGACTTATTATTTGCACTGCGGCGGCGGCTATCGCAGCATGATTTTTGCGTCCATCCTGCGCGCACGGGGCTTTGAACACCTCATCGACATCCAAGGCGGCTGGGCTGCCCTGAAAAACCTGGACAACTTGCCCAAGACAGGCTATGTATGCCCCACTGACATTTCGCAGAAGGAATTGGATGCGGCGATTAGTGCAGTAGTTTAGTGGGTTGAGAAGTTGAGAAGAGAGAGGCAGCCGAGGTATTGCCTTAAAGATTGTCCGTTTTCGTACACTGCTTGTCCAGATGCGTACACCAAGAAAAGATAGTTTTTGATTTAAAAATCTGATTTTCAATAGATTAAAAGTTTGGCATGGTCTGTGAACTTACCTTGTAGCGCTTGTAAGAAAGCACTCGACTGTTTATTCATACTAATCTGTTTTATGATCAACGTCAGGGGCAGGCATCTACAAAGAGCCTGTCCCTGGGGTTTTTTATCACCACGACCATGATCAGGAATTACTTTTTGGTTGCATTCCGAAACTTGTGGAAAAACAAGGCTTACGCCGCAGTCAACATCTTCGGCTTGTCGATTGCTTTTGCAGTGAGTTTGCTCTTGTTTGCCATGAGCTACCGCATCTTGTCGGTTGATCGTTTTCACAAAAATGCGGATCAATTGTACCAAGGGTTTTTCTTTGCCAATTGGCCCCAAAAAGCCGAGTACCAGATGGCGGCTCCTACGCCGCTGCAACCCCTGCTCAAGGCCGATTATTCTGATAAAATTGACTATGCAGCCCGCTGGTGCGGCGGCGAGGGCGTAATTCGCTACCAAGGCAAAGAGCACCAGGACTGTGATTTGAAATACACCGACCCCGATTTTCTGCACATGTTCAGCTTTCCACTGCTCAAAGGAAGTGCCGAAACTGGCTTGGCCGATTTAAAAAGTGTCGTCATCAGCCAGCGTTATGCCGAGCAGATCTTTGGCCCAGGAGTTGACGCCATGGGCAAAAGCATGGAAATGTTCCGCGAAGGCAAATGGGAGACTTTTCAGGTAGCTGGGGTTGCTGATGTTTCGCCCGATCTGGAGAGTAGCCTGAAATTTGACCTCTTAATGCGCTTCGAAAACCAGGCCATCAGCCGAGACAATGCAAACAACTGGGGGGCCTGGTATCACTTTGTTTATGTGCAACTCAAGCCCGGTATAAGCCAAGAAAAATTTGAAAAAGCCGCCCAATCCCTGACCAAAAAAGTGATGCCTGACAACATCGCCGACATGAAAAAAGAAGGGGCCAAACCCGATGCAAGGGGTGATATTTTCGCTTTCCGACTGGTGAAACTGGAGGATGTTCGTTTTGATACCCGTTTTGACCGCGCCACCAGCATTTGGTTGGTGTATGGTTTACTGATCATCGCAGGCATGATTTTGTTGATTGCTTGCATCAATTTCATCAACCTCACCATTGGTCGGGGTTTCACCCGTACCCGCGAGGTGGGGATGCGCAAGGTTTTGGGTGCGCACCGCAGCCAGATTATTCGGCAGTTTTGGGGTGAAGCTTTTTTGCTTTGTGTGGTGGCGCTCTTGCTCAGCGTGGTTTTGACAGGCTTGGGCATGCCAGCATTGAATAAGGTATTTGGCGGTAAATTGAAAATGACAGCCTTTCTTAATCCACAGGTTTTGTCTTGGATTGCTTTGGCTTTCCTCTTGGTAACCTTGCTGGCTGGAGCTTATCCTGCCCTTTTGATCAGCCGTTTCCAAGCCATTCAGGTCATCAAAAGCAAGTTCCTGGCGGGCAAAAACGGGGTGCGCAATGCCTTGATCGTGTTGCAGTTCAGTATTTCTACGGTGATGATCATTTGTACTTTGGTGGTTTGGCGGCA
Organism: Chitinophagales bacterium; assembly: GCA_013299105.1. GTDB lineage: Bacteria > Bacteroidota > Bacteroidia > Chitinophagales > Saprospiraceae > Haliscomenobacter. The sequence continues at coordinate 14,751 of JAAFJY010000019.1, read as the reverse complement.
AATGCAGTTTGTGCGTAACACCGACTTGGGTTACAACACCGAACAGGTCTTGAGTATCCCTATTGGCAATGGCCAGGATGGAGCCAAAACCTTGGAGCGGATGCGCCAAGAACTGAGCAGCAATAGCCAGGTCATGGGTATTTCGGGCATGGACATCAACATTGGAAGGGGCCTGGACGGCAGCATGTCGAACAGCGCCATTGGTTTTCAGCACAAGGACCACGAAGTGAAGACCAACATGGTCAACGTTTCGCACGATTACTTCAAAACCTTAGAAATAGAAATGCTGGAAGGGCGCGATTTCTCACGCAATACCCCTGGCGACTCCATCCAGTCTTGTGTCATCAATGAAGCCATGGCCAAAGCCTTGGGTGAAAAAGAGCCACTGGGCCAGTTCATCAACCTGCACGATGAGAACAAGACCCAAATCATTGGGATCGTCAAAGATTACCATTATGCTTCCCTGCACGATGTGATCGCGCCCTTGACTTTTGAAATGTCGCCCGGCATGGGCATCAACTACATCGTGGTGCGCATGAAGGCCCAGAGCCTGAATACCAGCATGGATTTGCTGAAGGATACTTGGAAAAAAATCGCCCCCAAACACGAGTTCCAAGGCTCTTTTCTCAATGACAACATCAACAAGCTTTATGAAAATGAGGAACGGCTCTCCCAGATTTTTCTGGTTGCTGCGGTCCTGACGATTTTGCTCTCGGCCATGGGTTTGTTTGCCATCGCTGTACTGGTGATTGCTCAAAGGACCAAGGAAATAGGCGTGCGTAAAGTTCTGGGCGCGTCGGTTGGCAGTATCGTGGGCTTGTTGTCCAAAGATTTTCTGAGCCTGGTACTGATCGGTATTGTCATTGCTACCCCACCTGCGTTTCTACTGATGAATACCTGGCTGAAAGACTTTGCCTTGCGCATTTCTTTCCCTTGGCTCATGGTAGTAGCAGCGGGGGGCTTGGCGGTCTTGGTGGCTTTCCTCACGGTTAGTTACCAAAGTATCCGTGCAGCAACGCGGAATCCGGTGCAAAGCATTCGGACCAATTCTTAAATCCTGCACATAGGTGTAAAACAAGTTGATTACTTTTGAAAACTGCACTAGTTGAAATGGGTTCTAATTCTGCGACTGAAACCGGGAACACATCCTGCATCGTGAAACCCTGGACTTCAGTCCGGGGTAAAAAACACCCACGAATCTCATCTTGCATCTATCCAGAAGTTGCATCAAAACGTCAGTCAGCAAGCACAGTTCTTACACTTGTATCCTTATCACCTTACTGAAAAAACACAAAAAAATGCTCTCTCCAAATCTGAAATTTACAATCCGCACGCTGTGGCGCAACCGCTTCTACAGCTTCCTCAACATTGGCGGCCTGGCTGGGGGTATTTTGGCCAGCGTTTTGATCTTGGTGTTTGTGGCCCACGAGTTTAGTTTTGACCAATTTCATCCGGAGTCGGAGAAAATTTACCAGTTGGGTGGTAAGTTCAAGTTTGGAGAGCAAGAAATCAACGTATCGGGCATGTCGGCAGGCATGGGCCCCAGGCTGAAGGAAAGTACCGCCGGAGTGAAGGACTACGCCCGGATTTACAACATGAGTTTCGACCGCCTACTGGTAGCCAGCGACTTGGATCACCGTTTTTACGAAACCAATATTGCCTTGGTCGATCCAGCTTATTTCAAGATTTTTTCTTTTCCGCTGGTTAACGGCCAATCACCCCGCCCCTTGCAGGCAGGCCAGGTGTTGATCAGCGAAAACTTGGCTATGAAGTACTTTGGCGATAGTGAAGTGAATGGCCGTAGCCTGAAATTTGGCAACAAAATTGATTTAGAAATTGCCGGAGTCTTGAAAAATCCCCCTTCTAACTCTACCCTGAAGCATGAGATTTATGTGGGGATGCAAGACCTGAAAAACATGATGTTGGCCTTGCAAAATTACAACGACGATATTTTGGCAGCAGATGGCAACAAAATAAGGCTGGGCTCTTTTCAAACATATTTCAAACTGGCCGATGCTTCCACCGTAGAATCGCTGCTGCGCAACATCCCACTGCTGATGCGGGCCGATAAAATGCCTGAAGAAGAGATCAAGAGCTGCAAACACAGCCTGATGTCTTTGCACGATTTGCACCTCAATAGTTCTAGTTCACAAGATTCGGTTGGCATCAACAACCTTTACATTTTTGCCGGAGTGGCTCTGTTGATCCTGTTCTTGGCCCTGCTCAACTATGTGAGCCTAACCACCGCTCGTGCCACCGAGCGCGCCCGCGAGGTAGGGGTTCGCAAGGCCCTGGGGGCTGTGCGGGGTACTTTGATGGGGCAATTTTATGGTGAATCCATCGTCATCACTGGCGTGGCTTTTGCAGTAGGTTTTGGGATGGCCTTTTTGTTCCGCAACTCAATTTTTGAGCTGCTGAACCTGCAAATTGATGCTCGCTTTTTCTTCAGCAGCACGGTTTGGGTACCATTGAGTATCTTGATGTTGGCTTGTTTGGGCTTGGCGGGCGCTTATCCTTCTTTTGTATTGTCGGCATTCCGTCCTGCTGAAGTGCTCAAAGGCACCCTGGCCAGTAGCAAAATGGGCGGCCAGCGCATTCGCCAAAGTATTACGGTTTTTCAGTTTGCCGCTTCCATTGCTTTGATCATCTGCGGTTTGGTGGTGCAAAAACAAGTCAAGTACCTGCAAGGCCGCGACCTGGGCATGCAAAAAGACCAGGTCCTGATGGTGCGCCCCGATACCAGTGGATTAAAAGCCTTCCGCAATGAGGTGATGCAAGTATCGGGGGTGGAAAAAACCGCCCTGGCCAGTATGGCCTTGTTCAAGGATGGCTACAGCATGTATTTTGACAAGTCGCCTTTCAACCAACGTGATTTATCGATGATGACCCTTTCTGCTGATCCCTCCTTCATTGAGCTGATGGGCTTGAAATGGACACGCCCAGTGTTGAATGTTAATGACCCCAAAGCCCTGCAAAATACCCTGCTGATCAACGAAAAAGCCGCCAAAGAAATGGCCCTGCCCGATGATTTAGCTAAAATTGCACAACACAAAGTATTGGGGGCTCCAATCGGCGGGGTACTCAAGGACTTCCACTTCAGCATGGAGGGCATCAACGCCCAAATGCCCAGCATGGCCCTGTTCATGATGGACGAAAATGCCAAAGACGCGATGGTGTACATGCGTTTGGCCAAGGGATCGAATTTGACCGAATTGGTGGATAAAATCGAGACTTTGTACAAAAAACACTGCCCAGGAGTGCCTTTTGAATACTCGTTCCTTGACCAAAACTTCAATGCCCAATACCGCGCTGAAACCCGCCTAGGCAACTTGTTCAGCATCTTCACGGGTTTTGCGATCCTGATTTCTTGCTTGGGCTTATTGGGCTTGGCGGCCTATGCCACCAGTCGCCGCACCAAGGAAATTGGCATCCGCAAGGTGCTGGGAGCCAGTGCTTCGGGCATTGTGACCTTGTTGTCAGTGGACTTTTTAAAACCAGTATTGGTGGCCACTATTTTGGGCAGCCTGCCCGCCTGGTACCTCATGGGGCGTTGGTTGGAAAAGTTCAGCTACCGCACCGAATTGGATTGGCGTATTTTTGCTTTTGCAGCCCTAGCAGCCCTGCTGGTAGCGGTGTTTACGGTGAGCCTGCAAAGTGTAAAAGCCGCTTTGGCCAATCCGGTGAAGGCGATTAAGAGTGAGTAGGGGGGAGTTTTTAAAAGAACCTGATCGAATGGGGTCAAAGTGGTGGTCAACGTCATTTTAGCAATCCGCAAGATAGGGTTTGGAGTGTGCAAGTGTGAGTTCGGGTGTGAGGGGCTTCGATTTTATCTTCTGGCTTCGTCAATTGGAAACGGTGTGCCACACACTCAAACCCAAACATACACACTCAAACTCATTTTCATCCGTGTTCCAAAAAAAGCACCGCAGAGCGGGGCAAAAAAAATACAGCGGCAACCTGGCTTGCGCAGCAAGCAAAAAAACTTTCAATCCGAGGCTCAAATCGCCCATTAATTCAGAACGAAACTCGCGCACCGCGCACAAAAAAAGCTTTTATGCTGCAACTGAAAAACATCGCTAAAATGCACCAAAACGGCATCCAAAAGAACTGGGTGCTCAAGGACATCACGACCAACATTTTTGAAGGAGAGTTCGTGTCGATCATGGGGCCTTCGGGGGCGGGCAAAAGTACCTTGCTCAACATCCTGGGCATGTTGGAAGAACCCAGCGGTGGCGAATATTACTTCCTGGACGAGCCCGTACACAAGCTTTCGGAGAAAAAACGTACCGAATTGTACAAGCACTACATCGGCTTTGTGTTTCAGCAATACCACCTGATCGACGAACTGACGGTGTATGAAAACCTGGAAACCCCACTCCTGTACAAAAGCGTACCCAGTGGCGAGCGCAAAAGCCGCATCGCCGACCTGCTGGACCGCTTCAACATGGTGGCCAAAAAAGACTTGTTCCCCAATCAGCTTTCGGGCGGACAGCAGCAATTGGTGGGCATCGCCCGCGCCCTGATCGGCAACCCCAAGCTGATCCTGGCCGATGAACCCACTGGTAACCTTCAATCGGCCCAGGCCGATGAGATCATGAACATTTTCAAGCAACTCAACTCCGAAGGCGTGTCGATCATCCAGGTGACCCACAGCGAGAAAAACGCGGCCTATGCCGAGCGCATCATTCACTTGCTAGACGGCAAAGTCGAACGTGAAGAACGCCCTGGGTCAGGGAATGCTTGAATTACAGTAATTGGAAACAAAGGAAATATGAAAAGATTGGTAAAATTGGCCTTGCTGTTGATGGTGGTTAGCAGCTTGAAGGCGCAAACAAAACTGACACTGGAGGAATGCATCCGCATTGGCCTGGACAACAACCTGGCCATCAAAAACACCCAATACCAAATGGACCTGGCCGAGTCGCAACTGGCGCAAACCCGCTCCCGGATGCTGCCGAACCTGGGTTTTGGCGTTGGGCAGTCGGTCAATTTTGGTCGCAGTATTGACGTGAATACCAATACCTTTATCGACCAGCTCTTTTACTCCAACGGCATGGGTTTTAACCTCAACGCGCCGCTGTTCAACGGGTTTAGCATGCAAAACCAAGCCAAACAGCTCAGTTTCAACATCAAAGCCGGGATTAAAGACGTGGAGGGCAGTCGAAACCTGCTGCGCCGCAACATCACCACTTTTTACCTGCAAGCCTTGGCCAATGAAGAATTGGCTAAAATTGCAGAGGAGCAAATGAACACCACCCGCCAGCAGATCGATTTGGCTCAAAAACGCGTAGCCGCAGGGGTGGCCAACGAAATCGTGGTGTACGAACTCAAAGCCCAATTGGCCAACGAGTCGTTCAATGCGGTCAACACCCGCAACAACGCAGACATGGCCAAGGTGAGCCTGTTCCAGCAAATGAACCAGCCCGTGGATTTGTCGCTCAACCTCGACCCCAATACGATGGGCGCATTGGAAAAAGCGCCTGAAAAATTGCGCGCTACCGATTTGTACTCGACAGCCCAGGCGGCGCTGCCCGAAGTACAAGCCGCCAACCTGCGCATCCTGGGCAGCGAAAAAGCCATTGAAGCGGCGAAAGGCAACTTTTTGCCCCAATTGAGCCTCAATGCCAGCTACAGCGCCTTTTTCAGCAGCACCCGTACGGAACCTTATTTTGACCAAATCAACGCCACGCGCAATGGATCAACGGGCCTGAGCCTCAACATTCCTTTGTTTCAGGGTGGTTTGGTGCGCCATCAAGTGAGCCAGGCTGAAATCAACAAGCACATCGCTGAGAATCGCCTGGCCGAAACCCAAAATCAAGTACGCCGGGAAATCGAAGAGGCCGTACAAAACTTCAATGCCACCTTGCAGCAATGGACCAGCGCCGAAGACCAGGTCAGTGCTCAAAGCGAAGCCCAGCGCATGCAGGAAAAACGCTTTCAGGCAGGTACCGCCACCACCGCCGAGTACATTTTGTCCCGCAACAACTTGCTGCAAGCCCAGGGCAACCTGGTATCGGCCAAGTACCGCCACCTGGTATGGAAAATGGTAGTCGGGTTTTATGAGCGGGGAGCTTGGTGATTTTTTTAGTTATGGGTTATGAATTATGAGTGATGAGTTGGGGCTCGCACGGTTTTTGGAGAATGCCAGTCTTCAACAACAGGAATGAAGACTGGCATTCTTACTTGCACAGGACCGGGAAGATGCTTATAAACCCTCCCTTACCGCTTTAGCACCTTTGACCATGTTCACCAATTTTTGGCGCGAGGCCCAGCGGGCGGTTTGGCTCAGGCCACAATCAGGGGCTACCGCCAATTTTTCGGCGGGTACGTATTGCAGACACTTGCGGATGCGGCTCACTACTTCATCCACGGTTTCTACGTAATAGTTCTTTACGTCGATGATGCCCACGGCCACGTCCATTTTTTCAGCAAAAGGGGCCAGGAGCTCGATTTCTGCAAACTCACGGTTGGCCATTTCGATGTGCACCTCATCCACTTTCAAATCCGTAAAATCCGGCAACATGGGTTGGATGCTGCGGTAGCCGACTGGTCGGCCTTTGAAGTTTCCAAAACAAAGATGGGTACTCAGGCGGCATTTGCCCACCACAGTTTCGACGGTGCGGTTGAAAATGTCCACAAAACGCTTGGTATCTTCCTTGTACGCGTAGCAGCTCATCGAAGGTTCGTCAACCGTGATTTCGGTGCAACCAGCGGCCACCAAGGCTTCCAATTCTTTTTGCACGATGGGCAAAAGGGCCTCGGTGATGGCAAAACGGTCTTTGTAAATCCCACCTGGCAACATGCGCCCACTCAGGGTATATGGCCCTGGGATACTGCACTTGAGGGTAGGGCCAGCGGGGACCAGGCGTTTCAGGCGCTGATACTCGGCTACGGCTCCCAATCCCTTGGGGGCAGTCAGCGGTTCGACTACGTTGTGCTTGCCGCGTTGGTCGTGGGCGGGTGGGCCGAATTTGCGGGTTTCACTTTCGTTGGGCTCAATGCCTTTGAGGTAACCGTAAAAGGAGAGGTTGAAGTCGAGGCGAGTTTGTTCGCCATCAGTGATCACGTCCAGGCCAGCGGCTATTTGGTCGTGTACGGCGGCTACTACGGCGTCTTCGATCATTTCCTCAATGTCGGCAGGGCCAAATTTGTCTAGGTTTTGTGAGGCGAACTCCAACCAGCCCGGAAATGGATAACTGCCGATGACGGTGGTGCGGATGGGTAGCGGTTGCATGTTTTTGTTGGTCTTTTGCTTGTATAGAAAAATCGGGGCGGAAGATAGAAAAAGAAGTACTAAGGGAGCGTAAAAAAATAGGGTGGACGGATTTGGGTTTAGTGAAAAAAGATTAGCAACTGACTGAAAGGAAGTTGTGCTCTTTTTTTGCTAAACCTCAAAAGCAAATTTGTACACCTTATTTTAGCTCAAATACGAATGAACCATTTTGACGTTGACTTTTTGACATACGATATAAAACATACGAAATACGAGATTTGATTTGGGGGCTCCGAATAAGGCCTGAGGATGGACAAAAGCATTTTGGTGCCGAATTGTAGATTTTTTAGAGGACCATTTATAAACCTTTTTTCCAAAACCCCAAAAATGAAACCAGTTTCACATCCAGCATCGTGTAACCCTGGACTTCAGTCCGGGGACAAAATGTGCTTCCCTAATCACATCAAGCATCTATCCAGCAGTTGCATCAAAAAGCACACGATTTGTCAAAGAACCAGTTTTTTTTGAAACACAAAAGAGCACAAAAGGCCCAAGAGAGCACAAAAGATGCCACATCAAGCATGCATTGTTTGAGCATTCACAAAAATAATTACGAAGAATTTCGTAGAAAAACTTGCGCGGTATGTTTTACGCCCTTACATTTGTGTACGAAAGATTTCGTAAAAACTGCTTTATGGAAAAAAATGCATTACCCAACCCCACCGACGCCGAGTTGGAAATCCTGAATGTACTTTGGGAAAAGGGGCCAGCAACAGTGCGGGAAGTCAATGAAACGCTGAATCAACAACAAGTGGATGGCCGCGAAATTGGCTACACCACCACCCTGAAACTCATGCAAATCATGACCGAAAAGGGCTTGGTACAGCGCGATACCAGCTCGCGTACCCACGAGTACGTGGCAGCTTTTCCTCGCGAAAAAGTGCAAAATCAATTGCTCCAACGCTTTGTGGACAGCACTTTCCAAGGCTCGGCCATGCAATTGGTGATGCAGGCTTTGGGCAATCACCAGGCCTCTGAGCAGGAATTGCAGGAAATTCGGGACTTGATTGAGAAAATGGAGCGGAAGAGTTGAGAAATTGAGGGGTTGAGAAGTTGAGGAGAGGGGCGCTGATTTTGCGCTCCGGGGAGGTTTGGATTTGGGGCCGCCTTCGTAAGTTGTAATTCGTACTTCAAAAAGAATTCAGTTTTTTTATGCAAAACATGGAGATAATCACCCACAGCCTATCCTGGACCTTGCTTCATTCCTTGTGGCAGGCACCTTTGATTGGGCTTTTGCTTTTCTTGAGCCTGCGCGTTTTGCCCCAGGGTTGGGCCACTTGGCGTTATAGCCTGGCGGGTGTGGCTTTGGTATGGGTGTTGCTGGCAGCGTTTGGTACGTTTTGGCGGCAAATCAACGCCTTAAAGGTAAATCTTCAAGAAACCCTGGATGCCGATGCGGATTTGCATTGGACGGGGCAATTGACCCAGTTTTTCAACCAACAGGCCCCAGTTTTGATGACCTTGTGGGTTTTGGGCTTGGCATTTTTTCTTTTGCGCCTGGCTTGGGGCTTGTGGAGTATTGGCAATTTAAAGAAAAACGCAGATTCTAGTGCCGTGTCGTCGTGGCAACTTGTTTTTGAAAAAATAGCGTCGCAGTTGGGATTGAGCCAACAGGTAATCCTGGCCGAATCCAGCCAAATCACCACACCACTCACTTTGAGTTGGCTCAAACCGATGGTTTTGGTGCCTGCTGGCCTACTCAGTGGCTTGAGCAAGGAGCAAGTAGAGGCTGTTTTTGCCCACGAACTGGCCCATGTTTTGCGCCGCGACTACTTGTTCAATTTGTTGCAAACGGTGGTCGAGTGCATTTTTTACTTCAATCCGGCAGTGTGGTACATTTCTGCTGTTATTCGGCTTGAGCGGGAGCATTGCTGCGACGACTTGGTCCTGGCCAGCCAAGGCAATGCCCTGGTATATGCCAAAACCCTGCTTTTTTTGCAAGAATGGCAAAAAAAGGCTGCACCACAGTTGGCTTTGGGCGCAATTGGCACCGAAAAACCCTTGCTGCGCCGCATTCAACGCATTTTACAATCACCTTCAAATACATCCGACATGTTAGGAAAACTCAGTCTGGGCAGCATGGTCTTGCTGGTACTGGGGGCTTTGACCCTTCAGTCTATGCGGGCTCCCAAGCCCTTGGCCCCATCCGCTGTTTGGGCGCGGGATACCGTCCCGGCTCCCAGCGGCGAACGCAAGATCAACTTGAAAAACTACAAGGGTAAAAACGTTTGGCTTGCGCTGGAAAAAGACCAGATCAAAAACCTACAAATTGACGGCAAAACCATCGACCCGGCAGATTATCCCAAGTACCAGGACCTGATTGAGAACCTTAGGAAAATCACACCACCTCCGCCGCCTGCTCCACCCGCGCCAGGCACCTGGATCGAAGTACCTGCTCCGGCACCTCATCCTAGCCCGGCTCCAGCTCCCATGCCAGCCCCCAAGGGGAAACTCAATGAGCGGGAAATGCCAGCCCCGCCACCTGCCCCTGTTCCTATTCCTGGCATTGGCAATGGAGACATTGTGGCCTCACCGCCGCCACCTCCTCCACCGCCCCCTGCCCCAAAGGGAAAAAAACAGGCTCAAATGGCACCACCTCCACCGCCTCCAGCCCCCTTGCCCACTGAAGCTGAATGGAAAGAAGCTGCAAAGCAGGGCGTACCTCCGCCTCCGCCACCACCGCCTCCTACACCAAAAAAAGGTAAGAAATCACCTCAATAAGCCAGGCTTGAACAAAGTCCAGGTTAGCGACTGCTTTGCGGTCGCTTTTTGAGTTTTGGGGGAGTTTTTGCTACCCCCTTGCGTCAAATCAATATTAAAGGTATCTTTAAGCCGTATTTAGTAAACTGAAGATTGTTAGGAATTAAGGATTTTGTATTGGTTGATTGATTTTGATTAACAGCTGAACACACCAAAAACAATCCACACCACATCTGATCAATTGATTGGCCCCCATTTTGAAAGAGGTGCTCAAGCAAGCAGTAAAGTATGATTGAACCGAAACCGAAGATGCTATATTCAATCCATCCACACAAACTCTCTACATGCGTAACACAATCCTGTTTTTCTTATCCAGCCTTTTCATTTGTGGGTTGGGCATGGCGCAAGCGCCGATTCAGATTAAAACTGAAATACAAAAAACGGTCAGCCCTTTTGCTCATGCAACTATACCGTTTGCTCAGCTAAGAGACAACAATGTAGCATTTTCAGGGATGCCTACTGATTTGGACACATTTAAGATTTATGCTACGACCTCTCATCGTAGTTACAGCATGTTCACCACCTATAAAGCAGGCAGGATATCGGCAGCTGACTACTTTAAAAGTGAAAGAAGCAAAACACTGGACACTGCTTTTTTTCAAAAAAATAACTTAAAAACGAGAATTTATTGCCTGAGTGGCCTCAAAGGAGGCAACAAAGTGATGATTGTTGATGCCAACAATAACCAGGACTTCAGCGATGATCAGGTTTTTCGTTTTGACACCAGTGTTTATTTCAACAAAGAAAAGTCCTGGAAAACGGAAGATTTGCCTGAAGTAACCGTCAATTACGAAGGCTACGATGGTAAAACGGTCAAATGGTACCAAACTCCAATTAACCTGAAACCATTTAATCCGAATTACAATTACAATGGCCCTAATCGGGTTTTAGACCGTCTTTTGACACCTTATTTTTTCTTCCGGGTGCGTTCCGGGCAGTTTGTGCTCGATGGAAAAAACTATTATGCTGGTATTCGGATCGAACCCAATGGGGATGCCTCGTACAAACAAGAAGTGATCATTTGCCCCATTGAGGAAGCAGATAAATACAACAGTAGGGTGGAAACAATACAAGGTGATTCGATTGAGCTCAATGGTAGCATTTATCGAATCAAATTCAGCCCACTGCAAATGGATACCATCACCCTGGAACCGCTGGGTAAATTCGACTGGATAGGCACTGTACCGGGCAGGATATTTCCCAACTTTCATTTTAAAGACCTCTTGGGACAAGACCTCACCTTAGACCAGTTTAAGGGCAAACCCACCTTGATCGACTTTTGGGGTTCTTGGTGCGGGCCATGCATCAAGGGCATTCCAGGTTTGAAAAAACTATGGGAAGCCAAGGGTGATAGCATCCAAGTGCTCAGTTTGGCCTTTGACGACAATCCCGATGCTGCTAAACGCCTGATTGAGGAAATGGGTATGAAGTGGCAGCACGTCATTGTTCCTCAAAAAACGGAAGAAAGCCAGGCTTTACTTCGCAAATGGAAAACCAATGCTTTCCCTACCCTAATCCTGCTTGACAGCAGAGGCAAGGTGCTGGAAAGGGCTAGCGGCGTGGATAAGATCGAAGCCATGCAACAAAAGATATTGGATCATGCGATCAATTGGCGGTGAAGGAGCTCATGGTTAATATTTTCAAAGCTTGATTGTTAATCCCACTGAATTACCCAGCAAAAACAGGTTCTACTGACGAAAACCTGTCATTTTATGGGATTGAAACCACAGCTTTAAACTTTTTCAATAAACCGAAACGAAGCAACCAGGAACTTTCACTACCTTTCCATTTGTTTAAAACCCCAAACAAGGCAGTAGCTCAGGGGTAGAGCAATAGCACCAGTTGCGCAATTACCTCTAAGAGCGTGTTTAAATATTAGAGGATTAGGCGGAAAACGAGTCAAATTTTGACTAACCGAGGCAGGAAAAGCGGAGTTATGCAGCGCATAATGAGCATTTTCCTAACGAAGGGTAGGTGAAATTGGGCCGTTTTACGGCAAACAAAAAATTTTAAACATGCTCTAACAAGGTCAAACGGAACTTACTCCAATCGAAATCTATGGGTCGCAGGTTCGAATCCTGCCTGCCTTGCAAAACCACCCAGGTCAAGTGGCACTTACTGCCATCTGTTAGTCTCACAATTACCTGGTGTTTAACCTAAAAACCCAATGAAAGACTTGTTAAAAATTGGCATTCGTCAAAACGCCATTTTAGTGCCCCGTGATTTTAGGGGAGAGACAAATAGCACGATTACTGAAACAACCGCAGCTTTGGTCGCTAATCTGTCCAAATTGGGCTTTGATTTGTCAGAGTCCCTGCTGCATGCCCTGAACGGTGCCGATGCACCGTTCAAACTGGAGGTGTTGGATACTTTTCGCGAAGTATTGAATGTGGGCAATAATTGGGCTCCTTTGGTGAAAGGCTGGCAGGTGCCCACGGGCGAAAGCAGGGTTGATCACCTGGTGACCTGGTTTGTCAACCTCGTTGGCGGGCGTGGTACGCGCCTGGACTGTGGCCACGTCATCCCTGCGGATACTTTTCCGCTGGAGCGCTACAATGGTTGCCCCTTTTGTGGTACTCCTTTTGAATTTGCTAAAATTGAAAACTACGGCCAAGGCAGCAAGAAAAAACTGCTCCAGCTCTGGACCGAAGAGGACCTTCAGCGTTATTATACCAATCTTTTGGAGTCGAAAACAGCCTTGGATGCCACCCAAGTGGATAGCTTGAAGACTTTGCTGGCCCAATTTCCACTGCCGACTTTGAACATTGGCATGAAGGAAACCCTGGTTTTGGTCATCCGCACTTGTATCGAAGTGGGCAAACCCGAACAGGCACAAGCCCTGGTCAAAAACCCCAGCGATGTGCTGCGCTACCTTTGGTTTGAAAAAACCGGATTTTTGCAACTCATCGCACCCTCGACGATTGTACACAGAGCAAGCCGCAACCAAAGGCATATTACCACCAAAGAGGATAAAAGCGCCGCTGCCAAATTGGCCAAAAAAGCTGAATTGGATTTGAAGTACGACCGAAAAACCTGCCGCATGGTGGCGACTTGGCTCAATGGCCTGCCCATGAGCGCTGAACAAGCCTGTGAAACCATGCACGCCAAAAGGGGAATGTGGGTACGCTTCATCCGGGCTTTGCGCCTGGCTGAATACGCCAAAAAAGAGGGCTTCCAAAACCTAGCCCGCTTGATGGACGTATTTTATCGGCAAGATTACACCGTTTGGCAAGCAAGAGTGAACCATTTTCGCTTGCGCAACGATGCGGACGAGACTTTCCGTTTGTTGAAAGAACGCCCGGGTTTGTTTGCACGGTCATTGTTCGCCAATATGCTCTGGTTTGGTCCTAAAACAGCGGTGGAAGCTTTCGAGACGGTGATCGACAAAGTACCCGCTCGCTTGGTTTTTACCCTGAACATGTATGCCCAACTTTACTTTCAGGCCGATCAACAACGCACTGTACGCCCTTTGGGTGCTACTCCCAAGTCGGTGCCAGCGCATCGGTTGTTGAAACTATACAGTGAAGAACAATTGGAGGAAATGAAGGCCATGACGGAGGAACTGTGCCTCAGTGCGATGAGAAAGCGTTTTGCGGGCGTAGAAAACACCAACAAGACCATTTTCATTGACCCGCTCTTGTTCAACATGCCCTTGGCGATTGGCGATCGCAGCGAATCGGTGCAAGACTTGCCAAGTGCCCTGATCGGCACGCGCTTCCCGGTGGAGAGCGATCAAGTAAGGCTATTCATGCAATGGGGCAAGGACTTGCCTGCCCAGCACTTGGACATGGACCTGAGTTGTTTTCTCGCTTTTGACCGGAAAGTAGAAGTTTGTTCCTATCATAACCTGGTCGCAACTGGGTGCAAACACAGCGGTGACATCCGCTCGATCCCTGAAAAAGTGGGGACCGCCGAGTACATTGAGCTGGATTTGCAAGCCTTGGCCAAAGCCCATGTCAGGTACGTCGTGTTCACTTGTAATGCTTACAGCAATGGAGAAATCACACCAAACCTGGTGCTGGGCTGGATGAACAGCCAATTCCACATGCAGATATCCGAAGAGACTGGAGTAGCTTATGATCCTTCTTGTGTGCAACACCAGGTGCGCATCAACCAGGGTCTGACCAAGGGCTTGGTGTTTGGGATGCTGGATGTTGAGGCCAGGGAAATCATCTGGTTGGAGATGCCCTTTTATGGACAAGTGGTGCAGCAACTGGACTTGAGAGGGGCGAAATCACTACTGGCAAAACTCAACTCCAAAATGAGCGTTGGTAACCTACTTTTACTCAAGGCTGATGCCCAAAACCTTCAACGGGTAGATGCAGTCGAAGCTGCCGAGGAAGTCTATGACCAACAATGGGCGATCGACGCAGCTGGTGTAACGCAATTGTTTTTGGATTGAAGAAAGCTGGTAAATCAAAAAACTGGTGTTGAGTGTTCCTTGGCATCAGTTTTTTCTTGTAAAAATGGGTAGTCCTCCAAATGTAAGGCTGAAGTCCAGGGGTTTTCTTACTAAAAACTGAAAACTTCGGAGAAATCTCAAGCATAAGCTCACTTAGCGATCCACAAAGCCATGCTCGTGGGGCTGTAGGCCTACCGTTCCCGCACAAAATGTACGCAAACAATGTTGTATGTGAAAAAAATCATTTTGCAGCATGGAAAAGCGATTCAACCCATTAAATGCCTCATCGTTTAAGCCCGTAACTCGTGAATTCGTG
>JAAFJY010000018.1 GCA_013299105.1 Chitinophagales bacterium | reverse complement strand
TTTTTCATGAAGCTATTAGAAATGCAATGAATAAAGTCAATTCTGACCCTGAAACTCAACAGGATTTGAAGTCTTTGATCACTCTCAACTTTCAAAATTTGCACAAAACCTAATGTGGTTGCGTATACCAATACCTTGACATCCCGGTCATGCTGGGCTTGCGCCTAGGGCCTTTGCGCATCCAGGGCGGACCAGAAGGTCACCTTTTTATCAACTCTACCTCTGACTTGTTTGATGTAGGCAACTATGATCAAAACTTCGACAAGTTCACTGTGGGCTACATAGGCGGTGTAGGTCTTGACCTTTGGAACCTGATGGTGGATCTACGCTACCAGGGCAGTTTCCAACGTTTTGGTGACCACATCAACTTTTTTGGCACCCAATACCAGTTTTCACAAAAGCCCGCTACCCTTAGTTTGTCGGCTGGTTGGCTTTTTGGTCGAAGAAGGTAACCCTTCACTCGCCCCCTCCACTTATCCCCCTCAACTTCTCAACTTTATCTACTTTTGTGACCATTTTTTACCTGTTTGGTCAAAATACCAACCAACCATCTTTGCATTCACTTGCTCCTTACGATGAAAACAACGCACAGCGAGCCGATGCCCACTATTAGTAGTATGACGGAGACTGACTTGATCAATGGCTGCCTGGAACAAAACCGCCTGGCCCAAAAGACTCTCTATGATCGTTACAGTGCGGCCATGTACACCGTGGCTTTTCGCATCACCAACGATTATGAGTTGGCGGGGGATGTGCTACAAGAAGCTTTTGTCAAAGTCTTTCGTCACATTGCGGGTTTTAGGCGCGAATCAACCCTAGGGGCTTGGATCAAGACCATTGTGATCCGTACCGCATTGAGTAAAATCAAACGCGAACCGGACTTTGCCGACCTCGACGAAGTACCCGGTGATTTGCGGGTGGATTGGGGCCATCGCCTCGACTCGGAATACCTCGAAAAGGCCATCCAAGCCTTGCCCCAAGGTTATCGCAATGTGTTTGTGCTGATCGAAGTGGAAGGCTATACCCACCAAGAGGTCGCCGACTTGTTTGGCATCACCGTGGGCACTTCCAAGTCGCAGTTGTTTTATGCCAAAAAGAAATTAAGAGAATACCTCCAGCATTATTTTGATTGATCCTAGGAGCCATGCAAGAACTGAATCGTCAAACTTTGGAGCAAGCCATTCGCCAATTGCCCATTTTACAGGCTCCGGCCATGATTTGGGAAAAAATTGAAAGTGAATTGGCCCAAGAAGAACGCTTGGACGCGGCGATCGAGGATTTGCCCGTTCACCAGGCTCCGACCATGATTTGGAACAAAATTGAAGGCGAATTGGACCATGAGGAGCGCTTGGCCGCAGCCATCGCGGATTTGCCCGTTTACCAGGTGCCAGGCTTGATTTGGGAAAATATCGAAGCAGAACTGGACCAGCCTACGGTGCAAAAACCCAATCGCCTGCGGGTGGTCTACCGCTGGAGCGCTGCTGCCGCTGTGCTGTTGCTCATGACAGTAGCCTGGAACTGGCAACGCCAACTTGATCCGCCCGCTAGAGTACGCATGGCCTACAGCAGTGAAAAAATCAAGACTCAGGACTTGCCAAAGCTGGAATCTCTGAACGACGAATCTGAATTGGCTGAGGTACAGACCGAATACGCCCGTTTTTGCAAGTGGACCAACACCGATTGCAGCCTCAACGACGAACTGAGCGAACTCAATGCCGCTAAAGCTGAGTTGCTGAAAGTGATCAAAACTTATGGACCGGATCAGGACCTCGTTTTGCAAATCAACCGCATCGAAGACGACCGCTCCAGAGTGGTGAAAAGAATGGTGGAGACGATGTTGTGAAAAGTTGAAGGGTTGAAAAGTTGAAGGGTTGAAAAGAGGGATTGTGGCGGAGTATTTAGATCGCCTTGGCATTAAATAAACCAATTAAACCATGTTTTTGCAAAAATTACTGGTTTTGTTTGCTTTAGTCATCGTGGGCTCTGTGGCTTGGGCCCAAGACGAAAAACTGCAAGTCGTAACCAAACGGGTGGACCGCGACTTTGCTTATCGGGAGGGCTATGTCGTCAATATTGATGGCATCAAGGCAGAGGTGGACATTGAGACTTGGGAAAAAGCTTCCATCAAAGTGCAGATCGACCTAATCGCCAAGCACCCCAACAAACAACAGGCTGAAAAAGACCTGGAGCAAATGAAGTACCTGGCCCAAAGAGACAAAAACAACATTTATCTGCGCAATTACCTGCAAAGTGACCAAGAGGGCAAAGAGCCTGAATCACAACTCAAAGTCGTTTACCACGTTTTTTTGCCAGCTGATTGTCCTGTTTACCTCAAAAACGCCTATGGTCAAGCCGAGATAAGCAACCTGATCAACAGCCTGCGGGTGAACAGCCGCTTCAGCAAAATTCAGTTGGAGAACATCAAAGGCATGATCGATCTCAACACCAATTTTGGCGATATTTTTGCCGAAAAACTAGATGGCAATATCAGCATCGTTTCGCGCCGTTCGGACATTACGCTCAAAGAAATGCGGGGCCGTTACAACATCAAAGCCGAGTATGGCATCCTCAATTTTTATGCCACCGATGAACTGGTGAACTTCAACCTCGTTGCCGACCGCTCCAGGGTGTTTTTTCACAATTTCAACCCCGCCACTTTTGCCTATAACCTGAGCGTACAGCATGGCCGCGTGGATTATCCCAACGACCTCAAGTTCAAATTCCTGGAGATGAAAGATTCCGGCATCAAAAAAGTCACTTTCCGCCCCAACAAGGAGTACTACCCCAATGTCACGATCAGTATTTCTTTTGGGGACTTGCACATTGGCAAGTGAGGTTTAGTTGAGGAGTTGAGAGGTTGAGGAGTTGAGAAGTGGGCATGCTCGTTTGAGCTGGTCAATTCGCTAGATTTTTGTTCGAAGATCGAACAAGTTGGACATAAGTGCCTTTTTTTACCACTTAAGTCCAATTTGTGAGCGCAATTTGGACTTAACGTGGTGTTTTTTGTCGATGCACCCCTGAGTTGTTCGAAAATCGAACATTTCTTCGGCCTCCAAGCCAATGCCTATTCCAGCGCTTTGGTGCAAAAAGAATTGCGGATAGATGACTTATTTGGGTGAAAAGAAGGTGTTCATCAAAATCCATCGAAAATCCAAAACTCGTAGAATTTCTCCTTACTTCCATCGAAAAACAACCTTTCAACTAAAATAAATGTCAGAACATAGGGGTGAGTACGTCTTTTGAGGCTCTTGTACCCGAAGCTATGATTCACACCACACCCGATTAACTATGTCTGAACATTCAACTCTTTCCCGCATCCATTCAGTGGATGCCCTGCGTGGTTTTGCCCTCTTGGGCATTCTGATCGTCCACGTGATTGAGCAGTATTATGCAGGGCCTGCCCCCAGCACGATCAAAAAATTCATGGTACACAACACCTTTGACCAGGTGGTAGACATCATCACCCAGATTTTGATCCGGGGCAAATTTTTTGCCATTTTCTCATTCCTTTTTGGCATCAGTTTTTTCCTACAAATGGACAGCAGCGCCAAAAAAGGAGAAGCTTTTGTGGGCAAATTCCTGTTGCGTTCAGCGCTTTTGTTCATCATCGGTTATGCTCACAACCTATTTTATCGGGGCGACATCCTGACCATCTACGCCATGCTGGCTCCGCTATTATTGCTGTTTTACCGTGCCAATAATAAGGTGGTTTTGGCCTTGTCGGGCTTTTTCTTGTTGGGTGGGCCACGCTTTATCATTTGGGGTGTCCGGCAGTTTACGGGCTTCCCGGGAGAAGAAAACCTGGACTCCGTTTATGCTTGGTACTACCATGCCGCCAAAGAAGGTTCGATTGGGGACATTTTCTACGCCAACGCTACCTATGGCTTTTTCGATAAACTGCATTTCCAATTCGATTCCTTCAGCCGGGGTTACATCACCTTTGGACTATTTTTGTTGGGCATGTGGGTAGGCCGCACGCGCTTTTTTGAGCGTTTGAGCGAAAACAAAAAACTGATCAAGAAACTCTTGTTTGTCTCTTTAGGTGGGGTCATTCTCTTGGTTTTGACGGTGATGCTCTTGATGAATGGCCTAAACGACTTCAATTCGCTGCGGGCGCAGATTGGATTTACCCTATTTGACACCTTCAACAACCTTTTCGGCATATTCCTGGTGTGCAGTTTCCTGCTCATCTACTTGGGCGTGAAGGGCCAAAAAGTGCTGGATCGACTGGTTCCCTACGGTAAAATGGCCTTGACCAATTATTTTTTCCAGTCGGTGATTGGCACCTTCATTTTCTTTGGCTGGGGCCTCGGCCAACTCAACAACTGGGGGGCTGCACCCAACCTGGGCATCGCCATTTTGATCTACATCGCTCAACTGAACTTCAGCAAATGGTGGCTGAAACACTACCAATACGGCCCACTGGAATGGCTGTGGAGGTCGGGAACGCAGCGGAGCTGGGCTCCTTTGCGGAGGGAGCAGGCGACTTGAGCTTGAAATCCCCATACTTGATGTTGAATAACTGAAGTACGACTTACAAGTGACTACTCTTGTCAAGCTTTAGCATGTTACGACTTACGAAGGTGGGCTCGCTGGGGAGATTTGTCGATAATGGAAAATTTCGGAGAAGTTTCCATAGCTGATAATTTTGTGATTTTCATGGTGAATATGGAGCGTTTATGACTGTGCGCCGTGTCACGCCTTGGCGTGAAAGTGGGCCAATTCTAAAATTCGTTCAAATTCTAAAATGGTCAACGTCATGTAAGAAATTCTGTAATGCTGCAATTTTGTAAATTCTGGTTTAGATAAAAAATGTGGCTCAGATAAAAAACCTCGCTTGATTGTTCAGACCGCGTTTTCCGAAGTTTTCAGGATAAAGGAAAATTTCGGTTTTCCGATTTGGGATTTCTAAATTGAGAAATGCGGATGATCGAATGTTACTTCCCTTTGTCGTTTCCTTTTTTCAAAATCAAACCCTACCTTCGGCCCAACACTTTCAACTCAAACATCATGGCCATCCTAAGCATTCCAGACCAAAAAACCGAAATGCGCGATCCAGCCGAGATCAAGGCATTTCTCAACGCCCGTGGGGTGATTTATGAGCAATGGGAAGCCTCCGTTCCTTTTGCCGACAATGCCGACCAAGAAACCATCATCCAGGCTTATGCCCACAAGCTCAAGCCTTACATGGACTCCAATGGCTACCAAACGGCGGATGTGATCAACGTGACTCCTCAAACGCCCAACCTGGAAGCCCTGCGCACCAAGTTCCTGAGTGAACACATCCACACCGAAGACGAAGTCCGCTTTTTTGTGGATGGCGAAGGCCAATTTTGGTTCAATCTCGGCGAGGGCAACGACGTTTTTTGCGTCACTTGTCAGGCTGGCGACCTCATTTCGGTACCCGCCAATACCCGGCATTGGTTCGACATGGGACCTAAGCGTTTTGTGAAGGCCATTCGGGTGTTCATTGACCAATCGGGTTGGGTGCCGCATTACACGGGGAGTGATGTGGCGGAGCAGTACGTTGGTACCGTTGGGTGAATCTTGTCACATACGATAGACGAGATACGACATACGAAATATGATTTGAGGGCTCGCTATTGGGAATTCTCGTAGGCCGGACATTCGGAGACACGATTCAAGGCCTGTATTTTTTCTATTTTCTATTTCATGCAAGCTGGTATTCAATACATTTTGACCGACATTGAGGGCACTACCACCGATATCAAGTTTGTGCACCAGGTCTTGTTTCCGTATTCGGCGGAGCGGATCACGGATTTTGTGCTCAACAACTCCTTCGACCACGAGGTCAACGTGTGTGTGGAGGTGACCCGCTCGACCCTCGTGCAGGAAGGCTGGCCAGACCCCACTGGCGAAGACATCATTGAGGCCCTCTTGCACTGGATCAAAGAAGACCGCAAGCACCCAGCATTGAAGCATTTGCAAGGCTTGATCTGGCGGGAAGGCTACCTAAATGGCGATTTCAAAGGCCATGTATATCCCGATGTGCCGCCCGCTCTTGAAAAATGGCAACAAAGCGGCCTGACGATGGGCATTTATTCATCAGGATCAGAGGAAGCGCAGCGTTTGTTGTTTGGCTACAGCGATTTTGGCGACTTAAAGCCCTTTTTCAGCCATTATTTCGACACTGAAATGGGGCCCAAACGCGAGGTGCAATCCTACCACAATATTGTCAATAGGCTAGGTGTTCCCGCCGAAGCCATTCTTTTTCTGTCGGATGTGGAAGCCGAGTTGGGTGCCGCCCAGATCGCTGGCATGGCTACCTTGCAATTGCTGCGCGAAGGCACGGTGGCGAGTGAAAAGCACCTGGGAGTGGGGAGTTTTGCTGAGATTTGAATCCACAGTTCCTTGGCCATGAAAGACAATTTCTCCACTCAATCTGATCAGTACCGCCAGTTTCGACCTACTTACCCGCAGGACTTGTTCGAATTCATCTACCAACATTGCCTGGATTTTGAACAAGCCTGGGATTGCGGCACTGGCAATGGGCAATCGGCCCTGGAATTGGCCAAACGTTTCAAAAAAGTACAAGCCAGCGACATCAGCGCGGCACAATTGGCCCAAGCGCCCTTACATGAGCGGATCGTGTACAGCCAACAAGCGGCGGAAAAAACGGATTTTCCAGCTCAATCCTTCAATCTGATTTGTGTGGCCCAGGCCATTCACTGGTTTGATTTTGAACGATTTTATGCTGAAGCAAGGCGCACCTTGCAACCTGGGGGCCTTTTAGCGGCCATTGGTTACGGGCTTACGAGCTGTACGCCTGCTTTGGATGCGGTGATTTTGCATTATTATCAAAACATCGTTGGTCCATTTTGGGATGCTGAACGCAAGCATGTTGAACAGTCCTACCAGTGCATCCCATTTCCGTTTGAGGAAATCGAAACGCCGGGATTCAGCAGTGATTTTGAGTGGCGTTTTGAGCACCTACTGGGTTACTTGCAAACCTGGTCGGCGGCAAAACACTACCAACAGCAAAAGGGGCACAATCCTTTGGATTTGGTTTTGGAAGACTTGAAATTGGCCTGGGGTGAGGAGGTGAAAAAGGTGTTTAGGTTTCCGATATTTGTGAGACTGGGGAGGAACTAAATCCACTAGTAGTCCAGGAGCGAAATAAGCACCTATTTGAAGTGCGTTAATGTATGATTCCAGCTCGCCAAAGCGTCAGGCGACGCGCATCCCGGCGATTGCTGGCCCTGTATGAAGCAAAACGAGAATAGATTATACTTGTGTATTTTCAATGAAAATTGCCGGATTTGCTGGGCTTGGGTCTTTCGACTTCAAGACTGTTTTTTTCATAATTCCCAAAAAAATCGTATGTTAAGCCCTTAAAACCGAAAACCCATGCCCAACAAACCTCGCTTATTCGCCTTATTGGCCGCGATTGACACCTACGCGCCCCCCGTTCGCCCACTGAAAGGCTGTGTGAACGACATCAAAAACTTTGAGAATTACCTCAAAACCACCCAATCCGGCGATTTCGACCTCCAAATCAAAACCTGCCTGAATGGCGAATGCACCAAGTCCAACTTAGTGGGTTTGATCCGTAGCCACCTCGGCCAGGCGCAAGCCGGTGATGTCGCACTCTTATATTATTCCGGTCATGGTGCCGAAGAAAGTGCTGATCCCAAAATTTGGTGGATGGAACCCAACCAACGCTTGCAAGGCTTGGTGTGTTTCGACTCGATTCCACAAGGCAGCCGCAACTTCAACCTGCTGGCCGATAAAGAACTGCGTTTTTTGCTGAATGAACTGGAAAAAGGCAGCGAAAGCAAGCCTAAAAACGGAAGTCCAAAAATCCTGACCATTTTCGACTGTTGCCACTCCGGCAGCAACACCCGCAGCGCCGAGGAAGACCGCGATGAGGAGGTCCGGCCACGCATGTACATCCACGAGAGCCGACTGAGCAATTCCCTACCCGTGCGGGATTGGAACAGCTTCATTTTCGCCCAAGAAGTGAACAAGCAAGCTTTGATGGATCGCAAAATCACCCTGAAAGATGCCCTGCCTGAAGCCAATTACATCTCCCTTTCTGCTTGCTCGAGCGATGAGTCGGCTTATGAGACCATGGGCTCAGGTGTTTTTTCCAAAAACTTACTCGACTTATTGAACCGCACGGACGGAGCCATTACCTACGCCGATTTGCGCCAACGTTTGAATTATTTCATCAAAAACCAGTTCAAACAGACCCCGCTGGTGTTGCAATCTGGCGCGAATAAGGGCGACCTGTACAATAGTTTTTTGTTCAAAAACCTACTTGAAAAACCCGTACACGCCAATGTGGTTTTCAACGACAGCGAAGGTTGGGTGATGGACCTGGGCAGCATTCACGGCATTTCCAGCCAAGCGGGCGAGGTGGTTTTGGAGGCTGCGGGCCTGCAACAAACCTATGAAGCAATCGTCAATGTGGTCAAAAGCGACCGCAGTACCCTAGTGGTTGATCCAGCTACCCACCAGGCTTTGCAAGGCAAAATTATCAAGGGGTACTTGAAAAATTACCGCTCTGCCCCCATCGCAGTATTTATCCAAAATCATGCAGGCAATGTGGATGCTGAAAAACAGTTGCGTAACCATTTGAAGCAAAAAATCAGCAACCTCAACCTCAGCGATACCGCCGTTGGAGCCGATTATGCGGTGCAAATCCAGGCCAAGCATTATGTAATCACACGCGGGGAGGATCCCTTGCGCCCCTTGGTTTTACCAACACCCGACCTTGGTGATGATTCCGCCAATCAAACTGCACATTACCTCAAGCACATTTCGCAGTGGGAATATGTGCGCATGCTCGAAAACAAAGGCCCTGCCAATACCCAATTGGACCAAGATGTGGTTGAATTCAGCGTTTGGCAAGAATCTAGCAGCGAACCTACGGGTGAAAAACTCCTCCAAATCCAGGGCGAAGTATTAAACCCCGTATTTGTACCTGGCGATTTTGATGGCCGACCTTACGGTGGCAACCTCAAAATCAGCATTCGCAACAAGGCCAATTACCCCGTTTATGTCAGCTTGCTTTACATTGCTGAAGGCTTTGAAGTGTATGGCGAGCTCATCAGCGAAAAAGTGATCAAATTGGACGCGCTTGGGCCTAACAACCCACAAGGCCCGGCAGTTTTTGCCTTCGATGGCGATTGGGTAGGCTTGGATTACAGCAAAAGTGTGGAGCTTTTCAACCATCCTTTTGCTACTTTTCAGTTGAAATTAATCGTGAGCAGACAGGAATTCAACGTTGACAAATTGCTCATGGATCGCCTGCCCGATCCCAGTGAGTTGGCGAACAGATCAAGAGGCGACTCCACACGAGGCCCCAGCCGCACCCCGGCCAACCAGCCCGGTGCCGATGCTTGGATGACCCGTAACATCACCGTTAAAATTGCCAACCCCCGCTTCAACAACGTGCCCGAATTCCTGCTCAAAAGCTGGTTGCAAACCGAAGCCGGGCCTTTTGTCGAAGCCCTGCACTTTCAGCCAAACCAACCATTTGGCGGCAACCTGCGCAATCGTGGCCTGGAAGCAGATGAAAAGGGTACCCGTGGCGGCACCCAGGAACTGGTCATGGATACTGCTACCTGGTTTTCGCGCCAATGGCGGCACATGGTTTACCGGGAAATGGTCAAACGCTACCCCGACCGGCCCAGAATGGTATCGGAGGGCGACTCTTGGTTTCAGTATCCCGACCCGCGTTTGCTCGACATCATCGACTACTTGCTCGATGAATACCCCGTTTACAGCCTTGATGCGGCGGGCGACCAACTGCAATCTTATGCCAAAGAAGTGGAATACCTGCGCGCTGTGGAGGAGGTCCAACCTCAATTCTTGATCCTCAGCGGGGGCGGCAACGACATCATGGGCAGCCAGTTCAAAGACTTTTTGCACGCCAATGTTGCTTCCAAAGGCGACGGCAAAAACCCGGAACGCTTCCTGAACGAGGCTTTTTCCAAAAAAATCAAGTCCTTAGGCGATACTTACCGCGAGATTTTCAAGCGAATCGGCAAGCAATCTCCCAAGCTCCACATCCTGATTCACGGTTACGATTACCTCGAATCGGGCAAAAAAAACAACGAACCCTGGCTGGGTGGACCAATGAAAGCTAAAGGCATCCAGCACCTAAGCGACCGCCAAGCTGTTTTGAACCACATCATCAACACCTTCAATGAGCTTTTAAGCCAATTGGACCAAGAGTTCGAGCAAGTGCATTACATCAACCTGCGCGGCACGATGAAAGGCCAGAGCTGGCACGATGAAATCCACCCGACCAGCGCGGGATTTAGGGTTTTGGCGGCGAAGTTTAAGGCGAAGATTGAGGAGCTGAGGAGTTGAGGAAAAGTTGAAAGGTTGAAGGGTTGAAAAGAGTGGGACCTGCGGATGAGTTAAAACCAAAGTCAACAGCAGATTGATCCGAATGGAAAAAGTAGATCGGCACAAAAGCATCGTCAAGGAGGTGATCGAGGAAATCTACAACATGATTCCTCCAGATGATCAAATCGAAACCCAATTGGTGGAAGATGACATCAGAGGGCATTACCAGCTCAACGAAGTGGGCTGGCTCAACGATACCTATCGTCGGCGCAACAATTTCATGCACATTGATGTCAAACCCGACGGAAAGGTTTGGATCCAGCACGATGGCACTGACCTGAAAGTAGCCTTGATGCTGTATGAAAAAGGCATCGAAAAATCCGACATCGTCCTGGCCTTCCACGCCGTCCACCGCCGGGAGTTGATCCCGGAGTTTGCTATAAACTAAAAGACCTTGGTGGCTTGTCTTAACTCCCAAAACAACCCACCAAGGCCCTTCTCTTCAACATTTCAACCCTCAACCTTTCAACTCCACTCACTCATTCGCCCATTTCTTCAAATTCTCGATCCGCGTCTGGTGATCTGGGTGGGTAGAAAGCCACTTGGGTGGGCTGCCCTTGCTGCCAGCGGCCATGCGCTCCCAAAATCGGGCTGCTTCATGCGGATTGTAACCCGCCATTTTCATAAAAATCAGGCCCATGCGGTCTGCCTCGGTCTCGTGGGTACGGCTGAACGGCAGCAGCACACCCACTTGTGATCCTACGCCATAAGACGCCAAAGTCAGGTTGCGCACCAGGTTGGGTTGATTGCGCATGGCCAAGTTGAGGGTCGTTCCGCCAGCTTGGGTCACCAGCATTTGGCTCATGCGCTCGCCGCCGTGGTGGGCGATGGCGTGGGCGATTTCATGGCCCATGACTACCGCAATGGCGTCATCGCTGGGGCAATACTTCATGATGCCCGTGTAAAAAGCGATTTTTCCACCTTCCATGCAAAAAGCGTTGGCTTCTTTGCTTTCGAGCAAGTTGATTTCCCAATTGAAACCTGCGATGCGATTGGATTGGCCTTCTTGTTGCAAGTACTTTTCTACTGCTGAAATTATCTTTCGACCGACCCTTTTTACCCTTTCAGTTTCGGATTTGTTGCTCGAAAGCGGGGTATTGCTGATCTGCTGCCGATAGCCTTCTTCCGACAGTTGTTGCATCGTGCTTGAAGGGATGATCGACAACTGCTTGCGGCCCGTGATGGGCACGGTTTTGCAAGAAATCAACAGGAGTTGTAGCAATAAGAAGGAATAGGAAATGCGCTTGAGCCTAGTCATGTTTTTTGGTTTTTTCCTTTAAGTGTATGTTTAAAAATTTTTGATTGGGCCCTTATGGCCTTCAATCCTA
Organism: Chitinophagales bacterium; assembly: GCA_013299105.1. GTDB lineage: Bacteria > Bacteroidota > Bacteroidia > Chitinophagales > Saprospiraceae > Haliscomenobacter. The sequence continues at coordinate 129,947 of JAAFJY010000018.1, read as the reverse complement.
AATTTAAACATCCACTTGCTAACGAAACTTATTTTACCAATCACACATTTCCCCCAATTTTTAAGGGAATTTTAATAAAATCAGCAAGTATAAAATCGACATAAAGCACTGATTTAGAATTATCTCTGTATTTTCAATAAAAACTGAAACTTTTGAAACCTTTTTCTACTTTTGAGTGTCTATATATGAGAGTTGAACTTAGTTTAAAAAGCAAGTTTAGCTAAATACTCAAACAAATATAAACACAATGCCTACTGCACTCCCTGACTTACCCAAACGCCCCCAAGTGCTGGTCATCGGCGCGGGCTTCGCGGGCCTGGCCCTGGCCAAGAAGTTGAAAAACACCAAGTACGATGTCACCTTGTTGGACCGCAACAACTACAATACTTTTCAGCCACTATTGTACCAGGTAGCCACTGGTGGGCTCGAACCCGACAGCATTGCTTATCCGATCCGCAAGGTTTTGCAGGGGAAAGCCAACTTGTCGTTCAAAATGGCGGAAGTGGAGCGCATTGTGCCAGAACGCAAAGTCGTTGAAACCAATATTGGCCCCATTGAGTACGATTATTTGGTCATTGCCACTGGCAGCAAGACCAACTTTTTCAACTTTGTACAGCAAGAAGAGCACCTGATGGGGCTAAAAAGTGTGCCAGAGGCCCTGAATTTGCGCAGCTTCATCCTGCAAAACTTTGAAAAGGCCAACAACCTGCCAAAGGGCCAAACCCAATCTCCACTGCTCAACATTGGCATCGTAGGTGGCGGCCCCACCGGCGTTGAATTGGCTGGTGCGCTGGGTGAAATGAAGCAATTCGTTTTCCCGAAAGATTACCCTGATTTGGATTTGAGCCAAATGCGCATCGTACTGCTCGAAGCGGCTGATCGACTCCTGGGCGGCATGCCCGATGCGGCCAGTAAACGTGCTTTGGAAGGTTTGCAAAAATTGGGGGTAGAAGTAAAACTGCAAGCCAAAGTAGAAGATTATGACGGCAAAACACTGAGCACCAGCGATGGGTTCAGCTTGCCCACCGAGACTTTGATCTGGGCAGCTGGGGTACAAGGTGATTTCCCGCTGGGCATCAACGCCGAGGTGATTCGTGGTGGCAACCGCATTGCAGTGGATGAATACAACCGGATACTGGGCTATTCCGACGTTTTTGTGCTGGGAGATGTCGCCGCCATGATTACCAAAGATACGCCTCGTGGTTATCCGATGCTGGCTCCAGTAGCCATTCAACAAGGCGAACAACTGGGCAAAAACCTGATCCGCGAAAGCAAAGGCCAAGCCTGGAAGCCCTTCCGCTACCTCGACAAGGGCAACATGGCCACCATTGGCCGCAACAAAGCAGTGGTGTATTTCCTGGGCCAAAACTTCGGTGGTTTCATCGCCTGGCTGATGTGGATGTTCGTACACATGATGTACCTCATTGGTTTCCGCAACAAGGTCACTACCCTTTGGGGCTGGATTTACAACTACTTCACTTACGACCGGGCCCTGCGCCTGATCATCCGCCCCTTTGAGCGGAAAACTCGAACAAGAAAAGCTGATTTGGTGAATACGGGAGCGTAAAAAAATAAGGTGGACGGATTTGGGTTTAGTGAAAAAAGATAAGCAACTGGATGAAAGGAAGTTGTGTTCTTTTTTTACTAAACCTCAAAAGCAAATTTGTCCATCTTATTTTAGCTCAAATACTAATTGATGAAAAAGGGGTTGAGAATGCTGTCTCAGCCCCTTCTCTTTTCAACCTTTCAACCCTAAACCCTTCAACTTACTTCACATGATTTCCACCCCGCTGCCCACCAAAGTCTGGTCTTGAATGATCTCTACCAAGCGTTTAGGTGCTGAAAAGCGAGGGCCATATTTGGCTTTGAGGGCTGCACAACGCTCCAGGAAAGCCTCCACGCCATAATCGTGGATGCACTGGATGGCTCCACCTTTGAAAGCCGGAAAACCCCAGCCAAAAATGCTACCGAGATTGGCTGCCGCGATCGAATGCACCACGTCTTCTTGCATACACCATACCGCTTCCAGGACCTGGGCAAACAACAAGCGATCCATCAATTCCTGGCGATCATATTCGCGGGAATATTGGATTGGAAAATGCTCCGACAAGCCCGACCAGAGCTGGCGATTGCCTTTGTCATCGTATTCGTAAAACCCAGCTTTTTTATGCCGTCCGAGGCGATTGAGTTCCTCGACCATTTTCCGCAGGGCGTCGGCTGCTGGGTGCTTGATGTATTTGGGGCCATAATGGGCAGCAGCCTGGGTTTCGTAGCGCAAGACCAGGTTCAGGCCCAGGTCATCGGCCAAAGCGAGGGCACCTTTGGGCATGCCAGCCTGGCGACCCAGGTTTTCGATCAGGCTGGGTGAATAGCCTTCTTGCAACAAGGTAATTCCCTCCAAGATGTAGGTATTTTGCGCCCTGGCCGCATAAAAACCCCAATCGTCTTTCACGATGATGGGATATTTTTGAATCAGCCGCACAAAGTCGAAAGCGCGAGCCACGGTTTCATCGGAGGTCATTGCTCCTTTTACCACTTCCACCAGGGGCACTTCATCAGCGGGGTGAAAAAAGTGCAGGCCCACATAATGTGCTGGGCGGGCGGAAGTATGGGCCAATTCAGTGATGGGGATCGAAACCGTATTACTGGCCAAAATGGAGTACTCATCCAGGTACAATTCGGCCTCTTTGGTCACTTTTTGCTTGACCATTGCATTTTCAAATACAGTTTCGATGACCAGGTCGCAGTTTTCAAATTCACGCGGATCTTCAGTAGTGATGATTTTCTTGAGCATCGCGTCGCGGGTAGTGCTGGGCATTTCACCGCTTTGCACCAAGGCATTGAGGCGATTGCGCACGATGTCGCGTCCGCGTTCTGCAATGAGCTTGGATACGTCTTTCATCACCACTTCCAGGCCATTTTGCAGGCAAGCAAAAGCGATACCGGAGCCCATGTTGCCCCCAGCGCCAATCACGCCTACTTTTTTGGGGCGAAACTTGCCAAATCCCTTGGGGCGGTTGAAGCCCTGTTTGATGTAGTTGGCATCAAACCAAAAGGCTTTGATCATGTTTTTGCACTGCTTACTCAACACCAGATCGGTGTAATAACGGCTTTCGATGCGGCAAGCCGTTTCAAAATCCACCTTTGAGCCCTCCGCCAATACGTTCAAGATGGCTTGTGGCGCAGGAAAGTTTTGATGGGTCCTCGCGGCCAATTGAGCGGCCAGGTCGCGGATCAAAGCTGCAATTTTAGGGGTACGGGCGTCGCCTCCAGGGATGCTGCGCTCGGCGCGGTCCCAAGGGCGGCGGGCTTCTTTCATGTTCATCAGCCAGTCTTTGGCTTGCTGCAACATGTCTTTTTGGTTTTTGGCCAGTGCATCCACGATCCCTGCCCGCAGGGCTTCCTGTGGGTTGTAGCGGTGCCCGGAGGTCAGGATTTGATAAGCCCGTTCGATGCCTAACAGCCACATCAGGCGCACAATGCCTCCACCACCGGGGATCAGTCCAATTTCTACTTCCGGCAAACCCAGGCTGATCTTGGGATGATCCACCGCGATGCGGTGGTGGCAAGCCAAGGCCACCTCAAAACCCGCGCCGATGGCACTGCCGTTCAAAGCTGCCACGACTGCCACTCCAGGGCGCTCGATGTCGCGCAGGAAGTTTTTCATTTTTTCACAAAACTCAAAAACCTCGGCTGGGTCCTGGGCGCGGTACAAGTAGTCGAGGTCACCACCTGCCAGGAAGGTTTTTTTACCCGAAGTAATGATCACCCCTTTGAGCAAGCCCCGTTTTTTGTCCTGCTTCAACTGCTCAACCACCGGCACAAAGGCTTTGAAAATCTCGTGGTTGATCACGTTCATGGGCCTGGACCCCATGTCGAGGGTCAGGGTGACGATGTTATCGGTATCTTTCTTGTAGTTGATCATTTTACTTCAATGTAGCGTTCAACAGACCCCTATTCAAACCCGTTCAATAATCGTAGCGGCTCCCATGCCGCCGCCCATGCTCATGGCTGCCAGGCCATAACGCAGGTCGCGGCGTTCGAGCTCGTCCAGCAAGTCTCCCAACAAAATGGCTCCCGCTGCCCCCAGTGGGTAGCCCAGGGCAATGGCACCGCCATTCACATTGAAGCGATCAGTGGGTATCTTGAGCTCTTTTTGAAATTTGAGCGGCACCGCCGCAAAACCTTCGCCGCATTCCCACAAGTCGATGTCTTTGGGTTTGAGTTTGGCTTGGGCCAGGGCTTTTTGGGCGGCTGGGGCGGCAGCACTCAGCATCAAAGTATGGTCCTCAGCCACATTGGCGGCGGTGACGATGCGGGCACGGGGTTTCAGGCCCAGTGCTTTACCCAGTTCGGCAGTCCCCAACAACAAAACTGCTGCTCCATCCACAATACCAGCCGAGTTGCCAGCGGTGTGCAGGTGCTGGATTTTTTCTAAAAAAGGAAAGCGATGCAAAGCCATTTCGTCAAAACCCTTGGCACCCAGCTCCGCAAAAGACGGACTTAGTTTTTGCAAATCCTCGATGCTGGTATCGGGACGAGCGTATTCGTCGTGCCCCAAGATCAACAAGCCCCGGCGGTCGTAAATAGAAATGGTGGACTTGTTGAAATAGCCTTCGCGGGCAGCTTGGGCTGCTTTTTGGTGAGAACGCCAGGCGTATTCGTCCAGTTCTTCGCGGGTAAACCCCTCCAAAGAGGCCAACAAGTCGGCGGAAATGCCCTGGGGTACATAATCAGCGCGGTTGATCACTTCGGGATCGTACATCAGCGGGCCGCCATCGCTGCCGATCGGGAAACGGCTCATGTTTTCCAAGCCACCAGCCACCAGCAAATTCCCCCAACCAGTGCGGATTTTCATGGCCGCCAGGTTCACTGCCTCCAGGCTGGAAGCACAAAACCGGTTGACGGTGATGCCACTGACTTTGTCGCTCCAGCGGGCATGGATCAGGGCTGCCTTGGCAAGGTTGAAGCCCTGGTCGTCGGTGGGAGTTACGCAGCCGATGAACACGTCTTCGACCTGCTCAGTAGGCAATTGGTTGCGCAGACGCAGTTGCTCCAGAGCCGCCACCAGCAGGTCAATGGGTTTGACTTCATAGAGAGCGCCCTTGGATTTTCCCCGGCCCCGGGCCGTGCGCAAGGCATCGAAGATCAGTGCTTCGGACATGGGTTGTTTTAAGTTTAGGAGTTGAGGGGTTTAGGAGTTGAGAAGAGGGGGCTTGTGCGAGTTTAGTAGGTATTTGAGGGTATCATCAAACGGATCATCACGGGTTGACAACCAGATTTTGACCGGGATGTTGACCGCATTCAATCCAAGATTAGTATATTTTACCTCGGCTAAAGTACGGATTAAATGCTGGGTGGGTTGGTCTTCTGGGCAGATTTTTTCGTTGCTTGAATGTAGAGCTATCTGAAATTTAAGATTCAAATGATTCCAATGCGTGTAAACCTGTCTTGAGGGGCCTCAAATCTCTTTGGTGAGCCCCAAATATCCTTTGTACAAAAAGGCTAATATTAGATTACAAGTGGTGGTTCAAGACTATTTTGTTCTGGTCGTCATGGCCCAGATTTTTTTGAGTTACGACTTACGAACGACGACTTACGACTTACGAAGTAGGGCTTCGATTGAAGATTAGTAGCGCATCAAATCATCGTTTTTACGATTGAAAATTCCTCAAAAAGATTACCAGGAAAACTTTCAGCATCCTTAGCGAAATTGACAGCGGGTATTTACTTCGTAAGTCGTAAGTCAAAAAACCAACGCCAAGATTGCAACCTCAACCTTTAAAATTCCAAACCGGAAAAACAAAACCCAGCCAAACCGACAATTCTCCCCAGCGAGCCCCCTCCTTCGTACTTCATCAATCGTACTTCAAAAAAATCAACATCATATAGGCACCTCAACCTTCAAAATTCCAAACCGGAAAAACGAAACCCAGCCGAACCGCAGAAATCTCCCCAGCGAGCCCCTCCTTCGTAAGTCGTAAGTCGTCACTCGTAAGTCGTAAGTCAAAAATCCAACCACAACCTTCAAAAACCTAATCCGTAAACCCGCAATTCTCTTCATCCAAGAAATCTCCCCAGCGAGCCCCCAAATCATATGTCGTATCTCGTATGTCGTCTTTCGTATATCAGCAAAGTTCATCCTCCATCCTGTCAGCATAATAATACGGTATCCATCCAACGTTTTGAAAAAAAACAGACATGCCCAATTCATTCCAACCAAAACACCTCGGTTTCCTCTTTTGCTTGCTGTGCAGCCTCTCCCTCCAAGCCCAAAACCTCAAACTAGCCCAAGCTGCCCTGGACCTCACCAAAGACGAAGTAGTATACGACCCCACCTACTTCAGCATCCCCTACCCTGGCGGCGACGTACCTGCCAACAAAGGCGTATGCACCGACGTGGTGGTGCGCGCCTACCGCAAACTCGGTATCGACCTGCAAAAACTGGTCCACGAAGACATGAAAGCCAATTTCAGCCTCTACCCCAAAAAATGGGGCATGAAAAAAACCGACCGCAACATCGACCACCGCCGGGTGCCCAACCTGATGAAGTTTTTCAGCCGCAAAGGCAAATCACTGCCCCTCACCCAAGACGGCAAAGATTACTTACCTGGTGACGTAGTGAGCTGGGACCTGGGCCGGGGCCTGACCCACATCGGCATCATCTCCGCCCAAAAGTCGAAAGATGGCAAGCGCTACCAGATCGTCCACAACATCGGTGCTGGACAGGTTTTGGAGGATTGTTTGTTTAGTTTCACGATTACTGGTCATTATCGGTATTGAGGCTTGACCTTGACGTTTGCTAAACTTTTGAAGTTTGGTAAACGTCAAGGTCAAGCTTACCCTACTTCCCAACCGAGCTCAACTCGCTCCAGCTCTCCAGCTTGCCAGCTTTGTCGTAATTCTCCGACTTGACCATGCCTACGCTGGGTGCCATCCACTGCACCACCTTCATTTGGCGAGAAATGATGGATTTGAACTCCATTTCGTAAGTGATTTTGTAAGCTTGGTAAGTCCCGGCTTTGACCGTCACACTTTCCAGGGCTTCCACTTTTCGGTTCTTGATCAGGGTGCTCATTTTCATCAATTGGATGCTGCCCGACTTGAAAATCATGCTCACGTCCCCATCATTGAGGGTTTGGCCCACGCTCAACTTGGCTGGAAATTGCAGCGCAGTACCCCTCAGTTCCATCGACGCGTCTTTGAATCCCGCTGCGGCTTGCTCATTGGCGGCCATGGAGCGCAGGTCGAAGATCAAAACCCCATTTAAGCAAGCAAATTGCGACACACCCTGGGTCAGGGTCTTGCCTTTGGCATCAAGGGCTTGAAACTGTACTTTGGCGACCAGGCTATCACCCGCTTTGCGCAATTCCAGCACCTCCGATTTGGTGCTCGACGACAACTGGCCTTTTTTGTCGTAGTGGTCCAAGTTGTATTTCATGCCTTTGGTGTAAAAAAAGAAGTCGTTTTTGCAGTCTTGGGCTGCCAACTGGGAAAAAGAAAAAAGCAGCAAAAACAAGAATAGCGTGTTTTTCATGGTTGCAGGTTTTGGTTTTTTGTGCTGCTAAAACGAGGGAGTGGGCGGGCGATATTGTGGGGTGGGAGTTGATGTTTGGTAAGAAATGCGCCCCATGCGCGGCCATAGAGAATTGAAATGCACGAATCCAGTAGAGACAGGGCACGCCCTGTCTAAGGAAACGTTAGGAAAAAAATACCCTCGGAATATTTTTATTCTTCGGACCCGAAATCAATACGCCCCACCACCCCATCGCAGTGCCAAGTGGCGGCACATACCACTTCTATGAGGCGGAGCTTTGGCAGAGCTTTAAGCGCGAAGAGTCGCAGTGCCAAGTGGCGGCACATACCACTTCTATTGGTAACGGAATTTACAACAATGGCACCGTAGTTGTCGCAGTGCCAAGTGGCGGCACATACCACTTCTATGCTTAACCTGGTGTTAACAGCGTCGCAGTGCCAAGTGGCGGCACATACCACTTCTATACCTATGAACCAAGCGCTAAATTCAAAGAGTACTGTCGCAGTGCCAAGTGGCGGCACATACCACTTCTATAGGGAAAAGTCTGATGGTGGTCCCATCTCCCGAGTCGCAGTGCCAAGTGGCGGCACATACCACTTCTATCGTGGCACGATTTTTAACGGCAACGTAGTATATGGTCGCAGTGCCAAGTGGCGGCACATACCACTTCTATGCAGAAGCTCAGGCTGCGTTGCAGCGCCTTGTTGTCGCAGTGCCAAGTGGCGGCACATACCACTTCTATAAGAAAATCCTGTCGCCAAAAGCACAGGGCTTTAGTCGCAGTGCCAAGTGGCGGCACATACCACTTCTATAAGAAAATCCTGTCGCCAAAAGCACAGGGCTTTAGTCGCAGTGCCAAGTGGCGGCACATACCACTTCTATACAAGAGCCGCAGCAGCAAGAACCAGCAGCCCAGTCGCAGTGCCAAGTGGCGGCACATACCACTTCTATGGAGTGTAAGAACCCTGCCCGCAGAGCCTCGGGTCGCAGTGCCAAGTGGCGGCACATACCACTTCTATGGAAGACACCGTGTACATCACTATTCCATTTGTAGTCGCAGTGCCAAGTGGCGGCACATACCACTTCTATGGCTCTGTTTCCTCGGGTACAGAGTCGTAGTGCCATCTGTCGGCACATATCACTCCTACCCTTCCTTTTAATCAATCAATTGATAATCAGGAGAATAAGTTGACATTTTCTGTGATTAACTATAAACACACGTAAGGAGTTGATTGCAAGAATTGCAAAAAACACTGAAAAATTGTTCAATCTCGATGGATTGAATATCCTGCATACCGGGGTATGCGTAGCCATAGGTTGGCACATAATGTTCAAAAATACAGCCTATTTTCCAATAAAGCAAGCCTCAAGGCTTATTTTTCGATTGGCTTATTTCCAGCCACTCCTCCCCCATCACCTTCTTAAACACCTCCAACTCCAGCAGTGCATCGTACAATGCGTGGTGCTTTTGCAGATTCAGCTTGGGGTGCTGCAAGGTCACGGTTCCCAGGCTTTCGCGGGTGATGTCGGGGTCGTAGCCCTTGGCCCACAGCAGGGTGCTGAGGTCGCCGGGCATGTAATGAATCTGCGGCGGCAACATCAAAGCGCCCGCAAACAGTTCGGTGAACAAAAGCCAGTCCCAGGCATACACATCGGCCCAAAACTGGATGCTGGAGCGGCCCTGGTTGTAGCGCCTTAGCCAGTTCAACAAAGAGCGATACACCGATACCGTATCGCCATAGCAAGTGGTCTGCGGGCGGGCATGTACGTAGCCCGCACGGCCCAGTTTTTCGCCACTCAGCAATGGAAATACGTTTTCTTGTACCCAATCGCTGGCAGCCTCGGGCTCGTAATCGTCTAGCTCGGCGTAAAACCAATCGCCGTTTTCGCAGGCCAAGCCGAGGGAAATCAGTTGGGCATCCTGGGTCAGTTCGGTAAATTCGGTGTCTAGGAAAATGCGAGTCATTGTAGTTGAAATGTTGAAATGTTGAAGGGTTGAAAAGAGGGGCTTCGAGGGGCTTGGGTGGCTGGAATCGCTCTCAAAAATCCAATTCCAAATTATAAGGCACCAAATGCGTTTTGATCAGCACCCCTTCGTATTCTTGTTCTTCTTCCAACACGGTGGGGTTGTTGACCTCTGATTCCACAAAAACCAGGTAAAAAGCGGAGGAGAGGCTCAAACTCTTGGCGTACTGCGCGAGTTGGATTTTGCCTTTTCGGAATTTTACGATGTCGCTATACACCTTGGCCTCCACCACAAATTCCTCTTTGCCGATGCTGATGATCAGGTCCGTTCGGCCAACGCCCGTGTGTGCTTCCAAGTAGGTTTTGCCGTTCACCATACTCAAGAATGCATTCAGGTAGGTTTCAAAACTATACACCAGGGTGGCTTCCTTCAAATTGACAACCTTGCCGTGTTTGTCCTCCTCTTTGAAATAGCGGAACTTGCGGCGCAGAGCGTACTTTTTGTAGTTTTCAATGACTTTATCGATGTTCAAGCCGCCATTGGGAGTGTAGTACTCATCAATATTGATGGTGCTGCCGATGCGCTTGGATTCGCCGTTGGTGTAGGGAAAAAAGGCTGCATGCAAGCATTTTCGGTATAAGGGCACTCTAAAAGTTACATAGTCATCCTCATCAGGCATGATGATACCATTGACAAAGAGTTCCTGGATTTCCTCTCTATAAATTTGAAAATCAATTTTATCTTCATTAAACAATAGATTTTCAACAAAAGCCTGGTGTCTTTTGCCTTTGCTGATGATGTTCGCGATGTTCTTATCCAATGAGAACTTTAAATAATTTTTCTCAACGGCTAAGTAATCTGCATATTCAATGACAGGTTTTCCAACACAATTGCTAACCAACTGCGCTGCAAAACCATTTACCAAACCTGGTTGATTGGCGGTGATTTCCGAGATTTTTTGTTTGACAGCCGGGTCGAAAACCTGACCACTTTCTTGCTCGTGCTGATTCAACAATGCCAAAGTTTCTGCATCGGTAAAATAAGGGATGCTCAGGTTATCGGCTATGTTAAAAGGACTTGCATTATCTTGAATAACCCCAACGATGTTGCTTACTCCCACCAAAATGACAGATTTTAAGGAGTGATTTGCCCTGGAATGGTACACTTTTCGGATAGCGTGTAGAAATTGTCCAAAAAATTTAGGGTTAATGCCTTCTACTTCATCAATAATCAAGACACATTTTTCGTCTTTGATGGCTTGAATTTGTCTAAAAACACTTGCCAAGGTTTCGCCTTCAAAAGGGATGCCCCATTGCTCACTTAGTGCTATATTCAAGTCTATGATGAAATCAGTTTTACTTTCCTTTTTGTAGTCTTCAAAATTAATTTGACAGACCTTATATCCTTCAAGTCGAAGATGATCAGCCAAAAACATAAAATAAGTACTCTTTCCCGTTTGGCGCGGTGCCCAAATCGTGAAATAGCGTTCTTTCTGAATTAAATCTTTACCTTTTGCAATCCAGTCTAATCGGAGCAAACTATAATGTTCACTAGGTCGATTAGGTCCGGATGTATTGAAATACCGCATTTTCTGCTCGCGTTTGAGTGGTAAAGATAGGGATTTTTATAAAAATTCTACCTCATAACCTCCCCCACAAACCCCAAAACCTCCATCTCCTCTTCTGCTCTACTGCCCACAAACCCATTCAACCGCAAAAAATAATGCCCCAGCTCGTGCAGCAACACCTCAGCGAGTAGAATGGGCGCATTGGTATTGAGCGTAATGACTTGCGTGTGGGCATCGTATTCGCCCCAAGTGCAGGGGTCCCAGGCCGCGTAATGGACTTTTACCCCAGCCTTTTGGGCCAAAAGCACAGGGTCAGCAGTTTGATACTGCGCCTGTACTTTTTGGGCTATTTGTGCTCCTGTTTTCATCTATGTAAATTTTAAATCCCCAAAACCCCAAACCGTGCAAACGACAACCTAAAAACACGACAAATCTCCCCAGCGAGCCCTCAAATCATATGTCGTATGTCGTATGTCGTAAGTCGTCTATCGTATGTAAAAAAAACATGCCAAACAACCCAGAACTCACGTCAAATTTTAAATCCCCAAAAACCAAACCGTGCAAATAACAACCTAAAAACACCACAAATCTCCCCAGCGAGCCCCCAAATCATATGTCGTATGTCGTAAGTCGTCTATCGTATGTAAAAAAACAAGCCAAACAACCCAGAACTCACGCTAAATTTTAAATCCCCAAATTCCCAAACCGCAGACAAGAGTACATACCTCCCCTCAAATCTCCCCAGCAAGTCCCCCAACTCATAACCCATCATTCATAACCCATAACTACAACGCATGCCGATGCGGGTCCCCATCCTTCAAATCCAGCCCTTTGGGCCATTCCAATTCCACGCCTTTGTCCCGCAGGCTATCCTGAAAACGCCGCAAATGAATCGGACTTTGGTAAGCGTCAAAAGGATCCAGGAAGTGGTTGATGCTATAAGCTATCAAATTGCCCACCGCCTCGCCGATGTTCCACTCGATGGGATGTAGGCGATAACAGCCGTTGGTGATGTGGGTGGTGCCGATATTTTTGCATGCGGGCAATAGGTTTTTCATTTTTTGCGGCAGCAAAGCACCCAAAGGGATTTGGAAAGGCAAACACTCCACATCGACATAGTTATCGCCGCCTGTGCTGGGGTGCAAGTCGATGCGGTAAAAGCCAATGCCCACTGAATCATGGAAGCGCTCGGCCAAAATTTGGCCGGGCCGTTGCGCCGCCGCCACCTGTTGTTCGGTGATGGTAACCAAAGCTTTGATGCGCCTGGATTCGCGGATGTAGGGGCGCTTGCTCAAGCCATCCGCCGTTCCAGTGATTTGAGGGCATAAACGAAGCCCCTTGAAGCCCAGTTCGGTTTGCAGATAGTACAAAAAAGACAAACTCTGGTTTTTGGCCGCTTGGATGTACTGATTTTGCTCTTCAAATGTGGCATTCAACAAATCACCCAACATGTAATCAATTTGGGGATAATTGACGAGGGTAATATCTGAATCAAAAGCCCCAGGCTTGAAATTTTCGAGGTGACGAATGCGGCGGTAGGTCCACAAGCCCGCAAAGGCGATATTGGGCTCTCTGTTGGGCTGAAAATTGTAGTGTACGGGCTGCATGGTACGTGGGCTCAAACCCGTCAAACGCAACAGGGGCCCTGCCCATGCTGGACTCAAATGGGGCACAAAATCGCGCCAAAATTCATAATCCTGGGGCTTTGCGATGGTATGGTCCTGCCCCTCGTGGTAGCTCATCGCAAAACACATCGAAAAAGCCTGGTTGTTGTGCGGATCGGCCAGCAAGGGGGCGCTGGGTTCGCCCGTTTCCAAGCGGCTTTCGGCACCACTTACCCAGGCGGTTTGGGTCAGGGGCAAAAGCTCACCCGTTTCGGTGGCGTCCACAAAGTACTGAGCTTTCACTTCGATCGTTTCCGCCCCTTCATTTTGCAAAGTGATGCTGTAAACTTTTTTGTCATCGTATTGCGCAGCTACGGCCCGGTGATTCAGCAAAATGGTCAATTGCCCGCTGCTTACAAAAGGGGCCAATATTTCTTGCAAAACGGCCAAAAACACCTTGGGCTCGGCGCACAAGGGCGACACCCAGCCATTGCCGGGGTTGAGCACTGGATTGGCATGGGCCTCAGGTGTCAGCGGGTAATGCTCGCGGTAGTATTGTCGTACTTTTTCGCGAAATTCGCGGTAAGTGCGGGTGCAACCAAACTCCTCAATCCAGCCGTGCTCGTCGGGGGGCGTGGCTTGGCTGGTAAATTGGCCGCCGATCCAGTCGCATTCTTCGCTGAGGATGACTTTTAAGCCAGCTTGGCAGGCGGCCAGGGCACAGGCGCAGCCGCCTACGCTGGCTCCTACGATTAATAGGTCGGTATTTAGCATGGGCCTGGTTTTTGGGATTTAAAGGAGAAGTCCATCCCGCAGATCCGACAGTTGTACTTGTTTGATGCAACTGTGTGATGGATTTTAGATGGAATTATGGGGAGGTTCTCTGCCCCGTACTGAAGTCCAGGGTTACACGATTTCAGATGTGGTTTCGGTTTCATTTTGAAAATTTGCAAAACTCGGAAAGCAAGTTCTCAATCCTTAAATATCCGTTTACGCGTTACAAACGCGTGGAAGACGGTTCCGGTCAGAGACCGTGAACCAGCGTCCATTGAGCGTTGTGCTGGTGTCGGGTCTCCTGACCGACACCGGGCATTTGCACGTTTGCAACGTGCTTACGAGTACTTTCCTTTGAAAACTTAGCCAGCGTAAGGTCCTTGTAAAACACGGGTTGAGAACTTACCTCGGAAACAATGGCCAACGAATTTAGTAAACCCTTGCTCGATAGTTAAAATCATGTTGCAAATCCTTAAAAATCAGTTGCATCCGTTTCATCTATGTTCCTACAAACGGACCGCACAGCGGGCCATTTAACACAAACATCTGCGGCCCCTATTCAAGATTTGCGATGATCACCAAATCCTCCTCAGCAGGTACATTCTCCAGTTCCGTGCGGGCAATGGCCAAAACTTGTGCAGGTTCGGCCAAGCCGCTCAAGTGGATGATCCTGCTGCCTACCAACACTTGCAAGGTGGGCAAACTACGGCCAGCATCGCCAAAATCGGTCAAATTTTTGAGTACTTGCTCCAATTTGCCCAAGGCTTGGCCTACTTTGCTGTGGTACAAATTCACATTTGACCTTTGCAGGCGCACCACCGCTTTTTTGTCCAAAACCCGAATAACTTGCACCGTTTTTTTGGAGAAACCAGCCCAGGTCTTTTTGCTCACTTGGGTGCCATATACTTGTAGCCCGCTGGTTTCGCCCAGCAGTTTGACTTGTTCAAGTGGGCAACGCAGCGAGTGGGCCGCAGCTTCAACTCCAGTGCGGGGAGCGGGGTCAGCATTTCCATTCGTTTCTTTTCTAAGTTCGGTGGTTCCAAACGCTGTGGCCCTCACCAAATTACGGCGGGTATCGACTTCTACCTGCACTTCGATGGTTTCGGGCAGGGCACCAAGCCCTACCAAGGCTTCAAATGCCTCGCGGCGAATTTGCAAAAGATCGGCAGGCTGCGGATCGACGATATTGCGCTCAATGGTTTCTCGCACCATCGCCATTGCAACGCCGATGGTCGAAATGACTTCGGCGTTTTTGGCCAGGCGGACGGGCAGTTGCATCAATTGTCCAGTGAAAAAAACCAAAGCCGCCGCTCCTCCCCCACCCCCGATCAATTCCAGGGTGTTGCGGTCAAGGTGGTATTCTTTGAGCAGGGCTTCGATTTGCTGGGCCACTTTTTGGCAGGCGATTTTCAAGACCTCAGTGGCGCATTCTTCGACGGTTTTGCCCATTTTTTCAGCCAAAGGCACAAAACCCAGCTTCGCCGCTTCGCGGTTCCCTTTGGCAAAAGCACCTTCCGGAATCAGGCCCAGCAAGTTGGCCGCACAAGTGGGAGTCAGGGCAAAACACTGGCCGGATGGGTTTTGGATGGCGATGTAATCCTTCGGGTCTTTTTCGGTAGGCTGCAAGTGTACCAGTCTTGCTCCTTCAAGCGCTTGGAGCTCCTGAAAACAAGCATAAGGCAGGCCAGCAATGTGCGCCGAGCGGCTGCCCACATCCACCAATCTGCCATTTTTTTCTCGGACCATGCTGCCTCCAGCGATGGCGATGGTGCGCACGTCGAGGGTGTGCAAAAAAGTGCGGTGCCCACCCACTCGGGCCGATTTGGTTTGCGGCAAACCATCGCGAATCACCGAAATATCGGCACTGGTTCCGCCCACTTCGATGAAGATGCCATCAGAAACCCGCTCGTGCATCAAGGCCCCGGCGATGCCCGCAGCGGGACCGGAGAGCATGGTCATGATCGGCCTGCGCCGCACTTCGTCTACGCTCATTACGCCGCCGTCCGAGCGCATGATCATCAGCGGGGCCTTGATGCCCGCTTTTTTCACACAATCGTCGGTCATGGTGGCAGTGTGGATCATTTTGGGCAAAATGGCACCGTTAATGACCGCCGTGCGGGTACGGGTGCGCAAGCCGTAAAGCGATGATACTTCGTGCCCGCAAGTGGCAAAAAAGCCTTTTTCCTGGGCTTTTTGGGCGATCAATTGCTCAGTTGAGGGGTCATCAACGCCAAAAGCGGTTGAGGAAACGACCACTTCGATGCCTTGTTTTTTCCAAGCCTCCAATTGTTCGTTCAAAATGGAATAACTCAATTTTGACCCAGCCAAAAATCGACTCGCAGGCTGTAAAAACCGCTGTGGGGCCAACTCAATCCTCGGAATCCGGGTATCGAGGCGGGCCTTGAGTTGCTCCCAACCCGCACCCACGCCGATGACCCCCACGCTGGCCACATCTCCCTCCAACAGGGCATTGGTAGCCTGGGTGGTCGAATGCGCGATGAAGGACACTTGTTCGGGTTGGATGTTCAGTTTTTCCAAAACCTGGTGGATGGCGTCGATGATGCCTTTGGCTACGCCTTCTTCGGCGTGGTGGGTGGTGGGGATTTTGAGCTGGGCGATGACTTGTTGATCTGTCTGGTCCAATACCACCACGTCAGTAAAGGTACCCCCTACGTCGATTCCGATGCGTACAGCTTGGTCCATTTTGCTCATTCTCGATTGATTAGGAAAATGAAAATAAAAAACTACGCGAGGCTTGATTCTAGGGGGGCAACGTCATGTTGGTAAATCCGTGTTCATCCGTTCTATCCGTTACATCCGTGTTCCCCGCCTAAAGCTGCGCAGCAGCGCATAGCAATCTTGATTTGCTTACCTGAAAATCAGTGGCCCTGAAGCCTTTTACAAATACAAAACAGCGGCAATCACCAAGCCAATCAGGCACAAAACCATGATTGGCCCAATGGTTTCGCGGGTCAAGGTTTCGACTCGTACCCCTACAAAATTGGCAATCCATACATTGTGGGTATTCGTCGGGTCGCAGGTGTTTTGCATTTGCACCACACACATCACTGCTGCGATCAGGGCCATTGCAGGCAAAACCTGGGCTCCCACCATGATGCTGAAAATGCCAATACCGATGCCAAACACATTCAGCGGCCCCCGATACAAGGCCAAGGGCGAAAGCAGGCCAAAAAACGCAATGTAAAAAAGGCCCGATTGAAAAGGCAAAGCCTTGATCAAAGGCAGCATCGCGTCTTTGATGACTGGCAAACTGAGCGCATTGAGCAACATGCCAATGCCCATCATCAGCAAAGCCGCCGGAGCACCATCTTCGACCCCCTTGATGGCCGATGCGCTGAGGATTTTGATGGAATTTTTGGGGTCAGTGGTCCACACCGCGAACAAGGAACCAATGATAAAGGAAGCAATAAAATCCAGCTTCAAACCCCAGTAATTGAAGCCAAAAAACAAGATCAGCGGCACGATGGGCGAAAAATAAGCAATGAAAGGCACCTTCGACTTGGTGGCGTAAGGAATGCGGTCGCTTGGCTTGGACGCTGCTCGCATCAACAAGATTTCACCAGAGCGTTTGGCAGCCCAAAAAGCATAACTCAACACCAAAATCAGCATCAAAACCAACAAAACCAGAGCAAAAGACGCCAATTCACCCGGTAAAGCCTGCTCTTCTTTCAATTGCAACAACTGGCGGTACAAGGTAAACAGGATGGGGTTGAAAATAAACCCCGTGCTGAAGGCCATTAAAAACAAGGTTCCCGCCATTTTGCGCGGAATGCCCAGGCTCATCATGATCGGCAAAACCAAGGAACCTACCGTGATGATCGCCCCCAAACCTTGTAAGGTGGTAAACAAAATGGCCGTAACCAAGAGCAGCCCAAGGGAGACTACCAAGGGCCTTTCGCCGCCGTATTCAGCGGCCCTTTTGATGATTTCTTCGGCTACTCCCGTTTGCATCAGCACCCGGCCCATCATGGCCCCGGCGAATACAGCCACATACACCGCCGCCAACTTGACCGCGCCCTGGGCAATGACCACATTCAACAAGTCGGGCAGCGGAACTTGTGCCAATACGCCGATCAGAATGGCCATCGCAGGCAAGGCCAACAAGGCTGGTATGCGCCGGGTGAACATCAGCAAGGCGAAAACTAGGAAAATTCCTAAAAGGCCTAAAGCGATCATGGATTAAAGTTTTTTCAACTGAAAATCAATCTCCGCTTCAAAAGTGCGGCCCCAGGGCAACACAAACTTCAATTGGTCCAACTCAAAGTAAGTATTCTTTTTGGGGCCAAAAAAACCACGAACCGTTTTTTCGGCAATAGGCAGCAGCAGGTCCAATCCTTCTTTTTCAATCGCTGCACTTTGCTCAAGACTTAGCCGGAAAGCATTCCATTTCTTTTCCCGCATCTTGGCTTGCAAAATGGGGCGTACCAAACTGTGGTAAGCATAATCGTCGAGCAAACGATTGAGGGTAAACCAGTTCTGCTTTGCTTGATTAGCACTTTGCATTTGCCGAGCAGCCTTGGGCTTGATCGTTTTTTGAGCCAAAGCTTGGCGAAGACGAAACTGGGCCATACTGTACACAAAACCATGTGGTAATGCAGTGCCGATCGTATTGCCTGCCGTATTCCAACAAGCATAACCATTGATTTTGGCAAAAACACCCGCTTTTTTCAAGGTTTCGGTAAAAGTAGTATCGCCGCCCTGCACGTCGCCAAGGGGGTCCACATCGGCGATGATGACGCCTTTTTGGCCTTTTTTTACTTCATTTTGGATTTTTTGGGCAAAAGTTGTGGCCAAGCCCGGTGTGAAGCGGTCCGCAAACACAAAAAATAAAAGTTCGGCTTGTGCTTCATCCTCCACTTCTTGGGCACCCACGGCTTTGAGGTGAAAACTGACCGTTTGGCGCATACTGCGGTCCTCGTAGGGCATCACTTTATTGGCGCTGGCTTCCGAGGCGTAAATCGCTTTGACCTTGGGTCGGTATTGGTATTGATCGCTCGCCACCCGGGCCAAAAGCAGCATCGACACCTCATCCGCCCCCGGTTGTACCGCAGCCTTGGACTCCAGTTTTTCCTCCCGTATGCGCTGCAACAAGCTTTCGCGGTCGCGCACGTGTACGCCGCGTGGTTTGGCATCGTCTTGTGACAGGATCAGGTAATCCATCACCCCTTCCACCAGCAAATTCAAGGCATAGTTGTTGATTTGCAGGTTGCGTTGGCGGGCTCCAATGTAGTTTTGCAGGGCTGCTGAAGGAATTTGTTTTTCCAAGTCCTGGGTTTGGCTGGCTTGGATGGGGTCGGCGGATATTTCAGCCCATTTGGCCAGTTTTTCCCGGTATGCCTCGTTTTTGCCATCGGCAGTAGGGGCCAAGCGCATGATTACGCTGGAACCGTAGATGCGGATGCGGGGATTGAGCGAGCGGATTTTGCGAATGATGGCCGCCCTTTTTAGCGCCACCTCCAAAGGCGTATCGGCCACCCTGGAGGAAACCAAACCGCCGTAAGCCAACATGTCCAAAGAAACAATGGCCGCATCAAACTGCTCAAGCGGCTGTTTTTCGATCCAACTGATTATGGCCTCACATTGCCCTGGGGTAGTGAATCGCCCCAACAATTCACGCGGCGGTGCGACCATTTCGATCTTGCCAATTTCGCTCATTTTCAGTGGAAACTGGAAACAGGGCGGACGCTCATCCAGGGGAATAAACAAGACCTTGCACTTGAAACCCACAAGCGATTGAGCACCTAAAACAGTACCCCACAAAGCCAAAAGCAGCAGACCTATTGCTCTTTTCATCATTGATCGTTTGAGTACAGCGGGGCAATAAAATTTTTAAATAACACTACACACTGGTAGAATATTTCGGTCAAAGGTCTAAATAATTACGCAATATTTTAAGAAACTTAAAAAAATATTTTATAAACTTAAAAAACCTAACTAACTTTGCCCATGCCCCAGGTAGTAGTATGCATTTTTCAGGAGCTTGCCAATTTCTTGGGCTTTGGGTCATACCGACAATGAACAGCTCAAAATCAAGCCATTGTGCAATCTCTTTTGTACATAGTTACCTTCATTCAACTCACTTTTTTTATGAAAAGATACGCACTTTTAGTTGCCCTGCTTTTCGGGGTTATGGTGCT
This sequence comes from Chitinophagales bacterium, assembly GCA_013299105.1. Lineage (GTDB taxonomy): Bacteria > Bacteroidota > Bacteroidia > Chitinophagales > Saprospiraceae > Haliscomenobacter. The sequence goes on along the minus strand of JAAFJY010000018.1, from coordinate 110,341 downwards.
TTCTGCACAAAACCTGGTCAAAGGGCGGGTTACCGATCAAAAGGGTGAAGCTCTTGTAGGGGTAAACATCGCTCTGAAAGGGACTTCACAAGGTACCTACTCCGATGCCGATGGACAATACTCCATTTCAGCAACTCCTGAGGCCATTCTGGTGGCCAGTTATGTCGGATTCGAAACGACCGAAGTGACCGTTGGGTCGCAAACCACAATCGACTTCATCCTGGCAGGAGCCAGTAACCTTGACGAGGTAGTAGTGGTGGGATTTGGCCAACAAAAAAAGGCCAACCTCACAGGATCAGTTAGCCAATTCAAGACCGAAGATTTGACCCGCCGTCAAGTTTCTTCCACCAGTCAAGTACTCCAAGGCATCGCGCCTGGTGTATCGGTTTGGCAATCTTCTGGCAAACCAGGTGCAGACGGAGCCAATATCCGTGTTCGTGGCACTGGTTCGATTTTCTCTGGAACTGGTCCATTGGTGATTGTGGATGGTATTGTGAGCAGCTTGGATTTTCTTGATCCCAACTCCATTGAGAGCATCACAGTACTCAAAGACGCAGCATCCACTTCAATTTATGGGGTGCGTGGTGCCAACGGAGTCATTGTGGTAAAAACCAGAAGAAGTGCAGGTGCAGGGGTAAAAGTTACTTACAACTCCTTCCTGAGTGACCAGGTAGCTACCAACATCCCGCAAAAAGTAAGTGCCATTGAGCACATGGAATTGAGCAATGTTGCCCAGCAAAACAACACTGGCAACCCCAACGCGGTAGTTTTCCCACTGGCGCTGATTGAACGTTACAAAACTTCTCCAGTAGATAACTTGGAGATTTTTGACAACGATTGGGTGGGGCTGATTTTCACCAACAGTGGTTTGATGCAAAACCACAACATCACCCTGGATGCAGGTAGCGAAAAAGCGCGTTTGTTCACCTCGGTTTCTTATCTTGGCCAACAAGGTTTGATCCAAAACAACAGCTTCCGCCGATTGGATATCCGCATGAACCCAGACATTCAATTGAGCAAAAGCCTACGCTTGTCGGGTAACTTTTTCTTCAACCAAGGCACCCGAATCGAACCCGCCGGAGCCAGTCCGGAATTCATTATCCGCCAGGCTATAGGTATTCCAGCGACCGGACCAGCAAAGTTTGGCGATGGTCAGTACGGTGATGCAGGCCAGTCAAACCGCCGCAACCCCTTGGGGCAGGCTGAGGCCAGTGGCATTACTACCGTCGTCACGCCATCGATCATGGGACAGGTTCAATTGAACTACCAACCTGTCAAGGGATTGGACTTGAGTGCAGCCTATGCCCGCGAGCAATGGACACCAAACTCCAAGCGCTTTCAGAAAAATTTCGACATTTACGTACCCAATGCTGCCAACAAGAGCTACGACTTTTCGGGGCGTTATCCGGGCACCAACACCCTCAGTGAAACTTACTCTTTTAACTACCGCAATACTTTCCTGGCACAGGCTTCGTACCAATATACCAATCGTGGCAATGATGTCAAATTGATGGTTGGTTACCAAACCGAGGAATTTTCTAACCGCAGCTTAGGTGCTTCTCGTACCGATTTTGTAAACGAGACCCTACCCTACCTCAGCTTGGGTGCTTCCAACCGCGACAACTCTGGTGGTGCCACCGACAATGCCTTGATTGGTTATTTCAGTCGCTTGAACTATGCTTTCAAAGACAAATACTTGCTTGAGTTGAATGGACGTTACGATGGTTCTTCTCGTTTTTCGCAGGAATTGGACAAGCAATGGGCCTTTTTTCCTTCCGCTTCAGTGGGTTGGGTATTTACACAAGAAGGTTTTATGAAAGGCCTGGACTTCCTGGACTTTGGTAAAATCCGTGGTTCTTGGGGTACTTTGGGCAACCAATCATTACCTGATAACTATCCTTTTGCCGCAACTTATTCATCGGGCACGAACTACTTCTTCAACAACATAACCAATGTTGGTTTTGCCCTTACTGAAGCTACCAACCCCGCCATTACCTGGGAAAAATCAACCCAGAAGAACGTGGGCTTGGACCTGACTTTTATGAAAGGCAAACTGAACGTGACTGCCGATTATTACATCAAAGAAATCACTGATTTGCTATTTCGCAAGCCCATTCCGGTTTACACGGGCCTGAGTCCGGCTTACCTCAACCTGGGCAGCATGGAAAACCGGGGTTGGGAATTGTCGATGACTTACCGCAACCGGATTGGAAAGTTCAAGTACGACATCACGGGTATGTTGTCTGATGTACAAAACGAAGTGACCTCACTGCCTGGGGTGCCCAACCTCGATGAAGGACTTTTGCGCTCACAAGTGGGCCAGCCGTTGCGCTCTTATTTCGGCTACAAGGCAATGGGTTATTTCCAAAATGCAGAGGAAATTGCTGCCGCTCCAACGCATTTCTTCACCCCAAAACCCGGTGATATCCGCTACGAAGACATCAATAAGGACGGCAAAGTCAACAACGACGACCGTACCTTTATTGGCAACAACTTCCCACGCTACGAGTACAGTTTCAACCTGAACCTGGAATATGGCATCTTCGACTTAAATGCCTTTGTACAGGGTGTGGGTTTGAAGGAAAATTACATCTCTGGCACGGGGGCCTGGCCATTCTTTGCGGGTGACTTCATTCCTTCGCTGCTAGAAATGCACAAGGATTACTGGACGCCCACCAATCCGAACGCAACTTTCCCACGCTTGCTGCCGACCATTGGGGTGAATGGCACCAACTCTTCTTTCTGGGTGAAAAACTCAGCTTATTTCCGCCTCAAGAACGTCAACTTGGGCGTGCGTTTGCCCAATCAATTGGCGGATAAAATTGGGGTGCAAAGGGCCCGTTTGTATGTGAGTGGTCAGAACTTGTTCACTCAAACTGAATTCTGGGAAGGTTTCGACCCCGAAATTAACAACAACACGGCTGAGTTCTACCCGCTGATGAAGACTTACACAGTGGGCTTGAATGTGATTTTCAAATAGCGACAATGATGGCCTCCTGCTTTTCAAAAAAGTAGCGAAAATCATCATCAACAAAGCAAACAACATGAAAAACTTCATATATCTAGCGGTTTTGCTGTGCTTGGTTTGGGGTTGCAAAGAGGAATTCCTGGATCGCCAGCCTCTCGACTCACCATCCACGAGTACTTTTTATTCAAATGAAGCCGAAATAAGACTTGGCTTGACCGGGGTTTACAGTGCGGCATTTTGGGCCAGGGCGGGCAACGTGCCCGATTTGAAGCGCATTGAAGGCGCTACCGACCTGGTCATTTCCCGCAAAACGGACCCTGAATCCTTGATCGCTCAAGGCGACAATGGCCCATTCATTCAGGGCAATGCCTGGTCTGAAAATGCCTGGGGACAAGGCTATCGGGTAATCGCCCGAGCCAACGACATGCTCTCAGGCATGGAGCGCGGCAAAAGTGCAACTCCTCTAGCGTCCTACAACAAAATGCGGGCCGAAGCCCTGACTTTGAGGGCCTGGGCATACTTCAACCTGATGGTTTGGTACGGCGACCCCGTATTTTACACCAAGCCACTGCTGCCTGAAGAATACGAAACCCAAACCCGTACGCCAGTGGCTACCGTTGCCAAAGAACTGTACAAAGATTTGGATGAGGCTTACGCGGTGTTGGATGCTGCGCCAAGCGATCGCGGGCGGGTAAACAAGGCTTTTGCATACGGCCTCAAAGCTAGATTAGCCATGCTGACCAAGGATTATGCCACTGCTGCAGCGTCTTGCAAAACCATCATCGATGCCAATTTGCATGGTCTCAACCCCAGCTTTCCCAACCTCTTTACCCTCGCTGGGCAAAATGCCAACGCTGGTCGGGAGATCATTTGGGCAATGGTTTATCCCAACGACAACCCCAATATCAGCAGTTGGATTTCGGTAGGTTACACGCCTCGCCAAACCCTTGGGGCACAGAGCAACAATTTTCCTACCCAAGCAATGGTGGATAAATTTGAATGCACCGATGGCCTACGCATCGACGAATCTCCACTCTACGACCCGGCCAATCCAGCCAAAAACCGCGACAAACGCCTGCGTTGGACCCTGCACATGCCCGGAGATACCATCGAAACCCGGATGGCGGTAAACGCAAGTTTGCCTTACCAAAACCCCAACCAGCGTTTCATTTTCACTATTCACCGCGACTCCATTTTCCGCTGGAACTGGAACACCTCTAAGTTTGACATTGTAAAGGGCAACCCTGACTTTGTGACCTCAACCAACGGCGTGTGGCAATTTGGGGCAACTGGTGCCGTAGGTGGGGTAGGTTACGTTTGGCGCAAGTACACCGATCCAGCTCAATACCAATGGGAATTGAAAACGGGTTACATCGTCATGCGCTATGCCGAAATCTTGCTGATGTATGCCGAAGCACAAATCGAGCTGGGCGTGATTGATGCAAGTGTAACAAAAGCCATCAACGACGTGCGCCAAAGAGCTGGTCAACCCGCTGTCACCCAATTGACTGCTGCCAAGTTGCGCCAAACAGTACGCCGCGAGAGAGCCGTTGAATTCGCCATCGAGGGCTTGCGTTTGTTCGACATTCGCCGTTGGGGCATCGCATTGGATGTGTTGAATACCCAGATCGTGGGTGCAGCCCGCAATCCAAATGACCCTCCGGCCAAGCCTTCCTTCGGAGGGGCTGGTTCCGTTCAAGACCTGAATGACATTCCTGACTACAGCGCAAGCGCCGCCAAGCGCATCAGCAGCCGCAATGAGCGCCGATTGAACAGCTCCAAGCACCTGCTTTGGCCTCTGCCCATTGGCGAATTGGACAAGAACAAGAAATTAACCCAGAATCCTGGCTGGTAAAACACATTGGTTCAGCACCGCTCTGCAATCGTGCAGCGCGGTGCTTTCAACCCAAGACCTATGAAAAAATTGCGTTTCTCCCTGCTCCTCTTTTTTGGCTTGGGCATGATTGCTTCCTGTCAAAAAAATGGGCAACCCATTGCTCCAACTGACAAACCCAATCCCAACGCCAATCCGCCCATTTCCAAACACATAAGGGGCGTTTGGCTGACCAATGTGGCCAGCCAGGCCATGTACTCAACCGAAGGCATCAAAGCAGCCGTCAAAAATTGCCGCAAAAAGGGCATCAACCACATTTTCGTGGTGATGTGGAACAAGGGCCGTACCCTATACCCCTCCAAAGTGATGCGCGATACCTTTGGCATTCCCATCGAAGAAGCACTGGAAGGCCGTGACCCCCTGCGCGAGATCATCGACGCAGCCCATGCCGATTCCATCAAGGTTTACGCCTGGATGGAATACGGGTTTGCGGCTGACAACAATGGCTTTGGTGAACACATCCTGCGCTTGCGGCCTCAATGGGCGGCCCTGGGGCAGGACGGAAAACCCGTGGTCAAGAATGGTTTTCGGTGGATGAATGCTTTCGATCCAAGGGTCCAAAATTTCATGATGGCCCTGCTCACGGAAGTCGTAATCAAGTACCCCGATCTGGATGGCATTCAAGGCGATGACCGCCTACCAGCACTGCCTTCGGAAGCAGGTTACAATCCAGAAGTATTGGCTGCCTACAAAAAAGAGCAAAACGCAGAACCTATCAACCCAAAAACAGACCAAAATTGGGTCAACTGGCGGGCTGAACGGCTAAATTTATTCGCCAAAAGGATTTATACCGAACTAAAGGACATCCGAGGAGGTTTGAAAATTGCCATGTCACCGAGTATTTATCCTTTTTCCAAAACCGAATACTTGCAAGACTGGCCAACCTGGGTGCAAAATGGTTGGGTGGATTTGGTGTCCCCGCAAATTTATCGCTATGATCTCACGGCTTACAGCAATGAGTTGACCAAAATTGTTTCTCAACAGATTCCTGCCGATAAGTTGGGCATTTTGGCTCCAGGAGTTTTGCTAAAAGTTGGCACTTACAAGCCCACTGATGACTTTCTCAAACTCATGGTTAGGGAAAATCGCTTGCGCAAAATCAATGGAGAAGTATTTTTCTTTTACGAGGGGCTGAATGAACACCCGGACTATTTCTTTCAGTATGCCAGGGAGTAAGCCATCTTACTCCTACTTCTCAATCACAACAAAATGCAACAATACTCAGCAATCTATCGCGATGAGCTGCTGAACAATATCGTACCTTTTTGGCTCCATAAAAGTATTGACCAAGAAAATGGCGGCTATTTCACTTGCCTGGACCGAGATGGCAGCGTTTTCGACACCGACAAATTCATGTGGCTACAAGGGCGCGAATTGTGGTGCTTCAGTATGCTCTATGACAAAGTTGAACCGCGGCAGGAATGGTTGGACATGGCCTTAAACGGTGCTGCTTTTATGCAAAAATATGGACGAGATGAACAGGGGAACTGGTATTTCTCGCTCACTGCCGATGGCCGCCCGTTGGTGCAGCCCTACAATATTTTCAGCGATTGTTTTGCGATGATGGGTTTTGCCGCCCTAGATAAAATCCAACCACAGGCGGAATACCGCCAAATCGTCGAAAGAACCTTTGAAAACATCCTGGCGCGCAAAGACAATTGGAAAGGCCATTACAGCAAAGCCTATCCGGGTACTAGGCCTTTGAAAAACTTTTCCCTGCCGATGATCTTGTGCAACTTGAGCCTGGAAGCCGAGCACATCCTGGGCCACGAGAGGGTGAATGAATTTATCCCAGCGGTCATTAACGAGGTCATGGAGGTTTTTTATCAGCCTGAATTGGGCGTGACCTTGGAAAACGTCAACCCCGATGGTTCTTTCAGCGACTCATTCGAAGGCCGCCTGCTGAATCCGGGGCATACCATCGAGGCCATGTGGTTCATCATGGACCTGGGCCAGCGCCTGGGCGACCACGAGCTCATAAAAAAAGCTTGTAATCGGATGCTGCAAACCCTGGAATACGGTTGGGACCAAGAACATGGAGGCGTTTTCTACTTTCTTGACTGCCAAGGGCATCCTCCGCAGCAATTGGAGTGGGACCAAAAACTTTGGTGGGTGCATGTGGAAGCCCTCGTTGGCCTGGCCAAAGGTTACCAATACACGGGTGATGAGCGTTGCAAAACCTGGTTTGAAACCCTGCATGAATATACCTGGAGTCGCTTCAAAGACCCAGAATACCCTGAATGGTTCGGCTACCTCAACCGCCGGGGCGAAATGCTTTTGCCCTTGAAAGGGGGGAAATGGAAGGGCTGTTTTCACATTCCAAGGGCTTTGTACCAGGTTTGGAAGACTTTGGAATAAAGCGAGTTTTCGATTTGTAAAGCCTATTTTTCACATACGATAGACAACATACGAGATACGACATATAATTTGTGGGGCTCGCTGACAAGATTTGTAGTATCTTAAACACTCATTTACACGGTTTGAGATTCCCGAATTTAGGATTGGCAAACATCAGTCATTCCTTTACAGCAAGCCATTTAGTATTTGAGCTAAAATAAGATGGACATCTTTGTTTTTGAGGTTTAGCAAAAAAAGAACACAACTTCCTTTCATCCAGTTACTTTTCTTTTTTCACTAAACCCAAACCTGCCCACCTTATTTTTTTACGCTCCCTTATACAGAAAAAAGCGCCGATCAATTTTTACTAATCAGCGCTTTTTTCTACGATCTGCGGAGCAAACTAAATTCCATAGTCTTTTTAATTCTTGGCTTGGTCAATGTCAAGCCAGTAATCCTGAGAATCATGAAAATCCTGCTCCAGGCAAAAAATATCCTGATGGAACGCTCCTACTCAAGACTTCTTCACCTGCTTGCGATCCTCGGGCAGTTTTTTCAATTTGTTGCTGCCTTCAATGTTAAGGGTGATGTCATTCAATTCGCTGTAACGCAAGCGACCTTCGAGGTTGAGCATCACAAAATTATCCGGGCCTTCGACCAACAGAACGAGATCAGTGATGAAATCGCCGTCTTCTTTGATCAAAATGCGCACCATGTCTTCGTCTTCATCGCGGAAGTAACCTAACTCTTCAAATTTTTCGCGCTGAAGACCCGCCATCAGTTTACTGACTTCACTCGGGTTGACCGGATTGTTGTTGTCGTACAAAAGAACAGTAGCGTGGTAGATTTTGCGCAACCAATCCCTGGCCTCGGGCTCTTCTACGAACCCTCGGCCAATGCTCAGGGCCAAACTGCCAATGTTGAGGCGAATGGCATCCTCCTGGCGAGGCGAATTGTTCATAAAGTCTCTAATGGCCCGACTTTGAGCGGACAATTGGCTGGCAAAAGCTAAGATACAACAGGTAAACAACAGTTTTTTCATGGCAATAATGGATTGGGTGGGTGATTTTGGTTGAAAAGTTGAAGGGTTGAAATGTTGAAGTGAGACCGGACCTAATCGTCGTTTTTCTTCTCTATTTCCTTGGCCAGGCGCGAGATTTTGTTGAGGTCGAGATTGCCCACAAAACTCATCAAGGTGAATTCATCATCGCCTTTGGAGAGCAACAGCAACTCTTGGATGACATTGTTGGTCTCCTTGATCAGGAACTCCACATTGTCGCCGTCCTTGTCGCGCACGGTCATCAGCACTTCGTACTCCTTGGTGTTGATTTTGGCTTTGGCTTCCTTGTAAAAAGCATCCGGCGTATCATCGGTGCTCAGGATGCGCAAGCCTTGCAGGTCTTTGGCCAGGTCGAGTACGGCTTTGGCTTCGCTGTCGTCGTCCATGTCCAGGATTTTGCTGTCCATGCGGCCCAACATTTGAAACAATTTCGGGCTGATGTATACCACGCTGAAGCGTTTGTCTTCGACATAATTGGCAAAGTACTTGTCAATTGCACTCGCGCTGCTGTTTCCAGTCTGGGCCATCGTGCTGCTGAGGCTGGCCAGGAAAAGACCGAGTAAAAGGGTTATTTTTTTCATAAAAACAGTTGAGAAGTTAGCTAAAAGTTGAAATGTTGAAGGGTTGAAATGTTGAAAAGAGGCGACCAACTTGAGGCTTGCTACCAATCTAAAATCGAAGCCCCCCTTCGTAAGTCGTAAGTCGTCACTAGTAAGTCGTACTTCAAAAGAATCACTGCAAAACCTTCCCCATTTCCCCTAAATCCTCCATATTTTCAGCGATACGGGTTCCCTTATCGAGCTCCACCGCCACTTTTTTCAGGGCTTTGTGGGTGATTTTGAAGGCTTCCTCTGGGGTTTTGGGCTCGTATTTCGACCAGTCGATGACTTTTTCGGCTTGGGCCAGCTCATTTTCGGGGGTTGCTGCTGGTTTGCTCATCCACCACAGACCAAGGCACAAAATTGCAGCCACTGCGGCGACCCTGGGCCACCAAAAGATGTACCCACGTTGCAAAGGAATGATCTTCCCACGCTGGGCATGATCCGCTTCGATTTGGGCCATCACCAGGTTGCCGATTGCTGGGTTTAGTTTTTCTTCTACTTCAGCATTCAGCGTACCGAACAAGCCTTGAAAAACCTGCAAATCTGCTGGCAAGTGACCATCTTTCATCAATTCGCGCAGTTCCCATTCCTCTTGCAGGGTGGTTTCGGCTGCGAAGTATTTATCGAGCAATTCACGCAGTCTTGGTTCCGAGTTCATATCATTGTTTTTTAAGGGGTGCGAGGTTCATTTTCTGCAAACATTCTTTCAGGCTTTGTCGCCCGCGAAACAGGTTAATTTTGACCTGCGGCATAGGCATTTCCAAACTGTCACAAATTTCCTGGTAACTCATGCCCTCCACATCGCGCAGTTGCACCACTTGTTTTTGGGCCAAGGGTAGTTTCTGCAAGCACTGGAGTACCTGGCTCATCACTTCTTTTGATTCCAGGCTGCGATCTGCGATGGGCGAATCATCGGCCTGGTCAAATTCCGGTTTCCATTCGGTATGTCGTTTGCCCCGCAAGCGAATGCGGTCGATGCACAGGTTTTTCGTCAGGCGCACCGACCAGGCTTCAATGCTATCGACTTCCTTCAGCCGAGTGCCTTGTTGCCAGAGCTTGAGCAAAGCTTCCTGGAGCAAATCCTCCGCTTCTTCCCTGCTGCCCAAGAGGCGCAAAGCCAAGCGGTAAAGCTTGTCTTGCAGCGGCAATACGGCATTTTTAAATTCAGTCGGATTCATACAAGCCTGTTGTGCTGTGCTCACTCCGAAGACGGTGAGCGCAGGCGTTTGTTACAGCTCAACCTCATTTTTTTCATTTTTTTTCTTTGACAGGAAAAAACCTAGACCAAAGCAGCTGGAAATGAGACAAATAGCTGGTTGGTAGTTGAAATGTTGAAATGTTGAAGGCTTGAAAAGAATGGCTCCGAGCAAAACTTAGTATTTTGGAGCGCTCAGTTCTCTTCAACTTTTCAACCATAAACCCTTCAACTAAACAGATGTCCTGGATTCTCCTCATCACCTATCTCGGCACCTTTGTTTTTGCAGTTACAGGTGCATTAAAGGCCCGCAACCACCAGATGGACTTGCTGGGGGCAGGCATATTGGCTTTTGTCACGGCCTATGGCGGCGGCACGGTGCGCGACATCTTGATCGGCATAAAACCTGTGAATTGGATGAACGATTACCTGGCCCTGGGTTTGGTGGTTTCAGCGGTTTTGATCGTGTGGTTGTTTCCTGATAATGTGATTCGTTTTCGACGCACTATTTTCCTGACCGATGCTTTAGGGCTGGGTTTCTTTACGGTTTTGGGCATTTACAAAAGCCTCGCTTTGGGCATCAACAGCGGTTTTGCCATCCTGATGGGGGTGGTGACGGCTACTTTTGGTGGCCTTTTGGCCGATATTTTGAGCAATACGGTGCCTGATTTGCTCAAAAAAGGTGAATTGTACGCAACGGCTTGCCTGATCGGCGGCCTGCTACAAGTAATTTTGGCCAAAGCCGAGGTCAATGAAAACCTGAACCTGGGAATTTGTGTGGTGGTGGTGGTTTCGATCCGGATTTTATCGAAGCTGAAGCGGATTTATTTGCCAGAGATTTAGCAGTATCAGTATCCTCTGAAAACTTCGGAGAACTTTTCAGAATAAGTGACAAGCCACGAATAAACCTTACCAAATCGCAACTGCGTTGCCTCGCTGCGCGAGGCCATTTTTGGAACGCGGATTAAGCGGATTTACACGGATTTCCAGCATGACGTTGACCATGATGTTGACAACTGGCAATTAAAAAATTGGTAAGGTTTATTTTTGAACCGTTACTAAGCCAGCTTTGAGTTAAATAACATCATACTAGCGGGACTGTAGGCCCCTAACGTTGGTAGCATAAAGGTCAACATCATGTTTGGTGGGGCTGTAAGCCCCTAACGTTGGTCAATCAACGTCATGCTAGCAATCATATTCATGACAAAAATCACAACTAAAGGAACTTTTCCGAAGTTTCCATTATCCTACAATAGACTTTATGTACATTAGATTTTTGAGACAGAACAGAGGAGTTTTTTGGCTGATTGAGGCTTCTTTTTTAGTTCGTAGCCCAGCTACGGGCTAAAAAAGAAACGATAAGCAGGCGAAAAAGGCCCTGTTATGGCCAATTAATTTAATTGTTCATAAAGTCTAATGCTTGCCCCAAGATAAGTGCCTGCAACTCATCTCGATTCGGCAAGTAAAGCTGGTACTTACTCACAAAAAGTTGAGAAGATACATTGTGCAGGGCGTATTTGATCAATAAGTAACGATTCAAAATTAAACCTTTCCAGTTTTTAGCTACATTGCACGTCAACGTAATGGTCAACGTCATGCTGGAAATCAGCGAAAATCAGCTTAATCAGCGTCATCCGCGTGCTAAAATGGCCTCGCACAGCGAGGCCATAGTTAATAAAGTACGCAGTTGCGATTTGTAAAGGTTTATTCGTGGCTTGTTACTAACTCAATTTGTGCGACAGCGTCGCATAATTTGGAAATGCAAGATAGGCCTGCCAATGCTTCCAACTCAATTTGTGCAGAGCCTCCGCACAAATTGGAAAAACAAGGTAAAATAGCCTCATTTGGCTTTGCTTACTCAAGCTAAAACCCTTTGCCAAACGTAAATATCAAATCTTTGGACAAAAGGGGTATCTTGTCTTTTTTCCGTCCTTAATCTACTGCTCCTTTCCTCGAAATCCTTGGGCTGAGTTTTTTCATTTGAAACAAACAAAAGACCATGCAGACCGTCCTTTTTTCACGCCTTCTTTCTCGCCTGGGTAAACTTGCTCTACTTGGTTTCTTTCTGCTGGCAGCCACGATTACTTGGGCACAAACCCCTGGAAATCCGCTTTCGGCGGGCTTCCAAACGCCCCCCACCGCTGCCAAACCCCGCGTATGGTGGCATTGGATGAACGGCAACATCACCCAGGAAGGCATTGCCAAAGACCTGGACTGGATGAGCCGGGTGGGCATCGGTGGCTTCCAAAATTTCGACGCCAACTTGTTCACTCCCGTGATAGTGCCAAAAAAACTGGTCTACATGACCCCTGAATGGAAGGCGGCCTTCAAATTCGCTACCGAAACTGCCATTCAGAAAAACCTGGAAATGGCCATTGCGGGCTCGCCAGGCTGGAGCGTGACGGGCGGCCCTTGGGTGCAGCCCGAAGATGGCATGAAGAAATATGTTTGGACTGAAACCCAGGTAAATGGCGGCAAGATTTTCAATGAAAAATTGCCCAAACCTGCCGAGACCACCGGAGCTTTTCAACATGTAGGTATTGGCGCAGCGGCTTTTGGTGGCCCCGCTCCTACCCTGCCTACTTATTATGCCGATGCGGCAGTAATCGCTTACAAACTGCCTGCCCAAGAGCGACGCTTGCAGGTATTAAGCCCCAAGCTGAGTACCAGCGGCGGCTCCTTCAAACTGGAAGACCTGACGGATGGCAACCTGCTCAACTCGACGGAACTCCCTCCACAAGCCATCGGCGAAGACATGTGGATCCAATATGAATTTGCCAGCCCTCAAACTTTCATGGCCCTGACCCTGGTAGGAGCCAGCCATTTGCCCTTGGAAGAATTCAACGGCGGCCCTTTGAACCGTTCCTTGAAAGTAAGTGACGATGGCGTCGTTTTTCGCGAAGTAGCCAGGGTTTCGAGCAGCATTGTGCCGCAAAATACCGTGTCTTTTCCGGCTACCACTGCTCGTTTTTTCAGGATTTGCTTCAAAACCCTAGAGCCCGTGGCCAATCCCATGCTGGCCATGTTTGGAGTAGTACCCGATCCCAAGCCTGAAGGGGTGAAAGTAGCCGAGTTTGTACTGCACAATACCAGCCGGATGGATCAATTCGAAGACAAGGCTGGATTTAGCCCTTGGAAGGAGGACGCTACCTTAGTCATCCAAACTGCATCAGATGCTATTCCACTCAACAGCATCGTTGATTTGAGCGCCAAAATGAAATCCGATGGCAACCTGGATTGGGAGGTCCCTCCGGGCCAATGGGCCATCATTCGCTTGGGTTATTCACTTACTGGTCGGCAAAATCACCCTGCCTCGCCCGAAGCCACTGGGTTGGAAGTGGACAAGCTGGATCCAATCGCAGTACGCAAATACATCAACAACTACCTCGACCAGTACCAAGACGCCACGGGAGGCCTGATGGGCACCAAGGGCTTGCAATACATGATCCTCGACAGCTATGAGGCGGGCCACATGACCTGGACTAAAAATTTTCCCGCCGAGTTTGCCAAGCGCCGGGGCTATGCCATCCAGCCCTGGATTCCTGTTTTGACGGGGCGAGTAATTCAAAGCATGGAGAGCAGCGAAAAATTCCTCTGGGATTTTCGCAAAACCATTGGTGAATTGATCACTGAATACCATTACGAAGTCATCGGCGAAGAACTGCACAAACGCGGCCTCAAACGCTATACCGAGTCGCACGAAAACCAGCGTATTTTCCTGGCCGATGGCATGGATGTGAAGCGCAAAGCGGACGTGCCCATGTCGGCCATGTGGACCCCCGGCAGCCTGGCCGCAGGCAGTGATGAAGAAGTACGCAGCGAAGCCGACATCCGCGAATCGGCTGCGGTAGCCCACATTTATGGCCAAAACATAGTGGCTGCTGAGTCGATGACGGCGGTGGGTCGGGGTTTTGTGTATGCCCCCCAACAGCTCAAGCGCACTGCGGACTTGGAGATGGCATCGGGGCTCAATCGTTTTGTGATCCACACTTCGGTACACCAACCACTCGACGACAAGATGCCGGGTTTTTCGCTGGGTCCTTTTGGCCAATGGTTTACCCGTCAGGAAACATGGGCCGAGCAGGCCAAGGCTTGGATGGATTACCTTGGGCGCAGTTGCCACCTGCTGCAACAAGGACGTTTTGTGGCCGATGTCCTTTATTATTATGGTGAAAACAACAACATCACTTCAACTTTTAGCCAAAAACTGCCCGCCGTACCCACTGGCTACGCCTTTGATTTTGCGAACGCCAGTGCCTTGATCAACGCTATCCAGGTCAAAAATGGGCTTTTGACGGCCTCTAGTGGCAACACTTACCGCTTGTTAGTGCTCGATGAAAGCGCCCGTTGGATGACTTTGGCAACCTTGAAACGCTTGCGCGACCTGATCAAAGCCGGGGCGAAAGTGAGCGGCGTAAAACCCGAAAAATCACCCAGCCTGAGCGATGATCCAGCCGAATTTCAAAAAGTGCTGGCCGATGCCTGGAGCAGCCCCAATGTACTCAAAGGCAGCATGAGCGAAGTGTTGAAAAAATTGCAAGTAGCAGAGGACCTTGTCATCACAGGCAACCAGGCCAAAATCCTGTACGTGCATCGCAAAACAGCCAATGCCGATATTTATTGGCTCAACAACCGCAGTGAAAATGTAAATGAAGCCAGCATCAGCTTCCGGGTGAGTGGGAAAGTGCCCGAATTGTGGAACCCGCAAACGGGAAAAATCGAAAAAGTAAGCTACCAAATCAAAAACGGGAGGACCATCATTCCGCTGCGATTTGAATCTTGGGACGCGTTTTTCATCGTTTTCGGCCAAAAAACCAGCGTCTTGGCATATTCCAAGTCTGTTTTGCAGGAAAAAACCATCGCTGAAATTACTTCGCCCTGGCAAGTCGATTTCCAAGCCAAGCGGGGAGCACCCGCGCAAGCCACGTTCAGCCAACTCAATTCCTGGCACGAAAACGCTGACCCTGGCATCAAGTACTTCTCTGGCGCAGCCACCTACCAAAACACTTTTAACATCACAACTTTGAAAAAAGGCGGCAAATATGAATTGGACCTGGGTGAAGTCAAGGAGCTGGCTGAAGTCACGTTGAATGGGAAATCGCTGGGTGTGATTTGGAAAAAACCCTTTGTCATCGACATCAGCAATGCCATCCAGGGTGGAAACAACACCCTGGAGATCAAAGTGGTCAACCCATGGGTCAATCGCCTGATCGGTGATGCACAGCCTGGGGCACAAAAAATCACCTTCACCACCATGCCTTTTTACCAAGCAAATGCACCCCTGATGCCCGCAGGTTTGCTGGGGCCAGTGAGGATTGTGGAAAAGACCATTTGAGGTGAGGGATAACAAAAGAATGGGCTACAAAAATTGGAAGGGCAAATTTTGAGTTAAGTGGGGGTCAACGTCATGCTGGAAATCCGTGAAAATCAGTTTTATCTGTTTCATCCGTGTTCCCATCCCGGGAAGCGGGGCAAAAAAGATTCGCGGCAACAGCGGAGTAACGAAGTTGCGAATTGGAAAGTGTTATTTGTGGCTTATTACTAATCTATCGACTCAAATGAAAACCCAAACGAAGGCCCGCATAAATCTGACTGATTGGGCTTTCGTTGTTGGTTTGGTAATTGATGATGGTAGGATCAAGCAGTAGTGCTTCTTGCAGCCCAAACCAACGGGCCTCTGGGAAGTACCGAAAACCGCCAAAAGGGGTAATCGTCAATTTTTCGCTGAGCCCCAAGTCCACGCCAAAGCCAGCGGCCAGGCTGGGTGCGTAAGTGCGGCTGCTCAAGCGTGTGCCATTGAGCATCTCAATTTTTCCTTCAAAAACCGTAAACCCAGGAGACAAAGTCAGGTAAAGCCCCTTGGCAACCACATTGCCCGATTTACGAAAAGTAGGACAATCGCAGTCGCCTTTCAAGTCGAGTACGTACAGGTTGAAATTGAGAAAACCGCTGAAAGTTTGCTGGTTCAATTGCCCAAAATCGGTTTCATTCACTTGGTAGCGGGCGTAATTGGCCTCCGGTACGATCTCCATGCGAAGGCCCTTGAAACGAATGGCATAATCGATGCCAAAAGCGACATTGTCGCTAGGCAACTCGGTAACGCTGCCGTTGGCGGGGTTAAGCAAGTTCCAATCGCGCGCATTGTTGAAGCGATAACTGGCGTTAACGCCCAATTGGGCAAAAACTGGGCCCACCAAAAACAAAAAACCAAGGGCCAGACCAAATGACTTCATGAAACTGATTTTTGTACATTAACGAACGCCACAAACCTGAAGTATATAGAGAACCTTTTTGCTGAAACATAGGTTAAATTTGAGCTGAAAAAGTAGCAAGAGAGACTTATTCTGCGCAGTTTTTGGTAAAAACTCATAGATCTTGAAATTTTTTGGCCAAAACTGCAACCTATTCAAAGTCACTATCGTCTTTGTGTTGTTCCTTTCGTCGGAAAATATTGGCATTTAGGCTAAAAAAACCGGCAACGCATTACAAAAGGCGCTACATTTGTAGCATATATTCAATTCGCCGCTATGAAAAGAACTGATACCATTAAAAAGTACGCCATCGGAATGGTAGCGCTTGTTGGTTTGGTTTCTTGGATGTACCTCAACGCACACCACTACTCCAAAATCTCTCCTGATGTCTCCGCACCTTACGAAGAGCAATTGTCTTCTGGTTTGGAAACTGGAAAGCGCATGCCCGAAGCCAAGTTGTTGGAAAAATTGCTCGAGTTGGGCCGTCGCTTCTTGCCTTATTGAGGCCCGCTAGTCCCACGTCTCCAGACGGGGACTGCCCTGATGCGCGTCTCCTGACGCTTTGGCGAGCCTAAATCATGCATATCTCACTTCAAATGGGCGCTTATCCGTTCCTGTACCACTAGTTTATAACCAGGTCACTCAGTCTTTTCCAAGTGACCTGATTCTGTATCATATCAAATCTTCACCAGTTTCCCGCCCTGCTGCACCGAGCGGTAAATCGCTTCCACCACCCGAATATCTCTCAAGCCTTCTTCGCCGGGTACGATCAGTACTGTTTTGTTCATCAAAGCCATGCAATCGTCGTCCATTTGTTTGGCCTGCTGGCTTTTCAAGGGGAAATCAATGATGGTGCCATCCGACATGCTGCCTTTGTTGCCGCCATAGCCGGAGTGGGGTTCCATTTTCAGCCAACCTTTTTCGTAATTCACGATCAGGTGGTTCATGTTGATGCCAAAACTGGTGTGGCAAGCCGCGCGTGCGCCGCTGGGAAATTCCAGCATGAACATCATCGTTTCCTCCACTTCCTTGTAAATCTCCGGACGGGTCGTTGAAGCCCAAGCCATTACGTTGACCGGTTCTTCGCCCGTAGCCAGGCGGGCACCTTGCAGGGCATACACGCCCATGTCGCCCATCACCCCACCACCAAGGGCTTTTTTCTGCTTCCAATGGTTGCTGCGGCCATCAAAATAGCCCGCCGCGCTGGTGATCATTTGTACTTTGCCAAATTTCTTCTCTTTGGCCACCTTCATGTATGCCTGGATATTGGGATCGTGTTGGCAGCGGTAGCCGATGGCCAATTGCACCTTGTTGTCTTTGCAAGCTTTGATCATGGCTTGGCAATCGACCACACTGGGGGCCATGGGTTTTTCGCAAAACACATGCTTGCCAGCTTTGGCGGCCCGCACCACGTATTCGCGGTGCAGGGAGGGTGGTAATACCACATACACCACGTCAATGTCCGGGTTGTTGGCGATTGAGTCAAAATTTTGGTAGTTGTACACGTTCTTTTCGGGAATGTTGTACTTCTTTTTCCAGTTTTCCGCCTTGTCTGGGCTGCTAGTCACGATGCCCGCCAGGTAGCATTTTTCGGTCAATTGCAGCGCAGGGGCCAATACATCAGTACTGTAATAGCCCAAGCCGACGAGGGCGATACCCAGTTTTTCTTTGGCTGGGCGGGTGGCGGCTAAGAGGGCATTGGCTGAGACAAGGGTGCCCGCTCCCAACAGAGCGGACTGGCCAAGGAAGTTCCGACGATTCATGGATAGGTGGTGTTTTTGTTGTGATGCAAAAGTTGAGTAGTTGAGGGGTTGAGTAATTGAGAAGATGGACTTGAAGCAAAGATTTACCCTGTTCCGCTTGTTTTTGGCAAGCGAAAATGTTCAATTCGCGTTCAAATTAGCTTGCAAGGTCAAATTACCCATACTTAGAACACGTCAAAAATAAAAGTTCTCACTTTTCACCAATACAAGACTCAATGCGTGTCAACGTCATGTTGGAAAATCTGTGAAAATCAGTTTCATCCGTGTTCCAAACCCAGCACCGCAAAGCGGGGCTAAACCTTAGCCAATTAATACTATTTTTTCAGTGGCTACATAAGATCACCCCCAGCGGATCAAAGCCGATCCCCAGGTAAATCCACTACCGAAAGCAGCGAGGCAAACCAGGTCACCATCTTTGACTTTGCCATTTTCCCAAGCTTCGCAAAGGGCGATGGGGATAGAAGCTGCGGTGGTATTGCCATAGCGTTGGATGTTGTTCCAAACCTGGTCATCGCGCAAGCCTAATTTACCTTGCACAAACTGGCTGATGCGCAAATTGGCCTGGTGCGGGATCAGCATGTTGATGTCGCTGGGCCGAAGACCCGTTTTAGCCAATGCCTCCATGATCACTTCGGGGAATTTTTGTACCGCCATTTTGAAAACGAATTGGCCCTCCATTACGGGAGTAGCGTGGCCTTTTTCGACCATCGTATGATTGACAAACCATGAGCTTGGGTCATTTTCGTCAAACCCAAATTCTTCAGCTAAAATCCCAATTCTTTCAGCGTGGTAGCCCCCATGCGAACCTGGGGCGATGACCGCCAATTTTTCGGCAAAAGTACCGTCCGAATGCAAGTGGGTGGTCAGGATGCCTTTGTCTTTGTCTTCGGTGGGTTGAACCACAACTGCCCCGGCTCCATCGCCAAAGATAACGGTGACATTACGACCTCGGGTAGAAAAATCCAGGCCAATAGAGTGCATTTCAGCGCCTACCATCAGCACGTTTTTGTACATACCTGTTTCCACAAATTGCTGGGCGATCGACAAGCCATACACAAAACCTGAACATTGGTTACGGATGTCCAAAGCCCCAATTTCAGTTTTGGTGATGCCCATTTCGCGTTGCAAAAGCACCCCGCCGCCAGGAAAATAGTAGTCAGAACTGAGGGTAGCAAAAATGATGAAGTCGATATCTTCTTTGCTAATTCCCGCCCTTTGTATGGCCACTTCGGCGGCACGGGCGGCCATCGTCGTTACCGTTTCTTTGCCTTTTACGGCGTAGCGGCGTTCCTGGATTCCCGTGCGTTCCTGGATCCACTCGTCGGTGGTATCCATGAATTTCATCAGGTCAAAATTGGTAACCCTTTGTTCGGGCACGTAGTAGCCGATGCCTGCGATTCTTGCGTTCAACATACTAATGTAGCGTGGTTTTGAGTTGCTTAGTAATAGGGATAGCTCACCTATTAAGGACATTTAGGTTCAAATGTTCGACAAAATAGCTATTTAGTTGAAATGTTGAGGGTTGAAATATTGAAAAGAGGTGTTCGGTTTAAGAAGCCGCTGCCTCATCTCTAACAGTAGGCCCTTTTGATGCAGCATCAATCGCCAAGCCTTTGATACCCCACATGGTCAAAGCCCAACTGATGAAGATGAGCAGGCTAGCCAGCCAAAAGGGGGCTCCAGGCAATTCCATCGGCGCGTTTTTTCCGGTAAAGTAAGCAAACAGGTTGTTCATGATCAAAGGGCCGATGACCGAGGTGAGGCTCATCATACTGGTCAAGGAGCCGCGCAATTCGCCTTGTTCATTGGTAGGCACTTGGTTCGACATCACAGCCTGGATCGAAGGCATGGCAATGCCGCCCAAAGACGCAAAAACCGTGATTGCGTACATCATCCAACTTTGATTGGCCAACGCATAGCAGAGCATACCAAACCCGTACATCAATAATCCGTAAGAAATGGCCTTGCGTGTACCCAAGGCAGGCACCAAAATCCGCGTCAATCCACCTTGCACCACCGCAGCCATTACGCCCACAAAGGCCAGGGACAAACCCACCAGCCGTTCATCCCAATGAAACTTGTACATCGTGTAATAAGTCCAGGTGCCCTGGGTAGCGAAGCCCGCGATCATGATCAACACATTGGGAAACAAGAGGCGCAAAATCACCGGATAACGGCCAAAATTGAGCAGAGAGCCCACCGGATTGGCCCTTTTCCAATCGAAAGCGCGGCGGTTTTCGAGTTTGAGCGATTCGGGCAATACAAAAAAACCATACAGCCAGTTGAGCAAAGTCAAACCTGCGGAGGCAAAAAATGGCACCCTCTCGCCGTACTGCCCAAGCACCCCCCCAATCAGCGGCCCTAAAATGAAGCCCAGGCCAAAAGCAGCACCGATAAGTCCAAAATTTTGAGCCCGTTCCTCTGGTTTACTCACATCCGCAATGTAGGCTCCTGCGGTGGTAAAACTAGCTCCTGTAATGCCAGCAATGATGCGCCCCACGAACAACCAAGCCAAAGTAGGCGCAAAGCCCAGCAGAATATAGTCGATGCCAAAACCAAACAAGGAAAACAACAAGATTGGTCGCCGCCCATAACGGTCACTCAAGCCCCCAAGGATGGGCGAAAAGAAAAACTGCATCGCCGCATAAGAAAACATCATCCAGGAACCAATGCTAGACGCTTCACTCAGCCCCTTACCGCTAAGACTCATCAAGAGTTTGGGAAAAACTGGAATCACGATCCCAAAACCAATCACGTCGATCAGCATGGTGATGAAGATGAAGATCAGGGCCTTGTTGATCGGTTTCTTAGTTGGTTCTGACATACTTAGCTGATTTGGTCGGCAAGATAAGCCGAATGTTTGATCTGGCAAGAGCGCCCTGCAACACAAAAAGCCCATCGAAAAGTTCCGATGGGCCATACAACGAGTATCTCGCTGATTATCCAGGTATTCTTAGGCAGCTTGGATCACACTGCTATGGCTTTTAGGTGTTTTTTGAGTTGAGGGTTGAAGGGTTGAAATGTTGAAAAGAGGGGCTTCGTGTTTGGAAAAGTGAGAGGAGCAATGCATTTCGTTTAAAAATGCATTACAACCTCCGTTTTGATGTCGACCAAAACACTGAAAAAACAGTATGTATAAAAAAACACGTTGTCAAAATGGGTTAGACCTACTTGCAGGGCCATCGTTCTTTCAGCAGAACTAAGTAACAGTTCAAAAATAAACCTTTCCAATTTTTTAATTGCCAGTTGACAACATCATGGTCAACGTCATGCTGGAAATCCGTGTAAATCCATGTCATCCGTGTCATCCGTGTTCCAAAAATGGCCTCGCGCAGCGGGGCAACGCAGTTGCGATTTGGTAAGGTTTATTCGTGGCTTATCACTAAGGCAAAATTCGTCCAAGCGTCTGGCCTCAGGTAGCGCAAAAATGCGGGAAAAATACTTCGGGCATTTCTGCGGGGCCGACCCCGTATTTTTACCTGTTTTTTGAAAATAATGAGAACATCGACCTGCTTTTTCTACTGTTTTGCATACATTTAGAGGTCTATTTGATTTGGGCCCTCTTCAACACTTTAACTTTTCAACAAAAAGGCCATGTCAAACACTTTCAACACCGAAAAACTCCGTTATTTTTTCATGGGCTTTGTATTGGCCCTGGCTTGTATCTGGGCTTGTACGCCTGGTGCCGACTCCAAAGTTGTCGTAGTAGAGAGCAGTAAAATGAAGTCAAAAATCCCAGGGGCATTGGCCAATCAGCGCATTGATGCCTGGGAAAAAGTGAGAAAATCCATTGACTCTACTTTAAAGCCCAAAAAGGACAGCACCTTAAAGTCTTTTGTGGTCAAAGGCTTTCAAATCCAGCCTGGTGAGTTTCAGGAAATGCTCAATGACCTTGGTCCTGATCCTCAAGTGTGGGCCATGCTGGCAATCTCTACCGATTCGATCACCAAAAAACCCATTATCGACTTGATTTTCAAAGGGAGGTCAAAGAAAACCATAGCAAGTGGAGATGAGTATGAGTATTATGATTTTACGGATCCCTGCCCTCCATCCTGTCCACCCAATAACTGATCAAAATCCTCCAATACGCAAACTTTGCCCCAGTTTAATCGAAATTCCTGTTGAGCGTATAAATTCTCAATAGGATCACTATATTTAGGCAGTCATTGTACTATGTGTGTGCATAGATTATTGTCCATTCGTTATCTGTCTGCCTGGGTATGGAACCATTTTTTTTTGAAACGCTGGTGCGTTATTTCACTAAATTCCACCTGATTATCCTGCAAGTATCCTGCATATTCGGGATCTGGCATTGGAAAAGATTGGGGGCTAGTTTTCAGATATTGGTGGCCTTTTTGTTGGTCAACTGGTCGGTTGAATTGGGGGCACAATTTATGAAATATTACTTCCGCAATAATATGCCCATGCTACATGTGTATATTTTACTTGAGTTCATGATCTGGGCCTTTTTCTACCGTAGTATTTTGGGTCCCAAAGCATGGTTAAAGCGTTACTTCAATGTGTTTTTAGGTATTGGTGTTGGCTTGATTGTGTTGAACACCCTCTTACTGCAAAACATCTGGACCTTCAGCACCTATTCAAAAACCCTGGTACAATTGTTCATCATCTGGATAGCCATAGAATTTGCTTTTTATATCCCCGAAAACCGAGCTGAATTCCATCCACAAAACCATGCGCTCAAACCCCTCAACGCGGGTTTGATCCTATACTATTGTGGATCATTGTTCATCTTCATGTCGGGATTTTTTGCTGCAGACAAAACGGTGTCCAAGACTTTACTGTTCGCCAACCAAGGACTAAATACCATTTTTCAACTCCTTGTCTTGTTCTCCTTATGGAAAGTAGTGTATCATCGTACCAAATCCTCTTCTTCTTCGGCCTCGCCATCCTGATCATGCTGGGGCTGGCCGTGCTCGTGGTGTATTACGGCAGCAGGGCGCAAAAACGCTTGTTGCAGGAACAAATGCAGCGCCAGGCCATGCAATTGGAGCACCAGCAAGAACTGCTCCAGCACAACCTCACCGTACAAGAGGAAGAACGCCAGCGCATCGCAGCCCAATTGCACGACGACATTGGCTCCAAGCTGGGGGTCCTACACCTCACCTTCCACCGTCTGCGCCGCATGGGCACCGATACGATGGAGCATGGCGACATTCAAGAAGAAATCAATCAACTCATTTCCAATACATTGGAGACCACCCGTCGCATTTCTCACGAACTCCTCCCTCCTACCCTCGAAGATTTTGGCCTAATTGAGGCCCTGAAGGAGTTTTGTGAAGGCTTGCGCAAAACCGGGGCCATCGAAGTAGATTTTGAACACCCCCTGGAACGCGAAGACCTGCCCGATACCACCACCCAATTGCACCTCTTCCGCATCGTACAGGAACTGAGCAACAATACCCTCAAGTACGCCCGTGCCAAGCGCATCACCCTGCGCCTGGAAAAACAAAAAAAGCACCGCCGCCTCGTTTTTCAGGACGATGGGCAGGGATTTAGCCCCTCGCCCGCGATGGGTTTAGGGCTGAAAAACATTGAGAACCGGGTGAAGATGATTGGGGCAAGTTGGAGTTTGAACAGCGCACCCGGAGCGGGCATGGAGGCGGTGGTGGAGTGGCGGAAAGGGGGAATTTAGTTATGGGTTATGAATTATGGGTTATGAATTATGAGTTATGAGTTTGGGGGCGCTGACGGGATTTGTGGATGGCTGGGATTTTTGGTTTGGGTTTATTATTTTTTTAACATACGATAGACGAGATACGATAGACGAGATATGATTTGGAGGCTCGCTTGAGAGATTTGTAGGAAAAGGAAAATCTCGTTTTACGGTTTGGGTTTTTGAAGTTTGAAATGGCAATTTTTCGATCGAAGCGATGCCCTGTAAGGGCGTGATGTTGGTAGCCTTTAGTGGTCAACATCATATTTGGTGGGGCCGTAGATCCCTAAGGTTGGTCAGTCAACGTCAGTCTGGCAATCTCGCTGACCCATGAACTCCTGTTCCAGACAAAATTCTGTGAATAATTTCCCCACCCCACAACTTTCTCATTTGATACAATGTTGTATCTTTGCACTTGGATTGATTCTAAATAACTGATAAATGGCAGAAGTACTGACGGGCACACAGCCCATCACGCTGACTCAAGGAGCGGTAGCAGAGTTGCTCCGCATCAAACAAGATCAAAAAATCCCTGGCAACTACGGCCTGCGCGTAGGCGTGAAGGGTGGTGGCTGCTCTGGTTTTTCTTATCTCCTGGGTTTTGACGAGGAGAAAGAAACGGATTCCGTTTATGAAATCAACGGTATCAAAGTGATGATGCAAAAAAGCCACGCCATTTACCTGCTTGGCATGGAAATCGACTGGCTCGATGGCTTGAACAACCGTGGTTTTGCCTTTAACAACCCTAACGCCAAAGAGACCTGCGGCTGCGGTACTTCGTTTTCGGCATAACCTACCTTATATATATGGTGTAAGAAGCCCTGCTTGGTTTGTTTCAAGCAGGGCTTTCTGTGTTTTCAGGAGTTCCAAACCGCAAAGCGAGCATCTTCTGCAATTCTTTCAAATTCTGGTTTAGACAAAATTGGTCAACATAATGCAAGAAATTCTGTAATTCTGCAATTTTGAAAATTCTGGTTTAGACAAAAATCGGTCAACATCACGCAAGTAATTCTGGAATGCTGTAATCCTGCAAATTCTGCTTTAGACAATTTCTGGTTTAGACAAAAAAATCCAGACTCCCGCCACTCCAAAGCCATTCAGGTTCTCCTTTCTTTGTCACTTCGCTTTCAAAAATGGCCTTCACCTTTGATCTTTGCTGATTTAGGGCTATTTTGCCCGCCAATGGAGGCGCTTTTTGTCTTTCATTCGGGTTTCAAACCATCATTACGTCATTTCTCACCCATAAACCATCCCTCATGCGGAAGTTTACGCGATTATTTTCTTCCATTCATTCACTGCTCTTCCTGGCGGGTATGTTGGCTGGCCTCTCAGCAACAGCTCAAGCCACCCATGCTTTAAGAATCACCGCTCCTGCATCCGTTGCTGGCGACTATGTACTAGTCATGGCCGCATTTGGTCGCGGCACATGCGACCTGACTGACACGCTGGCCTTGGGCTCTAGTGCTGGAAACGTGACTACGGCTTGTACTGCAACGCCGATCACGGCCAACATTCGTGGTAAAATTGCGGTAATCGACCGCGGCGGTTGCATTTTTGCTGAAAAAGTACTTAACGCCCAGCGTGCTGGAGCAATAGCGGTCATCGTAGCCAATAACGTTGCTACCGATCCCCTCGCTTTTGTAATGTCGCCAGGTACGGGGTCCGAGCAGGTAACCATTCCGGTATTCATGACTACCAAGGCTGCTGCTGACAAGATCAAGCCACAGTTGGGTACCAATGTGGTAGCCCGTATTGTAACGGTTGAACAAGACAACATTGACCCCAACCTAGTAGTTTGGGGCAAAAATACGGGCGAAGGCGACTTTGCAGGTGGCTTGAACAAGTGGACTTCCAATACCCTGTCTTGTGCCAATGGTGCCAAGCCCGCCAACGTTTGGGCGTGGATCGGTGCGAACGCCTTCCCTTCTCCTTGTTTGACGGATGGGACTTTGCTTTTCGGCTCACCAACCCGCTGCAATGGTTCGATGATCATGAACTCAACCACTCTGGACCTTAGCCCACAAACTTGTACTTCCAACGCATTTGGTAAAGGACCTTGCCCTGCACCACACGCTGGCGAATTGATTTCACCAACCATCAAAGTGACCAAAGGCCGCCCACTGAATCTGCGTTTTTACCAGGAATTGGTCCATTTCTTTGGCAGCGAGTACTTTGTGGATTGGTCAACTGACGGTGGCAAAACCTGGAAAGCCATTCAAATCAATGAAGAAGTACGTGCATTTGATGGCCCAGACCTGCCTTATAAGTCACTGAAACTGATTGGCAGCGAAACCGCTGACTCGATCAAAGTAAAATTCCGCTACGACGGTAACTTCTACCACTGGGCGATCGACGACGTGAAGCTGGTGGTCCGTGAAGCCAATAACCTTGGCATCACAGAGTTTTTCGGTACTACCCCCAACATGATGCAACCACGCAGCCAAGCTGAAACTATGCCTTTCACCGCTGCGGTTGAAAACTTGGGAACCCGCGCTCAAACCCGTGTAAAAATTGGGGTAAGTGTAGCCGACTCTATCAACCTGGCGGTGCCACTGTTCCGTGACTCGGTGGTAACGCCCTCACTGGCAGCTAATCTTTTGGACACTGCATATTTTTCGCCAAAATACAGCGCCGACAAGCGGGGTACTTATGCACTGATCTACCGCGCATCTGCCGACTCTACAGATTTTGACCGCAACGACAACCTGGAAGGATTCTTCTTCCGCGTAACGGACACCATTTTTGCCAAGGAATTGGGCCCAACCTTCTATACCTCACCTGCTGCAACCAACTGGCCAGCCAACCAGCCTCACTCGGCAGTATATGGCAACAGCTATTATGTGGTCAAAGGCAAAGGCAACTACTTGCGCAGCGTGACTTTCTCGATCAACAATGGTGGCGAATTGAGAACCGCAGGTGCATCGCTGCTGGTCAGCGTATATAAGTGGCGCGACCGCAACCAAGACGCTTCAGTTCAAGCTTCTGAACGCGGCAACCCACTGGGTTCGGTCATTTACGAGCCCAGAGGGACCGAAACCCGCAATACCCGTATCACGGTAAAATTCCCAGAAACGGGTCGCCCACCGATCCAGTTGGAAGACACCACCACTTACCTGGCAATGATCGAATACTTCGCCAGCGATGCTACCGACCTGGAATTGGCACTGAACGACGTTCTGGATCGCCGTCCGCAGCTCTTGGCCAGCTTTGCCGCCAACAAGCCTCGCTTCGTGAGTTTCACAGCACTGGAGCCGGACATCACTACTGCTGAATACGATCCAGTGGGTTATGGTTTGGAGAATGCCTACGTGGTACGCATGAACATCGGCCCACTGGTGATTAC
Organism: Chitinophagales bacterium; assembly: GCA_013299105.1. Classification (GTDB taxonomy): domain Bacteria; phylum Bacteroidota; class Bacteroidia; order Chitinophagales; family Saprospiraceae; genus Haliscomenobacter. The sequence continues at coordinate 83,254 of JAAFJY010000018.1, read as the reverse complement.
CGACAACCGCGATCTGCCTTCAATCGAAAATGAATTCATCGTATCTCCCAACCCAGCCAGCGAATTCGTGAACTTGAATCTGGTATTGGCTAAATCAGCTAAGACTGCCGAAGTACGCATCATGGACCTCGCAGGCCGCGTAATGTTGCAACGCCAGTACAACAACGTACAGCGCGAGCAGTTCCAGTTCGCCCTCAATGCGATGCCACGTGGCACTTACCTCATGCAAGTGACTACCGAGCACGGCACTGGTACGCGCAAGTTTACAGTGGCGGGAGAGCAGTAGTAGTTGAAAAGATGAAGGGTTGAAATGTTGAAGAGTTGAAAAGTGGGCTTCAATTGCGGGCTTGGTTTTCAACTCTTCAAAACCCTCACTTTGATTCTTTTAGCTTCAAAAAAAAACTCATAAAAAAGCCCCGGCTTGCTAAATCAGCAACCGGGGCTTTTGTATTTATTCGAATTGATCAATTGAAAACGAGGTCCAAATCTCTTCAACCCTTCAACTTTTCAACCTTTCAACTAAAACTCACATGTTCGCGATCAATTCATCGCCAAACTCAGAACACTTCAACAACGTAGCGCCGTCCATCAAGCGGTGGAAATCGTAGGTTACGCGCTTTTTGCCGATGGCACCGTCCATGGCCTTGATCAGCAGGTCAGCGGCTTCTTTCCAACCCATGTAGCGGAACATCATTTCGCCCGACAGGATCACTGAACTTGGGTTTACCTTGTCTTGGCCGGCGTACTTCGGAGCGGTACCGTGGGTAGCTTCAAAAATAGCCTTACCCGTCAGGTAGTTGATGTTGGCACCTGGAGCGATACCAATGCCACCTACTTCAGCCGCGAGTGCGTCAGAGATATAATCCCCATTCAGGTTCAGGGTAGCGATAGCAGAATATTCGGCTGGACGGAGCAAGATTTGTTGCAAGAAGGCGTCGGCGATGGCGTCTTTTACCAGCAATTTACCAGCCGCAATGGCATCAGACTGGGCTTTGTCGGCGGCAGCTTTGCCGTCTTTGGCTGCGATGCGGTCATATTGGGCCCAGGTGAATACCTTGTCGCCAAACTCACGCTCGGCCAGTTCATAACCCCAATCTTTGAATTTACCCTCGGTGAACTTCATGATATTGCCCTTGTGAACCAGGGTCAAAGAAGGCAAATTATTGTCCAGCGCATATTCGAGGGCAGAACGGATCAAACGCTCCGAGCCTTCGAGTGAAACTGGCTTGATGCCCAAAGAAACGGTGTCTGGGAAGCGGATACTTTTTACACCCATTTCTTCGATCAGGAACTTTTTCAGTTTTTCAACTTGCTCGGTGCCGTGCAAGTATTCGATGCCCGCGTAGATGTCCTCGGTGTTTTCGCGGAAGATCACCATGTCCACCAGTTCTGGTTCTTTCACTGGTGAAGGCACTCCCGTGAAGTAACGCACAGGGCGCACACAAGCGTAGAGGTCTAAGATTTGGCGCAAGGCCACGTTCAAAGAGCGAATCCCGCCGCCTACTGGAGTGGTCAATGGGCCTTTGATGGCAATCATGTACTCGTCAATGGTGCTCAGGGTTTCATCAGGCAACCAATTACCAGTTTGAGTAAATGCTTTTTCACCAGCCAATACTTCATGCCAGTGAATTTTGCGGGTGCCGCCATAGGCTTTTTCTACCGCAGCGTCAAGTACGCGTACCGAAGCTGCCCAGATGTCCGGGCCAGTACCATCACCTTCGATAAATGGGATGATGGGGTCATTAGGGACGATCAGTTTGCCATTTTGAATGCTAACTTTGGATCCACTCATTTTAGAAAGGTTAATTTAGGTATAAAAACCAACAGCTGTTTACCACTGAATTTCATTTGGAAGACCATCTTAGAGCTTGTTTAAATATTGGAGGCTTAGGCAGAAAACGAGTCAAATTTAGACTAATCGAGACAGGAAAAGCGGAGTTATGCAGCGCATAATGAGCATTTTCCTGACGAAGAGTAGGCGAAATTGGGCCGTTTTATGGCAAGCAAATAATTTTAAACATGCTCTTAAAGGATCCAAAAAGGCAAACTGCAAAGGTGCTTTTTTCAAAAGCCCTGCAAAAATAGTGCTTTTGGATGGTATTAGGAAAAACGAATCGGCAAAAATCACAGGAAAAACGATTTACAAGTGCATTTCTGAGGTAAAAATCATTTAACTTTGCCCAAAATCAAATAAATAATGTCAAACCCAAACCTGGATCCTTCTGCTAAACCACTCAGCACCGAAGATCAACAGGTAGAAAAAGCCTTGCGTCCCAAGGCCCTGGAGGATTTCAGTGGCCAACCACGCATCGTGGACAACCTGAAGGTCTTTATCGCTGCCGCCAAACAGCGGTCGGAGGCCTTGGACCATGTGCTCCTGCACGGCCCTCCCGGTTTGGGCAAAACTACCCTCTCGCACATCATTTCCAATGAATTGGGTACGGGCCTGAAAATGACTTCTGGGCCCGTGATGGAGAAGGCAGGTGACCTGGCGGGCATCCTCACCAACCTCAACGAAGGAGATGTACTTTTCATCGACGAAATCCACCGCCTCAATACCGTAGTTGAGGAGTACCTCTATTCGGCGATGGAAGACTACCGCATCGACATCATGATCGACAGCGGCCCCAATGCCCGGAGCATCCAAATTACGCTCAATCCCTTTACCCTAGTGGGTGCCACTACCCGCATGGGCTTGTTGACCGCGCCAATGCGGGCCCGTTTTGGCATCAATTGCCACCTGGATTATTACGATGTAAAAACTTTAGAGAACATCTTAAAACGCTCTGCTGGTATCCTCAACCTGGAAATCACCGACAGTGGAGCCAACGAAATTGCTCGCCGTAGCCGGGGCACTCCACGCATTGCCAACGCCTTGCTGCGCAGGGTTCGAGACTTTGCACAAGTCAAAGGCGACGGTACCATCAATGCCGAAATCGCCCGCATCGCCCTCGAAGCCTTGAACGTTGACGACTACGGCTTGGACCAAATGGACAACAAAATCCTGTCCACGATCATCGAAAAATTCAAAGGAGGCCCGGTGGGCATCACCACCATCGCCACCGCCATCGGCGAAGAAGCAGGCACCATCGAAGAAGTACACGAGCCCTTCCTGATCATGGAGGGCTTCCTACAGCGCACCCCACGCGGGCGCGAGGCTACCGAGAAGGCTTATCAGCACCTGGGCATTGTGCCGCCTAGTCGGAGCAAGACTTTGTTTGATTGAGAATGTCAGTTCTTTTGCCTATATTTATGCCTCATAAGAAAGTCGGATGCAACAATTACCAGTTGGAGAACAGAATTTCGAACTTATCCGAAACTCGAATATGCTCTATGTGGACAAAACAGAGCAGATTCACAAGTTACTGAGCGGAGGTCGTTACAACTTCCTCTCAAGACCACGTCGTTTTGGGAAATCGCTGACGCTTTCGACCATTAAAAACTTGTTTGAAGGAAAAAAAGATTTATTCAAGGGGCTATGGATTGAAGACAAATGGGACTGGCCCCAGACACACCCAGTTATTTATATTTCATTCAATGTGTTGGACTATGGCCATCTAGGCTTAGAACAGGCCATCTGTAATTTTTTAGATGAACAAGCGCAAAAATTTGATTTACAATTAGAACGTACCTCGGCAAAATCCAAGTTGCGCGAATTGATCATCGCCCTTTCGGAGCAAGGCCCCAAAGCTGTAATTTTGATCGATGAATACGACAAGCCAATCATCGATTACCTCGACAAAGCCGAATTAGAGCAGGCTAAAGCCAATCGCCAAGTCCTGAAAAATTTTTACAGTGGACTCAAAGACGATGCAGCACAAGCCGCTTTGCGTTTTTTCCTGATCACTGGGGTTTCCAAATTCAGCCAAGTTAGCTTGTTTTCTGACTTGAATTACCTGTCTGACTTGACCCTTAACCCGCGATTTGGCACCTTAGTTGGCTATACCCAGGAAGAGTTACTGAAAAATTTTGAGCCTCACATTGAGCAGCTTGGACAATTATTCCCAGGTTTGTCAAGAACTGAACTGATCGACAAAATCAAGGAATGGTACAATGGCTACTCTTGGGATGGGGTGAAAAGTGTTTATAATCCCTTTTCTATCTTACTTTTATTTGAAAACTGGCTATTTGCCGATTATTGGTTCAAAACAGGGACGCCCACTTTTTTGATCAAACAGCTCAAAGAACAATCCATTTATCGGATCGATGAAACGAGAGTTCCAAGCAGCTTCTTCGACAGCTACGACCTGGAAAACATGGAAGCCAATGCCTTGATGTTCCAAACGGGCTATTTGACGGTAAAAAGCTACGATCCATCGCGCAGCCGCTACCTTTTGGGCCTGCCCAATCGCGAGGTGGAAGAAGCACTCAACAACTACCTGATTGCTAATCTATTGAGCCGACATCCCAACGAATCGCTGCGACCAGTGGAGCTATTGGAAGACGGTTTTTTGCAAAATGACCTACCCAAAGTCATTACGGTGATCAACTCCCTGTTGAAGGATTTGCCCAGCCACTTGTCGGACGACAAAGGCGAGCATTTTTACCGTGCCTTGGTGCATTTGCATTTCCGTTACCTGGGCCTTTACCTGGAAAGCGAGGTCCACACCTCCGACGGGCGCATGGATGTGGTGGTGCAGACGCCCAGCCATGTTTACATCATCGAGTTCAAAATAGATACCAGCGCACAAGTCGCCATCAATCAAGTCATTGACAAAGCATACGCCGATAAATACCGCTTGCTACAAAAAAATATCCTGGGTGTGGGCATCAGTTTTGATACCGAAAAGAAAAATGTCAAAGATTGGGCTTCGATTGAGCTTTGATTCGCCCAGATTTTCTTCAAACTTGCTTGCTTTCTTGAATTTCAATTCGGATTCGCTTACATTTGGGCAAACCACATCATTCGTGCAACCCAAGCTATGTTGCACCCAAACAAACGCCACCCATTATGGCCAAGCAATCCAACAAGAGCAAAGACAAAGCGAAAGGCAAGAAAAAACCCGGCGATGATCGGGTCTCCTATTACAAAAAACCCGGCAACCTCGAAACCGCCCGTTGGCAGATTCAGCTCCGTAAGCAATTCGCGGAAACCCAAAATTTTATCCTGAAAAACGTCGGCGACGAGCCCGTTTACTCTGACTTCCTAGTTTCCAATCCCGAATACAGCAGCACGTATAAAGTTGCCATACGCAGCAGGGAGATCGGGCAAAATTTCTGCTCTTGCCCCGATTTCAAGACCAATACCCTGGGCACTTGCAAGCACATCGAATGGACTTTGCTGCACCTGGAAAAGCAACGCGGCAACAAAACCCGCTTCAAAAACCCACCTGAACGCACTTACTCTTCGGTTTTTCTGCATTATGGCGAAAAGCGCAGTATCCGCATTCGGATCGGCAGCCAATCATACGATGCATTAAATCAATTGGCGAAAAAATATTTCGATGCCGAGGGGGAAATGCGCCCGGATGCCTATTTGGTGTTCGACAAGTTTTTGAAAGAAGCCAAAGCCATTGCACCCAATTTCAAATGCTATGACGACGCGTTGGAGTTCATTTTGCTGGAGAGGGAAAATCAACAAAGGGCACTGCATGTGGAGGAAATCAGCAAGGACCTGCCTGCTTATTTGAGTGATGCCATCAAGGTCAAACTTTTTCCTTACCAATTGGAAGGGGTAAAATTCGCGGCCAAGGCTGGACGCTGCCTCATTGCGGATGAAATGGGTTTGGGCAAAACCGTGCAGGCTATTGCAGCGGCTGCACTGCTGCAAAAAGAACAATTGATCGGCAGTGTTTTGATCGTTTGCCCCACCTCATTGAAGTACCAGTGGAAAAAAGAAATTGAAAAATTTACCCAACTCAGCGCCAAAGTCATCGAAGGTGCACCCAACAAACGAGAAGTTCAGTACAAAGAAGATCCTTCGTTTTTCAAAATCCTGACCTACAATATGGTGGGCAACGACCTGACCACGATAAAAGACGTGCTGCAGCCAGACCTAATCATCCTGGACGAAGCCCAGCGCATCAAAAACTGGAACACGAAAATCTCAAGAGCCGTCAAGTCGCTGGACATCCGCTACCGGTTTGTACTGACGGGCACCCCTCTCGAAAACAAAATCGAAGAGTTGTACTCTATCGCGCAATACGTGGACCCCTATGCCCTAGGCCCTTTGCACGCGTTCATGGAGCGCCATACCGTCATTGATCCAGATAGCAATATGGTGAAAGGCTACCGCGATTTAGGCAAGATCAGCCGTGATTTGGCCCATATCATGATTCGCCGCAACAAAAAAACGGTGCTGACCCAATTGCCCGAGCGCATGGACAAAAACTTGTTCGTGCCCATGACCGCCGAGCAACAAGCTATGCACAATTCCTATGAAACCGATGTGGCCCAACTCATCGCCAAGTGGCGCAAGTTCCACTTTCTGAATGAACAAGACCGCTTGAAGCTACTCAAGTGCCTCAATGTGATGAAAATGAGCTGCGATAGCACTTATATCGTGGACCAACAAACCCGCCACGATACCAAGGTGGACGAGTTGATGTGCATTTTGGAGGAAGCGATGGTCAGCGAAGACATGAAAGTGGTGATTTTTAGCCAATGGGAGCGCATGACCCGCCTGGTGGCCCAGGAACTAGAAGCCAAAGAGATCAAATTTGAGAACTTGCACGGTGGGGTACACAGCGAAGAGCGGGGAAAAATGCTCGACCGTTTTGAGCAAGACCCCGAAATTCGCATCTTCCTTTCCACCGACGCGGGCGGGGTAGGCCTCAACCTGCAAAAAGCATCTTTGCTCATCAACCTCGACATCCCCTGGAATCCCGCGGTTTTAGAACAAAGGGTGGCCCGTATTTACCGCATGGGACAAACCAAAAGGGTGAATGTCATCAACCTCATTTCCGTCAGCACCATTGAGCACGGTATCCTGGGCAAGCTCAAGTTCAAGTCGTCAATGGCCGCCGGGGTTTTGGACCAGGGCGATGAAAACGTATTCCTCAGCAAAGACAGTTTCAACGACTTCATGAACTCTATTGAAGACTTGACCAACAAAGTCGTTTCTGGCGAAGCAGCTGAGTTCGAGCCCATCACCGATCAGGAAGAAGTGCTGGGCAATGCAGTACCTGACGAGGCCATGATGCCTGAAAAAACCGAGGTACAAGAAAGCGAGCCCCCAATGCAACCCATTGAGGAGGAAGACTTTGACGAAAAAGCTCCGCAAAGATCAAATGCCCAAAGCGAAGGTAGCACCAAAAGTGGACCACAAAACCAATCCGAAAACACCCCCAACCGCGACGACTCAAGTCCTGAAAATCAGGGGCAAAGAAATCCGGCCAGCAGCAGCAGCGAAACTAGCAATAGCGGAGGAAGTGGCAGTGGCAACGGTAGCGGTCATGCAGCGCCCCCTTCCAACCCACAAGAGCTGATCGGCATGGGCATCAGTTTCTTGAGTGGACTGACCCAAACGCTCCAAAACCCGCAAAAAACAGCGGAGTTGGTCAACTCCTTGGTGCAAAAAGATGAGCATTCAGGCCAAACCTACCTAAAAATACCCGTGCAGAACCAGGAAGTGGTGAACAATGCACTACAGGTTTTGGGAAGTTTGTTTGGCGCTTTTAAAGGATGAAAGTAGTTGAGAAGTTGAGGAATTGAGAAGAATGCTACGCAACATATCTGGTGTCGAAGCCCATCTTTTCAACCCTTCAACATTTCAACTTTTCAACCCTCACGGCACCATTTCAACTTTGAAATCATCAAGTTGATAAGAAACCCGATTGGGATTAAAGGCGAAGCAACGGATTTCGTGGTCGGCTGAATACAAGCCTTTTAGCGGAAGTTCAACCCGGACTTCCTTCCAGCGCCTTACACCGAGGCTTTCCCCATTGAAATCGCTTTGGTTAATGCCAATACGGTTGCCAGCTGTGTCGTAAATTTGGATTACCAACGCTCCTGAAGCGGCTTGATCTGGCAAATAAACGTAGGCCGAAAAAGCCAATTTGGAGAACGATTTGGTGGTGATGCGCTTGAATGGCAGCATGAAAGTGCTACTGTATTCAGTTTCGGGATTGAAGCCGTAAAAACATTTGCCGCTGTGGCCTTTGCTGCGCTGAATATGGGGTAAATACCCAAACTGGCCTTCAAAATCATTGAAAAACACGTTGTCGGGCAATACATTGACTTCTTTTTTACAGGCAAAAGGCAAAGTTGCAAGCAAAAACAAGAACAGGAAATTGGTCTTTTTGAACATACTTGTCAGGTTGTCAAGACAAATGAGAGTGATTTTTTCAGGCCGAAGATAAGCTTGGTGTTCTTTTTTTGCTAGAAGCTGCCAGATTTTCAACAGTAAATTTAATTTTGCGGCCAAAATACAGCCAACACAATGAACAATCGTATCCTTCGCTGGAACATAAGCGCGTTGATGATTTTGGTATTAACAGCTTGCCAAAACGACAAAAAAGCCCTCAGTTCAGAAGACGTTTTCCTCAACGATTACGAATCGCATTTTGGCAACAATATCCAGGTGTACAAAGGCCAAGGGCACAGTGGGTATTGTTTTTACCAAATGGATTCTACCTTGGAGTACAGCATGGGTTTTATCCAGTCTTTTGAAAAAATTTCGAGCAAAACCTACCAGACGGCCAAGATCAGTGTTTATGTGATGTTGTCGGAAAAAGACAACGCTGCCTCTCTGGTAGCACAGGTTTGGGCGGGTGGAAATACATTGAAAATTGCGCAAAAAGACTTCAATGGTCAGGAAATTGAGCCCAATAAATGGACCAAGGTGGATTTGGAATTTCCGCTGCAAGGTTTGTATGCGCCCAGCCATGAGTTTCGGGCCTTTTTATTCAACCCCAATCGAAAATTGATGTACATGGATGATTTTCAGATTGAGTTTTTGGAGTAAGGGCCGCAGATTAAATAAATTAGACATCTTCGTCCTTTATAAATTTATCCCCTCGCTGTGCGAGGCTAGTTGGGAACACGGATGAAATTGGGTTTGGGTGTGCTTGTTTGGGTTTGAGTGTGAAGAAACCACGTTTTCAATTGGAGACGAAACTTATGTTCGAAGTCCCCCACCCGAACTCACACTTACACACTCCACACCCTATCTTACTGATTTCCAGCATGATTTCGACCATGATGTTGACAACATGGTCTGATTAGGAAACATAAAAATTGGAAAGCTTTATTTTTGAACCATTATCAAGGGCCGAAAAAGGAGCGGGGCTGGCTTTTATCTCCATAGTGCACCAACTTGGACCAGCGCATGGCTGGCCGCTCAATGAGCAGATAAAAGCCATATGCCAATACAAGGGTGAAAGCAAACAACCCCAACACAAAAACCAAACGAAGACCATCCCCTTCTATGTACCTCGCCGCCAATGGAATCAGTTTTTCACCCAAGGGCAAATGGACCAGGTACAAGGAGTACGAAATCATCCCCAACCAGCGCAAGCCCAATATTTTTAAATCTGGCCAAAAAGCAATCAGCAACCAGGGGAAAAAACCAGCTATTAAGTATTGCAGACTGAATTTGTACGAGATGGCCCAAAAAATGACGGCTGAGAAGAGATAAAACTCCCAGGGCTTCAGCTGGCCATTGAAGCGCCGAAAAAGGGTAAAGCCTAGGATAAAAAACATGCTGTAATCGAAAAAAAAGGCGGGTTGGCTGTTGAATATCGAAATGGCTATAAATGCTGAGGTGGTAATCCAAAAATAAAACGTACGCCGATGGAAAAGCAATGGATAAAACAGCGCGATCAATAAATAGTACTGAAATTCTACACCCAACGTCCAGTACACTCCATTCAGCCACCGGTAAGGTGGGAAAAAGGGAATCAAATATCCGAAATGCAAGAGCACGCGTGGCCAGGGAAATGCAAGTGACGGCCCCAAATACAAAGCGCACAAAGTGTTTAAGCCTAACACAAAAAGGATGCTCACCCAAAACGGGGGATCAATCCGCACCCAACGTTTGAGCAAAAAGAGTGGAAAATCTCGCCAACGGTAATGGCTTCGCGCCATAGAGTAAGGGATGATGAACCCAGAAATGACAAAAAAAATTTCTACCCCCAACCAGCCTTTACCAGCAATAGCTTTGACCCAGTTGCCTTCGGAAATGAAGTTGTCGTTTCCGTTGGTGAAATGGTACAAACAAACAACCGCAGATGCCAAGCCACGCAATAATTCCAGGCTAGCAATATTGGTATTTTGATACAGCGGTGCTTGAACGGAAATGGAGCTTTTAGCCATGGTTTGCTGGGCTTACACTTTCTTTAGAGTGCGTAAAAATAAGGTAAACGAGTTTCGGTTTAGTGAAAAAAGAAGAGCACCTGACTGAATGTAAGTTGCGTTCTTTTTTGTAAGTCCTCAGTCCGATGAGCCACAGCCTTTGCAAAAGTACATTTGATTTTCCGATTTCCCAATCATCAAGCACAACTCAAGGTAAGCACCTACTCCGCATGAGAGTTTCTTTAGTGTTTGGTCATTTTTAGCCTAAGCCCGTCATTGAATGTAGCAGTCATGGTCCTTTTAGATCAGTAAAAATACGAAAAAAAATGAAACCGCTATTCTTTAATTATACGTGTTCAGTCAGTTATGTTTTAAGGTGATCGAGCCCCCTAATTGAAGCTGGGATCTATATGGAAAATCGCTGTACTTGTTGGACAAAACACTAGTGGTACGAATTTGAAATACGCCCCAAGTTTCGCAGCCTCTTTGTCTCCATAGCTGCGCTGCTCGTCGGTAAAATAGTCCACTATTCTCCCTCCTCTCGCCTTGCTACAAAGCCAAATAGCCTCCCAGAACTTAGTGGTTATTTGTAATTCGTACCACTAGGCTATAATTTGCGTTAAATAAAAGTTAAACCAAACCTACCATCCCAAAAACCCTTACATTTGTATTGTTGAATATTTCAAAGTCGTTTCTTTTTGATCATTTCACTTTTTACTGCTCCCTTTTCAATTTTTCAGTCCAGGCTTTTTGCGTAGTTATTCATCACATAGACTTTACTCTTAACACTATCATATTTTCAGTTTGGTCTTTTCACGTGCTTGATATCCTGTCTCCTTGAACAGTAACATCGCCATTTGTCACCATTAAATCTTAGCCATATGAAACAAGTATTCTTCACTTGCCTAATGTTCCTCACACTACTAAACGCCTTATCTGCACAAGAAGAAAGCGCCCGTCGGGCCTGGATTTTGGGCGGCAGTGTAGGCTACAATCGTTCTAACACCGAACTCATTCGTACCGTCTCAGGCACCGAAGTAAGGCCCAAACGGACTGACAACAGCTTTTCGTTCAGTCCCTATTTTGGAAAAGAACTCAACGAAAAATGGATGTTGGGCTTGGCGCTCTCCTTGGGCAACTACGGAACGGATGAGTTGCTGTTGAAGAATGAAAATGTAAATGAACTGATCCGCAGGAACAGTTCAAACCGCTCCCTGGGTTTTAATGTTTTCAGCCGTTACATCTTCAATCCACAACAACGATTCAACGTTTTTTTGAGCCCATCCCTTGGTTTTTACAACATCAAACAAGAAGAATTTTACAACAACGAAAGTCGCTTGCTCCCCAACTCCAACCGTTATTTCGTCAACTTAGGAGGTGGTGCCTTTTACAATTTCAATGCCAGATTAAGAGGATTGGTCAATTTTGGCAACTTTGGCTATTACTTCGAAAGATCGAAAGTACCCCAAACCCAAAGCAGGGCCAACAGCAATGGTTTTTCAAGCGATTTGGGCTTGAGTAGCCTGAGTTTAGGCTTGGAATTGAGACTTTGAACCGGAGGTTTTGAAATTGATTTTCAACTAATTAAATGCATGACCGTGAAAAAAATTTGCTCGCTCATTTTTGCCTTGGCCTTCTTCCAGTACTTGTCTGCCCAGTCCGAAGGCGCTGAAAAACGCTGGTTCATCGGCGGTCAATTTCAGCAAGACCGGATCATTAGAAACGACCAATCTTCGCCCCAGAACAAGTCTGAAAACAACGATTTTAGGCTAGCGGCTTACTTTGGCAAAGAATTGAGCGCACATTGGATGATGGGCTTCCAACTTGGGATGAATAGCAATCTCTATGGATCTTCCTCGGTACTTGTTAGCAATACTGACCAGATTTCTATTTACCGAAGCCGATCCGTTACACTACAACCCGGACTATTTTTTCGTTACACTTTGAATCCCGAACAAAAGTTTCAGGTTTATACCGAAGTTTTTGGCAACACAGCCTTCTATTCGTCAAGGTATGCAAGAGACAATCAGGTGGATAAACGAAAAATTGACTCAGCTCAATTCAATACCGGACTACGGCTTGGGATGAATTACTATGTCAGCAGAAAATTCAGGGTGATTGGCAGTTTGGGGGGGCTTTTCTACTCCAAAATCAACAATAACAACATTCAGGATCAATTCTCACACTCAAATTTTGGTGCCAATTTCGGGCTATCGGCCTTGGCTTTAGGTCTTGAGTATCGTTTCTAATTTTTCTCTATGCAAAAAAGCCAGCACCACAATTCAGTAGTGCTGGCTTTTTTGTCAAGCAAAAGGTATTGATTACCTGCCCAAAGCTTTAAGTACGGTAGAACCGAGGTCAGCGGGTGATTTCACGACGTGGATGCCACATTCTTCCATGATTTTCATTTTGGCTTCAGCAGTATCATCCTTGCCGCCGATGATGGCACCAGCGTGGCCCATTTTACGGCCCTTTGGTGCCGTTTGACCAGCGATAAAGCCAACTACGGGCTTGGTGCCGTGCGCCTTGATGTAGCGTGCAGCTTCGGCTTCCATGCCCCCACCGATTTCGCCGATCATGATGATGGCTTCGGTTTCAGGGTCATTCATCAGCAATTCAACCGCTTCCTTGGTTGAAGTACCAACGATGGGGTCGCCTCCGATGCCGATGCAAGTAGATTGCCCCAAGCCAGCTTTGGTCACTTGGTCTACAGCTTCATAGGTCAAGGTGCCAGAGCGAGATACGATGCCAATGCTGCCTTTGCGGTGGATAAAACCAGGCATGATGCCACATTTGGCTTCATCAGGGGTGATTACACCAGGGCAGTTAGGGCCAATCAGGCGGCAGTCGCGGTCAGAAATATAGGCTTTCACCTTTACCATATCCTGAACTGGAATACCTTCAGTGATGCAAATGATGACTTTGATGCCAGCATCCGCAGCTTCCATGATGGCGTCGGCAGCGAAAGGAGGTGGTACAAAGATCACCGTTGTGTCGGCTCCCCCCTGTTTGACGGCTTGCTCAACGGTGTCCCAAACTGGCTTGCCGAGGTGCTCGGTTCCACCTTTGCCTGGAGTAACGCCACCGATGAGATTGGTTTTGTATTCCAACATTTGGGTAGCATGGAAAGTCCCTTCCTTACCCGTAAATCCCTGCACAATGATCCGGGAATGCTTGTTAACGAGAACTGACATACAAAATGAATGGTTAAAGCCCTTTGACTGGCCTATTTTTTTTCTTCAATGATAAAGACGTCTTCGCCTTTTTTCTTCATGTAATACTTTTCCCGGGCAAATCGTTCGCCATTTTCCTGCAAATTTTTGCGTTGGCGCTCGGCTTCCTTGATTTTCTTGGCGTAGTAATCCTTGTCACGCTCCAGTTTAGCCTTGGTTTTCTCTAGCCTCCATTGGGTGATCACATCGTGTTTGTCGATGAAAATCATCCAAAAAAAGAAGAGTGTCAGAACCAGGATGTAACGGTTGCGAAACGGGGCCGGAACCAGGTTTAGGAAGGGTTGCAGTGGGTTTGTACTCATGATCGTGCGTTTATGGGCATTGAATCAGCTACAAAACGTAATTCAATGCCCATTTGGTTCGTACCCGATTACCAGCGGAAGATCGACTTGCCTGGGTAGTAAGCACTTTCGCCCAGTTCCTCCTCGATGCGGAGCAATTGGTTGTACTTAGCCACCCGGTCAGAACGCGACATTGAGCCGGTTTTGATTTGGCCTGTATTCAAGGCCACCGCCAAGTCAGCGATGGTGGTGTCTTCAGTTTCACCAGAACGGTGGCTCATTACCGAAGTATAAGCGGCGCGGTGAGCCATTTCTACCGCCTGGATCGTTTCGGTCAAAGAGCCGATCTGGTTCACTTTGACCAGGATCGAGTTGGCAGCTTTTTTGGCGATGCCCTCACGCAAGCGCTTGGTGTTGGTTACAAAGAAATCGTCGCCTACAATTTGCAGGCGGCTGCCCAATTGTTTGGTCATGTCGATCCAGGAATCCCAATCGTCTTCAGCCAAGCCGTCTTCGATCGAAACGATCGGATACTTCTCAACCCACTCTTTCCAGTAACCAACCATTTCGCTGGAAGTCAGTTTTTCGCCCGTGGATTTTTTGAAGTGATAAACCTTGTGCTCTTCATCATAAAACTCAGATGCAGCTGCGTCCATTGCGATTACCAGGTCTTCTCCGGGGCGGTAGCCAGCGGCTTCGATGGCCTGGAGCACGGTTTCAATGGCTTCTACGTTCGACTTGATGTTGGGGGCAAAACCACCTTCATCGCCTACGTTGGTCGAGTAGCCTTTTTTCTTCAAAACCGTTTTAAGGTGGTGAAAAACTTCGGCTCCCATGCGGATGGCTTCAGAGAAAGTCGGTGCACCTACGGGCATGACCATAAATTCCTGGAAGTCGATGCTGTTGTCCGCGTGCGAACCACCGTTAAGGATGTTCATCATCGGTACAGGCAAGTGGCAGGCATTTACCCCGCCGATGTAGCGGTACAAAGGCAATTCAACGGTTTCAGCTGCTGCTTTTGCTACGGCCAAAGATACTCCTAAGATAGCGTTGGCACCTAGCTTCCTCTTGTTTTCAGTACCGTCCAGCTCGATGAGCAGTTTATCGATTGCAACTTGGTCGGTTACATCTGAACCGATCAATTCGTCAGAAATCTCGTCAATAACATTGGCTACGGCCTTGGTCACACCTTTGCCCAAGTAAGCTTTGTTGTCGCCGTCGCGAAGTTCTACGGCTTCATGTTTGCCAGTAGAGGCACCAGAGGGTACTGCTGCACGGCCAACAATGCCGTCTTCTGTGGTTACTTCAACTTCGACCGTAGGATTACCACGGGAGTCCAGAATTTGTCGTGCGTGCACATCGATAATTGTGCTCATAGGTTGTTTTGTGTTTGTGGGTATGAGGAAGCAGGGATGGTCCCTACTTTTGCTGAATACAAAATTCAGCGCCAAGATACGGCGATCCTTTGGAATGGAGCAGTAAAGCTTCGTTTAATTGTGCATGAAATTGTAAAAAGCGGGAATCGAAGGGGTGATGGCAGGAAGAAGTCTAAAAAAACAGCCCCTAGTGGTAGCGAATAGCGTGGCTTCAAGATCAAGGCTTAAATTTTTTACCTTATCTTTATGCCATGAGCCAAAAACTGCCATTGGGCCTACAAGATTTTCGTGGAATCATCAGAGGTGCTTACAAGTATATTGACAAAACCCGTTTTTTGCACCAAATGTGCAGCAGCGGCAAGTACTACTTTATCTCTCGCCCCCGGCGTTTTGGCAAGTCGATGACCATATCCGTGCTGCAAGCTTTGTATGCCGGTGAAAAAGAGTTGTTCCAAGGCTTGTGGATAGCTGAACATTGGGATTGGGAAAAAAAGCCCCCAATCATTCACATGTCTTTCACTACCATTGACTTTCAAACCCTTGGCTTGCAAGCAGCCCTTGAACAGGAAGTCAACCAAGTGGCCAAAGCCCATCAAATCAGCTTAGAGACGATTGGCGTTTTGGCCCGATTCAAGGAGTTATTGTTACAATTATCCCACCAAGGCTCAATCGTGGTGTTGATCGACGAATATGATGCACCCATTACTTTTTACTTAGGAAAAGATGACGAACAAGCATTAAAAAACCGTAACTTAATCAATGGTTTTTACGCCATCCTCAAAGATTTGGATGCAGTGCTTGAGTTTGTTTTCATCACGGGTGTAAGCAAGTTTTCTAAAGTTGGTATTTTTTCAGGCATGAACAACCTCACTGACTTGAGTATGAATGCGCAATACACAAGTATGTTGGGCTATACTCAGCAAGAGCTGGAATCCTATTTTGCCGAAGAACTCGATCAAGCTGCACTTGCCATGTCACTTGAGCGCAAGGAGTTGTTAGAAAAACTGCGGTTCTGGTACAATGGGTATCGTTTTGAAGAAAATGCTGAGACGATTTACAACCCGGTTTCCATCAATAAATTCTTCAGTACCCAAAAATTGGAAAATTTCTGGTTTGAAACAGGTACCCCTACTTTCTTGATGCAGTTGCTCAAGGAAAAAGGTCTTTACGATTTCAAGCTCACCCCACAAAGCAAGCATAGTTTTGATTCTTTTGAATTGGAAAATCTGAACGTTTATGGATTGCTTTACCAAGCTGGTTATTTGACCATCAAGTCCAAAGACAAGTACGGCTTGTACGAATTGGATTACCCCAATTTTGAGGTACAACACTCAATGACTGAGCATTTGTTAGAGGCTTTCGGAGGTTTGGCGAAAGGCGAAAGCCTGCCTTTGGCCATTAAAATCGAAAAATACCTGGAAGAAGATGCATTGGAAAAAATGATCGACACACTAAAGGGTCTGTTTAAAACCATCCCCTACTTTATTCAGGAAAATTACCCTGAAAAATTCTTCCACGCTGCGATTCACCTTTTGTTCACTTACATGGGGGTCAATATTCATAGCGAAGTGTGCACCAATGATGGTCGGGTAGATGCGGTGGTGGAAACAGGTGCACAGGTGTTCATTTTTGAGTTTAAATTAGACCAGTGTAAATTAGACCAGTGTGCTGAAATTGCTTTGAATCAAATTCGCCAAAAACAGTATTATCAAGCTTTTGGCACTTGGGCAAACCAGTCACAGGGGTTGGTATAAATTTCAGTAGTGAGACAAAGAACATTGAAGGTTGGAAGGCCGAAGCGTTTGACATTTGAAAAGCCCCAATACCACTTCATCAGCATTGGGGCTTCCTAAAATTACGGTAAAAGTTTACGTTTTACGAACCATTACATCAATTCTCCATCAATCCCACAAAATCGTCGAACAAGTAGCGGGCATCGTGCGGGCCGGGCGCTGCTTCAGGGTGGTATTGCACCGAAAAAGCTTTTTTGCCCTTCACGCGAATGCCTTCGATGGTGTCGTCGTTGAGGTTGCGGTGGGTAATTTCCACGTTTTCCTTGGCGGCAATCGCCTTGGGGTCAACGCCAAAACCGTGGTTTTGGCTGGTGATCTCGCAGTGACCAGTGAGCAGGTTTTTCACCGGGTGGTTGATGCCCCGGTGCCCGTTGAACATCTTGTAAGTGGGAATATCCAGGGCCAAAGCCAGGAGCTGGTGACCCAGGCAAATGCCAAATACAGGCTTGTCTTGCTTGAGAATGTCCTTCACGGTAGCTACCGCGTAGTCCATCGCAGCGGGATCGCCAGGGCCATTGGAGAGGAAAAAGCCATCGGGGTTGAAGGCTTGTAACTCGGAAAGTGGGGTTTTAGCGGGAAAAACCTTGAGGTAACAGCCCCTTTGAGCCATGCACTCCAAGATGTTGCGCTTGGTGCCAAAGTCCAATACGGCCACTTTGTGCTTGGCGGCAGGATCGCCTACGAAATAAGGCTCAGTGGTGCTGACTTTAGAAGCCAATTCCAAACCATCCATTGAAGGCGCTTTGCTGAGCATTTCTTTTAATTCATTTACATCTAAAATGGAGGAAGAAATGATGGCATTCATGGCCCCTTTGTGGCGAATATGGCGCACGATGGCGCGGGTATCCACGTCAGAAATACCCACCAGGCCTTCTTTTTCGAAGTAGTCCTGGATGTCGTCATCGGCCTGCTTGCGTGAGTAGTTGACGGTAAAATTTTTGCAAATCAGGCCGGCAATTTTGATGCTTTCCGACTCTACTTCGCTGTTTTTGACCCCGTAGTTGCCGATGTGGGCATTGGTGGTCACCAACAATTGGCCAAAGTAGGAAGGATCGGTAAAAACCTCCTGGTAGCCAGTCATGCCAGTGTTGAAACAAATTTCGCCAATGGCTACGCCAATTTTGCCTGCTGCTTTACCATGAAAAATCGTTCCATCATCCATCAGAAGGATCGCGGGTTTGAGATCTGGCTCCAGGCCGAATTTTTCAGACATTGTTGTATGTGTTTGGGCACAAAATGAATTCTTCTTGGGCTTTGGTCTATCTGGTTGGCGGGACAAAAGTACTAAAGTGGGCGATTTGGGGCTCAAAAAAAAGGCGACACCCCAATGGAACATCGCCTCTTTTCTATTTTGAAGGAGCAATCATGCTTACTCTTCAGTTTTGGTTTCGTCAGCGTTGTCGCTGTCATCCAAGATCGCATCATCGAATGTCGAATCATCAGCCACGACTGGAGCGGTAGCAGGAGCATTAGGCTTGCTTTTACCACTACCTCGACGGCTGCGCTTCTTGGTTCCGGCAATTTTGCCTTCAGCGTTAGCGGTATACACATCGTTGAAGTCAACGAATTCGATCATGGCCATTTCAGATGCGTCCGAGCGACGGAAACCGACTTTCAGGATGCGCAGGTAGCCACCTGGGCGATCGCCGATTTTTGGGCCGATCACGTCAAACAATTCCTTGATCGCTTCTTTGCTTTGCAGGTAACTGAAGGCTACACGACGGTTGTGTGTATTGTCTTCCTTCGAGCGGGTAACCAGCGGCTCCAAGTGTACACGCAGGGCCTTTGCTTTGGCCAGGGTGGTCTGGATGCGCTTGTGTTCAATCAGTGCGTTGCTGAGGTTCATCAGCAGCGCTTGACGGTGCTCAGCCTTGCGGCCAAGGTGGTTGTGTTTTTTTCCGTGTCTCATGACGTTTTTGAAATTAGCTTCGCAACACCGCGCAGCAATGGGAACACTGCGCGCAGGTATTTGCTATTTGAGGCTTGGAATGAATAGTTTATTCAGCCCTCCTCAGTTTAAAAAAATTACTCTTCGTCCAGTTTGTACTTCGTCAAATCCATGCCGAAGGTCAAGCCTTTTTCCACGAGCAGTTCTTCGATTTCTACCAAAGACTTCTTACCGAAGTTACGGAATTTGAGGAGTTCGTGGGTATCGTACTGTACCAGTTCTGCCAAGGTATTGATTTTGGCAGCCTTGAGGCAGTTGTATGCACGTACGGACAAGTCGAGGTCTTCCAGAGAAGTTTTCAACAACTTGCGCATGTGCAAGATGTGTTCATCCACGATATTGTCTTCGCGGCTTGAAGCGTCATCAAAGGTGATGTTCTCATCGGTGATCAGCATCAGGTGCTGGATCATGATGCGAGAAGCTTCTTTGATGGCATCTTCTGGGTGAATGGTGCCATCAGTTTTTACTTCGATCATCAGCTTCTCGTAGTCGGTACGCTGACCAACACGGGTGCTTTCGATTTTGTAGGAAACGTTTTTGATCGGCGTATAAATTGCGTCTACCGGAATCACGCCGATGGGCGCATCTTTAGGCAGGTTTTCATCAGCCGGAACGTAACCACGACCTTTTGAGATGGTCAATTCCACTTCCAGGTTCACCGAAGGCTCCATGGTGCACAGGTGCAAATCGGGGTTCATCACCCGGAAAACATTGGTTGCGTTTTCGATGTCAGAAGCGCGGAACTCTTCCTTGCCGTTGAGGGTCAAGTAGATTTTTTCGCTGCTGGAATCGTCATCACCCACTACACGCTTGAGGCGTACTTGTTTCAGGTTCAGGATGATTTCAACCACATCTTCAGTTACACCACGAATGGTGCCGAACTCGTGCTCAACGCCAGCAATGCGTACTGCGGAGATCGCATGGCCTTCCAGAGAAGACAGCAATACGCGACGCAATGAGTTGCCAACAGTTTGGCCAAAGCCCGGTTCAAGGGGTTTAAATTCAAAAGTGCCTTCAAAATCGTTTGCTTTTTGCATTACGATCTTGTCGGGCTTTTGGAAATTGAGAATGCTCATATAGAAAATTGGACTTTGAGTAGGAGTAAATGACCGGTCAGATACGAGCACACTGGAACGTCTTCCAATGCTGCACTCAAATATATATGCCGATACCAGCCCCAAAATAAAATGGGACTGGTACCAACAATGTCAGTTTGATTACTTGGAGTACAATTCGACGATCAGCTGCTCGTTGAGCTTTTCTGGGATCAGATCGCGAGTAGGGTATTCGGCGAAAGTACCTTCTAGTTTATCTTGGTTGAAGATCAACCAGCTGTAGCGACGATCATTGCGGGTAGCATTGATGCTTTCGCGGATATTATCGAGGTTTTGGCTCTTACCGCGTACACTTACTACGTCGCCGGGGCGCAGTAGGCAAGAAGGTACGTTGGTCAAGATGCCGTTGACCATGATGTGTTTGTGCGAAACCAGCTGACGAGCGCCTGCACGGGTACGTGCGAGGCCCATGCGGTAAACGACGTTGTCCAAGCGAGACTCCAACAATTGGAGAAGTACTTCACCTGTTACGCCTTTTTTGCTGCTGGCTTTGTCGAACAGGTTGCGGAATTGACGCTCCAACACCCCGTAAGTGTATTTAGCTTTTTGTTTTTCAGCCAATTGAACGGCATAGTCCGAGCGTTGGCGACGCTTGCGTGCACCACCATGCTGGCCAGGAGGGTTATTTTTGCGGCGCTCAAAATATTTGTCTGCACCGTAAATGGCTTCTCCGAACGTTCTTGCTTTTTTGGTCTTTGGACCAGTATATCTAGCCATTGTTCTTGATTACTTAGGTTAAACTCTTCTGCGTTTCGGAGGGCGGCAGCCATTGTGTGGTACCGGCGTTACATCTTTGATTTTCGTGACGCGGATACCCACTTGGTCAAGCGCGCGAATCGCGGCTTCACGGCCGGAGCCCGGTCCTTTCACGAAAACTTCAGCAGAACGCATCCCTGCATCATGTGCAGTCTTGCCAGCATCGCTTGCAGCCACTTGTGCTGCATAAGGAGTGTTCTTTTTAGAACCCTTAAAGCCTGCTTTACCCGCTGAAGACCAGGAGATCACCTGGCCAGTCCTGTTCGTTACAGAAACGATGATGTTGTTGAAGGTGGCCTGGATAAAGGCATATCCATCCGAATCGATCTTCACATTACGTTTCTTAACTTTTTTGTTAGCCTTTGCCATTTGAGATTTTTTGAAATCAGGCGCTCAGTCGAAACTGAACCGATTTACTTGGTTACTTTCTTCTTGTTTGCCACAGTTTTACGCGGACCCTTGCGAGTGCGTGCGTTGGTGCGAGTGCGCTGACCGCGAACGGGCAAGCCCTTACGGTGACGCAAACCACGAACACACACGATGTCTTGCAAACGCTTGATGCTCAAGGCAACCTCCGTTTTCAATTCACCCTCTACCTTGTACTCTGAACCGATGATGCGAGAAATCTCTTTGATGTTCTCATCGTTCCATTCAGCTGGTTTGGTGCTTTCATCTACACCAGCAGCTGCCAACACCTTGGAAGCAGTCGTACGACCAATTCCGAAGATGTAGGTCAAGGCAATTACGCCGCGCTTGTTCCTAGGCAAATCAATACCTGCGATACGAGCCATTGAATGTGCTTTTGAATCTACCCTGCTGAAATGCCAATTAGCCTTGGCGTTGCTTCAGCTTAGGGTTTTTCTTGTTAATGATATAAACTTTGCCCTTCCGGCGCACGACTTTGCAGTCTTCGCTGCGCTTCTTGACAGATGTCCTGACTTTCATTGCGTTGTGTTTTGTAAAAGTCCCTCAAACAGCGGACGGTCCACTACTTGTAACGGTATATGATCCGGCCACGTGTAAGGTCGTATGGAGACATCTCCACCGATACCTTGTCACCAGGCAAAATACGAATGTAGTTCATGCGCATTTTACCTGAAATAGTGGCAATGATCGTGTGATCATTCTCCAGACGCACCCTGAACATTGCGTTAGATAGTGCTTCTTCGATGATCCCGTCTTGCTTGATCAAATTCTTTTTCGCCATAGGTCGAATTTCGGAGTGCAAAGATATAAAGAGTGTTAGAAGTTGTACGATTTTTTTTGAAATTTTTTTTCGACACTATTTATGCACATTTTTGAAACAAAAAAAGAGGGTGAAAGTTTAGGTAAGAGGTTTCGAGTCAAAGAAGATGACGGTTTTGGCCGCATTAGACCGATGTAAACTTATACGATTCTTTACAAAATACTAAGACCTTCGGAGAACGCGGTCTGAACAACCAAGCGGGGTGCTTTTTTTATCTGGACCAGAATTTTTGTCTAAACCAGGATTTTCGGAATTACAGAATTGCAGAATTACCTGCACAGCGTTGACCAAAACAGAATTTGAAAGAATCTTTAGAATTGCCCCGCTTCGAGGTCCTAAACCTGGCATGTTGATCATAAAACCACAAAAATACAGCTACAGAAATTACACCGAAGTTTTCAGAAAATAGAAAATTGTTGAATGGGGGTACATATATATAAGGTATGTGGTTGGAAAGTTGAGGGTTGAAGAGATCGGATAAAGTACACGTGGACTAGCTTTGAAGTAGTCCTTTACTTCTCAAGCTCCCGAAATGACAACGCGCCCGGACACCACACTAGAGTATCCGGACGCACCGACAAAGCAGGGCTTAGTCCTACTTAGTTGTTGTTGTTGAAAGGGTTTACGGCCTTGTCAGGCGTGCCTTTCTGTTCTTCTTGAGCAGCAACTTCACCTTTGATGGTCAGGTTGTGGGTTTTGAACCCGTCGCCTTCCTTCTCATTGGTTACCACTGATACGCCCTTGGTGAAAGGACCAACGCGGTCAGTAGCATAGGCTACTTTGATTTCGCCTTCTTTGCCTGGCTGGATGGCCTGCTCAGTGTAAGTGGGAACAGTGCAACCACAGCTGCCGCGAGCAGAAGTAATCACCAGCGGCTCATCACCTACATTCTTGAACTTGAAAACACGGTTGCCGTCAGCTTTGTACTTAAGCTTGCCGTAATCAATGGTTTCGGAGACGAAAACCATTTTAGGGCCTTTTACAGCGTTGGCTTTGCCAGCGTCTGGCTTGGCTGCACCTTGAGCGTTTACTGCGAAGCTGGCACCCAACAAAAGGAGAGCAGCAAAGAACAATTTCTTCATGGTTATTGAATTGTGTGTGTTTTTGATTATTGAAAGTTGCGCGCTGGATGACCAGATTATAACTTTCAAGTGGTTTACAAAATCTGTGTACAAAAGTAACGGGCATTTCCGAGTATTTGTACAAGCCCCTATCAAACGATATGTTAATGGTACCATTAACGGGTTTATAGCCTTTAGATTTTACAAACTAAATCAACAATAATGCGATTCATGGGACGATATTTGTGTTTTTTCAGACGCATTTTCAGACGCAGAAGAAGCGGAAGGTCACGCTTGCTATTTTTTCGGGCAAAAAACGAGTAATTTTTCTCGTCAAAGCGGTCTTCCCACTGTACTTTTGAACGCGCTAGCCAATCAGCAGTAGCAAACTAAGAAACTATTCACAAACAATGAACGACGTTATTCAAGACTTCCTTGACAAATCCCGCCACATCATCAATGTGGTGGAACAACAAAAGCCAGCAATCAAGCAAGCCGCCGCTTGGTTTGCAGAAAGTATCCTGGCAGGGCGCATGGTCCACGTATTTGGATCGGGACATAGCCGAATCATGGTCGAAGAAATGTGGCCACGTTATGGCTCTTTTCCCGGTTTCAATCCCATCGTTGAACTTTCATTGACCTTTCACAACCTGGTGGTGGGTGCCAATGGCCAACGGCAAGCCATGTTTCTGGAAAACGTTTCGGGCCTGGCTGATCGCATTTTGCGCAACTTTGACCTTTCGAGTGTAGATACCGCATTGGTCATTTCTTCCAGCGGTTGCAATGTAGTGCCCATTGAAATGGCCGAGATCTTTCAAAAAAACGGCATCAAAGTAGTTTCCTTGGTCACCGTGGAACACTCCAAGCAAAGCACCAGCAAACGCGCTGACGGCAAAAAACTGGGCGACTTCTCTGATTTGGTACTCGATACGGGCGCACCCGTCGGTGATGCAATGGTCTGGATTCCAAATTTAGAGATGCCCGTGGCACCAGGCTCAACAGTAGGTGGTGCGCTATTGGTCAATACCATTAAAGCCGAAGTGGCCCGCTTATTAACCGAGGCTGGAAATCCACCCAAAGCTTTGGCTGCTGGCTCAGTGGTGGGTACTCAACGTGCAGCCGAGATTTTTGAAGCCGCCTATGATGAGCACGCGCACCGCATCGCGAAGATGTACGCCAAGGTGGGTTATCCTTCTTATGTATCGGAAAATAAAAATGCTTGAAACAGGGCTCTCCGTGGTGAAGTTTCACATTTCTGACCAATTTTTTCTAAAATAAGCCAGCAGCTTCGTGTACACGAAGCTGCTGGCTTATTTGTCTATGATGCACCATTGAGCGCGGACATTCTTTAGAAAAATTCATTTAAGTTAATTAATTTTATCAACAGTAAAAAATTGAATTCCAAATAATAATTATACCTAACCGATTTTTAAGGGTAAAATTCCAAATCATTGACGATGCTTTCTCAAGGAGAAATAAAAGCCTACATCTGTTTAAGCGGCTGAAAAACTTAGCGTTTCAAAACAATTTAAAGCCGTAATCTAAGACTGTAGTTTCAAAAAAATTTACAAATATGCTTGGTAAAAAGAAACCCGTGACATACATTTGCCAATATGAAATTGCGACTATTGTTTAAACATATGCTAATGGCTTATGTTAAAAAACAGGAAAAAGCGCGAATTTGTCAATACAACACTTGATTCTTTAGAAATTTAGTCTTAACTTGCGATAAAATACCCAGTTCGATTCCGCCAATTAATTGATAATCAGCGAAATCGAGTCTCTCGATAAAGAGCATTAACTGGGGTTTAGTTTTACTTAGGGCCGGGAAAGTTACTTTTCCGGTCTTTTTGTTATATCCTTCTCCATAGAGCCGCTGATCAAATAAACTAAGCAAGTTAACGAAAGCCTTTAACCGCTTTGCGGCTTCATTGTTCAGAATGCCTTTCTCAGAAGTTTTCAGTTTTTTTGTCACCAAGCAAAATCCAATCTGTTAGAGGGGCTATCCTCACTTCAAAACCATATACATGTCAATTGCTCGTTTCTATTTTCTGTTATTACTGTTTGTTGCATTACAAGCTTGTAAAACAACGTACAGCCCCCCTCCCACTCCAGTCAAAGAAATCCGCAAACCACAACCCGTAGATTTCACCATTTTACAGCTCAACGATGTGTATGAAATCGCTCCATTGGAAGGTGGCAAAGCTGGGGGATTGGCTCGTGTGGCAAGTTTGCGGCAGGAATTGCTAAAAGAAAATTCCAATGTGATCACCGTAATTTCAGGGGACTTTCTCTCCCCCAGCCTCATTGCCAACCTCAATCTGGAAAACAATGAAAAAATCGCCGGTTTGCAAATGATCGAGACCTTGAATGCGCTGGGGGTTGATTATGCTACCTTTGGGAACCACGAATTCGACAACCGAGATTCGGCCCTTTTAGCCAAACGCCTGAACCAGTGTGCTTTCCGTTTTGTAACATCCAATGTGCGTAGGGTTTATACGGGTGGAAACATTGCACCATTTCGCCAAACTCGCAATGGCCAAACCCTGGAAGTACCAGAGTATGTGGTGCACGAGTTCAAAAATAAAGCTGGTGATGTAGCCAAAGTGGCCCTGACCGGAGTGCTTTTACCGTTTACCAAACGTCCTTACGTACATTATTTGCCATTGGAGGAGAGTTTTAGAAGCACCGTTGGCAAAGCCAAGACCAACAGCGACCTAGTCATGGCCATGACCCATATTGCTGCCGCCGATGACCAAGCCTTGGCCAAAGCAGTACCAGGGGTAGCCCTCTTCATGGGTGGTCACGACCACGATGCACAAAGCTATTACGTAGAAAACACGGTCATCACCAAGGCTGATGCCAATGCCAAAACAGTCTACATCCACCGTTGCCGTTTTGACCCGGAATCTAAAATGTACCAGATCCGCTCCACCCTCAAAACCATCGACCCAAGCCTGCCCAATGAGCCAGGAACCCAGGCTGTGGTCGACAAATGGATTGCCAAAGTAGACCAAACTTTGCGCAGCAACGGCTACCAGCCTGAAGTAAAACTGATGGATCTGAAAGAAACCCTGGAGTGTAAAGAAAGTGATATTCGCAGCCGCCAGACCAATTTTGGGGCCCTGACGGTGACTGCAATGGAGTATGTGGCTCCTGGCGCTGATGCGTATATGATCAATTCAGGTTCAATGCGCCTAGACGACAACTTGTCGGGGGCCATTACGCAATACGATATCGTGAGAACTTTCCCTTTTGGCGGTGGCTTTGCACAGATGGACTTGCCCGGCGCAGAGGTAAAAAAAGTGCTGGACGCTGGCCTAGAGAAAAACAAAACCGAGGGAGGTTATCTGCAAGTTGGTAAAGTGAGTAAGGTAAACGGCCAATGGGCGCTGTCGGGTAAAGTCATCGACGACAAACAAATCTACAAGGTCGTTTTGTCGGCTTTTGTAGCAGGCGGAAGTGAAGCAAACCTCAATTTTTTGAGCCAGTTCAAGGCCATTGAGCCCAAAACCTATTCCTTGTCGAGCGGAAAATCGATCAAGAACGATGTCCGAGATGTGATGATTGCCTATTTGACGAAATAGCGCACTGGATTTGGGGCTCAAATTGAGCCCCAAATCTTTTGAATTTCGTCTCCCAGGCTGCGAATATGCTGGTTCACACATCCTTTCCAAAGAAAAATTGTTACATTACCTTGGCATTTGAGCTGAAATAAGTAAACAACTTTGCTTTTGAGGTTTAGCAAAAAAGAACACAACTTCCTTGCATCCAGTTGCTTTTCTTTTTTCACTAAACCCAAACTCGTTTACCTTATTTTATGCTCCCTTGGTGTTTGTATTTTACAACTGGATACAAATATTCACTACCTGCTTGTTTGAATTGCATAGACGGGAAAAGCCCAATCCATTTGAACCATGCTTCTAAATTCTACCCAAATCCGTTTGCTGTTTTCAGCCTGTGTGCTTTTGTTCGGCAACACGAGTCTGTTGGCTACCCACAACCGGGCTGGTGAAATCTCTATCGAACAAGTAGGCAATTGTGTAAGCAGCCTGCGGGTCAAAGCTACCATTGTTACCTACACCAAAGCGAGTAGTTTCATGGTCGACCGCGATTCATTGGACATTTGCTGGGGCGATGGTTCCAAATGCATTCGAGTAGCAAGGATCAATGGCCCGGTCCTGGGGGGACAGGCAAAGGGCGAGTTGTTGGAAAACGATACCCGTAAAAACATCTATGAAGCATTTCATACTTATCCTTCACGGGGTACTTACATCATTTCGATGAACGACCCTAACCGCAATGGGGGCATCATCAACGTGAATTTCCCCAACTCGGAACAAATTCGTTTTCACCTGCAAACGGTGTATACCTTCCCCAATCCCCAAATTGACGGTTGCAACAGTACGCCTGTTCTTTTACAGCCACCAATCGACATCGGTTGTGTTGGCAAGCCTTTTACCCATAACCCCAATGCTTTCGACCGCGATGGAGACAGTTTGGCATACAAACTCATCGTACCTTTTGCTGAGTTGAATACTCCCGTGCCCAACTACCAGTTTCCAAATATGATCTCGCCAGGCCCACGCAACAACCTACGGATCAACGAACGAACAGGAGAGATCATTTGGGATGCACCACAGCGAGCGGGCGAATACAACCTGGCCATCATCATTGTAGAATATCGACGAGGCCGCCCGCTGGATACCATCGTTCGAGACATGCAAATCCTGATCCAATCTTGCGATAACCAACCACCTAAAATTGACTTAGCCAAGGATGAGATTTGTGTCATTGCCGGACAGGTCATTCAATTTCCGGTGACTGCAACCGCTCCAATTGAAGAAACCCGCCAAAAGGTCAGGCTTGGTGCCCTTGGTGGTCCTTTTGAAGTTACAGTAAGCAAAGCTACTTTCCTGCCCAACAACAATGGCTATCAAAACGACCCTTTGACCAAGACTTTCCGCTGGGCGACTACCTGTGAACACATCGCCGAGCAGCCCTACTCGGTAGTCTTCCGGGCAGTGGATGACTTTTATGCACGAGATTCGACGGGGCTCTCGGTATTGAAAACCTTCCGCATCAAAGTAGTAGGGCCGCCGCCTCAAGGGGTAAGGGCCAGCCCCGGCAATGGTTTTATTGACGTGACCTGGGACAAGCCCTACGCTTGCGACAAGGCTGCCGACAATTATTTCCGAGGCTTTACGGTATGGCGAAAGATAGGCAGCAGTAGTTTTGAACCCGACACTTGTACCACAGGGCTAAGGGGACGAGGTTACACCAAAGTGACTTTAGTAGCCATTCGTGACAGCTTGAACGGGCGCTACCATTACCGAGATGTGGATGTGGAACCAGGCAGGACTTATTGCTATAGGGTTTTGGCCGAATTTGCTAGAACTACCCCTGGCGGCCGTTTTGCCTACAACTTGATCGAAAGTTTACCCTCAAAGGAGGCTTGTATGCAACTCAACCGCAACTTGCCGCTGATCATCAAAGCAGATGTGACAGCTACTGGTGCCAACAATGGGGCAGTGCAGGTATGCTGGACCAAACCCAAGGCTGCTGACCTGGATACCTTGACCAATCCGGGGCCTTACATCTACGAATTGTTGAGGGCCGAAGGCTCAACTCCACAAGAAAGCGCCTTCCAGGTCATTCGACGTACTACCAGTGCGACTTTTAAAGGAGCAAATGATACTTGTTTCCTCGATCAAGCCCTCAATACTGCCAGCAATCCTTACTCTTACCGGGTGCGTTTTTATGTAGGCAGGTCCTCGACTACACCTTTGGGCAGTACACCAGTCGCATCGACCGTTTTCTTAAGGGTCAATTCCTCGGATAAATTATTGCAATTGAGTTGGACGGCTAGTACGCCCTGGGATAATTTTGCTTACACCGTTTTGCGCAAAAACGCCAGCGGTACTTTTGACTCTATTGCTACTGTAGCAACTACCAATTACGTGGACCGTAATCTGGTGAATGGAGCCGAATATTGCTACAAAATCCGGGCATTTGGTTCCTACGGCATTCCGGGGGTACCCAATCCGCTGCGCAATCACTCGCAAGAGGCTTGTAACCGCCCGCAAGACAATGTGCCGCCCTGCGCACCTCGCCTAGCGGTAAGCACTATTTGCAATCGCCCGGTCGATTGCAACGATCCGCGTCAAGTATTCAATACCCTGAGCTGGAACCGACCCACCGAAACTTGTCCTGAAGCAACTGATTTGGCTGGCTACAATGTATACTACAGTCCCAGCGCCAATGAGCCCAATTTCACCCGCATCCAGCGGATCACTTCACCGGGTACTTTGCGATTAGAAACCAAACCCGAAAACGGCATCGCAGGCTGCTACACCGTGACGGCTTTTGACCAATTAAACAATGAAAGTGCAAGGTCCAATATCGTTTGTGTAGAAAACTGCCCAAGCTACAGCCTGCCGAATACCTTCACACCCAATGGTGATGGGCAAAATGAGTTGTTCAAGCCCTATCCCTTCTGTTTCATCCAGAGCATTGACCTGAAAATCGTCAATCGTTGGGGGCAAGTGGTGTTCAAAACCACCGATCCAAAGATCAATTGGGATGGCAACAATTTACAGGGAGAACCTTTGCCGGCTGGCACTTATTATTATACTTGCCAGGTATTTGAACAACGCTCCACGGGGGTTGTTCCATTGGAGAGGCCGTTGGAAGGGTTTATTCAGCTGGTGAAATAGCGTTATGGGTTATAAGTTGGGAGTTATGGGTTATGGGTGGTGCTCACTTGCATTAGCTGAGGCAGGTATGAACATCTTTGCACGGTTTGGTGTGTTTGAAAAAGAAAACACTATCCACTCACCCACATCCCATGATAGCGCCTTTCTTCGGGGAAACGTTTGTAATAATCCACACCTAAAATGAAGTAATGGAAGGAATGAATATCCAATCCAAAATTCACCCATAAATCCCTCACTCATAACCCATAACTCATAATCCATAACTCCCGTAATGTTTACCGGAATCATCGAAGCGCTAGGGCGTGTACAACACATTGAAAAAGAAGGCAGCAACCTGCATTTTACGATCCAGTCGAGCATCTCGCAGGAGCTGAAGATTGACCAAAGTGTATCACACAACGGCGTCTGCCTAACCGTAGTCGCCCTCAATGCTGGCACTCACACTGTAACAGCAGTGGAAGAAACCCTGAATTTGACTGAACTGAACAAATGGCAAATTGGCACTGCAGTCAACCTGGAGCGGGCCATGCTTTGGCAAGGCGCTCGCTTGGATGGCCACCTTGTGCAAGGCCACGTGGACGGCCTGGGAACCTGTACCAGCCGCGAAGACCGCGACGGAAGTTGGAATTTTAGGTTCAAATACCAGCCCAGTGAACAAAGGCTACTGGTGAACAAAGGCTCGATTTGCGTGAATGGAGTGAGTCTCACCGTGGTCAATCCAGTGGACGACGAGTTTTCGGTGGCCATTATTCCCTACACTTTTGAAAACACCACTTTCCAGGATTTACAGGTCGGTGAACCGGTAAATTTAGAGTTCGACATCATCGGGAAGTATCTGGCAAAGTATGCTAGTTTGTATGGGAAAGCGACAACTCCTCTTGGGTTGGTTTAGTCGAGACTACCTTTTTGTTCGTTTTTAGCAATGCGATGATTACCCAAATTGAAGAAATTTATAATCACTGGGATAAAAGATTTGTCAGGAAACCAAGTTTTTTTTGAGGGGGTGCCATTTCTTAGGGAGCGTAAAAAATAAGGTGGACAGGTTTAGGGTTAGTGAAAAAAGAAAACTACCTGATTAAGCAACTGACTGGAAGGAAGTTGTGTTCTTTTTTTGCTAAACCTCAAGAGCAAATATGTCCACCTTATTTTAGCCAAATAGTTACCTTACTTTTTTACGCTCCCCTAGTTGGTTTTTTTGAGGTGTTTGTCCAAGAAAGCGAATACAAGATCAAGATTAGCTACGGATTCAAATTCTTTGCCCCCATGCTTGGCAATTGGCAAGAGCTTGATTGTCACTTTTTCTTTTCCCAGCACTTTCTCTAATTCTTGCGCAAAGAAAATAGATTGTTCAGTGGGTACTAAATGGTCCTCTTCCCCGTGCTGGATGAAGAATGCAGGATCGTCAGTGCTGATGTAGCTGCTTGGGTTGGCTATTTTCACCAGGTTCAGAGCCTCAGTAATAGGCTTACCGATGAGCAAGGATTCTGGTGAATTGGCGTCATTGTGATCAGCCTTTCCTTTACCCGATTGCGTGAACTGCTCATCCATGGTATTGAAATTGATAGGACCGAACCAATCAACAACAGCCTGAACCCTGCTGGAATGCTTGGCATTACCCATTTCCAGGTCTTCCAAAGAGGCTATATCACCAGAAACACCCGCCATTGCCGCCAGATTACCGCCTGCTGAGCCACCCCAAGTGGCGATCCTGGCAGGATCAAGTTTGTATTTTCGAGCGTTAGCACGAATAAATCGGATTGCTGCCTTGACATCTTGGATTTGTGCGGGATAAATGGCTTCACTGCTGAGTCGGTAATTGACGCTCACCACAGCGTAGCCCCTTTGCAAGCCCTTTAGTGGTGCATTGACTTGAAAATCTCCTTTGTCGCCCATTTTGAATGCCCCCCCGTGGATGGAAACAATCACAGGAAAGGGTCCATTTCCTCTGTTTGGCAGGTAAATGTCCAGCTTCTGAGCTGTTGAATGGGTAGCATAAGGCAAATCCAGCCATTTTCGATCAATGCCTTGTGTATTCGCTTTCGGCGGTTGACAAGAGCTGAGCAAAACATTGCAGCACAAGACCACAAACAGGACCAATCGCAGGTTATTCATTTGTCAATAGATTATTGGATAATGGACGGTGTTAACATCCCCATGTGATAGCGTAGCATACTTCAGTTCAATGTTCTGGGATTCCATCACCCCGCTTGAGGCTGGCACTACGATTGAACAAGCCAGGAGAAGAACCTCGACCAAGGTACTGGAAAATAAAACTAGCCAAGGACATGGTAATCAGCCCAAGCAAAAGCCAGATCGCCTGGTCTTTGGTGTTTTCCAACCATACGCTCACCAGATTGGGCTTTGTGCTGATTCGTTCAAACAGCCAAGCAAAAGCAGCGATGGTGGCCAAACTTGCAGCAAAGTAACGGAACGGCCTGAAGAGAGTGCTTTGACTTAGCAAAATCACCCAAGGGATAACCAAGGCAATGAACAATAATTGCATCAACTCAATACCCAGATTGAACGCTAAAATATTCAAGGCCAGGTGTAAGGAATCAAGGTTTAAAAAAGCCAGGCCTTCAGCAAAAGCCAATCCGTGAATCAGACCAAAACAACCAGCGATCCACAGCTCCTGGCGCTTGAACAGTGGACGAAACCCATGTATCGCTGAAATCAAGATGGAAAAGGCAATCAGTGTTTCAATCAATTGAGTAGGTACTGGAAACAACCTAATGGCTCCAAAAATTAGTGTCAGCGAATGCCCCAATGTGAATACAGTGATGATGCGCAATAAACGGTTGAGGCTGTAAGAGACCCCGCCAAAACGCCCCCAACGCCTGCCTTCGACCAATAGTGTAGCGGGTAAAAGCAGGGTGAATAAAAAGAGCAAATGGTCAAGACCTTCTGCAATGTGCCGCATCCCCATGCGGAGCATTTGAACGAACCCTAGCCCAATACCGCTTTGGTCAAGGTTGATGTGTAGCAGGGGAATGGTTCCACTAGGGATATCTAAGGAAATCACCCCTAATTGCGCTGAGGTTGCCAAATTATTGTTTTGATTCCAGCTTTGTCGAATCGAAACCAAAATAGTATGGGTTACTACTTGGTGTACAATGGCGTCGTATTCCAATACAAAGTTGCGAAGCGCTGCCGAGCTAGGCGGCAGCCACTTCGCAAGAACAACTAGTTCATAATACTTCCCGTAGCTTGGGTTTTCAGCAGATTCAAGCCACATTGTTTCCAACTTCACTCGCCAGGGTATTCCTTGGTTAGTTTTCGGTTTCATATGCTGCAACAGGTAGGCTTTTAAAAATTCAGCGTTTTGCGCGATCAAATTTTCGGGTGTGCCTACCAGCTTATTGTCCAAAGCGGCTTGCAACTCGCCCAAGGGCAGCCTTAATTCCGCATTGATTGCTTGCGTTTGGAAGTTGAGCAATACCAGGGAATTGGGCATAGGATGTGCTAAAATTTCACTGCTCAAAACCCCAAAAAGAAGAGCAATGATGATCCTGAACTTAGTTGCCGCCATAGTCGCTAATTCTATCTCTCCACACGGAATGAGGGTGACTAACACCCCGGATTACAATACCTCCCTGGGCTGAATATTCAATCCAAACGCTGGGACCATCAATGCGAACGTAATCGTTTTGGGCATTCACCTCCGTACCCCCTGAGTAGCTGAGGTAAGTGTTGTCCAATTCGGCACTGTACTTGGCCAGGATCAAAGCCGCGTTGGCATCATCGACATCTTGAACATATGTTTTGATAACCGACAGCACCAATTCTTTTTTTGCTGCGTTCAAATCGCCAATTTTCAGGCCGCTCCGACTACTGGGAAATTGACCATCTTTGCCAGGCCCAAGTAAAATATCGGAAAATGTGGACGCCGATTTCGCTGTGCTCAGTTCACTTGCACTGAGGCCCTTCAATAAAGCCGAAAAGGCAGCCCGCTCTTGTTCGATCGGTTGGACATTGATTTGTGCGCCATTGCTGAAAACAGCCATCGGCTCAACCGCCCGAAAGGAAGGCGTTGCCCCTACTAACTTGCCAGCATTGTAGGTGTTGGAAAGGGCGAAATGGTGCCCGCCAAACTGCAATTCCCATAACCCAGTGAGACTAGGCGTACCTAAAAAAGCCAGGTAATAATTTCCCTCGCCGTAAGTGGATCCGCCTCCATTAGCCAAAAGATAATTATCAGCTGCCAAAATTTGACTCAATTCAGCATACCCTTCATTCGCCACTGTACCGCTTACTTCTTTGAGTAGCGCTTTGGCTGCACTCAATTGATTGGCATTCAAAGCACTGAATGCAATACCTACCCGCTTGGTACGCACCAGGGCTTGTGGTAGGTTGGACCAATTTACTGCATTTGTCTTCGAATACGTCAATTGTACCGCCGCTAATTGGGATGCGTCCAGGCTGGATTTGAAATTTTCAGCCAGGCATAGCACCTTTGATAAGCCAACGAGGGTGCTGCAATCTTTTGCAGTGGGGTCGGTCGGTGTGGTGGTATCGTCGCTGTCATTACTGATTTTGCAAGCATAACTCAGCACTAAAAGGCTGAAAATGGCTAGCATTACGGTTCTTGTTGGCATAGTTGATTTTTTACCAACAAAAATAAGGGCTCGGATAGCTTTAAAAGTAGGACAATTCAGTCATTGAAAGGTATTATTGTACACTTTGTTTGCGAAAATCCAAGGGGCTCAGGTGGGTATTCTTTTTGAAAAAACGGGAGAAATAGGCCGGGTCCTCAAAGCCAAGATGTTCGCTGATTTGGTTGACTGTCAAGCCAGTAAGATTCAATAAACGTTTGGCTTCCAGGCAAAGGCGATTATGGAGCATGGAACTGAAATTTTGGTTGGCCACTTCTCGCAAGACCCGGTTTAGTTGACGAGGGGTGGTGTGCAAGACTTGAGCATATTGTTCTACCGACCATTTTTGTGTGAACTGTCGCTCCATGAGTTGCACGAACTGTTTAAAAATCAATACCTGCGCTTTGCTGCTGGGGGAATCCCTATTGGCGTTGGCCAAACGTTGGGTCTCGCTCAAGACCAGAAACAACAAGGCTCGGAGTGCATGCTCATTGCAATCGGTTCGATTGAACTCCTGGTGCATCAGGTAGAAGTACTCAAAAATTTGCTTACTACTCTCTGGAATCGTTAAGAGCGGAGTCTGGTAAACGTTATCCAGGTATATCAACTCGAACAAGAATTGATTGTCTGGTTGACCAATCAGAAAAAAATCCTCAGTGAACATCAAGCGGTAGCCCGAAAAATTTTCCTTTTCAGTTTTGCTCCAAAAATGCAATTGCCCTTGAGAAATGAAGAAGAGGTTTCTCCCCGTCACCGTATATTCATCATAATCTACATTTTGCAACATCCTCCCTGACCGCATCAATATCACCTCATAAAACCGATGCTTGTGGGGGCTTTTGATGCGTTGCGGCAATGGGGGCATGTCTTCCAGTCGGTTGATGTGAAAATGGGTTGGTTTCAGGCCCCCCTCAAAAAAATCTGAGATGAAGTAGCTTTTGAACATGTCTAAAAATGATTATGTACTGGGCCTCGCCAAGATTAAATATTCTCGTACCCTGCATTACTTTGTATCCAGCCTGTTCATGAAGCCCCAAGGAGGCATTTCAACGATGCCTCCTTGGGAGTATTCAATCACTATTTCAACTGTCCCAAAATCAAATCAATGGCCTTATCCAACTGCGGATCTCGGTTTTCCAGACGGTCTTTAAACGTGTTTTTTACATACACATCGGGTTTGACCCCTTCCAATTCCAGGTCCTTGCCTTCCAATGTGTAACAGCCCCAACTAGGGAGGCGGTAAAAAGAGCCGTCCACTAGCCCTTTTCCGCTGGTGAAAATGATCCAGCGGTAGGTTTCAGTCCCCACTATTTGGCCCAATTTAAGGGTTTGGAAGCCTTCGGCAGTCATTTCGGCGTCGCTCAGGCTGGCTTCATTGATGAGCAACACGATGGGCTTGGATGCCGGGCCAAAATTGGGTTGTGGAGTCAGTTTACCTTCGCGGTATTTCCAGTTCAAATAAGGTTTTTGGGCCAAAAACTGCAACACATTGTCGTGTACATTGCCGCCGTTGTTGTAGCGCAAATCCAAGATAATGGCTTCGCGGTCGTGCCCCTCAGAGACCATATCGCGCAAGAATTTGTCCAATTCGCCAGTGCCCATGTCCTTCATGTGGGCGTAAGCGATGCGGTTTTTGCCTTTTTCATCCACCCTTTTTTGGCAGGCCTCCTCCCATTCATCATACAATAAGTCGTTGATTTGAAAGGTACTGACGGGGTGCAAACTTAGGTCGATGGTTTTGTCGCCGCGCTGAAAAGTCAGGAGTATCTCCTCATCAAGTGATGGTTGAGAAAGGTACATTTCGCGGTTTTGCTGTTCATTTACGGCTTGGCCGTTCACTTTGACCAGGCGGTCGCCTTTTTGTAGGTCTTTTCCCTGGCGGTCGGCGGGGCTGCGGGCCACTATACGCTCGACAAAATAAGGATTGTCATTGGAAAAAACGATGCCCGTACCCGCTGAACGAGACTTGTAAAAAATGCTCTCCTCATCGCCACTGGAACTGAACCCCGTGTGCGAGGCATTGAGTTCCCCCAGCATTTCACCGATCAAAATGCGCAAATCGGCTCGAGTATTGAGCTTAGGCAGGAAAGCTGCGTAGCGGTCGTGGATGGCTTTCCAGTCTTTGCCATGAAATTTTTCATCGTAAAAATTTTGGTCCAAATTGGCCCAGGTTTCGTGAAACATCTGCTCAAACTCTGACTGCAAATCTCGTCGAAACTTGAAATCCATGCTGATCGGATCGGCCTTATTGCCGTCAATATTGAGGTTGCAGATGTTGCCATTCACCAGGCAGTAGTAAGTGCCTTTGGCCTGACGAATGAAGACCTCCCCCGTGCCTGCGCCGGAAATTTGTTCGGTTTTCGGCTGTTCAAAAGGCTCCAAGGTGGTTTTCCAGAGATTTGTGCGGCCTTCATCGTGATTAGAAGCATAGATGATGCTGGTTTTTTCGTCTTTTTTGATCACAAAAGGGCTGAATTGGCTCCCAAAGCTTGGGCCTATTTGCTCCAATCTCGCCATCGGGTCGTTCAAGTCGATTTTGATGATGGGTTTGAGTTTGACGCTGTCCTTTTTAGGCTCGCTGGGTTTGGCATCGGCAGTTTTTGCTTCTCCTAGTTTTGATTCTGCTGGTTTTGCATCTACTGGTTTTGCATCAGCAGGTTTATTGTTTTCGGCAAACAATTCCTTCCACTTGTCGCTGCGGTAAGGCGTGTCAAATTTCTCCAAAGGCAAGCGATAAATGTTGGCATCCTGTAAACCAAAAGGATAGGAAGCCTTGGTACGGTTGGAGGCAAAATAGATGTATTTGCCATCGGGCGACCACACTGGAGCGGCTTCGGTAACACCCGTGTTGCTCAGGTTGACGGTGCTTCCCGTAGTGAGGTTGTGTACAAACACATCGCGTTCAAAATTGCGGTAAGCGCTGAAAAGGATACTTTGGTCGTCGTTGCCAAAATAAGGCGTTTCATTGTAGAGGTCCCAAAACTCATCGCGCAGCACCGTTTTCACACTGAAATCTTTTAGGTCCATGATCCGCATTTCGTGCCGACCGCTGAGGTAAATGGCCTTGCTGCGGTCACTGTTGAAACTCAGGCTGCGGTTGTTGTGGGCATCATTGCTCAGTTGTTTTTCGGGTGCAGAACCGTCGGCTGCTTGAGTAAACCAGTTTTGATGGCCTTGTGCGTTGGTGCTGCTATAAAGCAAGGTCTTGTTGTCCTTTAGCCAAAAAATCTCCATCACCCGACCGCGAT
The DNA here is from genome assembly GCA_013299105.1 of Chitinophagales bacterium. Classification (GTDB taxonomy): domain Bacteria; phylum Bacteroidota; class Bacteroidia; order Chitinophagales; family Saprospiraceae; genus Haliscomenobacter. The sequence continues at coordinate 45,656 of JAAFJY010000018.1, read as the reverse complement.
TGGGGGACTTGACTTGTTGAATGAACTTGCCTTTTGCGTCCGAAACGAAGATTTCGCCACGTGATACAAAGGCTAGTTTTTTGCCGTCTTCAGATACATCGAAGTTGCTGATTTTACCTTTGACGTTGAAGTCTTGCTCCAATTCCAAGGTGCCATTTTGGGGCATTTGAATGTTCACTTTTTCACTTTTCCCGGTTTTGGGGTTCAGCGTGAAAATTTGGTAGTCTTTGCGGAAAGCGATTTTTGAGCCATTTGCTGCTACGCTTGGGTACCAAACCGAAGTTGTAAATTCGGTGATGCGTTTTTTCTTGCCATTGTCCCACTGATACAAATTGTATTCGCCATTGTATTCGTCCGAAACGAAGTAAATGTTGCCCTGGCGGTCAATGGTGGCCCCAAAGTCTTTGCCTCGCCAGTCGGTAAGCTGTTTGTATTCGTGGGTTTTGGGATGGTAGGATTGCAGGTCGGGGTTGTGGTCTCCCTTGTAGCCTTTGCGCTGGAGGGTATTGCCATAACTTTCGCCACTTTCGTTGAAAAAGTACTCGCCATTGGGGTGTTCGCAAAAGTCGTGAACCAGGTGGAAGTAGTTGATGAACAGTTGTTTGGGTGTGCCTCCGCCAATACCAATCGAGAAAGTACTGCGACGATTGACCCTGGTTGAAGTGAAATAAATAGTTTGACTGTCCCAACTCCAGTTGCTCACGATGTCACCTGCTTCGTGCCAGGTAAGGCGTTTGATTTCGCCTCCTGCCATGGGCAATAGGTAAACGTCGATGTTGCTGGCTTGAGCGGCACTAAAGGCCAGCCATTTGCCGTCGGGCGATACTTTGGGTGCGCGTTCATCACCATCCATAGCAGTAAGGCGGGTAGCCAAGCCACCATTAGCAGGTACTTTCCACAGGTCGCCAGCCTGGACGAAAATCAGGGATTCGCCGTCGGGTGTGAGGCAGGGTTGATCGATAAAATGGACAACAGGAGTTTGGGCAAAAACTGAAATATAGGCTAGCAGGACTGCCAGCGTGACCAAGAGATGTTTTTTCATGTCGGGTAGAATTGGTTTGAGTGAGTGCTAAAATGAGCATTTTTTGGGAAATGCTTTTCAGAAAGAGTTTAAAAACGCACTGGTGAGCACAAAATACCGTCTTTTGGTGTCATACTGCATCAAAGGATTAGGGATTTTCCTTCCCTCACCTGCTATTTGTGGCACACAAAAACTTCAATTGGGGAGTTTAAACGCATCTGATGCCTTGTTTCTAGGTGTTGGTTTGAGCGATTTTGTCCGTTCAATGTCATTTTTTTATCCAAAAATGTGACTTTTGGATAAAAAATCAGTATAAATAATAAAAATATGTGCTTTGAAAACGTTGTAGAAGAGCGAAACCTTTGCAGGAACTAAATTATTCGCCTATTTTTGGCCTTAATTCGGCTAAGAACCTTTTCACAACACAAAGCATGAGTAAGCCTTGGCTTATTACCTGCTCTTGTCGTATTTATTCCAGTAAGTCATGGGTTGTAGCCGGATGCTTTGCCTTCGCCTACTTTCAGCCCATCAATAGTTGGTAGTACTTTGCCCGGATTTCAGGCTACATTGGTTTTGCGATTAGTGGAATCAATTTAGTTTGGCATCCTATTTGTATAATCCCTTTTTCTGATTTAATATCCCAATCATGCAGAAACGTACTATGATGCTCGCAATCCTGGTTTTCTTCGCAGGGCTGGTATGGGGACAAGACGCCCCACAACCCGAGCAAGAAAAAAAGGCCAAAAAGGCGAAAGAACCCAAAGAGGTGAAAGAGCCCAAGGTCAAGGAAGAAAAACCAAAAGAGGAGCCCAAGCGAAGCAGCCTGGCTATTCCCAAAAACATGTTTGAAATTGGCCTGAACCCTGGTCTTTCTTTCGTCGGTGGCGACGTAACGCCAATTTATAATCCTGGCATGGCTTGGGCCGCAGGTTTACACCTTCGCAAGTCACTGGATTATGTATTCTCCCTGCGTGCAGACTTTCTGTACGCCAACATGGCAGGTGAAAACCCTGCCACGAATGTATTACGTGAGTTTGAAACTGTTTGGACCTCTGGCACTGTGTATGGAGTAATGAATCTCAACAGTTTACGTTGGGACAAACCCGTGCGCAAAACCAACCTGTATGTAATGGTCGGTGCCGGGGTCAACCGATATGAAGTAAAGCGATTCACCAACGAAACCGTTCGTGACGCGGTTTTGCCTGTTGACAATGACCTACACATGGGTGCAGGTACGGGGCTCAACTTCCGCGTAAGCCCCAAATTCAACGTTGGGATTGAGACCCAAGCCTTCATGAACTTTGGCAAGCGCGCCGACTTGATTGACGGCTCTGCCAATTATTTGGGGGGTTCCGCTTTCCGTGACATTGCGTCTTTCACCAACGTGTCGTTGAACTTCAACATTGGCAATGCTTCCAGCAAGAGCGAACCACTTTACTGGATCAACCCAATGGATGGCGTAATGCAAGAGATTGAAGGCTTAAAGCAACGTGGTGATACTGCCCTGGAAGACAAAGATGAAGACGGTGTAATCGACGCTGTGGACCAAGACCTCAACACCCCTCCAGGTGCAATGGTGGACACCAAAGGTCGTACCCTTGACTCTGACCGTGATGGTGTACCCGATCACGTCGACAAAGAACCATTTTATACTCCGCAAACCAACGAAAAAGTGGATGAAAATGGGGTAGTGGTAAACCCAACTGGTGGCCCCGGTGGCCGGGGTGGTGTAACCGAAGAACGCGTAAAGGAATTGATCGACCAAGCCCTGCAAAACTACCAAGTGAGCAGCAATCCCCAAGGGGGCGGTAGTGTAGCCGAGTGGTTTTTGCCAATGTTACACTTCCCCAACTCCAGTGCGGTGATCAAGTACTCCGATTATGGCAACTTGGCTGGGGTAGCGCGCATGTTGAAATCAAATCCCGCCATTCGCTTGTCTGTAATCGGTTTTACGGATGCTACTGGCAATGAAGCAGTAAACAACCAATTGTCTTACGACCGTGCAAAAAATGTGATCGAGCACATGGTGACCAATCATGGTGTAGCACGTGGTCGTTTCGTATTGCAGTGGAAAGGCTCTGCTGACAATTTGGTGCCTGCCAATAGTAGCTACATGAACCGTCGCGTAGAATTTAAAATCGCCGGCCCTGGAGATGTTGAAATGGATGTGCCTGCGGCCAGTGGTACTGGCGACAAATATTGATGGAGAAGTTGAAATGTTGAAAAGTTGAAGGGTTGAAGAGATTTGGCCCTTTGGTTTCAAGCTGCCAATTTCCATTAACAAAAAAGCTCTGGCTTAAGCTGGGGCTTTTTTGTTTTGAGTTGAATCAATGTGAGAGAAGTTGAAAATCCAACTTTTCGCGAAGCCCTCTTTTCAACTTTTCAACCCTTCAACTTTTCAACTCCTTACTAAATCGTATCTTTGCGCCCAAATTGAGACCAAATGGCCATTAAGCAATCGCCTTATGTATTGTACGCCGATGATGAGGGCAATGTTTTTGAGGACAAAAGTTTGTATGCGGTTGGCCGTTCAGGTTGGTATTGCGACCCCATTCCCTTAGAAGACTGGATCGAATTGCCCGATGGGGGTTCATTGTACAACTTGCCCGACCGCTTGCCGATTGGCATCGACGTGGAAACAGGCGAAATGCGGGTTTCGGACAAAGGCTTGGCTGTAGCGGCTTTCGTGCCCCCTGCACACACCGGATTGTACCTGGCTGCTTATGAAAGCCTGCCAGATGCGCCCATTTTATCCTTGTTTTGTTACACCGCAGTGGGCTGGTATCGCGGCAAATTTTATGTACCCGCAGTCCGCATTGAAGCCGACATCCGCCAGGAATGCGCGGGGTTTGACCATGAAGTGGTGAAACAAGGGGTGGCGGAGTTGACAAAAACCTACCCACACAACCGCTTGGTGGAACATTTGGCCCAAAATTGTGCTTTGACTTATACCTGCCCCGCCGCCCGCAACTACTTCATGGGCCGCTGGGAATGTCCAGTACCTGTTTCTCCTGCTTGCAATGCCAATTGCATCGGCTGTATTTCAGAGCAACCAGAAGACGAAACGGTGGTGTCGAACCAGGATCGCCTGCAATTCAAACCCAGCCCGGAGGAGATTGTGGAATTCACGGTGCCGCACCTGGAGTCGGCGGCTTATCCGATCATCAGCTTTGGCCAGGGTTGCGAAGGCGAGCCGATTTTGATGTGGGAAACCATTCGCGAAGCGATCATCCAAATCCGCAAGTTTACTGACAAGGGCTCGATCAACATCAATACCAACGGCTCCAAGCCTCAAGCGGTGGAAGCCCTGTGCAAAGTAGGCTTGAACAGCATCCGCGTGAGTACCAACTCCGTCCAAGAACATGTTTACATGCCATATTACCGCCCCAACAATTATACTTTTTCTGAATTGGCCGAAAGTATAAGGATCGTCAACAGTTATGGCGGCTGGACCAGCATCAACTATTTCGTCTTCCCCGGCATGACCGACACGGTGGAGGAATACGAAGCCTTGCGCAAGTTTATCCGCGAAACGGGCCTGAAAATGATCCAGTGGCGCAATTTCAATATCGACCCCGATTGGTACCTGGGCCGCATCGGCATCCAAGAAACGGGCGAAGTGCTGGGCATCAAACAGCTCATGCGCCTACTCAAAGAAGAATTCCCTGACTTGAAGTACGGTTATTACAACCCGCCGATGGAAAGGATCAAGGGGGACTTTGCTTTGGATTTTGCGCATTAGAGAGTAGCCACAAATAAGCTTTCTAATTCACAACTTCGTTGCTCCGCTGTGGCCACTAATCTTTTTTTACCCCGCTTCGCGGGATGGGAACACGGATGAAATTGGGTTTGGGTGTGCTTGTTTGGGTTTGAGTGTGAAGAAACCACGTTTTCAATTGGAGACGAAACTTATGTTCGAAGTCCCCCACCCGAACTCACACTTACACACTCCACACCCTATCTTACTGATTTCCAACATGACTTTGACCATGATTTGAAATTTGTATGGGGGAAAAGCGTCAGGAGACGCTTCAGATGCCCATCCCCGTCAGGAGACGCGGGACGAGCTGGCGAGCAATTGGCCCAGCCGAAAAACCCGACTCGAAGCCCCACACACCCAAACCCACACTACCACACCCACACTACCACACCCACACCCCATCTCATGGATCCACGTCAACGGCAATGCGCACGCTAGAATACCCCTGCTCACTCAGCAAGTGGTGTTCGGCTTCCTTGAGCCAGGTTTTGGTTTGTTTGATCAATTGCGGTTTGCGCTCCAATTTGATCATAAAATCCAGCAAATAATAGCTGCGTACCCGGCTCACATAAGGCATGGCAGGTCCTCGCAAACGATCTCCCAATTTGGGGTAGAGGTAGTTTTGGTAAATTTGTGCCGCCTTGTTGAGCACTTCCGGTTTCTTGTGCTTGAGCGAAATCCGGATCAGGCGAAAATAGGGTGGGTAAAAATACTCCTGCCGCTCGTGCATTTCCCGTTCAAAAAAGCGCAGGAAATCGTTTTCCAACACATCCTGAATCACCGGATGAGCCACGTTGCTGGTTTGGATCAATACCTTGCCCCGACGGTGCTTGCGTCCAGCTCGGCCGCTCACTTGCGTCATCAATTGAAAAGCCCGTTCACTGGCCCGGAAATCAGGGAATTTCAGCAACTGATCGGCGCTGAGGATGCCTACCAGGCCAACTTTTTCAAAATCCAGGCCTTTGGTGACCATTTGAGTGCCGACCAATATTTGCAACCGCCCCTCTTCAAAATCGTTGATGATCTGGGCATGGGCGTTTTTGGTACGCACCGTGTCAAAGTCCATGCGGCCAATTTTTGCTTCTGGCAGGTAAATTTGCAGCTCGTCTTCCACTTTTTCCGTGCCAAAACCCTCCAGGATCAATTGTTTGTTGCCGCAGGCCGGGCAAGAGCTGGGCAACTTGGTATGGTAGCCACAGTAATGGCACTTGAGGTTATTTTGGGCCTTGTGGTAAGTGAGGCTCACATCGCAATGTATGCATTCCTGGTTCCAGTCGCAGGTCACACATTTGTATACGGGGGCGTAGCCACGGCGGTTTTGGAACAAAATAACCTGTTCGCCCCTTTCCAAAGTTTCACGGATGGCAGTCAACAAGGCGTTGGAAAAATGCGATTGCATCCCGCGCTCCTTTGCCTCGGCCTTTAAGTCCACAATTTGGATTTCAGGCAATTGCAAACCACCAAAGCGTTCGGGCATGTTGACCAAACCGTATTTTTTTGCCTTGGCGTTGGCATAGGTTTCGATGGAAGGAGTGGCGGTACCCAACAAAACTTTGGCCCCAGCCTGGCTGGCCAAAAAGATGGCTGCATCGCGTCCGTGGTAGCGCGGATTGGGCTCTTGCTGTTTGAAGGAAGGGTCGTGCTCCTCGTCTACAATGATCAGTTTCAAGTTTGGGAAAGGCAAAAACAGGGCCGAACGCGCGCCCAAAACCAGCGATTTGCCCTTGCGGGTACTGTTCCAAACCTCTACGCGTTCGTTGTCGCTCAAGCGGGAATGGTAAACGGCTACTTCCTGGCCAAAAAACTTTTGTAAACGCTCAACAACTTGAGTCGTAAGTGCTATTTCGGGCAAGAGGTAAAGCACTTGTTCCCCTCTTGCAATGGCCTCTTTGATCAACTCGACATACACCCGGGTTTTGCCGCTGCCCGTTACTCCATGCAGCAAGGTTACATTTTTGGTGGCAAAATGGGCTTTGGTTTCGGCCAAAGCACGGGTTTGCTGTTCCGACATTTCCCCCGCGTCAATGGTTTCTTCTTCATACGATCCCATGCGGCTTACCTCACGTTGGCGGATTTCAAAAATGCCTTTTTTCACCATTGCGTTGATCACACCCAGATCGGCCTTAGCCATTTTGTACAACTCTTCTTTGCGGATAAAAGATTGGCTGCGCTTGAGTTGTAAAAAAGCGATCAGGGTTTCTTCCTGCCGATTCGATTTGCTTAATTTATCGAAAGCTTCCTTGAGCAGGAGCTGATTGGAGACATAAGGTTCGGCCAATAAGACTTCGGTGACAATTTTGGGCTTGTACTTTTCTTCCAGGTCTTCTTTGAGGTAAATCACCCTTTTGTCCAACATGCTTCGGATGAGGGGATAAATGGTTTTGACCTGCAAAATATCCTTTACTTGGTCCAAGGTGAGTTCGTTTTGGATCGACAAAGCCTCGGCGATCAGGTATTCATTGCCGCTGAGTCCCAAGTAATCGCCATCGAACAAAGGGCTGAGACAAATCGTCGTTTCGCTGCTCAATTTGAGGTTGTTGGGCATGGCCGCATTCATGACCTCGCCCAAGGTACAGTTGTAGTACTCGGCCAACCATTCCCAAAACTGCAATTGCGTGGGGATCACCACGGGAACATCGTCAATTACGGACAATATGGGCTTGATTTTATACGACGGCGATTCGTCGGTCAAAGCCATGACGATCCCAGCGTAGAGCCGTTTAGGGCCAAACTGCACTTCGACTCTGACACCGACCTGAATTTTTTCCAACAACTCTTCTGGTACATAGTAAGTGTATTGATAAGGTAAGGCCAATGGCAAAATCACCAAAGCATAAGTATTGGAAGACTGGACGGGATGAAATTCCATTAAAAGTTTCGCTTGAATCTGCTATCGTTTTGTATGATTTGCCCGAAATATAACACAGAATTTCGAAAAAAGCAAAAAGCTGAATTGCTGGTGGCGAATAAATACAAGCGGATTAAACTTTGTATCCGTCCAATTGGTTGATTCCTAAAACCTTTTACCCATATTTCACCTTCATGAAAATCTTCAAACGCATTTTGCTTGGGCTTTTTATCCTGATCCTCGGCTTTTTAATTTACAACATGCAATCTTCTTTTCGGACTTCTCGAAAAGGAATCGACAAGTATTTTGCCAAACTCGGCAGCGAAGTCCAGCAGAAAAGCATTCCTTATGGCAGCGATTCTTTGTTTTGGGTAGAAACGGGGCCTAAAAATCCAAGCGCTGATTTGCCTGTGATCTTGTTCGTACACGGTGCTCCTGGCTCGGCCAATAATTTTTTCACTTACCAGGCCGATGCTGATTTGCAAAAGAAAGCCATCCTCGTGTCGATAGACCGACCCGGTTATGGGTTTTCCAACTATGGGCACAGCGAAATTTCCATCCAAAAACAAGCCGAAGCAGTAAAGGCAGTAATGGACCAATATCCTAGGCGGCGCTTCATCTTGGTGGGACATTCTTATGGTGGACCAATCATTGCCAAAGCGGCTTATTTGTATCCTGATAGCATTCGATCACTACTCATGTTGGCTCCGGTCAATCACCCCGATCACGAGCCGATGTTTTGGGTATCTTATTGGGCCAAATGGCCTGCAACCCGTTGGACGGTTTCCAGGGGTTTTCGGGTATCAGCAGATGAAAAGTTTTCGCACGCGGCTGAACTGGACAAAATGCGCGAAGATTGGAAACAACTCAAAGTAGCTGTAACTCACTTGCACGGCACCAAAGACATGTTGGCCCCCATGCCCAATATCGATTTTAGCCGCCAGGAGATACCCAAAGAGCACTTGAACATGGTTGTGATGGAAGGAACGGGGCATTTGATTCCCTTTACATTGCCCGAAGTGACAAAAAAATACCTGTTAGCAGCCCTTGCCGAGCCTTGAGGTTTTGGACCTAAGGGTTGTTTCAAAAATGATTATTTTATTGATTGTCAATTTTTTGCACAGTCAATATAGCTGATTTTTTTAGGAATCCAGAGGGGACAAAAAGCGTTATTTGTCCTTTCGGGGGCCGTTTTTGGAGCTTAGTTTTGTGGAAAATCAATTGTGATTTGTCACACACTAAAACTCCAACAACATGCAAAATGTCATTAAAATCCTCCTGCTTTTCCTGCTTTGCAGCTCGTTTTCCTGCGATTCTGAGATCAAATCCGATCAGTTGAGCAGCATGAGTATTCCCTCGTATTTGCAAAACGACTTGGGATTGGTCAGCGTCACACACAACTTTACGCCCTCGGCTACTTTTCAAAAGAAAATGTTGTCGATGGCCAAATCGCAGTTCCCAACTTTGTACGCACAGGCCAATTTGAAGCAACAAATCCAAATCAAGTTTCAAGATTACCAGGTTTGTCTGGCCCCCTTATCCGAGCCCGGCAGCTATTTGGCTTTGATGCAACGCAGCACCAAGTACAAACTCCTGCAAGTAGAATGGTCGCCGGATTTGTTCAATTTTTTCTTTCAATTGTACGCCACCGATGGCAAAGAACTGATGTACAGCACGCCCAATGGCCTGAGTGGCCAAGGCGGTGAGTATGCAATCCTGCATCCCAATCCCTGCCGCTATTGCAATGTATTACCCGCCAATGCAAGCCTATCGACTTGTTTCCTGGAATATTGGTACAACTTGACCCAAATGGACGAGTACATTTTGAAAACCGATGTATTGGGTGTGCCCCACGGCATCATTTTTGGTCTGCAAAGCTTCGCTTGCGTTTGCTTGCAGTAAAGATGTTTTCTTGAAGAATCTTGTGACATTTTCGAGCTGCCACGATATCCAAAAACTTTTTGGGCATTGTGGCAGTCTTTTTTTGTATAGGCTGTGATTTTGATGCAACTGCTAGATAGATGCAGGATGGATTTCGAGGGGTGTTTTTTACCCCGGACTGAAGTCCAGGGTTTCACGATGCATGATGTATTTTCTGTTTCATATTGGCAATCGGCCTTCCATGTGTGGAACGAAATGCTAAACTATCCGCAAATCTCCCCAGCGAGCCCCCAAATCATATGTCGTCTATCGTATCTCGTCTATCGTATGTTAAAAAAATAAAAAAACCAAACCGTAAACCCGAAAATCATAAGCTAACCACAAATCCTGCCAGCGAGCCCTCCTTCGCAAGTCGTAAATAGTCACTCGTAAGTCAAAAATCCCAGATCCAAATCGGAAAACCGAGATTGACCTCATTTTGATAAATCTTGCGCGCGAGCCCACAAATCATATATCGTCTATCATATGTTGTCTTTCATATGTCAAACCATGTCAAACTCCTACCCTTTCCGATAATTTTTACCAAAACTCTGCCAGCGCATTTTCATCACTCCCAGAATTCCCTCTTTAATGATGCCTGGCGACATCTTAGAAGCGCCTGCTACTCGGTCGATGAACGTAATCGGTACTTCTTTGATTTTGTACCCACAACGGTAAGCGGCATATTTCATTTCAATTTGGAAAGCATATCCTACGAACTTAATTTTGTCCAAATCAATGCCGTTCAGCAAACGGCTGGTGTAGCATACAAAACCCGCAGTGGGGTCCATCACTGGCATAAAAGTGATCAAACGCACATAAACCGAGCCTCCATAAGACAAAATAACCCGATCCCAGGGCCAGTTAGATAGTTTCCCTCCTTTTACATAACGAGACCCCACGGCAAGGTCTGCACCACCTTCGGCACAAGCCTGGCGCAGGCGCAACAAGTCTTCTGGGTTGTGGGAAAAATCTGCGTCCATTTCAAACAAGTAATCATAACCTCGCTCCAGACCCCACTTGAAACCTGCAATGTAAGCTGTGCCTAATCCCAACTTACCTGATCGCTCCAACATGAATAAGCGATCAGGGTATTCCTGCATTTTTGCCCTTACAATCTCAGCTGTACCATCGGGCGAGCCATCGTCTACAATTAGCAGATGAAAGGGGAAAGCCAATGCGAACACGGCCTCAATCATGGTGGCGATGTTCTCTTTTTCGTTGTAAGTAGGGATAATGACTAAGCTATCGGACAAAACAGAAGTGATTTCGGGTTAAACATTTGACTGTGGTGGCAGTGCAAAAACAGGCAACAAAGATAAAAGGATTATGGAAAAGGGAACCTTTGGCGCTGCTGAAATACTAAAAGAATTGGCACAAGTAAACAAGGGATGCATTTTTTGAGTAGATAGTTTTATTTTGCCCCCAATAAGCACTTAGAGAGCGTAAAAAAATAAGGTGGACGGATTTGGGTTTAGTGAAAAAAGAAAAGCAACTGACTGGAAGGAAGTTGTGTTCCTTTTTTTGTTAAACCTCAAAAGCAAATATGTCCACTTTAATTTAGCTCAAATACTTCATGCAATGACTACACCTGCATCCAGCTCACTTACCACCTCCGATGGTTTGAAATTACACCTCAAAAATTGGCTCAGCGCCCAGCCGAAAGCCCAGGTTTTGATCGTTCATGGTATGGGAGAGCACTCTGGGCGGTATCAACACTTGGCCGATTTTTACAACCAAAATGGTTTTGAGGTATGGGCCTATGACCAGCGGGGGCATGGGCAATCAGAAGGTCCGAAAGGACATACCCCAAGTTTGAACGCCCTTTTGGACGACTTGGCCCTGGTGATTAAATACGTAAAATCAAGTGCCTCCAATAAGCCATTGGTCTTGCGTGGCCACTCAATGGGCGGCAACGTGGTTTTGAATTACGCCACCCGCCGCCAATTCGATGCGCAAACCTTAATTGCCACCGGACCATGGATCCAATTGGCTTTTGCGCCACCTGCCTGGAAAGTCAAAGCTGCCAAATGGCTGAATGCCTTACTGCCTGACCTTACCTTGAAAAACGACCTGGACGTAAGCAAAATCGCTACCGATCCAGCAGTAGTCAAAGCTTATGTGGATGATCCACTTGTACACGATCGCATCAGCGCGTCGATGGGCTACAACCTGATGGAAGCAGCAAATTTTTTAAACCAGTGGCAGGGTGAAATGCCCGCTCCAACGTTAATCATGCATGGTGCAGCCGACCAGATCACCTCTTGTCCAGCCAGTGAGGCTTTTGCAAAAAGAAATGCCAACAAAGTTCAATTCAAAGCTTGGGAAGGCCTGTACCACGAAATCCACAATGAAGCAACCCAAACCGATGTCTTTAACTTCGAACTCCAGTTTTTGACAAAACTTCATTTGGGGTAAAACAAGCTATTTGCCGACATCTGGGCTATTTCCAACAATAGTTTGGGTTTTTACCTCTACATTTGGATAGCAAGAAACAACTGATCAACAATGAAACTACTTTTTACTCTTTTATTTTCCGTTCCCTTTTGTTTTATGGTTTTTGGGCAAACAAATGTTCTGACCAATTCCAACTTGCCGATCTTGTCGATTACTACTTCTCCTGGGTTTGTACTTGATCGAACCACCAATATTCCTGGAACTTATCGGCTGATCGTTCCACCCAATGGAGGAACAGTAACTCCAAGCTCCACCCCACAGCAGCAAGGAACCTTGGGCATTCGATACAGAGGCAAAACATCTTTTGACCTTTCGGACAAAAAACCTTACACCATCGAAATCCAGGATGCAAAAGGTGAGGACCTTGATGTGTCTATTTTAGGCATGCCTGCGGAAAGCGATTGGGTGCTTTTGGCCCCTTTTTCAGATAAATCTTTGATTCGCGAGGCCATTGTCTACCGTTTGGGGCAAAAAGTGATGCCTTGGGCACCACGTTATCGCTTTGTCAACCTCGTCATCAATGGTTCCTATGATGGAGTGTACATGTTGGCTGAACGTTTGAAGCGCAACAAAAACCGCATCAATATCACGAAAATGTCCAAAGCAGATACCATTGGCGATAAGCTGACTGGGGGCTACATTTGGGCTTTTGACAAAACGGACGCACGCGATGTAACCTTCAAATCACAAATCAATTTGCCTGGAAAAACTTATGCCCCAGACTATGTGATTTTTTACCCCGATGACGATGAAATTGTAACCAAACAGCGCAGCTACATCCGCGATTGGATGCGCAATTTTGAAGCCGTCATGAATGGCGCTCAATTCAACAACCTCCAAACAGGCTATCCTAAGTACATCGACATCAATTCATTTGTGGATAATGTGCTGATCAATGAGTTGAGCAAAAACGTCGACGCATACCGCTTGAGTACCTATTTTCACAAGGATGCTGACTCAAAAAATCCAAAAATGGTAGCTGGTCCAATTTGGGATTACAACCTGGCATTTGGCAATGCCAACTATTGTCAAGGGGCATTGACTTCTGGATGGGGATATGATTTTACCACCGCTTGCCCTACAGATTTTTGGGTGATCCACTTTTGGTGGCCCAAACTGATCAATGAACCCGATTTCCGATTCCGCATCAAACGTCGTTGGACGGAGCTGCGCAAAGGCATGTACAGCACTACCAATATGATGAAATTAGTGGACACCCTGACCAATACCATCGGAACCCCCTCAATCACTGCGAATTTCAACCGTTGGCCAATCCTGAACCGCAATGTGTGGCCCAATGCCTTTGTGGGTGGTTCTTACGATGCAGAAATCACTTACCTCAAAAACTGGATCACCCAGCGCCTGGACTGGATGGACCGTGCCATCGCAGAAATCCCAGACCGGGTGGTGAGCGTCAACGATCCCAAAGTGACCGATGACGGCTTGGGCGAAATCAGTGTTTATCCCAACCCTGCCACGGATCAATTCAATCTAGAGTTCCGCTTATTTACCACCGAACGGCCAGTAGACATCGAAATCACCGACATCAGTGGCCGAAAGGTTTACCGACAAGAGCAGTGGTTCGTGTCGCGAGGGCCCAAAGTGCTGGAAGTCCCCAGCGCGAATTGGTCGCCAGGCGTTTATTTTTACCGGGTATCTCTAGGCGAAAAAGGTACCCCACTGGTAGGGCGGATGGTGAAACAGTAAGCAGTTGAAAAGTTGAAGAGAAGGTCTCATACCTTCAAGCAGGGCCTTCTCCTCAACTTCTCAACCCCTCAACTCCTCAACTAAAAAATGATTCAAACCTTTATCGACAATCCCATTCTACTCCTGTTTGTGGTCGCAGGTTTGGGATATGGATTGGGTAGCATCCATTTTCGGGGCAACAACCTTGGGGTGGCTGCCGTGCTGTTTGTTGGACTGGTATTCGGCAGTCTAAGCCCCAATTTGCAGATCCCAGAAACGATCACCACCTTGGGTTTGGCAATTTTCATCTACATTGTAGGGTTGAGCAGTGGCCCCTCGTTTTTCAGTACTTTCAAACGAAGAGGCTGGCAGGACTTGATTTTTGTATTCATCATGCTCACTTTTTCAGCGAGCATTGTAGCTGCCCTGCACTTCATTTTTGGCCTTGACGCCAGCCTTACTGCCGGGCTTTTTGTAGGCAGTACTACCAACACTGCAGCCTTGGCGGGCCTGGTGGACGTGATCGCCAACCTGGGTTACAGCCCTCAACAGGCCAAGGTTTTGAGCGAAAATAGCGTAATTGGCTACTCGCTTTCCTACCCTATGGGCATTTTTGGACCGATCATTGCCATTGCTCTTTGGCAAAAATGGCTGCGCATCAATTACCACCAAGAGGAACGAGACCTGCGCAAGGAGTACCCCGTAAGGCAGGATATTCTGACCTTAACAGTGGAAGTTACGAACCCTGAAATACTCAATATTCCCATCCGCGATTTACGGAAATCTCACAACTGGACCGTGCTTTTTGGCCGTTATGAGCGGGAAGGGAAAATTCATCTGGCGACTTGGGACACCACTTTTCAGCTCGGCGACAAAGTGGCCCTACTCGGTGACCGCGAAGAAGCCGAACAAGTGGCCGAAGAAATGGGCCAGATTCTACCTTACCAGCTTTCTTACGATCAAAGCGAATACGAAACGGTCAGCATGTTCGTGTCCAACTCCAAAGCGGCTGGTTTGAAATTAGCAGCTTTGAACCTCAACGAATATTTCCCAGTCATCATTTCCAGGGTCACCCGTGGCGACATCGACATGATGGCCGCAGGAGATACCGTGCTCGAACTGGGTGATCGCGTGCGCGTGATTGGGCGCAGACAGGACATGAAAGACATTGCCCGTATTTTTGGCGATTCTTACGACGAGTTAGGGCATATCGACCTGCTTTCCTTTGGCCTGGGCATGGCCTTGGGCCTCATTGTGGGCATGATCACGTTCAGTCTCCCCGGAGGCATCAATTTCCGCCTAGGTTTTGCAGGTGGTCCCATCATGGTCGGCTTGATTTTGGGCGGCTTACGCAGGTCGGGGCCCATCAATTGGTCCTTGCCTTACAGTGCCAGCCAGACTTTACGCCAAATGGGTTTGACCCTGCTTTTGGCGGGCATTGGTGTCAATTCCGGGCATCAATTTGTACAAACCCTGCTCAGCGGTGGCACTGGTTTGTGGATCTTTTTTGGCAGTGGTTTGATCAGTATTTTGACGGTTTCGGCGACTTTATTGGTGGGCTATAAGTTTTTGAAAATCCCTTACAGCATCCTGGTGGGTTTTGTGGCCAATCACCCGGCGATCCTTGATTTTACACTCAAAGCCAGCAAAAACAAGCTGCCCAACATCGGCTATTCGCTGATCACGCCGATGGCTATTGTAGTGAAGATCGTGTATGCGCAGTTGTTGTTTTTGTTGCTGAAGTGATTTTTTGTCCAAACCAGAATTTTCAGAATTACAGAATTACTTGCGTGGTGTTGACCAAAACAAGAATTTCAAAGAATTAGAGAAGATGACAATTTTTCGTCAGCCCAGCATTTTTTTGAGGGCGGTGCCCAGCATCGGCTTCAATAAGAGACGAAGCATGAGGAGAATCCGCAAGAATGGGTGTGTCATGTGTAAGTGTGAGCTTGGGTGTGTGGGCTTCGAGCCGATCTCGGCCAATTAAAAACGGTGTTCCTCACACTCACACCCAAACGAGCTCACCCAAATCCAATTTTATCCGCGTGCTAAAAATGGCCTCGCACAGCGAGGAAATAATCAATAAAAAGTTAAGCATTTTAGCCCTTTTGCCGATTCACCTCCGCCAATCAGTAGGGGCGATAATTACAAGAACTTAAAAAACGCTGTACTAAACATACTATTTTTTGTTATAAACCACCCAGCTCATGTACATAAAAAGCAGTTGAAATAGAATTCTAACAACAGCGATATTTGTACTTCCTACTACGGGGTTTTCTCGAAAAACATCAAAAATGTGAAAAAGCAAAAAAGCGGATAGCAAAACGAGCGTCCATAAGGCCCCAAATTTCCTGCTTTTTGGCAATAAAAGTGCAACTCCCAGGGATAATTCAGTGACCGCAGCAACTGCGTGGGCGAAGGGTTTAGAAATATAATTGGGTATGAATCCGTCTGAAATTTCTGGATTCATGATATGCCCGATTGCGCCCATAATGAGGACTGCGGCCAAGACATAGGCGCTTATTGTGATAAAAATCTTCATTTTTTGTGGTTTTTAAGAAGAGAAATCTTTCACTGCAACAAACATAAGATTGTTTTCAATTTTCACCTGCTTGTTGCCCAAGTTTGTGAATTCGCAGACTCGGGTTTTATCTTCAAAACAAATGGTGCGTTACCAACCTGCTTGGTCTCCCTTGTTTCCAAATCAGTGCCCCTGATACCTACCAACATGCCATGTTACTTAAAAATATTGGATAAGAAAAGCGCATCAACACTACCATTTCCCCAACTCCTAAACTTCGCTTTTCAACTTCCTCCAAAAAACATACCTTTGCGGCCACCATGAAAGTTCATCGCGATTTGCGGGATTTGCCGCAGTTTAACAACGCTGTCATCACCATCGGCTCTTTTGATGGAGTCCACCTTGGGCACCAGGAATTGATCGACGAGCTGAAGCTATTGGCCCAGAAACACCAGGGAGAAAGTGTAGTGATCACTTTTCACCCCCATCCGCGTTCCGTGGTTTTTCCTTCGGATACGTCCTTGAGACTCATCACCAGCATCGAGGAAAAGATTACCCTGATCGAACGTTACCAGGTAGATCACCTGGTGATCGTACCTTTCACCGTGGAGTTTTCGCAACTCAGCGCGGATGAGTACATCGAGAAATTTTTGGTGCAAAAATTCAACCCCCGCTGCATTGTCATCGGCTATGACCACCATTTTGGGCTCAACCGTCAAGGTAACATTAGCTTTCTGCGCTGGCACAGCCAACGTTTTGGTTATGAAGTAGTTGAAATTGAGCAGAAGCGGGTGGAAGACATGGCGGTGAGCTCCACCAAAATCCGGAAAGCCTTAGAGAATGGCCAAGTCCGCGAGGCCTCCAAATGGATGGGGCATTATTTTCCGCTAGTGGGCGAAGTAGTGAAAGGCCGTCAAATTGGCCGCACCATCAACTACCCTACTGCTAATCTTGAACCCCTGGACAAGCACAAACTCATTCCACCCGACGGCATTTACGCGGTATTGGCTCACTTGGGCAATGAAAGTTTTAGGGGCATGCTTTACATTGGTACCCGCCCTACCTTGCCGCCGCCCAACAACCGCAGCATTGAAGTCAACCTATTCGATTTTGACCGCGACATCTACAACCAAACCCTCAGTCTGGAACTGGTCGACTTCATCCGCGGCGACCAGAAATTCGAGGGTTTGCAGGCTTTGCAAGCCCAATTGGGCCGTGATAAAGTTGCTGCAGAGACCATCCTACTCCAAGCCAATGAGTATCAACTCGATGCCATTTGGCCGCACTTTCCGAAAGTAGCGGTGGTGATCCTCAACTACAATGGTGCTCAACACCTGAAAACTTACCTGCCTTCGCTGGTAAAAAGTACATATCCCAATTTGGATTTCATCGTGGCTGACAACGATTCTAGCGACGATTCGGTCCATTTTCTGGAAGAATACTACCCAAAAATTCGCCTGATCGAGCTACCCAAAAACTATGGCTACGCAGGCGGCTACAACGAGGCTCTGAAACAGGTGAGCGGTGCAGAATACCTGATTTTACTCAATTCTGACATCGAGGTAAGTTTCAATTGGATCGAGCCCATCATCCACTTGATGGAGCAAGATCAAAGCATTGCTGCGGCACAGCCCAAGGTTTTGTCGCTTTCCGAACGCTACAAATTCGAGTACGCCGGGGCCAGTGGTGGCTTCATGGACACATTGGGTTATCCCTTTTGCCGGGGCCGAATTTTTGCCGAAACCGAAAAAGACCAGGGCCAGTACAATCAAACCCGCGAGATTTTTTGGGCCACTGGAGCAGCCATGTTCATCCGCGCCGACTTGTTCCAAAAAATGGGTGGTTTCGACGCCGATTACTTCGCCCACGCTGAGGAAATCGACCTATGCTGGCGATTAAAATCAGCTGGATACAAGGTGGTGGCCAGGCCTCAATCGGTGGTTTATCACCTGGGTGGTGGCACTTTGGCCTACAACACCCCCCGCAAAACTTACTTGAATTTCCGCAACTCCTTGTTTACCATTTTGAAAAACGAGGACGGCAATAAATTACTCTGGCTCCTTCCTTTTCGCCTGGTTTTAGACGGCCTCGCGGCCTTTTTATTCCTTTCGCAAGGCAGGTTCGAGCATGTTGGGGCCATTTTCAGGGCCCATTGGCACTTTTTCCCAAAATTGGGCCAAACCCTGAAAAAGCGAAAAGCCAATCGCATCCTCATCGAAAAGCACCGGATCGGCCCGCCAACCAAAGGTGGCATCTACCAAGGTAGCATCGCCTTTGATTATTATGGACGGGGCAAGGGGAAGTTTAGTGAGCTGTGAGGGAAGAGTTGAAATGTTGAAGGGTTGAAGAGTTGAAAAGAAAGGGCATCCGGTTTCAGTTTTTTGTCTCGTTGACGTCATATCAGTTCATGTCAATCACAAAAATCACAGTCATCACAGTTCAGACACAAAAAATTTAGAATGAAAAAGGCAGAACCAGCCATTCTCCATGCCGACGAAGACCTGATTGTGGTCGAAAAACCCGCTGGCATGCTCAGTATTCCCGATCGGTTTGACCTGGAAAAGCCCAACCTGCTCAATTACTTGCAAGCCGAGTACGGCCAGGTCATGGTGGTGCACCGCATCGACCGCGAAACGAGTGGAATCCTGGTTTTTGCCCGCAACGAAGATGCACACCGCCACCTCAACCAGCAGTTTTTGGACCGTACCGTTGAAAAAATCTACCTGGCACTGGTGGACGGCAAGCCCCAGCCCCCAGTAGGCGAAATCAACCAGCCCATCGGTCCACACCCCAGCCACGCAGGCAAAATGATGATCAATTACAAAGGCAAACAAGCGCTCACCCTTTACCGTGTAGCCGATACCTTCAAAGCCTATTCCTTGGTTGAAGCCGACATCAAAACTGGCCGTCAGCACCAGATCCGGGTACATTTTGCCTCCATTGGCCATCCTTTGGTCGTTGATCCATTGTATGGAAAAAGAGAAGCATTTTACCTCTCTGAAGCCAAATTGCGCAATTTTCACCTGGCCAAAAAAGAAGATACTGAACGCCCCTTGATGAGTCGCCTGACCCTGCACTCGCACCAATTGAAACTCACCCACCCAAGTACCGAGGAGAGGTTGAGTTTTGCCGCACCGCTGCCAAAAGATTTCAACGCCTTGTTGGCCCAATTGGGGAAATGGGGGAGATAGGGTTTGGGTGTGATTGTGTGGATTTGGGTGTGTAGGCTCCGAAATTGGGATTCCGTCCATTTCAAACCGTGCAAACGAGTAGCTAAGAACACGACAAGTTTCCTCTAGCGAGCCCCTAAATCATATGTCGTACCTCGTATGTCGTCTATCGTATGTCATGCAGAACAAGCTACAATTCGCATTTAGGGGTGGCAAAAGAATATGTTAAAAAATTGGTGCCTCTGATTTTGAGTTGAGCTGGGTCAACATGATGCTGGAAATCCGTGAAAATCCGTTTCATCCGTAAAATCCGTGTTCTCAACCTGCACCGCGAAGCGGGGCAAAGTATTTGCCAATTCTTACAAGTTATTTTTTTCCGTGGCCCGTATGACAGAAAATTCTTGAGCCATCACAGTTCAGACAAAATTCTCTTAAAAAAATTTTATTCCGCTACTCCCCCACCCTGCTCATTTTTTCACCGTTTTCTACCCTACTAAACAAACAAAAAGCGGGGAATGAAGCCAAGCGCCATCACCTCCATCAACACTCCCTAATCTAAAGCCATTGATTTTCAACAAAGTAAATAAAAAATTAGGAAATCTCAACGACCCCTTGTACCTTTGCAGCGCCAAATTTAAGGCTACACTAAGCAAGGTTGTTCGTTTTCAGCACAATTGCGCCCAAATAGCCTGCTCCAGGCGAAATTTATGACCTACCAGGATAGAGCGTGAAGCTAACGTTCAAAAGTTTGGTAAAAAGCAGTAGGTCAGCGAACAACAAAGGTAACTTTTTGACACAGTGGTTTTGAGACCAAAAAGATGACGGTTTTTCGTTAGCCGAGCCTAGCTTTTTGAAGGCGATGCCCTAGCATCGGCTGAAAAAAGAGGCGAAGGATCACGGAAAAGCGGCCTTTTTAGGCCAAAATGAGAGCGTGGCAACAAAGTTACAAATAACTTTAAATGAACACATTACCGTTTTCTGAACTGACCATTGGTCAGGATCTTCAGCGCGCTGTTGCTGAAATGGGCTTTACTATGGCTACCCCTATTCAAAGCCAAGCCATACCCCACTTGATCGAAAAGAAAGACCTAATTGGACAAGCCCAAACGGGTACGGGTAAAACCGCCGCTTTTGGTCTTCCTATCCTCGAAAACCTGGACTTTACCCAACGCAACGTGGCGGCCATGATCATTTGCCCCACCCGCGAATTGGCCGTACAGGTAGCCGAAGAACTCCGCAAACTGGGCCGCTTCAAAGCTGGCCTGCGCATTGCAACCGTATACGGTGGCGACTCCATGCAGCGCCAGTTGAAAGAATTGAAAAGTGGTCCACAAATCGTGGTAGGCACTCCAGGCCGCTTGATGGACCACCTCAGCCGCGGCACCATCAGCCTCGCCAACATCCAGATGGCAGTACTTGACGAAGCAGACGAGATGTTGAACATGGGTTTCCGCGAAGACATCGAAGAAATCCTGGGCAAAATGCCTGAATCTCGCCAGACCGTATTGTTTTCGGCGACCATGCCCAAGCCAATTCTCGACATCGCCCACCGCTTCCTGAACAAACCAGTACACATCAGAGTGGTGACTGAGGAATTGACCAATACCTCGATCGAGCAGATCTACTACGACATTCCAACCCAGTCCAAAGAAGCCGTGATCGCCCGTTTGATTCATTTTTATGAGTTGAAGCGCGTGGTGGTATTCGCCAACATGAAGCGTACCGTTGACGACCTCGCGGAGTCGATTGCCAGCTACGGCCTCGCCGCTAAAGGCTTGCACGGCGACCTGAGCCAGGGCCAACGCAACGCAGTGTTGGGTGCTTTCCGCAAAGGCCAGGTACAAATCCTGGTAGCTACCGACGTAGCCGCTCGTGGCATCGACGTGAGCGAAGTGGATGGCGTGTTCAACTTCGACCTGCCCCACGATCCTGAATATTATGTACACCGCATTGGCCGCACGGGCCGCGCTGGCAAAACGGGCCGTTCATTCAGCTTCGTAACTGGCCGCAACGACCGCTACCGCCTACGCGATATCGAAAACTTTGCCAAGGTGCGCATTGAACGCCGCTATGTGCCTAGCGCCAAAGAAATGGCTCAAAGCACCCACCGCAAACTGTGGGAAAACGTAATGCTGACTGTAGCCGAAGGCGACATGGAAGAATACGAACTCATGGCGAAGGAGTTCTGCAAAGCCAACGACATCGACAGCCGCGTATTGGCGACTGCCTTAGTGAAGATGGCCATGCCAGCCATGCAGTGGGAAGAAATCCCCGGCCTGAGCCGCGAAGAGCAATCCCGCAACTTTGCCCCCCGCGAACGCACTGAATACCGTGGCGAACAGCGCGGTGAACGCCAAGGTGGCGGCTACAGCAAAGGTGGCGAAAAGCCCTACTTCAAAGGCGACAAGCCTAGCTATGGCAAAAAAACAGGTGGTTTTCCGAAAAAAGGAAAAGAATTCGGCAGCCGCGATGGGAAATTCGCCAAGAAGAAGGCGTATTCTTATTGATCGGATGACGATTTGAGATAGTGAAAAAGGCTTGGGGGTTTTGGCTCCTGGGCCTTTTTTGGTTGTTTTTGGAATATTCGACGTATTATCTGAATAAAAATTGCACCGATACAAAATCCCCATTACCTTTATTTCGTCCGCTGCACCCAGCAATCCCTTTTTTCAATCTTGGTTCTTCAACACGTGTCGTCATGCGACCGATTGGGATTCTCTTACTTGGGTCTTTCACTTTCTCTGCAAGTAAAATCAATCAATGTACTTCGTAAGCGATGCAAGTATGCCTAAGCCACACTGATTCAAATCGTATGCTACGCTGGTACAAGTTTCCAGACTTGTACCAATATTTGCACGTCTCTGACGTCACCCAAATCTCAACTAAAATTTCATTACCCACCTAAAAATCAACATTCTATGCCTAGATACCGCATCCTTGACCAACACGGTCTAAACTACCTAACCTGCACCGTCGTAGGTTGGATCGACCTCTTCACCAGAGCCGAATACCGCGACATCGTCATCAAAAGTTTGAAATTCTGCTGCGAATCCAAAGGTTTGCGCATCTACGCTTATGTGCTCATGAGCAACCACCTGCACCTCATCGCCAAAGCCAATGGAAAGCAAAATCTATCCGCGATTCTAAGGGATTTCAAAAAGTTTACTGCCAACAAAATCCTAGACATCATTGAAAACGGCAACGAGAGCCGGAAAGAATGGTTGCTCCATGTATTCCATTATTATGCTCGAAAAAACACCAATAATCGCAAATACCAGGTGTGGACCAATGACAACCACCCCATCGCGTTGGTCTCTCCTGCGGTGATTTGGCAAAAAGTTGGATACGTACACAACAACCCAATCCGTGCGAAATGGGTGGATTCACCTGAAGATTACTTATACAGCAGCGCCAGAAATTATGCCTCCGAAAATCGGGAATGTGTCTTGAAAGTCGATTTATTGGAGCCGTTTTTGCCGAATAGCGGTTTTGTATATATTCCTGATTTTGAGTAATTTATTGGAATCAGGGTGACGTCAGAGACGTGCGAATATCGGTACAAGTCCGGAGACTTGTACCAGCGTTGCCAGCCATGCAGTGGGAAGAAATCCCAGGCCTGAGCCGCGATGGGAAATTCGCCAAGAAAAAGGCGTATTCTTATTGATCGGATGACGATTTGAAATAGTGAAAAAGGCTTGGGGGAAAATCTCCAAGCCTTTTTCATTTTTAGTTTAACTCAATGTCACTCATCGAAAAGACTATCAAGAATATAAAATGGTAATCGTGAAGGGCTACTTCCTCTTGATCTCCTCCTGCAAATCACCCACCTTCTGCTCCAAGCGATCGATGGCATCTTGAATATTTTGCAAAGTACTTTTAATCTCAGCGATGTCTTTCCCAACCGCCGAATCCAGGTGTTGGTGCAAAGCACTCACCCCATATTCTTCAGATAGCAACACCAATATTCGGTTGAACAGCTTTTCGTTTTGCCCATTCAAAGCTCTGCTGATGGAAGCGATATTGCTGTCCAGCTTTTCCGCCAATTGCTTGACATCCAAGCCCAAAGAGCGAACTACTCCTTTGACCTGCTTGTGAAAATCGAGTTCATTTGAATTTTTTTCAGGCATTTAGAAAAATATTTACACTAAAAAAAATCATATACAAAATAAGTGTACCTTTGGCTCAGAGAAACCATTTAACAAAGTAAGGCAATTATCACCATAATTTTAACCTAAGTCAAAATTCGTCGGATGAACGCAATTATTGAAACACCGCCTGTGAAACCCGTTATTCCCGCGCCACATACTCCTGATCCCAAAAAGCGCTATGGTTGGCTATTCTGGGCCATTGCCCTGGTCATTATTTATGCAGCAACACATTTGGATGATTTCCCTTTTTTGGTTGAAAAAGACGGGAAGTATGACCTATCGCCTGAACGAAAAGCAAAGCTCAAGCGTGAATTAGATGAGATTGATGAGGCAGTTCAATATGTAATCAAAGCCAAAAAACCAGGCGTTTACCCATGTTACCATTGTGAAGGTACCTTTTCAATTTTTCTAAACAAGGATGAAGTTTGGAAATATGGAACAACACGAATTGGGCAAGGGCGTCGATATGGGCAAGACGGTATTCCTGATGGTCTAACTTATCAAGAAGAATTCATTGGCGATTACGGCAGTTGTTTGAAACAAGAGAAAATCAAAATCTATTTTTACGCCATTTTACCTGAAAACACTGTTCGTGAAGCACCTTTGATTCGTCCTCCAGGAAATAAAATTGATCTGTAATGCAAAAAAACCGATCTTTGAAAAATGGAAGCACCAGCAATGCAAAAACTACCAATTTATACCTCCAGTGCCTCTTGGCATGAGGTCTCAGGCGATAAAATTGACCTTACTTATGAATTAGGTGAGTACCTTAGCCAAAAAATAGGCTCAAGCTACTTTGACTCAACACTTCATCGCATCTGGTTTGTAGCTTTGATTATGCTACCTCAAGACCGTATCCACACCAATGCTGTTGTACTGAGAAGAAAAACTAAAACGTTAGAGATTTTCTGGAAAATGGACTATGATCGTGTGCAAGAAGCTAGTTTACATAAATTCCGCGAATACCTGCTGGCGTTTTTTCTGGAAACAATGAAGCACGCTTTTGAGGTCAAAAAAGTGAAGGATTTTGATGTAGTTGGTTTCCTTTCAGCTTTGGAGAAAGAGGGCAAGGCTTGGTTGAAATTTGCTGGGGAGGGGGCTTGAGGCAGCGGTATTTTTTGCCAACATGGCCTCAGACAGGACGTGTCCTGTATCTACGGGGCTTCGAATCATGCTTTGTACAAACAGAATAAATCATTCACCTTTTACTTCATTCCTTTTGACCATATCGGTCACTTTCCCTATTTTGCCCCCACAAATCCACACACATGTCCGCTAACCCAACTCCACCCATAGCCAAACGCATTCCCACCGAACTGACAAAACACGGCGACACCCGCCAAGACGATTATTACTGGCTAAACGACCGGGAAAACCCCGAAGTCATCGCTTACCTCAACGACGAAAACGCTTATACCGAGGCGATTTTGGGCCCGGTAAAAACCCTGCGCGAGGAATTGTACACCGAAATGGTGGCCCGCATCAAGCAGGAAGACCAATCGGTGCCCTATTTTGACAATGGTTATTGGTACCTGACCCGCTTTGAAGAAGGCGCGGAATACCCCATCCATTCCCGCAAAAAAGGCAGCCTGGAAGCCGCTGAGGAGATCATGCTGCACGGCCCACAAATGGCCGAGGGGCATGCTTATTATGCTTTTGGGAGCCGCAGCGTGAGTTTCGACAACCGCTACCTGGCTTTTGGCGAAGACACCGTGAGTCGCCGCATTTACACCCTGCGCTTCAAAGACCTGGAGAATGGGGAAATCCTACCCGATCAAATCGAAAACACCACGGGTACAGCCATTTGGGCCAAGGACAACCAACACCTTTTTTATACCGCCAAAGACCCGCAAACCCTGCGCGGTTACAAGATTTTCCGCCACCAATTGGGCACCAGTCAGGAAGCCGATGTGGAAGTCTTTCACGAAGCCGACGAGACTTTTGACGCCGCAGTGGGCATCACAAAATCCAAAAAATTCATTCTCATTGGTTCCACTCAGACTATTTCGGCGGAGTACCAGATTTTGCTGGCGGACCAACCCACTGGCGAGTTTTGCAATTTTGCCCCACGGGTGCGCGGGCACGAGTACGACATCGACCACTATGGCGATCATTTCTACATCCGCAGCAACAAGGAGGCCCAAAACTTCCGCTTGATGCGCTGCCCGGATGACCGTACTTTTGAGGAACATTGGCAAGAGTTGGTGCCCCACCGCGAAGACGTGTTGCTGGAGGGCTTCGAATTGTTTGAAGATTACTTAGTGCTTTCCGACCGCCACGAGGGCCTGACCAAGCTGAAAGTATGCACTTGGCAAGCTGGCCCCGCCGCTGGCAACTATATCAATTTCCCGGAAGTGGCTTGCCTGGCCTATGTAGGGCTCAACCCCGAAGCCAAAACTGAAACCCTGCGCATAGGCTACCAATCTTTGACTACCCCCAACTCGACTTTTGACTATAACATGCGCAGTGGCGAGTTCACATTGCTCAAGCAAGAGCCCGTTTTGGGTGGTTTTGACAAAAACAACTATGCCTCGGAGCGAGTCTATGCCACAGCAAGAGATGGAGCGAAAGTGCCCTTGTCGATCGTTTACCGCAAGGGATTCGAGAAAAATGGGCAAAAACCACTGCTTTTGTACGCCTACGGCTCGTATGGCTACAGCATGGAGCCTTTTTTCAGCGCAGTACGCCTGAGTTTGCTGGACCGGGGCTTTGCCTACGTCATTGCCCATATCCGGGGCGGCGAAGAAATGGGGAGGCAGTGGTACGACAACGGCAAACTGCTGAACAAGAAAAACACTTTTTACGACTTCATCGACTGCGCTGAATGGCTGATTGCCCAGCAATACACCAGTTCGGCCCACTTGTATGCGATGGGTGGCAGCGCCGGGGGCTTGCTGATGGGTGCGGTGACCAATTTCCGCCCGGACCTCTGGAAAGGTATCGTTGCAGCGGTGCCCTTTGTGGATGTGGTGACCACGATGCTTGACGACAGCATTCCGCTCACCACCTTTGAATACGACGAATGGGGCAACCCCAACGAGGAGCAGTATTATCACTACATGAAATCCTATTCGCCTTACGACAACGTGGCAGCAGTAGACCACCCGGCCATGCTGGTCACCACGGGTTTGCACGATTCGCAGGTGCAATATTGGGAGCCTGCCAAGTGGGTGGCCAGAATACGGGTGCAAAAAACCGATCAAAACCCCTTGCTGCTCTATACCAATATGGATGCCGGGCACGGGGGTGCTTCAGGGCGCTTTGCGCGTTATTTGGAAATTGCGCGGGAATATGCGTTTTTGTTGGGCTTGGAGACTGGAGAGATTGGGTAGCGCGTGCCTCATTTCCAAGCCACAGATTGTTCTTTTTTCTTACTGCGCATGCCTTGGATGTTCTGTCCCTAGCTGTGCGAAATTATTTTAGCACATGGGATACACGGATTTTCACGGATTTCCAGCGTGACATCAACCACTAACAACTAACCATTAACAATTACTTTCCCAACTGCTTCACTGCCTCAAAAGGCTGGATGAATTGTCCGGTTTGGCCGCTACTGCGGGTGTTCATGCCTGTGTCTTTCAGCAAGTTGTAGGCTTGTTGGGCCGTGAGATCGGGGCGCAGGCTTTTAAGCAAACCCAATAAGCCTGCCACGTACGGCGTGGCCATTGAGGTACCATTGTAGGTATCGTATTTGTTGCCAGGAATGGTGGAATAGATGCCCACGCCAGGCGCGGCAATGCCCATCGGGTGGTCGGGTACAAAATTGGAAAACTCGGCCCGGTTGAGGTCGGAATCCACGGCAGTGACGCCGATCACACCTTTAGAGTTGACCGGGCTGAAATCATTGGCATTGCGGTTGGAGTTGCCCGCAGCGGCTACTACAATGGCTCCGGCCTTGGAGGCGTACTGCACAGCCTTGTTGTAAGCCCGCTGAGAGGCCTGGTTACTGCGGCCACCCAAGGACATCGAAATCACATCGGCCTTGGCGTCGGTAGCAGAGATGATGCCCTGGATGATGCCTTGCTGGGTGCCAAAACCCTGATCACTGAGCACTTTGTAGCTGGTGACGCGGGCAAAGCGGTTGTCACGCGAAAAAGAAGCAACCCCCAGGCCGTTGTTCGAAACTGCGGCGGCGATCCCTGCGCAATGGGTACCGTGACCCTTGGCGTCGCGGTTGGAGTTGTTGTCGATCGAAACGAAGTTGTCCTTGAGGTCTTCGTGATTGGCGTCCACGCCCGTGTCGAGGATGGCAATCAAGGCCCTTTTCTTGGGTTGAATTTTGTTTTGGTCCAGGTAGTTGTACAGCTTATCCATTTGCATGCGCTCGAAAGCCCAGAGTTGGCTCACGCCGGGATCGTTGATGCCAAATTTGGAAGGTAAGCGGGCTGCATTGGAGGCCGACTCCAATGGGGATACCTGGATTTGCTCATTTTCTTCGGTCCAAGCTACTGCACTTGATGCGTTGAGGCGACGGAAAATTTTGCGGAGTTGACTTTCATGCGCCGCGTCGATATTGACCAGGTAATAATTATCGAGTTCGGTGCCCTGGGTTTGCTTCATTTTGAAAGCGGGACTGAAGACGAGGCCATTTCGCTCGGCCATTTTTTGCAATTCTCCGATTTGGTGGCCTTCCTTTAACTCGATCAAGAGTTCACCTTGCTGATCCAGGGGCAGGTTTTCGCGAAAGGGGAAAGTATTGCCTACGAACATGCGGTAAAACAAAACCACCGCAACAATCGACACCAACACACCAATGCGGAACAAGTTTTTCCAACCCGCTAAACGGCTGAATATTGCACCGCTGATGCCTAAGAAGAGCATGTCGCGGGCTAGGGTTTGGAATTTATATTCGAGCGGGGCATGGATGGCGACCAGACTGATGCCGTACAAGGCCACTGCACCCCACATGATTTGTTTGAAATAACGCTGGGCCAGTTCACCTTTGAACGCAAATAGCAGGGCCAAAGCACCAAAGGCCAGCAGAAAACCGATACCATATAAATACAAGAGCATCATAGTCGAATGAGGTTTTGTTGGGAGAAAGTTAGGGGAAATATGAATACCCCGCTCAAATACTTGGACCAAGGGGCGGTTTTTTTCGGCGGAAGTAGGATAAATCAGCCAAAAGGCAGCTTGTCATCATGACAAAAACAGGTGCTTTGAACTCCTTCTTATTGATGAACGCTTACCCTTCTAATCGCTTAAAACAGCGGTGGTCATTTTGGCGTGAAATTGCCTGGATTGGCTTTCCGGCTCCTCTTACCTTGTGAGAAAATTATTGCCCATGCCTAGACGGAAAGCCATCGACAATGACGCCTTGTTCAAGGAACTCATCTCTGATTACTTCCCTGAATTTGTGGTCTTCGCCAACCCTGAGTTATTCGAAGCAATTGATTGGAGCAAGGGTTTCGAGTTCCTGGAGCAAGAAATGATCAATGCGCTCAAGGGGAGGTTTCGACAAAAAAATAAACGTCGGTTCACCGATAAATTGGTCAAAGTGTACCTCAAATCGGGTGAAATACTCTTCATCTTTGTGCACATCGAAATTCAGCACAAGCCAGAGGAAAATTTTCCAGAGCGGATGCTGGAATACCGTTATTTCATCAAAATGAAGTATGGACAGGACGATGTTTCGGCCTACGCTGTTTTCACGGGTGACCCACCGGATGAAAGTAAGCTGCATTACGAAAAAGATACCTTTGGCACCAGCCTGAAATACCACTATACCAGCCTGATTGCAGCCAAGATGGATGAAGCAACTCTGATTGCAATGAAGCAAAACGCGATGGCCCTGGCTCTGCTGGCAGCGAAATATGCTTATGAGAGCAAAGGAAATCCAACTTTGCGTTTGCAGTACAAAAACAAACTGGCCGATTTGATCCAAGCAGCAGGAATCGACGTTGACAAGTTCTGGAAACTCATTATCTTTGTAATGGATTTTGTGAATTTACCCAGGACTTACGAGCTGGATTTTTTGAGGCATCAAGAATCTTTAATCTTTTCAACAGAAGAAAAAATGACCATATCAGAAGGAACCAAAGAAATGGCAACTCGCTTCTATGAGCGTGCTTATGGATACAATCCTTTGGACGAAAAGAAAAAAGCGCAGGCTCTGGAACGCAAACTTGAAGAGGAGCACGCCAGGGCAGAAGAAGAACGTATTCGAGCAGAAGAGGGACACGCAAGGGCTGAAGAAGAGCGTTTGCGAGCTGAAGAGGAACACGCTAGAGCTGAGGAAGAGCGTTTGCGAGCTGAAGAGGAACACGCCAGAGCTGAGGAAGAACGTTTACGAGCTGAAGAGGAAAAACATCAAAGACACCAAATTATCCTCAACATGTACCACCATGCAAAAATGGAAGTGGCTCAAATAGTGCTGGTAACTGGTGTCGAGGAAAAAGAGATTTTGTGTATTTTAGCGTACGCAAGACAAGCCAAAGACGACTCATCTGACCTCAGTTTTTAGCATATTGTATCCGATTTTGTGGATTTACCTGTGAGCACTTGAACAAGAACTTGAAGAGGGGCACCCCAGAGCATTCATGAGTGGAAGAATAAAAACAACAAAGGCACCAAATCATTTTCAACATGTGCAAAAGCGCAAAAATGGATGCAATCCAAATTGTCTTGCTCACAGGTGTAATCGAAGAAGAAGTATAGAATATTTATCGGCAGCAGCAAAATGAGGATATAATCCATTGAATGGGTAAAAAAGGGTAAATCAAGCATTAAATGCACTTTTTCCATGTTTTCATATACGAAAAGCGCCTTTGTTAGTACAAATCTGTTCGTCATCACTA
The DNA here is from genome assembly GCA_013299105.1 of Chitinophagales bacterium. Taxonomy (GTDB): domain Bacteria; phylum Bacteroidota; class Bacteroidia; order Chitinophagales; family Saprospiraceae; genus Haliscomenobacter. The sequence goes on along the minus strand of JAAFJY010000018.1, from coordinate 15,328 downwards.
ATTACTTGTTTGAACGAATTATTGATTAACAGCGCATTTTACACTTGACCTGCCTCCTTGATACACCTTTTTTTGTCTACTATTCTAGCCAAAATTAGGCCGGAAAGTATGAAGTTATGAAAAACCTTAAACGAACATTCTCGCCTGGCCAATGGTGCCATTTTTTAAGCAACAGCTTGCCAAATTTCACAGGTAAGCACTTACTATCCTCACCCAAGACACATCGGTTCTGGACATTTTCTCATTTTGACTGCTTTTCTCGCAAAAGCTTCTGCCCGTAGTATCGCTTTTTTCCTACTTCCAATTTTTTTGGAGCCACTCAAGTCACGTAAAAGCCACTTTTTGCGGCGGTTTGAGTGAGGCGTTTTAGCGACTACCGCGCAGTTTTTTTGGTGCGTGAAGTTTCACTTTGTTCAAGTTGAACACGTTAAGGTGCATTTTTTGCTCAGGGTGCGTGGACGGCTGAAAGTGGCGTCTTCAATTCAAGCCCCTGATGTTTTTTTAACTAATTTACGCCTCTTTTTAACATCGGATTACCAGAAATTAAAGACTGAAACAAAACACTCATTTGATTCGCCTAAACCTTGCAAGTATTTGTCCTGGTTAGGGACAGAAGGTTGCAAAAACACCACTAAACATGCTTAAATGTATCATTGTTGATGATGACGAAATGGCCATTAAATTGATTCGTTCTCACCTCGAACACGTAAGTGACGTAGAAATCCTGGCTGCGTTCAACAATCACGTCCATGCTTTGACTTTTTTACAGGGAAATGAAGTCGATTTTATGTTCCTGGATATTCGCATGACCAAATTAACGGGTTTGTCAATCCTGGAAATGCTGCCCAAACCTCCATTGGTCATTTTGACTACCATTCATCGTGAATTCACGCTGGAAAGCTACAACTACCAGGTGGTGGATTATTTGTTGAAGCCTTTTTCCTTCAATCGCTTTTTGAAAACAGTGGGAAAAGTCATGCAGCTGTGCAAGGTTTTACAACAAAAAAATGAAAACCAGGTCCCTGTCCAGGTAAGCCCTGTTGGCACGAATACCCCTTTCGTTTACATCAAAAGCGACCGACAGCATGTGAAAGTGCTGCTGGATGAAATTCAATACATCGAAAGCATGCGCAACCATGTGCGCATTTTCACCGACAAAGGCACCCACCTCACTTTGTTGGGCATTTCAGAAATGGAAAACAAGCTGCCTGTGCAAAGATTTTTGAGGATACACAAGGGCTACATTGTGGCCTTGGGGCGCATTGAGCAATTTTCGCAATCAAGTTTGGTGGTAGCCCGAAAACTATTACCGATTGGACAGTTGTACAAAAAAGAAGTCTTGAAAAAATTGAGCGTACACGTGATCCAATGATCATCCGAGTAGCGAGAATTTGTACTCGCTACTCGGTTTTTGATCTTTCCAACATAAAATATCCCGCTCAAACCCAAAAAGCGCCCTAAATTGTGGCAAAACTGGAACTAAACACTCCTTTCGCTACATTTAGCAAGTATGCGCTACGCGATTTCTGATATTCACGGTTGTAATGAAACTTTTCGGGCACTTTTGCAGCAATTGAGGCTGCAAGTGGGGGATCAACTGTTCATCATCGGCGACTTGGTGGATCGGGGGCCAGACTCGAAGGGCGTATTTGATACAGTTTTTCAATTGCAAGACGATGGCATTGACGTGGTTTGCCTGCGGGGCAACCACGAGCAAATGCTGATTGATGCCCTGTACAATTTCAGCGCAGCCAAAGAATACGGCCACCATGGTCGCGAGACGTTGCAAAGTTTTGGGGCCTCACATGTGGGGCAAATTCCTGAAAAATACCTGGAATTTATGCAAAATATGCCCCTCGTTTTGGAGAGCGGCGATTACATTCTGGTACACGGTGGCCTGCTTTTTGACCCCCCAGAAGATCCGCTGACTCCCAAGTTTGAACAATTGTGGAAGCGAGATTGGTACGGGGCGATTGATTACAAATGGCTTGACAAGCGCTACATTTTACACGGCCATACCCCTATCGGCAGGCAGGAAATCATGAAATTGTACCTGAGTCTGGAAACACTCCAGGTCTTGAACATCGATGGCGGCTGCGTTTTTGGCGATCGTTTTTGGGGAATGGGGTCCTTGTGTGTATTTTCAATGGATGAAAAAACCTGTGCCTTTCAAGTTAAATTGGAGCCATGAAAACTGAGTTTGTCTATATCGGGAAAACCGCCGACAAGTACCTCGAAGAAGGCATGGCGATTTTTGAAAAACGCTTAAAGCATTACCTCAACCTGGAAGTCATCCTGCTGCCCGACATCAAACAAGGCGGCAAACTGCCCAGCGATCAGCTCAAAAGCAAAGAAGGAGAAAGCATCCTGAGCCGCCTAAAAAATGATGATTGCCTGATTTTGCTCGACGAAAGAGGCAAACAGTACAGCTCAGAACAATTTGCCAGCACGATGGAACAATGGTTTCAACTGCCTTACAAGCGCCTGGTTTTTCAGGTGGGTGGGGCTTTTGGATTCTCGGATGCGGTGTACGAAAGGGCCAATTTCAAAATTTCGCTTTCTTCGATGACCTTTTCTCACCAAATGGTGCGTTTGTTTTTTTTAGAACAACTATATCGGGCAATGACTATCTTGCGCAATGAGCAATACCACAATGCTTGAGCTTTACCCGTTGAACCTATTTTAAAATAAATGGAAAATTTTACCATCACCCTGGCCCTGATTGTTGTGACGGGCCTGATTTCCTGGCAAAGTTTCAACAATTTTGCCATGCGCGAAAAACTACTGTTTGAGCCCTACAAAATGAAGCGGGAGCGGGATTTTTTCCGCTTCATCACGCACGGGTTCATCCACGCCGATATGGGGCACTTGCTGATCAATATGCTAGTCTTATATCAATTTGGCGAAGCCATTGAAAAAGTTTTTGGAGCTGTATTTTCCCCCGGTGTTGGCCGCTTGATGTACCTGTTTATGTACCTGAGCGCCATTGTCATTTCCTCCATTCCTGATTATTTGAAACACCAAGACAATTATGCCTATGGGGCCTTGGGGGCTTCCGGGGCTACTTCGGCCATGGTCTTTTCCTACATGCTTTTTAGCCCTTGGGATTGGTTCATGTTTCCGCCGATGCCTGCTTTGGTATTTGGGGTTTTGTACCTGATTTACTCAAACTACATGTCTCGCCGGGGTGGTGACAATATTGGGCACAATGCCCACTTTTGGGGCGCAGTGTATGGTTTGGTCTTTACTTTGGGTAGTATGGCCATTTTGCGCCCAGAAATGATTTCTTTTTTCTGGGCAAGGTTGATGCAAGGCCCACAACCATTCCCTGGGTTTGGATGATGGCATAAACCAAGTCCTGCTAGTATTTCGGCCAAAAAAATCCTACTCCCATGTTCTTCGTTGTCTCCAAGCTCTTGATTTTTTTAATCAAACCATTCTTTTGGATCGTCGTTTGTTTGGTTTTGGGAATTTTGATGAAAAATACCCGGCGCAAGCGGAGATTTTTGCTCAGTGCCTTGGTGTTGCTCTTGTTGTTTACCAATCGGGGTTTGTTCCAAAGTATCATCTCGTGGTGGGAAATGCCTGCAGTAAAAATTGAGCAGGCGTATGACCTGGGAATCATTCTGGGAGGCTATTCCAATCAATATGGATATCCCCAAGACGGTCGACAGCATCTTGGCCCAGCGGCCAACCGCTTCACCCAAGGTTTGGGATTGTACTACCAGGGCAAAATCAAAAAGATAATGCTCAGTGGCGGCAATTCAAATATTTACCGTCCCGGACAAAATGAGTCAAAAACCAGTGTAGGGTACTTGCGAGACCAAGGCATTCCAATCGAATCGATCCTGGTAGAACCAAAATCGCGCAACACTTACGAAAATGCCTTGTATTGTACCAAAAAAATCAAGGCTGACATGCCCCAAGCCAAGGTTTTGCTCATCACCTCAGCCTGGCACATGTACCGCGCCAAGGCATGTTTTCGCAAAGCAGGACTAGACCCGGATGTTTACTGTACCGACTTTTTGCAAAGTGATCGCGGCTGGGATTCCTGGCTGCGTTTCGAGCCCAATATCCTGGAAAAATGGGATTTGTTGTTCAAAGAATGGGTAGGCTTGGCTGCTTATGGGGTGCAGGGGTACCTTTAGAGTATGTTTGAAATTTTGGTCCTGAACAACTAAAGTATGCTAAAAGCAATGCATGTTTTTGAACCAATTTTTGAAAAACAAAAGAATCCTTTTGATGCTGTATCAACTCCTATTGGGTTTGATGTGATTCAAAGTATATTTAAATTTTTTGTCTAAACCAGAATTTTCAGAATTGCAGAATTAGAAAATTACTTGCGTGAAGTTGACCAATTTTTTCTAAACAAGAATTTGAAAGAATGAGAGAATGAGACCTGCTTCGCAGATCGCCTACATCACAATCAACGAGGCTCATAGTCCCCAGATTTAGGCTCAAACCAAAGGGGGATCGCTTCCTGAATGGGACTCAAAAATCACAAATGGGTTGATAATCAATGCTAGTTCAGCATACCATGTTCGTTCAGCTGCAAAATTTTTTGTTTGGCCCCAAATGGCTCCGCCTAAGTCTTGATTTACGCCGTTCCAAAAATGCTCGTTATGCGCTGCAAAACACCGCTTTTTGCGCACTCTTTGTAAAAGGTACTAGCCGAAAACGTACTCATTTTGACTTCAAACCTAAATTTAAACATCCTCTTAATTTAGAAGTTAGCGTTTGAGGGGGCGGTGGTCAACTTGGCCCACTCACTCCCCAGCTGGCCCAGGCTGGAAATCTAATTTCCCATGCAGGGCTTCGATGATTTTTTCGGCCATTGCCTCATTGCTGTTTTGTTCCAGGACGATATGGGCCTGGTTGTAAAAAGGTTCACGTTCTTTTAGCTTTTCTTCGATGTACAATCTCAATTCCTCATCCGTTTTACCTCGCAACAAAGGGCGTTGTTGACGGCCATTTTTTAGTCTTTGAAACAATATGTCATGGTTGGTTTTTAGGTAAACACTGATGCCGTTTTGGTTGATCCATTCCATATTTTGGTGAAAACAAGGCACCCCACCTCCACACGAAACCACCGCAGCAAGGTGCTTGTTGGTTTCGTGCAAGGTTTCGCGTTCAAATTGCCGAAATCTAGCCTCACCTTGCTCCTCAAAGAGAGCCGAAATACTTTTCCCTGCTCTTTTTTCGATCATTTGGTCTAGGTCAACAAAAGGTAAACCAAGCCTAGCCGCCAATTTTTTACCTGTATATGATTTTCCAGAGCCCATGAAGCCTAGCAAATAAATGCGTGGTTGATCCATTTTTACTACCTTTGTACCTGAGCTAAAATACAGCTAATCTACACCCTTCTGCATTACAAACCTGCAAAACGGCTGATTTTTTACTTTTCAGGGGGTTGTGCTGCTGTTTTTTCGCCTTTGGTACTCAAGTATTGGAGCTAAAATAAGACCACTCGATTTGCTTTAAGGTTTCGCAAAAAAGAATACAACTTTCTTTCAGTCAGTTGCTTATCCTTTTTTACTAGCCCCAAATTCGTTTACCTTATTTTTTTACGCTCCCTAAATCTCAAAATTTCATGCGCACGTTCATCATTGTCGCTTTGCTTACCACCTTTCTTGCTTGTCAAAACCGCGAAACAGGCAGCGAAAGACGAGCAGTGGAAGAAATTACAGACCAGGCACTGATCAACAATTCCGACATCATTCGCCTGCCTGTGGAAGGAGGTAAGTTGGATACTAACAAAGTAGCCAAAATGACCTTCACGGAATACGAATTCGATTTTGGAGAAGTAAGCGCGGGCGAAACAGTGACCAAGGTCTTTGAATTCACCAACACTGGCAAGTCACCACTGGTGGTTTCCAATGCCCAATCGACCTGCGGCTGTACAGTCCCCGAATTCCCCAAAGAAGCCATTCCTCCTGGAAAAAAAGGAAAAATCACGGTCAAGTTTGACACCAGTGGCAAAGCTGGCCCTCAAACCAAACCCGTGACCATCACCGCCAATACCTACCCTTCTACTACCGTGGTACAAATTGTAGGTTTGGTGAAAAACAATACTTCGGAATAAGGGCTTTTACTAAGGGAGCGTAAAAAAATAAGGTGGACGGATTTGGGTTTAGTGAAAAAAGAAAAGCAACTGGATGAAAGGAAGTTGTGTTCTTTTTTTGCTAAACCTCAAAAGCAAATACGTCCATTTTATTTTAGCTCAAATACTAAGAAGCATTTGTTCTACTAAAATCAAGTCCATGTTATTCTTACAAGCAGCTCCTGCCGGAAATCCTGCAATGCTCAACTTGCTCATGATCGGTGCCATGTTCGCCGTAATGTATTTCTTCATGATTCGCCCACAAGCCAAAAAGCAAAGGGAGCAGAACGACTTTGGCAAAAACCTGGCCAAAAACGAAGATGTTGTGACTTCAAGCGGCATCATCGGTCGGATCAGCAAAATCGAAGACAATATCATCACCCTGGAAGTGGGCAGCAAGGTGTACATTCGCGTTTTGCGCAGCTCAATTTCTAAAGAACTGACCGAATCAGTAAATGGAGCAAATAAAAAATCTCCTGTGGTTGTGGAAGAATAATCTCTTTCCTGCCGAACGCAATGAAAGGGCTATCCTGGCACTCTGTGTTGGGGTGGCCTTTCTTTTTTGGATCGTGGTGCGCCTTTCTCAAACTTACCCCAGCGAAAAGAAAGTGCGCATCGTATATGAAGGGCTGCCCCAAAGCAAAACTTTTGCTACAGCCCCTATTCGCAGCATTGACGTAGGCATCGAGGCTAGTGGTTGGGATTTGTTGTATGAAAGCATCATGCAACCCAAGCCCGTGTTGACCTTTAAGCCCAATGGTGGAGTAATTCAAATCAACGAAAATCGATTGACCAAGGCTTTAAAAGCGGCTTTTTATTCGGACGACATCGAGATTAAATCAACCTCGATTGACGAGATCAACCTAACCCTGGAAAATCGCTTGGAAAAGAAGGTCCCCGTTTTGCTCAAATACAAAGTGCAGTACAAAACGGGCCATGCATTGCGTGGTCCGGTTGCCATCAGCCCAGATAGTGTGTGGATACAAGGGCCTACCTCGCTGGTGCAACACATTACCCAATGGCCTACTCGCATGTTGAGTTTGACAAACCTAAAAAGTAGCCTTGTGCAAGCATTGCCACTCAAACCCATCAACGGGGCTTGCAGCCTTTCTCAAAGGGCAGTTGAAGTGTCGATTCCGGTAGAGCAAGTGACTGAAAAAGTGCTTTTTGTGCCCGTCACAGTGGTTGGCTCTCGCCAGGCCAAAGTTTTTCCGCCCACAGTGCGTCTTATTTGTAATGTAGGGCTCAGCCGTTTTGAAAAAATCCGCTCTTCGGACTTCCTCTTGGAGGTTGATGTGGATTTGTTAGACCCCGAGGGGGATAACCTGGCTGCGATTAACCTGAAAGCTCAACCTGCCTACATCGACAACATTCGTTTGGAGCCCAAGATCGTGGAGTGTTTTTGGCTGAAGACTGGGAAACAGTGATTTTTGTGGCTTGGTGCCACAGAAATAGTGATTTCTGAAAACTTCGGAGAACGCGATCTAAACAACCAAGCGAGGTGCTTTTTTATCTGAACCACATTTTTTGTCGAAACCTCAATTTTGTCGAAACCAGAATTTTCAGAATTACAGAATTGCAGAATTACTTGCATGATGTTGACCAATTTTTGCTAAATCAGAATTTGAAAGAATTTCAGAATTGGCCCGCTTTTACCCCAAAGCGTGACACGGCGCACTGGTCATGAACGCTACATCTTCACCATAAAAATAATAAAAAAATTTACAAGCAACACCCCCTGCCGCCAATGTGATTACTTCAACAACTGCCCCAGCCAATCCAGCAATGACTCCGGCTCCATGAATCGGCCCAGGATGCGCTTGTCTTTGTCCAGTAGGTAAATGGTGGGCAAATTGTACACCGCATAATCATCGATCAATTTGCTATTCTTGTCTTGGATAATGCCGTTTTTCCACTTGGGCATGTTTTTCTTGTAAAATGATTTCCAAAGGTCAACATCAGGCTCAAAAGTGACGGCCATGACTTTCAGCGCATCCTCGTTGTATGCACTGAGTGCCTGGTAAAGCTTGGGGCTTACCTCTTGGCAATGGGTACACAATGGGTGGTAAAAATAGAGCAAGGTGTACTTTGAAGGGGCCAATCCCTTCAACTTAAAAGCAAGCAGCGCACTGTCTTTTACTTCCAAATCCTGGATGATTTTTCCACTCAGGTTTTTGCGCATCACATCGGCTTTGTAGCGAATCCGCATTTGCACCGCAGTATCTACTCCAATGCTTTTGGCGCTCATGCAATAACGATCTGCAAGGTGTACAAAAATCACATCGTGACCCGGCCTTTTGAAGTTCTCAAAATGTGTGATCAACCAGGACAAGGTATAATGGTAAGCTTCAGTATTGATCGCAGCCTTGGCCAAAAGGCGGTCCAAGCCCTTGCTGATGCTGTCAATTTGCTGAACAGCCACCTGTTGAAAGTAAAAAGTCAGTTTCTCTGGATAAAATGGGCTGCGCAACATCGCCGCATCGGCAAAAGGATATTCATCCCAATAATGATCGCGGATGTACTGCAAATAGGCAGGATTGTACTGGTTGTTGACCGAACTGGGAATGCGAGCTGGGGGTTGGATCACTTGCCTGGCCCCAAAATAATCACTGAACAAGCTGCCTTTGTTTTGCGCAATCATGTCTCTGGTGAACTTGGCGACGGATTGACTAATTTGTTGCTGTTGGGTATAAAATGGACGCAGCGCTTGTGGGTCTCGCGAGGCTCGACTGAGCATGTCAATTTTGAATTGCAACTCATCGATCTCGCGCCCCTTGCGCACAGTGTAGCGCAAGTGATAGAAAAAAATCTCATTTTCCTTGGACCCATCAATCGTCATGCTGTCAACAATGGACTTGACCTGGGTAGTAAATCGGGCATCCAATTCGCCATTGAGCAGGAATTGGAAACCAACCTGGTCTTTCAAATCAAAAAAGTACATGCCCCGGGGCAAAGTTTGGAAGCGCTCGAAACTAAAAGCACCATTGACAGTGTCTACTTTTGTCGAATCCAACAAGATGGGTTTGCCTTTTTCGTAAGCCCCCAAGTAGGCTTTGGACTTTTTCAGGCCCTTGATCCGGACTGAAAGTTTAGTTTGGGCATAAAGTGAGGGCAACAAGGCAATTAACAACAGTAAAACGAAGGACAATCCACGCATTTTTACAAGTTTTACACGTTCTTTGAAGGAAAGTGAAAGCTTTTTTACAAAACACCAGTAAAACCACAAAAGTAATGCAATTGAAATGAGAAAAAACCTCTTCTTGGCATTGATCTTTTTTTTCTCCCTCCCTTTGTTGGCACAGGAGCTTTTTTCTCTCCCTATTTCAGAAAAAAGTAAAACAGTCATCGCGGAAAATCCAACACTCCGTAGATTGGTTTACGAACGGGCTTGGCAAACCCCATTCGGCGCGGCTTTGTGCTTGTCTGAACAGGGCTTGGTATGTGCGGTGCTGCCCAAAACAGCCCTGCCCAAAGACATTTCCAGCCTTCCGACAGGTTTTTTGGAAAAGGCAATGCCTTATACCGACCAGCGTTTTTTCTTGAAACAAACCCTCGAACTCAGCAACGCAAGCGAAGAAGTATGGGGTGAAGTAAACCCAGAAATGCCCTTGGAGCAAGCACTCTATTTTGCCGATTTGAATGCCAGTGCCTACCTCAATCGCCGCGAACTGCCCGAAGACCAGATCCAGACCATCCACCGTTTGCCCCACAGTAGCGAATTTGTGTATGAACGTTGGAAAGAGTACCGCAAAATTGATTATTTAGGCCGATTGGATTTGGAGCAAATTGGCACGGAATCCAATTGCTTTGTTTTTTTCAGGCTGCCTGCAACTGTTGAGTTCAGCCAGCAATTGAATTTCAATGCCAATACCAGCCAACTCAGTGCTTTGGCATCCTACCCGGTCAGGAGTGGGTTCAAACAGGTTTTTGAATCATTTAAATTGGACCAAGCCTTGGCCAAACAAACCGAAAAACTGGTGGCAAGACTTGCGCAATATCCTGAGTTGCAAACTTTATTCTTCAGCCCAACTTTGAGCGAAGAAGAACAAAACCAGCTTTATCAAACCCAATTATTGGCCCATACTACCTTGCTTGGACAAGTAAAAACCCAGCCGGAACTGTGGAAAAGTTTCGACGAGGCACAACAAAAGCTCAAAGCCCTGGGTCCAAAAATGTTGGAATTGCAAAGCGCCATGCAAGCGGCTGAAGTATTGCTGTTTGAAAACGGAGCCCTTGGCAGCACAACACCCGTAGAAGGTTCGGCCCAGGCTGAAGTGCTTCTGCCCGCTCAATTGGACTTTTATTTCCAAAAAACAGCGGGGACTTTGCTTTGTCCGGTACTGGCCCGCCAATACCAATATGCGGGAAAAAACACCGGAGAATTGGCTAAGATCATCCTTGGCAAAAACCTCAATAAAGAACTGGGTGACAGTTTACGTCTTTTTTTGAGCGAAAAACTGGAACCCAATTGGGCAAAACTTTATCAACAAACCCAAACCCTCGGCCAACAGCTCCAACGCTTAAGTTCCAAAGTAATGTCAGTCGGAACCCAGGCCATGGACGCCAACAACACCCTGCGCCTGCAAACCTTGAGTGACGAAGTATTACTGGAAAAAGGGAAAAACCGCAGTTTCAGAACCTGGAATTTGCCCGGACAGTTGGGTGGTCTTTTGCTCAATAAAACCCAGGAAATATGTGGTCTTTTGTGTAAAATAGATGGTGAAGGCAGCGGAGACCTGTTTGACTGCCGACCAACCTTGGGGCATTTCATCAGCCTGGGTGAGATCATGGGTTTGATGCAAAGCTCGGTCCAAGGTAGGCTTTTGGCAGAGGAATGCAGGTGATTAAGTAGCCACTATAAATTCACAACTTCATCGTCCATGCCTAGACCGCAAAGTGGGCTCATTCTATAATTCTTTCAAATTCTGTATCGGTCAACATCACACAAGTAATTCTGTAATTCTAAATTTCTAAAAATTCTGGTTTAGACAAAAATCCTGGTTTACACTGAGCATTCATGAAAAATTGGTATGTTCTGTTTTTGACGCGTTACTAAGTAACGGTTCAAAAATAAACCTATCCAGTTTTCAACATTGTTAATGGTCAACATCATGGTCAACGTCATGCTGGAAATCAGTGAAAATCAGTTTTATCCGTGTCATCCGTGTTCCCAAAATGGCCTCGCGCAGCGAGGCAACACAGTTGCGATTTGGTAAGGTTTATTCGTGGCTTGTTACTAATCGACGATTTTCCGTATGGCTTCCCGCTTGGTCAAAGCGGGCAAATTATGGTCGGTCACAAATTTCATCACGGCCTCCGGGTCCACGCTAGCGTAGGTTCTCAAGGCCCAACCAGCTCCTTTTTGCACAAAAAACTCCTTGGAATCGGCCCGGCGCAGGATGTAAGCAAACAAGCGCTCGGCATCGGTCTTTTTTTTGTAGTCCAACTGAAAAATAATGGCTGCTCGCTGATACCAGAAGTCATCAGACTCGATCCAAGTGCCAGTCAAAGCCTCAATGTGCCCAGGATGGCGAAGCAAAATGCCGCCAGCCAATTTTGGAGCCAAAAAATCCACGCTGTCCCACCATGAATTTTGGGCGACCAAGTCGCTGAATACGGGCAAAAGTGAGGCGTTCAATTTTTTCACTCGGTTCCGCAGCGCATCGTTGACAAAATAATGGATTTCTCTTTTTTCAGCGGCAAAACAAGCCCGGCAAAGGGCCTCCAGGTCATCGGGCAGGCCATTGCTTTCTAAAAACATGGCTACCAATTCCCGCCTACGGGGCGTTTTGATGCCATAAAACGGGAACTGGTTTTTCATGTAAGCCGCCATGTATTTGGCATCTTCAGGCTTGGCTTCCGAGGCGTAGAGCTCTTCTAATTCCTTGATGTATGCTTGGGTCATGGCTTTTTTTAGTAAAGCTAGTGTATTAGTGACAAGCCACGGATAAAAATTATCAAATCGCAACTGCGTTGCTACTTTCATGTTTTGCCCCGCTTCGTGGGATGGGAACACTGATAAAACGGATTCAACGGATTTTCACGGATTGCCAACATGATTTTGACCATGACTTTGACCATGATGTTGACACTCGCGGTGCTCAGGATATGAAAAAATTTGGTGTACTTTAATTGGACATTTTACACAATTTAGGGTAAGTTCTCAATCCTTAAATATCCGTTTACGCGTTACAAACGCTTGGAAGACGGTTCCGATCAGAGACCGTGAACCAGCGTCCATTTAGCGTTGTGCTGGTGTCAGGTCTCCTGACCGACACCGGGCATTTGCACGTTTGCAACGTGCTTACGAGTACTTTCCTTTGAAACCTTAGCCAGCGTAAGGTCCTTGTAAAACACGGATTGAGAACTTACAATTTAGGTTCTTTGACAAATCATGTGGTTAAGTATTTTGCTCAGGATGAATTTTAGTAAAAATCTTGTTTTATGAATGAACTGATGCAACTTCTGGATAGATTTTTCATTGCTTCAATTTGCCAGCAACATTCATCCCAGGCGACAGCACGCGCCAAGGTATTTAGGCTGGTAAGGGCTGAAATGGAGTACATGCCTTTTCACCCCATTTGTCAAAGAACCACAATTCATTTACTCAACAAATGAAAAAGCCAATGGGGTGCCAGGCTGCGCTCCATGGGTTTGGGATGAATCGTCAAAACACCAGTGTTGCGGGCAGAAAAATTTTGAACGCCAACGTACAACTGCTCTCCGTTTTCGGCCAGCACCACAATGGTGCCCGCTTTGCGCATGGGCAAATTAAAGGTCGAGAATTTCTGGTTTTGGCAAAACAGGCGCACCACCGATTGGCAATCATCCAGCACGACAAAAGCGGTTTTATGAGGCATGAAAGCCGCTTCGCCAGCAAGGGTCGTAGTAAACATGCCTTTCAAGCCGTTGAATACTAGGGCATTTTGTGACGCCACCCAGCCCAGCTCATGCAGTTCAAAAGACAAGCGGGCCTGGGTCTTTTTCCATTTGACTTGCAATGGTGAACTATTCAATGGTAACCAATCTGATTGTTGGTCTTGTTCTACAGCGCGGGTGCGGGCTGTGCCATAACTCAGCAAGCGCAGTGGTGTATTTTTAGGCAATGGCAGGTACAAAGGCCATTCGATGTGCAAGGGCCGATTCAGTTGCAATGCCTGGCCTTGGGCATAAGCCGCCAAGTGGAACATGCCTCCAGTTTCGAAAGCCTGGTCGCGCGAGACAGTGGCTTGACCAGCCAATAAAATAGCAGCTTTGGAGTCGACTTCGATCAGTTCAATCTCAATTTTTGAAGTGACCACTTGCCCAGCCTGGTCGCGAAATGCTCCAGCTGGAATGTGGATGATTAAACCCCTTTGCCCACAAATTATTGTGGCTTGGGTGGGATCGTGCTCCGCAAGTTGGCGGGGGAGCCAGCGAAGTTGGGTTGGGCTGTGCTGATCCAGGGCTTGGGGCGAAGACCAGGCAACAGTTCGATTGATAAAAGCAGACATCGTTTCTCATAGTTAAGGTAAGGCCGAAGGGAGGGCCTTCAGTGTGAGGTAGCACTGTGAAAAGGAAAACATAAATACAGGATGGAAATAACCTTCGAAAAGCTCTGAAATGAAAAGCAATATAAAGATAAGGGAAAAACACCCAAACCTCCAAATTTTAAAGGTAAAACTTTGGTCATTCAAGCCCGAATACCCTATCCAGGTGAGCTGAGGTTCTTTTTTCTAAACCGCAGGTTGATGACTAAAAACAAAGCGCCCATCACCAAGAAAGCCAGGCCCTTGGTCATCAGGTTCCAATCGGTATCGAAAAAACGGGCGGTAGCAATACCCAAAACGAAGAGCATGCCCAGGTTGAGGTTAAATAAACTAGGTTGCCGCAAGCCTTGTCGAATGAACCCAGCGCCACAAGCCAACGCATAAACATTGATCAAAACCATCGCCAAAACTTCCTCCCCGCTCCGGTAAATGAACATGTAAGCGTAGGTCATCAAGGGTAGAAAAACCAATAAACCCAAGCCCGCATGGCGAAACAACTGCGGGGCATACCGGATCAACAAGTACATCCAAGCCAGCAAAAAAGCCGCTAATACTGCAATGCGAGCAGCGGCCATGGACTTTTGCAAGCCGCTGTGCCCACCGAAAAAATACACAGGCTCAAAAGCCCTAATGCCCATGTCACTGCTGACGACCAACAAGAGAATAAACGCGGCAATAACCCCCCCAAAAGCCAATACTTGCCTGGCACCAAAGGTTTTACCCGTAAACATCAGGCGATCAATCAAGATCAAAATTGCCATCCAAAGTGCAGGGCCAAAAATGCCGTATTCAGCCAGGTAAGTCCCCATGCCCGAAAACCAAATGAAGGGCAGAACAATGACCAACGCGGTACTCAACAAATAAGTGCGGATGGGCTCAGGGTCAGCGTTTTTCCAGTTTTTGTAAAAATGAGGCACCAAGGCCAACAGTAAAACCCATGATCCCACCCCCAGGGTTTGATCTGATTCAATGATCGCCCATTGGCACAAACCAGCCAGGTATAGCAAGGCGCACAAACTGGAATTGAGTACATATACCAGCGGCAAACAACAAAGCAAACCAATCAGCACAAAAGTGCGGTCGAAACTCGCATCGTAAAACGTATGCAACACCAAACCCAGGGTGCAGGCCAACATGATGGCAAAAAAGCCCGAAGCGCCTTCACGCCAAGCCAGGGATTTTTTTCCCTTCCAGATCACAAAACCATACACCACAGCCCCTACCAATGCGGGCAAAAAACTCATCACTTTTTTCCAAAACTCCGAAAGGTGCTCCCATTGAAAAGTGAAAATCAACAAAGCGCCCGCCCCCAAAAGCAAAGCCCCCAAAACCGCCAGTACAATTTCACCTGCATTCCAGCTGGCCTCATCAGGGTCAACAGGGTAGCGATTTTTCAAGTTTTCGGCTTGTTCAGCATTGACCAAGCCCTCTTTGAGCCAGTTTTGGAGCTCGTTTTGGAGCCAGTGGTGGTGTTTTGACATGTAATTGGTTTAAAAGTTAGAGGTTGAAGGGTTGAAAAGTCCAGCGTTTCGCGAATGTCGCTCAACTCTTCAACATTTCAACATTTCAACATTTTTAGACTTTGGACAGCACTCCCAGCTCAGTGGGTGCACTGAGCGCAAAGTCGTGCTTTCATATGTTGTTTTTTTCTAATTATTAGCCTGACTTTTGGCCAATCTGATGTTTTTGATGTTCTTTT
>JAAFJY010000017.1 GCA_013299105.1 Chitinophagales bacterium | reverse complement strand
CGCTGATGGTACTGCCGTTAGGTGGGAGAGTAGGTCGCTGCCAACTCAAAACAACAAGTCAAAAAGCCTTGAGCATCTGTTTGCTCAGGGCTTTTGGCGTTTGGAGATAATGGTTAGTTGTTAATGGGGGGCTCCGATGTGGACATTTGTGTATGGCAGGCCACCGGACCGCGAGATGGGGCAATGCTGAAAATGCTGCGAAATTCTGGTGTAGAAAAAATTGGTCAACATCACACAAGAATTTCTGTAATTCTGAAAATTCTGGTTTAGACAAAAAAATGGTGCTCAACGCCACGGATAATTCCATGCTGGTAATATTGTACCCCGCACTACAGTTCCGGGAACTTTCCCTACATCTCCAGCGTTTTCTGCGTCGATGACATAGCATTATATCATTAAATCAGACCTATCTTCATGCGAAAATTAGCCAGCATCCAGTGCATCAAAGCACTTGAACCCATTGAAGGCGCGGATGCCATCGAAAAAGCCACCGTTTTAGGCTGGGAATTGGTGGTCAAAAAAGGTGAATTCAAAACCGGAGACCTGGTAGTTTACTGCGAAATCGACAGCATCTTGCCAGATCGCCCCGAATACGAGTTTTTGAAGCCACGTGGCATGAGGATCCGCACCATCCGATTGCGCGGACAGATCTCACAAGGCATTTGTTTTCCTTTGTCCGTTTTGCCCAAAGACTTTGTGGTGGAAGAAGGGGCTGATTGCACTGAAGCATTGGGCGTAGTCAAATACGAGCCACCTATTCCAGCGCAATTGGCAGGCTTGGTCAAAGGGCATTTCCCTTCCTTCATCCCCAAAACCGATGAAACCCGAGTACAGGTCTTGCAGGATGTCTTGGATAAATACCAAGGGGAGGTTTGTTACATTGCGGAAAAATTGGACGGTAGTTCGGTCACTTACTTCTTCCGCGATGGCGAATTTGGGGTGTGCAGCCGCAACTTGGAACTGCTGGAAGATTCCGAAAACACCCTTTGGAAAGTAGCCAATGACTTGAATCTGCCCCTAAAACTTCAGCGTTTGGGTAAAAACATCGCCTTGCAAGGGGAGCTGATCGGGGAAGGCATACAAGGCAACAAGTTGAAAATCAGGGGCCAAACTGCCCGCTTTTTCAATGTGTTCGACATTGATCGCTTTCGCTACCTCGGCTTGGAAGATTTCACAACTACGCTTCAGGAATTAGAACTGGATTCGGTGCCCATTTTGTCCACCGATTTTGTTTTGGAGCAAAACATTCCCGCATTGGTTGCTTTGGCAACGGTCAAAAGTGTGCTAAACCCCGAAGCATGGGCGGAAGGTATCGTCATACGTCCCTTGCAAGAAAAAAGGGATGCGATTATGGATGGTGTCCTCAGTCGGGTGAGCTTCAAAGTGATTAACCCTGAGTTTTTATTGAAGTACGGGGATTGAATTGATGCTTTTGCATTTTTAGGGAAAATGAGTCAAAAAGCCTTGGGCATCTGTTTGCTCAAGGCTTTTGACGTTTGGAGATAATGGTTAGTTGTTAATGGTTAGTTGTTAATGGTTAGTTGTTAGTTGTGGCTTCGATTAGAACATTTGTGTATGGTAGGCCGCCCGACCGCGAAGCGGGCCGATTCTGAAATTCTTTCAAATTCAGGTTTTAAGAAAATTGGTCAACGTCACACAAGAAATTCTGTAATTCTGCAATTCTGAAAATTCTGGTTTAGACAAAAAATCTGGTTTAGACAAAAAGTCTCACTTGTTTGTCGAGATCGCTTTTCTTCGAAGTTTTCAGGAATTATGAGTCGCATTTCAAGCCCCAAAACCTGCTATTCTTTCACTTCCTGGTGATTCCGCAGCACCTTTTCATCAATCAGGTAATCAACAGCCACGATCCCCAGCACAGGTGCGTCTTCAACATCAGTTTCTGCCATCGAAAAGGTAAATTGGATGGCCAGGCGTCCCTCCAATGTTTCATAAGCATTTGAGCTCGAATACTAAGTACACTGAAAACTTCGGAGAAAAGTGGTCTAAGCAATCAAGCTTGACTTTTTTGTCTAAACCAGAATTGGCAGGATTACAGAATTTCCTGCATAACGTTGACCAATTTTTTCTAAACCAGAATGTGAAAGAATTTCAGAATCGGCCCGCTTCGCGGCCATAAACGCTTCGGATTCACCATGAAAATCACAAAATTTCAGCTACGGAAACTTCTCCGAAGTTTTCACAAGTACAGCGTTTTTTAAATTCTTGCAATTATCTCCCCTACTGATTCGTAGAGATAATAGGCTAAAAGGATTGACACGCTAAACGCTTCAATTCAAAAACTCATTCTCCATGGTTTAGCGAACTTAAAAAACAAAATATAAAGGGAGCGTAAAAAATTAAATAGCCATAACAGGACCTTTTTCACCCGCTCATCGTTTCTTTTTTTAGCCCATACCGTGTGACGCCTTGGCGTTAGCTGGGCTACAAACAAATAAAGAAGCCTCAATCAGCCAAAAACCTCCGCTGCTCTGTCCCAAAAAGCTCCTGTTCACAAAGTTTAAGGAATGCTGCAATATACGACAGATGTTTAGAGAAAGCTTTTACTTTGTCATCATAATTACGACTATGCTGCACCAGATCGAAAATGAAGTATTGAGAGTAAGCATTCAGGAGCAAGGCGCTGAGTTGGCGAGTATTCAGCACCTTGGCGCTGGCTTGGAATACCTTTGGAGTGGGGATCCAACATTTTGGGGTAAAAAATCCCCTGTCTTATTTCCCATTGTGGGCACTTTGAAGGAGAATTCGTACTATTTTGAAGGTAAAAAATACCAACTTCCGCGACATGGGTTTGCACGTGAAAGGAAGTTTGAAGTGTTGGAAAAAACGGTGGATAAAATTACTTTTTCTCTCCGACATGACACTGAGACGCTAAAAGTGTATCCCTTCTCATTTGAGTTGCGGCTGATTTATAGACTTAAAGATGCGATTCTGTCATTGGAATACCAGGTCCTGAATTTGGCTGATTCTACCATGTATGCTTCGATCGGAGCGCATCCAGCCTTCAAGTTACCACTGGTGGATGGCTTGGCATATGAAGATTACTACTTGGAGTTTGCCAAAACTGAAAATGTAGGCATTTACCCGATCAATACAGAGGGTTTGATCCTTTCGCCCAGTGTGCCAATGTTAGACAATACCCAGAAATTATCCCTGCACAAAACACTTTTCTATCAAGATGCTTTGGTGTTCAAAGCCTTGGCTTCCAGTTCAATGAGCATTCGCAGTGCCAAAAGCCCTCATGGTTTGACTATGTACTTTGAAGGATTCCCATTTTTTGGGATTTGGGCGGCCAAAAACGCTGATTTCATCTGCCTAGAGCCTTGGTGTGGGATTGCAGACGAGGCAGATACTCAACAGGATTTTGCCAAGAAAGAAGGTATTTTTGCAATTCCAGGAAGCAAGATGACCAGTAGAACCTGGTCGTTGGAGTTGTTTTGATCATGTAGGGGTGTTTTGCCATTGGGTTTGGTGCAGTGCGAGTGAGAAAGTTTTTAAATCAAAACACAGTAGTGCGCCGAAATGTTTCGCGTTATTATTTTGCAAATGATTGATTTTCAATGGGAAGTGACATGATTTATTTTGATTCAACTACTTGCCTAGCATTTGAGCTAAAATAAAATGGACGTATTTGCTTTTGAGGTTTAGCAAAAAAAGAACACCACTTCCTTTTATCCATTTGTTCATCTTTTTTCACCAAATCCCAATCTGTCCACCTTATTTTTTTCGCTCCTCTAGACAAGACATGATCCGAGATTCAGCAAAAAAATTTCGGAGTAGAAAGGTCGAAAAATTGGGAGAGATTGAAAGGACAGTAATCCGAATGGCGTCAAGTACAGCGAGCTGGGCATCTAATTTTTTTGTTTAACCCCGAAATATTTACCTTAAATTTGTTGATGCCTACGCTCGAAACCAAACAAAAAATTATCGCAGCAGCCATCTCCTGCTTCAACCAGGAAGGTATTGCCAATGTGCGCCTTCAGCAAATTGCTGATGAGGCTTTTGTAAGCCTTGGCAATATGACTTACCATTACCGCAACAAAGAAGCCATTGTACAAGCCGTTTGGGAGCAATGGGCCGCTGAGCAGAGCAAGTTACTAGCTGAATTTAGGATTTTGCCCCTGTTCGAAGATGTTGACTTGCTCTTGCGAAACTCTTTCGCATCACAACAAAACTACCGCTTTTTTTACCTCGACATCCTTGAGGTCTTGCGCGCTTATCCTGAGTTAGTGCCTGCTCACCAGCAACACCTCAATTGGCAAATCCAGCAATTGAGTCTTGCCATGCAATTCAATGTTTCCAGAGGTTCGCTTCAAGGGCTTACCGAAGTTGATTTTCAAGGCCTGTCCGAGTACTTTTGGTCACAACTCGATTTGTGGATGTACCGCCAACAAGTAATGGGCCGCCCTACCGATGATTTTGACGCCTTCAGAACCACCCTTTGGAAAGTCCTGAGTCCCTATTTCAGTGACATGGGCAAGCGTGAATTTGAACAATTGGGCGCATATTGATTTTGATGTATCCTTTTCGTACCTTGCATGACTGTAAGCGCTAAAGCAACATTCAAGCCAGGATTTCAACAAAACTCCGTAGCCATGAAGCATCACACCCATATTTCACCCCAAGCTTATGCAGACATGCTGGAAGGGCTGAGTAACCTATTTTTTACCGAAAAAATGGGCCAGGAGCTAGATCTGCAATTCTATCGCGATGACCAATGGTTGAGCGATACTGCGGTGATCGAAAGGCTGGCCCTGCGCGCTGGTGCTTGGGACATCAACCTCGTTTTTGCCCACCACAAAACCCCCTTGAAGTTCATGAATCGGCGCATCACCTCACATGCTACTTTATCCAAAGCAAAAATCATGGCCAACTTCATGCGCAGGTTGGCAGCGAAAGACCAAAGGGGTACACTAACAGTTGAAGTTGACGTGTTTAATCTGTTATTGAACTGATCTTGACCTCAAAACATACCTACTGACATATTTCTACCTACCTTTGTGGTGAACAATTTGTGCATTCGTTGATTTTTAAACGAAAACGAATCGAAGCTTAGAGGATGTTTAAATTTAGGATTGAAGTCAAAAATGAGCACGTTTTCGGCTAGTCGAGGCGCAAAAAGCGGAGTTATGCAGCGCATAATGAGCATTTTTGGAACGAAGAATAGGCGGAAAGGGGCCATTTTGGGTCAAGCAAATTTTTTTAAACATACTCTTACACCCAAAACGGATCTGATCTAAACAAGCATAGTTTTATGTCTGGTGCGACTAAACAAAGGATAATTGATGCGGCCATTCATCTGTTCAATAAGGATGGTGTAGCCAACGTAAGGCTTCAGCAGATCGCTGATGAGGCTGGCATGAGTGTCGGAAACCTGGCTTATCACTATAAAAACAAAGAAGCCATCGTTGGCAGTGTTTACGAAAGTTTATTTGAAGAGATTTCCAGAATTTTATCAAATTATATGCAATCGCCAAGCTTGGTTGATTTCGACCAGCAATTGTCCATGTATTATTCTTTTTTTGCGCAGTATCGTTTTTACCTGATTGATTTGTTTGAAGTGGAACGTTCTCATCCAGAATTCATCGAAACTTGGCGTCATTATGTTTCGAAGATGACCATCCAAATCCGCAAAAGACTTGATTATTACGCCCAACGGCAATACATTTTTCCCGAAAGAGAAGCCGGACACCACGATCTTTTGGCCAAAAGCATCTGGATGGCCATTGTTTTTTGGGGAACTGCTCAGCATATCAAAGGCGAAGTACACAACGAACAGCAGTTTAAGGAAGCCGTCTGGAGCATCCTCAACCCTTATTTCACCAAAAACGGAACCGAAGAATATGCCATGTTGATGGTGACGATGTAAATCTGCGAATAAATTTTCTGGGCTGCAATATTCTATTCTGAAACTTCAGAGAAGTTTCTGTAGCTGTGAATTTCGCGATTTTTATAGTGGACATGGACATGAAGCGTTCATGACCGCGAAGCGGGCCTAATTCTGAAAATTCTTTCAAATTCTGTTTTAGTCAACGTCACGCAAGAAATTCTGTAATTCTGAAAATTCTGGTTTAGACTAAAAATTTAAATATAATTTAAATCACATCAAACCCAAGAAGAGTTGATATAGCATCAAAAGGATTCTTTTGTGTTTCAAAAATTGGTTCTAAAATACGCATTGCTTTTAGCATACTTTAGTTGTTCAGGACCAAATTCTGCCAAGTCTGATTTAGACAAAAAAAGTGGTTCAGATAAAAATCCCACGCTTGATTTTTCAGACCGCGTTCTCTGAAGTTTCCAGTATATTTTAACATCCACTAAGGACTGCTTTAAGCTGAATTTTAGTTAGCAATCCTTTCAATTACTGCGCTCTTCTATAGACAGTTACGCTAGAACCTGTCTAAATTAGAAATTTTTTTCTAAAAAAATTAGAAAATATTTTCTAGTCTCAAAACCAAAGTATATATTTACTATCGAAATGGTTTCCGAACAAAAATCGGAAAAATACCTTACCCATAAAATTGTGCTTTCTTATGGCAAATGTACTCTGGCTACAGGGAGGAGCGTGCAGCGGCAACACGATGTCATTCCTCAACGCCGAAGAACCAACAGTCGTGGAATTGGTGACCGACTTCGGCGTCAATATTCTATGGCACCCTTCTATCGGCCTCGAAATTGGTCATCAAGTTGAACACCTGCTTCAAGACATTCTGCAAGGAAAAGTGCAAATGGACATCCTGGTTTATGAAGGCTCAATCGTACAAGGCCCCAATGGCACTGGTACCATGAACTACTTTGCCGAACGCCCTATGCAAGATTGGATCAGCGATTTGTCGAAAGTAGCGGGATATGTAGTGGCGATTGGGGATTGCGCCACTTGGGGTGGCATTCCAGCCGTACCCCCTAACCCTAGCGAAAGCACGGGGATGCAATTTCTCAAAGACAAAAAAGGCGGATTTTTAGGTAAGGATTACACTTCAAAAGGTGGTTTACCAGTGATCAACATTCCTGGTTGCCCTGCTCACCCCGACTGGATCACCCAAATCTTGGTGGCCATCGCCACTGGCCGTATTGGTGATGTGTTGATCGATGAATTCCATCGTCCCAAGACTTTCTTCACCGATTTTGTGCAAACGGGTTGTCCCAATGCCATCAGTTTTTCGCAAAAAGTGGACGGTGGTTTTGGCAAGCGTGGTGGCTGTTTGTTCTACGAAGTAGGTTGTCGTGGACCAATGACTCGTGCCAGTTGCAACCGCATTCTGTGGAATCGCCAATCCAGCAAAACCCGCGCCAATCACCCTTGCCTGGGCTGCACTGAACCGGGATTCCCCCACCATGATTTGGTGAAGGGCAGTGTGTTCAAAACCATGAAGTATTTGGGTTTTCTGCCTAAAGATGTGCCCACGGGGGTATCTCGTTTGGGTTATTATGCCCGTGCTGGTGCTGAAAAAGTACTAGGAGGGACCGAAAAACTATTCGGAGTTAACCAAGAACACTTTGAAACCTCCAAGTAAGCAGCTGCGCCTCGATTGCAGTGCATTTTGTAAAAGTCAATTAAGCAAACCATCATGTCAACCAATATAAAAGAACTCAACATTTCACCAGTAGGTCGGGTCGAAGGCGACCTTGATGTGAAAGTGTATATGGAGAACGGCGTGGTTACCCGCGCCCATACCCAGGCCGCCATGTTTCGGGGTTTTGAAAAAATCATGGAAGGCAAAGATCCACAATCTGGCCTGATCGTCACCCCGCGTATCTGTGGCATTTGTGGGGGCTCACACTTGTATTGTGCCTCTTCGGCCTTGGATACGGCTTGGAAGACTAACTTGTCGCCCAATGCGCTGCTGCTGCGGGCGATTGGCCAAGCTACCGAAACCATCCAATCCATTCCGCGCTGGTTTTATGCCATTTTTGCGACGGACATGGCCAATAAGAAATTTGCTAACAAACCTTTGTATGCCGAGGTCGTGAAGCGTTTTGCAGCCTACGTCGGCACGTCGTTCCAAAAAGGCGTAACTGCATCAGGTCGCCCGGTCGAGGTGTATGCCTTGTTTGGTGGCCAATGGCCCCACTCTTCATACATGGTTCCAGGTGGGGTGATGTGTGCTCCAACCCTCAAAGATGTGACCCGTGCCCACGCTATTATGAACTACTTCCGCAACGATTGGTTAGAATCGGTTTGGCTGGGCTGTTCCATCGAACGTTACCTGCAAATCAAGAGTTGGGATGATCTGATGGCTTGGGTAGAGGAAAATGAAAGCCAACGCAACAGCGACTTAGGCTTGTTCATCCGTGCCAGTCTCGAGTTTGGCCTAGACAAATTCGGCCAAGGCGTAGGCAAGTTCTTGGCTTATGGTACTTATTTGCACAAAGACTTGTACAATACACCGACGGTGGAAGGGCGCAACCAGGCGCTGATTTCCTCTTCAGGCTTTTTTGACGGTAAAAATTGGAGTGAATTCGACCACCTCAAGATCAAAGAGCACGTCAAACACTCCTGGTATGCCGATGTACCCGCCGAGCACCCCTGGAAGGAACCTTTCCCAGTACCTGTGCAATCGCAACACTTGGGTGATTCTGATTTCAATGGCAAGTACAGTTGGTCCAAGGCACCCCGCTACGATGGATTCGCGGCAGAAACGGGCCCCTTGGCACGGGTAATCATGAATGCGAACCCAAATAACTTGAGCCACCAAATCCAGGATCCACTCTTTGGAGACATCATCCAAAAACTGGGGCCAAATATCTTTACGCGCACCTTGGCGCGGATGCACGAGGCACCACGCCTTTACGAATTCATCAACCAGTGGTTGTCGCAAATCAACCTAGATGGCGAGTTTTACATCAAGCCCGAGGAAAAGGATGGTATGGGCTTTGGTGCTACCGAAGCCGCCCGTGGAGCCCTGGCCCACTGGATCGAAATCAAGGACGGGGTGATCAAAAATTACCAGGTGATGGCTCCTACGACCTGGAACGTAGGCCCTAATGACGAACTGGGCAAAAGTGGTCCCATCGAAGCAGCCTTGACTGGCATCGAAATCGAAGACCCACACGATCCAGTTGAAGTAGGCATGGTAGCCCGTTCTTTCGATTCTTGCCTGGTGTGTACCGTACACGCCCACGACGCCAAAACTGGCGAGCAGCTCGCTAAGTTCAAGCTATAAACTTCTTACACCAAACCGACAAACTCGCCCACAATTTTTGGTTAAATTGTGGGCGTTGTTGTGTGTGCGGGAGCGTAAAAAATAAGGTGGACAGGTTTGGGTTTAGTGAAAAAAGAAAAGCAACTGGATGAAAGTAAGTTGTGTTCTTTTTTTGCTAAACCTCAAAAACAAAGATGTCCATCTTATTTTAGCTCAAATACTACTAGTAAACTATCAACATGAAAAAAACCGCAGTTTTGGGTTTTGGTAACCCGGTTCGAAGCGACGACGGGGTAGCTTGCATTGTGATTGAACAGCTGCAAGCTCAAATTGGCAACTTGCCACCCAATCTGAGCCTACTCGACATGGGAACCTCGGCCTTTGAAGTACTTTTTCAATTGAAAGGACACGAAAAAATCATTTTCATTGATGCGGTCATCAATACGGGCGAACCCGATGGCACCTTGTACCGCCTGCCCGCCAACGAAATTGAAGGGTACATTCAGGATGACCCCATGGTTTTTTTGCACAGCTTGAAATGGGACCAGGCTCTTTCTTATGCTAAAAAAATACTGGGCGCGGAATACCCTGATGACATTTCGGTGTACCTGATCTCCGTGAGCAATACCCGCCTGGAAGTAGGCTTGAGCGAACCCGTCAAAGCGGCTGGCGAGAAAGTAGTCCAGTTGCTGCTGGAAGAACTGCAACTGACAGCGACAGAGGTAGTGGCCCAAAACTGATGGCAATGGAAGTCAAACTGAAATCACAACACTTGTGGATTTCTGCCGAATTGGTCACTGCGGTTTTTGGCGAAGCCACCCACGCGCACGTGGTTTATTATCCTGCCCAACATTCGCTGTTGATGGCACCAAAAGGGGATGAAATTTTTCCCAGCCTCCACAAAACAGCTTTGCAAATGCTTAAAGTCCGAAATTTGCAGGGCGACAAAACACTCTCGCTCCAAGAAATCATCATCGACCACGACATCGACGATACCGACCGCGATTTGCCTTTTACCCATCAACCGGGCATGCCTTTGCTCCAGGTTCACTTGTAAATCCATGATCAAACTATATACCACCACCGATTTGTTAGCAGCAGTACAATCCATCATTGACGCAGAACCCAGGCTCAATGAACTGGTCGAAGTTGTGAATTTGTTGCAAGAAAACCCTGAGCCTTCGACTTTCAACCTCATTATCCGGTCCAAAACGGGCATCGCCCAGGTATTGGACTGGCACAATGTGGCACCGCCCTATCTGTTGCCAGAAGAAATTGACCTCAAACCAGAGAACCTGCTGGCGCTGGTGTATGCCAAGCTGGGCAATTATGAACGGGCCTACGAATTGCTGCAAGGCGACCAGGTTTTGCTCAATGAAATTGACATCATCAATTGCCTCCAGAATGGCATTCCCCTGGACCCAAATCGACTGACTTCTGACTTTAATCCCTTTGAAGAATACCGTTTTTGCCACAACTCGGCGATCCTGCACCATTACGCCGCCACTGAAGAGACTTTTGACCCCAATAAAGCCCACTATTTTTACCGCGAAGCCCTGAATACTGCGCCCAATGGAGAGTTTCATGCCTTCACGGCCCGGCAATTTGCCATCTTCCTGAACGATGCTGGGGACTTGGACCACGCAGAACATTTACTCGAAAAAGCGATTGTAGAAGCTTTATCGGACGACGCGATTTTGGAACTCAAAGCCACGCAAGTGGGCATTTGGATGAAAAAACTAATCGCCCCCTACGATCCCGCCTTGTTGGACAACCTGAAAACTACCCTTTGGGAGGTTTTGCAGCACTATCAAAAACAAGGCCGCAGCCTGGAAGAGAGCTTGCTCCTGATCGACGCCGCGCAAGTGGCCAATTACTCTGATAGTTTTGCCGAGTCCCTGGGGTACATCAACCGGGCCATCGACATTTTGCGCAAAGAAGAACAAGTAGAACTGCTGGCCCAGGCGCAGTACCGCCGGGGGGTGTTGCTTTACACTTGGGCCAAAAACGACAATCCGCAGTTTTTCCGCCCGGCGATGGAGAGTTTTCAGGGGGCTTTGAATGTATTTACCAAGGATACTGCACCCGATGTTTTTGCCGATATTCACCAATACCTGGGCGTGATTTATGCTGAAATACCAGACGAGATCAAGAAAAAAAGCATTTGGGCTGGGGTTTCTTCTGCTTCATTTCAGGAAGCTTTGGCTTATTTTACCAAGGAAACTTTTCCATATGAATACGCAATGGTGTGCAACAACTACGCCAACGCCCTGAGCAAGTACCCCGAAGCCGTGCATTCCGACAACCTCGATAAAGCCGTGTTCTATTACGCCGAAGCCCTGGAAGTGCGCAAGGCCCCTGAATGGCCACTCGAACGAGCCGTGACCTTGCTCAACTACGTCGAAACCTGCTGGTTCCTCAACCTCCAGGGCAATGGCTCAAATCGGGCTTTGTACGAGCAAATGCAGGACATGGTCAAAGAAGCAGAGAGCCTGAGCGATGATGCCCAAATTCAAGCCAGTGTAAAGGAGCAAATGGAACGCCTTGAGAAACTCGAACAAGCTTTGAAAGAAGAAGGTGCTCAAATGTGAGCGGGCAGGACATACGACATACGAAAGACAACATACGACAGCTGATTTGGGGGTGAGGAACTCCCCATTCAAAACCGTACAAACGAATGCCCAGGCTACCTCAAAACTTACGAGCGAGTCCCTACTTCGTAAGTCGTAAGTCAAAAATTCTAACTTCTCATATCCAGAACTAACGTTTTACAATCAATACACCGCCATGCACGAGGTCTCACTAGTCCGCACTATCTTCCGCACCCTCGAAGAACAGTTTCCTCCCGAAGAACGGGCCAAGCTCAAAGCGGTGCAACTAAAAATCGGCCCCTTGGCCAACGTGGAGCCCATCTTGTTGCAAAATGCCTTCAATGCGGTCATGGAAGAAGAAGCCCAAGGCTATGGTGACTTGCAACTCCGGGTAAACATGATCCCCATCCTGATCCAATGCCAGGCTTGTGACCAGCAAAGCGAGGTGGAAAACTACCGTTTTGTGTGTAAGAATTGTGGCGAACCGAGCGGGAATGTGGTACAGGGGAATGAATTGTTGATTGAATTGGTGGAGATGGAGGAGTGAGGGGGCGTGGTTTGTGATGGAATTTTTTGCTTTTTTTTCAAATATTGGAGAAAGATAGTTAACTTTGTAAATAGGAATGAAAAGGACAATCAAGATTAGCAGTCCTCCAAATGCGAGTTTAAAATCAAAGTATTCTCCCTATATGATAGCATTACATTTGATGGACTATCTCAAAATTTAAGAAAAAACATAGAAAGTCCGGAGAACATTCATTCATCTATAAATTTTGGCAATTTTATGAAAGACGGTATCTTGTTTATTTTTCTTGCTATTTTTGGACTACTGATTGGAACCCTTTTCATTCTGTATCCAGCGCCACCAGATAGAATGCTAAACATTCAGAACTATTTGATAACAGTTGGCGGTATTATTTCAGCATTTGTAATCGCATATTTGTCATCAAAAATATTTAGCTTGAGAAGTGAAAGGGATACTCAGCAAATGGAAATTGATAAACTCTCAGAAAAACTGACTCACTTCAGGAAGTTACTTTATTATACAATGAAAAGTCGTGATTTTTGGAATAATTATGACCATATTGCAATGTTTAAAAAGAATTATCAGGGACTAACATATGAAAGGCTGCATGAACAAAGTGATGAAAAGGATGAATTAGCTGCAAGATTTTGGACAGAAGAGACTGAACTTGCATTGAGTACTATCGATCTTTATTGTGCAATGGAAACTATTTCAGGGCCTGTGATCCCTGAACCTGGTTATCTATCGACTTGGCATATTAACAAAGCAGTAAGTTTTGATTATTCTATTGATGAACTTGGTAAATTCTCTGCTCCTTGTAGTCTGATATGGTACTATCTCGAAGGCAGGTACGCAAAGTATGGACAAGGACATTTCAATGATACTGGTATTTGGGAGCCATATCAAAGTTCTGTAATCGATATAATGGTAAAAATAAACCCAAAATATAAGGGGAAAGATTTTCATAGAACTATCCTTGCTGAAATAGCAACAGATTTTCAAGAGTTTTATTTACCACGACTTCTCGAATTAACACGAAAGAATATTGGGGTTCCAAAGTCATTAATTCGGACATTTAATAGCTTACTTTTCATTATGTTGTTTGGTGTCCTTTTGCCTATTATTCTCCAATCATTAAACGTTAGAAATAGTGTCAATGTGTTTTTAACATTGATTTTTGTCTGGGCTACTTCTTTAGGATTGCTAGAATTTTTGTTTGGCTTTTATAATTTTTTATACGATGAGGTCAGTTTAAGAAATGAAAAGAAAAAAGGCGACATGGGTGTGAATAGTTAAATGTAATTCCAATCCTTTACCGGATTCTGTTAAGGGACTAAACGGACCTTAAAATTAGATTATACAACAAGGAGTAATCGATAAAATACCCACTCCTCCCCCCGTCTCGACTCAATATAATCCCGAATCTAAGACCCACTCTCAAAATCCTCCTTGCCTATCACTTTGCTCACCTAGGCCATACTTAGCTTAATGCTGATATCTGCTAAGCCTAAGGAGGAGTGCCATAACAATATTTTTAGGTTTGCATGATTTGGGATCAGATAGGTTGGAGAAGAAATTTATCAGCCCTAATAATAGTATAATTGATTTTTTATAAACAAAAAATATTAAAATAAACTTGCGGATCAAGCCCATTTTGCTTATTTTTGTGCAATGAACAAGGCCAAACAACTCGTGAGATTTGATTGGGCGATGAAAAAAATGCTTCGCCACAAAGCCAATTTTGACATCCTGGAAGGATTTTTGTCAGAATTGCTCGGAGAAGACGTTTTGATAAAGCAAGTCCTCGACAGCGAGAGCAACAAAGAAACAGAAGACGATAAGTTCAATCGGGTTGATATCTTGGTTGAAAAAGAGAAAGGTGAACTCGTTATCATCGAAGTTCAAAACACCCAGGAGCACGACTATTTCCACCGCATGCTTTTTGGCGCTTCAAAAGCCATCACAGAGCATATCAAAGAGGGGGCGGCCTATTCAAAAGTTAAGAAAGTCATTTCTATAACCATCGCTTATTTCGACTTAGGGCAAGGGAAAGACTACGTTTATCACGGTACCAATGTTTTCAAGGGTATTCACAAAGGCGATATCCTTGGCCTTTCCGATAAACAAATCGAAGTTTACAATAAAAGCAAGGTCCATGAAATTTACCCGGAATATTGGATCATCAAAACCGGAAAGTTCAGCGATCGAGTAAATGATAAACTGGACGAGTGGATTTACTTTCTTAAAAATTCCGAAATCAAGCCCAATTTTTCTGCTAAAGGTTTGAAAGCAGCCAATGAAAAATTGGACGCGATGAAACTCCCTGAAAAAGAGCGAGTTGCCTACAATCGGTATTTGAAGGATTTGATGGACATTGCCAGCCGCAATCACACCATAGAGATTGATGCCCAGGAAATCATTAAAAAAGCTAAGGAAGAGGAGCGAGCGGAAACAGTGACTGGATTATATGAAAACGGAGTTACCATTGCAGTGATCGCAAAATCGCTCAAAATAAGTGAGAAAGAGGTACTCGAAATCATTGATGCACGTAAAAAGCAATAGCACGCCTCCCATCTATAATCATCTTACCCCTCTCCCCGCCGCGACTCAATATAATCCCGAATCTTAGAAGCGCTCTCAAAATCCTCCTTGGCAATCACCCGCAACAAAAGGTCCTCTAATTCCAGTAAAGAATATTCAGCCAAAGAGCCTTTTTTCTGCCTGACTTCCAGCGATTCGGTCCAGATGCCAGATTCCTCGATGACGCTGTTGTAGGTGTAAATGGGCGCATCGCAGCGGATCGCCAGGGCAATGGCGTCGGAGGGACGGGCATCAACACGCAGCTCAGTACCCTCTTTTTCCAACACCAAATCAGCATAAAAATAACCATCGTCCAGGCGGTGGATCAGCACTTCTTTCAATTTTGCACCCAAGCCCGTGATGAGGTTCATCATCAAATCGTGGGTTAGGGGGCGGATGGGCTTCATTTGTTCCATCGCAATGGCGATGGATTGGGCTTCTGGCTGGCCGATGATGATGGGAATGCGCCGTTTGCTCTCCTCATCCTCCAGGATCAAGACGTAATTGCCCGCCTGAGATTCGCTCAAAGACAAAGCCGCGATGTTGAGTTCAATTTTTTGCATTCGTTTGTTTTAGGGCCACAGAAAGAGTAAGTGACAAGCCACAAATAAACCTTACCAAATGGCAACTGCGTTGCCTCGCTGCGCGAGGCCAAATTTGGAACACGGATAAAATTGGGTTTGGGTGTGCTTGTGTGGGTTTGAGTGTGAAGAAACCTCGTTTTCAATTGGAGACTAAATTTAATCACGAAGCCCACACACCCGAACTCACACTTACACACTTCACACCCTTTTTTACGGATTTCCAGCATGACGTTGACCGCTACGTTGACATCCGTGCTCCCAACTTGAAGCCGCAAAGCGGCTAAAGGCTTTTGCCAACTTGTTCACCTATTAAATCAGCGGCCCTTAGCCATATTGCTTGATAAAGCTACAAAGTTCATCCAAATCGTCAAATGGGGCCACTACTTTGCCATCCGAATACAATTTGAACAAGCCATTGGCCTCCACTTCGATCAGATAGCCTTTTTCAACTTCCACTTTTTGGCCATGATCGGCCAACACTTCGATTTCATATTCGCGCAGGCCCAGCATCAACCATTCCTTGGGGGTTTGGGGCAAATCATTCATACTTGCAGGTTTTCCAGGATCACTTTCAGGCCCAAGCCGATGCAAAACAAGGACGAAACCAAGGTCAATCCCAGTTTCAACCAGCTCAGGTGATGCAATTTTTTGGAAAAAGGTAAACTAAACACTCCCGATGCCAGCAACATGCCCCCAATGGACCCCATGCCAAAAATCAGCAAGTACAAAAGCCCGTCAAATTGGCCCTTCAATTGCGACATCACCAGCAAGACCAAACTGCCGCTGCCCGCCAAACCATGTACCAGACCCACGCCATAAGCCAGCTTGTGACCATGCATTTCGTGGGGGTGATCGTGATCGTGGAGGGGTTCATTTTTTTGTTTCCAAACCTTCCACAAGCGATGCAAGCCCAAAACGATCAACATCAGGCCAACGCTGGCTTCGAGGTAGGCAAAGGTTTGTTCGGCAACCGCAACCCGCAGTACAATCATCAAAATCCCGATCAGGAGAATGGTGGAGGTATGCCCCAAACCCCAATAAATGCCGTCTTTAACCGATTTCCAGATGCTCTTGCGCCGGGTCACAATGCTGCTGACCGCCAGCAAGTGGTCGATTTCAAAAGCGTGGGTGAAGCCAATGGTGGCGGCGAAGATTAAAGGTACACTTGCTTCCATGATCAGAGTTTGTAAAAAGCGATGCGATGATTTCCGGTATCAGCAACTGCCAAGGTGTCGCCGTCAGCAGCCAGAGAAAAAGGCCAGTAAAGGGTTTTTTCGGTACCTAAGGTGGTTTCCGCATTTTCGCTGCTGGTGAAAAAATTGGGTTTGCCCAGCAAGCCTTGGGCGCTGGGATTGGAGTGCGCAGGCAGGTTTTCAAAACGCAAAATGCGGCTGTTGCCCGTATCGGCCACGAGGAGTTCATTTTGACGGAAACAAGCATCGTAGCACCAACTCAGGGTATGGGCCTGCGGGAAAAGCTGGTACTGGTTTTGGCCATTGCTGTCCAGATCGGCCTGGCCAATGATCAGGTCTGCTTTTTGGGTAAAAGCATCCCGCCAGTTTTTCCACAACAAAATCCGGTAATATTGGGTATCGGTGATGGCCAGGGCTCCATTGGGGCCGATTTTGACCGAGTAAGGCCAAATGGGGTCCTGGTTTTCGTAGTCGCGTGATTCAAAATCAGGCTTGCCGATCACCCCTTGGGCTGGGGCGTAGTTTTCGCTGGGAATTTTTTCAAAAAACAAAACCCGGCGATTGCCCGTATCCGCAATCCACAGGCTTTCGCCGTCGCTGAAAACCCCATAAGGCCAGTACAAGCTGCGTTGGATTGGCGGGCTGGCAACGCCTAGCACATTGGGCTGGTTGTGCTCGAAATCAGGTTGTCCAATCACCACATCGGCGGCTTGGCCAGCTTGGGTAGGCAGCTGGTTCCAGATGAGCACCCGGTGGTTCCAGGCGTCGGCTACGATCAGTTTTTGCCCGTCGCTCCAGATGCCCGATGGGTATTGCAAGGTATGCGCGCTGACCTCGCCGTGGGCATTGCGGCCCGTGCCGTCGGCGTCGCCCTGGCCCAAAACGATATCCGGTTCTTGAAAAAGACCTTGCGGCAAAGTACGCCAAATGAACACCCGATTGCGCCCGGTATCGGAGACGAAAAGTTGATTTTTACAAATATGTACCCCGCGTGGTGCTAAAAAAGGCGTACTCGCTGGCCCTTTGAACAGGCGCAGCCAGTCCTGGGGTACAGTTTCCTCCACCAACCCTGCGCTGGAGGGCGGTGCCGCTTTTTTTAAGGTGATGTTTAGAATGGTGTCACTCATGGATTGGGTTGGTGGTGGCGAAAAGTTTTATTTTAGAAGCTTGAGCTCTAGATTTTAGAAGTTTGAATTTTTATAACTTACGACTTACGAGTGACTACTTACGACTTACGAAGTAAGGGCTCGCCGGCAAGATTTGAGTTACCTTTAGCATTCGTTTGCACGGTTGAGGATTTGGAGAAGCTGTAGATACGCTTTTTCAAACTCCTGGAAGATGGTTCCGGTCAGATAC
This sequence comes from Chitinophagales bacterium, assembly GCA_013299105.1. Taxonomy (GTDB): domain Bacteria; phylum Bacteroidota; class Bacteroidia; order Chitinophagales; family Saprospiraceae; genus Haliscomenobacter. The sequence goes on along the minus strand of JAAFJY010000017.1, from coordinate 125,036 downwards.
CTGGAACTAGCACCCACTTAGGTCAACGTCATATTGGTAAATCCGCGAAAATCCGCGTCATCCGTGTCATCCGCGTGCTAAAATAAGCCTCGCACAGCGAGGGAAGGAGCATTTGCGAAATCCGTGACAACTCAACAAATCCGAGGCAATTGCTCGCCGATGGGCATGTTGACTACCCGGCGACCGCCCATTTTGCTTTTCAAGACCACCTGTTTGGGATGTTCTGCGCAGAGACTACCGATGATGGCCGCGCCTTGCCCTTTGGTGTGTTCGCGCATTTTTTCCAAAACCGAATCAGCGGCCTCGGCGGCTACTACTGCGATGAAGACGCCTTCGTTGGCCACATACAAGGGGTCGAGCCCCAGGAGTTCGCAGGCTCCGGCTACTTCGTCGAGTACGGGAATGGCTTTTTCTTCCAGGTCAATGCCCAGGCGGGTATCGCGGGCCAGTTCGTTCAGGACCGTCGAAAGTCCACCCCGGGTGGGGTCGTGTAGCAAGTGGATGTCTTCGCCAAAAATATCGAGCAAGGACGTCACCAGTTCGTTCAGGTTGGTGGTGTCGCTGGCGATGCTGGTTTCAAATTCCAGGCCTTGGCGCACGCTCAAAATCGCCACGCCGTGGGTTGCGATGGGGTTGCTGACGATGATTTTGTCGCCTGGCTGCACCCTCGATTTGCTGATTTTGGCCCTGGGATGCACCTGTCCGATGCCGGAGGTATTGATGAAAATTTTATCCCCCTTGCCGCGCTCCACCACTTTGGTGTCGCCTGTTACAATTTTTACCCCGGCTTGGTCGGCGGCGTATTTGATGCCCAGCAGGACCTCCCAAAACTCGGTCATGGGCAAACCTTCTTCGATGATGAAAGCCAAAGACAGGTATTGGGCCTGCGCGCCGCACATGGCCAAGTCGTTCACCGTGCCATTTACCGCTAATTCACCAATGTTGCCGCCAGGGAAAAAAATGGGTGAGATCACATAACTGTCGGTAGAAAACGCCATCGTCCCTTTTTCCACCACAAACTGGGCTCCATCGTGCCGTTCGTCCAGCAAGTCATTTTTGAGCACATCAAAAACCCCCGAATCCAGCAAGCGATTGGTCAACAAGCCCCCACTGCCGTGCCCCAGGGTGATGATGTCAAAGTCCAATTGGGGCATGGGGCATTGCAGTTGCATCGTCATTTTGTCCATGAATGAGTAGTTTTACATCGTTTCCACGCTTTCCAGCAGATTAGCGAAATGGTAGTAAGCCGCACAAGCCCCCTCGCTTGACACCATCGGCGCACCAAGTGGGTTTTGCGGAGTGCATTTTTTGCCAAATTGTGGGCATTCCTGGGGCTTTTTTATGCCTTTGAGCACCAAACCCGCGATGCATTCTGCGCTTTCGGGCACTTTTTCAATCGCTACCTCAAATTTTCGGTTGGCGTCAAAAGCGGCAAACTCCTCGCGCAGCTCATAGCCGCTGTGTGGTATTGTGCCAATGCCGCGCCATTCGCGGTCATGGATTTCAAAAATCCGTTCGAGCACCTTGCGGGCTTCGGGGTTGCCTTCGGGGCGTACTACCCGGCTGTATTGGTTTTCGAGTTGGTGCTCGCCTTTTTCCAATTGACGAATGACCATCAAAATGCCTTGCATCAGGTCCACGGGCTCAAAGCCACTGACCACGATCGGGATTTTGTACTGCTCCACCAGCGGATAATACTCATCGAGGCCCATGATGGTACACACGTGGCCCGCTGCCAGAAATCCCTGGATGTGCGAATCTTCGTCGGTCATCACCGCCTCGATGGCAGGCGGGACGAGCACGTGCGAGGTCAAAATCGAGTAGTTGTTGACGCCCGCTCTTTGGGCATGCAACACCGAAAGCGCGTTGGCGGGTGCGGTCGTTTCAAAACCCACCGCGAAGAAAACCACTTCCTTGTTCGGGTTATCCTGGGCAATTTTAACGGCTTCCAAAGGCGAATAGAGGATGCGCACATCGGCTCCAGCAGCCTTGGCTTCGAGTAGGCTTTTTTGTGAGCCCGGCACCCTCAACATGTCGCCATACGAGCAGAGAATCACACCTTTTTCCAAGGCCAGATAGACCGCTTTGTCGATCAGGTGCAGGGGCGTTACGCACACCGGACAGCCGGGGCCGTGTACCATGCGCACTTCTGGGGGCAGCAGTTGGAGCAAGCCATTTTTGACCAGGCTGTGGGTTTGCCCGCCGCAGACTTCCATGATGGTCCAGGGTCGGGTGACGGTCCGCTGGATTTCCTGGACGTACTGATGCACCAGGTCAGCATCGCGGTATTCACTCAAGAATTTCATCGCTGCTAGATTTGGGTATGTTCAATCAATTCATCGATCTCGCCGATCTCCGCAAGGTATTCGAAGGATTTTTTGGCCTCCTCTTCGTCCACAATGCTGATGGCCACACCTACGTGTACCAGCACATAATCACCTTCTTTGGCCAGGGGAATCATCTCAAGGCTGGCTTCTTTGACGATGCCGCCAAACTCCACTTTGGCCATGCGGACCAGGCCGTTGAAACGGTGCTCAATGCTTTTGATTTTGCCAGGAATTGCTAGGCACATGTCGTTTTAGTTGAAATGTTGAAGAGTTGAAAAGTTGAAGAGTTTCGGGATTTGGACTGAGCATGAGGCTCGTTCGGAAATTCTTGAACAGGGCCTTTCTTCTCAACTCCTCAACCGCTCAACTTCTCAACATTGAATAAATTAATTGCCCGAAGGCAATATTTTCGTCATTGGGGGATAGTTGCTGGTGGAAATACACTTGGGTTTTTCCATCCTGATAAGTATGTTTTAGCAGCTCGACCAGCAGGGCATTTTGAAAAACCCCACCACTGCAAGCTATTTTTGATACGCCAATTTTTGTTGCCTGGGCCACCATCAAATCCACCAAGGTTTGGTGAAAACGGGCGGCTAAAAGCTCAACATCCTGGCCATTGTTGATGGATTCCAAAAAAATGGGCCACCAAGAGTTGTCCAGCTCGCGTAAAGCCTGGGCATTGGCAAAGCCTTTTACCGTCCCTTTTCCAGCGCGGAAGTAGCGCCGGGCATTTACTTCCAGCAAAACCGCCGCCTCGCCTTCGTAACTGTTTTGGTCCACCAAGCCCAACAAACTCGCCGCTGCATCGAAGTAGCGCCCCATGCTGGAGCAAAGCGGACCTTGGTGCTGGGCCAGGTTTTTGGTGTAAAAATCCCATTCACGGGGCTCGAATTTTTTTTGCAAAATCGCTTGCGCCGCCTCCAGGTTTCCGCAACAGGCCAAGGCAGCAAGGCGTGGTTCTTTCGACATCTTGTCGCCCATCAGCCAAGGGAAATAAGGCAATTGAGCAACATGGGCGACCTGTTTTTTTTCATACACAAAAAACTCGCCACCCCAAATTTGGCCGTCCGAACCCAGGCCTACACCGTCCCAAATCACCCCCAAAACGGGCTCCGAGCTGTCGATTAAGTCATTTTCGGCCAAAACCGCCGCAAAATGGGCCTCGTGGTGCTGCACTTGCTGAAAAGGCACGCCCCATTTTTCGGCCAGGTCTTGCCCCAATCTGGTGCTGAAATAACCCGGATGCAAGTCGCCAATTACGCGTTCGGGTTGCACCTGAAACAATTGCAAACTGTGCTCCAAAAAAGTATGGTAGCGCTCCTGGGTGTCAAAATCGTCGAGGCTGCCCCAATACTGACTTACAAAAAGCTGTTGGGCGTAAGTCATGGCAAAAGCGCCTTTCATCTCCGCGCCAAGGGCCAATAGCTCGCGATCAGGGAGCACCAAGCCCGGTACCAGTAGGGTAGGGGCCAGGCCCCTTGAACGGCGGATGACGATGGGACTGTGGTCAGCCAAGGTCATTACGCTGTCGTCTTGTGGCACCACGATTTCGCGGTTGTGGTGCAAAAACAAGTCGGCGACCTTGGACAATTGATCGCAGTCCTGGTTTTTATAGACAATGGCTGCGCTGCTCAAATTGCCGCTGGTGGCCACAATCGGACCAGAGAAACCCTGCATCAAAAGCTCTAACAAGGGTGCGTAAGGCAGCATGGCCCCGATCTGGTCCAAACCAGGTGCTACCGCTTCTAAGGCCAGGTCACTTTTCGCTTTTGTTTTCAAGGGCAAAAGGACGATTGGCGCAGCGGGGCTTTGGAGCAAGTCAATCGCCTCGGTACTCAATTCAGCATCGCCTTCCAGGCACTCCAGGCTCGGATAAAGCAGGGCAAAAGGCTTTTTAGGCCGATTTTTACGCAACCTCAAGGTTAGGACGGCCTCGGCATTGCGGGCGTCGCAAGTGAGCAAATAGCCCCCGATGCCTTTGAGGGCCACGATTTTGCCAGCCCGCCAGGCGTTTTGGGTTTGGGCCAAAACTTCCGTTTGGTTTTGGCTCAAAACGGCACCTTTGGCGTCGCCCAAGTACATTTTAACCCCACAAGTTGGGCAGGAATTGGTTTGGGCGAAAAAGCGACGATCGTCGGGATTTTCGTACTCAGCCTGGCAAGTGGGGCACTGCACAAAATCGGTCATGGTGCATCGCTCGCGGTCGTAGGGCAGGCTGCGCTGGATGGAATAGCGCGGGCCGCACTGGGCACAAGTGGTAAAGGCATAGCCAAAACGCCGATTCGCTGGATCCAGCATCTCCTCCCGACATGTCTCGCAAAGGGCCGTATCCGGGGTGAGCAGCATCGAAGGTTTGCCCGCCTGGGTGCTTTCGCGAATGGAAAAATTGTCAAAGAACTCAGGGGCAGCAGGCACGAGCGCATGGCTGGTGATCCGGCTGCCGGGTGGTGGATTTTTAAGGATGAAATCAAGAAAAAAAACGGCCTGTTCCTGGGGGCTTTGCAAGTGGATTTCCACTCCATTGACCCCATTCGAGACCCAGCCTTTTAGTTGGTGTGCACGGGCCAGGTTAGAGACCAGGGGCCGAAAACCGACCCCTTGCACTTGTCCAGCCAGGCGAATCAACCAGTTGTTGCTCATACTGCGACTTCCGCCAACTCGGCTTTTTTGGCTTCTACCCGGCTCATCAGCCATTCGCACCAGGCATCCATGCCCTCGCCTGTGGTGCTGGATAAGGTCAAAACCTCGATTTCGGGATTGACTTCGCGGGCATCTTGAGCGGCGGCTTCGACTTTGAAGGGAATGTAAGGCAGCAAATCGGCTTTCGACACCAACATCAACTCGCTGGTGAGGAACATGCGTGGGTATTTTTTGGGCTTGTCGTCGCCTTCGGTCGAGGCCAGCAGGGTCACGCGGTAGTCTTCGCCCAGGTCGAAGGCGGCAGGACAAACCAAGTTGCCTACGTTTTCGATGAAAAGCAGGTCGATTCCCGTGGTATCGAGGTGGTCAAAGGCTTGCACGATCATTTGGGCTTCGAGGTGGCACACGCCATTGGTCACGATTTGGGTCGAAGGCACCCCAGCCTCGCGGATGCGGATGGCATCGCGCTCGGTTTCGAGGTCGCCTACCAAAACAGCCATTTTGATTTTGTCCTTCAAGCGGCGGGCGGTTTCTTGCATCAGGGTGGTCTTGCCACTGCCTGCCGAGGAAGTGATGTTGATCAGCAGAGTACCTTGGGTCTGCATTTTGTCACGGATGCTTTTGGCCACGTAATCGTTGGCTTTGAGCAGGCTCAAGGTGGTATTGTCGCATTGGATGGCTCCAACGGGTAATCGGTTTGATTTTGCGAAAGCCATATTTTGGTTTGCGTTTTTGATTCGGTTCCGAACAAATGTATGTGCTGTTGACCAATTAGAAAAAGTTTTCTAAGGTTTAGTAAAAGATTCCTAATTTGAGTTGAGGAGTTGAGCGGTTGAGGAGTTGAGTACGCCAAAAATCGGGATCACGTTATTGTAAAGTTAAACATGCCTTAATGAGTAGCCTGTTTTGTACTTCACAAGTAATTTGTAGCCATCGTTATTCAGCGCTGTCAAAAAAATACCAAAGACATGTACCCAGTGAAACGCCTTTCAATCCTGTTTGGAACCATTTTTTTGTTGGTCCAAAATTCAAATGCCCAGACCACACCTGACGCAGCCATCCTCAGCTCGGCGGACTTGATGAATTTCGTGGACCGCTGGAACAGCAGCATGGGCGGTGGCGGCAATAAGCACCAAGTGGATCCCTCGACTTTGATCCCCGAATCCTTTTTGGCCAACATACCTTATTATGGTGTGGATGATTACAGCCGGTTTCAGGGCACTTTTCGGGGCAAAACCCTGAACCGCACCACCAATCGTTACGGTGATTCCTGGCTGACGATCGGCAATGCCAACTACAATGACCAGACGATTTGTGTAAAAGCGGGTTGGTTCAACGGGCTTGGAGGGTCTTTACACATCGAAGCCCAATTGGTGGAATCCTCGAATATCTTCGTCGGTGAAGGCGATTTGTATGTTGACGATCGGCCCCTGTACAACATTCACTTGTTTCTTTTTATGCTGAACTCCCGCCGCTTGAAGGGTGTAGCGGTGATCTTGCCGAATGGCAGGGAGGGTTTTGCGCAGTGTTCTACATTTGTGTTGGAGCGCTGAGGTTTTTTGGTCGAAATGTAAGCAGGCTTGTAGTACTCTCTGCCTGCGAAACGGGGCTTGGTGATCGGATGGATTAGCCGAAACTTACGTTTACCAAACCTTGGAGGTTTAGCAAACGTGGAGACCTAAGCTTTTCGGCCCAAAAAATATTTTTCAAAAAACTCCCCTTCCCACTTACCTATTCTCCGCTGGCTGCAATATAGGATGAAACCAGGCCACAAGGCCATCACCTAAAACGTTGCCACCATGAAAAACATCCTAATTGTCACTGCCCTTTTCCTCAGCGCATCAGCGCCACTTTCTGCACAATCCATGGCTTCAATGTACAATATGAACCAGGCTAAGCAAGAAGTATCCAGCGCTGTCCATTTTATCGAACAAAACATCTTCCTGGCTTTAATTGCGGGGGTTGCCTTTCTTGGGTTCATCTTTATCTGCTATGTGATCAAGGAATACTACTCAGTAATTGAGCTAAAATAAAGTAAACAGGTTTGCTTTTGAGGTTTAGCAAAAAAAGATAAACCTGTCCACCTTATTTTTTTACGCTCACTTGTCAAATCACTCGCAGCAAGGAGATACAAGTTACCACTTCAGGGCTTGAACAAGCGCAGGTTCTGCACTGGTGCCCTCATTACCACGCCAATCAGGAGCCACTGGCCTTCGTCAACACCTATCGAAGCATCGAGTTTCCAGCAAGCGCACTTCCAGTTGTAAGATTTGTGGACACCGCTTGGTTGATCATCGGGATTAAGCGTACCACTCCAATTTACCTAAAATCACAAAAACATGTCAGCAAGCACGCAAGCGATAGCTACTGCCGTCCCCGTTTCAGAAAACCAGCGCCTCAGCACCATTGATATGCTGCGCGGTTTTGCCCTTTTGGGCATCTTAATGATGAACATCGCGGGTTTTTCGATGCCCGACCATTCTTTTGAAAAATTTGCAAATGACCCTGGAAGCATCAATTTCTGGGTTTACCAATTCATCAGTATCCTTTTTGAAGGTAAAATGCGGGCCATGTTTGGCATGGTATTCGGGGCAGGTATGCTGCTGTTTATTGCCAACAAAGGCATGAAAAGCGCTGCCGTTCATGCGCTCTATTATCGGCGTATGTTTTGGTTGCTGTTGTTTGGCTTGGTTCACGCCCACCTCATCCTTTGGATTGGCGAGATCCTCTATCTCTATGCAGTTTGTGGCATGATCCTTTACCTGTTTCGCAATGTTGCGGCCAAGTATTTGGTGTGGGCCGTCCCGATTGTGGCCATTGTCAGTTTTGTGACGGGTACTATCCAATATCAGCAAATACGGGAAAAACGGCTCGCATACGTGGAAGCTACCAAGGCTCAAACAGCTAACAAAACCCTGACCGCTGCCCAAAGCAAAGCCTTGACGGATTGGCGGGAAGTGGAAAAAACCATGATTCCCAATCGCGAGGACGCCAAGGCAAATACCCAAAAAATGAAGTCGGATTACGCCACCGTTGCAGGCCATCTGCGCCCATTGGCATGGCAAGGACAAACCAAGTACTTATGGCTTTCCGTCTGGGATTCGCTGGCCTTGATGTTGCTGGGCTTGGCCTTGTTCAAGTGGGGCTTTCTGACGGGCGCGTGGTCGCGGAAAGATTATTGGAAAGTTGTGAAAATCGGCTACGGCATAGGCTTGCCCTTGGTGCTATTCGCCAACTATTACGCCTTTCATCATTTTTCCACGCTTGAGGCCAACCTCGCCCGCATGGAGCAGGTATCTATCAATTGGGTAGATTTGATTTATCCTTTCCAGCGGATGCTCCTCGTGATGGCACACGCAGCGGCACTGATCTTGATGTTCCAATCGGGTTTTGCCAAAAACCTGTTCAGCCGCTTGGTGGCAGTAGGTCGCATGGCTTTAAGCAACTACATCTCTCACTCGCTCATCTGCACCTTGTTCTTCTTTGGCTACGGCTTGAACTACTATGGCGAGCTCGAATTTTACCAAATTTATTTCGTCGTGCTGGTCATCTGGGCCATCCAGTTGATTGTAAGCCCGATCTGGTTGAAGTACTTCCTGTTTGGCCCACTGGAGTGGCTGTGGCGGAGTTTGACCTATTGGAAATTGCAGCCGATGAAGCGGTAGTTATCCTCCGCACGGGATTTTTTCAATCAACAAAGTATTAAAATGCAGCGCGTTATTGCACCGATCCAAAACAAAGACCGTGAAGTTTTCATGGACGTACTCAGGGGCTTTGCCATTTTTGGCATCCTCATCGCCAACCTGACGGCGGGCGGCTTGGGCTGGGGGCCGAATAAAGTCGAAGCCAGCCCGTTTTTGCTTCCTGAACTGGACAAGCAACTCAGCTTCTGGTACACCATTTTTATTGAAGGGAAATTCTATTCCATTTTCAGTTTACTGTTTGGTTGGGGCATTGCGCTACAAATACAAAGGGGAGTCAACAAAGGAGGCGATTCGATGCCGATTATTAGACGGCGCCTGCTCTTTATGTTGCTGCTCGGATTTGTGCATATCCTGATCTGGACGTGTGACATTGTCCTGTTTTATGCCTTACTGGGGTTCTTGTTGCTGCCGTTCAGGCGGTTTTTGGACAAGACGCTCTTGATCACGGGTGCCGTGTTGATCTTTATGCCTGTTGTGTTGTACGCTGCAAAAATGCAATGGCCTGCCTTGAATGCGCCCGCTGAGATCTTGGGTACAATAGGCGGAAGTGTAATCCAAAAAATAAGCGGACTAAGCAACCCTGATGATTTTGGGTCTTTGTGGGCCTCAACAAACTGGTGGGACATATTTAAAGCAAATATCGGAGGTATATTTCAGCGCTTCTCATACTTGTTTTTTGTCAGCCGCATCCCGAAAGTATTCGGGATGTTCTTGATTGGCTTTGTATTGGGGCGTTCCAATTTTTACAAAAACATCACTCAACACAAAAAAGCGGTCTATTGGATCATTGGCTTAGGTGTGCTAATTGGCTTGCCCGCCAACTATTTTCTGGCACATTATACCCACTATTTTGGAGCTGATTATTATGCCTTGAAGCCAAACGGCCTTTATCAAACCATTGCCTATGCGCTGGGCGTTGTGCCTTTGGCCTTGGCGTACGTGGGTGCTTTTATGCTGTGCTTTCAAACGGGTTTTGGAAAAAAATGGATGTCCATCACTGCACCAGTTGGAAAAATGGCCTTCAGCAATTACATGATGCACTCACTGGTTTGCCAATTTATTTTTTTGGCCGCTGGCCTGAATTATGGAGGGCTGGTTGGGACAGCTGGTTTGACCCTTTTTGGCATTGGTCTTTTCTCTTGCCAAATCATGATCAGCACCTTATGGCTTCGCTACTTTAACTATGGCCCGATGGAGTGGCTGTGGCGGAGCCTGACCTATTGGAAAGTACAGCCGATGCGGAGAGCCACTCCAATTCCTGAGCTTGTTTCGCCCACTTCCTAAGTCCGCTAAACACTGATTACTAAAAGGCTTTTCAGATGAACCGGAAGTCTATGGCTACTAAGTCGAAGATGCCCTAACCGAGGTACTCATCCATTCTACGTTTTTGAAATTCGGAATGACTACTTCTGTTTTTTTAACAATAAACAGTTGAGTACATTTAGTTTTTGAGCCAAAATAAAATGGAAGTATTTGCTTTTTAGGGTTGGTGACAAGCCACGAATAAACCTTACCAAATCGCAACTTCGTTGCCCCGCTGCGCGGTGCTGGTTCGGAACACAGGTGAAACTGATGAAACTGATTTTCACTGATTTCCAGCATGACGTTGACCATGATGTTGACAACTGGCAATTAAAAAATTGGTAAGGTTTATTTTTGAACCGTTACTTAGCAAAAAAAGAACACAACTTCCTTCCAGTCAGTTGCTAATCTTTTTTCACTAAACCCAAATCCGGCCACCTTATTTTTTACGCTCCTTACGGTCACCATTTCTACCCACGAAATAGGCAATTAAATAAATGTGAGCTTTTGCAAAAAAGAGCCTTCCTACTACCTTTTATCTCAATATTGCAATTAAATATTTGAGTGGAAGCCACTCGGTACAATGCATAAATGATGGGGAGAAACACTACATGTTATCGTCCCATCTAGCTAAAATCAATTTTTAACATGAACACAAACACCCTATTGCTGCTGTTACTCTGCCTGCTCACTGCTTGTTCCAATCATTCAGCCGCTCAAAAAGAGGATACTAAGGCCAATTACTACACCCATGCCAACACCAACCGCACCGCCGCTGAATGGGAACCCACCAAGGGTACAATGGTAGCATGGCCTTTGGCTTTACCCCACAAATTGCTCGTAGAGCTAGCCAAAGACAATCACCTCTACACCCTGGTTGAGAATGATTCCATCAAAAAAGAAGCTCAAAAATGGTACGCCCAATGGGGCATTGAGGCTTCCCAAAATACATTTGTGTATGTACCTCGGGGAATCGATTTTTGGTGGACGAGAGATTGGGGACCAAGTGCAATATTCACCCCGGACGGCCAAATGAAACTCGCAGATGCCAATTGTCTATATGTCCCGCCTAGAGCCAAATGGGGCTGCAGTGATTCCTTGTATTCTTTGTTCTCCGATACCCCACATGAAGCATTGAAATCGGAAATAGATGATGCAACGATTGTGCCATTGGCGAAAGGCTTGGGCTTGGATGTATTGAACCTGCCATTCATCAATACGGGCGGCAATTTTATGACGGATGGCTTGGGCACAGCTTTTTCGACTTGCATTTTACCCAGCGAAAACAAATTCCACCAGGTACCTGAAGCCCAGTATTTCAAACTCAACAAGGAGTTGCAGGGAATCAATAACTACCATATTATTCCCAATTTTGAAAAAATGGGCATTCAACACGTGGACTGCTTTATGAAATTATTGGATGAAGAGCGGATACTGGTAGCCGAGCCGCCTGCAGACCATGAGCTATATCCTGTTTATGAAAACATTGTTCAAAATGAGTTGAAAAAGTTAACAACGGTATATGGTCGCCCTTACGAAATTTTGAGGTTAAAAACCGACCGATACGAGGGTGAGAAATTGGCCGCCTACACCAATTCCATCATTGTCAACAAAACCATTTACGTTCCGCTGTTCCAAATTAAAGCCGATCGTGGTGCCCTGCAAACCTGGCGAAAGGCAATGCCTGGCTATACCGTAAAAGGTTTTGAGTTTGCCTTGAAAGACGAGCCCTTTCTTGCCCCTGGCATGAAAGAACAATATTCATCGGGCTATGGCTGGAAAAGTGGCGATGCCTTACATTGCCGCACCAGGGCTGTTTGGGACCATGAAATGCTTTTTATCAGTGTCAAACGCCTATCCTCAAATCGGGCAATCAATGCCCCCCTGACCGTGTATGCCACGATCATCGATTACGGTAAAAAAGGATTGGTCGCGAATTCGCCTACATTGCATTGGCGGGTAAAAGGCGAAAAAAACTGGAAAACGGAACCACTTGAATCCGCCGACAATGACACCCATTTTTACACCACCATCCCAGCAAAAACGACCCACAAAATCATTGAGTATTATGTCTCTGCGGACTCAGCATCAGGCAAAAAGGAAAGCATGCCGAGAAGCGCACCAAACGGATTTTACGTGGTAGAGCGATGAGTTCACGAAGTGCTATTTATATTGTTCTGCGCTTTAAAGTTTGAGACTGCCATTCGATTTTCCACCTTTTACCTTTCATTTACCTTCTTTTACAAATAAAAACAGGTCGGCGAATCAGGTCTTTATACTTTTACGCTCTCATTTTTCTCATTTTCAAACTCACCCGATTCTATGAAATTCTTACCAACATTCATTGCGCTTTTGCTTTTTAGTGGCGCGCTCTTTTGCCAAAACAAATACACTGCCCAAACGCTTGAAAAAATCAAGGAGGTAGAAAACAACATCACCGGAAACATCATCGTAAACGGCGAGCGGCCGAATACGATTGCCGAACAAATGGTCAAATACAAGGTAAACGGCATGAGCATCGCCGTGATACAGGACTACAAAATTGCGTGGGCCAAAGGCTATGGTTGGGCCGATGTGGCGGAGAAACGCCCCATGACCCCCCAGACGCTTTTTGAACCGGGTTCGATCAGCAAAACCCTGAACGCGGTGGGCATCCTAAAGTTGGCACAAGAAAAAAAGGTGGACCTCTACACCGACATCAATACCTATCTGCGCTCTTGGAAATTCCCCTACGATTCACTTTCGAAGGGCAAAAAAATAAACCTGGCGCAATTACTCAGCCACCAGGCGGGGCTGACGGTACATGGTTTCCCGGGGCACGACATCAAGGGGCCAATCCCCACCGTTTATGAAGTGCTGGACGGTAAAAAGCCCTCGTTTACGCCTGCCGTACGGAGCGAATTTGAACCAGATTTAAGGTTCCAATATTCTGGCGGAGGCACTACTATTTCGCAGGTACTGCTGTCCGATGTAACCCAACAAGCCTACGATGTGTGGATGTACAACAACGTGTTGAAACCCATCGGAATGGTCAATAGCACCTATGCACAGCCTCCAGCAAAAAACAAATGGCATTTGTGCTCATCTGCCTACAACAGCGATGGTACGCCCATCGAACGAAAATTCCATGTGTATCCTGAACAGGCTGCGGCGGGCCTCTGGATGACGCCTACGGATCTGTGCCGTTACATCATTGACATGCAATTGGCCTGGAAAGGCGGAAAATCAAAGGTGCTATCGCCCGAAATGGTAAAATTGCACCTTAGCCCTTACCGCGACGGCCCGACCGCAATGGGGACTTTCATCGAAGACCACGACGGGGCCATTTATTTTCAGCATGGGGCAGGCAATGACGGATTCTGCGGTCAATTTTTTGGCAGTTTAGAAGACGGGTACGGGGTGGCCATTTTCCTCAACACCGATAACGGTCGGCTTTTCGTGGACGTGATCAACAGTGTGGCAAAAGTATACAACTGGAAAAACTTTTACCGCGAACCCAGACAGGTGAAAAGCATTGCTGTGCCAACTGAAACCCTGAAAACCTACGAAGGCATCTATCTTTTTGACGATTCTTGGGCAGCCATCGGCCAAAAAGACAACGCGTTCCATTTTTATACGGATGGAAGACGGGCCAAAATGTACTTTGCCACGCCCACCCAGTTTGCCAATGAAGAGTTCCAGGCAGTCAAAACGATGATCTTGGACGACAAGGGCGTTGTGACGGGCTATACCCGCTCCGTAAACGGTAAAGCATACCCGCTGGCCCGAAAAATCGTCAATCTTGATACCGCACAGTTGGCGAACCCCGTTTTGATGGGCATCGGTTGGTATTACTTCGACAACCAACAATACAAGGAATCATTGGCTGCGTTCAAAAGGGCAGTACAATTGTACCCCCAGGACCTCAACATGCACATGAATTTGGCACATTTGTATTTGTTTAATGGCGATTACCCCAGCGCTCTTGCTATTCACCAAGCCCACCGCAACGACATGATCAGGCCTGATTTTAGTTGGGTGAATTCCTTGCAAGAAGACTACAATTACTTTAAAAACAATAAGCTCGACTTGAAAATGCTGGACCGCCTTCTTGGGGAGTTGAAAATCGAAAAACCCTAAGTATTTGAGCTAAAATAAAATGGACGTATTTGCTTTTGAGGTTTAGCAAAAAAAGAGCACAACTTTCTTTCATCCAGTTGTTTATCTTTTTTCACTAAACCCAAATCCGTCCACCTTATTTTTTTACGCTCCCTAAGCACACGTCGGTGACAGTACTTTTCACTTTCAAGTAAGCAGTACTGCCACCGACATGCTACAGGACAATAGAATTTATTGTAAGTAAACAAGTTTCTTTCTAACTTGAGACGAACTTTCTGTACTTAAGACAAAAAAATAAGGACTTTTTTGATTTTTTTAAAAAAGTATGCTATATTTGCTTAAATGTTTCTTCAAACAGGCGTAGTTTAAGCATGTCATTCAGGAAAGATCAAACTAAAAGGAGGATCATCAAGGAGTTTTACATCTCCCGTTCACTGTCCAGTGCAGACTTGTGTGAGCGGAGTGGTAAAAGTTTGCCTTTGGTCACCAAGTTGGTGAATGAATTACTTGAAGATGAAGTGATTGTGGAAAGTGGCTTTGCTCCTTCAACTGGTGGGCGACGTCCGCTGATGTACTCCATTCGTCCTGATTTTCAATATATCATTGCAGTATCGATGGATCAGTTGATTACTCGTATTGCTTTGATGGACATGCACAACAACTACATTTATGCCATCGAAAAAGTAGATCTACCTCTCAAGGGAAACGATCATGCTTTATACGATTTGACCACAGCCATAGACTCCTTTATACAAAACAGCCCAATCAAGCTTGATAAAATTACTGGCATCGGAATTGCGATGCCAGGATTTATCAATCCAGACAAAGGCATTAATTATTCCTTCTTACAGCCTGGGGAGAACATTGTCGAGCACCTAACACAAGCGCTGGGCCTTCCGGTTTTTATCGACAATGATTCAAGCCTCATCGCCTTGGCCGAGTTGCGTTTCGGAGCTGCTGTGCATGAAAAAAATGCCGTGGTCATCAACATGGGTTGGGGAGTAGGCATGGGTATGATCCTTGACGGTGCCCTCTATCGGGGTGAGATCGGTTTTGCGGGGGAGTTTAGTCACATCCCACTTTTCAATAACAACAAACTGTGTAGTTGCGGTAAACACGGTTGCCTGGAAACCGAAACTTCTCTTTTAGTCTTGGTCGAAAATGCTCGTAAAGGCATTGAACAAGGGTGTGCTACCACCGTGGAGCCTCATGTATTTAGTGATTCGGAAGAGGCCAATAATGCCATCATCAGGGCGGCCTTGAACGGCGACAAATTTACGGTGGAGTTACTCTCTGAAATTGGCTTAAAAATCGGTCGTGGGGTCTCGATTTTGATCCATTTGCTCAATCCCAAACTTATTGTGCTCAGTGGACGTGGTGCTTTGGCCGGAAAACTCTGGCAAGCACCCATCCAGCAGGCATTGAATAAATATTGCATTCCCAGGTTAGCAGACAACACGGTGATCAAAGTTTCCGAACTTGGTTCCCAGGCTGCAATGATTGGTGCAGCGGCTCTGGTGATGGAAAATTTTGAGCAGCTTCATCAAACCACATTTAATGCAACATCTTACACCCACGCTTTGTGAGGTAATGATACACATGCACATTCTTATCAACCCTAACAACTTCACCTAAAAGATCAAATCCTAAATCCCCTGAGTTTCGCGGTCTCTTCGAGTCCGTAGCTTCGTTATTCGTCGGCCAAATAGTGCACTATTTTCCCTTCTCGCACCTTTTTGTATTTGGGCTAAAAAGGGTGGACATATTTGCTTTTTAGATTTAGTGAAAAAGAGCACAATTAACTGTCAGACAGTTGATTATATTTTTTACTCACTCCAGATCTGTCCATCTTATCTTTTGTGCTCCCTTTGCTAAAAAGACAAATAATCTCACGAGAACTTACACCTTAACTTACAATTTGCCCCCCCACTACAGTTTCGAGACAAAAACGCTGGTGTTTTTTGTTTCCTCACGCCTATTTTTTGAAGTTGATGCTTGGCCTCAGCGGAAAAAATGACGAGGAAGAAGCGACTTAGTCTACAGCGAGGTCGACCTTTCTTGGTCGAAAGGTGAGCAGTGTAAGCTTTTTTTAAACCAATAAAATGCTGAAAAATGGTTTCATCTAAGGATATCGAAAGCGATACCAGGTATTTTAAACCAATTTCAGTGAACCACTCAAACTCATTCTAGTATGATCAACAGCCTACGATCGCAGATCAGAATTTATTTAATTCTGATTTTAGGTCTCTGCTTGGCAGATGCCTTTGCGCAGGGAACAGTGAGGGGTATAGTTACCTCAAAAACAGATGGAATGCCTCTTCCAGGCGTGAATGTGCTCATCAAGAGCAAAGCTACCGGTACCAATACAGACGCAGAAGGCCGTTTTACACTTCAGGTTAGCCCTGGTGATATACTTGCCTTTTCCTACATTGGATTCGCAACACAGGAAATCCAGGTGCTTAACCAGACTGAGTTAAACATTACGCTTGAGGAAGGTGCAGCAAGTATGGAGGAAGCAGTAATAACGGCACTCGGGATCAGTAAAGAAAGTAGGAAATTGGGTTATGCCATTTCTACAATCAATGGAGATCAATTGAACAAGGCCAGAGAAACCAACGTTGCGCTATCGCTCCAGGGCACCGCTCCAGGGGTGACCGTGAGGGGAACCAATGGCGGCCCTGGAGGAACAGCACAAGTACTTTTGCGGGGTATGCCCAGCATGAACAGTGGTGGTTCTCCACTCTACGTCATCAACGGTATTCCCATGGACAATACACAGCGTGGCAGTGCTGGCGAGTGGGGTGGCGGAGACAATGGCGATGGGATTGGCAACCTTAACCCAGATGACATTGAGAGCTTGACCATTCTAAAAGGCCAGTCTGCTTCTGCTTTGTATGGTGCTCGTGCTTCAAACGGTGTAATCCTCATTACCACCAAAAAGGGTAAGAAAAACGATTTTTCCGTAGAGTACAATACCAATTACATGACCGACAATGCCATGACGCTTACTGATTTTCAGTACGAGTACGGTCAAGGTCTGTTGGGTGTTAAGCCAGTTGATGCCAACTCTGCACTTGCATCAACGCGCATGAGTTGGGGCCCTAAATTGGATGGTAGCCAAACCCCTCAATTTGATGGCAAGTCTTATCCATACAGTGCACAAAGGGACAACATCAAGAACTTCTACAGAACAGGGTCCACTTTTACCAATACCATTTCGGTTTCAAAAGGAACGGAGTCGGGTTCATTCAGGTTGTCGGCATCAAATCTCGCTAACCAATCCATGGTGCCAAACAGTGGCCTTAACCGAAGAACATTTAACTTCAGCTTAGATCAAAAAATCAGTAAAAAGCTTTCGGTTACGGCTGTTGCAAACTATGTGGATGAAAAGTCTGACAACAGATCTTATCTGAGCGACGGCCCAATGAACGCAAACAACATCTTGTTTCTAGCGACCAATGTGAATGAGCGCATTTTGTCCCCTGGCTTTGATGCGTCAAAGAATGGTGCTGAAGTGAGGTGGAGCGATGATGAGTTTGTATCCAACCCCTACTTTGTAACGAATCAATTTGAAAATGACTACGGTCGTAGACGCTTGATTTCATCGTTGATGGCACGTTACGATGTAACAAGCTGGCTGTATGCACAGGCTCGGGTGGGCTATGATTTGAGCAATGACAAGTCATTTACAGTAACTCCTTGGGGAACTGCCTACCAAACTAGACCTGACGGAAGTGGGTCCATGGGACAGTCTCAAACCCAGCGTTCCGAGTTGAACATTGAAGGGATTATTGGTGCAAATAGAAAGATAACCAAGGATTTATCGTTTGATGCCTTGATTGGGGGTAACATTCGCAAGAATGAGTCGGAACAAGTCTCACTCGGCGGCTCGATTTTTACCCTTCCCTATGTGTACACCTTTGCTAACTTGTCACAACAAGGGGGTGGATACGGATTTTCTGAACAAGGTGTTAATTCAGGGTTCTACTCGGTGGATTTTTCCTACAAGAATTTCTTGACGGTAAATACCACTGGCCGCTATGATGACTATTCAACGCTTTATTCTTCCATCAATCCGGAGAAAAAGACGGGAATCTTCACACCATCGGTCTCAACTAGTTTCTTGTTTAGCGAACTCTTCGATTTGAAGAAGTTGAGCTTTGGAAAATTACGTGCTTCATTTGCTCAAACCAGTGGTGAATTAGGTGATCCTTACCAAACGTCACTGTATTACAACCTGGATCGGTCATTCAATGGTCGGCCAATGGGTACGTTCCCGTCGACTGCACCTAATTCTACTTTGAATCCCTTTACCCTCACCGAAATTGAAATTGGTACAGAGCTCAAGTTCTTCCAGAACAGGTTGGGATTTGATGTGGCTTGGTTTAATCGCACCACCAATAACGAAATCATGCGGGCCAATTTTAGCCCGGCCGCTGGGTTCACGGGTGGTTTTGTAGGAACGGGTTCAACTAGAAATACGGGTATTGAACTCCAAGTTAAAGGTGTTATCGTGAGAACTCCAGATTTCGAATGGAGCACCACGCTAAATTACACGAATGTTAGCAACGAGATCATATCTACTGATCTGAACAACACCAATCTGCAATTAGGTTTCAATCGTGCCACCTTGGGCAATGCCTTTACTGCCTTTGTTCCCGGCTTGCCTGGGCCACAAATTATGGCTTATGACTACAAAAGAAGCAATGGCCAAATTGTGGTGGACGCAAGTGGAATTCCGGTGAGGGGTAACCTAATCCCCATGGGCAGTGTTTTGCCTACCCAATATGGTGGTTTGATGAACCAACTGTCATACAAAGGGCTCAATCTTGCCTTTCTCATTGATTACAGTTTCGGGAACAAAGTACTTTCTGCAACCGAGCATTATTCAATTGCCCGTGGTTTAAACAAAATCACCCTTGAAGGCCGGGATGGCATAACAACTGGGGTGATTGAACCAGGAACACCCAACAGGGTTACAGCGCCAGCACAACTCTACTATCGAGCCATAGCGCAACAAATTACCTCGAGCAGTGTAGTGGATGGTGACTTCATCAAACTGCGCCAAATTACCTTGGGCTATCAGATCTCAAAACTTGGAAAGCTTCCTTTCCATGCCATCCAGTTTTCGGTGGTGGGGCGTAATCTAGCGATCCTAATGCGTAAAGCGAAGAACATCGATCCTGAATCTTCATTTGGGTCAAATCTCCGCTACTATGGCATTGAGGGAACAGGGTTGCCTTCAGCTCGTTCGATTGGGGTCAATCTTAACTTTAAATTCAAATAGCCAGCATCATGAAAATACAATATAACCACATCCTTAAACCAGGAAGACTTGCCTGCTTAGTGTTGATGTTGTCATTCGTTACCTTTTCTTGCGAAGATTTAGGCGAATTAAACATCGATCCGACCAGGTCCTCACCTGAAAATTTTGATCCGAATTTCTTCTTGTCATCTTGTCAGTGGAATTATTTGGGTGCAACTACGGGGTACAATGGTCCCATTCTTTTTCAGAGCGGATGGGTACAAATCCTGGCCTCTACCACTACATTGGGTGCCAACTACTACTCCAATATGGACAAGTATGTTCCATCCACCAACACGGCAAATTATCAACAAGGAGGCTGGAACAGTGGCTATCGATCAGCTACCCTGGCAAATCAAATCTTGTTTGATACCGAAGGTAAAACGGGGTTCGAAAATTTGAGGGCGGTGGCTAAAATCATGGTTATCTTGAATATGCAACACATTAGCGATGTTTATGGAGACATACCATACGCTCAGGCATTGCAAGCTGTCGATGGCCTAACCCGGCCTGAATATGACACACAGGAGGCTCTTTACCAGGCTCTGCTTAAAGATTTGGAAGTTGCAGTAAACAGTTTAGATGTTTCCAAAAAAGGCCCAACTGCGGATTTGATTTACAATGGGGATGTTGCCAAATGGAAAAAATTTGGTTACTCGCTCATGCTGCGCATGGCCATGCGATTGGTAAAAGTAAGTCCAGCCACTGCCAAGTCTTTTGCCGAGAAAGCAGCTGCGGGCGGCACATTTGCCAGTGCAGTTGATGACGCTTATGTCAAGCATGACAACGTCAATGGCTATACGAACGGAAATGCAGGACCTTTAAATACTGCTTCTGATTTCTATGAGGTTCGCTGGAGCAAAACACTCATTGATTATCTAAAAAGCAAAAATGATCCTCGTCTGAGAATAATTGCTGAAGTTCCGCAGGATGGCCTTGCCGCCAACAACAATTTTGCACTTAGTGGCAATAATGTACCTACAAACCAGCTTGGTTTGCCTAACGGATTTGATATGAATGGGGGAGCTACCGACATTACCAATTCCCCTGGCTATCCAGGCGGAACAGGCGCTGGCCCAGATGCTACCAAAATTGGAAAGTACTCACGTCCAACAGCTATCTACCGTAATGTAAATGCCCCCGCATTTATTCTGACTTACGCTGAGACTGAATTACTGTTGGCAGAGGCACTCGTGAGGGGCTTTACTGTAACCGGAACTGCTGCTAGTCGCTACAGCAATGCGCTTCGAGGAGCCCTGGTTAGCATGGGTCAATATGGTGCCAGCGCAGCTATTGATGAGGCTACCGTAAACGCATATGTTACAGCAAATCCGCTTGACGTTTCTTCCTCAGCCAATTCTCTAAAGATGATCAATGAGCAGTATTGGGCAACCACTGGCCTCTTGTTCAACTTTGTGGAGGCATGGAACAACTGGAAACGTTCAAACCATCCAGTGTTAACACCTGTCAAATTTACTGGTAATTTCTCGAACGGGACAATTCCTCGCCGACAGCCCTATCCAACTGGAGAAGCAGGTCAAAATGCTGATGCCTACCTTAAGGCAGTAAACCGAATTGCGGGCGGTGATTTGTGGACCTCACGCGTTTGGTGGGACTCGATGTAAACCGAGATGCATTTAGAAAGAATGAAAGGCTGGACTTCAATCCAGCCTTTTATTCTTAGCTAAAGGCTGTAAATTGCTGTTGAAAGTGCCAAAACTCTCAGTGTACATGAAAAAAGTATTTGTAGTTGCTCTTTCTTTATTCACTTTGGTACCTGCCAGGGCACAAAGTTTATTTGAGTCCCTTAATTCCTCGCGCTCAGGGGTATCGTTCAAAAATACCATTGTTGAAAATGCAACTCAAAACGCACTCACTTACGAAAACTTGTTTAATGGCGGCGGTATTGCCGTTGGCGACATCAACAACGATGGTCTCGAAGACATCTACTTTATTTCCAACATGCAGCTCAATAAATTGTACCTCAATCAGGGCAATTTTAAATTCAAAGACATTACCCAATCTGCCGGAGTAGCTGGCCGGTTGGGATGGAAAAGTGGCGCATCTATGGTCGACATCAATGGCGATGGGCTGCTAGATATTTATGTGTGTTACTCAGGCAAAACGGATGCAGAACAAAGGCGCAATCAGTTTTTTATTAACCAGGGAAACCTAACTTTCATCGACAATGCCCAAGCAATGGGCCTTGACGATCCGTCCTACACCACCCAAGCCTCCTTCTTTGATTACGACCGTGATGGTGACCTTGATGCTTTCTTAATCGCTACCAACGTAAATGTGATCCGTGACTTGGAGTTTTCACAGGCACGTAAATCAAAACACCCATATGCAGGCGACAAACTGTTTCGCAATGACAATGGGCGTTTTACCGAAGTAACGGAGCAAGCGGGTATTCTTTCTAATGCACTCGGCTTTGGTCTAGGGGTGGCCGTATCGGATGTGAACAAGGATGGCTGGCTGGATATTTATGTTTCGAATGACTATGCCGAACCAGATTACCTCTACCTCAACAATCGCAATGGAACCTTCACCAACAAGCTGGATGTTTCACTTCAACATATTTCACAATTCTCGATGGGTTCGGATATAGCGGATGTCAACAACGATCTGTTACCTGATATTTTTACTGCGGACATGCTGCCGGAAGACAATAAACGGCAGAAGCTATTGTACGGCCCCGATAATTATGAGCAATTCGCGCTCATGGTGAGCGAGGGCTACCATTACCAGTTCATGCGCAATATGCTGCACCTCAACAATGGAAATGGCACTTTTTCGGAAGTAGGACAGCTCGCAGGCGTAGCGAATACTGACTGGAGTTGGGCTCCCCTGTTTGCCGATTACGACAACGATGGCTGGAAAGATCTATTTGTCACCAACGGGTATTTCCGAGACTACACAAATAGGGATTTTCTAAAGTACAAAGGCGATTACTATTTTCAGAAAGTACTGGCGCGTGAAAAAGCGGATACGCTGGAGTTGGCCAAGTCAATGCCCTCAACCCCAGTGCACAATTATATTTTTAAAAATATCGGCAGCGCTCGATTTGAAGATCAAAGCAAAGCCTGGGGTTTTTCCACACCCACTTTTTCAAATGGTGCTGCTTATGCCGATCTGGACAATGATGGCGATCTGGATTTGATCGTAAACAACCAAAATGAAGAAGCTTCCCTTTACCGGAATCTCTCTCGCCAGCAAAACGCATCGCGCCATTACCTCGCGTTGCAAATGAAAGGTGCTGGACTCAACACCCAAGCAATTGGCAGCGCGGTGTCGATTTTCACCGGACAGGGTAGACAGTTTTTTGAAGTGATGCCGGTGCGCGGTTATCAATCGTCAGTTAGCAACAGGATCCATGCTGGCTTAGATGGCCAAACCCGGATCGACTCGATAGTTGTGGTTTGGCCCACAGGCAAGAAAAGCAAAATGACCAACATCATGGCCGACCAGTTGCTGGTGTTGGAAGAAGAAAATGCTAAATCAAACGATCAGCATGTTCTACCACCAGCCGCTACACTATTTAAAAGCGAAAAATCACCGCTAACCTATCGCCACACAGAATACGGGGCAAACGATTTTAAACGACAACCCTTACTCAATACCATGCTATCGCCTTGCGGCCCCGTGATGGCGAGTGCCGATGTCAATAAAGACGGCACCTTGGATATTTTTGTTGGTGGTACCAAAGACAATCCTGGCCGATTGTTCGTCCAGTTGAGCAACGGCATCTTCCGCATGATGGGTAATTTTGATTTCAAAGAAGATGCAAATTGTTCGGATACCGATGCCAGTTTTTTTGATGCGGACAATGATGGAGACCAAGATTTATATGTAGTGAGTGGAGGTTATCACGAATACCTGCCGGGTCAAGAAGCCTTGCAGGATCGCTTGTACCTTAATGATGGCAAGGGAAATTTCGCCAAGGCACGCGAAGCGATCCCGCAAATGTCTCCAGCCAAATCCTGTGTGCGGCCAATGGACATTGACCACGATGGCGACCTTGATTTATTCATCGGTGGAAGGGTACTGCCGGGTTCATATCCCCAAACTCCTACAAGTTATCTTTTGCTCAATGATGGTTCGGGTCGTTTCGCTGATGCCACTGAAAAGCTATTGCCGTTATTGAGTAATCTGGGAATGATCACTGATGCCGCATGGCTTGATCTAAACGGAGATACTTTTGCTGACCTTATCGTATTGGGAGAGTTCATGCCGATCAGCATATTTATCAATCAGCAAGGGAAGCGTTTTGAGGAAGCCAGCAAGCAATATTTTAAAAATGTGGAATCTGGTTGGTGGAGCAAACTGGCGGTGGCCGATTTCGACCATGATGGTGATGCCGATCTGATTGCTGGTAACTTTGGCTTGAATTCGCAATTCAAAGCAAGCGAATCGGAACCGATCAGCCTGGTATACAATGACTTTGATGGCAATGGCAGCATCGATCCAATTCTGGTTTCGTATGTACAGCACAAACCATATCCCTTTGCGGGTCGCGATGAAATGTTGGATCAACTTTTTCCCTTGCGCAAGAAGTTCACAACCTATGCGCCCTATTCGGAAGCAACCCTTACCGACCTGTTCACTTCAAGCGAGCTTTCGCAAGCAAAAAAATTGACCGCGACTGAACTGCGAACCGTTTACTTCGAAAATAAGGGTGGGCAGTTTATCAAGCACCTTTTGCCACTTGAGGCTCAGTATGCGCCAGTACACAGCATCGAAGTGCTTGATTACAATCGCGATGGCCACCTTGATTTTATCCTTGCGGGCAACCAGAGCGCGATACGCATCCGTTTGGGTAGCATTGATGCAAACTTTGGGCAGGTTTATGAAGGCAATGGCCAAGGAAGTTTCAGGTACGTGCCGCAGGCGGAATCTGGATTGTCGTTTTCTGGCGATGTAAAATCCTTGAAGTGGATCAAAACCCCTGCCGGGGAATTTCTGCTTGTGGGTATCAATAACTTTGGCATTGTAGCCTATAAAAGAAATGGGTAAGCATATGGTTAAATGTTTTTTCAATATAAGCTTCTTTTTGATTTTAACCACCCACTTGTTTGGCCAGACGAATGAACAGGCTGCATCTCAATTTATCAAATCAGCTTTTCATCTTTCAGAAGTCATGCTACACGATGTGGCCAGTCCGCCAGCGGCCGCCCGCTTTTATGCCTATTCTATGTTAAGTGCATATGAAGTGTTGCAACGCAATCAGCTAGAGATGCTTGCGTTGAGCAAAAATTTTCATGTTGTTCCTGACTTTGCCAAATTAAACCTCCCTACCAAATTCAATCCTGCATTTAGTGCCACTTTTGCCATGCTTGAAACCGGGAGATTGATTCTGCCTTCCGGTTACATGCTGGAAGCGAAACAACTTGAGTTGGTAAAAATTTTCCAAAAAAACTACAAACTGAATACCAAAGACCTTGAGGCCAATCAGCAATACGCCAAGCAGGTGGCCGCTCAGATCGTGACTTACGCAAAAAAAGACGGCTACTTTTCATTGAGCATCCTGCCGCGTTATAGACCCAACACCAAAGAAACAGGGAGATGGTACCCGACACCCCCCGAATACATGAGTGCGGTGGAGCCGCAATGGAAAACCATTCGAACCTTCTTTCTCGATTCCGCCGACCAATTTGTGCCCGACCCTCCTGCGCCTTTCAGTACCGAAAAGGGAAGCAGTTTTTTTAATCAGCTAGAAGAAGTAGTTACTGTATCTAAAAGTCTTACTCCAGAACAAAAAGCCATCGCTGGATTTTGGGATTGCAATCCGTTTGCGGTTACTTACTCCGGTCACGCTGCGATGGGAATGAAGAAAATTTCACCGGGAGGGCATTGGATTGGGATCACGGGTATTGTTTGCCGCAAGGCAAATGCCTCGTTGCAAAAGACCATTGCGGCACATACACTCGTGGCACTGTCACTGCACGATGCCTTTGTAAGCTGTTGGTACGAAAAATACCACAGCGACCGCATTCGTCCAGAATCTGCCATCAACAAATATGTAGATGAAGCATGGCGACCCCTACTGCAAACGCCACCCTTCCCGGAATACACCAGCGGCCATAGTGTAATCTCTACCACCAGTGCAGAGGTACTGAGTTACCTCTTCGGAGAAAACTTTGAATACGTGGACACCTCAGAGGAATACTTCGGATTGCCAGCCAGGTCGTTCAAGTCATTTAAAGCTGCATCACAGGAAGCTGCTATCTCGCGCCTTTATGGGGGCATCCATTTTCGTGATGCGATTGAAGCGGGCCAACGGCAGGGGGAAGTAATTGGGAGATATATTGTTGAAAAAGTCAAAAACTTGAACACCCGCAGATAATGAAGAGACTAATCGACGGCAGGGGGCAGTTCCTGGTTTTTTTACATCAGTCAATCAATACGGGAGCGTAAAAAAATAAGGTGGACGGATTTGGGTTTAGTGAAAAAAGATAAGCAACTGACTGGAAGGAGGTTGTGTTCTTTTTTTACTAAACCTCAAAAGCAAATGTGTCCAACTTATTTTAGCTCAAACACTACAAATACCATGACAAAAAAATCAATCCTATTCGCCATTGCGCTTGCCGTCGTTTGGTATGCCTGTGGTACCGAAGGATGGAATACCGATGCCATCCCGGAGAAAATCAGCTACAATTTCCACGTTCGCCCGATTTTGTCGGACAAATGCTTCGCTTGTCACGGACCTGATGCCAACAAACGCCAGGCCGATTTGCGTCTGGATGTAGAGGAATTTGCCTTCCAATTCTTGAAGGAAACCAAAGGGGCCTATGCCATTGTAAGTGGCAAACCTGAAGAATCGGAGATGTACAAGCGCATCACGTCAAAAGACGCCGATTATATGATGCCTACGCCCGAGTCACACCTGGGCACCTTGAGCGATTTGGAGATAAAAATCATTAAAAATTGGATAAAACAAGGGGCGAAATATGAAAAACATTGGGCTTTTACGAAACCACAAAAAGCGCCTTTGCCAAAAGTGAAAAATAAAAATTGGGTTAAAAATGAAATAGACTATTTCACCCAAGCCAAAATGACCGAACGCGGCTTGAAACCGAATGAAGAAGCAGAGCCAGCTTATCTTTTAAAGCGAGCTGCTTTAGACCTTACCGGTTTATTGCCTTCGATGGAATTGATGAACGCATTCGCTGCCGATCAGCGCCCAAACGCTTATGAAAAAGCCATCGATCAACTTTTGGCGACGCCGCAGTATGGTGAAAAAATGGCCTTGTATTGGCTCGACATCGCGCGTTATGCCGATAGTTATGGCTATCAGGATGACAATGTCCGCACGCAATGGGCTTGGCGCGATTGGGTGATTCATGCTTTTAACCAAAACATGCCCTATGATCAATTCATTACCTGGCAATTGGCGGGCGATTTGGTACCTGGCTCGAGAAAAGAAAGCATCTTGGCCACGGCCTTTTTGCGCAACCACAAGTACACGGAAGAAGGTGGGATTATACCTGAGGAGTACCGCATCGAGTACAATTTGGATAAAACCAAAACCTTTACCAAAGGCGTTTTAGCCCTAACTGCCGAATGCGCTCAATGTCATAGCCACAAGTACGACCCTATTTCTCATCAGGAATATTACCAGATGTTTGCTTTTTTTAACAATAGCAAAGAGGTGGGTTTTGAAGGCGACGTGAGCCAGTCGCTACCAGCTAAAAATCCTAAACTGACTTTGACAGCTACCGAAATCAAAGGTATTCTCAACTTTATCAATAAAAAAGATACGGGTTCGATCACGGTGTCCGTCATGGGCGAATTGGATACTGTACGCCCTACCTACATCCTCGATCGTGGGGCTTATGACAAACCAACAAAGCCTGTAAAACCGCTGGCTTTTGCCGCTGTTATGCCTTTTGACACCACGAAATTGCCGCGCAACCGGCTTGGTTTGGCGAAATGGACGGTGAACAAAAACAATCCCTTGACCGCCAGGGTTTTTGTCAACCAGATGTGGCAGGAGTTCTTCGGCAATGGCATCGTAAGCACAACCGGCGACTTTGGGATGCAAGGCAATTTGCCAACCCATCCCGAACTCTTAGACTGGTTAGCCGTAGATTTTATGGAGCACAATTGGAACATCAAACGCCTTGTCAAACAGATTTTACTATCCGCTACCTACCGCCAATCGGCAAAAGTAAGCGACGAACATTTGGCTGTTGATCCAGAGAATATCTATTTGTCCCGCTATACCCGCACCCGCGTCAAAGCGGAATTTATCCGTGATATTGTATTGGGCAGCAGCGGTTTGCTGCATCAAGAAATCGGTGGGCCCAGTGTAAAACCCTACCAACCCAAAGGCTTGTGGGAAAAGGCGAGCTCTGGCCGTGGCGTTTTAGCCAAATATGAATTGGGCGAAGGCAGCGATTTGTATCGCCGGGGCATGTACACCTTCATCAAACTGACGGTGCCGCCCCCTTCCATGGTTATGTTTGACGCCAGCAACCGCGACCAATGCGAGGTCAAACGCACCAAAACCAATACGCCCTTGCAGGCGCTAATCATGTTGAATGACCCCACCGTATTGGAGGCTTCCCGATTTTTTGCCCAACGGCTTCTGACCGAACAAAATACCCTCGATGACAAAATCACGAAAGCCTTTCAAACGATTATTTGCCGAAAACCTTCCCAAAAGGAAAAAACAATTTTGACCGCCTATTTCAAGGAACAATTGGCGCTTTTTAAAACCAAAAAATTAGACGCTGTAAAGACACTTGCCATTGGCGCTTCAGAGCTCGATAAAGCCATCAATTTGAACGAATCGGCGGCTTTGATGAAAGTAATCAGTACCATTTACAACATGGAAGAAGCGATTACAAAATCCTAAAAACAAACAATCATGGAAAAAGAAATCTTAGAGCACGGCCTCAATACAAACCGTCGTAAATTTCTCTCAAAACTGGGCATTGGGATTGGCAGCGCCGCACTCGGTTCCTTGTTGATGCCCGATCTGTTTGGTAGCAAGGAAGAAGCCATCATGACGGGTCTGCCGCATTTTGCCCCGAAGGCCAAACGGGTAATTTACCTGTTCCAAAATGGGGCACCTTCACAGTTGGATTTATTTGATTACAAACCCAAGTTGAATGAAATGTTTGGGCAAGAACTGCCCGCCTCTATCCGCATGGGTCAACGGCTCACTGGCATGACCTCAGGGCAGGCCAGCTACCCTTTAGCGGGGTCTGTTTTCAAGTTCAGTCAACACGGCGAGCATGGCACCTGGCTAAGTGAATTGCTACCTTATACCTCGAAAATTGCCAATGACATCTGCGTGATCAAAACCATGCATACTGAAGCCATCAACCACGATCCGGCTTTGACTTTTTTCCAAACCGGCGCACAAGTGGGCAATCGCCCCAGTTTTGGTTCATGGCTGAGTTATGGTTTGGGCAGTGAAAACAAAAATTTACCCGCTTTTTGCGTCCTCCTGTCGCAGGGCAAAGGCAACGGGCAAGGCGTGTATTCCAAACTTTGGACCAATGGCTTTTTAGATGCTACCCACCAGGGCGTACAATTCAGCAGCGGTGAAAATCCGGTGTTGTACCTCAACAATCCCGATGCCATTGATAAAGCAGACCGCCGCAAAATGCTTGATCAAGTGGCCGCCCTCAATAATGAAAGCTACAACACCTTTGGCGATCCCGAAATCCAGGCCAAAATCCAGCAATACGAGATGGCCTTTCGGATGCAAACGGCGGTTCCTGAAGTCACCGACTTGCGCAACGAACCCAAAGATGTGATCAAGATGTATGGCCCCGATTGCCTCATCCCTGGCACTTATGCCGCCAACTGCCTTTTGGCCCGCAAACTCTCTGAAAACGGCGTTCGCTTCGTGCAATTGTACCACCAGGGTTGGGACGGTCATGGCAACCTCCCCGGCGAGATCAGAGGGCAATGCAAGGACACCGACCAGGCTTCCGCCGCTTTGATAACCGACCTCAAGCAACGCGGTTTGTTGGATGAAACGCTCGTGATTTGGGGCGGCGAATTCGGGCGCACCAACTTCTGCCAGGGCCCCCTTACCAGAGAAATGTACGGTCGCGACCACCACCCACGCTGCTTCTCCATTTGGATGGCTGGCGGCGGTATCAAACCGGGTGTTTACGGCGAAACGGACGAATTTGGCTACAACATCACCGAAAATCCGGTTCACGTCAATGATTTTCACGCCACAGCCCTGCATTTATTGGGCCTCGACCACGAAAAATTGACGTACAAACATTTGGGTCGGCGGTATCGCTTGACGGATGTGGCGGGTAAGGTGGTGAAGGGAATTTTGGCGTAACCTATTTGAAGCATGAAAAGGAACGAATTTATAAAAGCAAGCTCATTGGGCTTGCTCGGTGCCACATTGCCTATTCAGTATCTGGCCAAACAGGAAGTCATTCTGGGGCACAACAACAAGCGCTACAAAATCAATACCCGCTGGAGTCAGGCAGATGTAGCACGGTATCCGGTCAACAATTGCCATGAAATGGTACAGGATAAAAAAGGCCGAATCCTGTTGCTGACCGATGAAACCCGCAACAATGTGCTGATTTACAACAAAAACGGGAAAATACTGGACAGTTGGGGCACCGAATATCCAGGCGCGCATGGGCTTACCTTGTTTCATGAAAATGGAGAGGATATGCTGTTCATCTGCGACAACAACCGGCATCAGGTTATCAAAACGACCATTGACGGGCGGGTGCTGATGACTTTGGATTATCCAAAAGACAGCGGCGTTTATGCAAAAGCCGAAGAATACGTCCCAACTGAAACTGCCATTGCACCCAATGGCGATATTTACGTTGCGGACGGTTACGGCAAAGACTACATCATCCAGTACAACCACAAGGGCGAATACATCCGCCATTTTGGCGGCAAGGGCGATACGTCAGCGCATTTGAGCAATGCGCACGGCATTTGTGTGGATCTTCGCGATAAGACAAATCCTTGTTTAGTGGTCAGTTCGCGCATTCAAAATGCCTTCAAACGCTATGATTTGACGGGGAAGTACTTGGAAACGATAGATTTAAAAGGGGCCTGGGTCTGCCGTCCGGTTATCAAAGGCGAGTACTTATACGCGGCGGTTTTACAATCGAATAATAGTACCGGAGCGCAATCGGGTTTTGTGACCATTTTGGATAAAAACAACAAAGTCGTGTCCAACTTAGCCGGAAGCACACCGCAATACCAGGGCAATCAGCTCGAGGAAATGTACCAAACCATCAAGGCGTTTCAATACCCGCACGATGTGTTGATTGACGACGAGGAATGTATGTATGTGGCACAATGGAATTCAGGAAAAACGTATCCGATCAAGTTAGAACCTGTTATATGAAAATTTGGATTTTACCAACGCTGTTACTCCTCTATACCGTTTCTACAAACGCTCAGGACAACTTCCAACTGGCTCGGCCTTTGCTGCAATACCCCTCCGTGTTTTTCACCAATGAGGTGGCCGTTGAAATGGCTTTTGCGGAACCGAATACCCAAATACGCTATACTTTAGATGGGCAGGAACCCACCGAAAACGCACCGCTGTATACGCAGCCCGTGCGGATTACCAAGGGGTTCACAACTGTCAAAGCGCGGGTATTTAGTAAAGTTTACAAGCCCTCCGATGTGATAGAAGCAACTTTTATCAAAGATGGCTTGCCGATAGAATCGCTTGAAAACACCGCGCCCAATCAAAAATATAAAGGTACAGGCGCAATGACCCTGATCGACAACAAAGGCGGATCAACCAATCTATCGAGCAAAACCTGGTTGGGTTTTCAGAAGGATACCGTCGAAATTGTGATGCATTTGCACAAAAAAGAAAAGGTCAAAAACGTGTTGGTGAATCTTTTACGCGACTATGGCTCCTGGATTTTTTTACCCAAAAAAATAGAAGTATATGCTTTTAAAAACGATGCATTTCAACTCGTTGACAACAAAGCATTCAAACAGGATAACAAGGTCAGCGGAGCTGCTTGTGTGCCCATTGTATTTGCCCTGAAAAGCGGCATCAAAACAGATCAACTCAAGATTCAACTGCATTTGGTCAAACAAATTCCCGATTGGCACGCCGGAAAGGGAAACAAGAGTTGGATTTTTATAGATGAGGTAAAAGCGTATTAAGGTACCGTGTAGACTTTCCAAGTCTCTCAGAAAGCCTGACTAACTTTGAATTGCATGAAAAACGTAGTTTACAATATAACCTTGGGTATCAATAGCCTATTGGTCTTTCTGGTACTTTTTAGCGAGTCGTTGCTGATCCCCTCTTGGTTGCAGGTTGTGGGGCGGATGCACCCTTTATTGCTGCATTTTCCCATTGTTTTATTGGTGATTGCTGCGGTTTGGGAGTTGTTTTTACCTAAAAAAATAGCCACCAAGGAGGAATC
This sequence comes from Chitinophagales bacterium, assembly GCA_013299105.1. Lineage (GTDB taxonomy): Bacteria > Bacteroidota > Bacteroidia > Chitinophagales > Saprospiraceae > Haliscomenobacter. The sequence continues at coordinate 93,259 of JAAFJY010000017.1, read as the reverse complement.
ATTAAAAACCGAAATCGGCGATTATTTACTGCTGTCTGCTGCAATTACGGCGGCATTGTCGGCCTTGATGGGCTTGTTTTTATCGCAGGAAGAGGGCTACAATGCCGAAGCGATTGCATGGCACAAATGGACGGGCGTAGTCGTTTCCACGGCCGCATTTGGCTGGTTTACGTTTAAAAAAACCATTCGAGCGTCTCTATTGCTCTCGCGTTTGGTGAGTGGGGCGAGCCTTGCGGCCATTATCCTGGCGGGGCATCAGGGCGCGAACATTACGCATGGCGAAGACTTTTTGACCGCCCCGCTACAATCCAAAAACGAAGAGGCAAAAGTACCTTTGGAAGATGCGGTGGTGTTTACGGATTTGGTAAAACCCATTTTAGAAAAAAAGTGCATCAATTGTCACAATAGCCAAAAATCAAAAGGCGAATTGCTCATGGAAACTCCAGAGCAACTGCTGAAAGGTGGCAAACACGGCAAATTATGGAACGCAGATAGCGCCGATTTAGGTTTGCTGGTACATCGCATTCATTTGCCGATGGACGCCAAAGAACACATGCCCCCCGCTGGAAAACCCCAATTGACCAGTGATGAAATAGCTATTTTACGCTATTGGATAAAAAGTGGGGCCGATTTTAAGCAAAAAGTAAATGAATTGGCCGGTAGCGATCCCTTGAAAATATTGGCTGAATCCCTGCTCAAAACGAGCGAGGTAGAAACCTATACCTTTAAAGCGGCAAATGAAGGGACGATTAAAAAATTGAATACCAATTATCGGGTTATCGCTCCTTTGGCTTTGGGTTCACCCGCATTAAGTGTTGATTTCTTCGGAGCATCGCAGTTTGACAATACGCAATTGAAAGCGTTGCAAGACATAAATACGCAGATTGTACAGTTGAATCTGAATAAAATGCCGGTTAAGGACGAAGATTTAAAAACGATTGCAGGTTTCGAAAACCTGAGAAAACTCAATTTGTCTTTTACCCAAATTACGGGTAGAACCCTAAACGAGCTTAAAAACCTTAAATTCCTGCACACCTTGTCGCTCTCTGGTACCAAGCTCAAAAATGCAGACTTAGCGGCCTTAAAAGATTGGCCTGCACTAAAAGCGCTGAAGTTGTGGAATGTCAGTCTTGCTAAAAAAGACATCATGGCTTTAAAATCCGTATTGTCTAGAACGGACATCGAAACGGGTTTTGACGGGGATACTGTCATTGCCCAATTGAGTATGCCGATATTGGTCAATGACGACATGCAGGTTTTTCAAGAAGATACCAAAATCAAACTGAAACACTACGTAAATGGAGCGGTCATTCGCTACACCTTGGATGGTACGGCACCCGATAGCCTGACCTCACCCATCTACACCGAGGAGGGCATTCTGATCAATAAAACCGCCGTTCTGAACGCCAAAGTCTATCTTGACGGGTGGATCAGCAGCGATACGCTGACCCAACAATTCTATCGGGCAGGTTTTAGGGCAGATTCCATACGTTTGGCACAGCAGCCACATCCGCAATATTCGGGCAAAGGCAAGATGCTGTTTGATGGAAAATTGGGCGATAAAAACTTTAAAAGTGGCAAATGGCTGGGCTTTAAAGAGACCTTTTTTGAAGGCTATGCTTATTTTAATCAGCCTATTCGCGTTTCAAAAGTCACTTTTAGCGCCCTGATCGATATTGGCAGTTACATCATGCCCCCAACGGAACTACAAGTGTGGGGTGGCAGCAGCGCCTCGGATTTGGTTTTATTAAAAACGCTTAATCCTCAACAACCTGATAAAATTTCACCCATGAATTTACAAGGTTTTGAATGTAGTTTTAATCCAAAACAAGTACGCGTCTTGAAATTAGTCGGTAAATCGGTACAAAAACTACCAACTTGGCATCCCGGAAAAGGTGATAAAGGCTGGTTTTTTGTGGATGAGGTGTTTGTGAATTGAAGACAAAAAATGGAAAACCGGGCGGTCGCACTTTGGCTCCACCATTATCAATTGAAAAACCAAAACAAGCATAGGCATGACTATCACGAAGAAAATAGTTTTCACGCTATCACTTGCATTGAGTATTGCGTTTCATGCCTTACCGGCCCAAACGGTACCACGATGGCAGGAAGTTTACCCCGGTATCTGGAAAAACTCCGTTGGGAAACCCGAAAAAATAAGCCTGCTTGGTGCTGCGGCCATCCAACCTGCCAGAGAAGCATTGGCTAAGTTGCCGAAAGCCATCTTTCCTTTGGAAAAGGCCGAGATCAGCACAAAGGTCATCGGCGGAAAAACGTACTTGAGGTTCCCCTTGGATGAAGGTGAGCAAGTGTTTGGATTGGGACTGAACTTTCAGTCGGTCAATCAGCGGGGGCGTATTATGAATTTGCATGTTGACCACTACGGGGGCCAGGACAATGGTCGCACCCATGCGCCAGTGCCGTTTTATGTGTCTTCGAAAGGTTATGGTGTATTGGTTGATGCGGCAAGGTACATCACCGTTTATGCAGGGACGGCCACGCGGGTAGATACGAAACACCCGCCCATATTGCAAGACCGCAATACGGATAAGAACTGGACCGCACAGCCCTATTCGGATGCTGTCGAGATGCTGGTTCCTGCCGAGGGTGCCACCCTTTACGTTTTTGGTGGGCCTACGCCCATGCATGCCGTACAGCGCTACAACCTGATGAACGGCGGCGGTTATTTGCCACCCAAATGGGGATTGGGATTCACCCAGCGCGTACCCACTTTGTATTCGCAGGAGGATATTTTGAAAGAAGTACAACAGTTTGAAGAACATCAATTCCCGCTTACCTTCATTGGCGTGGAGCCGGGCTGGCACTCGATGTCCTACCCCTGTACCTTTGAGTGGGACAAAACGCGTTTTCCCAACCCCAAAGATTTTCTGCAAAAATTGGCCGACAAGGGCATCAGTGCTAACCTCTGGCTCAATCCCTACGTATCGCCGAAAGCATCGCTGTATTCAAAAATCAAACCTTTTACTGGTTCTCACACCGTTTGGAACGGCATTGTACCCGATTTTACCATGCCGCAAGCCCGCCAACTGTTCAAGGAGCATTTTATGCGCCACCATCTCGATATGGGGGTGGGCGGCTATAAAATAGATGAAGTGGATGGTTTCGACACTTGGGTTTGGCCCGATGTGGCCACTTTTCCATCTGGAACTGACGCCGAACAAATGCGCCAAACCTATGGCCTGATGGTGCAGCAAATGACCGCCGAGTGGTTTAAAGAAATCAACAAGCGTACTTACGGCTTAGTACGGGCATCCAATGCTGGGGCGAGCAATTTGCCCTACGTGATCTATAACGATTATTACAGCCACCGGGACTTTATCACTGCATTGGTGAACAGCAGTTTTATTGGGGTGCTCTGGACACCAGAAGTCCGGGCGTCTAGCTCTCCAGAGGAGTGGGTGCGGCGCATGCAATCAGTTTGTTTTTCACCAATGGCGATGATTAATGCCTGGGCCGATGGTACCAAACCCTGGACCTTCCCGGAAGTAGAAAAAGCGGTCAGCGACGTCGCCAACCTGCGGATGCAACTGCTGCCTTATCTGTACTCCACCTTTGCACAGTATCGGTTTGAAGGTAAACCGCCGTTCCGCGCCATGAATTTGGTCGAAGGATTTGGCTTTAAACTTGAGCCAGAGGCCGGTAAGCTCAATACCACGGACAATCCGTACGCCATGAGCCTTAGAAAAGATATAAATGATCAGTACATGATGGGGGATTATTTATTGGTAGCACCCATGTTTGCAGGTGAAAAAAGCCGTGAAGTTTATCTTCCACAAGGCAAGTGGTATGATTTTTATACGGGTAAGGAAATCGGTGAAAACCAGGTCATTACCATCACTCCAAGTTTGGATAAAATCCCGCTTTTTGTAAAAGACGGTGGCATTATTCCGATGATTCCTGTACGTAATCAGGTGCCTAAAGCTGAAACCACACTGCCGCTTACCGTGCGCCACTACGGCACCGCTACGGGAAGCTTCCAACTATATGACGACGACGGAACAAGTTTCGATCACGAGAAAGGCCAATACTCTTTTACCCCTTTGTCGGTGCTCAAAGGAGCTGATGGGAAGTTGCAGGGGACAATGAGCGTCCCTGCCCCCGGCAAACCGTTCGGCTATGCAAAGGAGGTAACATGGGTGTTTATGACCATGGGGAACTAAGCTATACTCAACCACCATAGATTTTGTGCAATTCAATCTAATGTTCTAATGTCATGGCTACGCCATTTTGAAGAAATTTTCCTTGCCTTTGCTACCACAATGCCAGCCCTACGGGCTTTTTTCATTCAAAAACCGCGTAGCGGTGGCATTATGGTAGAAAAAGGAGGTCATAGTCGTCTCAGAACCGCGTAGCGGTGGCATTGTTAGAATGCTTATGATATCACAAAACCAGTAGTGGACGAGTATAATCAAACTTCTAACTAAGGACCACTTAGTTTAATTTTCTCTTTTGGGTCTTTGGACACATGGTTGAAAGACAAACCAATTGTGTAGAACCATTAAATATTTTTGACATGAAAAAACTACTCATTTTGGGTGCTGTTCTGGCTTGCTTAACCGCACTAAACGCGCAACAACACAGCGAACAAAACCACAAAGGGTACATCCAACCAACCGACCCCTTGGTTCAGACCAAGCTCAAAACCTGGAGTAACCACAAATTTGGTCTGCTGATGCACTGGGGCACCTACAGTCAATGGGGTATTGTGGAAAGTTGGAGTCTTTGCCCCGAAGACGAAGGCTGGTGCGAACGCCGTGGACCATACAAAGACAATTGGTACGAGTATAAAAAAGCTTACGAGGCCCTGCAATATACCTTCAATCCGACCCAATTTAAGCCCGAAAAATGGGCAAACGCCGCCAAAGGGGCCGGGATGAAATACGTGGTATTTACGACCAAACACCACGACGGTTTTTGCATGTTCGACAGCAAATACACCGATTATAAAATCACCAAAACACCTTTTCAAACCAACCCGCGCAGCAATGTGGCCAAAGAGGTGTTCAATGCCTTTCGCAACGAAGGTTTTATGACTGGTGCTTATTTTTCAAAACCGGACTGGCATTGCCCCGATTATTGGTGGTCGTATTTTCCGCCCAAAGATCGGAACTCCAGCTACCCGCCAAAGAAATACCCCGACACCTGGAACCGCTTTAAGCAATTTACCTACAACCAAATCGAAGAGTTGATGACCGATTATGGCAAAATAGATATTCTCTGGCTCGATGGCGGTTGGGTACGTCCTTTTAGCACCATAGATACAAGCATTTCTTGGCAAAAAACCATCCCTTTTGATCAAGACATCGACATGGCCCGGATTGCCAAACGCGGTCGAGAACTACAGCCCGGCCTGATTGTAGTAGACCGAACGGTGACGGGAGAATTTGAAAATTATGTCACCCCAGAACATCAAATCCCCGATACTTACATGGCTATCCCCTGGGAAACTTGCATGACCCTAGGTGATTCATGGAGTTACATCCCCAAAGAAAATTACAAATCGGCTCGTAAAATCATTCACCTTTTGGTAGATATCGCTTCCAAAAATGGCAACTTATTGCTCAATATTGCACCCAGCCCCGAAGGTGATTTTCACGCCGAAGCATACACCCGTTTAGCCGAAATTGGGCAATGGATGGCATTAAACGGTGAAGCGATTTATGGTACGGAGGGGGATAATAAAATTGGTAAACAGGGCAAATTTGAATTTACGCGCAAAGGTAGTACCAGCTATGCCATTTACCGCGCCGACGAAGGGGAGCAATTGCCAAAATCGGTAGAAATCAATAACCTAAAAATCACCAGCAATACCAAAATCAGCCTAATCGGGGCTGCGGAAAACCTGAAATGGACCGCATCCGGCGATAAAATTAAAATTGAAATACCCCTCAACATCAACAAGCAAAAATTGGTGGACTATGCCTGGGTTTTTAAGATCAGCCAATAAGGGAGTTTTTAAATAAAAACATACCCAAGGCGCAAGTTCAAGGTTTCACAAGAACCCTTGGATAGTTGAAATGTTGAAGGGTTGAAATGTTGAAAAGACCCCGCCTGAATGATGCCGATGAACAGTTGATTTGGGTATCCTATTTTTCGTTTGTTCCCTAATTACAAGCCCTATGACAAATGGACTTTATGTACTTTAGATTTTTGAGGCAGAACAAGCTTACATCGTTCCGCCAGTCAGTTTGGAGGTTTGGGGGCGGAACAGGATCCAATCTGTGGCCGCTGGAGTGTATAGGCTAGGAAGGGTTTCAACGTTACCCTTATTCGTTTAGTGTAAACTTGTAAACAGCGCCAACATTTTGTACTTTTACGTGCAAATAACTGGATGATGATCAAGATTCCATACGGTGAAAGCGATTTTAAAAAGTTGATACTGGAAAACTACTTCTACCAAGATCGTACTGATTTTATTGAGAAACTGGAAAAATGGAATTCTAAATACCTCATTTTTTTACGTCCGCGTCGGTTCGGAAAAAGTTTGTTTATTAGTACCTTGCATCATTATTATGGGTTAGAGTATAAAGATGAATTTCAAAACCTTTTTGGTAAGCTTTACATCGGACAGAACCCAACCGAAGCAGCAAACAATTATCTGGTTTTGCGTTTCGAACTTAGTCGCATTGATACTGCTAGCCTCGAACGTACCTACCAGGTATTTCTAACCAATGTCATAGAAGGGGCACGCACTTTTCTGGGGGCTTACGGTAGTTTTTATACAAAAGAAGACAAGCATACGATTTTGGGGCAAAAAAGCCCTGAAGCCATTGTAAAAACCCTCTTTGGCATTACCAAAACGAACAAAATACCTCACAAGATCTATCTCCTCGTTGACGAATACGACCATTTTGCCAATGAATTATTGTCTTTTGACCTGGACCGATTCAAGTCCAATGTGAGCACCAATGGTTTTGTGGGCAAGTTTTATGAAAGCTTCAAAACCGCGACTGGCGAGGGGATAGTTGATCGAATTTTCATCACAGGTGTGTCTCCGATCACTTTAGATTCCTTGACCAGTGGATTTAACATCAGCGGCAATATTAGTCTGAACCCCATCTTTCACGATATGATGGGCTTTACCCATCCAGAGGTGGAAGCAATTTTACATCAATCGGCTATCCCAGGCGAGAAAATACCTGAAATGATGGCGGATTTAGAAGCATGGTATGATGGCTATTTGTTTACAGAAGATGCCCATAACTTGTTGTTTAATCCCGATATGGTGCTGTATTTTTTGAGAGAATACAGCATCATGAACAAATATCCTGCGGTCATGCTGGATACCAATGTGATTTCAGATTATCGAAAAATCAAAAATATTTTTAAAATAGGCGGCGAAGAGGATGCCAAATATGAACTATTGGAGACATTAGTTGAAAAAGGGTACATTGACTTCCCGTTAACCCATTTGTATAATTTAGAACTGGAGTTTACAGAAGACGATTTTTTGAGTTTGCTCTTTTACATGGGGATGCTCAGTTTTAGAGGGGTTGCAACCATTGGCTGGCGCTTTGAAGTGCCGAATTATGTCATTAAAAAGCTCTACTTCGAGTATTTTACCTCCATTTATTTAGCCAAAACTCGCTTTGCCAAAACCAAAAGGCCGATCGTTCAAAGCATTTCCGCCATGATTAGTGAGGCCAACCCTGAACCTTTCTTCAAGCTGGTGGAATATGTGCTGGCCGAAAATCATTCCAATCGAGATGAACTCGTTTACGGTGAAAAGCACTTACAAACCCTGATGATTGGCCTGCTTTTTCCCTACGAATCCTATTACATCCACAGCGAATACGAAGCCAAAAAAGGCTATCCCGACATTTTCCTGGAAAAAATGCCCAACCGCCCAGTCAAATTTGACATCGTTTTGGAATTAAAATACGTCAAAAAATCAGCTGAAAAAACCCTGGAAAAAGTCATCCAGCAAGCCGAAACCCAATTGGATGAATACATGCGCAGTGAACGATTTTCTCGTCCGGATGTGCGCGGGTTTTATGTCGTTTTTCTAGGGGGCGAGGTTTACCAATGGAAAGAATGGGGGGATAGGGCATGATGGTAGGGAATCTCCCAGGCCTCCTTACCGCGTCTCATAAATCGACTCCACCCAAGCTTCTTTATACGGATAAGCCTCTACATGTTTTGAAATCAGGTAAATACGGGGTTTTGTGCTGGCTACCGATTTGTTGATGCTGGAGATTTGGGCGCGCATGTAGCCGTCTTTGTCCACAAAAAGTTGTCCAGCCAGCGCCTTCATGGAGGGTGAAGTCAAGGCCAAAACGCCCTCTTCGATGTCTTTGCCGTCCAGTTTTTTTACCTCCAATTTCCAATTGCCTTTCTCAGAGTCAACTTGCCCGACCAAAACGTGGCTGATGAAGGTGCCGTCAGCAAAAAACTCATAGGCAGAGGTGTTTTCTTTCAAGGTAGCAGTTACTTTTTTCTCGCCTTTGTCGTTGATGCCGTATGAATTCCCCCCTTTAACGATCCAGTAGCCGATCAAAGAAGTGAATTCAGGATTATTGGGGGTTGCGGGGCTGTCGTCTTTGCTGCACATAAAGGCAGTGCAGGTGAAAAAACTGAAGGCCAATAGTCCAAGTTGGATGGAACGAAGCTTAATCATGTCACAGGTGGTTTCGAGTGTTTTGAAAACCAGCTCAAGGCTGTTTGATGATTCAAAACTAAGCCCAGTGCCAAGTCAACTCAAGTACTGATCGATGAACCACTTTTTTTATCGGTAAACGACCTACCTTTGTATGGTTGAAATTTGCCCAAAATGCCTAAACACCGCTGCATCATTGTGGACGACGACGCTGTGGACTTGCTCATGAGTGTCGCCCAGGTTCGGAAAGTACCTTTTTTGGAACTCTTGGCTACCTTCTCTTCGGCCCAAGAAGCAGCGGAATTTTTGCAAAAAAATGAAGTCGAAGTCCTGTTTTTGGACATTGACATGCCTGGACAAACGGGGTTGGAGTTCTGGCAAAACTTACACTCCAAGCCCCTTTGCGTCTTCATCACCGCCCACGCCGAATACGCCCTGGACAGCTACGAAAGTGCCGCCTTCGATTTTTTGGTGAAACCCCTCAAAGCCGAGCGCTTTGAACGCTGTGTGGCGCGGCTGGAAGAACATTTTACCCTGCGGGAAAAATCGGGCTTGTTCGACCAATTCCTGGGTGGCGATAGTTTTTTCATCAAAGAAGGCCACGAGCAGCACCGCATCACTGTTAAGGATGTGCTGTACCTGGAAGCACTGGGCGATTACACCAAGATCGTCACTACCCAGCGGAAACATTGCGTCTTATCGACTTTGGGGAGCTTGCTGACCATGCCAGAATTCGGGCATTTTACCCGCATTCACCGCAGTTATGCAGTACAAAAAATGTTTGTGGAAAAAATGAGTGCTTCGGAGTTGGTGGTAAGGGGAGTAAGCCTCCCGATTGGGCGCAAGTACAAGGCTAACTTGGCATTTTGATCCTAACACCCTGATTTATGCCTAAACACCACTTGCTTTTTTGGCTTTGCTCATGCTTGTTTTTGTCGGAAATTAAAGCACAATCGCCACTTGATTCCTTGATCCATTTATTGCCGCGCACCCCAAACGATACGGCAAAGGCTCGCTTGTACAAAAGCATTGCGGACCAATTGCAAAATGAGCCAAAACGCGCCATCCACTACGCCAATGAAGGCCTGAAATGGGTGCAAAAAATGGGCTGGACCAAGGGCATCGGCATTTTTAAAGGCATGTTGGGGCGCTTGTACACCGATGAAGGGGATTACCAGCGAGCCATGCCTTTGATCCTGGCCGAAATTCAAATTCACCGTACCAACCAAGACACCTTCAACCTCAGCAGTGCTACCAATGCCCTGGGAACCCTGCACCTGCGGCAAGGGCAATACAGCCCCGCCCTACAAGCTTTTTTTGCAGCGCTGAAGTTGGCGGAACAGGCAAAAATAACTGTCTTGCAGCCCTTGCTGTTGGAAAACATTGCAATCGTTTACTCAGAACAGCAATATTTCGACAAGTCATTTTCCTATACCCGACGAGCGCTTCAGCGTTACCACAGCTTAGATGACCAGTACGGCATGGCCGCCTGCCATGCCAGTCTTGCGAACAAATACCAGTTGTTGGCGGATACTGCCCAGGCCATTCAGGCGTATCAGCGCGCTTTGTTTTTGCTCAAAAAAGTGGACGCGCCCTTGAAATTGGCTGAGGTCTATCAAAACCAAGCTTTGCTCTTCAAAAAGACCCACCAACGCTTGGATCGACAATTAAAGGCCCAAGAGATTTGGGATGAAAGCTTTCCGGGGCATCAATTGTCGATCACCAACTTGGGCAACATTGCCTGGACTTTTTTGGACAGCGCAAAGCAAAGTACAAAGACCAAAAAACAGGCCCTGGTCAAAGCCCATGCTGCTTATCAACGTGCTTTTGAGCTGGCTAAACATGCTCAAGACCAGGGGAATCTGCACTTCTTGCTGGGATTGAAAGCCGAACTTATGGCTGCTGAGGGTAATTTCCAAGACGCTTACCAGTCCATGTACCAATTCCATGCCCAACACGACTCGATTTACTCGCAGGAAAGCAAAAACAAGCTAGCTGAAGCGGAGAGCAATTACTTTTTGGAAAAGAAAAACGCCGAAATCGCCATCCAAGAACTGACCATTGGCCAGCAAAAAAAAGTGCAATGGGCCTTTGTTTTAGGCTCGCTCTTGTTGCTTTTGATTGTGTTTTTATTGTACCGCACGAGTCAAATTCGCCGCAAATCAAACGAACAACTTCAATCACTCAATCAATCGCTGGACCAGGCTAATCGGCAAAAAGCACAACTCCTGGCCGTGATCAGCCACGACCTGCGGCACCCACTCAGCAACCTGATCAACCTTTTGAGCCTGCAAAAAAATGATCCAGATTTGTTGAGCCCAGATTTGGCCCTGAAAAGCCAGGAAAAAATAACCCAAAACACCGAAGCCCTGCTCGAAAACCTGGAAAACATGCTGCTGTGGAGCAAAGCGCAAATGAGCCAGGTCAGCTTACAAATGGAACCCGTTTTGATAAGTACTCTTTTTCAACGCCTAAAGCAAACTTATGCCGGACAGGCTGAAATCAAGTGGATTTTCGATTCCCCCACCGATTTAACCTTCAAAACCGACCCGAATTACCTCTGGATCATCTTGCAAAACCTGAGCAGCAATGCCCAAAAAGCCCTCAAAGGCCGCACGAATGCGCAAATCGAATGGCGCGCCTGGCGTGAAGGAAACCGTGTACACCTGCAAATCCAGGACAATGGACCAGGTTTTTCTCCAGCTATGCTTGAGCAACTGAAAACGCCAGGTAGCACCGATCTTTTGTTGAGTGGTTTTGGGCTGCAAGTGGTGCAGGATTTTGCGCAGAAATTGGGGCTGGAGTTGCGATTTGGGAATTTGGAAGAAGGGGGGGCTTGGGTGGAGATGGTGGGGTGAACCACAAAAAAAACGCAGCAAGCTTCACAAGCCTTGTTCGCTGCCTTATCTTCGCCCCATGTCATCCAAATCCATTTTCTTTGCCTCCGATTTTCACCTGGGCGCAGCGGGCCGCTTGCCCAGTGCCGAGCGAGAGCGCTTGCTCTTGCGTTGGTTCGACCACGTTGCACCACAAGCGGAGGAGATTTTTTTGGTCGGCGACTTGTTCGACTTTTGGTTCGAGTACCGCCATGCCATGCCCAAGGGCCATACCCGTTTTTTGGGCAAACTGGCCGATCTCAGCGATGCGGGTATTCCCTTGCATTTTTTCACGGGCAACCACGACATGTGGATTTTTCGCTATTTTGAGGAAGAACTGGGCATCAAAACCTACCGCCAGCCGATCATCCGCGAATTGCAGGGCAAAACCTGTTTCATGGGGCACGGCGACGGCTTGGGGCCGGGCGATTACGGGTACAAGTTTTTGAAAAAAGTATTCGCCCACCCGCTTTGCCAATGGGCTTTTGCGCGCCTGCACCCCAATTTTGGCATCGGTCTCGCCAATTATTGGTCAGGCAAAAGCCGCTCGGTCAATCCGCCCGAAAGCGAGTTCTTGGGGCCGGAAAAAGAATGGCTACTGATTTATGCCGAAGAAAAGCTGCAACAATTGCCCCAAACCGATTATTTCATCTTCGGCCACCGCCACTTGCCCATCGACTACACGCTAAAAAATGGGCGAAGTCGTTATATTAACCTGGGAGAATGGTTGCATTACAATTCATACGCCGAGTTACATGAAGGGGAAATTACGGTCCGGTTTTTTGAAAATGAGCAGGGGAAAGTCTTTGGCAGCCTCGGAGGATAGCCGCAGATCAAACACTGCTTCGCAGCCTCGCTGCGCGAGTCTTTTTTTTAGCACACGGATTGCGCGGATTGCGCGGATTGCGCGGATTGCGCGGATTGCGCGGATTTTCACGGAATTTTGGCGCGACCTTGACCGCGATTTTGCCAGTCCAAGGTTTACCAAACTTTTGAAGTTTAGCAAACCTTGGACTGGCAAAATGACCAGTTACGTGTTCAAAACCATTTTTCAGCTCGCTTTTTTCTTCCTTTTTGCCCAAAACGCTGCTGCACAGGATAAAATTCCCAATTGGAAACTGGAAATCGACCTGAAAACCTTGGCTACCGACAAGTTGCGGCAAGTGTATGTGGTGGACAATGACAATCACCTGCAAAAACTAGGCACCGAGGGGCAATTTCTTTTCGATTTCAGCAATCGTTACCTGGGTAATTTGCAAACCGTGGACGCTACCGATCCCTTCAACGTCCTGCTGTTTTACCCCGACTACCAGACCCTGGTGATCCTGGATCGCACCCTCAACATGAGCGCCGACATCCGCCTGGACCAGGAAACGCACCCCTTGCCTACCTTGGCCGCAATGGGGCGTGATAACTTCATTTGGTTGTATGACGCGGTCATGTTTCGCTTGCGCAAAATGGATGTAAACCGCCAAATCAAAGCCGAAAGCCTGGACCTCAATCAGCATTTTACCCGTCCCATCAACCCCTCTCACCTCGTTGTCAACGAAACCCACGCTTATTTATTGGAGCCAAGGGAAGGCATCCTGGTTTTTGATCTTTTTGGCCAATTCCAAAAAATCATCCCGCTCAAAAGCTTGGAAGACCTGCAAAGCTGGGACCAATACCTGCTTTATCGGCAAGCTGGGCAGTATTTTTTGCTAAATCCGAATGGGGAAAAAGCCCCTTTTTCCGCAACTGGCAACCCGGAATTATTGCGGGGAAAACCTGGTTTTGTGGTAAGCTGGGATGGCAGGGCTTTGGCGGTTTTTGAGGGGGAGTGAAGGGGACAAAAAAGGTGGCGCACTCAATAAGAACACACCACCTCGAGTTTGAACAATGTTTGACGAATTGTCTAAGTAATGGTTCAAAAATAAACCTTACCAATTTTTTAATTGCCAGTTGTCAACATCATGGTCAACGTCGTGCTGGAAATCCGTGTAAATCAGTTTCATCCGTTTCATCAGTTTCATCCGTGTTCCCAACCAGCACCGCGTGAGCGGGGCAATGCAGTTGCGATTTGGTAAGGTTTATTCGTGGCTTGTCACTAACCAGATTTACATCATGTCATTGCCCTGTCCAGTCACCCGGTTGTTTTTGCGGTTGAAAAGGGAAGCGTCCATTTTGCCAAAGCGGTAGGAAAAGTTGAGGCGAACCATCTGTGGATTCATGATGCGAGAAGTTTCTTGCGAGAAGAAATCGGTCAGGGTAAATGAGCCAAATCTGCGGGTTTTGAAGATGTCTTGGGCACTCAGAGTCAAGTTACCTTTCCCTTTTAGCAACTCTTTGCGCAGCGAGGCATCCATGAACCAATACCCTTTGGTGTAGCCTTGAGCGGTGTTTTGAGCAGGTGGCCCGCCACCTTGGAAGGGGTCGTTGTTGGTAGAAGGTGTAAACGAAGCCCTTGAACGGTATTCACCGTTGAATTGCAAGGCAAAGCCCTTGGGCAGCTTGATTTGCACAATTTCCTTCAAAAACCCACTGGTACGACTCACTTTCAGGTCGGTTTCTACATTGCTGGCATCCACGTCGGCCTGGAAGATGTTGAGGTTGGTGGTCAGGTCCAGCCAACCGAAGAAACTGTTTTTCAAAGTGAATTCTGCCCCATAAGCCGCGGCGCGGTTGCTGTTGGCAAAACTGGTGATCACCACTTCTTTATTCAGATCGGCGTTGAACTCCGTGAACTGGTAGGAGGCAATCAGGTTGTTGGCCTGCTTGTAGTACACCGAAATCAGGAGGTTGTGTTTTTTTGCAAAAATATTCTGGTAGGAGATTTCAGCCGAGTTGGTGAATTCGGGCAACAGTGCAGGATTGCCCCGGCGCAAATTCAGTGAATCGGAGAAATCGGTAAAGGGCATGGTCTGGAAAAAATTGGGGCGATTGACCCTGCGCGTATAGGCCAGCTGAATCTGGTCTTGCTCGTTCAGCTTGTGCGTAAGGAAAAGCGTAGGGAACAAGCTGATCGGGTAAACAATGGTGAAAGAGGAATCGCGGTCGGTCAAAGCACCCCGGTAAAAGCTGCTTTCGGCGCGCAAACCCACTTGGAAACCCCAGTTTTTGCCTTGTTTGCCCAATTGCAAATAGCCCGCATAAATGTCGTCGTCAAACTTGAAATGGTCTGACAATTGGGTAATCGCCCGCCAATCGTTGAGCTGTGGATCAAACAGGGAGTTGGAGTTGTCGTTGCGGTTGTTGCGCATCACCATCCGAAGCCCGCCTTCGAGTTTGAAGTTGTTTTTCAGGGGATTGACAAAGTCGGTTTGGAAGGTTACAAAACTGCCTTGGCCCAAGCCACGTTGTCTTTCCTGGCTGCTTTTGCCATTGTCGAAAGTGGTCATAAAATCGCTTCCGCCCCTGAATTTCACCTGGTTGAAGTTCAAATCAGCGGTCCATTCTGCGCCTTTTTTGGGGAAAAGGTGCTTGAATTGGGTGGTCAAACCCAAGTTTCGGAAGTTGCGGTCTTGTTCCGCATTGCGCACATATTCGCTCGTGACAGTGTTGCCAGGAAACAAGAAATCAGTAGTGGTGGTGATCTCATCAAAAGGGCTGAACTTGCCGCGCACATAACTGCCGCTAAAAGTCAGGGTATTGCGATTGTCGAGGAGGAGGTCAACTCCAGCCCGGCCATTGGCAAACATGCCCCTCATGTTGCCTTCCTGGATTTGGGTCAGGTTGGAAGTAGGGTTGCCGAAAAAGTTTTCTCGCAAGGTCTCCGCATCAGATTTGCCCCGATTGCGCATGGCCATCAGCGAGCCAAACACGTTGACCTTGCTGCCACGGGCGTTGATGTCTCCGCCAAAGTTACCCCCGGCGCGAGAATCAGTGCCGATGCGCACGTTGCCGTTGTAACCCAGGCGTTTTTCTTTTTTCAACACGATGTTGATGATGCCTGCTGTGCCGCCGCCCGCATCGTACTTGGACGAAGGATTGGTGATCACTTCCACACTTTCAATGGCATCTGCAGCAATCTGATTGAGGGTGAGGGTGGTTGGCCTACCATCTACAAAAATCTGTGGGGATCCATTGCGCAGGCTTACGTTGCCGTCCAGGTCAACTGATACGGAGGGCACGTTTTTCAGGGCATCTTCTGCCGTGCCGCCTGCGGTGCTCAGGTCCTTGTCCACCCGGTAAGCCTTGCGGTCCAGGGCCAGGGTGGCCACCGAGGCTTTGTCGGTGATCGTTACTTCGTTCAGGGTTTTGGCCTCGGTTTTCAGTTTGATGTTGCCCAGGTCTTTTTCGGAATTACCTGTGCCCATGCCCGGAAATCCGCCGCCTGGTATACCCGAGGGGCCCCCAGAGGCAGCGTTGGCAGCAGTTTTGGGGGCTGACAGGCCAAAATTAAAAGCTTGCTTGACCTCGGCATAGCCCAGGAAACTGATGATCAATTCAAAATCGCCCATCATGGGCAGTTTTTCAATGTTGAAATCGCCATTGTCTTCGGTGAGCTGACCAGCCCAGAGGGTATCTCTCAAGCTACGGGTAGCGGGGTCGAATTTTTTGCCAAAAACCTGGACAGTGGCATATCCAACGCCCTTGCCAGCCTCATCTACGATTTTGCCGTAAACGCGGGCAATGTTCATTTTGGAGGGGTCAAAACCTCCCCTTGGAGGCCCTGATGGAGTGGTTTGCGCACCGAGTTGGGTGGCAAATAGGATCAATAGGATGATGTGGGTGATTACCTTTTGCATAACAACGCTTTAGAAAATTTTTGAGTCGGTACTGCTTTTCGCTGCAAAAGTGAGGCTTTACCAAGTGCCAAAACCGGATTCACCGATGAGGGGGGCGTTTTCATCGTTGAATCGGTAGGCCACTTGTCTTTTTGCGGTATTTTTTCATGAACTTTGCCGTAAGTATTTGAGCTAAAATAAAATGGACGTATTTGCTAACCCCAAATCCGTCCACCTTATTTTTTACGCTCCCTAAGAGCCACTGATAATGGGAGCAAGCACTTTGCACTGCTCAAGCCAAGTCGTGGCACCGTTCGCGATGTTGAAACATGAATGAAATACTAAAAACGAATTTTTCAAGAATTTCCAGCATGATTCAGCTCTTCTCAATCCCTCAACTCTTCAACCCCTCAACTTTAAGATCATATGAAAACATCCAGCGCCATCATCTTACAAGCCGCCATTTGGATTGCCATATGGTCGGTTTTTTCACTCACGGGCAATACCGAAGACAAGCTGCCAGGCTTTTACCTGGTGATGACCATTCGGGTATCAGGCTATGCGATTTTGTACAATGTGTGCGCTCGTTTCTTGCTGCCCATGTTTTTTGCGGGTAAAAAAATGCTGTTCGTTGCACTCAATATCGTGGTGTTGCTGGCATATGTTGGGTATTCGATCGTGGTAGATTTGAACTTGTCAAAACCTGAGATGGTATCGGTAGAAGCCAAGAAAAAAGGTCCCTCTAAGAAAAAAATCCCCTTGCGGTATGTGATCATCCCGCCAGTTTTCCTTGGCCTGATGATTTTTGGTGCGGCGGCAAGTGTAGGTGGACTTTCGGCTTTTGAAAAGAAAAAGAAAGCCGAAGAGGAGGCCAATCGCCGCAGGCTGGAGGCGGAGATTGCACTACTGAAATCGCAGATCAACCCTCATTTTTTGGTCAATACCCTGAATAACCTGTATGTACTGTCGCTCAGTGAGCCCGAAAAAACCTCGGAGGGCTTATTGAAACTCTCAGAAATGGTGAACTACATCCTGCACGAGTGCGCCAAACCCAAGGTGCCTTTGGCCCTGGACATTGAGTTCATTGAAAATTATGTCGCCTTGCAGCGCTTGCGCCTGCCGCCCAACGCCACCTTAAAAGTGGAGTTGCCCAAAGCAGTGCCCCCGGCCATCGAAATTGAGCCCATGATTTTGATTCCTTTTATCGAAAACACCTTCAAGCATGGACTGACGACCAAGCAGGCGTGCGAATTGTCTATTTCGCTCCATTTGCAAGGAAATCAACTGACTTTGGAAGTGAAAAACCCGGTTCTGCCCCCCAAAATGGCCTTTAGTGGCAATCCATCGGGCGTGGGCTTGGCGAATACCCAACAGCGTTTGGAGCATTCTTACCCCCAAAATTACATTCTAGGGATTGACCATGACGAACAGGTGCATACCGTGAAATTGGCCATAAACCTCAGCTCATGACCTTCATTGCATTGGACGACGAACCATTGGCGCTGGTGCTCATCGAAAAATACGCCGAGCAATTATCCGATTGGCAACTGCTGGGCACTTTCACCGATGCTGATACTGCTGCGGTTTTTTTGCAAAACAATACTGTCGATTTGCTGCTGACCGACATCAATATGCCCGACATCAATGGCCTGCAATTTGTGGAAGCCCTGCCCGATGAACGCCCGATGGTCATTTTTGTCACCGCGTACAAAGAATTTGCCCATGAGGGTTTCAATCTGGACGTGGTGGATTACTTGGTGAAACCCGTACCCATCGAACGCTTTAAAAAAGCCATGAACAAAGCTGGAGAACTGCTGGAGCTGCGCCGCAAAGCCGAAGTTTTGCCCCCTGTTGCAGACCATATCTTTGTGCTCTCAGAATACCAAAAGGTCAAAATCATGCTCCAGGACGTGCTCTACCTGGAAAGCTTGGGCGACTATGTAAAGTTTTACCTGGAATCGCAAAGCAAGCCCATTTTGACCTTGGAACGCCTCAAAAACCTGGCCAGTAGCCTGCATCAAGCGGGTTTTCGCCGCATTCACCGTTCTTTGGTTGTCAACACCGCTAAGGTTGAGGCCGTGCAAAAGGCCAAAATAAAAGTTGGCGGCAAATGGCTAAACGTCGGAGAGACTTATTTGCGGGAATTGAAGGGGATTGTGAAGTGATGGGCTTGAATCTCCCTGAAATTAAAGTCCCCCGCATCAACCTAATGGCTAGATGCGAGGGATTTTTTACGTATGGTGGCTAAAAATATACAGTTGACCGGAGATTTAGGAGCATGCCCCTCTCTTCAACTTTTCAACCTTTCAACTAAACTCAGATTTTCACCCAAGCCTGCTTTTTGTTGCTCTCTACGATGGCTTCGCAAATTTGGATTTCGCGCAACCCATCGGCGAAAGTTGGGAAAGGAGGATTAACAGGCTGCTTCCCCTCGGTAATCGCCTGGTAAACCTCTTTGAACAACTGCTTGGAAGTATCCGGGAAACCCTCGTTGTGGCCGCCAGGGAAAGAAACCAAACCACGGGCCTCGCCGTGCAGCAGGGCCGGGTCGCGCATCAGGTGCTGGTTGGCCCCGTCGCGCTTGCCAATCCAAAGGTTGTTGGGCGATTCCGAAATCCACTGGTAAGTCTCGTTTGAGCCAGCGATTTCCAATTCCATGCGGTTTTTGCGACCTGCCGATACCTGGCTGACGGTCACCACGCCTTTGTTGCCATTGCTGAAGCGCAGCATTACATTGGCATGGTCTTCGGTATTGATGGGCACATCCTGGTAGTCTTCGGGTTGCAGGAATTTGCCGGAGTAGGTTTCCACGGGCTTCAAAGGCTTCTTGCGGAACTTGTGTACGGTGCTGAAGTCGGCCATCACACTTTCCACTTTCAGGCCAGTGATGTACTCAATGGCGTCCAGCAAGTGCGAGCCAATGTCGGCAATGGCGCGGCTTTCACCCGATTGTTCAGGCTCTAGGCGCCAGTTGTAATCGGTGTCTTTGAACAACCAGTCTTGCAAGTAGGAGCCAATGACGGAATACACTTCACCCAGCTCGCCTTTCTCCCGCATGGTGCGCATTTGGCGAATCAGGGGATAGTAGCGCAGGTTAAAGTGAATGGCATTGACCAAGCCTGTTTTGGCGGCCAGGGCCACGAGCTCTTCTGATTCAGCGATGGTGGTAGAGAGTGGTTTTTCGCACACCACATGTTTGCCAGCCAACATGGCCGCTTTGGCCTGGTGGAAGTGCATGGCGTTGGGGGTGCAGATGTGTACACACTGGATCTGCGGGTCGGCCAAGACGGCTTCAAAGCTTTCGTAGGCTACCTGAATGCCCATTTCTTCGGCCTTGGCGCGGGTCATTTCAGGGTTGAAGTGCAGGATGCCCACCACGTCCACATTGGGCAAGCGGCGCAAGGCTTCTACGTGGGCAGGTCCGATGAAACCCATGCCGACTACCGCAGTTTTGATTTTTTCCATGTTTTCGGTTTGTTGATGTTTAGGTTCGCGTTAACGAAAGTCGATTTAGTTATTTGGCAGGTAGGGCAAATAAAGGAAATTGGGTGCAATTCTCCGAAAAAACACCCCTTTGTTTGCTAAGCAAGGGCTAAAAAAGATAAAAATTTTGGATTTCACTCAAAAATAAGTGGATATATACGATTTATCCCTGAATTTGCGTCTTGTTAAAGAAGGTCCCTGATTCAATTTTACATTACAAATCGGAATGTAGGGCTGCTGTATTTTTTGTAAAATGACCATGATTAATGGGAGGTGTCAACGTCAAGCTGGCGATCCGTGAAAATCCGTTTAATCCGTGTCATCCGTGTTCCAACTATTGTGTCGCGAAGCGGCACAAAGCCTTGGCTTTACAAATTATATTCGTGGCCATATTAAGCTACTCCGATCCCAAAACATCCAAAATCCATGTATTCATTCCGCTATGGCGGCTCCCAAGGCCGTGAAATGACCCTGGTAGAAGCCACCGACCTGGTGGTGGTGCGCACTGAAAATGGTCAACAACTCGGCGACCTGAGCCTCAGCGAGGCTGCCCGCGAACTGGCCAGTTCACTGATCCCTTTTGCTGCATTCCCTGAAGCCGATGTGGTGGTCTATCAAATTGCCAGCCAACGCGGCATGGCCAGCATGAGCATCCGCAACAAGGTGCGCAGTAGTTTTAAAAATGAAGAGGGCATCAAATTCGCTGGTCGGGTGCTCAAGGACGCCAACACTGGGGTGGTGTTCATTTATACCGAGAACTTTTTTGTCAAATTTAAAGACGGAACGACGGAGAAACGCTGCGCTGAACTTTTGAAAAAACACCAGCTCAATGTCGCCGAAAAGTTGGTTTTTGCCGAAAATGCCTATTTCGCCAAAGCCGATGAAGGCACGGGCTTGAAAATTTTTGAGATCAGCGATGCCTTGTTGAAAGAAAAAGAAGTGGAGTATTGTCACCCCGAATTGGTGCAGGAAAAACGCTACAAGGCGGTGTTCCCGATGCAGTGGCACCTGGCCAAAACCACCGTGAATGGCAAAGAAGTGGACGCCAGCGTAAACATCGAAGAAGCCTGGAAAACGACCAAGGGCAAGGGCATTACCATCTGCGTGATCGACGATGGGGTGGACATTGACCACCCCGAGTTCCAAGGTGCAGGCAAGGTCGTTTTTCCCAGAGATACCATTTTGAATACCGATAATCCCAGACCAAGGGGCTTTGGCGACAACCACGGCACGGCTTGTGCCGGAGTGGCCTGCGCTAACGGTACGGGCAAGGCTTCGGGCGTGGCACCAGAGGCCAAGTTGATGCCGATTCGCTGCGGCGGCTTGGGCTCTATTTCTGAATCAAAGGCTTTTGCCTGGGCTGCCGACAATGGTGCAGACGTGATTTCCTGTTCTTGGGGCCCGGCTGATGGGGCCTGGGACAATCCCAATGATCCGCTGCACCGCATGAATTTTCCCATGCCCGACAGCGCCCGCCTGGCCATCGACTACGCCCTGACCAAGGGCCGGGGTGGCAAAGGTTGCGTGATCACCTGGGCCGCTGGCAATGGCAACGAAAGTGTGGACCTGGATGGCTACGCCGCATATCCGCCGATCATTGCGGTAGCCGCTTGCAACGACCGCAGCAAAAGGAGCGTTTACAGCGATTTTGGCAAAGCCATTTGGCTCAGTTTTCCGAGCAATGACTTGTTTGCGCCGCGCATCAATCCCGTTCGCCCACTCACGCCGGGCATCTGGACCACCGATCGGGTAGGGGAGCGCGGCTACAACCCTGGGACGCCCAATGCTGAAGGCACGGTGGGTGACAAAGAAGGCCTGTACACTGCTGAATTTGGCGGTACCTCCAGCGCTTGTCCGGGTGCGGCGGGGGTAATTGCCCTGGTGTTGGCTGTCAATCCCAAGTTGACGTCTGCTGAAGTCAAAAACCTGCTGCGCAATTCCTGTGATCAAATCGACGTAGAAAAAGGCGCTTACGATACCAATGGCCACAGCATATTTTATGGTTATGGTCGCGTCAATCCAGCCAAAGCCGTAGCCAACGCCAAGGGTTTGCAACAGGGTCCGCAAAATGTAAAAGTGAGCGGAATGGCCCATTTTTCGCCCGGCTCAAAGGTTAAAATCAGCGAAGGCAAGTGGACCAGTGACAACCAAGAGTTTAACCGTTTGGTCGGTTTGGAACTGAAATTAGACCCCGCCACACCCGAACTGAGCATCCAATACCGACTGAATCTGGCCCGTGTAGGTACCACCCCCTGGGCGGTCAACGGCGATTTTACGGGGATTTTGAACCAAAGTCGCCGCGCCATTGGCCTCGAAATCCGCTTGATCGGAGCAGCAGCGAGTCAGTTTAGCGTGGTGTATGAAGCGAAAATTGTGGGCAGAACCACGACCGTCAAGGCACGGGATGGGCAAATTTGCGGATCTTCAGGGCTTAGTGGCTCCTCGATCCAGGAGATTCGGGTGATGATTGAGAAGCGGAGCAGCTAATTTTTTTGTTATGAGTGATGAATTATGAGTTATGAGTGGTAGCTCGCATTGGGGATTTGTCGATGGCTGAAGTTTTCGGGTTTCCGAAATGGTACTTTGAAGGTTGAGTTGCTATTGCGACCTTGACTTTTTGAAGTACGATTGATGATCGATGAGTGACGACTTACGAAGGCGGGGCTCGCATTAGTGATTTGTCGATGGCTGAGGAATTCGGGTTTCCGAAATGGTATTTTGAAGGATGCTTGCTGGTTCATGGTCTCCTGACCGGAACCATCTTACATGCGTTTGCAACGCGTATCCAGGAATCCACTCAAAAACACCTAATTTTTTTTTGCAAAGTAACAGTTCAAAAATAAACCTTACCAATTTTTTACTTACCAGTTGTCAACATCATGGTCAACGTCATGCTGGAAATCCGTAAAAAAGGGTGTGAAGTGTGTAAGTGTGAGTTCGGGTGTGTGGGCTTCGAGATTAAATTTAGTCTCCAATTGAAAACGAGGTTTCTTCACACTCAAACCCACACAAGCACACCCAAACCCAATTTTATCCGTGTTCCAAAAATGGCCTCGCACAGTGAGGCAACGAAGTTGCGATTTGGTAAGGTTTATTCGTGGCTTGTCACAAACTTGCCGAAAATCCAAATCGTCCCAACCATGCTCAATAAACATGAAATCTTCAATGCGAGCCCCCACTTCGTAAGTCGTAAGTCGTCACTTGGAAGTCGTACTTCAAAAAAAATTGTTCCTCTGCTGCTGGCTCTGGTTTCTCTTTCCACCTGTCAGCGCCCCCTCTCAAAATCACCCACCACCATGACCAACTTCGACTGGCAGGGCCACCGTGGAGCCCGTGGCCTACTGCCCGAAAACAGCATTCCAGCCTTCCTCAAAGCCCTGGAATTTCCACTCATCAAGACCCTGGAACTCGATCTCGCAGTTAGCGCGGACCAACAACTGGTGGTTTCGCACGAGCCTTGGATGTCGGCCCTGATTTGCCAAAACCCCGATGGTTCGGCGGTGCAAAAAGAGCAGGAGGAAAAACTGCTGCTTTACCAAATGACTTACGCGCAGATTGCGCAATACGACTGCGGCAGCCGGGGCAACAGCCGTTTTCCGGAGCAAAAGCCGCTAAAGACCAGCAAACCCCTGCTCAAAGACGTGGTGGCTGCGGTCAATGCATACTGCCGCAGCAGCCGACGGTTACAGCCGTTTTACAACATCGAACTGAAAAGTGAAAAGGGCTGGGAAGGCAAAAAAGCCCCTGCCCCGGCAGAGTTTGCCCAATTGGTTTTGGCCGAAATCAAAAAACTGGGCATAGAAAAGCGTACTTGCCTGCAATCCTTTGACCCGCGCTGCCTGCAAGAAATCCGCAAGCAAGCCCCCTCACAAACCATCGCATTGCTGGTGGAAAACCTGAACGGCTTTGATGCCAATCTGGCTGAATTGGGTTTTAAGCCCAACATTTACAGCCCCTATTTCAAACTCCTAAATGCCGAAGTAGTCAAAAAAGCCCAAGAAATGGGCATCAAAGTAGTGCCCTGGACCGTGAACGAGACCGCCGACATGCAAAAAATGCTGGACTTGGGCGTGGATGGGGTGATTACGGATTACCCTGATCGGGTGCCGGGGGGTGGGAAATGATGGCTTGGTTTTGTATATTTGTGCAAAACGGGGTTGTATTTGTAAGACCCTCGAATGATTCAGGACCCAAAACAAGGTGAATGAAGTTAAAATCAATCGACTTAAAAGGATACAAATCAATCGACAGCATCGCTGGCGCATCGCTTGAGTTTGGCGACATTACCATTTTGTTGGGGGCCAATGGGGTGGGAAAAAGCAACCTGGTTTCTTTTTTCAGCATGTTGAATTACATGATGACTGGTGCTTTGCAGAACTTTATTGCAGAGCGAGGCTTTGCCGATGCTTTTTTGTATTATGGAAGCAAAACAACCTCAGAAATAAGCGCCAAAATTGACTTTGAGGATGATAATGCTTCAAATATTTACCAGTTTAGGTTGACCCGTGTAGCTGGAGATACGCTCATTTTTACGGAAGAAACTTTGTTTCATCAAGCTAAAGGCAAAAGTGCCCCAGTCAAATTACAGCTCAATCCAGCAGTGCGGGAATCAGATTTGTTGGAATATATGCACAGGCCAAATACCAATTCAGCCTACAAAAAAACCGCATCAAATAGCCTTCGCTTACTCAGGAATTGCAGGGTTTTTCACTTCCATGATACGTCCATGAATGCCCGATTAAGAGGGCAAGGCTATATCGAGGACAATCGTTACTTGAACCACGATGGGGGAAATCTCGCGGCGTTTTTGTTCAGGTTAATAGAAGATTCAGCAACACGACCTTATTACACCAAAATCGTTCGCTACATCCAAAAAGTCATGCCCCAGTTTGGCGACTTTGATTTGTTGCCAAATGAACGCAATAAAAACTACATCAGCCTCAATTGGCGCGAGAAGGGCAACCCTAATTATTTGTTTGGTCCCCATCAAATTTCTGACGGCTCCCTTCGCTTCATGTGTTTGGCCACTTTGTTGTTGCAGCCACCTGATTTAATGCCCAATGTCATTATTTTAGACGAACCAGAGCTGGGACTCCATCCTTCGGCAATAGCGTATTTTGCTGGCATGGTAAAAGCAGCCAGCAAACGCGCTCAAGTCATCATCGCCACCCAATCGCCACGCTTGGTTGACGAATTTGATTTGGAAAACATCGTAATTACCGAAAGAGACCACGATACTAATTCTACAATTTTTGCCCGTAAAGATTCAAATAAGCTCGTGGAGTGGTTGGACGAGTACAGCCTGAGCGAACTTTGGGAGAAAAATGTGATCGGGGGACAGCCATGAGGGAGTACAAATTTCTCAATATTGTAGCGGAAGGTAAAGCGGAATTGGAGTTGGCAAAAAGCGGAGGCTAGTGCAGTGCGAATGAAATGATAAGACATTAATTTTTTCCTGCTGTGCCTTAACGTATCCCGAATGTCCAGCTTCGCAAGAAGCATAAGATTTGTAGTATCTGTCATTCCGTCCCCATTTCCCAACTTCTGGCTTCGTAAGAAGCCTAAGATTTATGATGCCTTAGGCTTCTTGCGAAGCCAGGACCTACCCTTGGAATCCAAATTCTACAAAGCTTTTCGCTTCTTGCGAAGCGCGCTCGCTAATCGGATTTCAACGTCAAATTTACATTTCGTTTCACGTTTTGGCATCTGGGTGGATTTGTGCTTCGGTCAAATTTTAGCATTACTTACCAAGAATTTAGAGCCCTATTATGCTCCTAATCCACTATTTGAGTTCAATCATCACCCCTCCAGCCATTTTATGCGTATTTATGCGTACTTTTTTGTCAAAAATGCCTTTTATGCGTATTTATGCGTACTTTTATGCGTAAAACCATGTGCCATGCAGGCCGTACAATCCTTGGAAATCACCCCTGAAATACTCAATCTCATTGCGGAGATTGACGAATTTAAGGGAGCTTGGCGGGCTTTGGGGAATTTGGCTCCCGAAACCCTTTTGCGCTTGCAGAAAGTAGCAACCATCGAGAGCATTGCTTCAAGTACCCGCATTGAAGGCAGTAAATTATCGGATCGACAAGTCGAGCAATTGTTGAGCAACCTCAGCATACAACGGTTCAGCACCCGCGACGAACAGGAAGTTGCGGGTTATGCAGAGTTGATGGATACAATTTTTCAGCATTACAGCGATATCCCGCTCACCGAAAACTTCATCCAACAGCTACATGGTATCTTGCTGAAATTCAGTGACAAAGACCAGTGGCACAAAGGGGGCTACAAGCAATTGCCCAACCATGTAGTCGCTACTGATGCCCAGGGACAACAAATTGGAATCGTTTTTGAAACCACCAGCCCATTGGAAACTTCTACCAAAATGCAGGAGTTGGTGGAATGGACCCAAGAAGCGCTCAATACAGGACATTTGCACCCACTCTTGGTCGTTGGTATTTTTATCCTTTGTTTTTTGGCCATTCATCCATTTCAAGATGGCAATGGCCGACTTTCGCGGGCGCTGACCACTTTTTTGTTGATGAAAACTGGGTACCGTTATGTCCCATACAGCTCTTTAGAAGCCATAATCGAACAGGAAAAACAAGCCTATTATTTGTCTTTGCGGCAAACCCAAACTACCCTCAAACTGGCCCAAACCAATTGGCTGCCCTGGTTGATTTTTTTCTTGAAATCCCTCAAAAGACAAAAAGACAATTTGGAAATCAAAGTGAGTCGGGAGCAAATTTTGCTGACTCAAATGCCCGAATTGGCCCAACAAATCCTTGAATTGGTGCAATCAAGAGGTCGGATCACCATGGGCGAATTGGAGCAACTCACCAACGCCAACCGCAATACCATCCGCAAGAACCTGGAAAACCTGGTGCAAAATAAACACTTGCAGCAAAATGGGGTGGGAAAGGGCACTTGGTATTCTTTGGGGTGAGGAGCTCTGGCAAGAGGCGGGCTCGAAAAGCCCAAACCGTGCAAACATGATGACCCAAAACACGACAAATCTCCCCAGCGAGCCCCTAAATCATCTGTCGTATCTCGTATCTCGTCTGTCGTATATAAAAAACTCACTTCCCCCTCCGCTCTTCCGCCAAAGCCAGCCGAATCTTGTCGTAGCTCATGTTCCCATCAAAATAATCGTACAGCCCTTTCAGCAAATTCGGCTGCTCCAAATAAGGTTTGGCCGCCAGGATTTTTTTGATTTCGTCTCTGCTCACAAACTGCTCTATCGGTACGGCTTCGCCCATTTCGTGCAGGTAAGCCAGGTGCGACATGATCGTGCCAGGGGCTACGCCGCGTTTTTCGGCGATTTCCTCTATACTCATGCCTTTTTTCAACCAATTCAGGGATAATTTATAGGTTCCGTTGTCTTCCTTGGGCAGGTTACGGTTCACAAAATCGAGGATGGCTTCGATGAAAAGCTGGCCGTATTGTTGCATTTTTTGCTGGCCAATACCCGAAACGCTCAACATGGTCGCCTCGTCGCTGGGGCGTTTGAAAGCCATTTCTTCCAGGGTCTTGTCTGAAAAAACCACATAGGGTGGCACCCCGTTTTTGACCGCAATCTCGCGGCGTAGTTGGCGTAATTCCTCGAACAAGTCGTCGCGCACTCGCTCTTGGCGTTTTTCGGCTTCGCTTTTGACTTTGACGGCTTGTTTTTCTTGTTCCTGGCGGTCTTTGTACGAACTGGGCTTCACCAGTTCCACTTTTTGGCCCTGGAAGAGGACATTCGAGCTGGCATTGCTGAGGCGCAGGACCTGACCAGCATCGTAGGCCACTTCAAGGTAACCCAGGTTGATCAGTTGCGAGAGGTACTGCTGCCAATCGTATTGCGAGATTTCGCGGCCCGCGCCATAAGTCTTGATCTGGTCGTAGCCCGCCTGGATGATCTCGCGCCGCCCGGAGCCACGCAGCACTTCGATCACCACGCCCATCGGCACTTTTTCCTGCAAGCGACTCACCGCAGACAAGGCTTTTTGAGCAATCACCGTTCCGTCGATGCGTTGGGGTGGGTTTTTGCATACGTCGCAATTGCCGCAGTTTTGCTCCATGTTTTCGCCAAAATAAGCCAACAAAATCCGGCGGCGACAGGCTTGCGCCTCCGCGTATTGCTGCATGCGCTCCAGTTTGAGGAGTTGCACTTTGACTTGCTCAGCGTTTTCGCCCTCACTGAGCATGTCGTGCATATTGGTCACGTCGGCATAGCTGTAAAAAAGCAGGGTATCGGCCTTGGTGCCATCGCGCCCGGCGCGGCCGATTTCCTGGTAGTAGCTTTCCAGGTTTTTGGGCAGGTTGTAATGCGCCACCCAGCGCACGTTCGACTTGTCGATGCCCATGCCAAAGGCGATGGTTGCGCACACCACGTTGAGGTTGTCATTCAAAAAATCGTCTTGCACCTTGGCCCGCTGCATCGGGCTCAATCCTGCATGATAGACTCCCGCTTTGATGCCCGCGCCCTTGAGTTTTTCGGCCAGACTCTCGGTGCCCTTGCGGCTGAGGCAGTAGATGATGCCCGCTTGTTTGGAGCGGGGTTTGATGAAATCGAGGATTTGCTTGAGGCGGTCCTGCCCTGGGCGCACTTCCAGGCTGAGGTTGGGGCGGTCGAAGGAGGCGATGAAAACCGCAGGAGCCCGCAGCGCCAATTGCTCCACCATATCGCGGCGGGTGATTTTATCGGCAGTAGCGGTCAGGGCGATGATGGGCACCTTGGGAAACTGCTGCTTGAGAACCTTCAGTTGGGTATATTCCGGCCTGAAATCGTGCCCCCAGGCCGAAATACAATGCGCTTCGTCGATGGCGATGAGGTTGACTTTACTGCGGCTCAACATGGTCAAAACCTGAGCCGTCAGCAGTTTTTCAGGCGAAACGTAGAGCAAGTCAAGTTCCCCGTCGTAGAGTTCATTTTCGATGCGGCGTTGGTCCTCCGCATTTTGGGTGCTGTTGAGAAAATCGGCGGAAATGCCATTGGCTTTGAGGGCCTCAACCTGGTCGCGCATGAGCGAAATGAGCGGCGATACCACCACGCAAGTACCCGGCAAAACCAGGGCCGGAATCTGAAAACACAAGGACTTGCCGCCACCAGTGGGCATCAGCACCAGGCTATCCTGCCCCTGCAAGACGGTGGTGATGATCTCGGCTTGCAAAGGCCGAAACTGATCGTAACCGAAATAGCGTTTGAGCGCCGATTGGGCTGCGGCTAGGAGCATTTGTGTTGTTTTTTTGAGTGGGGTAAGATAGGGGGATTTAGATAGGCCATTCAAAAAAGTTACGATTATTTGTTTAAATATCCCATGCTAACGCCATCAAAATCCATACATTCTCCACTTATACAGTCCACAATGAGCGGGAAAATACTGCCATTGGTGTACCAACGTTGGCGTACTATTTTATCTCCAAGGTATTCAAATTCAATTTTGTGTACAAATTCACTGCCATTGACTTTTGCATCAACAGCATTTCCATTGGTATCGAAATATTGGACACTTGCAACCTTGAAATTATCACCATAGAAATAAGCACACTTGTGGAAATTTCCTACCTGCATGTTCATCGTCATGGTTGCTTCGATCCCATCAAAGTAACTTCTGAAAGAAGGCCTGCTAAGTTCATCATATTGAATTACTTCCTTCGAAAAGTTGATGGACCCCCTAATCGGATTACCATTTATGTCAAGATTCAAGGTCTCAATAAGTTGGCCGTTTTCATTGTATCGACTTACGACTTGATGGACACCAGCAAAATTTGTCATTTTGGTGTTTTGGTCTTTCCAGAATGAGTTCGAAATCATCCTACCTTCTTTGTCGTACTTGTATTTATTCATGTAAACATATGAAGCATCAATCATAGGCTTATTCTCTACGTTGTAATAGCTTTCAAGCCCTAGGAGACCATTTTTGTCACGAACATAAATGTATTTGTGCACGCCTTTATAATCTGAAGCAGGCTCGCCATTAATACCATAAAATCCTTCTTCAATAACCTTATCAAATTCGTCAAAACGCATCCTCAATGAATGATACCCTTGTTTTGAATTCATGGGGTTTTGATTTTCATCAAAATTGGCATAAGCGATGATGTTACCTCTTTTGTCACGCTTGATGTTTACGATTGCTGATCCATCTTCAACAAAATCACCTTTTTCCTTTGCTATCTTATTGTTTATATCGTAAATGGTATGCTTTGTGATCAAACCATCCTTGTATTCATAGATGTATTTATGTGAGTCATAAATGTTAGCAATAGCTGAACCATCTGGACCATGACAACTCATTTCGATCTCATGGTCAAATGCATCAAATTTTCGTTTGCGTTCATGCACTCCATAACTGTCATTAATGGCTTGGTTGTCGGTCCCCCAATAAGATTCTTTGATAACATTGCCTCTCTCATCTCTTTCGTACTTTACTTTGTGATACGATCCATAATTTACAGGCTCTCCCAATATGTTAAAATAAGATACTTCTTTGATAAGGTCCCTTCTATTCCGGTCTGAGTATTTGACGAATCGAATGGAAGAAAAACCTTGTGAGCAATTACATGGCTTCTGATCAAAACCAATTAGGTTTGATTCGATGATCATTCCATCTTTAAACTGGTGAATCATTCCTTTGCATGGGATGCTGTTGTTTACACCAAGTTGTTTTGTGATTTCTAAAAGTCCACCCTTTAATGGTTGGAAAAATCGAGTCTCAGTAGCGAAACCTTGATTGTTGTAACTGGTAATGGATGCAATTTTGCCGCCTAGCTTTTTGATTACCATTGATAACTCCAATACCCCATTCGCTTTGTATTGTTCTATTTTATAGGTTGTAGAGTCTAAGTTGTAGATGTGAAAATGATCAAACCCTTTTGTTTTTTTTAATTCATGTACCCCAAATACTTGCTGATCTGAAAATGTCCAAGCTTTGAAGTTGGATCCTTGAATCTTTGGTTTGCAACTCCAGCTTATTAGCAATGACAGCAAAACCAGCGCAAAATTGGCTTTCATATTCGATAAGTGTAATTATTTGAACGATTGAATCCTTAAAGGTAACTACCAATAACGAACCTTGGTACAAGTTTTATTTCTAATCACTTCCCCATCCCCACCTGCAACTGCTTTACATATTCCATCTCCCTTTCAAAAACTTCAGTAATTTCGAGCAAAGTCAAATTGTCTTGTTTGGGCGCATTTTCGATGCTTTGTCTTTTGATGTCAATTTTCATTCGGGCTACAGCAGCCTTTCGCATCTCCTCAATCCTGGCATCCGCCACCCCTCTCTACCCATATGCCATTGCATCCACTTTACTCGAAGCCACTCAACACAACAATCTTTTCACAGCGCTATTTCCTCCCACTGGTCAATGCCCCTGACAGCTGTACTGAAATTGACACCAATACCCATCAGTTTTTTCTGGGTACTCCGGTACTTGTCTGCATAAGCTTTCTCCTGAATTTGGGCCAGGGCCTCGGCGGCAGTCTTGTTGAATTTGAACTCAAAAATATACACCGCATCGGTTGTTTGTACGACCGCATCCGCCCGGCCATGTGCAGAGTGGACCTCGCTTTGTGCATACATACCCAAATAATTAAACACCAAATGGATCAATCCGTGATACAAACCTTCGGATTTTTTATCAAAAACTTCGCTGGGTAAGTCTGCGAGTAAACCATCGAGTATTGCACGCACCTGGACAAGATTCCCTTGTAAAAAAGCCTGGTTGAGGTTGCGGATGGTAAGCCCGGTATCGGTGCGATGCACATCTTTGGATAAATCATCGATCAAAAACTGGTACATGCTTTGGCGCACTTCCTTGTTTGGATAATCAAGGATCATGTCTCCGGTCCAAAGGTCCATTTCCTTGATGGTCAAATAGCCTGTTTGAAAAAGCAAGGACGTGAGATCAAGGTTTTCCAGGTCGAATCGTTCAAATGTAGTGTTATTGGCTGGGGAATTTTCGATGTTGAACACCTCCCATTTGCGCATTTGCTCGATCAAAAAACGCGGACTGCCCGTAGAAAACCAGAAATTAGTGAAACGCTGGGCCGAAAAAAAGCGCAAAACACCGAATGGATTGTACACCCGCTGCACCCCATCCCAGGAGTAACCGTTGTACCACTCGCGCATTTCATCCAAGACTTGTTGGCGGCTGGCATTCAGGTAGGTTTGCACTTCTTGTAAATAGTCTTCGAAATAATGTTCCAATTCCAATTGAGTATAACCAGTCAAAGTGGCATACCGATTATTGAGCGTGATGTCATTCAGATTGTTAAGGTGCGAAAAAATGGAAACTTGAGCGAATTTTGAAATGCCCGTAATAAAAACCAATTGTAAATATTTGTCAGAACTTTTCAGCACCGCATAAAAACTGCGTAAGACTTCGCGGTTAATTTTGGCTTGTTCAAGGGTGTTTTTTTCCAAGTAATCAATGATGGGTTTGTCGTATTCGTCGATGAGTATAACGACTTTACCGTATTTTTTATGCAGTTGTTGGATGAGTTCTGAAAATTGGATGCCAATTGAATCCGTAGGTAATTCAATTTCATGAAGGCTTGCTATTTTTTTTAGTTGAAAAAGGAGGGCTCCTTCCAAACCCAATTTATCGTAACCAATGGCATCAAAAGAAAAATGCAAAACAGGGTTGGTTCGTTCCCAATCCCATTGGTCTTCAATCCACAAGCCAGAGAACAGTGTTTTTTTACCCTCGAACAAGGATTTGATCGTATCCAGTAGTAAAGATTTGCCAAATCGGCGCGGACGAGATAAAAAATAGTATTTGCCTGATGTAGCGAGCTGATTGATCAACTGCGTTTTGTCAACATAGAGATAAGTCCCTTCGATGAGCTCTTCAAAAGATTGTATGCCGATGGGTAATTTCTTCATGGATACAAAGATAGCTTTTCTGTGGGGATTAAAAACGATTGTTTTAAAATATCCAGTGGTACGAATTGCAATTAATTTTCAAGTTTAGGGACGTGGTTTGGCCACTTGCGAAGCCCGCTTGCTAGTGGGATTCCCTCTAAACCTTCTCCATCACTATAGTTACTTTCTCTCCCATTGCGATGCAAAATTACACCACCCCAGGCATGATGTTGTAGAAAAAACTGGACTCCCCCTTCTACTCATAAAACCCCTTCACCTTGGGTGGCTGCACCAAAGTCGTATCACTGTACAAAGTAGGCACCCGATAGCCGCCAGTATCCAATCGCACCTTGGGCATTTTGGCTTGCAGGGCTTGGAAATCGGCGGCTGTCAAGCCACTTTGGTACAAGTACACTTGCTTCAGGGCTGGTAGGGCAATCAGGCTGGAGAGGCCCTTTGCCGTCACTTTGGTGCCCACCAGGTTGAGGTATTGCAAATGGGGCAGCTTGCTGAGTTGGGCCAGACCCGCGTCGCTGACTTTGGTTCGTTCCAAAAACAACTTGGTCAGATTCGGGAATTTGGCGACTTCGGCCAGGCCAGCGTCGTCGATATTGGTATCGCTTAGTTTGAAGGAGGCGATGTTTTTTTGCAAAGGGGCCAAAGCCGCAAAATCTTTGGTGCTGACCTTGGGGAAATTCACAAAGTTGAGACTCAGGAAGTTTTGATTTTGCCCCAATGGCAGGACCACCAAGCCCTTGGCTTTCATTTGTTCGATGACCTTGGCGTCGGGTGCTTTTACTTCTACCTTGGGGTGCTCGTCGATCAGGATTTGGGCCACGCCGGTTGAAACACTTGCTTTGCCGTATTTGTCCAACATACCCTGGATAGCGGGGTCGGTAGGCAAGTCAGCGGCTTTTTTGGCGTAGTCCGCCCCCGATTGGATCCACCAATGCAGCAATTTGATCTCTTCTTCGCTCAGTTGGGGCTTTTCTTTGGGGGGCATGTGCTTGTCGTTAGAGGTTGGCAGCAGGGCGCGTTTGATCAATTCACTTGCATCGGCATTGCCAGCCAACAGCACAGGGCCGTTTTTTCCACCAGCAGCCAAAGCATTGGGGCTGTCAAGCCGCAGTTTGCCTTTTTGCTTTTCAGCGCCATGACAATTTTGGCATTTTTCCTTGAAAATGGGCGCAACAATTGCCTGGTAAGCACTGGCTTCGGCTAATGAAGGGCGCTTAGCTTCGGCAGTTTCACCATCTTCTGCTTGCAGCCCCAATTGGGCTTTGATGCCAGGAGGCAAGGCTTGGGTGAGGTAATCGCCACCATGCGTCAGGCTGCCCCCCAGGTGCCCCGCCCCCATGAGCAAGCCCAACAGCAACAAGGCGCTGAAATTGGCCAGGAGCGGCCTCAATTTGGCTTTTTCTACCACATAAAGAAGGATGCCGGCCACCGCTACCCCAATGCCCAGGTATTTGTGCCTTTCCAGAGTCAAGCCTTCGTATTCGCCGCTCAAAGACAGCAAATAGCCTGTGATGCAGGAGAAAATCGCCCCCAAAGTGCCCCAAAACAAAGTGGCAGGCGCAGCGGCTTTTAAATGCGCATATCGTTCAAAGCGGCCAAAGACACTGAACAAGACCCCCAAAAGCAAAATGCCCAGGGGTAAATGCACCAACAAAGGGTGAAAATGGCCGATGAATGGACTCCAGTTTTCCAAAGTGATTGGTTTTTCCGTTTTTTTCAAAATAAAGCGGCCTAATTAGGTGCTCGAATTGTGCAATGGGAAAGTTATTCTTGGTTTAGTTTGTTGAAGTTCAAAAACGAGGAGAACAGTCCTCTTCAATGATGTTTAGGTCAATCAAAGCCTTCTTCAAGCCCTCCAAAAAATACTTGAATGAATCGAACCTATTTAATGCCTGAAGGCTTATTTTATTAGCCAGAGCGATGTCAAAAACTTCAGGATCGAAAGAATTCTTGCTCCTTCTTTGCATCCTTGCCGCATGGATTACAGCTTGCAAGAGTTGTTTTGAATCAGCGTATTCTTCAAGGTTTTTTGCGCTTTTGTTCAAACCAAGGGCTTGCCGATCGAGATCAACACCTAAAATCCGTTCCATAGCTGCTGTATCAGCTAGTTTCCAATTTTCAGTCTTGGTAACAGGTAGAATAGGGATTACATATTTACAGGCTGTATTATCATCTAGCTTTGTGATCTCTTTCAAAGCTGGAGTAATTTTATCCTGCAAGACCTTTTCAAGGGCTGGAGCGTCTGCATCAGTATGCACGAAAACCAATGTGGATCCCGTCGACTGCCTGGCAATATCAAGTACTGACGCAACAAAAGTATCCTGTTCACTTTGTAAAGTAATAGGTGTTTCAACGTCCCATTGTCCCCTCGCACACTGGTACAACAACTCATATAACACCCTTTTAATCAGTATTGGATAGAATCGCTCATCCGTTACACCCTCTCCCCAAAAAGAGCTGTACAATGTGTTCATTTGATCAGGCTTGGGGGTATTAAAACTTTGCGGTTTCAAGGTAGTGTCTGAACTCCTCCCGATTAACCGATTGCAAACCCTGAGTCATGTTTCGCTCCCAAAACAGGTTTCCCTGTTCACTGCTCACTGGGGTGATTAAAGTATGCTTCCACTTGTGACCTTTTTTAACTTGGGTAACTTGACGGGCAAACAACAGCATGCCCCATTGATCAAAGTTTTTCATTTTTTTGACCTCTCCTACCAACAAGGGCGAATGAGTGTTGATCAACACTTGTCGAAGCGGAAAATCAGCATCAGGGTCATCTTGGAAAATGGTACTCAAATCACGCAATAATGAGCTCAGTTGGGCAATTCGTCTTGGATTGACACCATTTTCAGGCTCCTCAAAACACAAAACTCCCTGGTGTTTTTCATCGTGTTTGAGCGTCAAGAGTGCCAGCATTCGCAAGGTACCTTCTGAAAAAACCTTTGAACTAAAGGTACGGCCGTCCTCCATATCGAGGCTGATTATATAATTGTCCTCATTAGGATCAAGCTTGACATCAATCATCGAGATGTCGGGAACCAGGCTCATTAATTCTATGGAGATGTCATTGAACGCTACTGGGCTTTCTTGCTTGATGCGGTACAAGGTCGAGGCTAGTCCAGCACCATCAGGCCCCATCTGGTCTGATGATTGCAGGCTGGCAGAAGGCTTACTTAATTCTTCTGGATTGAGATGTAAAAGGTTCCAATTGCGCATAGCCTCGCGGGCAGCAAAAGCATGGGCGTATTGAATATCACTTGCCCCACTGAGCATGGTACTTTCCAAGTATTCAATATTTTGCTCTCGATGAGTGTCATCATTCATCCCTTTTTGCAAAATGACAATCTCTTCTTTGTTTCCACGAAAGCCAGTTGCAATAAAGAATTCAAGGTTATTTGACTTGTTTGGCCGCCAGCATTTGTTGTAAGGTCCTACGTAAGTGTTGTACCATTGGTCGTTAGTGCTAGGGATAGGTACCAAGGCTTCGTGTTTGACAAAAAGTCGCTCAATGCCATGCTTGTCTGGCCTGCGCTCGATTTTTAATTCGTAGCGCAAGCGGGTGTAATCCAGCTTTGTTTCACTACCCCAAGCGTCACGAATGGTTTTATCAAGCAGCATTTCTACTGCGAATTCCATTTCGGTAGCCGTTTGGTCCTTATCATAATGAGTAAACAACTCTATTGCGGAGCCTCGCTGCTTACTAAAAGCTTCTCTGATATTCATTTTCGCCAGATCAGACAATAGACTAATGGCATCGAACAGGTTGCTTTTACCCGCACCATTAAGCCCCGCTACTACCACAAAGGGGGCTAGATCAACGCTGAAATTGGAAAATGATTTGAAGCCAGATATTTCCAGTTTGGTTATCATGCACTTGGCATTTTTTGTGGATGCACTCAAAGTTACGGTTTTTCTAACCAAACTTTTTGTAAATCACAACATTAGTAACGGGTCAAAAATAAACCTTTCCAGTTTTTAAGATACACGCATATCAACGTAACAGTCAACGTCGTGTTGGAAATCCGCGAAAATCCGCTAAATCCGCGTCATCCGCGTGCTAAAGACAGCCTTGCGCAGCGAGGCAACGCAGTTGCGATTTGGTAAGATTTATTCGTGGCTTGTTACTTAGTATTTGGGCTAAAATACGGTAACCACATTTTCTTTGAGGCTTAACAAAAAAAGAACACCACTTTCTTTCAGTCAGTTGCTTTTCTTTTTTCACTAAACCAAAATTGGCCTACCTTATTCCTTTACGCTCCCTTAGCAAGCTGTTTCTACAAACATTTGCTACAATTAGTTGAATACTTATCTATTGCTCCATGCCTAAAGTTAAGTGAAGGCCCCTCTTTTCAACCCTTCAACCCTTCAACCTTTCAACTTCTGATCATTTCCCCGCGTACCGCGCCTTCAGCAAATCCTTCATATACACATTGATGCCCCATTGGTCAGCCAAGGGTTGCAGGGTGTAGG
The DNA here is from genome assembly GCA_013299105.1 of Chitinophagales bacterium. GTDB lineage: Bacteria > Bacteroidota > Bacteroidia > Chitinophagales > Saprospiraceae > Haliscomenobacter. Next base: position 56,232 of record JAAFJY010000017.1, on the reverse strand, counting down.
GTACGGTGGGTAGGTAGTTGGGTGGGCCAAATTCGGTCAGGACGGTCAGTCCCTGGCCTGCTTTGACTTTCATTTCTACCACGTTGTCCCACCAGGCGAGGTGGGCTTTGAGGGCGCTGGCCCATTCGGGCGCACGTGGGTCGGTGACCTGTGGCCCTTCCTGGTGGCCTACTCTCGAGTGGATGTGGTCGGTACGGCTGAGGGCCATCGCTACGGTTTCGGTCTGTTCTTCGAGTAGCGATTCGTGCACGCAGCACCAGTGCGAAATATCGAGGGTGAGGCGCAAGTCAGGCAGTTTTTCCATCAATGCCTTGGTCACTGGTGCCGCGTAGCAAATGCGGCCCCGGTGGGTTTCGTGGTAAACGGGGATGCCAGCGGCCTTGCCTATTTTGTTGGCCATGTCCAAAATGCCAATCGCTTGTTCCTGGCTGAAGTAGTCTTTACCCGAATGACAGTTGAAGAACAAAGGCTTCATGGGCAAGGCAAATTTCATTTGGGCTTCGAGGGCAGCCTTGTTTTTAGTAGGATCGCTATCTCCCGCTCCAACCAACAGACCGTAGCTCAAGCCGTATTTCGCAGCGGCGGCTTGCATTTCGTTGCGGCCTTTTTCGTCACTAGGTGCCCAGGCTTCGAAGCCGTCGTAGCCCGCTTTTTTGGCTTTTTCACAAAATTGGTCCCAAGTGCCCTCAAAACCCCAATTGGTAGCCAGGAATTTGAGGGAAAATGCAGCGGGAATGTGAAAATTGACTTTGTCCTTTTCCACGCTTTGGAAAGGATCCATCAGCATACCCCCGGCCAAAGCCATGCTGTTGCTGAGGAAGGTTCTGCGATTGGTAGGCATGTTTTTTGTTTGTTTTTAGATGAAAATCAGGCAACAACCTGCTTAATGACCGCCCCTTCCACATCCGTAAGGCGGAAAGGACGGCCTTGGAACTGATAGGTGAATTTTTCGTGGTCGAAACCCAATTGGTTCAAGATCGTGGCTTGCACGTCGTAAACCGAGACCTTGCCACTCACCGCATTGAAACCAATTTCGTCGGTCTCGCCGTGCGAAGCACCCGCTTTGATGCCCCCGCCGCACATCCACATCGTGAAGGCGTCGGCGTGGTGGTCGCGGCCTTTGAAGGGCAACTCCAGGCCATTGCGGTTTTCTTGCATGGGCGTGCGGCCAAATTCTGAGCCCCATACCACCAGGGTTTCTTCGAGTAAGCCCCGTTGTTTGAGGTCAAGGATCAGGGCAGTGATGGATTTGTCGATTTCGCGGCACTTGTTGATGAAACCCACGTCGATGGCGGTGTCCGCACCAGTGCCGTGTGCGTCCCAACCCCAGTCGAAGAGCTGTACGAATCTTACGCCTTTTTCCACCAGTTTACGGGCCAGCAAAACGTTGTTGGCGAAAGCCTCTTGGCCGGGTTTGGTGCCGTACATTTCGTGGATGTAAGCTGGCTCGTCGTTGATGTTCATCACCTCCGGCGCGGTCACTTGCATGCGGTAAGCCATTTCGTACTGCGAAATCCGGGAGAGGATTTCCGGGTCCTTGAATTCTTCGTAGGTTTTGCGGTTCACGTCATTGATGGCCTCGATGGAAGCTTGGCGCAGGTCGCGGTCGATGCCCTGGGGGTCTTGCAGGTACAAAACGGGTTCGCCCGCCGAGCGGCACTGCACACCTTGGTAAACCGAGGGTAAAAACCCACTGCCCCATACCGCTTTGCCCGCATCGGGGTTTTGTCCGCCCGAAGTCAGCACCACGAAACCCGGCAAATTGCTGTTTTCTGACCCCAAACCATAAGTGGCCCAAGAGCCAATGCTGGGCCGCCCCAAGCGCGCCGAGCCCGTGTGCATGAGCAACTGGGCTGGTGCATGGTTGAACTGGTCGGTGTTCACGGCTTTGAGGAAGGCCAGGTCATCGGCGATGGTGCTCAAGTGGGGCAGGTAGTCTGAAATCCAAGCCCCACTTTGGCCCCTTTGCATGAAGTTGGACTGCGGCCCCAGCAGTTTTGGCACCCCGCGAATGAAAGCAAAGGTTTTGCCCGCCAACAGTGATTCGGGACAAGCCTGGCCATTGAGTTTGGCTAGGGTAGGCTTGTAGTCAAACAAGTCGAGCTGCGAAGGCGCACCCGCCATGTGCAGGTAAATCACCGACTTGGCCTTGCCCGGAAAATGGGGTGGCCGGGGAGCCAGTGGATTGGCGGGGTCAAAAACAATGGCATTGCCCGTATTGGTAATGCTGCCACCCCCACAAGCACTCAAAAGGCTACCCATAGCCGCCGCACCCAAGCCCATCGCACAGTTTTTGAGAAACAGGCGGCGGGTATTTAATGCTGCGCTTTCTTGGCGCAACTCGTCTTGCAAGTTTATTCTTCTGGACATGACTTTTTAATTTTTGCTGACCAACTCGTCAAGGTTCAATAGGGCATTGGCCACCAGGGTCAAGGCGGCATCCTCCGCGCTGTAAGCTGGCATCGGCAGGCTTGCAGGTTTCTTTTCAGCGGCATTTTTGGGCTCAGGCTCCGCAAACAAGGCTTGAACCAGCTTGGGGTCCGCCGCATATTTGGCTTTGGCTTTGTCATAAAGCCCGACCAAGGTTTGCAACTTTTGCTCCTCGATGTGTTTGCCCAACGCCAGGCCGTATCCTTTTTTAATTTGATTTTTGACCTCCTTGCCGCCCAGTTTTTTCATTTTTTGGGCAAAAGCCTTGGCCGCTTCGATGTAAACCGGATCGTTGAGCGTGACCAGGGCTTGCAAAGGTGTATTGGTGCGGATGCGGCGGGCCGTACAAACGGCTCGGGTGGCCCCATCAAAAGTGAGCATGGAAGGATAGCCACTGGAGCGCTTGCAATAAGTATAAACTGCCCGGCGGTAGCGGTCTTCTCCTTCGCTCTGTATCCAATTGTCGCTGTTGTAAGGCGATTTCCAGATGCCATCGGGTTGGTAGGGCATCACGCCGGGGCCGTACTTTTTGTGGCTCAACAAGCCCGCCAGGCTCAGAGCTTGGTCGCGGATTTGCTCGGCGCTGAGGCGTACCCTGGGGCCACGGGCGTAGAATTTGTTGGTCGGGTCTTTTTCTACCAAGTTAGGATTACCCACCGAGGATTGGCGGTAGGTGGCCGAAAGGACCATTTCGCGCAGCAGTTTTTTCATGCTCCAGCCTTGCTCGTGAACGAATTGCCAGGCCAGGTAGTCCATCAATTCGGGGTGGGTAGGGGGGATGCCCTGCGAGCCCAAGTCTTCCAAGGTTTCGGCCAGGCCCTGCCCAAACACTTGCTCCCACATGCGGTTCACCATCGTGCGGGCGGTCAGTGGGTTTTTGGGGTCGGTGACCCATTGCGCAAAGCCCAGGCGATTGCTGGGGGCTCCGGCAGGTAATTTGCCGAGCAAGGCGGGCACTCCAGGGCTCACTTTTTGGCCTTTTACCAACCAATTGCCGCGCTCGAATACGTGGTTGGGGCGGGGCAAAGTAGCGGGATTGTCCATCATGATGGGCGTGGTAGGCGGGTCTTGGCGAATGAGGGCCCAATAATCGGCCAGTTTTTGCTCGTAACCCGGTTTGCCTTGCCCTGGGAATGGGTTGGTGAAATAAAACCAGTTGAAGCCGATGCCTGATTTGCGCGGATCGCTGGCCAAAGCGGGGTTTTCGTAGCGGAAAAACAAACGGTGCTTGCCTTTCACGGGCTGGAAATCATAAGCCTTGGTATCGCAATAGTTGGCCGTTTTTTCCATTCCGATACTCAAGAGCAAAGGCCCATTCAAGCTGTCCAAATGAATGCTGAAACGGCCCCCACCAACCACCCCACAAAGTGGCAGGATGAGCTGGCTTTTGCCCGTGAGGTCCACTTCCTGAAAACGAGCGCTGGCGTGGTTGCGCATGTTGAGCCACTTGGTATCGTACAGTTCACAATTGACAAACTGATCCGAGGCGATGGAATAGAACGAAGGTTGCAGGGTTTTGAGAAAGGTGTAAATCTCCATACTGCGTTTGGGCGAGTCGTTTTGGGCTACCCAACGGCACAAGCTATCGAGTTTCAGGCTATCGGCTTTTGGGTAATGCCGCAGCAGGGGGTAGTCCTCGTTGGTGTCCTCGTCGCGGCTGTTGTTGAAGTAAGCCATTACCTTGTAGTACTCATCGTGAAAAATGGCTTCATAAGGGTGCCCATGACACTGCGTACAGGCAAAAGTAGTGCCCAGAATGGCCTCAAAAGTAGTATTCACCCGATCGATCAGGGCCACTACCCGGTATTCTTCGTTCAGGGTCCCCCCTTCGTCGTTGGTGGGGGTGTTGCGGTGAAAAGCGGTGGCTAAAAATTGATCATCAGTTGGATTTGGCAGCAGGTCGCCCGCCAGTTGTTCGGTCAAAAAATCATTGTAAGGCATGTCCTTGTTCAGGGTGCGGATCAGCCAATCGCGGTAGCGCCAAATGTCGCGTTTGTAGTCGCGTTCGTAGCCCTTGGTATCGGCATAGCGGGCCAGGTCGAGCCACATGCTGGCCCAGCGTTCGCCGTAAGCAGGCAAAGCGAGCAGGGAGTCAACCAGGTTTTCATATGCTTTTGGCGATTGATCCGCCAAGTATTTTTTGGCCAATGATGCGGGCGCAGGCTGGCCAGTCAAGTCCAGGCTGACCCGGCGCAACAAAGTAGCCTTGTCGGCTATTGGCGAATTACTCAGCCCTTCTTTTTTCAGGCGATCAAGGATGAACCAGTCGATGTCGTTTTGTACCCATTGATTTTTGGGGGCGGGAAAAATGCCCAGAAAACCCTTGGCTTTGGGTACTTTTACGGGCTGCACGGGCACATAAGCCCAGTGTTCGCCCCATTGTGCGCCTTCTTTGATCCATTGGCGCAGGATCGAGATTTCTTTTTTGCTGAGGGGGGCTTCCTCGTAGGGCATGCGCTCTTCAGGGTCGTGGGATTGAATGCGCTTCATCAGCTCACTCTCGTCGGGTTTGCCGGGCACCACGGCGGGTTTACCCGATTCGTTGGGGCGCAGCAGGTGCTCACGGGTCATCATGCTGAATTCGGCATTTTGTTTCACCCCACCGTGACAGGAAATGCATTTTTTGTTGAGAATGGGCTTGACCTGGGTGGCATAATGGATGGATGCGCCCCCAAAATTGATGAAGTTGGCCAATAATAAGACCGCCAAGAGCAGGCACACTGCAAGAATCAGGGGGTTTTTCCCCAGGAAGTTTGGCATTTTCATTGTGATCTGTTTTTGGTAAAAACCACTTGTGCTCTTTACCGCTGCCAAAATAAATAATTCGTCAAGAGCAAAGACCCTAAAATAACATTTGTTCAAGAAAAAAAGTCGCCAAACCTTTGAAAAAATAGGGCTAATGCTAATTTTACCACATTCTAAGCAACAGATCAACATTAAAGTGTACCGATTTCTCTGGGTCTTGAGCACAGAGAGCGTCAACGTCATGGTCAAAATCACAGTCAAAATCATGTTGGTAATCCGCGAAAATCTGCGTCATCCGCGTCATCCGCGTGCTAAAAATAACCTCGCGCAGCGAGGCAATTAAAGCAACGCAGTTGCGATTTACGTACATTTTATTTGTGGCCTCTAACCAAGCAATCAAGTAGTCATGCTGAACGAAAACAACAACGAAAACAAGCTCGTCGCGGCCATCACCCTGCCGATGGCCATTGCCATGATCATCAGTTCGATCATTGGTTCGGGGGTGTACAAAAAGGTAGCCCCGATGACCGATACCCTGCAATCGCCCATGCTGGTGTTGCTGGCCTGGGTACTGGGCGGATTGATCAGCCTGGCGGGTGCGGTGAGCAATGCCGAGGTGGCAAGTGTATTGGCGGGTACGGGCGGCGAGTTTCGTTACTACCGCACGATTTATGGGCGCTTTTTTGCTTTTTTGTTCGGCTGGACCACCTTTTCGATCATCAAAACCGGGGCCATCGCTTCCATTGCCTACGTTTTTACGCAATCCTTGAACGCCATCGTGCCCATTCCACCGCTGCTGGAATCCTGGGCGAATTGGAACCTACTGGGTGTTTTTAAGCCCTTTGAAAACTTCTCCATTAAACTGGTGACCATCTCTTTGATCGCCATTTTGAGTTTCATCAACATTCGTGGCATCAAGATGGGGGGCGAAATCAGCCGGATCATCACGTTTACGGTCTTGATCGGCATTGGCATCATCGTGATTTTTGGCCTCAGCAGCGGTCAGTCGGATTGGGGCCGTTTGAGCGTAAATGCGAGCAACTACCAGGCTCCGGCTACTTGGCCACTCATTTCGAGCATGTTTACGGCCATGTTGGCGGCTTTTTGGGCTTACGAGGGCTGGAATACCATCGGTTATATCGGCGGCGAGATTCAAAACCCCAAGCGCAACCTGCCCATCGTGTTGTTTTGGGGCGTGATGGCGGTGATCACCGTTTACCTTTTGGCCAATGTCACTTACCTGACCCTTTTGCCTGCTGATCAACTGATCGCAATCAAAAATACCCCCAACAGCATCGCCGCCGTGGAAGCCGTAAAAAGCTTTTGGGGAGCCAAGGGCGGCATTTTCATCTCGGTGTTGATCCTGATCACCACCCTGGGCTGTACCCACACCACGATCTTGCTCACCGCCCGCAACCACTTTGCGATGGCCAACCAGGGTTTGTTTTTCAAAGGCGTGGAAAAAGTGCACCCCAAGTACGCTACCCCGGCCAATTCTTTGATTTACCAGGGTGTTTGGTCTTGCCTATTGGTTTTTTCCGGCAGTTTCGACCAATTGACCGATCGCTTGATTTTTGCCGCTTTCATTTTTTATGGGGCTACTACGCTGGGGGTTTTCATCCTGCGCCGCAAAATGCCCGATGCGCCCCGGCCTTACAAGGTGTGGGGTTATCCCTTTGTACCCGCCATTTTTATCCTGTTTTGTGTGGGTTTGGTGATCAATACCATCGTGTCGCACCCGCTGGATGCGGGCATTGGCTTGGGTTTGATCGCTTTGGGCATTCCTTTCTTTTTGTATTGGAATGGTAAGAATGGGGGTAGGGAAGAGGGGTAGTGTTTAGCCTCGGATAAATTTTTGCGAGTGGGCAACTGCGTTGCCTTCCTTTGCCCCGCTCACGCGGTGCTGTTTTTAGCACGCGGATGACGCGGATGACGCAGGTTTGCGCGGATTTCCAGCATGACGTTGACCCCATGATTTTGACCACGGGGACCTGTAGAGACAGGGCATGCCCTGTCTAAAATGACGCTGGGAAATGGCCTCAGTTCGGTTTTTGCACCGCTTCGCGACCTTGAAAAAGCTACGGATGAATATTCTTTTGCTTGCTCCGCAAGCTTGTTTTTTAGCACGCGGATGACGCGGATGACGCGGATTACACGGTTTTTCACGGTTGCTAATTTGACGTTGACCATGACGTTGACATGCGTTGCTATCAATTAGGCGTAAAGATTGGAGCGTTTTATTTTCAGCCGTTATTCGTCACTGTATGGAGAGACGAAAACATCAATTTTGTCTTTCGCTAATGCTCCAGAAAATAGCGCCAGGCTGGCTGGACCTGGATTCGACGGCCATTGCGTTGAATTTCCTCTTGGTGGTCGCGGGTCAGGATGATTCCTTCGGGCAAGTTGTATTTTTCTAAAGCGGAAAACATCCCCTCTACTTCCCGGTTTTTGGTGGAGAGCTGGGTCATTTCCCAACAAGCATTGATTGGGGGGCCGTCTTTCCAGTAAAAATCGACCTCTTGCCCATTCAAGAGGTAATGGATTTCAAGCCCTTTTTGACGCAGGTGCAAAAAAATAGCGTTTTCAAACACCCGACCAATATCGTTGGTATGGTGAACCACGTATTTGAACGCAGGGTCAATGCAGTAAAATTTGTTGGGATTTCGCGCCTGGTTTTTTACCGAGCGATGCCAGATGGGGACCTGAAAAAGCACAAAAGCTTCTTCAAGGTGAGAGAGGTAGTCAAAAACCGTGTTTTTCCCAATGCTGTAGCCCATCGACTTCAGATCATTGAAAATACGCGTGGTACTCAATGATTGGGCCAAATTGGAAAGCACGTATTTCAATAGGTACTTTAGCATAGCTGGGTTTCGCAAGTCAAATCGCTCGGTCAAATCCCGGTACAGCATCAAATCGAGGTATTCAGAGATGGTCTGGCGATGCAAGTCTTGAGGCAAGAATACCAATTCAGGAAACCCACCTTGTTTCAACCATCGATCAAACCAATGCAGCATTTCGGCTTGGGCTTTGGAGCCATTCACCGCCGCTTCAATGTGGTTAAAAGCCAGGAATTCAGCAAAATTAAGTGGCAGTACTTCGTAGGTGAGGGTACGTCCGCGCAGGCCACTGGCCAACTCCCTACTCAACATCTTTGAAGAGGAACCCGTGATGTAAATCCTACATTGTTCCGTATCTGAAAGTCTGCGCACAAATTTTTCCCAATTCGACACCTCCTGAATCTCGTCAAAAAAGAACCATACTTGCTGGTCTTTATTGCCTGGGTACATTTCGTAATAAGCTTGTACCAGGTTTTCCATCTCTTCCAGTTGCATGGGGAAAAGGCGGTCGTCTTCAAAATTAATGTAAACCAGGCGATCCGCAGGAACCGTCTTGCGCAGCTCTTGGATCGTGTAGTACATCAGGTGGGTTTTCCCCGCTCGCCTGGGACCGATGATGGAGATGATTTTGGGCACATCCAAGGGGATCGAAACCATGCGGGGAAGGCTCTGGTCGTATTTTTTGGCAATGGCATCCGCAATAATGGTGCTGAAAATTTGCTTTTTATCCATATCGTCACTGTGTGTAAAGACAAAGATAAGCATTTTTGTCTTTCCATACAGTGACGAAATTTGCCTTTTTTGTCACTGTACGAAGAGACGATACCGCAAATTAGCAACTTTAAGCCCCATACAGCCAGGTACGGCATCAAAAAAATTGGTTCTTTGACAATTAGGGTGGGAGTTCAAAATTTCTCAACGGAGGTGCATGTGGTAGTGCCTTTGCCCCATCTTATATAGACCACTAGTCTTCATATGATGCAACTGCCGGATAGATGCGTGATGTGATTAGGGGAGGGCATTTTGTCCCCGGACTGAAGTCCAGGGTTACACGATGCAGGATGTGATTCTTGCATTTAATTGAAATTCAGACAATTGAACTGATTTATTTCAGCTTGCCGTGATTTGAATTTTAGCTTCCCATCTCAATAAATTTTCAAAATGGAACCATCAACACATCTTGCATCTATCCAGAAGTTGCTTCAAGGGACACATGATTTGTCAGAGAACCTGAAAATTTTAACCATATCTTCCCGCAATTCCTTATTTTGCACAGCAGCTACCGTGCCCATTTCATTTTGGGCAGGGCACCCCACACACCTACTAAAACCATACCGCACCAATGAACGACCACCACCTACCCCAACTCGGCCTGGCAGCAACCTACCGCCTGCTGCACATCCCTGGTGGCAGCTTTTGGCTGGGGAGTCATGCGCAGGAAGAGGATGCTCATGAGAGCGAACAACCCGCCCATGAAATCAAAATCAGCGACTTTTACCTGGGCGAATACCAAGTGACCCAGGAATATTGGCAGGCTTTGATGGGGGATAATCCTGCCTATTTTAAAGGGGAGCGTCGTCCTGTAGAAAACGTCTCCTGGTACGATGCCGCTGTTTTTTGCAATCGGCTCAGTTTGCAATCGGGGTTTAGGCCTTGTTATTATTTAGTTGAGCCGGGAACTGGCCAATACAGCAAAATATTCGGCCAATCGGCGAAAGGAAACTGGGACTTGCCTAACAAAGGCGATGTAGTGCTCGACCCCTCCGCCAATGGCTACCGCCTGCCCAGCGAAGCGGAATGGGAATACGCCGCTAGGGGTGGAGCCTATACCCATGCTTCTCGCATGACCTACGCAGGCAGCGAAAACCTGGCGCAGTGTGGTTGGTATGGTGAAAACAGTCAAAATGAAACCAAAGAAGTGGGGCTTTTGCTGCCCAATGCCCTGGGTTTGTACGACCTGAGTGGCAATGTATGGGAATGGTGTGGGGATTGGTACAGTGACTATCCCAAGGAGCGAAAAAAAGATCCGCAAGGGGCTGATGGGGGCCGTGCCCGCATTGTGCGCGGCGGCAGCTGCTTCAACCGCTCGCAGCGCTGTCGAGTAGCTCTTCGCCGCAGCTACGAGCCGGAATACCGCGACAATTATCTCGGCTTCCGCCTCGCCCGGTCCCTCCAGTGAGGTGGTTTGCAGGTCCGGCTGTAGGGAGTTATGGGTTATGAGTTAGGAGTTATGAGTGGGGGCTCGCTGGGGGGATTTGAGGGGGCTTAAACATTCGGGGGCACGGTTTGGGATTTTTGAAATTTTGCAAACCTTTGTCGTTTTGTCGCCGCAAGTTGTTGGAAAGAGGAATTTTATTTGGAATTTACGTTGAAAAACCTGAAAATTTACAAAAACCGAAACCATGCAAATCAAACTATTCACCATCCCCATCCCAGACAATGAGCTTGCCGTACAAGAGCTCAACAAATTTCTGGAAGGCAAAAAAATCCTGAAAATTGACCAGCAATTGCTGCAAACCAAAAAGGGGGATTTTTTTTGCTTTTGCATCCAATACGAGGAGGGGATCAGTAATACTGAGTCGCGCAGGGAATCAAAGTTTAATGATCAATACGACCAAAAGCGGGATGCCTATATGGAACGTTATAAATTGTTGAGCAGCGTGCGCGATAAAATGGCTGCTGAAGATGGGGTGAAGCCACAACAGGTTTTTCACGATGGTCATCTAAGCAACTTTGCAAGGTATGAAGAGCCATTGACGGAACAGGTAATGATGTTAACAAGCAACTTTGGAAACGGGAAAATGGAAAAATTTGGTAAACGATTCCTAAAAATGCTGCAAGAGGAACTGGACAAGCGGTAAGCATGAGCCTAGCCGACCGCTTGTTGTATCAAATCCGTAGCAACGAGGAATTTATAATTTGGAATTTACGTTGAAAAACCTGAAAATTCACAAAAACGATACCATGCAAATCAAACTATTCACCATCCCCATCCCAGACAGTGAGCTGGCCGTGGAAGAGGTCAACAAATTCCTGGAAGGCAAGCACATCCTGAAAATTGACCAGCAATTGCTGAAAACCGAGGAGGAGAATTTTCTTTGCTTTTGTATCCAATACGAGGAGGAAGGCAGTCATAAAGTAGCAGTCAAAAAATCCAAGCCCGATTATTTTGACAACCCAAATCAGGAGGCCCACCACCAACGTTTTGTGTTGATAAGCAGTTTGCGCGATAAAATTGCCGCTGAAGAGGGGGAATTGCCCCACCGGGTATTTACCGACGATGAACTGATCGCCTTTACCAAGTTTGACGTGCCTTTATCGGAGGCAGGCATGGTGAAGCAACGCGGCGTAGGAAAACTGAAAGTGGAAAAATACGGTAAACGCTTGCTGAAAATGCTGCAAGAGGAACTGGACAAGCGATATGAATGAGCCACTCCTAAATCTCGATTGAAATCCCCCCACTCATAACTCATAACCCATAACCCATAACTAACATGTCAACCCAAGCCCAACTCCAAGCCCTGCTCTCTTTTCCCCTGCAAGCCACCCCATTGCAGGGCCGTAACCCGGCTTGGGCGGTCATGCCTTGCTTGCACAATCCAGCTAAAAGCAAAGAAAAATCCTCCCCCTGGCAAGCCCTTTACCTTGAAAACAATGGAAAGATTACTGGCCTCAACCTGGCGGGCCGGGGCTTGAATGATGCCGACTGGGCCAAGATCCAGCCCCTACTGGACCTGGAAAACCTGGAAGCCCTCAACCTGCGCGGCAACAAATTGACCCATTTGCCGGGATTGGAGCGCATGAATAAGTTACAATACCTGGATTTGTGCGACAACCAATTGGTGGATTTACAGTTTTCACCCAATGCAGAGAACTTGGAGCATGTTTTTTTATCAGGCAATCCCAATTTGAAAAACCCGCCGCCGGAGATTGTGGCGCGGGGAAGGTTTGCGATTGCGGAGCATTTGCGCAACATCAGAAAGCAGGGTGGCCTAAAGCTCTACGAAGCCAAGGTATTGATTTTGGGCGCAGGTGGAGCGGGTAAAACCACCTTGTTGCGCAAATTGCTGGATGGCATTGGTGCGGTCATGCCAGGAGAAAATGAAAGCACGCAGGGCATTGATGTGAAAGACCATACCTTCAGTTGTGCAGATGACCAAACTTTTACGGCACACCTGTGGGATTTTGGCGGGCAAGAGATTTACCATTCCACCCATCAATTTTTTCTGACCACCCGCTCTTTGTACGTGGTCGTAATCGACTTGCGCAAGGAAGAGGATTACAGTTATTGGCTGCAATTCATTGAATTATTGGGGGGAAATAGCCCGGTTATCCTGGTGCAAAACGAAAAGAGCGGGCGTGGCCCCAGGATCAGTTTCGGGCAACTGCAAGACCAGTTTCCACAATTGAAAAGTACGCACAGCCTTGATTTGAGTAAAGATAAGGACAAACTCAACAAGTTAAAAAAAGACATCGAAGAAACGCTGATTGAGCTGGAACATGTCGGTGCAGATTGGCCAGCCAATCGGGTAAATCTTCGCCGCAAATTACAGGAAGTACGTGCTGAAAAACAAAAGCCATTCATCAGCCTTAAAAAATACCTGAAATACTGTCTCGCCTTCAGGCAAGATCAAATAGAAGCCCTGAAGATCAGCCGCGACTTACACGATTTGGGAGCCATTTTGCACTTCCAAAACCTCAGTTTTTTGAACAAAACGGTGATTTTGGACAGTGAATGGGCCACCGATGGAGTCTATCAGGTTTTGGATTCGAGGAAAGTACAAGACAAGCGAGGCTATTTTACGCGCCAAGATGCCCTTGATATTTGGGCAGACCCCAGTGGTCAGCACTACCGCGCCCAACATGTGGAAATGGCCGACGAATTGCTGGAGTTGATGCGTAAATTTGAAATTTGTTATCGCCTCAATGAAACGGAAGAAGCTTACCTGGCTCCTCAAATGTTGAGCGAAGAACAACCTGAGAAGGCCCAAAACTGGAAGCCTAAGGGCGCTTTGCAATTGCGGTACGAATACGATTTTATGCCCAAGGGGATCATTGCCCGACTCGTCGTTCGTTTGCACCGCTACCTGGAAGACGATCGCCACGATGCCTGGCAAGCTGGGGCCATTTTCAAAAGAGGGAAATCGACTTTACTGCTAGAAGAAATGTTTAAGGACCCCAAAGGCTTACACTTGCAGGCGATTGGCCCCGATGCCCGCGATTTGAGGAACATCGTGATGGATGAAATTGACAATTTGCACAAGTCCTACCCCAAGTTTTCGCAGGATGAAAATGCAGTGAGAAAAAAGGTTCCTTGCATTTGCCCCAAATGCGAAGGTTCGGAAAATCCCTATTTTTTTTCCTACAATATGCTTTTGAGCGCCAAAGAACAAAACGCTCCAGCAGTGCAGTGCCAGTTGCATTTTCAAATGGTCAATGTTGACAAGCTGCTTCACGATTTTCAAATGGAAAGGCGTTTGTTGAGGTCAATGGATGACCTGGACAAGCGAGCGATCAAGCAAAAATTGAGCGAAGACAAAATAGAGGAAGCCATTCAGTTTTTTCCCGAAGAAAGCGAAGAGTATGTGAATTTCATGGGGCGGTACACTGAGTTGGAGAATGAACACGCTGCTGGTACATTGAAAAGAGAGGAGTATCAACTTGAAAAAAATAAGTTGCGAAGTGCTATTCAGAAGAAATTATGAGTATAGAATCCCCTACCAGATGAACGCAAGGTCGTGCTAGCATGAGTTCCACGTTTACGAAACTTTTGAAGTTTCCAAACGTGAAACTCACTGCCCGGGAAATCACCAAAAAAAATCCCTCCCCCCTGTAACAATCCCACCCCTCCCGGATCAAAAAGCCAAAACAAAAGCATGAAAAACCTTCTTTTGCTCCTTTTGGCCTTTTGCATCTCCTTGTCCACAGTTGCCGCTGCTAAGAGCTACCCTTTTTCCGTCCAAGTCATCGGCCAAGGCAAGCCCCTGATCTTCATCCCCGGTTTTGCCTGCTCGGGCGAGGTATGGAAAGAAACGGTGGACAAATACCAAGCCAAGTACGCTTGCCATGTGCTCACCATTGCAGGGTTTGCTGGCGAAAAGGCCGTGGAAAACCCCAGCCTGGATGCCATCGTGAAAGGCATTGCGGCCTATATCCAAGACCAAAAAATGGAAAACCCCTTGCTCATTGGCCACAGCATTGGCGGGGCTTTATCGCTTTGGGTGGCGGCTGAGTACCCGCATTTGCCCGGCCAGGTGATTGTAGTAGATGCCTTACCTTATTTGGCGGCCATGCAAAATCCCCAAGCCAAGCCCGACCCTAATGCGGACTGCCTGGGCATGGCAAAAGTGATGGAACAAACCGATCAGCAGCATTTTTTGTTGCAACAGCGCGCTACCCTGAGCAGCATGATCAGCGAAAGCAGCCGTCACGAGGAGGTGTTGAAGTGGGCAGTCCAATCGGATCGAAAAACCTTGGGGCTTTTGTATTGCCAGTTTTGGAATACCGACCTGCGCCAAAAACTGGCGACCATCACCTGCCCGGTGCAAGTGCTGCTCGAAGCGTATTTTGTACACGCAAAACCACTCATCGAGGCCCAATACAGCCAATTGAAGCAGGCAAAACTGGTTTACGCCGAAAAAGGCCTGCATTTTATCATGTACGACGATCCAAAGTGGTATTTTAGCCAGCTCGATGCACTGCTGAATGAGTAAGGATTTTGACCAGTTTTATCAGGAATACCAAGAGCGGATCTATCGCCTGTGCCTGGGTTTTTGTGGCAACCCGGAGCAGGCGATGGACCTGTGCCAGGAAGTTTTCATCAAAGTTTGGCAAAACCTGCCCCAATTCAAGGGCCAATCCAGCCTTGGGACCTGGGCTTACCGCATAGCAGTCAATACTTGCTTGCGCGATTTGGAAAAAGGCAAACGCATGCAACAAGTGCCCTTGTCGGACCTGATCGACGGGCGAACGGGACCCGCCGAAAAAGAACAGGAAATCTCACTCTTGTACCGCGCCATTGCCAGCCTCGACGAAGCCGACCGACTGCTCATCGGCCTGGTTTTGGAGGATTTGCCCTATGCCGAAATGTCGGCCATTCTCAACATCAGCGAAGGCAACCTCCGGGTCAGGATTCACCGGGTGAAGCAAAAACTGAGCGAAAAACTAAAAAGACATGGACAACTTTGATCAGCTGAAACAAATTTGGCAGGAAGCTGGGCAAAGCCAGGTTTTTAAGCCAAGTGAAGAAATTGTGAGCTTGGCGCGTCGGCAGCAGCAAAAATTGCTCCGGGGCAACTTGCTCAATGCCCTGACGATGATCCTGACTTTTGCCTGGATTGCCTTCCTATTTTATTGGTTGCAATTCAATACTTTTTCCTTAAAAATCGCTTTACTGCTCATCTCTTCTGCGCTGCTTGGCTGGATGCTGCTTGCTTTTTGGGGTGCCTGGCTTTTGCGCACGGACGACACTTTATTTGTCTCGCCGCAGGAATATTTGACAAAATTGATCCGCTACCGCAGGTTTTTGAGGTTGATGGAGCGCTGGGGATTTCCGGTTTATGCGGTTTTGCTCAGTACTGGTTTGTTGCTGTATTATTGGTCTTTGATGGCCGATCAATGGCCTTGGTTTGTGGGTATTTCTGCGGTCACTTTTGCTTGGCTGGCTTATGCCATCTTGGTGTTGGGCAAAAAAGTCAAGGCCAAGCAGGCTGCCCAATTGGCTGCTCTGGAACAGGCTTTGCAACAACTTTTGGAGTAAGGGATATCCGTTGACATTTGTTAAAAAATAGCGAAATACTTGACAAAGGCCTGATTTTGACGTAAATTGCTGATCGTTCAAACCTCGGTGGACACTTTTCATTGCTTCTACTCGCGCACTCAGCGTCCCTTTATTCCAATGGAAATTCAGAACCTGCAATTGCGGGTTGGAATCCGTTTGTTTTCATTCAGCTGATACACACTCACCACAGACGATCATTTTTTAATTGACTACGGCAGTTTGCTGTGGTTAAAACCAAAAACCTATGCCTATTACCCAAGTGTACACCCTCAAGTGTCCATACACCCGTCTATCCAATGGCTTTTTTCCTAAGTCCATTGGGCCAATCCTTTTTTCGTTGAACAAGATTGTAAACAACACAAAGCGCCAGCAATGAAACCCGTGTTCATTGTGCTGGTTTTGTGTTTTGGGCCATTTTTACTCAGCCACAATCAATGCAATCGCAAGATGAATAAAGACTTCTGCCAAGCTTTAAAGGACAATGATCAGTTGGCTTTGCAAAAAAGCTGCGACACTTTTTTGAAAAGCATAAGCGCAGCGGATGGCCTTACCGCCAATACCGACCACATTCTGCAATGGTTGTCCAGTCATGATTGTGTCGAATCTGCGACTGTAGACCCCAGCCTTTTGGATACCGAGCCTTCGGTGCAGCTATACAATGTTGCCGTAAAAACTGCTGATGGGCAGTTGCAAGCTCGGAGTTTTGGCGTAAAACTCTTTTCCAGTGGATACCGATTTGACACCAAATAAAACCCTGTGCGCATGAACCGTAACGAACGTAGTTCTTTGCAAAATCGTTTCCTCAGCGAGCTCGAACAAGCCCGTGAAACCCTTGCCAAGCTGCCGAATGTAGTAGCAATGGGCATTGGCATGAAAGAAACGGCTGGTAAATTCACGGATGAGATCGTCATTCGGGTGTTTGTGGAGCAAAAAATCAGCCGCGACCTCATTGCCCCACAAGATTTGATTCCAGCAGAGATCAATGGCATCAAAACCGATGTTTTGACCCCGCTCGTAGTCACCGATGACTCGGATGTATGCGGCGATGAACGAAGAGACCTGACCAAATTCCGACCGATTCAAGCAGGAATAGCTATTTCTACTGATAGCACCAGTTATGGTACCTTGGGTTGGTTTGGCACTTTGGATGCGGATGATACGCCTATTCTGCTGACCAACAAGCATGTGTTGTATGATGCAACCAACACCACGGATAACAGACATTTAAAGGTCGCTCAACCTCAATTGGGCTCGCCAAGTACTTGTTGTTGCTGCGAATGCGGTAGTGACAACGCGATTGGGGAGTCGATCATTGGCATCAGGGACATTGCTCCCGCTAGCAACACTTCAGTCGATTGTGCGATCGCTAAGATTGATCCCGCAATCGCTGCCGAAATCATCTATGAAATCACCAATAATGCCACTGACGAGGTGTTGACGGTTACGGGCACCGGGGTTGCAGTGGTAGGAGATCGGGTAAGAAAAATTGGTGCCCGATCAGGGTTCACGACAGGCACAGTTGTTCACCTTGGAGACATTGCTGTCGCTGCACCAAATGATTCTGCTGGAACTGCAATTATTGTGCGCCAAGGTCAAGTGTTGATCATTCCGGTGGCAGAGGAAACTTACCAGGTGCGAGAAGGCGTCTGCAAATTCGCTTTTTCCAACAGCGGCGACTCAGGTGCAGTGATTCTCAACGATGACGATGAAATCATTGCCCTCAATTGGGGTGGCGACCGCACTACGAACAATGTAGGCATAACTTTGGCCAACAACATCGCCAATGTATTGTCCAAGCTGTCAGGTGCTGGTTTCGCCATCACCTTGTCCACCAGTGAGGACGGTGGCGGCGATCGTGGTCGTGGAAAATCGGCCAAGAAGCGGGTGCAAAAATTGGAAAGCACTGAACCCAAGGATTTGAACTACCTAGAACAACTGAGGGAAGCCAATCGGGAAAGTGTCCTGTATCAACTATTTGACCAGCACCACGAAGAAGTACTTAACCTGGTCAATACCTGCCGACCCGTAACCATTGCCTGGCAAAGGGGACAAGGACCCGCCTATGTAGCCGCTTTGGCCAGGGCAGCGCGTGAAGAACGGTACCAGGTGCCAATGGAAGTAGCGGGGATCAGCAGGACTAAACTTTTGCAAAACATGGGTGAGGTTTTGCAAAAATATGGAAGCTCGAAGCTGAAAGAGATGCTAAAACTGCACCAGGCAGGCTTGATCCAAGCCCTTTCGCGTGGAGAAAAACTGGAGCAAATGGCCGAACGCCTTGAATTGGCCGGATTTCTGGAATGTTCTTCCATCTTGCTAAAATCCTAAAACCGAAGCTGTGCCTACAACCCAACAACAAACTGGTACCCTTGAGTATATCGCCCTCGGCTTGGCGCAGGTTTTTACGCCCCTGGAACAAGAGTTGGCAGGAGGAAGGGCCCGGGCTTTGCTCTCCGATTTAGGGCTTGAACTGCCAGCTAGCGCCGATGGAATAGGGGCGTTCTCGACTTCCCTACAAGCCATCGTCGCTTCGGCCAAGGAGTTGCCGCCCCAAATCACCCAATTGATTGACGCCATTTCGGATGAAGATTTTGCCAAAATCCTGAACAGCGGAAAAGCGCTGATCGAAAGTGTGGTGCGCATCATCAAAGGCATCGACGACTTGGCCGGAGCCATCAAAACCTTGAGTGGACCTACTGGAATCCCCGCCGCTACACTCAATGATTTTGCCGATAAGTTGCCAAAACGCTTGTTTGATTACTTGGTGGTCAAAGCCATCTCCCTGGTACCCATCGTGCCAGAAGTATTGGAGTTGCTGGGCTTGATCGAGACTGGCGGTTCCAATCCGGGCATTGAAAGCGCCGCAGGTTCGGCCAAATACCAACTCAATTTTGACCGTTTTGGCCAATTTTTTAAATCACCAACTGAGTTTTTAAAAACCAATTATGACTGGGGTCTGAATACGTTTGATGGCAAAAAACTATTGCCCAAACTGCAAAACCTCTTGACCAATGCCAGCATTCCGGCCATTGTGGACAATTCGGGGCCTGATCCGATTTTGGATGTTTTGTTTGCAGAAATTTCGGCCAAAAAAGATGTCGATCCAAGGGGATTGAACGTGCGGATGATTGAAAAAATCAATGTCGATAAATCCGTTCCTTTCAACCAGGGCGGAGATTGGCAAGTGGAGGCCGTTACGAATGCTGAAATTAGCCCGGAGGTCAACATGGTTTTTCAACCCAATGGCGGGTTCTCGATTAACTTTCCCAGCCCGGCTGCCAACGGGGCTTTGGGCGTACAGTTTACCGCAGGCAAGTCCAGCGGTGAACCTTTTGTCATTTTCGGCAGTGCCAATGGCCCCAGGATTGAGGTCAAACAATTCATCCTCAAAACCATTGCAGAACTGGCCTTTGCTGCGGGCTCCTCCAAAGCCGATACCAACCTCAAAGTAACGGGCGAAGTAAAAGGTGGTCGGGTGTTCATCGACATGTCGCAGAGTGATGGTTTTTTAGCCACCATCCTCAGCGGCTTGAGTGTGGACAGCAATTTTGACCTTGGCATTGGTTTTTCCTCCAAGCAAGGGGTGTTCTTTTTTGGCAGCAGTACCCTTGAAGTGCGCTTGCCTGTACACATCAGTTTGGGTCCCATCGAATTGAATGGCTTGCGGTTTTTGGTAGGCATCAAAGACGGCAAATTTCCCATTGCCATTGCCACCGACATCAAAGCCGAATTGGGGCCTTTGGTAGCCGTAGTCGAAAGTTTTGGCATCAAAGCCGACCTCAGTTTTGCCAACAACAACAAAGGTAACTTGGGTCCGCTCGACCTGGCTTTCGGTTTCCAGCCCCCCAAAGGCGTAGGCCTCTCCCTCGACGTGGGCATCGTCAAAGGTGGGGGCTACCTGTATTTTGACACCGACAAAGAAGAATACGCGGGCATTTTAGAACTGGGCTTTGCAGGCATCGTCACCGTCAAAGCCATTGGCCTGATCACCACCAAGATGCCCGATGGCAGCAAGGGTTTTTCGCTGCTGCTGATCATTACCGCCGAGTTTGGCACGGGTATTCAGTTGGGCTTTGGCTTTACTTTGCTGGGCGTGGGGGGCATTCTGGGCCTCAACCGCACCATGTTGCTCGAACCCATTGCGGCAGGCATTCGCAGCGGGGGCTTGAACAGCATCATGTTTCCACCCAACCCTGTCGCCAATGCGGCCAGGATCATCAGTGACCTGCGCACTTACTTCCCGCCTTACGAAGGCAAGTTCCTGATCGGACCCATGCTTAAAGTGGGCTGGGGTACGCCGACCATCGTCAGTTTGTCCTTTGGTTTGATCATCGAAATCCCAGGCAATATCGCCATCGTTGGCATCCTGCGCGTGGCTTTGCCCGCCGATGAATTGGCTATTGTCGAAATCAACGTAGGCTTCATCGGGGCCTTGGAGTTTGACAAAAAACGCATCTGGTTTTACGCTGCCTTGTTCAACTCGCGCATCCTTTTCCTCACCTTGGAGGGCGAAATGGGCTTGTTGATGGACTACGGCGACAACCCCAATTTTGTGCTCAGCGTGGGTGGTTTTCACCCGCTTTTCAATCCGCCGCCCCTGCCTTTCCCCAATCCGGGGCGAATTCGCATCAGCATTCTGAGCAATCCTTTGCAGCGCATCAGCGTGGAGTGCTATTTCGCAGTGACTTCCAATACGGTGCAGTTTGGGGCCAGGGCAGAGTTGTACATCGGACTGGCGGTGGTGGAAATCTCTGGACATTTTGCGCTCGACGCTTTGTTCCAGTTTTCGCCTTTCAAGTTCATCATTTCGTTGTCCTTTTCGGTCAGCCTCAAAGTGTTTGGCATTGGCTTGTTCAGCATCCACCTGGAGCTCTCGCTCGAAGGACCTACGCCTTGGCGGGCACGCGGCACTGGCCGCCTGACCATCGACTTGTGGCTGTTCGAGATCAGCATTTCTGCCGAATTCGACATCACTTGGGGCGATGCGGAGGATACCAGCCTGCCAGCAATCAGTGTATTGCCACTTTTGGAAACCGAGTTCAAAAAAGGCGAAAATTGGCGCGCCAAACTCCCCGCCAACAGCAACCTGCTGGTGAGCCTGCGCAAACTCGATGAGACCGCCGAAACCCTGGTTTTGCACCCGCTGGGCAGCTTGCAAATCACCCAACGGGCAGTGCCGCTGGAACTCAACATCGACAAAGTAGGCCAGCAAAAAACGGGCGATGGCAAGCGCTTTTCGCTCAAAGTAGAATCGCCGGAACTGGCCCTGAGCAGTCAAAAACCACAGGAGAAATTTGCCATTGCCCAGTTCCAGGAGATGAGCAATGACCAAAAACTCAGCCGCCCAGCCTTCCAGGATTTTGCGGGTGGGCAAGAGCTGACGGCTGCGGGCAAACAACTCGGTTCCAGCAAAGTGGTGCGCCGGGTGGTGCGCTACGAAACCATCATCATTGATACCAATTACAAGCGTTTCAGTCGCAAGTTTTTCAGGTTTGTGGGTACCCTTTTCAACCACTTCCTGGGCGGAGCGGCAGTGACCAAGTCGGCCCTTTCGCAAGCCACCAAAAAGGCAATGGTGCCTTACGCTGTGGACGACCGGGTGAAAGTGGGCGAAGTAGGTTTCAGCGTGGCCTCAGTAGCCAATAATAAGGTACATGGCGAAACCCTGGTTTTTGCCAACGAAGCCCTGGCCCGCGATTTCCTACAAACCGAAGTGCGCAAGCAACCCAACCTGACGAGCGAACTACACGTAATTCCTGCACACGAAGCCCTCCAAAACTAGTCCTATGAGCAGCATAGCCACTTATTCATTTTTACCCTACCTGCGCCAAGGCCTCGCCAACAACGTGAAAAACACGGGCGGGGCCAGGGGGATTTACACCGTGAAGCTCAAAGTTGAGTCGGACAATGGCTCCAACCTCAGCTTGGCCCCCCGCGATGTGGAATTGTACGGCCCCGGCGACGTGGTGGGTATCGACCCCAACGGCATCGTCAAAACCGAGCCGCGCAGTTTCATTACCAATTTTGAGCCCAATTACCTGGCCCATATCGAGTTTTATGAGGAGGATTTTCCTTGGCGCTACACACCGATGGCCCCTGAAGCCTCGCATCGGCTCAAGCCATGGATCGTGCTGGTTTTGTTGAAAGAAGGGGAGTTTAAAAATGGCCAAAACTTGCTGGATCGCCCTTCGCCCTACATCACTTTGAAGGACGTAACACCGGACCAAGTTTTTCCCAACGAAGACCAGTCTTGGGCCTGGGCACACGTGCATGTGAACCAGGACATCGTGGGCAAAACCATCGAGGATACGGCTGGTGGCATGGAGCCTGTGTTGAACAAATTGCAGGACATTTTGAACAAAAACGCCGACCTGGCTTATTCGCGTCTGGTTTGTCCACGCAAACTGGAGGCCGATACCAATTACCACGCCTTTGTGTTGCCCGCTTTTGAAAGTGGCCGACTGGCTGGCGTGGGAGCTGACCAAGCCCAGATCAATGCGGCCGGGGTAAAATTGAGCTGGGATGCACCCACCAATATGGAGTACCCGGTTTATTTTCGCTGGGAGTTCAAAACGGGTGCTGAGGGCGACTTCGAACAATTGGTGCGCCTGCTGGTGCCCAAGCCCGCCGACTTGCGCGTAGGTCGCCGCGACATGGACATGACCCAGCCCAAAGCCAACCTGGAATGGGTCGAAGCCCCCGATTTTGACCTCGAAGGCATCCTGCGCTTGGGTGGAGCCTTGCAGGTGCCCCGCAAAACCCTGCCCGCGCCCGAACGCGAAAAACTCGAAAAACTGGACAACTGGGCAAAGGACCGTTTTCCGCACCCTTTCCAAACCCAATTGGCGGCCCTGCTCAACCTGGCGGATGATTACCAGGTAAAAGAAACCCAACCCGCTAATACAGATGCAGGCGATGCAGGGGTGGTCTTTTTTGAAGAAAACGACCCCGACCCGATCATTACGCCACCCATTTACGGGCGTTGGCATGCAATGGTCGAAAGGGTCTTGCAAGACCGCGACGGCAATCCCATCCACCATGACTACAATTGGCTCAACGAACTCAACCTTGATCCACGTTACCGCGTGCCTGCCCATTTTGGTACCCGCGTGGTGCAAACCAACCAGGAAAACTACATGAATGCCGCCTGGGAGCAAGTAGGCGAGGTGATCAAGGCCAACCAGCAGATTCGCTATGCCCAGATCGCCGAGGCCGCTTCGGCGGTTTTGTACCAAAAATACCTGGTGGCTACCCAGGAGAAAAACGCAGCCCAAGCCCTGCTCCTGACCGCGCCTTTGCAAAAACGCATCATGTACGAAGGCAGCACAGTTTTTCAGCAATTCCGTGAGAGCCTGGCACCTAATGCCGTACTTTCGGAGCCGATGCGTCGGATTTTGCGCCCGCGAGGCCGTTTTGTCAAAGATTTACAAGCCAAAAGTCCGGCTGGTACGGTTTTTAAGCCCGAAGTGCTGGTAGAAAAAATGAACAGTGGCGAGGTGCTTGCTGCGCCACCCAAAGTCATTGCGCCGGGTTTGCCTTCGGCGGAGGGTTTGAGTGAAGCTTTGAAGCCCAATAATTTGCCGCCTTGGCTAGTCAATTTGCTGGGCCAATACCCCTGGTTGCCTTGGGTGCCCTTGGGTTTGGCGCTTTTGGTGGCCTTGTTTTTGCTCCTCACGGGCCTTGGCTTGGCCAGTGGCAGCCTGGGTTTGGCGATTTGTGTGGGCTTGGTGTATTTGTCGATTTTGCTGTTTCGCTGGCGCAAACAATTGAGGGCTGCGGATGGGGTAAAACAAGAAAACCAGACCCCCGAAGCCGTGGCCGCCCTGCCGAGCAGCCCGGATTTTCGCTTGAGTGAATTGGGTGAAAACTTCCAGCCCCGCCTGGGTGGTGGCGCTGACAATGAAGCTGCCCGGCGCTTCAAAGAAAGCCTGGGTGATTCCTTTCGCCTGGTGCAACTGACCGATCGAGCCGTTGAACCGCCCAAGCCCCTGCGTACTTTGCCCATTGCTGCGGTAGGAGCCACGATGGTCAATCGCCTCGATCCTGGAGTAACCATCCCGAAATGGACCTGGGAGCGCATCCGCATTCCCGACTGGATCCGCAACCAAATGCCGCAGGAGGAATTTGTGGAGGCGATGGCTTATCCGCGTTTCGACTTGCCGATGTACAAGCCTCTGGTGGATATTTCTGCCGAGTTGTTTTTGCCCAACATCAACCTCATCGAGTACAACAGCATCACCTTGCTGGAAACCAACCAGAAATTCATCGAAGCCTACATGGTGGGCCTCAACCACGAATTTGCCCGCGAATTGCTGTGGCGCGAATACCCCACCGACCAGAGGGGCAGTTATTTCCGTCAGTTTTGGGATGCTTCGACTTTGCTCAACACCACCGACACCAACCACGAAGGTAAAACCGAGGAAGAAATCCGCGAATTGTACCGCGACATACCCAAACTGCACCGCTGGTCCAAGTTCAGCAACCTGGGTGACCACGACCACCGCCAAAAACCCGGTGAAGTCCCTGAAGAAGAGGTGGTGCTGGTGATCCGGGGAGAATTGTTGAAAAAATACCCCAACGCGGTGGTGTATGCCCACAAAGCAGTGTGGGAAAACAAGTCGGATACCGACCCCACTTTTGACAAAACCAAGGCCCGCGACCTCTACAAACCCGATGAAGGAGACAAGTCCAAGCCCGATTTCAAGGTCATCCGCACGCCCTTATACGAAGCCAGGGTGTCGCCGGACATTACTTTTTTTGGCTTCAAGCTTGGCGTGGACGAGGCCAAGGGCGACAGCGATCCCCAAACGCCCACCTTGGACAACGCAGGTTGGTTTTTTGTGATCAAAGAACGCCCCGGTGAGCCCCGCTTTGGCTTCGACATCCCCAAAGCAGACGTGGACGCCCAACCCAACATCACCTGGAATGACATTTCCTGGAGCGAGGTTTTGCCTGGTGTTGACTTTGAAGTACCTCAGCCCAATCCAATTATCGTCAACGTCAACCCCAACCCGGCTGTGGCCATTAAACACCCCATTCCAGCGGGCACCCAAAAACCCGACGGTTTGGAAGAACAACACAACGAGGACATCCAAATCCATTGGAACACTGCTGGCAAACAAGTAGATGCGGCTGACCTGGCCTACATCATGTACCAAGTGCCCGTGTTGGTAGCCGTACACGCTGCCGAAATGTTACCCAAAACTTGATCCCCTAAAAACCCAACACCATGCCAGACTTCAAAGACCAAAGAGCGGCCATCAATAAATTTTCAGCGGAGCAGGAAAGCTTACGCCAGGATATTTTTTCTAGCGAAGAGCGCCTGAAATTCCTAAACCGCGAAAAAGAAAGCCTCGAACGCGAGGCCAGCCCCAACAATGCCGAAACCTCGGCCAGGCTCAAAGTACTCCAGGCCAGCATGGCTTCCCTGGAAAAAGCCGCGAAGCAAGGCCGCGAAAAATACAATTCCATTCATGCCGACTTGAAAGGCTTGTTGGCCGAATATGCCGCCTTTACCGATCCCCGACAGCAATTGCCGGAGCATTTCAGCAACGAAACGCCCTTCATGCTTTTCCCCCTGCGCATGGAAACGCGTTTCAAAACTGCGCCGGGCAACGTGGCTGGTGGCAGGCAATCGCAATTGTGGGTGCGGGTGTATCCCGATACTTGCTTGGTCGATGCTTTCGACCCCCACCTTTCGGCTTCGGAAGTGAACAATACGGCCCGTTTTTGGGCTGAATTTTATGCCGCAGGCGAGGCAACTGACCCGGCCAATCCCGAACCAGCGGTGTTGGACCGCCAAAAAGCTGCCTGGCGCTTGTTGGTCAATGCACAAGGTGCTGGCCGTGCGGCCTGGTTGGCCCAATCGCCCGAAGTGTTGCCACAACCGGGTTCAGTTTTCCCTACCTACGATTCCGATAAAACCCTGATCCTGACCATCGCCAGCGCTGATCCGGCTATTTTGGCCAATCAAGTGGCCATTTTTCAGTTTTTCAGTGATTTGTGGAAAGCCGCCGATGACCCCGCCCAAAGCAAGGTCATCACCGACGCTTTTCCTGACGCGGCCAGCGTTTTGGAAAAATTCACCCCCGTCAATTTCAAAGACAAGCCACCGACGGGCTTTACTCGTGCTGAAACTGACTTGAAAATCGCCCTGGTCGTTTTGCCAAAACCAGAGGAAGTACTGGGCAAAACCAGTTCTTGGTCGCAAGCGGCCAAAGTGAAGATTTTGCCCGAAAGGCTGGTTTTGATCGGCTATAAGAATGGCAAAAAAGTCCTCGAACAACTGGGGGCCATCATTCCGCCCAACTTGCAAGTAGGCATGGATCCCAACGCCCCGGAAGGCGAGCGTTTTGTACCCAACGAAGCAGGCGACCTCGAAATCCCTGGCGAACTGGAGTGGATCATCAACTTTGACAAGGCCGTAGAAAACGGCATGGGCTTCCGGGTGAACCTGAGTCAGGAAACCCTGGAAGGCTTTGACCGCCTCATGGTTTTAGGCGTTCGCCTCAGCGCCGACGAAAGCGAAACGGGCGGCCAAGGTCTGGTGCAAGAATTGCTGACCCACCATTTTTTCAGCACCAAGGGCTTGAGTGTCATCCCACAAGGCACACCTACCAACAGTACTGAGGCCAACAGCGCCGGAGCCAGTTATCTGGACGATGCCGACAGCACTTTTGACCTGTTTTTGAAAGGAAAACCCGCTTTTGAACCCACTACAGATTGGCAAAAAAAACGCGACGGGCAATGGCTGGCCGAGCACCTGGGTTTGCCCTATGACTTGTTTCAAAAACTCACCCACGCCGATGGCCTGGACCAAGCCGACGCCATCAACATGAATCTGGCCCTTTGGAATGGGACCCTGGGCTACGTTATGGAGTCGATGATGAAACCCGTTTTTCAAGAGCGCAATGTGGAACTCAGCCGCCAGTTTTTTACCCAGTTTGTGAGCGGGAGAGGGGGTATGCCAGCCTTGCGCATCGGCAATCAACCCTATGGCATTTTGACTACGGCGGCCTTCAATCGCCTGGCTTGGGTGAGTGAACTGGAGCGGGCGGATCGGCCTTTGGGGCAATTCCTGCGGCCTGGGTATCGCAATGGTTCTCCGGCGCGCTTCATTCGGGGCTTGTATGGCATTTTGCAAAAAATCCAGTCCGATTGGATGAAAGAACTGGTGCCCGATGTAGCCCACCTGGGCGGCGACCAGGCTGACAATACCCACCAGCAGTTGTTGGACATCCTGAGTTTGCACCCTACTTCGCACGAGTTTCACCACCGTTACTTGCAGGCTTTGGAGGTTTTGTACAGTTACATGGTGTTGAGTATTCCTGGGACGGATGTCAAGTTGGGTTTTGACAAAATGGAGTTCGGCTTGGCCTACCAGTTGTTGCAGGACCTGGGCTACGACCCCGGCGAACAAGCCGCTGATTTGCCCCTCCTGAGCAAACTATACGGCACCAACAAGAGCTGGGAAATCAAAACCTTGATCGATTCGGTGCCTCTGTCCGAAGCCGAGGGCATCCGTGCCTACACCGAGGATGGCAAAAACTACATCGCGGCCCTGGTCAAAGCCGCCCGCCAGTCTTACGATGACTTGCGCAACAACAAGACTTTGAAAGAAACACCCACCGCTTTGCTGTTTTCGGTGATGAAATTTGCTTTGGAACAGGGCTTTTACGATACTGCGGTGCGCTTGCACGAACGTGCCGAGGTTTTTGACCAAAAACAAACCCGCCTCGCTTACCAAGAAGAGCCTTATGTACACCAAACCTGGAAAGGCCGGGTGGTGCCGAGCCGTTATTCCTTGTTGTACAAAAACGACGACAACATTGCTGGTGGCCTCATGGTCGCCGACCACATCCGCGATTTGAGCCGCGATTTGGTGAAATTGCGCTTGATCAACCCCAACCTGGCCGAGCAATTGGAGGCTTTGGAGCATTTGGAAAACGCCTCCACCGCTCGCCTCGAACGCGCCTTCGTAGAGCACCTCGACACCTGCTCCTACCGCCTCGACGCCTGGAACCAAGGCATCTTGCGCCTGCAACTGGCCCTGATGCGCAACAACGCACCGCATGGCAACGACAACAATGAAGTGCAAACCAAAAACGGCTTGTACGTAGGTGCCTTTGGCTGGCTGGAAAATGTGAAGCCCGAAAAAAACAAGGTGCTCAAGCCAGTGACTTTGCCCGAAGGCTTGAAAAAAGACTTCCCCTTGCAATACTTGAGCGACGAGGCCAACGCGGGCTACCTGCATGCGCCCTCGGTGAACCAGGCGGTTACCTCTGCGGTACTGCGCAATGCCTTTATCAGTCATGGCAAGTCGAACAACAACAGTGCTTATGCCGTAAACTTGTCTTCGGATCGGGTACGTTTGGCCCTCGCTACCATCGAGGGGATGCAAAATGGACAAAGCTTGGCGGCCTTGTTGGGCTACCAGTTCGAGCGCTTTTTGCACGACAAAAAAGAGTTGACTGCTAAAAAAATTGACGCCTATATTTATCACTTGCGACGGGTCTTCCCGCTCAATGCCGAGCAAATCAAAGATACCCGCGCCAGCCAATCGCCCGATGTGGACCCCGATACCGTGCCGATCAGCGCCATCGAAGCCCGCAATGTGCTGCACGGCAAGCGTTTTATCCAATACGTCAAAAAACAAACGCCCGCCAATCGCAAGTACCCCTTCGGTTTTGCGCCCGCCAAGCTGCCCGTAGCCGAAGACGCCATCAAAAATGCGATCAACGAGGCCCTCGACCACATCATGAACATTGAGGATGCGGTGGCCGACCTGGGCATGGCCGAAAGCGTACACCAAGTGTGCATGGGCAATTACGACCGTGCCGCCGGGGTTTTGGAGACTTACAGCAATGGCAATTATCCGCAAACGCCGGATGTGATTCGCACTCCGCGCAGTGGGCCAGTACTGACCCATCGGGTGGGCGTGCCACTCAATTTTGTGCCCCTTGCGCACCAGGTGGGCCAACCCCGCCAAAGTGCCGAGCCTAGCCTAAACCAATGGCTGCAATCGCTGCTGCCTGCCTTGAACAAAATGGTGGTGGGCGTGAAGTACCAGGACCGAGTTACCGACACCGAGAAAAACGAAGCAGTCAACATGGCCGAGCTTGGACTGAGCCACTTGGACTTGCTTTACTTGCTCAATCCCGAAGGCGAAGCCGCACAAACCGAACTGGACGAAAGGGTGTTGAACCACGTTTTTGTAAATAAAAATCCGCGCCTGGACCTCGATATTCACTTGATTTACACCCAAAGGCCCACTGATCCCAGCCAATTTTCGGTGTTTGAAGTCATGCCTTTGATCAAAAACCTGCGTGGCTTGGCCTTGCAATCGGGCAATCTCAAGCCCAATGACATCAGCATACCCGGTGAAACGGACCGCAAGGCGGTGCTGGAACCTACCCTTGATGAGGCCCGGATTACCCAGGTTTTGAGCGACTTGCAAGCCTTGTTGAGTGGCACGTTCAAAACCCAAGTGCTCGATGTCTTCAATGCCCTGCCTGCGAAACCCGATGAATTGGAGACCGAGAGCATCCTGCAGAATGTGGGCACCTATTTGCAAAACAGCATCCAGGAAATGATGAAACTGGGGCGCTATGGTTTGCCACAAACGGGCGTGGGCACCTTGTACACCTGGCAGCAAAGCATGGTTTTGGCCGTACAAAAAAAGGTGCAGACTTTGGTCGATACCTGGACCCAACGCCTGGTCGATTACAATACCCAAGAAGCCGCCTTCAACCCCGCTGACCCCGATGCAGCGGAAAAACTGCAAGCGATGGAACGCCTGGTTTCGACGGGTTTTACACCTGCGGATACCATTACTTTGGCCATTGTACAAGGAAAAAAGGCCCTGTACGAAGCCAAAAAAACGGCCTTGGCCCAAAGCATCAGCCCGATTGGCTTGAATGGTTTGTTTGCATTGCTGCAAAAAATCAGGACGGAAATGGTCAACCTGGGTGATTTTCAATTGGAGGTTTTTTCGCTGGAAACGGAAGAAAAACAGATCGTCCGCTACGTGCTGGATGATTTGAAACCCCGTTCCCTGGGTTTGCAAAAACTGGCTGAAAAACAAATCAAGGCTGCCAATGATTTGCTGGCTGAATTACCCGCACAGGATGCCAATGCCCGCATCAAAACCATCGAGGCGGCGGCCCGCCAATTGTTTGGTGGGGAATTTCGGATGATCCCCAGCTATGCCCTGCCTGCCAAGCAGGCCTTTGAAATGCTCAACGCCTGGAACGCTGAGACCAGTTTGCTCAATCACCTGAAGACCATGCACACGCCCAATTTCCTCAACCCCAAAGAAGACTGGCTGCACGGCATCGCCAGGGTGAGGGAAAAAATGTGGCAGGTAGAAAACTGCATCTTGATGCGCGAAAGCCTGGGCTTGGACGACACAGCGATGGGCTTGCACGCCAACCAGTTTCCGTTTGAAAACACGGATTACCACTGGCTGGCCATGCCTTTTCCCAAAGCACTCAAACTGGGCGATGGGGAAAGAATGCTCTACACCGCAGTTTGTGCTACGGCCACACCAGCGCCCAATGTGGCCTGTGGTTTGCTGCTCGACGAATGGACCGAAGTGATTCCGCAAGAGACTGAAACAACGGGCTTGAGTTTTCACTATGACCGCCCCAATTCGGAGGCTCCGCAGACGATGCTCATGGTTTTACCCACCCAACTGACGGGCAACTGGCGCTGGGATGACCTGGTGGATGCGCTGACTTACACCCTAGAATCCGCTCGCCTGCGGGCCGTGGAACCCTCGCAAATTGACACCACGCCTTATGCCCGCTACTTGCCTGCCACCATTTCGGCGGCGGTATGGCGACCCGTGACCATTGGTATGCACATCGCCGATTATTCCAAAGTTGTAAACCCCTAAAAATCAAAAACAGATGATCCTCAATCAAATCGATAACATCAAGGCAGTCGTCAGCGAGTTCGTTTTCCCGACGGTGATGATGTGGAACCGCATTGAAGGCCGCCCTCGCGCCCGCAAAGACTTCGACCGGGCGCTCAAAGCCGAGGTCCGCGACCCACTTTGGATGCTGACCAAGCAGTGGCAAATGGGCGAATTTGAAGGCGACGATGCTGGTTCGCCCGTGCTCGCCAAGGTGCGCATGGACACCAGTATGTTGACCCGCTACCAGGCCGATAGCCGCTTGCCGCAGGATTTTCCGCAAGAACTGGCGCTGGAGGCACAGGTGGAGCAAAAATTTCTGCCTTTTAGCCTCGACAAGCAAAAAATCTCGCTGGATTTGCGCTTGCTGATGGGGCGCAGGTGGAAGCAAATATTGGCTGCCGCTGACCCGGCAAATCCTTATTATGCCTTTACCTTGAAGCATTTTGCGTTCAGACTACCCGATCCAACCAAACCCGAAGACGCCTACATCTGCGCCCACCCCGATGCCTGGCAACAAGCCATGAGCGTGGCTGGGCGAATGGTAGATGGCGCTGAATTGTATTTTTACCTGAAAGCAGGAAAGCAACTGATCGACTTGCCCGATGGCGGCCTTTTGGCAGGCGGCGAACCAAGTGGGGCGATTTCAAGCTACCTGGAATGGTTCGAGCAGCTATTTTTGCAACCCCTTGACCCCGCAGACAATGCCTGGATGCCGAGCCACCTGGAGTACCAGTTTGCCTGCTCGGCCCCGCAGCCACAAGGTGAAAAGGTGTACAGCGCCCAGGAGTATTATCATGGTCACCTCGATTGGTACAACTTGGACGTGGACCCAAGCATCGAGACCCTAAATGATGCAAACGTAGGCCCCGATGAAACGGTGCTTGGCAAAACGGTCAAAACCATGCTGCCCACGCCCGTGATGTTCGATGGCATGCCCAATACCCGCTGGTGGGCTTTTGAAAACAACCGGGTCAATTACAGCTACATCAAGCCCAATACCCAAGAGTTGTCGAAGTTGCTTTTCCTCGAATTTGGCCTGGTTTATGCCAACGACTGGTTTTTGATCCCCTACGAATTGCCAGTGGGAACTTTGGCCGAAATCAAAGGCATGGCGGTAACCAATGTTTTTGGCGAAAACATTTGGATCGATGCCAGCGGCAGGGGTGGCGATGAAGACTGGGATCGTTGGAACATGTTCAGCATCAATGTAAAAGGCAAAGTCAATGTACCTGCTGATTTGACCATGTTGCTCTTGCCCAGCGTGCCCAAAATCCAGGAAGGCCAACCGATCGAAGAAGTCACCTTCATCCGCGATGAAATGGCCAATATGGTTTGGGGCATCGAAACCCGCATCCCCTTATTTTCGGGTAGTTCTGTCGCGGGCAGTGGGGCTGCGGCGCAGTACCGGGCCTATTTGCAGGGTTTGATCCCACCTCCTGCGCCTGGACCTGCTCCAAGCGAGACTGATGCTAAAATCCGCTACGAAGTGATGAACGAAGTACCTGAAAACTGGATCCCTTTCATCCCTGCTCACCTTGAAAACAGCATCCACGAAACCCAATTGCAAAGGGCGGCCATGCCCCGCTTTTTGAAAAATGACCCTGCAAAACCCCTCAAAATCCGACCAAGAACCACCTTGTTGCAAGAGGGCTTGGCTAAAAGAGAAGCTTACTTTATCCACGAGGAAGAAATCCCCAGGGCCGGAGCCCAGGTTTACCAATCCTACCAGCGCAGCCGTTGGCGCGACGGGCGGGTAATGGTGTGGTTTGGCACCCGCAAAACCACGGGTAGGGGAGAAGGCAGCAGTGGTTTGGCCTTTGATCGGATTGTGGAAAATCGGAAACCAGAATAGTTTTGGGGTATAAATTGTTTTTAAACACTTGTGATGGGCCTGTTTTTTACAAAATGAGCAAAAGCAAGCCAAAAAATGACTTTACTCAACTGGGAAAAGTACTGAGACCATGTATATTTACGGAGTGAAAGTATGGGTTCGCGATTGATTTTGTCAACAGTGGGACATGCGTTCATTTGCAAGAAACCGTTTTAAAATCTCTGGGGATGACAGAAAATGTCAGATTTTGAGGGTCAGGCGAAGGCAATTTTCGAGGGAATAGCCTGGGCTATTGCCTCAAAAATTGATGTAGTATGACACCAAAAGATGGCGTTTTATGGCCCGTAGGGTGTTTTAAAACAGTTTCTAAGGTGTATTAGTACAAGCAACCCATCATGAAGAAGATTCTCATCATTGAGGACGATGACCACGTTCGCAATAACCTCGCTGAAATCCTGGAATTGAGCGATTATGAAGCCATTACAGCTGAAAATGGTAAAATTGGGGTCGAAAAAGCCATTCATGAGCTCCCAGACCTGATCATTTGTGATGTGATGATGCCTGAGTTGGATGGATATGGAACCTTGACCATTCTCAACAAAAATCCTAAAACTGCTTACATTCCTTTCATTTACCTTACTGCCAAAGCTGAAAAAGAGGATTTTCGAAAGGGCATGTCCTTAGGGGCGGATGATTACATTACCAAGCCTTTTGACGATGCGGCGCTGCTGAATACCATTGAGGCCAGATTGAAGCGTTATGAGCGCCTCAAGACGGTTTCTGATCAAGGCGGAACGGCCATCAAGCAGTTCATCAACGAAGCGATGGTTTTACAAAACCTCAAGGAACTCTCCGAAAACCAGGAAATAAGGCAATACCGCAAAAAAGACCTGGTTTACCTGGAGCGAGACGCGCCCCGTTGGTTGTTTTTGGTAGAAAAAGGCAAAGTAAAAATCTACAAGACCGCCGAAGATGGCCGTGAGTACATCCTGCGCATTGCCGATGCAGGATCATTTTTGGGTTATCAGGATTTGCTGCAGGATCGCTCTTATTCTGAAAGCGCAGCGGTGCTGGAAGAAGCTGAATTGCGCCTGATTTCCAAATCAGATTTCATCAGCCTGGTCTATGGCAACCGCGATGTGATGGCTTGTTTTTTAAAGATGCTGGCTGGACAAGTGGCTGAACAAGAAGAACAACTGCTCAACTTGGCCTACCACTCTGTGCGCAAGCGCATTGCAACTGCTCTGGTTAAACTGGCTGAAGATGGCAATGGCAGCATCAAAATGTTTCGCGAAGACCTTGCGGCAATAGTTGGAACCGCTAAAGAAACCTTTATTCGTACCTTAGCTGAATTCAAATCGGAAGGCTTGATTGAAATCAATGATGGGGTGATTGCCATTCTCAAACCCGATAAACTGCGTAACATCCCCAACTGATTCTTTTTCGCTGTTTCACCTATGGGAGCGTAAAAAAATAAGGTGGACGGATTTGGGTTTAGTGAAAAAAGAAAAACAACTGGATGAAAGGAAGTTGTGTTCTTTTTTTGCTAAATCTCAAAAGCAAATACGTCCAGTTTATTTTAGCTCAAATACTATGTATTTTTATGGCAAAACGACAGAGTTTTTTTGACGGCCCCAGAGCCAATGCCTTGTTTGAAAATGCCTCGATTGGAATTCTAATGACCAACCCAGAAGGGATCATAACCATGGTCAATTCGAACGCACTGGACTTGTTTGGTTACGAGGAATACGAATTGCAAGGGCAACCTATTGATGTGCTGGTCCCGATGAGTAAACGCCAACAGCACGATGCCGTTCATCACAGCTATATGGAGAACCCCCATATGCGTAAAATGGGGCATCAAATGCAGATCACTGGTTTGACCAAAAGTGGTGAAGAGATTGATATAGAAGTGGGCCTGAGTCCGTTCAAAACGGAAGAAGGCTACATGGTTTTTTCTTTCATCCAGGATATCCGTGATCGTAGAGCCCAGGAGAAGGCTATTTCGGCGCACCAAAAACAACTGGTAGAACTAAACCAGGAATTAACTGAACTCAACCAAGGACTTGAGGAGAAAGTAGCCCAACGCACCCTGGAATTGGAACGAGCTAAAGCGGAACTTGAGTTGTCTTTGCAAAAAGAAAAGGAATTGAGCAGTTTAAAATCCCGTTTCGTGACCATTGCCTCACATGAGTTTCGCACCCCCTTGAGTGGAGTGCTTTCTTCGGCAGGATTGATCGAACGTTATTTGGACAAAGGAGATACCGCGGCCATTCGGAAACATACCGAATTGATCAAAAAAGCGGTAAATCAAATGAATAGTGTTTTGGGCGAATTTCTCTCTTTAGGTCGCCTGGAAGAAGGAAAAGTTGAAGCAAAATTTACTGCAATTCATTTGCCAGAGCTGATCAGTGAAGTACATGAGCAATTGCGAGAACAATTCAAAGAAGGTCAGGCATTTTTACAAAATCATAATGGGGAGGCATGGAGCAAGGGCGACGCAGATATTCTGCGCAATATCCTGACCAATTTACTCGCCAATGCCATCAAATATAGCCCTGAAGGCGCTAAAATTAGTATTGAGAGCCAGGTGTTGGATGGAAAAAACACCATAAAAGTCATCGACAATGGACCGGGTATTCCGGAGATTGAACAAGCCCAATTGTTTAACCAATTTTTCCGAGCATCTAACTCTGCGAATGTCAAAGGAACGGGCTTAGGACTTTACATCGTCAAACGCTATGCAGAGATGCTCAATGCTGAATGTAGTTTTGTAAGCAAGTCTGGCGAAGGTTCTTCATTTTGGATCACCTGGGAGGCTTGAGCATCGGTTCGTTTTTATGATAACTTGGGCACAATTGACGACAATCAGCCTTTCTATTGACAACCCTCATCCAGCAACAGTGCATTTTCATTGACTTTTGACTTCATAAATGCCAGATCATTGTGGCAAGGTCAGTGTTCATTTCATGTCTTGAGCCAACAAGACGGTGTTCTGAATTGCAACTACCTTGTATTTTGGATTCAATTTGAATAAAGATGGACGCTCTATTTCGAAAATACGATGTGCCGGCTCCGCGCTACACCAGTTATCCCAGCGTACCCGATTGGGATGAAGGGGCTCCAAGTGCCAAGCAATGGGAGTGGAATGTGTTGAAAACACTGGAACTGGATCCCAACCTAAGTGTTTACATCCACCTTCCTTTTTGTGAGCAATTGTGTACCTATTGCGCGTGCAACAAATACATTACGACAAATCATACGGTTGAATCTCCTTATATCGATGCAATCGAAAGGGAGTGGATGCATTATGCCAAGCGGTTTCAGCAGAAACCAATGCTTCAAGAGTTACACTTGGGAGGCGGAACCCCCACTTTTTTTTCTCCAGAAAATCTACATGATTTACTGGAAAAAATTAAAAGACATGTTGAAATAGCACCCAACGTAGCCATGAGCTTTGAGGCGCACCCGGCTAGCACGACGCTTGAGCATTTGGTAACTTTGAGAGAGCTGGGTTTTACTCGCTTGAGTTTGGGTGTCCAGGATGTGAGTCCGGATATCTTGAAGTTGATCAATCGCTACCAAACACTGGAGCAGGTGCGACAGGTGTGCCGCCAAGCTAGGGATTTTGGGTATACTTCGATCAATTTTGACTTGGTTTATGGCTTGCCAAGGCAAAAAATTGAAAACATTCTGGCTACGATCGACTTGGTTCGCGAACTAAGGCCTAATCGCATTGCATTTTACAGTTACGCTCATGTGCCGTGGCTGAAAAACGGCCAGCGGGCATTTGATGAAAGCGACCTGCCCAATGCGGTAGAAAAGAGAAGTTTGTATGAAACAGGAAAGCTTCTGCTACTGTCAATGGGCTATACTGAAATTGGCATGGATCACTTCGCATTGCCTAGTGATGAACTAAAAAAAGCCCGCGACGAATCCAGTCTTTATCGCAATTTCATGGGCTATACCGCCATCAAGTCCGCGAACTTGATTGGCTTGGGTTGTTCCTCCATCAGTCAGATAGGTGACTTTTATTTACAAAACGTCAAAGGTGTTTTCGATTACCAAGATGCTTGGAAAAAAGCTGAACACCCCATTTGGCGCGGACATCATTTGACCGCAGAAGACAAAATTTTGCGGACGCACATCCAAAACCTAATGTGCAAAGGATTTACCTCCTGGAGAAATCCGGACAATTATACCCCATTCATTGAAAAATCAGTAGAAATGCTCCAACCTTTGCAGGCCGATGGTTTGATTGAACTGGAACCATTTGGATTGCGCATCACCCATCTTGGCGACGCGTTTCTGCGCAACATCTGCCTGGCTTTCGATGCACGGCACTTTGAAAAAGACCGAAAAATTCCCACTTTTAGCAAGGCGATCTAAGAGTATGTTTATAAATTTTTGCTTGGCCCAAAATGGCCTCTTTCCTCCCATCCTTCGTTGCAAAAATGCTCATTATGCGCTGCATAACTCCGCTTTTTGCGCCTCAAATGGGCGAAAACGTGTTCATTTTTGACTTCAATTCTACATTTAAACATCCTCTAACTCGAATATCAATTCGTGGTACCCAAAAATACGCTCGCTCTAAAACCGATGACCATGAAAGCAGTTTTTTTAACGATCGTTTTTGTGCATGGGTTGATTCATTCGCTTGGATTCATCAAGGCATTTGGGATCAGGGACATCAAAGCACTGAGTGCATCAATTTCAAAGCCCATTGGTCTTTTGTGGTTGAGTGCATTGGGATTATTCATGTTATTCGGACTTGGATACCTTTTGAATTCAAAAAACATTTGGTGGCTTGGTTTATTTGCGGCATTGCTATCGCAAATCCTGGTCTTTTTGTATTGGAAGGACGCAAAGTTCGGAACCCTGCCGAACATTCTCGTGCTGCTTGCAGTTTTACTCAGTTACAGCGAGGCGAGCTTTAGTGCCTTGTTTGAAAACGAGCGGAAAACAATTCTTGCATCAGCAAGTGCTCAGAGTACCATCACCTTAACTGAAGTGGATATTGAAAGTTTACCTTCTCCGGTCAAGAAATGGTTGATCAATTGTGGTGCAGTAGGTAAAAACAAAACCTGCAATGGTAAGATCACCCAAAAAGCGCTGATGAAATTGAAACCAGGGCAAAAGAACTGGTATGCAGCCACGGCACTACAATACACGGTGATCGATCAGCCTGCATTTATTTGGAAAGTTCAGGTGAAAGCTAATCCATGGATGTGGTTTTTGGGTCGGGATAAATTTCAAAAAGGTAAGGGAACCATGATGATTAAATTGAACTCAGTGTTAAAAGTCGTTGATGAAAAAGGTGCAAAAATTGATGAAGGTTCTTTACAGCGCTTTTTAGGTGAAATAGTATGGTTCCCATCGCTGGCAATCAGCCCTTACGTCACTTGGAAACCAATTGATAGCAATAGTGCTGAAGCCAGCATGAGCTTTAATGGGACGAAAGGGAGGGGTACGTTTTTCTTTAACGATAAAGGAGAATTCGTCAAATTTAGTGCCCTGCGCTTTCAGGGTAATGAGCCAAATGCAGGGCGAAAAGAATGGATTTTAAACGTAAATGGATACAAGACATTTGAAGGCATTAAGGTGCCTTCAATGCTCAATGCCACTTGGAAGTTGGATAATGGGGATTGGACTTGGTTGGAAATGGAAATTATCGATATTGACTATGATGTCCATGATTAAGCACCTTAATCTGTGGTGGGGGAAATGAGATTTTATGCTCAATTCTTTGAAAAAGATCAGAATTCCGTAATGCAACTTAGACAGTGGTTTTGGACCTTATGGTGTTTTCAAATTTAAACAATGGTTTGATTTACAATTTTTTATATCACTGAAATACCCCGTTTTAGGCCAAAACCTAGGTGGACAAAACGTGTTTTTTGTCCTTTCAGGGGGAAAAAATCCTGTTGATCTTGGGCGCAAATCAACGCCTTTTAATCTATGCCTAACGATTACGATAAGATATTCAAGGAGAACCTGGACCCACTGCTACCCTTAATCATGAAGCGATTTTTGGGCATTGATCCACAAAAACTGGTACCCATTGATGCCAAGATCCAGGTCACTCCTGAAATAGAAATGGATGCCATCCGCAGGGTTGTGCATGAAAATCCAGCCCTTGACTATGGTTTGCAGCTTGAGTTTCATGTCAAGAACCAAGACCTGCGAAAGCGAAATTTCCTACACTATGCGATGTTTCACCACAAAACAGGCTTGCCGCTGAGGCAGATTGTCATTTATGTAGGAAGCGATAAAGCGACCGTGATTCGAAGGAATCGCTTGAAACTCATTGGACACAGTTCCCGTTTTGAGGTCATCGTGATCAAAGAAATTCCCGCCGAACATTTCCTGAATTCCGACACGCCTGAGGAGATACTTTTTGCCATCTTGGGCGACTACGGTGCCTATTCAACCGATGAGATCGTCAGGCAAATTTTAAATCGCCTAAAAAAGCTTTTGGGGGGCAAAAATCAAATCAAAAAGTTTCAAAAACAATTGTTAACTTTAGCACGTTTACGCAGCGCGGAGCTCATTGTTAAAAATCAAATTCAAGCCATGTCTTTTGATTATGATGTAAAATCCGATGGCCTTTTTTTGGAAGGCCTTGCGGAAGGCCGTGAAGAAGGCCGTGAAGAAGGCCGTGAAGAAGGTATCGAAATTGGGGTTGAGCTTTCAAACCGAAATTTTGTCAGTAGCCTCTGGGCCTTCCGCGAATCCTCATTTCGTAAAATTGCCCTACTTGTTGGCGTAAATGAGGATCAAGTACAAGCCATCGTAAAAGATATCCTACAAAATGAAGGCCAAACCGAAGCAGAAGCACTGGCTACGATCGAACAGTACAAATCGGATTATCCAGTAGATAAATGAAGTAAGAAAAGGGGGGGCTCTTTTACATTTCAATCATCGCCGTCATTTTTTCCCACAAATGATCGTGAGGTACGTCAGAGGTAATGGTGACTTTTTCCTGTTTAGTAGGATGCATGAATGACATTGAACGGCAGTGTAAATAAATGCTACCATTCCGATTGGCCTGCGAATGCCCATATTTTACATCACCGATGATCGGCCAGCCCATTTTGGACAGTTGCACGCGAATCTGGTGCGGGCGGCCTGTAATGGGTTTCACCAAGAGCAAGTGTTTGCTTTCAAGTTCACCAATCATCTCGTAGTCCAATTCTGATTTTTTGGCGTCTTTTGAGCGATTACTCATTTGATCTAGCGCTTTGGAGATGTTTTTTTCCTGGTCTTTTAAAATGTAGTGGGTCAAATGACCTTGCAGCGGATTTGGACGCTCATCCGTAATAGCCCAGTAATTTTTCTCGATCTGGCGGTTTTTAAACAATTCATTCATACGCGTAAGTGCCTTGCTGGTGCGCGCAAAAATTACGGTTCCACTAACCGGGCGATCAATGCGATGCACCACACCCAAAAATACATCACCGGGTTTTTGGTAGCGCAATTTGATGTATTTTTTCACCATGTCCACCAAGGGCGTGTCCTCTGTTTCGTCACCTTGTACCAATACACCAGCCGCTTTATTGACCGCAATCAAATGATTGTCTTCGTAAATTACTTGGATATTCATGCCGTAAAGGTAAGCAAGGGAGCGTAAAAAAATAAGGTAAACTGATTTGGGTTTAGTGAAAAAAGAAAACTAACTGGATGAAAGGAAGTTGTGTTCTTTTTTTGCCAAACCTCAAAAGCAAATTAGTTTACTTTATCTTAGCTCAAATACGAATGAAATGAAAGATCTGATTGAACACGGATGGAATTCAAGCTGTTCCTACATTTGTTGTACAAAACGTTTATAGATTATGCAAAAGCTCAGTATTGGTTTTTCACCTTGTCCCAACGACACCTTCATTTTTGATGCCATGATCCACCAGCGAATCGATACCGAAGGCCTGGAATTCGAGGTGCTGATGGCGGATGTGGAGGAACTGAACCAGCGTGCCGCCCGAACGGATTTGGACATCACCAAGCTGAGTTACCACGCTTTTGCCTATCTGACCAATACCTACCAATTGTTGAATTCAGGTAGCGCCCTTGGCAACAACTGTGGTCCTTTACTGATCGCACGTGAAAACATCCCTCTGAGCCAGGTGCAAAACTTGCACATCGCCATTCCAGGCAAGTTGACTACCGCACATTTTTTACTGAACCTCGCTTTCCCTAGAATCAAGCAAAAGACGGAAATGCTTTTCGCTGATATTGAACGAGCAGTACTAGACGGAAAAGTTGATGCAGGTCTGATCATTCACGAAAATCGCTTTACCTATGCAGAAAAAGGCCTCAAAAAATTGTTGGACTTAGGAGAGTTTTGGGAAAATAGTACCCAAATGCCGATCCCCTTGGGCGGAATTGTGATCCGTCGTGCGTTTCCCGATGGACTAAAACAAAAAGTGGATCGGGTGATTCATCGCAGTGTCGAGTACGCTTGGGCCAATCCTACTGCATCAGAAGCGTTTGTGGCTGAACACGCCCAGGAAATGGATCCCGAAGTACGCCAACAGCACATCAAGCTGTATGTGAATCAATACTCTGCTGACCTAGGGGCCAAAGGCCGCGATGCAGTCCACCTGCTATTTGCCAAAGCACAAGAAAAAAGCCTCATTGAAAAAGTTGAAACCGAAATTTTTGTTGCACATCCAAAATAAGTCAGGAGCGTAAAAAAATAAGGTGGACAGGTTTGGGTTTAGTGAAAAAAGAAAAGCAACTGGATGAAAGGAAGTTGTTTTTTTTTGCTAAACCTCGAAAACAAAGATGTCTATCTTATTTTAGCTCAAATACTCAGGTACAAAATCCAGAAAAAATAGTGGAAAAATAGTGTTGAAAATGTTTTATTTCCAACACTATCGGCGAAAAGATGTTGAAATATAAACAGTCCTTTAACAACATGAAAGCCTTTACCAAATTATTAGTGCTCTTGGCACTGAGCTTCTTGGCTATTGCAGCCACAGATAGTCCAAAGAATCCTTGGTACCTACGCCCGCCACATGGCTACATTCGTGGTACATGGGTCACCAATGTAGCCAGCGATGCACTGGATTCGCGTGAAAATATTCGCAAATGCATCGCAACCTGTAAAAAAGCGGGCATCAACAACATTTACATGGTTGTTTGGAATCGTGGTTATACCATGTATCACAGCGAAGTGATGCAAAAGCACTTTGGCGTCAAGATCGACCCCAAATACGGAGATCGGGACCCATTACAGGAAATGATTGAAGAAGCAAAAAAAGCCCATATCAAGGTCCACGCTTGGTTTGAGTTTGGCTTTGCCAGTTCCTACGAGGACATGGGCAAGCACATCCTGGAAAAGTACCCGCATTGGTCGGCCATCGGACCAGATGGGAAACCTGTGATCAAAAACGGCTTCCGATGGATGAATGGCCTGCACCCCGAAGTACAGGACTTTATGCTCAGTCTGATCACCGAAGTAGTCAAAAAATACAAAGTAGCAGGAATCCAGGGTGATGATCGCCTGCCAGCTTGCCCTTCTACCATTGGATATGACCCCTATACGGTCAAAAAATACCAAGCAGAACACAATGGCGAGTTGCCTCCAAAAATGTACAACGACAGTTCCTGGCTGGAATGGCGTACCAAGCAACTCAACGCTTTTGGCAAACGAATCTACCAAACCGTCAAAACCGAAAACAAAAAAGTATTGGTAAGCATGGCACCCAGTGTTTTTCCCTGGGCCAAACACGAGTACTTGCAAGATTGGCCCACCTGGTTGCGTGGGGGCTATGTGGACTATGTCATCGTCCAACTTTACCGTTACGATTTGGAAAATTACCGCAAAACCCTTGATTCGCAAGTGCGTTTTGCGGGGAAGAACAAAAACCGCCTTTATGCGGGGATGCTCAGTAGCCTAGGCAATGGGTACCTGGCCAAAGAAGAATTGATCTCAGGCATGCTCAGGGCTAATCGTGGCGAAAACCTACCAGGTGAAGTCTTTTTCTACTATGGTGGCATCCCCAAGCAAGAAGAGTTTTTCAAGCGCTGGAAGATCGTTGGCCGTAGGTGGTAGGTTTCTTACTTATAATCGGGTATTGACCACATTGTTGTACAAAGCTCCAAAGGTATAGCGCACCCCAAAATTGAGGTTGGAATCGAAATTGGTGGCCAGTTGTCTTTGCCCCAGCAAGATGTCTTCCAGGCTGATGTT
Source organism: Chitinophagales bacterium (assembly GCA_013299105.1). Taxonomy (GTDB): domain Bacteria; phylum Bacteroidota; class Bacteroidia; order Chitinophagales; family Saprospiraceae; genus Haliscomenobacter. The sequence continues at coordinate 13,503 of JAAFJY010000017.1, read as the reverse complement.
GCCGCGAGGAAGGGAGACTTGGTCATTGACGATGCGGAAGCTGCCACCCATGTTAAAACTCAAGCCCTTAACCACTCTGACGCCAACTCTGCCATTGAGCGAAAGGTGGTTCCTGGACCAGTCGTCCAAAAAACAACTACCCTGCAAAAACATGTTCACGTCGCCCCAGCGCTGGCGCAAGCGAAACTGTAAATCAAGGTAATGACTCAAAATGGTTTCCTCGGTTTTTAGAAAAATCGTCTCTTCAATGTAGCGATTGCGCAGGGTCCCAAGGTGATAACCCAAGGTCAATTCCCGTGTAACTACCTCGGAATAAGGCAAGATGCTGTACTCAATGGCGGGTGAAACCCACACCCCCAGCTTGACGTTGTTGTAAGTACTGGAAGTGATATTGTTGAAAAAACCCACCGACCAGTGTTCCCCCAGGCTTTTGACAATTGACCAATACATGGCATTTTGGCGGCGGTAGGAGCGAATCTCTTTTTCATCGGTTTTTACCACCCTCTCCTGATAATAAAAACTAGGATCAATTCGCACCCTCCACTCAGGTGTCACATAATCAGCAGACAGGCCGTAGCGCCAATCCACGGTACTGCGCAGCGATTCCTTGTCCCAATTGAGGTTATTGAAGACTTCAAAAATCCAGTTGTCAAATGGCTTTTTCCCTTTGCCCAGGGGTTCCGTTGGCGCGTTTGTGGCATTGTTTTTTTTGAATTGCAAGTCCACTTGTTTGGCCATGCGGGTTTGTGCCATAAAGGGTACAAGGCCTAATTTCAGGGTTCGCACCAATCCTTCCTGTCGCTCCAGATTGGTCATGGTTGCTTCGGCTTGAAAGTCGAGCGTGATCCGGTCACCAGTGAAGGGGTCTTTGCCTACAAAATCCAATTGGTGCAATGCACCTCCTGATCCAGTTCCCTGTACACTTACCAAAATATGCACTTGGGCTACTGCTGGGTCATTGGCATGATTGACAAAATCCAGGTTGGTGCGAATGTAATTCATATCGCAGGTTGGGCAATCCAGAAAAATATCAAGATGATCCGGTGTAGGTTCATTTTGGGCTTGTAAAAAACAAACCAAGCAGCTCAGGAGGCCAAGCGTCAGCAATGATTTCATGTTGTGATCCTGTTTGGGCAAAGAAAGCTTGCAGTCAAAAAGTGAATACTTGACCTGCTTACATTCGGTTAAGTTTCACCAAAAATAAGTTCGAGCAAAAAGGGTGAAAAATCAAAAGAGTCCGATTTTGTGAGCACCAAGTTACATACAATGCACATTCCACGCTGCAATCGATTGCAGAAGGCAGCCCTTTGAAGATCAATAGCTGAAAAAAGTAGGTCAATTACCCAAAATGTTTACTTAGAATTGCCTCTAAAAATTGCTGATCAATTTCATCAAATGAGCCTGGAGCTGTGCTGTCTACGTCAAATACAGCAATGAGTTGTTTTTGATGATCAATAACCGGGACTACGATTTCAGAGGCAGAATTTGGATCGCAGGCAATGTGATCGGTACCTTGTGCAAGGGCGTGTACATCCTCCACAATCTGGGTTTTTTGCTCGCGGGCAGCCTTGCCACATACGCCCCGGCCAAAGTCAATGTGCAAGCAACCCAAGGTACCTTGGTACGGCCCCACTGAAAGCCTGTTGTTCAAAACCCGGTAAAATCCCACCCAATAATAATAAGGCAAATGGCTTTTGAGGATGCAATTGATGGTCGCCATTTTGAGCACTTCATCACTTTCTCCCGCCAGATTGGCGTCAATTTCAAAAGAAGCTTGCTGATAAGCGGCGAGTTTTTCAGCAGGCTCCAGGTTCAAAGATGGTTTGATAAAGTATGGCATGGTTGCACTTGCTGACATGGCGACATGGTTTTGATTGGGGCAAAATTACAGCAGTTTGTTTAACTTGCAAGGCTGATGTCAGATGCATCCGCAACCTTGGCCTTTGGCTTGGTGTCATATAGTAGGTTAAATCTTCGAACTATGCATACCACTAATTATTACAACACCTTCATCGAAGTAGCTGAAGATTGTCCCATCAACCTTGCCGAAGTGCCGCCTCAAAAAGGTGAGGATAAAACGGTGGCCAATCTGCAATTTGAGATGATCGCCGAAAATCCCTATCGCTACACTTCAGATGAAGTTATCTTTGGCATTCATGCTTTGCGCAAAGGCTTGGAAAGCAATTTGGATGTTGAGAAAGCGCTGTTTTTTGCCAAAGGCCAGGCTTGCCTGCGTGCTTCACCCCTGGCCAAGCGCTATGCCTGGGGAGTACACCACAATGCGGAGGGCAAAGTGGCGATTTTTGCCCAAGGCTCGGCTGAGTACGCCGCATTTTTGGCCGATTCAGAAGTGAAGAAAGTCAAGGCGATGCGGTCGTCGAGGAAGTAACCTTACTTCATCTGCCGCTTCACCCAGTCTGAAACCCCTTCAAAATCTCCTGGCTGAGTTTCGTGCCAGAAACCATCTCGGCGCATCCAAGTGCCCTGGCGTTTGGCATAGCGACGGCTGTTGCGTTTGATGAGCTCAATGGCTTCTTCGCGGCTGATTTTGCCGTCGAAATGGTCAAAAAACTCTTGGTAACCCACGGTTTGTAGAGCTGTAAGGTGTTTTTGTGGGTAAAGTGACAAGGCTTCTTGCTCCAGACCTTGGGCCAGCATGAGGTCCACACGCTGGTTGATGCGTTTGTATAGCAATTCTCGTTCCCAATTGATCCATACATGAATAGGTGTGAAAAAACGGGGCTCCATAGCTTGGTTACGAAAAGTAGAAAAAGCTTGGCCACTGGCCCTAATTACCGCAAGGGCCCGCATGAGGCGGTGTGGATTTTGAATATCTACTTGAGCGTAGTAATCGGGGTCTTGATTTTGTAGTTCATGTTGTAAAAAAGCCAGGCCTTTTTCTTGAAAATCAAGTTCTACCTGCTCCTTGATCGCAGTGGGCACTTCGGGGAACTCATCCAAACCCCTGCACAGTGCATTGACAAATAAACCGGCCCCCCCGGTGAGGATCAAAATACCGTGTTTTTGATACAGCTTGTCTAGTAATGTCAGTGCTTCGCGCTCGTAATCGCCCACACTGTAATTTTGGGTGATTGATAAACTGTTGACAAAATGATGCGGCGCTTGGGCCAATTCTTCAGCGCTGGGTTTGGCGGTACCAATCTTCATTTCACGGTAAAACTGCCGACTATCCGCAGAAAGGATTTCGGAATCAAAGTATTGGGCCAACTGAATGGCCAGAGCGGTTTTGCCACTAGCCGTTGGGCCACCGATGACCAACAAGAATTTACGGGTCGGAAAATTGGACAAAATTGGATCAAAGTTTGGCCCAAAAATGGGAAAAATTGAGTAAAAATTGTAACCTAAACCTAACTTTGTCACATCTTCGAGCAAATTTTAAGCCGCTATACTGTGCTGTTATACAATCTGGTGAAACCCCTCGCAAAATTGGGGACTCAAATTTTCTTCCGCAAAATCCATTGTTCGAATACACACCGTATTCCCAAGGACAAGCCAATGATCATTGCATTGAATCACCCAACGGGTTTCATGGAGCCTATGTTGCTGGCAGTGCTTTTGTCCAAACCCTTGTACATCCTGGTGCGGGGGGACGTTTTTCGCAAGCCTTTTTACCGCAAATTGTTAAACAGCCTAAACCTGGTGCCGATTTACCGACAGCGCGACGACGGCTTGGGTGCAGTAAAAAACAACCTGGCAACTTTTTCTGCTTGTTTTGACAGCATCAAGGCTGGACAAGTAATCATGATTTTCCCGGAAGGGCGGACTATTTTAGAAAAGCGCTTGCGCCCCCTGCAAAAAGGCATTTGCCGCATGGCTTTTGGCTCCATTGAGCGCTATCCTGAGCTGCTGCAAGACTTGTGTATTGTGCCAGCCGGAGCCAACTTCTGCGATGGCACCCAGGCCCGCAGCCGGGTGATGATCAACTTCGGAGAACCTTTGATGGTGAAAGACTTCATCAGCGCGGATGGCCAACAGGACAACCAAAAGTTGTTGGATACCCTGACCGTAGCCATGTCAGAACACCTGGTTTTGATCGATCAAGAAGCCGATGACGAATGGATCGAAGGGCTGCTGACCATGCACCGCAGTGAAAATCCTGAACCCAACTTTCCAGTGATTACTGCCGATGAAGCGCCCCTGCGAGCAGAAAAAACAGTTGCCGCAAAACTATCGACTCTGCCTGATGAACAGAAACAAAAGATCGCTGCCGAGTTGAAAACCTATCAGGCCGAGCTCAAAAAGCACAACTTGCAAGACTGGGCAGTGGCTAACATCGGAAAACGTGGGCAAACCCCGATTGCCTTGCTGGCAATTTTTGTTTTGCTGACCTTGCCTGGGCGCATCTTCGCTTGGCCCATGGCCGCATTGGCTCGTCGAATCAAAGACCAAAGGGTGAAACGCCCTGAATATTACCTGCCCGTATGGGCGGGATTGACTTGGCTTTTGTTCCTGTTCTACTACATTTTTTGGCTGCTTGTTGCTGCGATCAGTGGACAGTGGCTGATTTTTGGTGGAGCTTTGATTTTAGGCAGCTTGGCTTACTTGGGCTTGTTGGTAAAGGAAAGTTGGGAAGATGCCCTAGTATGGAGCCGCTTCAAGAAATTGGGCACCGAAAAAATGCAAGCATTGCAGGGCATGAGGGCTGTGGTGAGGGACCTGGCTTTCGGTCAATAAGTGACAAGCCACGAATAAACCTTTTCAATTCGCAACTTTGTTACTCCGAAGAGCCACTAATCTTTTTGCCCCGCTTCGCGGGATGGGAACACGGATGAACACGAATTAAACGGATTTTCACAGATTGCCAACACGATTTTGACCGTGATTTTGACCATCACGTTGACATTTATTGCAATCAACAACTGTCAAAATTGGAAAGCTTTGCTTTATTCTTGAACCGTCACTAAATTTGATCAACCTACTCATCTTCCTGCACCGCCAAAACCGTCCCGCTTACCGCCAAGCGTTCGCCTTGGGGAAATTCTTTGAAAAACACTTTGATGGGTTTGTAAAAAGCACCCGCCTTGCGCGAGCTGAATTCGATGTCGATGACCGCACTTGAATCGGGTGGGATGGGCGCTTCACGCCAATCCGGGACGGTGCAACCACAAGCGGGCCTCACATTGGCAATGGTGATGGGTTCTTTTGAGCAGTTTTTGAAAGTAAATGAACAAACGATGGTTTTGCCGCTGGCTATCTCGCCGAGGTCTTGCTCAATGGGGCTGGTCCATTCGATGCAAGGTTCAAACAATTGCAATGCGAGCAGCAAAAAGGCGGTGTACATGTTCATTTTTTTCGTAAAAACGAATCTGGCGCTTGAAAGGGTATAAAGAACTCCCGTTTTTTTCGTGCTCAATTCATTTCCGGATCCTTGGGCATGTGTACCCTGCTCATGGATAATCGGGTAAACCAATTCATGCTTCCATGACCTTCATGAAAATACAGCAGCCCCTGGTTGCTTTTTTGAAAATAGAAAAACATGCCATTGCCTTTGCCCAGGAACATCGAACCATAATACAAGTCCGAGCCTTTTACGGTCAATACCATCAAATTTTGAATAGGCGGAGGTGTTTTATCGGGAAATTGCAATTCAAATAGGCCATCGACTCCAACTTGCAGCATTTCTTTGAGTAAGCTAACTTTGGTTGGTTTACTGGCTTTTTGTACCGCAGGGTCGTCCATTACCCGATCCATGAAAGTCTCCATGATTTCTTTGAAGTTGGTACCTGTGCTGAGGTGCTCTCGTACTTTGGAGAGGCTGAATAGTATTTTGTCCATAGTGGGAATTTTAAGTGTTCAAGGGAGCGTAAAGAAATAAGGTGGACGGATTTGGGTTTAGTGAAAAAAGGTCACTACCAGTTTAAGCAACTGACTGGAAGGAGGTTGTGTTCTTTTTTTGCTAAACCTCAAAAGCAAATACGTCCAGTTTATTTTAGCTCAAATACTAAGATAAGTGAAAATACTCATTTCTGAGAATTTCTGGAAAGTTTTCATAGATTTTTGCTCCAGAAGCCCTTTTTCAAGTTTCTAGGCTGCTCCGAAGCCAAGACCCGCGCCTTGGATCAGATGCTACCAAGTTTTTGGCTTTTTGCGAAGCTTCACCTACGGGCAGGTTTTCCTGGAAAACATGTCTTTTAGCACCCATTTTGGCAATTTGCAGCAATTTTCCATGTGGCCATTCGCCTGACATTTGATGCAACTGCTGGATAGATTTCAGATGAAATTCAGGGGTGGATTTTGTCCCCGGACTGAAGTCCAGGGTTACACGATTTTAGATGTGTTTCCAGATGCTGATCTTGAATCAGAGGAACTTGTGTTCATTGATTCATCATTTTGACCTGCCTTGAATCTGCAATCCCTTTTGCAAAAACCATCAGTTCATGCTCGCAAAAGCAGGTATTGCTTGCTCATGAGGTTTCAGGGAAATGCGCGAAAACCAAGTGTCTTTGGTGATGTCAGGTGCTAAACCGATCATGCCAAGACCGCTTTTTTCGTAAAAGAAGAAATTACCCAAGCCATTGCCCAATCGCATGCAACCGTGATAAAAATCGGTATTGGCCACTTGCAAAAGGTACAGCTCACTCATTTTGGGAGGATTGGTGCCCGGAAAAAGCTGGATAAAAATGGTCGAAACAATTTCTTGCAGGATTTCAGGCAAGTTGGGATGTTTTTCTAAGCGTTCACTTTGGGCCAAAATGCTGGGATCGTCCGTTATGTCCATGAAAAAATTCATGATCACACTGAAATCGGATTCTTTGTTCAGAATTTTTTCTAAGTGGTGGATATTTTGCGTTAAATTCATGCCGCTTGATTTTGTGTTAAATGTTTTGAATGATTCAAAAATAAAAACAATAATTGTTAAAAACAAGAACTAAGCTAAATTTTTTTGAAATTTTCGCCTGCTGCTGCGCTAGGATTAAGTAAACTGCTATGTTTCAGGGGCCATGTCTGCTATTCCTTTCAGGATTTTGGTACGAACTAAACAAACCTTGGTCCCATGCAAACGCTTTTTGGTCGAAGCAGTGCCAATATTTTCGCCGAATGCGTTATTTTGCGCGCTGTACGCTTATTTGAATGCTAAACGACCGACTACATAGCGCCATTTCTCGACTCAAAGCCGATGATGAGAGCGTGTTGCAAGAAATTTTTCAGGAAAACTACCTGAAAATCTGCACTGCCATCAATCGGATGATCAAGGACCATGCGGTGGTGGAAGACCTCGCACAGGAGGTCTTCGTGCGTTTTTGGCAAAAAAGGCATCAGATTGAGATCAATTCTTCCATTGAGGCTTACCTGCGCCGCATGGCGGTCAATGAAGCTTTGGCCTATTTGCGTAGCAAGAAAGTATTTCATGAAGAAATTGATGAGCATGCCCACCAACTCAAAGGCTCAGGCGAAACCGATTCTAAGGTGATACACCACGAAATGGAGCAAAACATTCGTGAGGCCATCAATGAATTACCACCCAAATGCAAAGAAGTGTTTCAACTTAGCCGTTTTGAAGAGATGAGTTACCAGGAAATCGCCGATCAAATGGGTATTTCGATCAAAACTGTGGAAAACCAAATGGGCAAAGCTTTGAAAATGTTGAGGAGTAGTTTGTCGCATTACCTACAAGTCTAATGAGTTAGTTGTTTTAGGTCTTTTTGGAGGCAAAAAAATATTTTCTTAAAAACAAGTTTTACATAGGGGTAGCATTTTAGTTTTTGCATCTGTATCTTTGAACTGAAATTCTGTCTGGCATGGAGCAAGATTTACAACTGGAAACCATTGGCAAGTACCTCTCTGGCAATTTGTCGGAAGCAGAGGAAAAGGTGCTATTGGATTGGGTGGACGCAGATCCGGCCAACCAAGAGCTTTTTGCCGAAATGGTGCAGTTGTGGGACTTGACCGAAACCTACGAAGAAACGGAGCCCGTTTTTCAAGCCAATACCGCAGTGGCCTGGAACAAGGTACAAAGCCGTATTGCTGAACCTACGGTAGTTCCAGCCCCAAAACTCGAACCAGTACAAGAACCCAAAGTTGTCAGCTTACCAGCTCGCCGCAATGCGCTGCGCTGGATGGGTATAGCAGCCTCTTTGGTTTTGCTGCTCAGTGTGGGATGGTGGTGGAGCCACAGTAAGGGGATTTACCGTGAAGTAGCGGTGAATACGGGCAAAAGCGAGCGACAAGAACTGATTTTACCCGATAAAAGTAAGGTTTGGCTCAATCAGAATTCTAAACTGGAATATGCTTACCGCGATGGTATTCGAAAAGTAACCCTCAGTGGCGAAGCTTTCTTCGACGTCAGCAAAGACGCCGAGCACCCCTTTGTGATCAGCAGTGGGGCCGTGGAGACCACAGTTTTGGGTACCAGTTTCAATGTACGCGCTTATCCTGGCGAAGAGAAAGTGGAAGTAACTGTAAAAACGGGTAGGGTAGAAGTGGCATCGACCAAGGCTGCCAAACCTCAGAAAGTGGTACTTCTGCCTAACGATTCAGGCGTTTTTAACGCGGAATCCCAAGAATTGGAAAAAGCCGAAACCAGTATCGCCAAGGCCGATTCCTGGAAAGAAGGCTCTGTCGTGTACGACCAAGACACACCCTTGTCAGAAGTATTGCCTACCGTTGAACGTTTTTACAACATTAAAATAGAAGTATCTGATCCGGCCATCTACAATTGCCCTTTCAAAGGCCGGTTTGGGGGCGCTTCAGCAGAAGAAGCCTTGCTTATTATTACTTCCACGAATTCGACTAAGCACGTTAAAACCGCTGAGGGCTACCTTATTTCCGGTAAAGGCTGCCAATAATCTCTTGAATTTTTACTGCCTATTTCCTTATCACTCGCTAGAAATCGCTTGATCATGCGCCTTTTTTGTACATTCATCTGCATTTGCATGGCTAGTACTATGACTGCCCAAGTGCTGACAAAAAAGGTCTCGTTCAGCTACAATCGTATTCCACTCAGGCAAGTTTTGAACGATATCAGCAATGACCACGATGTATATTTTGCCTACAGCGCGGAGTACATCCCACTCCAACAACCCGTAACGATTTCAGTAAACAGTTTATCGCTTTCCGACGCGCTCGACAAATTATTCGAACCAATGCCAATTGCTTACCGCTACATCGGCGGGCAAATTGTGCTTAAACCGGTACAAAAAGAACCTGTTCCGCGCATCACTCAAAAACCCACTCCCAAAGAAGTACAACAACAAAGCCCGCTTTATCCTGACCCTCGCCTGGAAGAAATGGCCGCCGAGCGCCGCCGTCGTTGGGCCGAAAGTGCGCCCCTGATTTCACAGCGACAAGTGGGGCGAGTAGAAAAAAGTAATAACAGCAATGGTGAAGAAAACCTAGAGGTTTACAAAATATCGCCGATCACCCCAGAGCCTGTGGTAGCAGAAGCACCCGAACGAGTGCTCGACTCCCTTTCAACAAGTCCCGATTCCAGCAGTACGGACAATCGGATTTTGCAGGAGGTAAAAACCACTCCCACCTCACGCCTGGCTCAGATTTCCCTGCTTCCTTACCTGGGGACCAATGCCATGAAAAGCGCCAGAATTTCTAATCGGTTGTCCATCAACTTGCTATGGGGCCACAATGCCGGGGTAGAAGGGGTGGAAGTGGGGGGCTTGGTCAACTCGATTCGCAATGACGTGAAAGGGGTACAAGTAGCGGGTTTGGGCAATGCAGTGGGCCATGATGTAATTGGCTCCCAAATAGGGGGCATGTTCAATATTACTGGAGATACCATTTTTGGCGTGCAGGCGGCGGGGATGTTCAACATCGCCGGGCAGGGAAATGCCATTCAGACAGCTGGGGTGTTCAATATCGCTGGACGAGATTTTGCTGGTGTCCAGGCCAGTGGTTTGTTCAATGTCGCAGGCGAAAACTCTCGGAGTTTGCAAGCTGCGGGCTTGTTCAATACCAGCAAGGGCGACGCCCGTTTGCAAGTCGCAGGCTTGTTTAATGTGAGCAGAGGAACCAAAGTGGGGCAAGTAAGTAGTTTGATCAATGTGGCAAAATCTGTAAAAGGTTTTCAGATGGCCTTGTTGAACGTAGCGGATACGGTAAACGGAGTCTCCATTGGCCTGCTCAACTTTATCCGTAAGGGCTACAATCGAGTGGAAATTGCGGGCAGTGATGCTTTTTTTGGAAATTTATCTTTTAAAATAGGGGTGAAGCCATTTTACAACATCTTATATCTGGGAGCACGGATCACCAAGGCCCCCAGCAGCATTCCCAACAACGAAATCAGGGAGCTGACCTGGGGCCTGGGCTATGGACTGGGAACGACCATTCCATTGAGCCGCGGATTTTTGGTCAACCTCGAAGCTGTTTTCATCAAAATCAACGAGCGCGAGCCCTGGACTGCTGGTCTGCATCAAATGTACCAATTCCGCCTGCCACTTGACCTTCGCACGGGTCGTCGAAGCAGCATTTTTGCTGGCCCTACTTTCAACATCCTGCAATCAACGCGATTCAGCACTGAGTATGGATTTGGAGGGAGTGAGCTGGTGAAAAAGCCCTGGTTCGACCGCACGGAAGGGCTCAAGCGTACCCAAGGCTGGATGGGATTCAACGTGGGGATCCGAATCTGATTTTCCTGTAACACTTTGTGGTTCAATTTTTTGTTGAACCCAGGCACCGTATGCGCTGTGCTTGAGGCTGGCTGTGCCATGCTTGTTGAGTTGGAAAAAAGATGTCCCAAAACAACAGTGGGGTGCCCACATTCGAACACAAACTTTTATAAGACCAACTAAAAAAAGTAAAAATGAAAAATTGGCTTTTGTTCATCGCCGTAATCCTCAGTGCCCATGTGGCAATGGCCCAACAAGAAACCCTGTTCAAACGTGCCCGCGTAACGGGTGGTTTTGGTAGCATGATTTTTGAAAACCGCCTGGGCGACAAAGGTGCCAGTTCGGCAGTAGGCGGCGGTGGCGGTTTGGCTTTTGGCGATGTATTTGTGGGCGCTTATGGCGTTGGCAGCGTAGATTTCAATGCCCTGTGGGATGGTCGCGACATCGATCGCCTAGACATTGGGCACGGCGGCTTTTGGGTGGGTTTGAATATCCCTACCCGCAAGGTTTTGCACGCTTACGTGAGCAGCCGGGTAGGCTGGGGGGCTATCAACGTGCCTTTTGACGATCCCAATTACACTTTTGGCGACGCAGACCGGGTTTTTGTTGTCACTCCTGAAGTAGGTTTGGAGCTCAATGTTTTCCGCTGGTTCCGCTTGGCCGGTACGGTGGGCTACCGCTACACCTCTGGCGTAAATGAGAGCCGTGGTTACAAGGCAACTGACTTCCGTGGCACCTTTTACGGGGTAGGCCTACGCTTTGGCGGATTCTGATGACTTGATCAAATTTTCCCATTTTCCCTTAAATACCCGACAATGAGAAGGATTTTTTTTCTTGCCAGCCTCTTGGTGCTGGCCTTGGCGATCAGTGCCTGCGATTTTGATTGGGACGACGATGATTTTGGTCCCTGCGTCAGTGGAGAAGGCTCAATCGTGAGCCGCGAATTGGATTTGGCCAACTTCGATGCCGTTACTTTGAGCTCTTCAATCAACGTAAAAATCACCCAAGGTGCTACCCAGAAAGTAGTGGTGGAAGGGCCGCTCAACCTCATCAATGTGATGAACCGCAACGTGAGCAACCGTACCTGGGACGTTGACTTTACCCGTTGTGTGCGCAATGCCAGCAATGTGCAGGTTTTTATCACCATTCCCGACGTTCGTGCGCTGCGCATCAGCGGCTCTGGCGACCTGATTAGCGAAAACATCATCAAGGTCAGTGAAATTGACCTCAGTATTTCAGGCTCTGGCCGCATGGATGTAGGCGTTGATGCTACGGAGGTCATTACCCGCATTTCGGGGTCGGGCAATATGCTGATCGAAGGCAAAGCCAGCAATTTAGAACACAGCACCAGTGGATCGGGCGATTTGCGGGCATTTCCCCTGAGTACCAAACGCTGTGATACCCGGATTTCGGGATCAGGTGATGTAGAACTTACCATTGCCGACGACGCCTCGGTACGCATCAGCGGCTCCGGTGATTTTCGCTTCAAGGGTAATCCCCGCATTTCTTCCAATGTCACTGGCTCTGGCCGGATCATTGACGCGAATTAAGTTGAGGAGTCCCCCGCTTATTTACCCTTTTTCTAACCCAAACAGATAACACACCATGAGAAGGATCTCGTATTTAGTAACTTTGCTGGTTTTAAGCACCTTGTTCACCGCTTGCAACATCGATGACGATGGATTTACCACTTGCATCAGGGCCGATGGCTCCCGAACTACCCGTACCCTTGATCTCCCCACTTTTGACGCCATTGCTTTGCAGTGCAGCGCAGATGTGATCATCACCCAAGGCACCACCCAAGAGGTGAAAGTGGTAGGCCCACAAAACATCATTGGTATCCTGGAGCGCGACGTGAACGGCCGTACTTGGAACATCGACTACGATCGCTGTGTACTTGGCGATGGCAATTTGCAGGTTTTCATCACCATCCCACGCATTTCCGCTATCCGCAACACGGGTTCGGGCAATATCAGTTCGGACAAGGTTTTGAAAGTAAGCAACCTCGAACTCCGCAACACTGGCAGCGGCGACCTGACACTCGACCTCGAAGGCGAAAGCATCGACAGCCGCATTACTGGTTCTGGAGATTTGAACCTGGAAGGTTTTGCAAACAACATCATCCACGAAAGCACAGGTTCTGGCCAAGTGGATGGCTTTGGTTTCAGCTTAAAACGCGCTGATTTGAAAGCTACTGGTTCCGGCGGCATTTCGCTGCGGGTGAGTGATGAAGTGGATGTGCGCCTTTCCGGTTCAGGCAGCTTTCGCTACAAAGGCAAGCCCCGCATCAACCAATCGACCAGCGGCTCAGGCCGGGTGGTTGACGCGAACTGAGCTGTTTTAGTTGAGGAGTTGAGAAGAACTCCGAACGCCCAGTACAACACTGTTTTACCCTCTTGTAAGAAACATCCAAGTTTTCTGAAGCAGGCAGGCGGTCGGTTTTGATCGTTTTGCCTGCTTTTTTTTGTAAAAATGCGTATTTATGGCCCATAAAACTTATAAAGATGACCGATGCCAAGGACATTTGGATACAAACAGGCTACAAAATCTTTGCTTTTTCGGGCCTCGAAGCATTGAAAATTGAACCTTTGGCCAAAAAAGTAGGCATCAGCAAATCTTCTTTTTACCACCATTTTGCTGACCTAGAGCTTTTCATTGAGGACTTATTGAAATACCACCTTCAACAATCTTATATCATCGCCGATAAAGAAAACAATTGCAAAAGCATTGATCCTGAATTGATTCAAGTACTGGTGGAGCACAAAACTGACCTCTTGTTCAACCGACAATTAAGGGTATTGAGGGCCAATCAAATATTCAATGAGACCTTGTTGAAATCTGATGTGATCATCGGGAGCTCATTTTTGCCAGTATGGATGAAGGAACTGAACCTGGGCCTCAAGCCCAACCAACAAAAAGCCAT
>JAAFJY010000016.1 GCA_013299105.1 Chitinophagales bacterium | reverse complement strand
GGTCAAAAGAGCTAGACAGAACTGTTCGGTGTTGATATTTGTTTTTTGCATACATAAATATACGCAACCGATCGCAGTTCTGTCTTTTTTTTTGCGCGGAACTGGATTTATGTCCAAAGTCTAAAAAAGTTGAAAAGTTGAAGAGTTGAAAAGAAGGGGTAAAATTGGAGTTTGAGGACATTTAAGCTTGCAAAATTAAAACAGGCAGCCCCGTCCCCGGAACTGCCCGTTTCTCCTCAACCTTTCAACCCTCAACCTTTCAACTCATTTCACTTCCACCCGCTCCCCGCTAGAAAAGCTGCTGAACTCCGGCGCGTACATGCACTGGATGCTGCTGATGCCGTTGGAGAAAGAGCCCTTGTGCATCACCCGCAAGGGGTATTCAAATACATAAGTGCCCTTGGGTAGGTAGTCGATGAAAAAGTTCGTAGCGGCATCGCCCGTGCTTTCATAGTAGCCCAGGCCGCCTTGCCATTTGTACTGGCTCAGCACATTCATGGGCTCAAAACCAGCGGCCCGCATGTCCTTGAGGTGGATGTATTCCATGTCGCGGTCCGAGCGGAGCTCAACGCGCACAATGACCTTGTCGCCAGGTTTTAGTGGGGCGTTGGGGCTGATTTCGCGCAGTTTGGGGCCATTGGGGCTGTTTTCCTGCTTGAACAATTGCTTGCGCAGGGTCAAAGGCGTGGCCACAAAGGACTTGATCTTGTCCAATTGCTCGAAGTACTGCCAATAAATGCCACCCCAGGCGATACCCGCATTGGGGTTTTTGACGGTGATGGCTTCCATGCCTTTTTGCACGTCCTTGCCCTGCCAAGTGGTTTTGAAATAACCCGTGCCCGCTTCGCCATCTTTTTGGGCTTTGGCAATGCTGGCTTGGGCCTCCTTGTTTTTGAGTTGCCCAAAGCTCAAATCCACCGCTTGTGCATCGGCCAATAGCTCGATTTTGCCTTGGGTATTGAGCAGGGCATACACCGCTTCGGCAGTGGCTTTGGTGGTTTTCCAGTGGGTGGTTTGCTTGTTGCGCAGCAGCCAGACCTTTATTTCTTCCACCGATTTGTCGTCCTTGGCCACTTCGCTGAACAGCTCGATCATCAGGGACTGGGTTTCAATCGGGGCCTCGTGCCAATAGTAGCCGCTGGGGTTTTTCCAGTACATGCCCAACTCAGCGGATTGCAAGGCCCGCTCGCGCAGGGACTTGACGATGCGCTGCGGAAAATCGGCATCCTTGTTGCGGTGCAAGGCCAGGGCCAACATGCCTTGTTGGTAATTGCCTTTTTTGTTCCAATATTGCTGGGCCTGCTGGCGGTAGTACTTCAAAGCCTCGCTCGCTGCGGGCGCTGGGTCGACTTCGGGGTAGAAGCTGCGGGTGTACAAATAATGGATGATGAGGTCGCTGAGGTGGTCGTCGCTGAGCTTGCCGCGTTTCTCTTTTTCCATTTTTTGCAAGTCCTGGTAGTACTTGGCGGCTTCGTCGTCGAGGAATTGCACGGCTTTTTGGCTCATTTCACCAACGGGGCCTTTGGATTTTACACCTAACTTTTCCAAGTGCCCCAAGCCAGCAACGATGTGCTGGGTGATGTACCAGCTCTCGCGGCCACCGCTGAACCAGGCCCAAGCTCCATTAGGCAGTTGCCGTTCTTTCAGCTTGTCGAGGGCTGATTTTTCTTCGCGGCCCATGCGGTCTAGGTCAAAAAGGATGGCGATTTGCTGGCGCTGTTTTTCCTCGCTTTGGGCTTCGAGTACCCAAGGCGTTTCTTCCAACAAGACGGCTTTCAATTCTTGGTTGGCGCGCAGATTACTTTGCAGGGCGTTGGTGCCCTTCCATTTTTCAAAGACCGCTTTCACTTTAGGGTGCTGATTCACCACTGCTCCTGCGAGGGCATTGGCGTAGTAGCGGCTGAAAATTTGCTCGGCGCACTCGTGGGGGTATTCCATCAGGTAGGGCAGGGCTTTGACGGCCAACCAGGCAGGGTTGGAGGTGAATTCCAAGCTCAGGCGGTGGGGCACCAAAGTCGTAGAATTTCGGTTTTCGGCCATCGAAGTGAGCGTGAAAGTGCGCTCCTGCTTGCCGCGAACGAACAAAGGCAGGGTCTCGGTCACCAACATGCGGTTGCTGAGTACGGGCAGGGCATTTTCCTCTCCATCGCTGAAACTGCCAGCGCTGGCGGTCATGCGGTAAGTGATCGCGCTGGCTCCGCCAACTGGAATTTTCAGCTTCCAAATGAGCGGTGCGGTTTGTCCGGCGGGTACCATAAATAGCACATTGGCCGCCAAGTTGCCCAATTGTTGGTCCAGTGGCTGCTGGTTCAAAGCGTCGAACAACTGCAAAGTCGCGCTGCCGCTGAGGGTTTTGTCGCTCAGGTTGCTCACTTTGGCTGTTAGTTCGATCTCGTCGCCTTCGCGCAAAAAGCGTGGGGGCGCAGGTTGCAGCATCAGGTCTTTTTGGGTCACTACACTTTTACTGGTGCTGGCCACTTGCAGCTCCTTGGTATGCGCCAAGCCCAGGAATTTCCAGCGGGTCAGGGCCTCGTTCATTTTGAACTTTACAATCACCGCTCCTGTGGCATCGGTGACTAGTTCGGGCATGAAAAAGACCGTCTCTTGCAGGTTTTTGCGGGGTGTGATCGGTGCTTGCGCGGTGGCTGGCTTGGTGAGAACTGGCGGTGAAGGTGGCGCTTCATTCGCCTCTTCTTCATCTTTCTTCGATTTGGCTGAGTAGGTAACCGGAGCTCTATCTGGATTCAAATCATGAGTTCCATCTGCGGCGGGTGCCATGGACATTGAAATCTCAGGCATCGCACCAGCAGTACGCGAGCGCATTGCTTTACCTGGCCTTTGTCCATCAAAGTAGCCATCGTAAATATAGCCGAACCAATTCAAGCCTGGGTATTCAAATTGGGGTAAGGTATCCTTGGTATTGGCCCAGGCATAAGTGCCACTCGTACTGCCCAAACCCCGTGCTTGCCACTGGAATCGTGGCCCCCAATTGTTGACATAAGGCCAGAAACCCCAGGAATTGGCAGCAAATGCGTCCAAAGACTCGTCGTACATCGCTGCTACTATTTCAGCGGCCACTTTTTCACCTTTGGGGCCAGTGATGCGCAAGCGCCATTCTTCGTCTTGGCCAGGCAAGAGTTTGTCACGGAAACTTTGGTACTCGATTTTGAGCATCTTACTGTTCCAGGGCACGTTCATGGCCAAGTCCTGGCTGAAGTAGCGGCTGTTCCAAATGCCAATCAGGCCAAAATGACTGTTGCCACGATCTGCTTCCATCACTTCGTGCAATTCTTCTTGCCAATTTTTTAAGTCGATCCAGCGCTGGTTGACGATGCGTTCACCTTGCTCTTCTTGCAGCAAAACCTTTAACATTGGCGCATTGCTGGCCATGATGAGTTTGGCTTTTTGGCCGGGCTCGTACTCGTTTTGGTCCATCCAGGCGCGAAATAGTTCAGCGCCTGCCAGTTTTCCATTTTTGCTGTCGTAAGTCTGGAAAAACTTGGTGAACTCAATTTTTTCACCCTGGCTGTCTTGGGTTTTCACCTCGATGAGGTAATAACCGGGGCTCAAGGAGCTCAAGGGCAAATTGAGGCTGTCACTTTGGGCGGTGTTGAAGTTTTGTTCAAAAACTTTGGCCACCGTTGGCCAGTTTTCTTTCTCGTTTTCTTTGCCAAAAGCCAAGTTGGGAAAGTCTTTTTTGAAGTCCTTCTCCGTCATGCTTGGCCGATCAGGAGCCGTCCAATAGCGCTCTAACAATGGACCCTTGGGTGCTTTCAAGCTCTGGATGACGATGCTGCCGCTGGTGGGCGTTTTTTGTCCGTCCAGGTTGGTAGCGCTGATTTCCAGGGGCATAGGCTGGTTGATGTCCATGAATTCGGACACTTCAAGGTCGACCCGCAGCCCTACTGTGCCGATGTTGACATTGCTGCTGGTGCTGTGGGTTTCACCCGTTACGTCCACCACATCGGCATATACGGTGAAGCCAAATTCTGGCTTGTATTTTGGATCGACGTTTTGGTCCGCTTGGGCTTTGAAAGGGATGCTGAATTGGCCATCAGCGTCGGTTTGGGTTTCGCCATTGGCAATTTCCTGGGCTTCTTCGGTATAGTTGTAGTTCCAACGCCAAATGATCCACCAGGGGATGCGTACTTCGCGCACCACGCGATAAGTCACTTTGGCATTGCTGATGCTGCTACCCGCGTAGGCTTTGGCTTCGCCTTTGATGGCGATGTCTTGCTCCAACTTGGCTTGACCTTCAAGTGGCTTGAGCGTTACTTCAAAAGTTGGGCGCTTGTATTCCTCTACCCGAAAACTGTGGTAAGAAGCCCCAATCGAAGACATCAGGCTCATTTGACCACGCAAGCCGCCTTGGGGGGCCACAAAAGAACCATTGATCGAGCCATATTCGTTGGTGCGCAACTCTTTGCGGGCCACTTCTTGGGAATTGGCGTCGAAAAACGTCACAATCACGGGCGTATTGGCCAAAATTCGGGGTGTGCTTTTGCCATCGCGTTCAAAAGCGATGCCTTTATAATAAACGGTCTGCCCGGGGCGGTAAATGGCCCGATCGAGGAAAAAGACGGTTTGCTGGCTGGTCCGCTCACCTGTTTCGCGGCGATAGTTGTAAAACTGGTCTTCGGGATACAGGATGTCTTTGCCCGCAATGAGTTTGACTTTAAAAGAACGTTCGGCCACTTCGGTTTTTACAAAACCATTCTTGTCGCTGATGGCGCGACCAATTTCACGCTCGCGGTAGCGGCGGTTTTCACGCTCCCATTCGTTGCTGATGAAAACAGCTTCAACGCCCGACAAGGGCTCGCCCGTTTCGCGGTTCAAAATGGCCAGGCGGGTGCTGCCGTCAACATCGCTTTGGCTGAGGAAACTCAGCTTGCTGACTTGCAGGAAGTAGTAAGCTGGGGGCGTTTCTTTGTTGCCCATTGCTTCGGTCTCGGCGGCCAAAATGACATAATAGCCCACTGGCAAAGCATCTACTTTGATCTCGGTACTGTGCTCTTGCAGGTCGCCATCGTCGGGCAGGGCTGCACTCCATTTGCGCAGGGGTTTTAGCTTGCGCAAAAAGTCGAGTTGCTTATTGCCGTCGGTATTTTTGTATTTTTCAAGTTGGTCCGGGGTCAACAATGCGATGCGAAAAAAGGCTTTGTTGAGGTTGCGGAAATTGAGCTTGACCAGAAAAGGCTTTTGCGGAGCAAGTACATATTCGCTCTGCACATTCAAGAACTTTTGGCTCAATTCAGACAAAAGTGTTTTGCAAAATTGCCCCCCAGGAGTTCTGGGATACTCTTTGATGCATGTTTCAGCTATCTCCTTGGCTTTTTTGAGCAAAAGGCGGTACTGCTCATTGCTTTTGATGAAAGGATCATAGCGCTGACCACGAATTTGATACACCTTAGCCACGCGATAAATGGCCATTGCTGCGGTGGGATGAGTTTTGTGTTTTTGGGCAAAATTTTGCAAAGCTTGCAGGTACAAATCTTCCTTGTTGCCCATCACCGCGTGTTCATTTACAAACTCCAGTCGCAGCAGATCAGCGTCCAACAAAGCAGCAGGATCCTTATCGTTCAGGTGCGATTTAATGACTTCCTGGTAAATTTTCAGAGCCTGGTAAACTTGTGAACTTTGGTCCTCAACCGGAAGGTTGAAATTGGCAAAAGTGGCAGCATCGGCAAAAGCCTCAGCTTGACGCAGACTGAATTTGTTGATCGGCGCGGTGACGAAGCTGCGAGAATTGCTAAAATGCTCAATGGCGCGGAAAGCCAACAAGTCGAACAAATTGGTCCGCAAGCCAGCCACATTCACCCCAGGATAAATGACGGCATCCAGGTTTTTGAGGGGAAAATTGCGGGTTTGGGGGTCTTGCAAGGAGGCCAGGTAAAGGCGATTGCTTTCTTTTTGCAATTCCTCAGCGGACCAGGTTGCCGGGTCATCGGGCCGAAAATCGCTGATCGTGGTGCGGTTGCGCAGTTGCCAGGAATTGTTGACAAAGTGATTGGCATACAATTGCCCCAGCATCGACTGCAAAACTGGTTTTTCTGGAAAAGGAGCGTTTTCCAGCTCTTTTTGCAAGCTCTGAATGGCTACAAAGTTGCCATTTTCCTCCAATTGGCTTTGGTACTTGCTGCGGTAAATCAGGGATTTGAGCACCTGATCCGCTTCTTTTTCGTTTTTGGCCCGCTCCAGCAGCAGTTCTACTTTTTCCAGGGCCGAGCGGGTGAGGCCCTGGTTTTCCAATGAATCAATGGCTTTCCACTCCTTAGGATAGTCTTTCAAGGGCATTGGGCGTTTTTTTGGAAAGGTGTTTTTACTAAATGCAGTGAAAATAACCAGACAAGAAGCCAGTGCGATCAATGTCCAGCGGATGAGCGAAGTTCTTTGCTTCATTTCGCGTTGAATTGGTTTTTAGTTTCCTCGTAATTTCCAAGACGAGGGTTTTGGGCACACTCGTTTTTTGAGTACAAAAACAAGATGCAAAGACGATCGAATTACATATCCAGAGAACAGGATGATTTGTTATAGTTTTGTTAAACCAGTATTGGGAGGAGCGCTGGTTCGACATTTTTTGACTTTGACTGTGTTGTTCAATTTTCACGGATGCTATCCGGGGTCCAAAGGGGCCTTTAGCAAATCCCGATTTTGCGAAAGGGCTGACGGATTAGAGGCCATCACTGTCTGAGCGACGAAGGAGCGAGTTTGATGGACTCCCGTCAGACGTTTCAGGCAAAATCGCAGGATTTGATCACAGCCCTTGACTTTTTTGGTTCTTTTTTGGTCAAGCAAAAAAGAACAAAGATTTTTAATTGAAAATCAATGTTCAATGCATTGCTGAATTTCTAAAAACCGAAATTTTCACTCCATCAGAATCAGTCTTTAGCTTAAACGCTCACTATTGGTCCTTTATGATTTATGCGGGGCCAATAGTGCAAAACGCTGGATATCCACTTCGGCATCCAATATCGCCTTTTTTTGCAAAACCTCCACCAAATGATGGGCCCAAAATGGTGCCAATGATGCGCCTTTGGTCCCCAAGCCATTGAAAACCCACAGTTGCGGGTGTTCAGGATGTGGTCCAATCAGGGGCCGACGGTCTTTCACCGTTGGGCGAATGGCCGCCCAGTGTTCCACGACACGCTTTTCGGCGGGATAAAAAGCGCCCAATTCTTCAAATAGTTGCTGCTTTGCGGCCTCGGTAGGCTCATCATGCTCAAAGTTCCAGGCATAGGTAGCCCCCACCCAATGCTTGCCCGAACTCGCGGGTGCGATGAAAGTCTTGTTCTGCTTGACGATCTGCTCAAAATCCAAACCCGGAAAATCCACAATCAAAGCCTCGCCCTTGTCGCCCCGCATAGGCAGGTAATCGAACCAAGGATTGCTTTTCAAGCCATAGCCTTCGCAAAAAAACAGGGTTTTGGCCCGGATGCCAGCATATTCCAGCGTGCTTTCGCTTAGTTGCAAGTTACTGTAATGGAATTTGTTTTTACTCAGTTGGAATTTTCCTAAAAGGTAATTTTGAAAATAATCAAGAAAATCGGCGACCATCAGTTGCGCACTTTTCAGGGTTTCCCCGTAGGCTGGGGTAGGAGAGAGGCGGCCCGGAGCCAGTTCCATGCCCTGGTGGCAGGGACCCATGTAAGCTTCATAACCCGCCTCACCAGCGCGGGCCAGCCAATCGTTTTCTTCTTTGATGCTAGCCAGGGCCCGGTAAATGGTGCGTTCATGGTAAAAACGAGCACCCAGCATCGACTCCAAATCGCGGTAAGTCTGGCGGGCGAAGGGGAGGAGGGCATCAGCTTTCCAGGTTTTGACAAAATTGCGGCCTGTGACGGGATTGATCAGCCCGGCTGCCTTGCGTGAGGCCGAATGTTGACCATCGTTGTCGATGACATGGAAGCTCAGGCCTGCTTTTTCCAAAAAATAGGCCAACAAGGACCCCGCCAAGCCCTGACCTACGATCAAAACCTCTACTTCCTTCAAAGTTGCTCCCATTCCAGGCGGACTTTTTTGGGCAAACTGGCTACGATCAAGTCATAGGAATGGTCAATCATTTCTTGTAGCAGTTTTTTGGGCAAACCCAGTTCTGTACTGACCGTATTCCAATGCGCTTTGTTCATGTGGTAGCCCGGTTGGATCGAGTCGGGATAGGCTTCGCGCAATTCGATGGCGCGATCCGGGTCGCACTTGAGGTTAATGGTTTGGATTTCAGCGTCCAAAGGCAGCAAGGCAAAGATTTTGCCCATCACTTTCATGACCAAGGTGGTATCGCCAAAAGGCATGCCTTCTTCCACGCCTTTTTTGGCGAGGCAATATTCGCGTAGTTCTTCCAGATTCATGGCGTGAAAATAGGGAGTAAAAGGTATGGGTGGATATTTTTTGGTAGAGAAAATGGGGGAGTTGTTTTTGGGCAAGTCAGGGAAACTCGGCAATCGTCAAATTGTATTCTCATCATGACTAGTTTTGGGGTTAAGTGATTCCTTGACGACTTTATCAAAATCGCTTTCAAATAAGCGGAGTTGTGTCAAATGGAATTTTTCAAATTCACTTTCTGCAAAAGCCACTGCTTCCTCGTGAGAGACTTTCCCCAAATGTTTCAACACCAAAACATCATTGAATTCTAAGAAAGCATCTAATTTTTCTATCCAATCATGCATGTACATGATAATTCCCCTCATTGCTTGGCTTTCAGCATAATCCAAATACATGGACACAATTCGGTTCAAGCCGTTTAATTCCGATTCGTTCAGGTAATTTTTGGCAATAACGACGTCTGTTCTTCTGATTTCACCTTTGGGAGCATTCTTCCAAGTTGTCAAACCCATATTTTCTTTGTTGCTATCAGCCCTGTTGATGATCAGTTCGGCGGCAGTTTGACCAGTTATCGCCCAATGTAATTTGTTTTGAGCTTTTGCAAAAAATTCTTTGGTGAAATTGGACTGTACGTCGTAGTCTGCACTGCACTGTGAATAGATATCGGTGATTTTTTGATAAAACCTTCTTTCGCTGCTGCGTATGTCACGGATTCGGGCAAGTTGCTCTTCAAAATAATCTTTACCAAAAATATTATCTGGGTTTTTCAGCCGCTCATCGTCCATCGTGAACCCCTTGATGATGTATTCCTTCAACCGTTCAGTAGCCCAAATTCGAAAGGCAGTTGCTTGGCTGCTATTTACCCGGTACCCGACCGAAATGATCGCATCAAGGTTGTAGAACTGGGTAGGATACGTTTTCCCGTCGGCGGCAGTATGTGCAATTTTTGCACATACTGAATTTGGGTCAAGTTCTTGAGTGTCAAAGATGTTTTTTAAATGCTTCGTCACGACGCTCCGTTCTACACCAAACAAGTCTGCTATTTTTTGCTGGGTCAACCATATCGTTTCGTTTTGCAAATAAATCTCTACTTTCACACGACCGTCGGGGGTAGTGTAAAGCAAAATTTGGTGGAACCCATCGCTGGCTTGTTGTCTTTTTTTCGCCATTTTTATTGCTATCGGTAAAAGGCCATTCCTCAAAGGTAAAAATAAAAAACGAAAAGTAGATACGATTACTGTTTTAAACTTTTATTTGAAATCATAAGGGCAAATCTTTTTCATTCCCCAGAACTAGTCAAGCTCTTTTTCACTAAATTCACCCTATAAAAACCATGCCATGAAAAACGCACTCAGCTTCGTTCTGGGCACTGCCCTGCTTTTGTCAAGTTCTTGCAAAACCCATCAAATCAGCAAAAGTGAAGGGCTTACATCCTCCTTTAAATCTATCCTTGACCAAGAATTGAGCGCTGAAATGCCTGGGATACTGGCTACCGTTTGGGTTCCGAAGCAAGGAATCACATGGTATGGTGCTGCGGGCTTGAATGAAGTCAGCAGTCAAACACATTTAGCTGTCAATCACCAATTCCGCATTGCCAGCGTTACGAAAACCTTTGTGGCGGCGGCCATTTTGCGCTTGTGGGAAGATCAAAAACTTTCTCTTGAGGATCCCATCGAAAAATACATCTCCACTGAACACGCCACTATTTTGAGAAGAGGCACTTACGATCCCGCCAAAATCACCATCCGCCACTTGTTGTACCATTCTAGTGGCCTATTTGACCATACCCATACCAGCACTTACATGCCCGCTGTGCTGGGCCATCCCAGCCACCAATGGACCCGGACCGAGCAATTGGAAGAATTGGTCAAAGGCGGCAAACCAGTGGGGCAAATCGGCGAAAAATTCAGTTATTCCGATACAGGATACATCTTATTAGGCGAGGTGGTGGAAAAACTGACCCAAAAAAGCCTCAATAAGGCCATCCAGGACTTGCTCAATTTCTCCAAATTGGGTTTGAAAAAGACTTGGTTCGAAGGCGCAGAACCCCAGCGCAGCGAAAGCCGAATCCACCAGTACATGGATGGCATGGATACTTACCAGATCAGCCCCAGCGTCGATTATTACGGCGGCGGTGGGCTCTTGTCAACTTCGGAAGACCTGGCTCGTTTCTTTTACCAGTTGTTTCATCACCGCGTTTTCAAGCAACAGGCAACCTTAGATACCATGCTCAGCACTGTACAATATGCCAGCAAGCCCCGCATGGATTACCGCATGGGCATTTTCAAAATCAACGTAAATGGTACAGATGCCTACACCCACACGGGATTTTGGGGCACCCAGGTGGCTTATGTGCCGAGCTTAGACGCTAGCATCGCAATCAATTACACCCAAATTTGGAAAGCTCCGGGAGGGAAGGCTCCCGCTTTGGCGAAGATTTTGGAGGTTTTAGTCAAAGAACAAGGGAAGTAGGCTCCAAATTCCAAACTTCCGGCCCGCCAGTCACCATCGGCAAATAAGTCCCGTCCACTTTATCGGGCTTCAGGTATTTGACCAAAAAATCCACTTTATCGCCCCTTTCAACCCGCCAGATGGCCCCTTCCACGGGGTCGATTGCACCGTATTGGCCGTATTCACCGATGGATTCCAGGGCTTTTTCAATCGAAACCGCGTCAGGACCCACATACACCGTAGGCACCAGGGCCATTTCCGTTTGCTCAAATCGCTTTAAAAAATCAGCGTAGATCAAGCGCTCTTGCTGAGGCGTAAACAGGTCAAAAGCCACAAAAGGCGAGCGCCCGCTCAGGTCGTAACGCGTGCCGTGCACCAAGAGGAGCCACTCGCCACAAAGCCGTTCGCCCTCTTGTAAAATGGAGTCGAAAAAAGCCCGGTTTTTGGCCACCCACTGGGCAAAATAATGGTGTTGGATGAAATTGGAGGTTTCTGCGAGGTAGCCAGCTCGATTCAAAGCAATGATTTGCCCCTTCAATTTGGCCACTGCCACATTGGAGCCATCCAGTTTTTCTTGTACGATGATTTGGTCCAAGTGATCGCGGGTTTTGAGGGTAGCGATGCGGGCCATTCCTTCCTGGCAGTGGTGGTCGCCGATGCCCAATCTCGAAGTCGGCAAATGCGGAATGCTTCCATACGCTTTGTGGCCAAATGGTTTGCTGGTCATCAGTATTTTCCTTCTAAAACCTGTTCAACGTATTGCACTTCTCCCAATCTGAACTTGACGGGAAATTTGAGGTTGCGGGTCATTTTCTCTTCAATTTTACAGAAAAAAGGCAATTTTTCAACCGAAAACCAGTCGGGATGCGCTGCGGCGATCAAAGACTTATCGGGCATGGTTGGGCCCTTTTTTTGAGGTGAAAAATTGAAGTTTAGCATGCTTCGCTCAGGCAAACGCCATTCCTGCCGATTTAGTTCCGGGATGGATTTTCCAGCGATTTTCCAGGAGTTTTGGGCCGCTGATTTCACCGACGAGCAACACAACAAAACCCCCAAGCTGAAGGATATACGCCAAATAAAAAGATGTTGGTTTGCCCCCATTGTAAAAGTTTTTATTTTGCTGCATCATTCATCAACACTTAGTGCAGCTTAAAGATACACAACATGGCTACAAACAGGCGAAATTTCATCAAAAAAGCCGCCACTGCGACAACCTTGCTGGCGGGGATCGGCACCCGAATGGAAGCCGAAAACATTCACATTGCTGAATCTTTTTTCAAACCAGTAGCGGCCATCGACAAAATCCGCATTGGCCTGATCGGCGCGGGGATCATTGGTCATTTTGACACCAATACGGCACTCAAAGTACCTGGGGTTGAATTGGTGGCGGTTTGCGACCTGTATGATGACCGCCTGGTGCGTGCCAAAGAAGTGTGGGGCAACCAAATCGCCACCACCCGCGATTACCGCGAAATCATCCAGCGCAAAGACATTGATGCCGTTTTGATTTGCGTACCCGACCACTGGCACGACCGCATCTCTATCGACGCCATGAACGCTGGGAAACACGTGTATTGCGAAAAACCAATGGTACACCGCATCGAAGAAGGCGCTGCGGTGATTGCGACCCAGAAAAAAACGGGCAAGGTATTCCAGGTGGGCAGCCAAAGGGCCAGCGCCATCAGTGTACTCAAAGCCAGGGAATTCATCCAACAAGGATTGATTGGTGAGATCAACTATGCCGAGGCTTGTGTGGACCGCAGTGACGCCCTTGGGGCCTGGCAATATTCCATGCCCGCTGAAATTGTGCCCAGCGCTATCGACTGGGACCGCTTCTTAGGCGACGCGCCCAAGCGCTCATTTGATGCCATGCGTTTTTTCCGCTGGCGCAATTACAAAGATTATGGTACTGGGGTAGCGGGCGACTTGTTTGTACACCTGATCACCGCCCTGCATACGGCCACTGGCGCACTGGGACCCAACCGGATTTTTGCCATTGGCGACATCAATTACTGGAAAGATGGCCGCGACGCCCAGGATTTGGTCACTGCCCTACTCGATTATCCAAAAACCGATAAGCACTCATCCTTCCCATTTTTCACCCGCGTGAACCTGGCCGACGGCAGCGGAGGCTTGTTGCAAACCCGCATCGTAGGAACGGAAGGCATGATCGAAATCGGCTGGAACGACATTACCCTCAAAACCCTCAAGCGGCCCAATGCGCCGATGTACAGCCTGGGCTACGATTCTTTGCTGTCGTTTTCGGAAGCGGAGCAAAAGAAATTCCTGAAAAAACACGCCGAAATGTACCCCACGGACAAATACACCAAGGACGTGAAGTACGAAGAACCGATCAAAACCCTGCCACCCGATGGCTACGACGATCGTTTTGACCACATGGTGGTGTTTTTCAACGCCATTAGAGGCGAAGGCAAGGTGTTGGAAGACGCGGCCTTTGGTTTCCGGGCGGCAGCTCCATCTCTCGCTTGCAACATGAGTGCTGCACGCAAAACCACGATCAATTGGGATCCGGTGGGAATGAAATTGGTTTAGTGTAGTTGAAAAGTTGAAATGTTGAAGGGTTGAAAAGAGGGGCGCTGAATCGAGATTTTGTTTTTTTTTCAGCGCCCTTTTCAAATAATTTTTAAGCAAAAAAAATGGCAAAAAGGCAAGTTGTATTTTTCGTCTTCTTGTTGGGTTTTACTTTCTCCTGTGCGGTAAAGGCCCCTTTTACCCAATACCAAAGCAGCAAAAGCACGGTCGCAGACCAGGCAATGGTAGTCACACCGCACCCTTTGGCCAGTAAAGTGGGCCTGGACATCCTCAAGCAAGGGGGAAATGCCGTTGATGCGGCGGTGGCCATTCAATTTGCCATTGCCGTGGTTTATCCCCGTGCAGGTAATTTGGGGGGCGGTGGATTGATGGTTTTGCGCACCGAAAAAGGCGAAACTGCTTCCCTGGATTACCGCGAAAAAGCACCAGGTAAAGCCAGTCGTGACATGTACCTCAACGAAAAAGGTGATGTGGTACAAGGCTTGAGCACTGAGGGGCACTTGGCTGCGGGCGTACCAGGAACAGTAGCGGGCATGATCGCTGCGCACCAGAAATACGGTAGCCTACCTTTTGTCAAAATCATTCAACCAGCCATCGACCTTGCTGAAAGGGGATACGCCATCAGCAAAGGGGAAGCAGATCGCCTGAATGGAGCCCGCACCGTGTTCATGAAGTACAACAAAGACGCCAATCCCTACCTCAAAATTGCCGCCGCAGGCGAAAGCGAGCCAAAATGGGCCCTTGGCGATATTTTGATCCAAAAAGACCTGGCTGCTACCCTCAAGCGCATCAAAAGCCAAGGCCACGCAGGTTTTTATGAAGGAAAAACCGCTGAATTGATCGCTGCTGAAATGCAACGCGGCAAGGGCCTAATCAGCCTGGAAGACCTCAAAAATTACCAGGCTAAATGGCGTGAACCCGTCAGTGCGAACTACAAGGCTTACAAGATCATTTCCATGCCACCACCCTCCAGCGGGGGCATCATTTTGCTGCAATTGTTCAAAATGATGGAGCGCTATCCCTTGGCTTCCTATGGTTTTCAGAGCCCCCAAGCCGTACACCTCATGGCCGAGGCCGAACGCCGGGTGTATGCCGACCGGGCGCAGTACATGGGTGACTCTGATTTTTACAAAGTTCCCAAAGACAGCTTGCTGAATGATCGCTACTTGTTGATGCGCATGAAAAACTTCAACCCACAGCAAGCTACTGCCAGCAAAGACATCCTGGCAGGGAATTTTGGGCTGGCCAAAGAGAGTTTTGAAACCGAACACACCTCGGTGGTAGATGCCATGGGCAATGCGGTGGCCGTGACCACTACGCTCAATTCCAATTTTGGCAACAAAGTAGTGGTGCACGGGGCTGGTTTTTTGCTCAACAACGAAATGGACGATTTCAGTTCCAAAGCCGGGGTGCCTAATCAATTTGGCCTGATCGGCAACGAAGCCAACGCCATTGCTCCCAACAAGCGCATGTTAAGCGCCATGACTCCCACCATCGTCGAAAAAGATGGAAAAGTATTCATGGTGATTGGTGCTCCTGGCGGATCTACGATCATTACTGCCGTTTTTCAGGTGATGATCAATGCGATGGAGTTCAATTTACCCCTCGACGAGGCGGTAAAAGCAGGCCGTTTTCACCAGCAATGGATGCCCGACGAGATTTGGGTGGAAAAAGGTGCCTTGACGCCCGAAACCCGCGCCGCACTAGAAAAACTGGGGCATAAACTGCGCGAAATCAACTATATGGCCGTAGTGAAAGCCATCCAAAGGCTGCCCAATGGCAAGTGGCACGGTGCCGCAGACCCTCGCAATCCCGATGACGACGCTTTGGGGTATTGAGAAAACCCCAAAAACTTTAATTTCTTCCAGGTTTTGCAACAAATTATTGACTAACTTTGTGTGAAAAATTAAATGGCACTTGTTCGCTTAGACAATGAAGTGTTTTTCAAAAAGGCTTTCACTGATATGTTGGTGTTCAAAGCTTTTGTAAAAGATATTGTCGGCATTGATGTGGACCCCGAAAAAATTGAAACGGAGAAAGCGTTTCAGCCAAAAATTGGCAACGTCAATTTTAAATACGACATTTTTGCCGAAGACCTCAAAAAAAGAGTGGTTATCGAGATTCAAAAAGTTGACTATGACCATAATTTTGATCGTTTTTTGCATTATCACCTCCAGGCGATCACCGAACAACAACGGAGTTCACAGGATTACTCTGTTGAAAGGACAGTTTATACTATTGTAGTGATGACTGCGCCTTATCGACTAAATGAAGTAACACGAGAATTTTACGAAGACGAAGTGTTGATTTCAAATTTAAATCCCAAAAACCTCAAAGGCGTTGAAAGAAAAATCTTTAACCCTGAATTGATTTTTCTCAATCCAAATTATAAAGACCTAGAAACACCTGACAATTACCGAGATTGGCTGGATTTGATCTATGAAAGTATCCACAGTCCAGAAAACCCTCGGATCAACACCCAAAATAGCGGCATCAAAAGAGCAGTTGAGTTGATTCAACAAGACAAAATCAGCCCCGAAGAATGGGAATTGGCTAAAATTGAGGCTTCACGCCGCAAAGTGATCGTTTTGGAGCGTGAGGACGAGAAAATAGCAACAGCAGTCAGGGCAATAGAAAATGGTTTGGACGATCAAATGATCATGGCGATAACAGGTTTAGGCAATGAAATGGTTGAGATGTTGCGCAAGCAGCACGCCTGAACGCTGGTCTTTTTTCAACATTTCAACCCTTCAACATTTCAACTACCTTCACCCCCGCTCCACCGGACAAGTCATGCAATGCGAGCCTCCCCTTGCCCTCGACAATTCGTTGGAAGGCAAAGTGATGATCGTATTTTCTACTTTTTGTGGGTCGATTTTGCCTTCAGCCACGCCTTTTAAAAAGTCGCGGGCGTGAAGGATGGTGTAGCCAAATTTTTTGAACGCCTCCTCGGTTTTGGGGTTACGGTCGTAGGTAAGCGCAACACCTGGTTTGAGGGCCACGAGGTTGCAGCCGTCGGTCCATTGTTCGCGTTCTTGGTAAGGCGACTGGCCCATGCCGCTGTAAATGAACTGCATGTTGGGGTTGATTTCCATTTTGATGAAATCGTGCACCGATGGATAAAACAACTCCTCCCCATCGCTGCGAAATACTTTGACGGTAGAGCTGATGCCATCGACAATCAGGGGCTTGTAAGCTACAATGTGGTTGTGGTTGATTTGCGTAAAAACCGTATCAATGTGCATGTAGGAGCGGTCGTACGGAATATTGATTTTCGCCACGTTTTTGACGACTCCTTTGGCAAACAATTGTTTGGTCAGACTGCGAATGCCGTGATCAGTACTGCGCTCACTGCAACCAATCAAAAGGAAATCAGAGCTCAAAACCATCATGTCACCCCCTTCGATTGACACAAATTCTCCACGTTTTGAAGGCGGGAAAGTATCCAGGTCATTCAAGTTGATGATGCGATCTTGGGCCGCCAGGGCTTTGAAGGTGGGGTGCTGCTGGAAAATATACTGGGTAAGGTAATTCTCGCGGTGCCGGGCCTCTTTGGCGGCTTTGGTGAGAATCACATGGTCATTGACCGTTACGGCGATGTCGCGGGTGAAAATGAAATTGGGAATTGGGTCGAACAAGATATGTTCCTCTTCTGCATAGTAGCCGGTGATCAAAACCTTGGTCAAAACCTCTAATGTCAAGTTTTTCAACAAGGCGATGGACGACTTGGGTAACTCTTCATAATCCCCGATCAGGTCAAGAAATGTTTTGCCACCATTCGGATCGGCTTGCAAAGACTCCAGTAGCAATGTTTCCGTTTCCAAAACATTTCCAGCACCCAAAAAAGCACGCAAAACCGCGCTGAAAACATCGTGTTCCTCCTGCATTTGGGGCAAGAATACGATGTCGTCAAACAACAGTTCTTCTGATCGTTTGGGAGAAACCCTGGCAATGCCCTCGTCGGGGCGATGGATGATGACACGGCGCAAAGGGGCGACTTCAGAGCTGACATGCACTGGCATAAGTTGGTATTTGGTTTGGATAAAGGACTTTTGAAAACCGTGAGTTGTGGATTTAAATTAATGTTTTAAATAACTTGGGAAAGATTTATGGCTATGGTTTATACTTTTTAATCTTCAAAAATCTTAAACCGTACAAACGAATGCCAAGAAACCTGAGATACTGCCAGCGAGCCCCACTTCGTAAGTCGTAGGTAGTTACTCGTAAGTCGTAAGTCAAAAAACAAGTTTAACAAACCCAGAACTCACGTTAAAAAACGCCCGCAAGATACATACTCACTTCAAGTTGCCAAGACTTGAGATGTTTTTCGTGCAGGGCATCTTAAAAAGCTGTATCTTTGCAGTGCTGTAAAGTTATTTCTACTTAAAAACCCCAGTAAAAGCTGGGGCTAGGCTTTTTTATTTCAAAACCATTGCATGCAATTTACTGATTTATCCCTGATCGACCCCATCTTGAAATCGCTCCGTGAAGAAGGGTACGACATACCAACGCCGATCCAATCTCAATCCATACCCATTATTTTAAAAGGCCAGGATTTACTGGGTTGTGCCCAAACGGGTACAGGCAAAACTGCTGCTTTTGCCATCCCCATCTTACAACAATTACAAGAGCGCCCGATCAATGAGAATCGACGGAAAATTCGTTGTTTGATCCTGACCCCAACCCGTGAATTGGCCATCCAAATCGGCGAAAGCTTTGACGCTTATGGCCGTCATTTGCGCCTGCGCAATACCGTCATTTTCGGCGGAGTAGGGCAGGGCACCCAAGTGGACGCCCTGAACAAAGGCATAGACATCCTGGTAGCCACTCCAGGTCGTTTGCTCGATTTGATGAACCAAGGGCTCATCCACCTGAAAGACCTGGAAATCTTCGTTTTGGACGAAGCCGATCGTATGCTCGATATGGGTTTCATCCACGACGTGCGCAGGGTGATTGCGGTGTTGCCGACCAAGCGCCAATCCTTGTTTTTCTCGGCCACCATGCCGCCTGAGATCGTCAAATTGGCCGATAGCATCCTTTATCAGCCCAAAAAAGTAGAGGTCACGCCCGTTTCTTCCACGGCGGATACCATCCAGCAATACATTTATTTTGTGGACAAAGTGAACAAACCCAAGCTTTTGGTGGACGTTTTCCAAGATCCCAAAATTAAAACTGCGCTGGTTTTTACCCGCACCAAGCACGGTGCCGACCGCATTGCCCGCATTTTGAGCAAAAGTAACATCAAGGCTGAAGCCATTCATGGCGACAAAAGCCAAAATGCCCGCCAGCGTGCCCTGAGCAACTTCAAAGCTCAAACGATTCGCGCATTGGTGGCTACCGATATCGCTGCACGCGGCATTGACGTGGATGAATTGCAATATGTGATCAATTACGACATCCCCAACATTCCCGAAACCTATGTACACCGCATTGGTCGCACGGGTCGGGCTGGGGCCGATGGCACTGCTTATTCTTTCTGCGATTTTGAAGAAAAAGCCTTCTTGAAGGACATCGAAAAGCTGATTGGCAAAAGTGTTCCAGTGATTGATGGGCATGATTATCCACTGGAGGATTTCAATCCAGTAAAGCCACCAAAGCAAGAACCAAGACCGCACAAGCAACAACAGCAAAGGCAACAACAGCATACG
This sequence comes from Chitinophagales bacterium, assembly GCA_013299105.1. Classification (GTDB taxonomy): domain Bacteria; phylum Bacteroidota; class Bacteroidia; order Chitinophagales; family Saprospiraceae; genus Haliscomenobacter. Next base: position 146,596 of record JAAFJY010000016.1, on the reverse strand, counting down.
CAAAGGCCTGTGCAGCAAGCTGCTTCAACTGAGCAAAACAGAACGGCTAGAAATCCTGAACAGCCCAAAGCAGAATCAAGGCCCAAGCAGGAACAAAAACCGAGACAAGATAAAGGTGGGCAAAACCAAGCCGAACGACAAGCTCAAGAGCCAAAGCAAAGGCATGAACAGCCCAAGCAAAAACACAAGCAGGATGATCGGCGTAGCCAGGAGCAAAAACCTCGTACCGATCAGCCCAAGGATGGACAAAACCAGGACGATAAGCCAAAATTCAAGCCCAAGCGCAAGCCAGGTTCTACTCAGGCACCTGGGCTTCAGTCGAAAATGCGTTGGCCATTGGGATAGTTTTTTGTTTCGCCACACAAAAAAAGCCTCGGAGCATATGCCTTCCGGGGCTTTTTTTATACCTTTCTGCCTGTACGATTTGATTTCACACCTGAGCTCATGAGATTTATACTCACTTTGTTATGCTGCTTCGCTTTGAGCACCTTGCATGCTGAAGACCAAAAGCCCACCAAGCCAAAACCCAAGCCTCAAAAGGTTTACACTGGTATCTACTTGATGAACGTGTACGACCTTGACATCAATGGCTATTCTTTTTATGCCGATTTTTACATCTGGTTTCGCTGGAAAGGCAAATTGGACCCCACTAAAATCGAGTTTGTGAACTCCATCGAAAAATGGGGCGTCACCGAAACCATGTTTCACGATACGGCCAAACTCCTACCGGATGGTTACTACTACAATGGCATGCGCTTTGAAGGCCGATTTTACCATTCTTTTCAACTCCAAGATTTCCCTGTTGATTATCACCCACTTGACATTCGCATCGAAAGTGTGGAATACTCGGCAGATTCTCTCGTCTATGTGCCCGATACCAGCAAAACACTGCTGCGCAAAGACTTCAAAATTCCTGGTTGGGAAATCAAAAAAGCAGAGATCATTACCCACGACAACGCTTACCAGACTAATTTTGGGGAGCCAACCGGGCCACCGACCTTTAGCAACTTCACTTTTGCCTTGACCATTGGGCGGCCTTTGAGTTATTTTTTATTGAAACTGCTTTTGCCCTTATTGGTGATGCTGATTGCCAGTTTAATGGGCTTGTTCATCCACCCTGAGCACATTGATGCCCGCATTTCACTACCGATTGGTGGCTTGTTGAGTTGTGTTTTTTTGCAGCAATCCTATTCTACCGCACTGCCCGATGTGGGTTACATGGTGTTGATGGACCGAATTTACCTGGTGGCATATTTTTTGATTTCGGTCATCCTCTTGCGCATCATGATGGGGTCTAATTTACTTTCTACTACCAACCGTGAGGCAGACTTGGCCAAAGTATGGGCCATTGACCGCCGCAGGGCTTACCAGCTCATGGTATTTATTGTGCTTACCATTTCCATTCTTATCCTCATTCGCTAGCCTATGAAAAAGCTTTCGTTTTTACTTTTACTGCTTGCTCCAATTTTTATTTTTGCCCAAGTCAAAAAATCACCCGACCGCAAGGAAGGGGAGGGGCCTTATCCACAATTGATCATCCGCGGTGTTACCCTCATCAATGGCAATGGTGCGCCGCCCATTGGCCCGGTTGACGTGGTGGTGGAGCAAAACAAGATTGTAGAGGTCAAAGCAGTGGGCTATCCTGGCGTGCCGATCGATGCCAAATCTCGTCCCAAACTCAAACCTGGTGGCAAGGAAATGGATTGCAATGGCATGTACATGTTGCCAGGCCTGATCGACATGCATGGCCACATTGGCGGCCAAGCCCAAGGCGCTGATGCGGAATACGTGTTCAAGCTATGGATGGGGCATGGCATCACGACAGTGCGCGACCCTGCTGCGGGTAACGGCCTGGATTGGGTGCTGGAGCACAAGCGCAAGAGCGCGGCCAATACCATCACCGCCCCACGTTTGTTTGCTTATACGGTCTTTGGCCAGGGCGAGCAGGACGGGGTCAATACCCCCGAACAAGCCAGGGCTTGGGTGCGCAAAAATGCTGAAAGAGGTGCCGATGGCATCAAGTTTTTTGGTGCGCCACCCGAAATCATGTCCGCAGCCCTGCAGGAAAACAAAAAGCTGGGCCTGCGCTCGGCTTGCCACCATGCCCAGCTGGATGTAGCCCGCTGGAATGTGTTGAGCTCTGCTCGTGCAGGTTTGACCAGCATGGAGCACTGGTATGGTTTGCCGGAAGCACTTTTTGACGACAAAACCGTACAAAACTATCCCCTGGATTACAACTACCAAAACGAACAAGACCGCTTTACCGAAGCGGGTAAATTGTGGAAACAAGCTGCTGCACCTTATTCCGAGCATTGGAAAAAGGTGCAGCAAGAGCTACTCGATCTGGATTTCACCATCGACCCTACCTTTAATATCTACGAAGCCAACCGCGACCTGATGCGCGCCCGCCGGGCCGAGTGGCACGAGGAATACACCTTGCCATCGCTGTGGCGTTTTTACATGCCTAGCCGCATTTCGCATGGCTCGTACTGGCAGTCTTGGGGCACTGAGCAGGAGATCACCTGGAAAGAGAACTACCAATTGTGGATGACTTTCATCAAAGAGTACAAAAACCGGGGTGGCCGGGTGACCGCAGGCTCAGATTCAGGATTCATTTTTCAGTTGTACGGTTTTGCCTTCATCCGTGAGCTGGAATTGCTGCGCGAAGCGGGTTTTCATCCCCTGGAAGTGATCAAAAGCGCTACCTTGAACGGGGCTGAAGCCCTGGGCGTAGCCGATAAAATTGGGACCATCCAAGTCGGAAAGCTGGCCGACATGGTGATCCTGGAAGAGAATCCCCTTAAAAACCTGCAAGTGTTGTACGGTACTGGTGCGATCAAACTCACCGACGACAACCAAGTAACCCGTGTAGGTGGCGTAAAGTACACCATCAAAGACGGCGTGGTATTCGATGCCAAAAAGCTACTGGCCGATGTAAGGCAGATGGTAAAAGACGCCAAGTCTAAAGAGGGTGTGGAGATTCGGCAGCCTGGGAATTGAGGGTGAAAGAAGCCAAAATAAAAAACGCCATGATTTTCAACTAGAAAATCATGGCGTTATCATTTGTACCCCAGACGGGAATCGAACCCGTACGGCCTCACGGCCACAGGATTTTAAGTCCTGCGTGTCTACCTATTCCACCACCAGGGTGTGGTTGTGATTCGAGCGGATGACGAGACTCGAACTCGCGACTTCCAGCTTGGGAAGCTAGCGCTCTACCAACTGAGCTACATCCGCTTATTGGCAGCTAATTTACACCAAAGCAAAGCACTATGCAAATAATTTTGGCATACTTGCTTGGATGACAGAAAAAAAAAGCCCTCCATTGTAGGAAGGCTATTTTTTGAGCAGATGACGAGGCTCGAACCCGCGACCTCAACCTTGGCAAGGTTGCGCTCTACCAACTGAGCTACATCTGCATTTGTTTATGTCCTTTCGTTTAAGGTGTGGCAAATATAAGGGCATTTCCCCCAAGTTTGCAAGCCTTTTTTGCGAAAAAAGTCAAAAAAACGAGCCACCAAGACTCGTTTTGATTTATGTGCCTGAAAGCCAATTGAAATTTGAGCAAAAAAAATTTGCCTTTGGCTTAAAAATAAAAGCGCATCCCAATTCCACCGCCCAAATCCCCATCGGTGTTTTCCACTACCAGTAAACGTGGCGTCAATTGCGCAAATAACTCGAACTGGTCAATGTAGACGTTGAGACCAAAGGAGCCACTGATGCCCAAACCCAGGTAATCATCTCCCCGGTATTCGCGGTAAGCCATGAATAAGCCTGGGCCGTAGAAAAAATTGGCGTTGCGCGAGCTTCCCAAGCGTTTTTCATAAATCCAATGGACATTTACAAACAAGCGGTCATCCCAATCCCAGGCTCCCAGAATGTCGAGATTGGCTTTGCCAACGTTGCGGAATTTGAGGCTGAGGCCGCTGGGGTCGCCATATTGCAGACCGATGCCAAAAGAGCCCTTTTGGGCCAGGCAAACGGAGCTTACAAATAGAAAAGCCACTACGGCCAGAAAGGTCGTTTTGATTTGCATAAGATAGTTTTTGAACAAGAGGGACATGGTATAAATGCCAATAAGGTTAAAAGTTACTGAGAAATCAGTACCGAATCCGCACTTTTTTATGTCCCCGATGGCCCTTGCCGCCATTTTTGCCCATCAAAAAATCTAAATCAGCACGCACCCGGCCCCGGTGTTTGTGGGGTCCACGATGTTTAATTTTCAAGCCCTTGTTTTTGACTTTCAAGCGTATGCCGTGCGGATGGCCCAAACGAAGGTCCACACGACCGCCACGACCCTGGGCGGAGAGATTCAGCGCAAAAGCGAGGAGGAATAGCAAGAGTAGGATTTTGTTTTTCATGCCGAAAGGTTTTGGAATAGTAAACAATAGCAATCAAGGAGCAAATTCGATGCTTTTGCGTCTCGGTTCAAGACCTTGGATCATAAAAAAAAGTTAAATACTCGGAATCACAATGTTTAAGTGACAAGCCACGAATAAACCTTTCCAACGTGCAACTTCGTTGCTCCGCAGTAGCCACATGTTTTTTTGCCCCGCTGCGCGGGATGGAAACACGGATGACACGGATTAAACGGATTTTCACGGATTGCCAACATGATTTTGACCATGATTTGACCTCTAAGTTGACACTCGTATCGATTAACATCCTTGAAAATTGGAAACGTTTATTTTGAACCGTTACTAAACGTCTTTCATCGACAACTGAATCCTCTTGCGGGCCAGGTCAACCTCCACGATGCGGACCATCACTTCCTGGCGCAGGCTCACGACTTCCATGGGGCTTTTGATGAAGCGATTGGCCATTTGAGAAACGTGTACAAGGCCTTTTTCCTTCAAACCAATGTCCACGAAAGCACCAAAATTGGTGATGTTGTCCACGATGCCGGGCAAAACCATGCCGGGGCGCAGCTCCTCAATGCTGAAAATGGAAGCGAATTCAAAGGCTTTAGCGGTACCGCGAGGGTCCAAGCCGGGTTTTTCGAGTTCTTTGAGAATGTCTTGCAGGGTGGGTAAGCCTACTTTGTCGTTGACGTAGCGCTTGAGATCGATTTTTTTGCGAAGGGGGGCTTGGCTGATCAGGTCCTGCACGTCGCAAGCCAGGTCTTTGGCCATTTGCTCCACAATCGGGTAACTTTCGGGGTGTACAGCGGTGTTGTCGAGCGGGTTTTTGGCTTCGCGGATGCGCAGGAAGCCTGCACATTGCTCGAAAGCTTTGTCGCCCAGGCGGGCCACTTTTTTCAATTCGTTGCGGGTTTTGAAAGCGCCGTTTTGGGCGCGGTACTCCACAATGTTTTGGGCAATGCTGGGTCCCAGGCCAGAAATGTAGGTCAACAAGTGTTTGCTGGCAGTATTCAGGTTTACCCCTACGCGGTTGACGCAACTTTCCACCACTTGGTCCAGGCTTTCTTTGAGTTGAGGCTGGTTCACATCGTGTTGGTACTGGCCGACGCCAATCGACTTTGGGTCGATTTTTACCAATTCAGCCAGCGGATCCATCAAGCGACGCCCAATCGAAACTGCTCCCCGGACGGTCACGTCATGGGCAGGAAATTCCTCACGGGCGACCTCAGAAGCCGAGTAAATCGAAGCCCCGGCTTCGTTGACGCTGTAAATCTGTACCGGGTGAGCAAAACTGATCCGGCGGCAAAGGTCCATCGTTTCACGACCTGCGGTGCCGTTGCCAACTGCGATCCCGTCGATGCCGTATTTATCGACCAGGTGCAAAATGGTTTTACTGGCTCCAGCCTCGTCATTTTGAGGAGGGTGCGGATAAATGGCCAGGTTTTCCTGCAAATTGCCATTGTCGTCAAGTACCACGACCTTGCATCCAGTGCGGAAACCGGGGTCGATGCCCAAGACCCGCTTTTGGCCTAAGGGTGCAGCCAGCAACAATTGTCGCAAGTTTTCTGCGAATACAGCGATGGCTTCTTTGTCTGCTCTTTCCTTGGCAGCATTGCGTGATTCGGTCTCGATGCTGGGCGAAAGCAGGCGCTCATAGCAGTCTTGGATCGCAGTTTTGACCTGATCGGTACAAGCGCCATAGCCTTTCAAAAAACGCTTGCCCAATTGGAAAATGGTGTCTTCTTCGTCTTCGGGCAATACCAAAACCCGTAAAAAACCCTCTTCTTCGCCACGCAATACGGCCAAAACCCGGTGTGAAGGCGACTTGCTGAGAGGCTCGGAAAAGTTGAAATAGTCTTTGTATTTGTCACCTTCTTGCTCTTTGCCTTTTACCAGGCGAGCAGTCAAAAGGGCGCTGCGGCTGTAAATGCGACGCATCAGGTTGCGAGCGTCCTCGTTTTCGTTGACCCATTCAGCAATGATGTCGCGGGCTCCCTGCAAGGCATCTGAGGGGCTGGGTACTTCATCGTTGAGGTAATTTCCTGCCAGGATTTCGGGATCATCATGGTCGAGTTGCTCAAATATACGGGTAGCAAGTGGTTCCAAGCCACGCTCGCGGGCCATCGAAGCGCGGGTTTTCTTTTTGCGCTTATAAGGCAGGTAAATGTCCTCCAGTTCGGTGAGGTCGAAACATTTGGCGATGCGCTGGCGCAACTCATCGGTGAGTTTGCCTTGTTCTTCGATTGAGCCCAGGACGGATTCTTTGCGCTTGTCCAGGTCTTGAAGCTTCTTGTGTTCGCGTTGAATTTCAGCGATTTGTACTTCGTCAAGTTCGCCCGTGGCTTCTTTGCGGTAGCGGGCGATGAAGGGAATGGTGGCACCTTCGTCGAGTAGGTTGATGGTGCTGCGCACCCGGCCCAGAGAAATGCCTACGCGTTGGGCGATTAAGTCGAGATGTTTCGTTTCACTCATAAAAAAGGTCCAAATGGTAAGGTCAAATTGGACCGCACAAAATAGGGTAGGAGAGTGGGGCGGCCAAAAAAACCAGCGCATTTTTATCCACAAAAGAAAGTAGAAGTAGAGCAGCTTTTTTGACTTGCCAATTTCGGAAAAAAAACAAGCCACGGATAAAGCTTTCCAGCTCGCAACTGCTTACTTTATTAACTATATCCTCGCTGTGCGAGGCCATTTTTAGCACGCGGATGACGCGGATGACGCAAATTTTCGCGGATTTCCATCATGACGTTGACCATGACGCTGACAACATGATCTGATCAGGAATCATAAAAATTGGTAAGGTTTATTTTTGAGACGGAACTAATTCCTCTACAAAAAACAAAACTGGTCCAAGTCATAACCGAACCAGTTTCGTTCTTGTAAATCCCAATTCTAGGATTGACAAAAGGTCTTGATCGAAGCCCATTCTTCTCAACTTCTCAACTTCTCAACCTCTCAACTAAAATCACCCCTTCTTCAGCTTACTAGCAAATTCCTTGCGGAACTTGGTAATTTTGGGCGTGATGATGAAAGTACAATAAGGGTTGCGGTTGCCCACCAGGCTGTAATAATTTTGGTGGTCCTCTTCTGCTTTGTAAAAACCGAGAAATGGTTCAACTTTTGTCACGATGGGGTCTTCCCAAAGGGTAGGGGCAAAATCCTTGATCGACTTTTCCGCAGCAGCTTTTTGGGCTTCACTGTGGTAAAAGATGGCCGAGCGATACTGGTAGCCTACGTCATTGCCCTGGCGATTGAGGGTAGTGGGATTGTGGGTGGCGAAAAACATCTTCAGGATGTCTTCCAAATTCACAACTTTGGGGTTGAAAACAACCTGTACCACTTCGGCATGGCCAGTTTGGCCCGTGCAAACGGCGGGATAGTTGGCATCTTCTTCAGATCCGCCTGAATAGCCGGATTCTACCGAATAAACGCCTTCTACTTCTTGGTACACAGCTTCGGTACACCAAAAGCAGCCACCACCCAGGGTGATGGTTTCCCGATCGGTGACGGGCACATTTTTTACGTCCATATCTTTGGTTTTAACACTCATTTTGGTCTGGTTTTGGCAGCCTGCAAATAGGCAGGTAGACAAAAAAGCCAGTACTACTAACAATGGTTTCATTTTGGATGTTTTTGGTTCTGAACACTGAAAATTGAACAGAGGTTGTCAACCTTCCACCCAAAAGTAGCGCAGGCGACAAGTCATTCCTGCATACTTACGCTGCTCAATCGTTTTTGGTTCTTGGGGTAAGCAAAAATTGGCGCAGGCCCCTCAGGGTTCAAGTGCCTTAAGAACAGCGACATGGCCTTTTTCTTGCCCGCATTCAGGTGGTAACTGATGTTTTCGGTAAAATAAGCTTTTAAGTCAAAGCCGGGTTGCTCAGGCAGCAGGTAAATCAATTCGGGAATGTGCTCAAGCCCTTCTTTTAAGGCTTGGTTGAACTGGCGAATGAATTTTTCAGGCAAGGGTCGATTGCTCACCCAAGCTGCAAACACAAAGGGCAAGCCAGTGTGTTGCAACCAGGCCTCGCCCAGGTCATACACATAAGGGTATTGCAAGTCGAGCCCCATTGTGCGGTCGCCGATGATCAGGGCAGCAGTATCCTTGTCGATTTGCTGCTCGAAACCCCGTTGGGCGGGTACCAATTCGGGATTCAACTCCCAAAAATCGCGTAAAAGCAGTTTTACCAAAGCCACAGAAGTACGGGATTGATAGTCCAAAAGCAGGCGTTTCACCTCATGCAGTGGCCTTACGGAATAAATACAGACCGTTTTCACAGTACCCTCGGTGCCGATGCAATAGTCAGAAATAATGTGCGGATGATCCAACTCCGGGATGATGGCAACGGGAGCAAGACTGAGGTCAGCCTGCCCAGTCCTCAGCTTTTCGGCACATACCGATGGAATGTCCAGTTGCAAGTCAAGTTGAGCAGCAATGGGATTGCGCAGCAAGCCATACAACAAAGGCTTGGTATTAAGGTAACTGACTGCGCTGACGCGAATTTTTCCACTCATTTTAATAAATTGAAAAGGTTTAGCTCAACTAGACTTGTGAGGTGAATGTACTCGGAAAATCAGTGGGCCAGCGCTTCGCCTGACATGTGGCTCAGGTCGTTGGTCAGTTCAATTTCAAATTTTTGGCCATCAAAATTTACGCGGTACAAGCCCGTATTGGAATGGTGATACTGCTCCATTTCGCGCAATTGTACGTTTTTGAGCGCTGCCATCAAGGAGCGCATGGCCCTACCGTGAGAGCAAACTAGAATCAAGGATTCTTCGCGGGTTTTAAGGTGCTCTACAAAGCGACGGCTGCGTTCGGCCAACTCATTCAAACTTTCGCCACCACCAATGCTGTAATCATAGTTGCCTTCGCTCCATTGGCGCAACATTTCATTGTACTCTTCGCGCAAAATAGGATTGCTCTCTTGCCCTTCGTGAGTGCCCCAACTCATCTCATCAATGTCTGCATGTTGCTCCCAGGGAATGCCCAAGTCGAGGAATTTTTGTACAGTTTGGTGGGTTCTTTGCAAAGTAGAGGTCAGTACAGCTTCGAAGGGGAGCGACTGGTAGCGTTCAAAAAAAGCCAGGGCTTGGTTTTGTCCACGTTCGTTCAGACTGGTGTCGACACCGCGCCCCTGTACGATGCCGCGCACGTTGAAGTCTGTTTCGCCGTGTCGTAGGATGTAAATGGTCATGTTAAATATGTTTGGATTAAAGGAATCTCTTCGTGCAACCATCAATTGAGCACGGGAAGTTCCAAATAACCCCTGAATTGTTCGTCCTCAGCGAAAGTGACCTCGCTGTAATCGGTCAGTACATTGTACAAGGTATCGCGCTCAATGGGCTTGCGGCCCACTTGGCGCACCAGGTTCACCAAATCGCGGGTACTCATCGCTGGTGATTGCTCTTCGGAGCCCGCCATAGAGTAGATTTTGGTCGTGTCGTCGATGGTGCCGTCAATGTCATCCACCCCAAAAGACAAGGCCAACTGGGCCACATTCCGGCTGATCATGGGCCAATAGGCTTTGAGGTGGCCAAAATTGTCGAGGTAAATGCGGCTCACGGCGTAGTTGCGCAAGTCTTCGATGGTGCTCACCTCTGGGATGTGCGACATTTGATTGCCCTGGTTGCGGAATTTCAACGGGATGAAAGTCTGGAAGCCGCCTGTCTTGTCTTGTAGAGCTCGCAGTTTTTCCAGGTGGTCAATGCGGTGCGCGTAGTTTTCGATGTGACCGTAGAGCATGGTGGCATTTGAGCGCTTGCCCAATTGGTGCCAAATTTCGTGCATGCGCAACCATTCTTCGCCACTGCATTTTCCGCCCGCAATCTGGTCGCGGATTTCAGGGTGAAAAATTTCGGCTCCGCCGCCGGGCAAAGAATCGACCCCGGCCTCAGCCATGAGTTTCATGCCCTCTTCGTAGCTGATTTTTGCTTTTTTAAACACGTAGTGGTATTCCACAGGCGTGAGTGCCTTCAAGTGCAAATCGGGGCGATGGGCCTTGATGCGCTGGAACAACTCAGTGTAAAAAGCCAGGTCGTATTGGGGCAAAACACCACCTACGATGTGTACTTCGGTCACGGGCTCGCCATCGTATTTTTTTACGATGTCCATGATCTCTTCGAGGTTGTATTCCCAGCCTTCGTGCCTTTGTTTGATCAGGCGCGAGTAAGAGCAGAACGTGCAGGTATAGACACAAAGATTGGTGGGCTCAATGTGAAAATTGCGGTTGAAAAAAGTATCGTTGCCGTGCTTTTTTTCGCGGATGTGATTAGCCAGGGCTCCCAAATAGGCCAAATCGGCTTTTTCGTAAAGCAACAAACCTTCGTCTGGGCTGATTCGGGTTCCGTTGGCCACTTTGTGAGCAATTTCCCGCAATGCAGGGAACAGGTTTGCATCATTTATGATCGTTTCCAACTTGGAAGCAGTGAGCATAGTATAAATTTGAAGGTCGTCTCCGACCGATGACTACAAAGTTAACAACTTTCTGAACTTTCAGTTTTAATTGAAAAAAGGTTTTTTTCAGATTTTGCAAAAATAATGCTTGGCGGGTGCTTGCCCAAAGCCTTGTGGCATTTATCTTCGGCCAATGCTGTCAATTCTCATCCCAATTTATCAGTGTGAAGTACTTGCTTTGGTTCTCTCGTTGCTCAGGCAAGCTGAACAAACACGCTACGACTTTGAAATCATCTGCCTGGATGATGGGTCAGAGGCGGTTTTTTTGGAGAAAAATACGCCTTTAAAAGGTATGAAAGGTGTAATTTATCAAGTTTTGCCTCAAAACCTGGGCCGAGCGGCGATTCGCAATCACTTGGCCGATTTGGCCCAAGGCCCCTACCTCCTGTTTCTGGATTGTGATTCTCTTTTGACCAGCGAATTATTCGTGTCAAATTATATTCAAAACGCCCAAGCGGACAAAGTACTCTGTGGCGGCACGGTGTACCAAGCTGAACGCCCCATTGACCCTGCTTTGACCCTGCACTGGCATTTTGGCCGCGAACGCGAAGCCCGCAGCGCAGCGCAGCGACAAACAGCGCCCCATCATGGTTTTACCAGCAATAATTTTTTGATTCCCAAAGCCGTGTTTAACCAAATTCGATTTGATGAAACCATCCGTGAATACGGCCATGAGGATACCCTTTTTGGGCAAAGCCTGCAAAAGGAGGGCATTGAGATTCATCACCTCGATAACCCCGTTTTGCACGATGGCTTAGAACCAGCCCATATTTTTTTGGGCAAAACGGAAAAGGCGATTGCCAACTTACATTCCCTCAACGCACGAGGTGTTTTTTTGAATACCCGCTTGGAAAAAGCCAGATTAAAGCTGGGCAGGATAGGGCAGGGTTTGCTCGCCTTTCTTTTCTTCTTTTTGGGGAAAACGTTGAGAAAACGGCTGATTGGAGCCTCGCAGCCATCATTGCTCCTGTTGGATTTGTACAAGTTGGGGTATTTTTGTGGGTTGGGGGCTTGATTTTTTGTCAGAAGCAAGAATGTAAAGCTTGAGCATTCACTCAACTACTGCGGTTTTTTACTCAGACAAAGTTTTCTCAAAAATAAAATAAAACTAAGTAAAATCAATTCCCCCTACAAACAAGTCAAATTTGTATGTTTGACGGCTTTTCGATCAAACCCTAAGCGCTTAGTTTTGTTACCAACCTACTCATACCGAATAAAACCATGAAAAACATCAGTGTAATCGGAGCAGGCACCATGGGCAACGGCATTGCCCACGTCTTTGCCATGCACGGCTTTCAAGTGACCCTGATCGATGTCTCTGAGGCTGCTTTGGAAAAGGCAATCGGGATGATCAATGGCAATTTGGACCGCATGGTGAAAAAAGAAAGCATCAGCGAAGCCCAAAAGGCAGAAACCCTGACCAACTTAAAAACCAGCAATAGCATGGCGACAGGTGTTGCATCCGCTGATTTGGTCGTCGAAGCAGCGACTGAAAATGTGCAGCTCAAGCTCCAAATCTTCGCCGATCTGGACGCGACCACCCCTGAGCGTTGCATCTTGGCCACCAATACTTCTTCCATCTCTATTACCAAAATTGCTGCGGCCACCAAGCGCCCCGACAAGGTGATTGGTATGCACTTCATGAACCCTGTGCCAGTGATGAAATTGGTGGAAGTCATCCGGGGTTATGCCACTTCTGATGCGACTACTGCGGCAGTGATGAACCTTTCCAGGGTCTTGAACAAAGTACCCGTTGAGGTGAACGATTACCCTGGATTCGTGGCCAATCGCATCCTCATGCCGATGATCAATGAAGCGGTCTACACCTTGTACGAAGGGGTAGGAGGCGTGATGGAAATCGATACGGTCATGAAATTGGGCATGGCACACCCCATGGGGCCGCTGCAATTGGCCGATTTCATTGGTTTGGATGTTTGTTTGTCGATCATGCGTGTACTGCACGATGGTTTTGGCAATCCAAAATACGCACCCTGCCCATTGTTGGTCAACATGGTTGCCGCCGGGAAATTGGGCGTGAAATCAGGGGAAGGTTTTTACCAATACAGCGCTGGCTCCAAAGAATTGGTAGTTGCTCCTACATTTGGTAAGTAACGTGAGTTCTGACTTGTTTGTCATGTTTTTTACATACGATAGACGAAATACGACTTACGACATATGATTTAGAGGGCTCGCTGGGGACATTTGTCGTATTTTAGGTTCTCGTTTGTACGGTTTGAGATTTTTGAAATTTAAAATTGATGAGTCTTTGCCTGTGCGCTGGAATAAATCCCTTGAAAAATAGCCTCTTTTTCTCAGCATTCACGTTAATTAAGAAATGGCAAGAATTCCGCTTGAACAATTGTGGCACAAACCGTCTGAGCAGGTCATCATCGACGTGCGCACACCAGCCGAGTATGCTGCAGGGCACATTCCCGGTGCCTACAACCTGCCCTTGTTCAGCAATGAAGAACGTGCCATTGTAGGGACTTTGTACAAGCAGCACAGTGCCGACCACGCTTTTTTGAAGGGCCTCGATTTGGTGGGACCAAAGATGTCCACTTTTGTCAAAAGAGCCCGCAAATTGGCTCCCGCCGGGCAAATTTTATTGCATTGCTGGCGGGGTGGGCAGCGCAGTGGCAGCATGGCTTGGCTCTTGGGTTTTGCGGGATTGAAAGTCGATGTCCTGGAGGGCGGCTACAAAGCTTATCGGCGATTCGTGTTGGATGAATTCACCAATCGCAAGCTTAGATTTGTGGTAGTGGGTGGCCAAACGGGCAGTGGCAAAACCGAAATTTTGAAAGACCTGGCTGAACAGGGTGAGCAGATTTTGGATTTGGAAAAAATTGCCCATCACAAAGGGTCTGCATTCGGTGCTTTGGGCGAAGAAGACCAAGCCCAGCCTGAACAATTCGAAAATGATTTGTTCGAGTTTTTTAATCAATTGAATCCTCAGCGCAGGGTTTGGCTCGAAAACGAAAGCCGGGCGATCGGCAGGGTTTTTCTGCCCCAAGGTTTTTGGGACCAATTCCGTGAAAGCGCTTTAATTGAAGTGCAATTGCCTCTTGAAGAACGGATTAGTTACTTGGTAGAAGCTTACTCCCAATACCCAAAACAAGACCTTTTACAATCCTTTCAAAGCATCGAAAGGCGTTTGGGTGGGCAGTGGGTCAAGGCCGCCGCGGATGCACTTGAAAGCGATGATTATGCTACGGCAGTCCAAATCGCCTTGCGCTACTACGATAAAAGCTACCCTTTCGCGAATCAAAAATGCCAGTTTAACCCAGTGTGGAAGCTGAGTTTTGACCAAATTAATCCGCATTATATTGCTACTGAACTCATCTCCTTTGCCGATGGAAACAACTTATAAATTGACCCAATACAGCCACGGTGCAGGTTGTGGCTGTAAAATTGCTCCCCAAGTACTCGACCAGATTTTGGGCAGTGAAAAAGCAAAAACCCATTTTCCAGGCCTACTCGTAGGCAATGAAGAACGCGACGATGCAGCGGTTTTAGACCTGGGCGATGGTACCGCAGTGGTGTCTACTACTGACTTTTTCATGCCGATCGTGGACGATGCATTTGATTTTGGCCGCATCGCTTCGGTCAATGCGATCAGCGATATATATGCGATGGGTGGTACTCCTATTTTGGCCATTGCCATTTTGGGGTGGCCCATCAATACCCTGCCCGCCAGCGTAGCCAATGAGGTAGTGCAAGGTGCAAGGCAAGCTTGTCTGGATGCGGGGATTCCCCTGGCTGGTGGGCACAGTATCGACAGCCCAGAGCCCATTTTTGGACTTGCGGTTACTGGACGTGTAAAGATCGAAAACTTGAAAAAGAACGGTGGGGCAAGCATTGGCAGTGCCTTGTTTTTGACCAAAGGATTAGGCGTGGGTATTTTGAGTACTGCCCAGAAAAAGGGATTATTGGAAACGGAGCATGCCAATTTGGGCCGTGATTCGATGATCGTATTGAATAAAATTGGTGAAGCAGCTGCTCAATTGCCCTATGTCGAAGCCATGACCGATGTCACTGGTTTTGGCCTCTTGGGGCATTTATTAGAAATGTGCCAGGCTTCCGATTGCAGTGCGGAATTGTATGCCGACCGAATTCTGGTGTTGCATCCGACCGCCATTGATCATTACATTGATTTGAATTGTATCCCAGGTGGTTCCAAGCGCAATTTTGCAAGTTATGGGCACAAAATTGGCACATTGAATGAGAAACAGCAAGCCATGTATTGTGATCCACAAACCTCTGGTGGGCTACTAATCGCAGTAAAAGCAGGCTTTGAAAATGAGTTCGCTCAATTTTTAATTCAACATGGAATCCAAAAACAGCAGGCAATTGGACGCATGATTAATGCAGCTGAAAAAGTGATTGTGGTGAAGTGAGTTGAAATTTTGAAGGGTTGAAATGTTGAAGAGTTATTTCAAATAAAAAAGCGCCAACTCAAATGTTGAATTGACGCTTTTTTCATTCTTGGTAGTGGAAATTACTTTTTATTGACTCCGTAATTGAAGCCACGACCTTCCGATTCGTGCTTGCTAACCAACCCTAAACGCGTTGTCAATTTGATCAAGGTTTGGTTGAGTTTGCTTTTCAAAACGGCATCTCCTTCTTGTAGTTTCAGCTTGTCACGGTGCTTTTTCATGGCTTCCAAGATAGTGGAGCTAGGAATGGGTGATTTAGCTTTAGACAACTCGGCCATCACAAAATCATCCCAAATGCTCATGCCACCAACTCGGCCAGGTTTGCCCTTTACTTTAGGCTCTTCGGAGGTTTTTTTGGCTTTAGCGGCGGCTTTCTCCAGATTAGGTTTTGGTCCAGGCTTGCCCTTTGTTTTTGGTTCCTCAGCAGCCTTTTTGGCTTTAGCGGCGGCTTTCTCTGGATTAGGTTTTGGTCCAGGCTTGCCTTTAGCTTTTGGTTCCTCAGCAGCCTTTTTGGCCTTAGCAGCGGCTTTCTCTGGATTAGGTTTTGGTCCAGGCTTGCCTTTGGCTTTTGGTTCCTCAGCAGCCTTTTTGGCCTTAGCAGCGGCTTTCTCTGGATTAGGCTTTCGTCCAGGCTTGCCTTTTACTTTTGGCTCCTCAGTAGCCTTGGCTTTAGCGGCGGCTTTCTCTGGATTTGCTTTTGGCCCAGGCTTGCCTTTTACTTTTTCAGGACCGGGTGCTTCTTCATTTTTGGGTGCTCTTTTCTCCAAATCCGAGATAGCGGATTGGATTTGTCCCATTTTGTAATCAAGCTGTCTTAAATCAGCTTGGTACGCGGCTATCAATGCTTTCACATCGAAGCCCGTTAAATTTGTTTTTGCCATTCCATTCTAAGTTTGTAAAGCTAGCAAAATAAAAACCCTAAGTAATTGGTTATCATTCAAATGTGTTGTAAAGGGGGTGAATTGTACAACCGAATTTAACTTAGAGCATGACCATTTTTCAAGCACATCGGCAAAGTAATACGCGTAAGTGTTTGAAAAAATGATTACAAATGTATTGCAATTAACGAACAAACATAGAATTAACTAAAAATATTGTTCAAATATACTTGCAGGCAATTGATTTTGTGCAAAATATTAAGGCTAAAAATTGTTGAAAGGGTTGTCAAATCGAAGCCAGCGTGTATTTAAAACCTTCCAACTTTGCAGAAAACCTAATTCAACGATGCAGCCACGAATTTTTTTTGCCCCGCTTCGCGGGATAGGAACACAAATAAAACGGATTCAACGGATTTTCACGGATTGCCAGCATGACTTTGACCGTGATTTTGACCATCACATTGACATTAATTGCGATCAATATCCATAAAAACTGGAAAGCTTTATTTTTGAACCATTACTAAGTGACAAGCCACGAATAAACCTTACCAAATCGCAACTACGTTGCCTCGCTGCGCGAGGCCATATTTGGAACACGGATAAAATTAGGTTTGGGTGTGTTTGTTTGGGTGTGAGTGTGAGAAAACCCCGTTTTCAAGCGATCGAGACAAAAGTAAAAGCTCGAAGCTCCCACACCCGAACTCACACTTACACACTCCACACCCATTCTTGCGGATTTCCATCATGACGTTGACCATGATGTTGACAACTAGCAATTAAAAAATTGGCAAGGTTTATTTTTGAACCATTAGGCTTTATGTACATTAGATTTTTGAGTCGGAACAGAGGAGTTTTTTGTCTGATTGAGGCTTCTTTTTTAGTTCGTAGCCCAGCTACGGGCTAAAAAAGAAACGATAAGCAGGCGAAAAAGACCCTGTTATGGCCAATTAATTTAATTGTTCATAAAGTCTATTACTAAGGCTCCGCATTCTGCTTAAAACTTTGGACAAACCAAGCGCTTTTTATCTTTTTCAGGTCTCAATAAAACCAGGCTCATTTCGAAAGCCCCACGGTAATAATTAGAGGCGCTAAGTCTTGAAGAAGTAATATCATAACTAAAACCAAGGTTC
Organism: Chitinophagales bacterium; assembly: GCA_013299105.1. GTDB lineage: Bacteria > Bacteroidota > Bacteroidia > Chitinophagales > Saprospiraceae > Haliscomenobacter. Next base: position 129,343 of record JAAFJY010000016.1, on the reverse strand, counting down.
CATTTTTCCATTTCAAAAATGGCACTTAGGATGATGGCATCCATGCCAATGCCCTTTTGGGTACGGTTGTTAAAATGCGTCCACAAGCCCAGGCGTAGGGCGAGCTCATCCCATTTGTTGTTGGTATAACGGAAATTAGAGCCTACTGTAGTGCTGAGCATAGGGCCTTGGCTCATAAACAATGCTGCGGGCATGATACTGACTACCTCACCCAATGGCCATTCCCCCCCCGCATTGATGTTGTAACGCCGAAAAACCCTTACACTTTCATCACCAGTAAAAGTCGCTGAAGGTTCATTGAGGTGGTGCATGGCACCGCCTAAATACACACTTTTGTTGTCGTCAAAAACTGCATACCACAAAATACCTGCGTTGAAATCAAGGTAAACATTGCTGGCCAAGCCTGAAAAAGGCTCACCAGTGGGCGCATTGGGGTCAAAAAACACGCCATTGCCGTCGAATTGAGCTGAAAAAGTAAGCTCAGACCAGTTCAAAGTTTGCTGGGCAAAACCAAATTGGGCCCCAGCTACCAAATATTGCTCGCTAGAGGCATAGCGGCCACCATTGATTTGTTTGAGGTAAGAACCACCCACATTGCCTTGTAATTTGTAATAATCAGGAAGCCCAGCCTGGTCGCGTAAAAAACTGCCGCTGATTGCAAAATGATCGCGATTTACTGCCCGGAAACGCTGGTCGTAGCTCACTGCAATGGTACGGAAAGGTTTGTTGCCGAGTAGGCTGTAGTATAAATCACGGTAATTCAAGGCCACTCTCGCCGAGCTTGGTGTAACGCCCGCCATTGCAGGGTTGACTTGCATGGGCGAGTTGTAAAATTGGGCAAAGCGGGCATCCTGGGCCTGGATGCTGATCACAAGGGCAATTTGTATTCCGAGTAAAAGTAAAATCTGCTTCATCTAATGGTTTTTTGGGACGGGTGTTAGTAAAAACTAGTGAGCGAACGGATTTCGCATAAAGTTGCAAAAAATATCGTGAACTGCAAACGGAATCCGGTTCCAATCGCCTGACTTTACCTCAAAAGGGTAGTTTCGCCCCGTTTTTTCTCGATGAATCCATCGGGATATTCACCCTCCAGGTACCAAACGTAAACTCCTGGCGGCATTGCTTGCTCGCGAAAAAAGCCATTCCAGCCATCCAGCGCATCATTGACTGCAAAATTGATCCGTTCGTAAACCAATTCCCCCCAACGATCGTACACTTGAAAAGTTTTGATTTTTACTCCTTGTTGGCCGTGAACCAAAAGCAAGTCGTTTTTTCCATCACCATTGGGGCTGAAACCCGTAGGCACCAAAATAATCCTTTCTTTGCGGATGAAAACCCTGACTACGGCTTTGGCTTCACAACCTTTTTCGTCAAGTGCATTCACAATGTAAGTTGAGGTATTCGGCGTTTTGACCAAAGGCGCAGGACAAACCGAGCAACTCAAGGCCCCCGCATAAGGCTGCTCCCAGGTTAAGATGACTTGGCCCTGGGCGTTGATGGCCTCTGCTTTGAGGCGCAGGGTATCGCCCAAGCGGATGTTGTATTCCCTTTGTTCGGGTACTAACACAAGTGCGGGTTTGTCTTCGATTACTGCATTCTCACTGAACACACAACCATTGCCGTCTTTGACAAAAACCTGGTAACGGCCTGGCTTGAGCCCAATCAAGACGGGAGTAGCGCGGAAATTGACACCATCACTGCTCAACAGATAAGGTGCTTTACCGCCACTTGGGGTAATTCTAATTGAGCCATCGATGCCACCAGCGCAACTTGGTGCTATTGCTTGTAAATTCAGCTTGGGCCCACTCGGAGGCTCGATTGCGGTTGTCGCCACGGCGTTACAGCCTTGTGCATCGCTAACCGTGACCCTGAAAAGGCCATTGCTGATGCCGCGCAAGTTTTGACGGGTTTCGCCATTGCTCCAGCGGAACGTATAGTTGGGCTGTCCACCGCTGACTGTGGTGCGAATGCTGCCTGTGGTATCGCCCAAACAGTTGGGAGTAATGGTTTGAAAACTGATTTTGATGGCTTCCGGCTCACGAATACTACCCGTATTGACGCCAAAACAGCCAAATTCATCGGTTATGGTCACAGCATAAGTACCTGCGGAGAGATTATCGGCAATGGCCGTAGTTTGATTGCGCGCAGCTGCATCCCAACGGTAAGTAAAATTGCGGGTATCGGCCACGATGTTGCGGACCTGGATGCGCCCTTGGCCTTGGCCATTGCATTTTAGGGTGTCGCCCACTACGTCAAAAGTTATGAGCCTTGGTTGGCGCACGGTCCTGCTTTCCACTGCCTGGCAGCCCTGTGGGTCAGTAATCGTAACCGTGTAAGTATCACCACCTTTCAAGCCTCGGATGATGGCTCCGGTTTGGCCATTGTTCCAGCGGAAAGTGTACTGGTTGAGGTCCGCTGCCGGGCGACCAATGATGACATTGATACCAATTGCTCCATTGGTGCCTCCGTGACAAGAGGGCGCTGAAATGATCATATTGGGGTCCATTTTGGGCAAATCCTGCAATTTCACCCTGGCCGTTTGGGCGCAACCACCCCGGTCGGTAACCGTTACCGTCACATTGGTAGAATCCAGGTTGGTGGCGATTTGGGTGCTTTGCCCATTGCTCCAGCGAAAACTGTAAGGGCCAGTACTGCCGCCATTGGGCAAGGCTTGGGCGGTATTGAGTTTTTGGCCAAAACAGCCAATGTTTACTTGTACTGCGCTTACGTTGAGTACATTGTCAGGCTCACGAACCGTGACCTGGGTTTGGCTGCGACAACCTCTGCTATCCGTCACGCTGACTACATACACACCGGCTCGCAGGCGAGTTGCAACAGAATCATTGATGTTGACTGTTTGCCAGTCAAAGGTATAGGGAGCATTGCCACCACTCACCAAAATACGGGCTCCACCATCATCGCCGTCTTTGCATTTTACATCAAGGACCCTTGCTTGTACATCAATAGCTGCGGGTGAAGCGACAGTTACAGAATCCCGGATCACACAACCACTCGAATCGCGTACTGTAATTCCGTATCGACCTGCCCGCAATTGAGTGGCATCGGCGCTGATCTGGGCCAGCGAATCACTCCACTGGAATTGGTAACGCCCGCGTCCACCGGATACGAATACACGGGCTGAACCATTTCGATCACCCGGACAAGAAACAGGTCGCCCTCGAATGGAGTCGATTTGCAACAAACTGGCGCTGCGAATGATGGAACAACGCTCGATTTGACAGCCATTTTCGTCAGTGATGCTTACGCAGTAACTGCCAGGGCGCAAGTTGTTCAACGTAGCACTTGTATCGCCAGTATTCCAATTGTATTTTAAGTTGCCAGTACCACCAAAGGCATTCGTGACAATGCCGCCATTGCTTTCACCAGCACAACGTACATCGCGCACACTGAGTTGGGCGTTGACCGCATCAGGGCTGAAAAGGGTAGTGTCAGCCCGGCCTACACAACCATTGGCATCGGTCACAGTGAGGCGATAATCGCCTGGCAACAGATTGGAAATGTTTTGCGTATTGTTGCTGTTTCCGCTCCAGTTGTAATTGAAAGGCCCAGTACCACCAATCACCATTGAAGAGATCCGCCCATTGGCTTCGCCAGCGCAAGTGATGTTTTGGAGAATATCTAATTTGACCCTCAAAGAATCATTTTGAGGAAGACTCAACTGTAAAGTATCGCCACAACCCGCATCATCTCGGTACAACAACTGGTAATTACCACTGGGCAGGCCTGCAAATCGTACGGGCTCGATAGCCCCTCTTGACCCAATTAGGTTGAATTGAGTAAGGCCGAAACTGCCCTGCACATCAAGAGAGAATTCAGCATCTTCCGCTCCAGGGCAGGATTCGGCTTTCACCGAGTCGAGTGCTGCCACCAAGGTGCAAGGTTGCACGGTACATACACTTGAGCCTACGCCCAACTTACACCCAAAGAGGGAATCAGGGACAAAAGCCCGAACCCGCAACAATACCTGGTCATTTACATTCAAACGATTGACCCTCAAAAAGGTATCGGGCAGGGCAAGAGGCAACAAAGAATCGCGGCCATTGATCTGCAAGCGAATTTCATAACTGCCTGCATGTACTTTTCCCCAATTGAACTGCAAGGCATTTTTCGATACCTGTTGGCAAGTCACAGGTGGAGCAGCGATGGTATCGCGAATGCTAACACTCATTGAGTCGCTTACCACACATCCATACCGGCTGGCGACGCTTACCCTTACTTTGGTATTGCGATTGGTGAAGAGTTTTGGATTTGGGCAAGTAGTGCAGGTCAAAACTGTACGGGGAGTCCAGCTATAAGTCAAACTGTCGACGGAGCGGAATTGGATCGACCAATTTTTGATTTCATTGCTAAAATCACTGCCAAACTGGTCCGAAACCAAAAGTGCCCAATTACCATTGACATTGGCCCCGCGCAGGTCGTCCCAATCGCCCTGGGGCTGAAAATCACCCGTGAATGGACCGATTTCGCCCGTGATTGGGTTGGTAGAACGGGTACTAAAGCAGGTGCCGGTGTAATTTTTACTGGCCCCACCGTTGCCTTGCGAAAGCAACAATACTTGTCCAGAAGGCGCTCGCAGTGAAATGCTCAAGTCGCTGTTCCAGTCCGAATCTAAGTCCAGGCAAACGGATTCGATTTGCCTGCTGGGATCAGTCAAAGTATTGAAAGCCAAATTACTGACTGGTAAAAGTGCAGCATAAGGTTTGTCGGGCGGATGGTTGGAAACGTTGAAGTTGTATTGTGGAAAAGCCGAGTACGACAAAATCCTGTTCAATCGGTTGGTAGGCAAAAAACTCAAAGCAAGAGAATCGCCTTGACAGAGTACAGTGTCGCGGAGTTTCGGAAAATTGTTGCCGCAATTGCCACAAGCTGGGTCGGTTACAGGCCTTACCCTGAAACTCAAAGTGGTGTCGAATTTGCAACCAAAAGAATCGGTGGCAATGAGCTTATAAGTTGCTAACCCCCCTTCAGAAGGCACAACTTTGGCGTTGAAATCGTCTTGCGAAATGATACTGGGCTGGAAACGCCAAGTCAAATCAGCTATGCCGGGTTTGAGTTGGCGTACGTTTTGCGAAAGTGCGGGGTCAAAGTCCATGCTCCAAGAAAAAACAAAGCCATTTTCACCCGTTACTTGGTCTTTGACATTCAACTTCCATTCGCCATTCAAAGGGCAGCCGTTGAAGTTGGCCAGGGTTTGGGCAGGCCGATAATCACCCGGCGGCAAGGAGTCAAGGCTGCGAGTATCGAGAAAACTTAGCCAATCGGAGTTATTTGCCGTGCTTTTCCAACAATAATTATAGCCTCGGCCCGGGCGTGGTGCGCCATCATCGTTGAGTGAAGGTTGACCCAAACGAGCTGGAAGGCCAGGTACCGAAACAAAATTGTGAAGGACTACCGATTTGCCACTGGGACAAATCAAACTGATTTCGAGGTCACGTAGGCGGCTATGTTCCAGATTGATGCAAATACTTTGCAGGTTGCCTGTATTGCTGATGACCTGATCGGGGTTGAATTCATTGACAAAAAGTCCCGATTCGAGTGAACGACCGTCGTTGTCAGAAATGAAAGTATTGTTACCGCTGATGTAGTTGGCTTGAGGGGGCAACTCGCCCGATTCAACCCTCACCGTCGCACGGTTGGCAAAACCAATGGCGCTGCTCAGCGTAACTGTGTCATTGGCGCATACGGTAGGTGTTTCGGTAGTGTCGATTAAAAACTTGGGTCGAGGAGCTACATAAACCAGTTTTTCAATGAAATTAGTATTGCGACACCCCTGGGCGTCTATTGCAGTCAAACGTAGTTTGTACACCCCAGGTCTCGCATAGCGGTGATCTACTACCCGACCATTGCGTTCGCGCCCATCGCCAAAATTCCAGGTAAAAAGTGTGGTGGTATCGGATTGCGGATAGGATTGGTTGCTTTGGGGGTAATTGCCAAAAGCCCGCAAAAATAGTTCACTGCCCGTGCACAACTCAATGGCATTGCTATCGCGAATACTGGGAGAGGGGAGGCTTTGCAAAACAAGTGCTTCAAAATTCTGACAGGCTTGTACACAGGATACAGCTGCCAGCCAGCCATCGCCCTGGTCTTGGCCATCAGATACAAAACGAAAGGTCAAGCAACCCTCCGCATTGGCAACCGATGCCTGGGCAATCACAACTTTGTTGTTCCAGGTTTGATCCAAACGATACAAGAGTGGTGCGTTGCGGTTTTTACCATCATATATGTATAGGGTATCTCCGGAACCTAAATCCAGGCTGGGGATATTTAGCCTGAGGTGCGAACCTGGGCCATTGACTTGTGGACACAGCGTTTTATCTGTCCGCTCATTGGCTCGGTAAGGACCCTGCCCGCCACCGCTGTCACTAAAGAAACCACCACAGGCCATGCCTGTGGTATCACTGATGGCAATGGTTTGAGCAAAAACGCCATTGCTAAAGAAGTACCACGGTGCGAGAAATAATAGAACACGTACGGTTTTTGGCATCGTAGTGAATAGTTTTTGAGATTATTTGGGGGGTTTAGGTGGTTTTGGAAACTGTTTTAAATCGGTTTCCAAAACAGTGATCTTTTTTTGAAATCACTTTCAAAACATCCATAACGCAAAGCCGGGCCCTGCAAATGTAGAGAAAGCAAAAATATTCTTTTGGAAAAGCAGTTAACTTATCCTCTTGCATGGGTGTTTTCTGTCGATTTGTCGGGAAGTACTGGTATTTTTCGATTTTAGCCGGGCAATTATTACCTTTGAACCGCTCAAACAAACAGACAGACACAGATGGCAATACTCGACGGAAAACAACTGGCCCAGCAAATTCGGGCTGAATTACAGGCAGAAGTAAGCACAATCGTGGAAAAAGGTGGCAAAATACCCCACCTGGCTGCTGTTTTGATCGGTGATAACCCAGCTAGCCAGGCTTATGTTCGCAACAAAGTACGCTCCTGCGAGCAGGTAGGCTTCCGTTCCACGCTTATTCAGCGAGATGCCAATACGACCCACGATGAGCTTTTGCAAATAGTGGATGAGCTCAATCAAAACCCCGAAATTGATGGTTTTATCGTACAGTTGCCTTTGCCCAAGCACATTGATGAATACGCAATTACCCTTGCCATCGACCCGCGCAAAGACGTGGATGGTTTTCACCCGCTCAATTTTGGCCGCATGGCGCAAGGTTTGCCTTGTTACTTGCCTGCCACGCCATTTGGTATCCTCGAAATCATCCGGCGTTACGAAATCCCCACTGCGGGCAAAGAAGTAGTGGTCATTGGCCGCAGCAATATTGTGGGCTCTCCAATCAGCATTTTGATGGCCCGGAAAGGATATCCTGGCGACGCCACCGTGACCATTTGCCACAGCCGTACCCAAAACCTGGCCGAACACACCCTCAAAGCTGACATCATCATCGCCGCCATTGGGCAGGCTGAATTTTTGAAAGCCGATATGGTTAAACCTGGCGCAGTGGTCATTGATGTTGGGATCAACCGGGTAGATGACCACAATACTGCCAGTGGTTATCGACTTACTGGAGACGTGGACTACGAAAATGTGGCTCCAAAATGTGCCTGGATTACCCCAGTTCCCGGTGGTGTAGGGCAATTAACGGTAGCTGCTTTGTTGATGAATACGTTGAAATCTGCCAAGGGGGAGATTTATGGATGAGGTTTTCTTAGTTCATGGGGTTTATTTTTTTAAAAACCCCGAAAAAAACTTGCACAACTCATTTCCTTGCCGCATCTTTGCACCCGCTTTGGTAAATACATGCAGATGTAGCTCAGTTGGTAGAGCGCAACCTTGCCAAGGTTGAGGTCGCGGGTTCGAGCCTCGTCATCTGCTCAACAGAAGTAAGCCTTCCACTCCGGAAGGCTTTTTTTATTTGTGCACGCATCGAACAAAATGTCATTTTAAATTGTTTTCCCTGCCAAATTGACATTTAAGCAGAATAAAATCTATCTTTGCGGCACTTAAAAAATCCATCCAAACTAAAATTGGCTATGCGTCTATACAACGATAACCCAACTTTGGACCGTCATGAGCAACTAGGTGAAAACAGACAAGGAGAAGCACTCTTCTTCGAATCTGCCCAAACCCAAGCCAATCCGACGGGCAAACAATTCTACATCGAAAGCTACGGCTGTCAGATGAACTTCAGCGATAGCGAAATCGTAGCCTCTATCTTGGGAGAAGTAGGTTTCCGTCCCACCCGCAACGTGGAGGAAGCCGACCTCATCCTGATCAATACCTGTTCCATCCGCGAAAAGGCCGAAGAGACTGTGCGCAAGCGCTTGCGGGTGTTCGACCAGCAAAAAAGACAAAAACCAGGGACTTTGGTGGGTGTATTGGGTTGTATGGCCGAGCGCCTCAAAGCCAAATTCGTTGAGGAAGAACGACTGGTTGACATGGTGGTTGGCCCCGATTCCTACCGCGACCTGCCCAACCTAGTGGCCACTGCGGAAGATGGCGAAAAGGGCATCAATGTTTTCCTTTCGCGTGAAGAAACCTACGCCGACATCAGCCCCTTGCGCCTGGATTCCAACGGCGTAAGTGCTTTCATCTCCATCATGCGCGGTTGCGACAACATGTGCTCTTTCTGCGTGGTACCTTTCACCCGTGGGCGCGAGCGAAGCCGCGATGCGTTCAGTATCTTAGCCGAAGCCCAGGAATTGTTCGAGCGTGGCTACCGCGAAGTAACTCTTTTGGGCCAAAACGTAGATTCCTACAAGTGGACCAACCCGGAAAACGCAAAATTGGTCAATTTTGCACACCTGCTTGAAATGGTAGCGCAAGTGAGCCCGCTTTTGCGCGTGCGTTTCTCCACCTCACACCCGAAAGACATCACCAACGAGGTGCTGGAGACCATTGGCCGTTACAACAACATTTGTAAATACATCCACCTGCCAGTGCAGTCTGGCAATAGCCGGGTTTTGGACCTGATGAACCGCACCTATGACCGCGAATGGTACATGGAGCGCATCGAAGCCATTCGCCGCATCATTCCCGATTGCGCGGTTTCTTCGGACATCATCGCAGGCTTCTGCTCCGAAACGGAGGAAGAACACCAGGATACCCTGAGCATGATTGAGTTTGCGGATTACAGCATGTCGTACATGTTTTACTACTCCGAGCGCCCTGGGACCCTCGCCGCTCGAAAATACCCCGATGACATTAGCCTGGAAGTGAAAAAACGCCGTTTGCAGGAGATCATTCGCTTGCAAAACCAGGTGTCGTACCGCCACAACCAGCGCGACATCGGCAAGGTATTTGAGGTCTTGATCGAAGGCGACTCCAAGCGTTCGGATCAGGAGTTTTGTGGGCGCAACTCACAAAATAAAATGATGGTGTTTCCCAAAGTGGAAGGTTTTGGTCCCGGCATGTACATCAAAGTTCGCGCAACCGAGGCCAGCAGCGCCACTTTGCGTGGGGAATATGTACCTGAATTCAAATTGGTAGAAGCTTAAACCAAGCAGCGTAATGGAATTAGCTAGCGTCAAACAAAGATTCGGCATCATCGGGCAGTCACAACTCTTAGAGCGTGCGCTGAACACTGCCGTGCGCGTCGCTTCTACGGACTTGACGGTGCTGATTACGGGTGAAAGTGGGGTGGGGAAGGAGGTTTTTTCCAAAATCATTCACGCTCTCAGTTCTCGCAAACACAACCAATTCATCGCCATCAACTGCGGTGCCATACCGGAAGGAACAATCAACTCCGAGTTGTTCGGCCACGAAAAAGGTGCTTTTACTGGGGCAACCAACGACCGCAAAGGCTATTTTGAGTCTTATGATGGCGGCACAATTTTCCTCGACGAAATCGGCGAAATGCCTCTCGATACACAGGCTTTTTTGCTGCGCATTTTGGAAAATGGTGAGTTCATTCGGGTGGGCTCTAACAAAGTGCAAAAAACCGACGTGCGCATCATTGCTGCCACCAACGTGGACCTGGAAGAGAAAATTAAAAAAGGCAAGTTTCGCGAAGACTTATACTACCGCCTCAATACGGTATCGATCAAAGTGCCCGCTTTGCGCGAAAGGCCAGAGGACATTTACCTGCTTTTCCGCAAATTTAGCGCTGACCATGCTGAAAAATACCGCAGCCCAACGGTACAACTTGACGAACAGGCCCAAGCTCTCTTACGCAATTATGCCTGGCCGGGTAACGTGCGCGAGCTCAGAAACTTGGCTTCTACCGTTTCTGCAATGGCGGAAGATCGCCTGCTCAACATGGAACGCCTGATCGAGATATACCCGCGCATCCTTTCCCGCAACTTGCCCGCTATTGTAAATGAGGAACAAAGCAGTACAGGCAGCATTCCAGAACGTGAAATCCTCTATAAATTGTTGTTTGATATGAAACACGATCTCAACGACCTAAAGTCGCTGGTATACGAGCTCATTCGCAGCAATAACCTACAAGTAACCGGCGAATTGGGTTTTCACAACATCGAGGCCCAACGATCCAATAAAACCGAACCTCGCCTGCCGGTGCCAGTCGACCGACCGATTTTGGAGCCACAAACTCCCATTTATCAAATCGAAGCCGACGAAGACGAGCACAATGATTTTGAAGATAGCAAGCCCCTGATTTTGTCCCAAAACGATGGCAAAGGCAACAATAATTTCACCAACGTAGAAATATTGGTGGACAACCTGCGCCTCGAAGACCAGGAAAAAACCCTGATCCAAAGGGCTTTACGCAAGTTCAAAGGCCGCCGCAAGGAAGCCGCACAAGAACTGGGGATTTCAGAAAGGACGCTTTATCGGAAGATCAAGCAGTATGATATGTGAGGGTTGTTGAAAGGTTGAAGGGTTGAAATGTTGAAAAGAATGGCCCTTGGCGGAATTGGTACAAAAGATAAAATCTGTGTTTCAAAAATACCATTTGGATAAATAGCTGGATGATGCGTTGGACCATTTTTTTGTTGTTGCTTTGTGTGTTGCCTAGTGCTTGCACCGTCACTTTCAATGCGGCCTCCATTCCCGATGAAATCAAGTCCTTTTTTGTACCGCAGTTCAAGGACAACACCGACAATGGCTTGCCCAACCTGGCCATTCGTTTTTCAGAAGCCTTGAAAGACAAAGTGCGCTTACAATCCCGCCTGCGTTTTACTGAAGAAAGCCCGGACATTGAACTGCGCGGCACCATCGTCGATTTTCGCATCACCGCCGAAGCTCCACGCACGGGCGAAACCACCGCCGTGAACCGCCTGACCATTACCCTGGCCGTAGAATATTTCAACAACCAGACCAACAAACAAGTCTGGAATCGCAACTTTAGCTTCTTTTTCAACTATCCCAGCGAACAAGACTTTTCGCAAGTGCAAGACCGCGCCCTCACAGCTATCTCCGATCAGTTGATGGAGGATATTTTCAATGCCGCGTTTTCGGATTGGTAGGGATGGGTTGAAAAGTTGAAGGGTTGAAATTTGGAAAAGAGAGGGCAGATCCGAGAATTGTTTCCATCAGCTCATAGTTGTGCCAACACAATCTTCCGAAACTTAATGCTCATCTCATTACCAGGGTGCAGTTGCAGGCCGATGGGGCCGCTGCCGGGGATGCCCTCCGAGGTGTAAGTCATCACTTCCTGGCCATTGAGCCATACGGTGTAGGTTTTGTCGGTCAATTGGATGCGCATTTGGTTCCAATCCTTGGGCTTGAGCAGGGCAGCTACGCCTTTGGCCTCCACGGGGTAGCGCAGTTTGGGGATGTAAGGCGAGCCAGTCATGTCGCGCTTCAGCGAACCAGAAATGCCAATCTGTACCTGATCGTTTTCGGAGCGCAGAAACACCCCTGAGTCGATTATCCCGTCGCCGTCTTTGTATTCCAGTTGGATGATGAAGTTGGTGTAGGTCTTTTCGGTCCACAGGATAGTCCCCTTTTTGTCGGGGCTGCTTTGGGCGCTCATTTCACCTTTTTTGGCGCTCCACCAGATATTGCCCTCTGGCGCGTTCCAACCCGATAAATCGCGGCCATTGAAGATTTTTTTGAGCTTGGGTGCTTGGGCGCTGAGGCAAAAACTCAAGCATAAAAACAAGAAGAAGCAAGCATTTTTTTGCATGATAAATGTGAGAATTGGGTAAATAAGTGATTTGTCAGTTGTTGGGATTTAGGATCGGAGGTAAAAATGAGCACGTTTTCGGCTAGTCGAGGCGCAAAAAGCGGAGTTATGCTGTGCATAATGAGCATTTTTGTAACGAAGGATAGCTGAAAAGGGGCCATTTTCACATGCTCATCACCGTAAACACCGTCACAAACTGCCTATACAGCACAATACAGACGACCAAACTGAACAATACCCCTAAAAAACGGAGCGCATGAATGCCCCAATGCATTTTGCCATGCACTTTTCTCAAGGCCACCCACAGGTAAATTCCATAGCCGATTAAAAGCGGAATAAACCATTCATCGCTGATGTTCTCCGCTTGCAGTACTTTATCCACGATGAGCAAAAAGATCAAGTCGATGGCCATGAAAAAGGCAAAAGCGTGGAATGCAAACACCAGGTGGGGCAAAAAATAGCGGTTGCGCCCCCACATCAAGCCCCAAATCGCCAGGCCCCAGAAAGGGACGATGGCCACCAAAAATAATTTTGACTTTTCCCAGCAATTCTGAAATGCCCGCCGGTAAAAATCCGCATGAGAAATGCCAAGCTTTTTGCTTTTTTCCACGATTGCACCCCCCATGTTGTATTGCAAGACATTGGGGAAAGGATTTTTTTGTTCATAAGCCAGGGTCATGGAATCCATTGATTCAAAATATACATTGGTGCCGGGCAAGAAAAAATGCACCGCTACCGCGATGGCCAAAAACATGGTCAGGGGCTTGATGTAGCGATTGCGTTGGCCCAAAACCCAAGCCTTGGTCAATTCTCCAGGTTTAGTGAAGAATACGAGGTAGCTTTTCAACACCTTGGTGTCAAAACTCAAAAACTCCTAAATGGTTTCATTGAGGAAGGCCAGGAGGCTGAGGTCTTTGCCTGGTTCGATGCGTTTTTCGCCGCAATGGTGGCAATATTCGCCTTGCAGCGTGCTGTTGCAGCTTGCACACAAAGCAGGCGTTTGATTGGGCATCGGTTCATTTGTCATGATCCAATACGATTTTTCTCAATACAAAAGAATCACCAGCTTTTACCTTTATATAATGTAGGCCACTGGGCAAGTGTGCTGGTAAATTGAGTACCTGCTCGTGCTGGCGTTGGCTTGCAAACTGATAGCTCATGGTTTTTTTAGCCCAAAGGTCCAAAATTTCGATTTGCAATGATGCGGCCTCTGGCAAATCAAGGGCAATGGAAATTTGACGCCCTTGCACTGGGTTGGGCCAAATGCGAAGGGTTTGGAAATAGGCTGGGGTTGAGTTGCTTGAGGTCAATTCTCCACAGTTCACCAGGTTTTTGCGAGAATTGCGCAGGAAAAATTGCATGCGGGTGTACTGGCCATTGCTGAACTGGCTTAGGCAATGAATGCGGGAATAAGACATGATGTTACGAGGATCAGGTTTGTAGCGTTCACCGTTGACATCAGCAAGGGAGCCTACATATTCGCAATCAGCATTCACCAACTCGCCAATCACCCGATTGCCAGCTAAATTGGGGTCAGCGGGGGTATCGCAAATAAGGTCGCCCGTGCGGGTACAGTTGAAACCATTGACGAGTTCATTGGTGCAAGCTTGGCAATCGCGATCGCTGTGGGTATGCAAAAGACCAAAAAAATGTCCCATTTCGTGGGCAAATACCATGCTGTTGAGGTCGCGGTTGCGGATCACCAATACGTCCGTCGTGCCCGGAGAACGGGCGTAACCACTGACCGAACCGTTCTCGATTTGGTCCACACAATACAGGTTGATCACGTTTTTTTTGTAAGCCGTCAGGAGCAATTGCGGCTCTTCATTCAACGTAAAATCATAAAACTGATCGGATGGCATGGTGTTGATGCCACAGATGAAAAAATCAAACCCTTTTGGCAAGAAGACTTTTTGCAATCGTTCGAATGCGGCGTAGAAAGTAGTGGGGTCCAAGGCTCCGCTACCGTCGTTTTTGGCCAAAAGGTGCACTTGGATCGGAATGCGAGTATCTTGCCTGAGTTCAGTTTTGGATTGGACAAAAGCCTCGAAAAGGGGCATCATTTCGTCCAAATAGCGCAGATCAGCGGCACTGTATCGGGTGCCACACACCTGCGCCCAAGGCTCAGGTAAGGAGAAAAGGCTCCAAAGCATCAGCAGAATAAGTGGTTTTTTCATCTCCTGGTTTTGCAAAAATAGCCGAATGGAAAATTAATGAATTTTGCTAAAACGGGCTTACTAAACACCTGGAAAATGAATATCTTGTCTGAAACTGACCAAAAACATTGCAAATCTGAGCCAAAAGGTGTATCATTTGCACAAAATTAGTCCGCTACTTATGAAATGGTCGCTCAAAATCACCAGAATTTTAGGCATTGATGTTTTCCTGCACTGGACTTTTATTGTCTTGATCGGTGGGGTTTTCATTGCTGGTTTGCGGAGTTTGATCAATGGGAGTGGAGGTTTGCAGGGCTTTTGGTTTATTTTTTTGTTGTTTGTTTTTGTGCTTTTGCACGAGTTGGGTCACGCTTTGGTGGGGCGCAGGTTTGGGGTGAAAACCAACCACATCACCCTTTTGCCCATTGGCGGAGTGGCCAGCATGGAGCACATTCCCGAAAAACCGATGCAGGAATTGCAAATTGCACTTGCCGGGCCTTTTGTCAATCTTTGCCTGGCCATTTTTTTTCTCCTGATTTTGGTGATCAGTGGCAAGTTGCCGACTTGGGACGAATTGTTCAGCCCTGGAGCCAATGCTAACTTGGCCAATAGCTTGTTCAGCGCCAATTTTTTGCTGTTTGCATTCAACCTCATTCCCGCTTTTCCGATGGACGGAGGCCGGGTGCTAAGGGCTTTGCTGGCCATGAAATTTGACCGCTACAAAGCCACCAATATTGCGGTTCGCATTGGCCAACTCTTGGCCATCGGCTTGATCTGCATCAGCTTTTTCACCAATTTTTGGTGGATGTTCATCGGTTTGTTCATTTACCTGGGGGCTGGTGCGGAATCCAACTATGAAGTGGCACGTTCTACCTTGTCCAAGTACAAAGTCAATGATGCTACCATGCACCATTTTCACGTACTCAAAACCACCGATACCATCAACGACGCCTTGAAAATGCTCTTGGACGGACAAGAGAAAGAGTTTTTGGTGGCCGAAAATGAGGAAATAGTTGGCACCCTTTCGCGAGATGAGTTGTTGGCGGGCTTGAGTCGCTTCGGCAACGAGGCAAGTTTAGAGGAAGTTTACAACCCCAGCGTGGTGAATTTTGAGGCCCACATGCCCCTCGACGAAGCTTTTGACAAACTCAATGATTCGGAAAGCGATCTGGGCCCCGTACTGGACAAGGGGAAACTGATTGGGGTATTGAGCCGGGAGAACATTACTGAAATTTTGGTGATTGAAAATTCGGTTCCCAAGAAGAAAAGCTGGATTTGAAATAGTACGGGCGTGTTGGTACGATTTCGTGTGTGTTGGGCTTCGAATCAAGGATCTATCAATTTTAAATTTCAAAAATCTTGAACCGTGTAAACGAGAACCTAAAGCACGACAAATTTTCCCAGCGAGCCCCTAAATCATATGTCGTAAGTCGTATGTCGTCTATCGTATATTAAAAAAAAGATAAACAAGTCAAAACTCACGTTAAGTAGAATTTTTGCTTGGATTCATCGGATTTTGTAGCTTCGTATTCCACAAACGTATAGTTTTGATTCCATCAATCGTACATTTTAATCTGTTATGACACCAAATCGAAATTTTCATCAGAACCCTGTGTACACCCAGCGCTTGAAACAAGGAGGCCTGTACGTGGCCGTAGCCGCTATTTTGGCAACCCACACAGGTTGCGGCAACAGCAGCGGCCAAGGCGAATGGGAAGAAGTAACCACCTATGAAGTGACCAAAGGTCTGAAAACCACCTTAGAAGAAGTTGAACCCGGCAAATACGAAGTAGTCGATGAACAAATGGTTGAAGGCGTGGACGCTTCACGGGTTTTCATCAAAAAAATGGATGGAAGTATTGATTCGCTTAGCCTGAGCGAAGCCAGAAATT
Organism: Chitinophagales bacterium; assembly: GCA_013299105.1. Classification (GTDB taxonomy): domain Bacteria; phylum Bacteroidota; class Bacteroidia; order Chitinophagales; family Saprospiraceae; genus Haliscomenobacter. The sequence continues at coordinate 113,230 of JAAFJY010000016.1, read as the reverse complement.
TTGTCACTCCAGCAGATACGGATACCGTTCGGCACACTACGCGCCACCACTATCATGGTTATGGCCTGGGCTCGGTGTTGTACTGGAGCTCATTCGGGCACGTGATGGGCCGCAATTTCAATGTAGCACCACCTTATAATGTGTACCGCAATGGCAACAGTGGCATCGCTCAGAATATAAGTACTGAGCTGAAGAGCACGGCCCGTGCACGGACCACTTTACGCCCCATTCAGGGCCGCACAGGTTTCTTCAGCCGTGGTGGCCGTTCATTCAGAGGGGGCTAAGATGAAGTTGAAAACACTACCCCCCGTACCTGCCGGGGTTTATGAAGACATGGGTTGGGCTTACTTTTTGTCGCCAGAAGGCAATGATTACCTCTGCGATGAAATCGTAGGCATCAGCAAACAGGAGCGCGAAGCTTATTATGCAACTGGCAATCGTTTGTATACCCAATTTGTAGAAGCTGGACAGTACATTCTTGACAATAACCTGCTCAAAAACCTGGGTATTCCGGCCAATTTACACCCTTTGATCCGCTACACCTGGGAGGACGACCGCCAGTTGCACTTGTACGGACGCTTCGATTTTGCGGGCGGAACAGATGGATTGCCAATCAAATTGCTGGAATTCAATGCCGATACCCCTACTTCCGTACCCGAAACCGCGATCATCCAGTGGGCGCAAATTCGTGCAGCGGGTATTGCAGAAGGACAACAATTCAACTTCTTGTTTGAGGCCCTGGTAGACAATTTCAAAAGGCTGCGTGAATTGAATCCGGATAAAGATGCTGCGATTTTGTTTTCAACCATGCAAGGTGCGCCGGAGGATGACCACAATATAGAATTACTGAAAATCGCCGCCCAGGAAGCGGGTTTTGAAACAGCGTTTTGCTACATCGAAAACGCTATTTTTTCGGAAGTCAATGGCATTTTTGCTGAAAATGAGGCAGGTATCCCCATTCAATATCCCTTTTGGTTCAAACTCGTACCTTGGGAATACATTGCCACCGATGAGCCGGGCTTGTTGGATATGCTCACCAAGATCGTGATGCGCGGCCTGGCGGTGGTGCTCAATCCAGCTTATACCATGTTGTTCCAGTCCAAGGCCATCATGGCTTACTTATGGGAATTGTACCCCGAAGAGCCAGCCTTGCTTTGGTCCAGTATGCATGAACCGACCAGCAAACGTTATTATCCTTTTGTCGAAAAAGTAGTTTTGGGAAGAGAAGGGGCCAACGTGGCCATTTTTGACGAATCGGGCCTCTTGGAACAGGAAAACAAGGGTGATTACCAAGGACAAATGAAAATGTACCAATCCCTCGCCCAATTGGCCCGCGATGATGCTAGCCAATACTACCAAGCCGGGGTGTTTTTTGCTTACGAGGCATGTGGCCTGGGTTTTCGGCGCAGCAAGCAAAGGATTTTGGACAATGCTGCACAGTTCATTGGGCATTGGGTGGAGTAAGCTTGGTTGAGGAGCTGAGAGGTTGAGAAGTAGACCTTGGTCATAAATTGGGAGCATGTGTCAACTTGCGAGTCAACTCAAATTTCCTTCACAAAACTTTAACAACAACTTTTTTAAATCACCCCTAGGTTCCATGAGTACAAGGCGGACTTGCCTGTATTTTTGAGGTATGAAAGGGAAAACACAATCCCGCATAATTTTCAAAAAACCTCAATCCAAAAGACATGAAAAAGTTATTGTTGTCCTTGATCTGCCTCTGCATCGCAGTAATCGTCAATGCCCAATCTGCTGACCGCCGTGAAGATGTGCGCGACCGTGCCGAAAACCGCCGCGACCGCGCTGAAAATGGCCGTGATCGCCGCGAAAATGTACGCGACCGCGCTGAAAACAAAGTTGACCGCGCCGAAGACCGTCGCGACCAACGCGAAGACGTGCGCGATGCCCAACACGATGGCGGCTGGAGAGACAAAGCCGAAGATGTACGCGACCGCCGCGAAGATGGCCGCGACCGCCGCGAGGACGTGCGTGACCGTGCTGAAAACCGCCGCGACCGTGCAGAAAATGGCCGTGATCGCCGCGAAAACGTGCGCGACCGTGCTGAGAATCGTCGTGATCGCAGGAACTAAGCAATAGTGCTTTCAAAGTAAAAAGGGCCAGCAGTGATGTTGGCCCTTTTTGCATTGAAGATGTAAGATCGCTTCACTCGCTCCGCAAAGCTTTGACTGGATTGGCCAGTGCTGCTTTGATGCTTTGATAGCCGACGGTAAGTACCGCAATCATTGCACTAAGCCCCAACGAAATCAGGAAAATACCCCAACCGATCTTGATCCGATACTGGTAGTCTTGCAACCATTGGTTCATCACCCACCAGGCACAGGGCGCTGCGAGTACGAAGGCAATGCTCACCAATCGGATGTATTCTTTGCCAAACAACCATAAAATACCGCTGATACTTGAGCCCAGGGTTTTGCGAATGCCCACTTCTTTGCGCTTGCGGTTGACCATGAATGCAGCAAGGCCATACAAACCCAAACAGCCAATGAAAATGGCAATGCCCGCAAAGGTGCGCACCAGCCGCAGGATCATGGTTTCAGTTTCCATGAATTCTTGGATGCTTTCATCTACAAATTTCATTTCGAAGTAGTAGTTTGGGAATTGTTTTTCCCAAACTTGTCGAATCTGCGCCAAGGTCGTTTTAGGATCACCTTGGGCCAGGCGGACGGCACAAGTTTGATATGCTTCCGAGTTGGTACTGATTGCAATGGGCATGATGGCCTGGCTCAGACCTAGGTTGTGGTAGTCTTTTACAACGCCTACGATGGGGGCTGATTTTCCATTTATCTTGAGTTCTTTGCCGAGCAGGTCTTCGGGCTTGGCCAGATTGAGACTCCTTGCCATTGCTTCGTTGACTACATATTCGCGGATGGTGTCGGCGGCTCGCAAGTTGCGCCCGGCCACCAAACTTAGGCCAAAAGTTTCGAGGTAATTTTCATCGGCAGATTTGTCGCTGATAAACCATTTTTCTGGCTCCGGACGATTGGCAAATTGAATGCCAGCAAAATTGTTGTTGTTTGACGCGGGGCTCTGGTAACAACGTGAAACATTCAGCACTCCACTGATTTTTTGGAATTCGGCCTTTAAAGTGCTTGACTTTTCAGTCTCAGGAACTTGCACATTTACGATCACCCCGGGTCGGTAGCCCCAGTCTACTTTGCTGGCGTAGTTCATTTGGGCAGTTACTACAGCGGCCCCAATGATGAGTACTTGGGAAATGATGAATTGAGAAGTTACCAAAATCTTGCGTAAAGAAAAGCCATTTTGTACTTCATTGGTAGCTCCTTTCATGGCCAAAACTGGATTGAAACGGGACTGAATCCAACCAGGGTAAAAACCCGCCAAAAAAGTTAAACCAATGCCAAGAGCGGTGCTGAATAAGAGCAAATTGAGCCACAAACCATTGCCAAAACTCAAGTCTTCGGACAACCACTCGTTCAGAAAAGGCAAGCCAAGGTTAGCCATTCCAAAGCCTAAAATCATGGCCATGCCAACGATGATTCCCGTTTCGCTCATGAATTGCCAAAACAATTGCCCCTTGGTGCTGCCCAGCGATTTGCGCACGCCGACTTCGCGCACTCTCGTACTGGCCAGCGCGGTAGCCATGTTGATGAAATTAACACAAGCGGTCAGCAAAAGAAACAAAGCGATCAACCCCAATGCCCACAAATAACTTTTGTTCATACCTGAACCATAGTCTTTGTCGTAATGCAAACCTAGCAATGATTTCGCTTTGTATTGGAATAAATTTTTATATTCAGGGTGCGGATGGGTTTTGCGCATGGTGATCAAACTTTTGTTCAGATCAGCAAGCGAGTAACCCGACTTTAGCAATGCGAAGCAGTAATAGCCCCCCCTTGCTCCTGCCCAGCTTTTCATTTGCTCTTTTTGGCCTGGAAGAGTTTCCAAGGTCGCGAATGAGCCATACAATTCAAAAGGATAGTCGGTATGTGAGGGTAAGTTTTTTAAAACACCCACTACTCGGAAATCAACTTCATTATTGAGCCTGATGTTTTGCCCCAAAGCATCATTTTGCCCAAAGTATTTTTCCGCTAGTTTTTTGGTGATAAAAACGGTGCCAGGTTCTTTGAGCGCGCTCAAATTTCCCCTGATCAGAGGCAAATCAACTATTTTAAAATAGCCGGGTTCGGCCCAAGTAAACGTGCCTTCTTTTTCTTTGAATTTACTTGTTTCACCATTTTCATTGGCAATTCTGATCAAAGCTTCTCCATCATCCATCAGGGCTGCGCATTGCTCTACTGCTGGGCATTCATCGCGCAATGCCTGGGGCATCGGCATCGGCACACCCGTGAATGGCATGACCTGATCCGTTTTAATGTCCATCATCACTCTAACGATGCGATCGGCCTTGTGGTGCTGGCGTTCAAAACTCAAATGGTGATGCAAAAACAGGAAAATCAGCAAACAAGAACCAATGCTCAGGCTCAGGCCCAAGACGTTGAGAATGGCATAATCGCGCTGTTTTTGTAATTTCCGCAGGGCAATGGAGAGGTTTTTGATGAACATTGGTGGAGATTTTATTGGCTGATGGTGAAAGTCTTTTACTCGCTTTTTAAAGTCTTGCTTGGGTTGAGCAGGGCAGTTTTGATGGCCTGGTAACTCACAGTCAGCATGGTGATGGTTAAGGCTCCCAATCCAACAATTGCGAAAACGACCCAACTGAGCTCGACCCGGTAAGTGTAGCTTTCCAGCCAGTTTTGCAAGTAGTGATTGGCAATCGGGATGGCCAAAAAGCAAGAAATCAAAACGGGCAACAAGAAATCTCTGGACATCAAAGCCCAAAGTTGGGTAAGATTAGCCCCCAACACCTTGCGAATGCCAATTTCTTTGGTGCGTTGCTCCGCTACAAAAGAAGCCAGGCCAAAGAGCCCCAAGCAAGAAATCAAGATGGCCATCAGGCCACAAAAACCCGCCAACTCACCAATGCGTTGTTCCTGACTGAATTTGGCTCCGTACTCGCTGTCGATAAAACGGTAATCAAAAAGCATCGTGGGAGCAACTTTTTTCAGCGCTTTTTCTATTTTTTTCAGCGCATCACTTGCCCCAGCTTCGGGTTTGATCTTGATGTGCAGGTGCGAAATGTAATTTTCGCTCAACCAATAGACCATTGGCCTGACGGGATCATAAGGCGATTCACTGATCTGGTCTTTGACTACCCCGATGATGTTGAGGCTGAGTCCATCTCTTTCGTGGCGCAACTGTTCACCGATCGGGTTTTCGAGTTGCATGAATTTGACCGCTGCCTCATTGATGATGACCGAATTGGAATCAATCACGGTATGGTTAGAAAAATCCCGGCCTTTGCTAAATTCAAAACCAGCTGTTTTGCTAAAACCATTGGAAACATAGTTGAAAGCAAAAACGGAGGAAGTGGCCGGATCTTTGCCTTTCCAGGACCAACCATCGGTATTGTCCCAGATGCCAGTCATGGGGCTGGAAGAACAGGCCACTTCCTTGACCACTTCGGTGGCTTTCAATTGCGCACGAATGGTCTCAAATTTTTTGAAATACCCTGGGTCGTTCATCGACACCGTAATCAATTTTTGAGGATCATAGCCGATGGGGCGGTTGCGGGCATGTTGGATTTGTTGGTAGACCACTACTGTGCCGATCATCAACAAAACAGAAACGGTGAATTGCACTGAGACCAAAACCTGGCGGGGTAGAGCCGCAAATCGCCCGCTGCGAATGGTCCCTTTGAGCACTTTTGTGGGTTGGAAAGCGGAAAGGTAAAATGCCGGATATAGACCTGCCAATAAACCAGTGAATGCCCAAAATCCTACCAACATGGCCCAAAATAGGGTTTGTTCAAATGGTAAATGTAATTTTTTGTCCACCAAATGATTAAAAGAGGGCAAAAGTAAGGCTATAAAAACAAAAGACACCCCAAAAGCCAAAGCTACAATCAGGAAAGATTCGCTCAAAAACTGAAAAATAAGATTCATTCTCGAAACCCCAATCGCTTTGAGAATGCCTACGCCTTTGGCCCGTTTTACACTGCGGGCAGTGCTTAAATTGACGAAGTTGATACAAGCCAAGAGCAGCACAAACAAGCCAATGTAAGCAAACAGATATACATAAGTAACCCGGCCAGCTGATGGTTTGCCATTGACCATTTCACCGTACAAACGCCAAGTTTTCATCGGCACCAGTTTCAGGGAGGGTTTGCTTTTTGCGGCCTGCTTACCCAATAGATTCGCTCCGTTTTTGCGGTAAAAATTTGCCAGCAGGGCATCGACTTTTTCCATTTCAGCTTCAGGTCGGATTTGCACATACAAGTTGAAGGAGTAGTCGTTCCAATCGTTTTTTACCCCTTGTACCCATTCATTGGAGGAGGCAAAAAGCTCGAAATTGGAGAAAAACTTGACTTCGCCAAAGCGGTTGTTGTCTGGTATGTCCTCGTAAATGCCGCTGACTACGGCGTCCATGTGGTTGTCGATTTTTATGGTTTCGCCCATGGGGTCGCGGTCGCCAAACAGGGCTTTGGCCGTTGAAGCTGACAGGATGATCGAATGCAAGTCTTTGAGCGAGGAGTGGTTCCCCTGGAGCATTTTCAAAGATAACATTTCAATAACGCCATGCTCAATGAACTCCCCTTTGCTTTTGATTTTTTGATCTCCTTGCGAAAGGATGAAATCATCTACCCAATATGCCCGCAACACCTTTTGAAAATGTTGCCCGTATTGCGTTGCTACCGCTTCTTTCAAAGGATAGGGCAAGGCATTGGCACTGCTGAGCTTGCCATTTTCGCTGCGGATACTCCACACTTGGGCAATGTCGTCGTAGTGCTGGTGGTACTTATTGTAACTCAGCTCGTCCCAAATCCATAAGCCAATCAGGATCGCGATGGAGATACCGAGGGCAAGGCCGCCGATGTTGACCAGGGAGGAAATCCGGTTTTTCAAAATGTTCCGGTAAGCGAATAGTAATTGATGGTAAAACATGCAGCACATTTTGGAGCGAAAAAGTTGTGATCAGAGGTGCAAATGCTGTGCCAAAAAGGATAATTTATTGATTTTTAAATTATTGTGGGAAACGCAATGCAAGTACTTTGCCCACTTTTGAACAGAAATGACCAGTTTCGGACATCAGCGAAAATAGCATTTCACAAACAAGAATTCGCTGAAATTAATGAAAACCAAACATTTTGTAAAAATAAACGCGCCAATATTGCAAAAAACTCAAAGCTTCACCCGAAATTCACCCGCAAAACGATTCGCATGGCTAAATTTCGTCGCAACCACGATTACCAAGGCAAAAAAGGGGGCTCATTGGTCAGGGTAGGGCTTTTTGCTGCCATTTTGTGCGGCTTGATTGCTGTTTACAACCAGTTTGCAGGCATGAAAATCCAAATGCCGGAAGCAGAGGAACAAGTAACCCCGGTTGACCGCGTGGACGACAAGGAATATTACTTGCCTCGATCCAAAAGCCGCCAAGTGGTGCAACACAAGTACTTTAGCCTGGGCTACAACGAGCTGCACGAACAAGCAGATTGGGTGGCTTACGTGCTTACCCGCGAACGCCTTAACGAAAACAAATTCGAAAGGCCAGACCGTTTTGAAGATGATCCTCTGGTGAAAACGGGTTCGGCATCCTGGTACGATTACCGGGGCAGTGGCTATGACCGTGGCCATCTGGTGCCCGCTGCCGACATGTCGTTTGATGAAAAAGCGCTGAACGAGACTTTTTACATGAGCAACATCAGCCCCCAAGCCCGTGATTTCAACAAGGGAGTCTGGAAAGAACTCGAAGAATTGACCCGCGATTGGGCACGCAAGTTCAAAAAACTGTACATCGTAACTGGCCCAATTCTGGAAAAAGGCGGAAAAGGCAGCATTGGCAAAAACGAAGTGACCATTCCAACCGCCTATTATAAGGTGTTGCTGGACATTTCAGAGCCCGAAATGAAGGGCATCGCTTTTGTGATCCCCAATGAAGTGAGCTACGAGCCTTTGTTCAAGTACGCAAAGTCGATTGACGAGGTGGAAAAAATGACTGGCATCAACTTCTTTCCAGAGCTGATGAGCAATGAACTGGAAAAAGCAATAGAAAGCAAGTACAATCTTGACCTTTGGCCCTTCAGCAAAAAACGCTTTGAATTGAGGGTCAATAAGTGGAACAAGGAGCCTTAGCGAGGTTGAAAAGTTGAAGGGTTGAAATGTTGAAAAGAAGGGCTTTAAATGAGGTAGGCGGCCATTTCTTCCTGGCCCATTTCCACTTCGATGTTTTCTGCTAAAGTTGTAGCCAGGGAAAGCCCTACATAATTTACGCTGATCGGGAAGGACTTGTGGGTGCGGTCCACCAACACTGCTGCTTCCAGCTTCTTGGGGACGGTCTCCAAGATGGGTTTGCAGGCGTAAAACAGGGTACGGCCCGTGTTGGCAACGTCATCTACGACAATCACCACCTGGTCTTTGAGTTGCTCAATGGGCATATCCAGAGCGATGCCGTCTTGCAAGGGGGCGGCAGGATTGAGTTTGATTTGGGTGAGTTGGATGGGTTTAGTGCTCAGTTTTTGCAAGCGCTCCACCAACATTTTCGCCAGAGCCATGCCCCTTTGGTTTATTCCAGCAATGATAAGTTGCGTTTCCTCCAGGTTGTCCTCCAAAATCTGGATGGCCAGGCGCTGCACTTTTTGCTCGATTTGCCGATGATTCAGGATTTTTAAGGACATGCTTGCTGATTTTTGCGACAAAATAGGGAGTTTTTGGAAATCTTTTGAGCATGTTTAAAATTATTTGCTTGTCATAAAACAGCCTAATTTCGCCTACTCATCGTTAGGAAAATGCTCATTATGCGCTGCATAACTCCGCTTTTCCTGCCTTGATTAGTCAAAATTCGCCTCGTTTTCTGCCTAAGCCTCCAATATTTAAACGTGCTCTTTTAAGAAGCAATCTAAATTATGCTTTAGTTTCCCGTTTTTTTACCCTAGAGTTTGTGCAAAATTTACACAAACCGTACTTTAGCGAAAATTCGCTTTTCAACTCATCAGGAATGATTTCATCCATCATTTTTACTTTGATTGCCGTTGGTAGTTTTGTTTTTGCCGGACGGGAATTTCTAAAAATTCGCCGCAACATTCTGCTGGGCAAAGAACTGGCCATCGAAGGCGATACCCGCCAACGCTGGGGCAACGTGTTCCTGATTGCTTTGGGGCAACAGAAAATGTTCAAGCGTTGGATTCCGGCGGTTTTGCACCTGTTCATTTATGTGGCTTTTGTGATCACCCAAGTCGAGTTGATCGAAATATTGGTGGATGGTATTTTTGGTACCCATCGCTTTTTTTATGCACCTTTGGGGGGCTTTTACTCCTTCATCATCAGTTTTATTGAGGTGCTGAGCGTTTTGGCCTTGGTAGCGACCATCGCTTTTTTGGTCCGCCGCAACATCATGCGCTTGAGTCGTTTTCACAAGCCCGAAATGAAAGGCTGGCCCAGCAAAGACGCAAACCTCATTTTGGTGCTCGAAATCTTTCTGATTTTCTTCATTTTCTTGATGAACAGCAGCGACATGCACCTGCACGACAACAAATATGGATTTGCGGTTAGCCAGTTTTTGTCGCCGATCTGGGAAGGAACCGGGGAGTCAACTTTGCATTTACTCGAAAGAGTAGGGTGGTGGGGCCATATCCTGGTGGTCTTTGCTTTTTTGAATTACTTGCCATTTTCCAAGCACTTACACATCATTTTCGCTTTCCCCAACACCTACTTTGCCAGCCTCAAGTCGCGTGGCGAGATGGAAAACATGCCTGAAATCATGAACGAAGTCAAGTCCATGTTCGGCATACCAGTGGAGAGCACTGATGCGGTCAATGCCGAAAACCTGGAATTTGGGGCCAATGATGTGCCCTCGCTTTCTTGGAAAAACGTCCTCGACGCTTACAGTTGTACCGAATGTGGCCGCTGTACCGCCGTATGCCCTGCCAACCTGACGGGCAAAAAACTCTCGCCCCGCAAAATCGTGATGGACATCCGCGACCGCGCCGATGAAATTGGCAAAAAACTGGACAGCGGGAACGCCGATTTTGCCAAGGACAAAAACCAGCCCTTGAGTGCAAGTAATTTTGACGATGGCCGCAGCTTGTTCGACTACATCGCTGCCGAAGAAATACATGCCTGCACCACTTGTAATGCCTGCGTAGAGGCTTGCCCGGTACTGATCAACCCCTTGGAGCCGATCTTGAAGCTGCGTCGCTACGAAATCCTGAGTCTGTCACAAGGCCCGCAAGAATGGCTGCCGATGTTCAATAGCCTCGAAAACAGTGGAGCCGTTTGGTCGATGTCGCAAGACCGCGATGCCTGGAAAGCCGATTTGTAAACCCACCACGAAGTAAACACCATGAAAGTATATACCATGGCCGAAATGGCCGCCGAAGGCCGCGAACCAGAAATCCTGTTTTGGGTGGGTTGTGCTGGCAGTTTTGACGCTCGTGCCCAAAAAGTGACCAAAGCCATTTGCCAGGTTTTGGACGCAGTGGGCATGTCATTCGCCATTCTCGGCACCGAAGAAATGTGTACGGGCGACCCTGCCCGGCGGGCGGGCAACGAGTTTGTGTTCCAAACTTTAGCCTTGCAAAATATCCAGATTTTGAACGGGTATGAAGTGAAAAAAATCGTAACCGCTTGTCCGCATTGCTTCAATACCCTGAAAAATGAATACCCTGCGCTAGGCGGCAACTATGAGGTGGTACACCATTCGCAATTGTTGCAAGAACTGATCAATGCGGGCCGCATCAAAATGTCGGAAGGGGGTACTTTCAAGGGAAAAAAAATCACTTACCACGATTCTTGCTACCTGGGCCGGGTAAATGGCGTGTATGAAGCACCGCGTGCGGTGTTGGAATCGCTCGATAGCCAATTGGTGGAAATGAAACGCTGCCGCAGCAACGGCTTGTGCTGCGGAGCTGGTGGCGCACAAATGTTCAAAGAAGACGAACCCGGCGACAAGCGCATCAACCTGGAGCGCGCCGAAGAAGCCCTCAAAACCGGGGCCAGCATCGTGGCTGCCAACTGCCCATTCTGCCTGACCATGATGCAAGACGGCATTAAAGCCAAGGACAAGCAGGATGAGGTAATGGTTTACGATTTGGCGGAGCTGATCGTGAACAACATGGTGAGGTAGTTGAAAGGTTGAAATGTTGAAGGGTTGAAGAGAGGGGCTCCGATTAAAGTTTGGAGGGGGCTATTTGGGTTTCTTTTTCAATCCAGGCTTCGTAATCGGCATTGGCGCGTACTTCCCAGCGGGTGATACAGGGTGTGGCGTAGGGATGTAGCGCTTGGATGCGCGCTTCAACGGTGCTTTCTTGGCGTATTGAGGTTTTTAAGACCGATACATACTCAGCTTCGGCCTCGATTTGACCTTGCCAATGGTAAGCACTTTCTATGGGGAAATAATTGGCGCAAGCGATCAAACGTTCTGACAGCAATTGATTCCCCAGCAATTGCGCCTGCTCCAGTGAGGCATGGGGGACGTAGAAGACCAAGAAGGGCATGTTTTTTATCGAAAAAATAAGCAGGATTCTGACAAGTAGGCAACAATCGCCGCTTGTTGTGCTCAAAATCACCACTTTTTGCCTGCTCTTGGGCAAAGCTTGGCAGCACTTGCGTTGGGATCCACCTTACCGTGCTTTATTGTGGGATGAAAAATGGATGCGGGGCTTGGTCGAATCAATTGGTTGGTCTTGGCAAGCTTATATCAATGATCCATTGGTTGGACAAAACATCAGCGCGGGGGTCAAAGGGCTGGGGCTGGTGCTTTTTTTTGCAGCCTGGTCGGTGTTTTTACCTCCAAAATTGGGCAAATTGAGGACGTTTCTACTTCGGCTCTCCGGCATGATTCTCCTTTTTTTGTCCTTGCTGGTCTGCAAGGAACATGGTTGGCGAGTGGGACAATTTTTAGAGTTAGGGCTACAATGGGCTACCCCTTGTTTGTTCTTGCTTTGGATCAGGGACAGCCGTGGAGCTGGCTTGTGGACTAAAATCGCCATTGCCTCCACCTTCATCGGGCATGGCATGTATGCCCTGGGCTGGTACCCCCGGCCAGCTGATTTTTTAGACATGAGCATCAATGGTTTAGGATTGAACGAAGGCCAGGCCGAAGTTTTCTTAAAAACGATGGGTGTCTTGGATTTTGTGGCAGCTGCTTATTTGTTTTTGCCCCTCAAAGGCCAACAGTTGACCTATTTTTACCTGATCGCCTGGGGGTTTTTGACGACTTGTGCCCGCTTGTGGTCCCACTTTAACTGGGATTTTCTGGGAAACTGGGCCGCAATGTGGCTGCATGAGTGGCTGATGCGTTTTCCGCATTTTTTGGTGCCTTTTTATTTGTGGTTGAAGGAAAAAGCAAAGTGACAAGCCACGAATAAATCTTACCAAATCGCAACTGCGTACTTTGTTAGCTATGTCCTCGCTGCGCGAGGCCGTTTTTGGAACACGGATGACACGGATTAAACGGATTCACACGGATTTCCAGCATGATGTTGACCATGATGTTGACAGCTAACATTCAAAAAATTGACAAGATTTATTTTTGAACTTTTATTTATTCTGCTATTTTTTGACCTAAACCCCCACTTGGGTGAAAAGTCATGCACTTGGATTCAGTGGATAGGGCAGGTGAATGCGTCTTTCATTTGTTCAGGGTATATTGCCCATCAACTCATGAGTATGCAAAGCAGAAAATCTTTCTTGCGCAATATTTTATTGGGCTCAATTGGGGCCAGTATCCCGCTCAACCAAAGCAAGGCCGCTGACTTTTGGGAAGAGAAAAAATTCAATGCAGGTCCAGCCGCAGGGGTGAAGATCACGGACGTTAAAACCTATTTTTTTGACGAAGCCACCTTCGTAAAAATCGAAACGGATGCGGGCATCTCCGGTTGGGGCGAAGGAGACCACGACTACCCCAAACTCACCGCTGCAGTGGTAGATACCATCTGCAAACCCCTGGTCAAAGGACAGGACGCCATGCATACCGAATACCTGTGGGACCGCATGTATTTTCAAGGCATTGAGGCTGGCAGTACTGGTTTGTTGCCAGGAGCGATTGCCGGGGTTGACAATGCTTTGTGGGACCTGCGCGGGCGTTTGCTTAAGCAACCCGTACACCACTTGCTGGGGGGCAGTAAAATTGAAAAAACCGCTGTTTATGGCAGTTATGGCCGTCGGGCCAAAGGCGGCTTTTTAACCCCAGACGAGATGGCAAAAATCGGAGCCAATTTCGTTAGTCAAGGCTACAAGACCGTGAAAGCGCGCATGCAAATCCGCGAGCAGTATAAAAATCCACCGCTGGAGTTTACCTATGAATGCATCAAGGCCGTAAGGAAGGCCATCGGTGACAACATCACCCTTTTTGTGGATTTCAACAACGGTTATACTGCATCAAAAGCCATTGATCTGGGCTTGAAGCTGTATGAGCATTTCAATATTGCCATGGTCGAAGAACCCGTCTCTTTTCAGGATTACCCTGGGTTGAGGCAAGTAGTTGATGCCCTGCCCTGCGACGTAAATGCAGGTGAACACGAATACAACAAGTGGCAATTCAGAGACCTGATTGTGACGGGCAACCCTGACTTTTTGAACCTGGACCTAATCAAGTGCGCAGGCATTACCGAGTGCAAAAAAGTGGCGAGTATGGCTCAGGCTTTTGAAAAAGAAATCATGGTGCACAACACCCGCCCCACTTTGGCCACGGCTGCCAGCCTCAATTTGGTAGCCTCCATTACCAATGCGGCTAGTGTACAGGAATTTTCAGGCATGAGGCCTGAGTTGGGGCTAGACGGCTTGTTTCACAACAGCCTGAAATTTGAAGATGGCTTTTTGTACATCCCGCAAGAACCTGGACTTGGCTTGGAGGTGAATGAAAAAGAGATGGCAAAGCGGCAACTGAAGTAAGGTCGCAAGGTCAATGCTTTTTCCACTGGATCATGATTTCTTGGTTTCCCAATTCACTCATCCATTTCATTTGCTCCCCTTCAATTTGGCTTACATGCCATTTGTTTTCCAAGTGACGAAGTGCATTGTTGCCGCCCAAGTGGATTTCGATTTCATGCTTAGAAGGATCAACATTCCAGGAGCCCAAAGCCTCGTCTTCGTTGGGAAGTACAACTACCAATTGGCCGCCAGCTTGAAATTCAAAGGTGTAAGCGGCCAATTCGCGGGTATGGAGGGTTTGAGACATTACATAGCTGACTTCCCATTTTCCGGCCATTTGTTGGCTCAAATCAGCATTTGGCTCGGTAAAGCGAAAATTCAAAAACAAGGGGGCGATGAGGATGATGAGTGTGACGATTGAAGTTTTCATGTGCGTTGTGTTTTGGATTACGCACACATATTTCAATTGGTTAAAAATGTTACCAGGGGATTGAAAGTTTTTTGAATAAGGGAGCGTAAAAAAATAAGGTGGACAGATTTGGGTTTAGTGAAAAAAGATAAACAACTGGATGAAAGGATTTGTGTTCTTTTTTGCTAAACCTCAAAAACAAAGATGTCCACCTTATTTTAGCTCAGATACTAACGTGAGTTCTGGGGTTTTTAGGTTTACTTTTTTAACATACGATAGACAATATACAACATACGATATGATTTGGGGGCTCGCTGTCAAGTTATGAGGTGCTTTTGGCATTCGTTTGTACGGTTTAAGCGTTTTGAAATTTAAAATTTAGGGCCCTTAGTGATAAGCCACGAATAAACCTTATCAAGCTAGGACTTCAAAGAGGTTTCATAAATCAACCCCCACGTCTTCCACGCAAGGCCCCTCAATCCAAGCGCTTCTTTCCTAAATTTTCGCGCAAAGTCTTCAAAGAACGGACCATGTGGGTTTCGACGGTTTTGATAGAGATTTGCATTTGATCGGCGATTTCCTGGTACCTCAAGCCTTGGTCGCGGCTCATGCGAAAAATGATGCGCCCTTGGGGAGGGAGTTGGTCGATGGCCGATTCAATGATTTGTTCCAGTTCAGCCGAGATGGCCTGCTCTTCAGGCGAGCTGTAGTTGGTAGCCAGATCCTTGACCCCTTCATCTGATTCCGTTTGATGGCGTAATTGCTTGCGCAGGTAGTCAATAGAACGGTTGCGTACCGAAGCCATAAGATAGGCCTTCAGGGAAGTTTGGATTTGCAAATTTTCTTTGTTCTTCCAAATTTTAATAAAAACATCAGCTACCACTTCCTCCGCTAATTCAACAGAATCAAGCAGGGAATAGGCAAAACGGCAGAGTGGTTGGTATTGCTCCTTGAATAAGGCATCAAAAGCTTTTTGGCTGGCATCGAAATAGGTGATGTTTCCATTCACAAATGCTTGAACGCTGGCTGTGGTGACTGACATAGGCCTTGAGGATAAAATTGTGCAAACGATTGCGCAAAATTGACCAAAAAAAATCATCTCTTACCAGGCTTTTATGCAAAGAATGCAATATAATCTTGGATTAATTCCCAGATTGAGCAATGACATTGGTATGAAATGATGCAAACGATTGCGCAATACTATGCTAAAACAATTACTTAGTCAAATATTTCGACTTTTTTTTGATCAAAGAATAAATATCCGACAAATCGTCATTTTGCGGAACTGTGTATTGAACAAAATGGAAAAAGAAGTTTTGACAGTATCCTCGCTAAACGATTTTTTGGGCTGAGTGAAAAATTTGCTCGTCATATTGCATCCCTAAGCCGGGGCCATCCAGGATGGGCAATTTACCTTCTTTTACAATGATATGGGGGGCGTACCAGGCTGCTTGTTGTGCTGGAAAAGAACTGGGGTATTCTTGAAATCCGTACACCGCTGGTGCTACTGCCATGAGTTGTGAGAAGGGAGCGTGTAGTGGATCTGCTTTGGGGCTATGGGGCGCAAAATAGCGACCATGTTGGGCAGCCAGATCGGCAACTTTTAAGGTGCGCAAGATGCCACCATTGTAATACACATCAGGTTGCAAGATGTCATAGATCCCTTTTTCAGCAATATCCTGGAAACGATAAGCGCTGCTGTCTTGTTCCCCTCCGGCCAATTTCATGCGTTTCAGGCTTTTGTTCACTTTGAGGTTGCCTGCATAATTTTCCCAGGAGCAGGCCTCTTCAAAGATATCTACGTCGTGACCTTCCAAAAACTTTCCTACCCTAATGCCTTCTTCCGGGGTGTAAGAGCCATTGGCATCGGCATAAATAGTCAGTTGGTCGCCGAAGGTTTTGCGCAGGAGAGGAGTGAGGGCTTGGGTACGGACTTCATCTTGTGGGGTGTTTTGCATTCGGCCACCCACTTTGATTTTAACGGCTTTGGCCCCGGTTTCGGCCAGTTTTTTACCTAAAAATGCTGTTTCTTGTTCAGCTGTTGTATTGCGGGTGAGACTAGATAAATATACCGGAAATTCAGTTCTAACTTGTTCACCCAGGAAAAAATGAACTGGTTTACGGGCGACTTTGCCCAGCAAATCCCAAATGGCAATCTCTACACTACCGGCACAATTCCAAAAGGGCATTCCCCCGTACTTGTAGTTGCGCTCGTCCAGGAATACGCCTTCGCACCATTCGACAATTTGCCGGGCATCTCTCTGCAAATAATAGGGCAAAATCAGGCCTTTGAGCAAGGAGTCGAGGTTTTGCATGCGTTGGTTGCATACCGCAATGCCGCTGAATTCACCAGCTCGAACGATCAGGAATAGCTCCCCTTGGGCCTTGAGTAACTCAATTTTTTCAATAGGCAATGGCACATTTATGGTGTTAAAAATGCGTGCCTTGATCGCTACCTCACGTTCTGATGGAGTTATTGAGAATGGGTTTGCAAAAGCATTGAGTCTGGACACTCCAATGATGCCAAATGCAGCAGTTTTTAAGAACGAACGACGGTACATGGTTACTCAGCTCATGATGAAAAAAGCCTGACTTTCATGGAAAGCCAGGCAAAGTGTCATTTCATTGGTATCGTAGTAGGCTCTCAAAAATGAGTCTGGACCCCCACAACGTTTTCTTTACTGCTTGATGAACTTGCGCGAGCTGATGTTGCCGCTGCGATCCACCAAGCTGAGGATGTACATCCCATTGTTCCATTTTTCCGTTTCAAACACAACATTGTCTCCAATCAAGCGTTGATCGGCCACCAATTGACCTTGCAAGTTGAAAACCCTTACGGCCATGATTTTCTCCTGTTTGAGGTTTTGAACAAACAGTTGGTTGCGTACTGGATTGGGGAAAAAGAGGATGCCATCTTTCAAAAACAAATCGGGCACTGATGAAACCAAGCCCAAATCCACACCCAAGGGCTGACCGGTCGTGCCAGCGGTGAAAGAACGTGAGGTACGGCCATAGTCATAATTGTGATAGGTCGAAAAACGCGGGCTCATCGAACCCAAGGCGGAATAAAGAACATTGGGGCTCAGTCCCGCATGGTCCCATACACTGGCAGTAGCGCCAGTACCCGCATGGTGTTTGGTGATGAAATCTAATTGGGTTGGTACTGGGTTGCGGAAGTTAAGTACCTCTGAGATGTTGCTGTTGGTCCAGCCTTTGGATTGGATCAAAGCAGCAACGGCACTGGTGAATAAACTTACTTGCACGATGGTGTCGTTGTCAGCTTGTTTGGCTGGAGTTGCCTTCACCGTCGCTGAATCACGGAAAAAGTTGTTGTTGCGGATGACCCATTTGTCGGTGCCTCCCATGCCAGGGGTTACTGCTACTACCACCCTGGCGGTGTCGTTGAGGCGAGGGGTGATGCTAATGCGGCGACCAAGGAAAGCACCATTGACGATCAAGTTGTTGGTGAAAACAAACTCACCTACTTCGCCCCATTCAAAACCTCGCTGCCCGACATTGACAACGGTATTTTTGTTGAAATAAACGTAATTCATTGCAGCACCACCGTCTCGAATTACCCGGCTGGTGACGTTGTAAATTAAGTTGTTCTCCATCCACAGGGTATCTACGGGCAACCCCCGGTCATCCACTACCCGGCCATTGTCGGGGTTGGCAGGGCGCCCCATGCGTGAAATCACGTTGCGGCTCATGTAAACCTTGTTGTTGCGACCATCCAGACGAATGGCAGTTTGCCCGGCATCGTCAATCAGGCAGTCAATGACCCGCAGGCGGACATTGTCCACCCGAGTACGAATGATGCGTTCAGCAGGTGAACCCAAAAGGTTTACAGCGGTCAGGTGCAGTCCTTCCAAGATCATATTGGCCCGAACTGAAATCACTTGGTCGGGGGTAGTCCCTCCAGCTGGTGGGCTGAACACCAGCAAAGGGCGTGGGCCTGGTCCCGCTTCAGCGCGGATGTGCAATTCAACTCCGGTAATGTCTATTTCACTGGTAAGCAGGTAAGGGATACCCCGGCGAAGGACAAAAATTTTGCCTTGGTTGGCCGGATTGGTCAAAGCTTGGTTGAGTGTTCCGGCTGGTCCCGGTTCAACGATCACGGTTTGTTGGGCTTGTAAGCCAAGGGCGCTGACAAGAACAGCGAGTAATAGGAGTATTGATTGTTTCATTGTGAAAGCCATTATGATGGGTTGGAAAATGAATGTCTAAAACTTGTACCTGATGCCCATATCTCCCGTGAAGCCAAAGAATTCCTCTTCACTCAGGAAAGTTGTTCGCCCAACGAATGCGCGTTCAGGTTGATTGGAAAAGTTGTTGAGGTTGAAAAACAAGCCCCAGTGTTTGTTCAGGCGCTGGCTGACGGCCAAGTCCCAGCGGATAGATTGATCAGTGAAACCATCCAGTTCGCCACGTTGGCCCACAAAGGCGAGGCTATTGCCCTGGTAAATGGCCGAAACCCGACCCGAAAACCCACCTTTTTCATAGCCGATCTGGAAATTGGCGATGAAATTGGCTTGGCCTGGCACGCGACCCAAACGCACCGTATCGATCACTTCTGTAAAAAAGAAGGGTGGGCGCGTAGCATCAAAAGTGTTGATGACATCAAAAAATGGGTAGAAAGTTTCAGAGCGCACGATGGTAAAATTGGCCCCCAACAGAATACCTTTCCAAAAGCCACCTAGCTTGCGGAAATTGGCCTGTAAATCAACTTCCACTCCGATCACATTGGATACTCCGGGGGCATTAGCAGGTTCTGTAAGCTCATACCCGTTGAACTGACCCTGTAAAATGCGGCTGTTGCGGATGTAGTCCACATTTTGAAAACGCTTGTAAAAACCACCGATGGTAAACAGGCCATACTGGTTGTAAAACGACATGAAAAGGTCGTAGTTCCAGTTGGTGGTGTGTTTGAGGTCGGGCTTTCCCCGGTCGATGGCAAAGTCGTTTTGGTTGATGCGTTCCCAAGGTACCAGATTAAAATAATTGGGGCGAGAAAGGGTTTTGGTAGCGGCCATCCGAATGTCGAACCAATCGTTGACCTTGTAGCGCAGGTGCGCCATTGGCAACCACTCGACGTAACCTTGGGCTCCAACCGAGTCGATTTGGTTCAAAATCCCGGTGCCATCTTCATTGGGGGTGCCACTTACGCTGCGGTAGTTTTGGCGGGTGTTTTCGTAACGAATCCCACCAATCAGCATCAGTTTTTTGCCCAGATTCACCTCACTCATGACATAAGAGGCATAGATGCGTTCATTGGCGGTATAATCCTCCAGGTCAACCAGGCGATTGAGGATGTATTGATCCTGGAATTGCTGGTAAAATTTTTTCATTTTTTCAACGTCCGGCAAACCACTGTACTTGATCGAATCTCCAGTACGGAGATTGGTTCCCATCAATGTATTGTAAGCATTGAGGTCTAGGTTTTCAAGAGAAAAGCCTTCACGCGTTCTTTGGCTGGCAGTACCTGGCCCAACATTGTAAAATGGGCTGTTGTTCAAGAAACCTTCAGGTAGGTAATCGCCAAGAAAATTGGCCATGTAGATCCGAGGATTGTTGGCATTGCCATCGTTGAGGAACAAACGGCGGTTGCTACGGGCTACGTTTTCGTTTTGCAAGTAGGGACGCAGCAGATATTGGGTATTATCGCGCTCGCGGGATTGGTCGCGGATTTTACCGCCGAATTTCAAATACCCTTTGAGTTTATCGGTTCCAGTGAAATTGTATTTCAAATCGACTTGTCCCGTGGTATTGTCATCGGTAGTGGAGTTGAGGTCGTAATTGGTATCGTGTAAAAAGGTCTGGATCAAGTCGTTTTTGAAACCTTGGGGAATGATTTCGGGGCCGCTTTTGAGATCAGCGGTGGCGTTCAGTGCTCCAGTTTCACGAAAACGCATGGCCAGCGAAAAGGGCGTTTCTTGACCAGTGATCGAATAAGACCCCCGCCATTTCAATTCCCATTGGCCAAAACGATGCTCACCTGACAAGGAACTGGACCAGAGGTTCATGTTAGTTTCGCGTTCGCGTACATCGTATTCTTGATAAGCATTTCCAGGGCGATACCTGCGCCGCCAGCGTAATTCATCTCGCTCGGTGCGCCCCCACATGCCACTGCCCAAAATGGCACCATTCTTCATTTGATAATCCAATGTCATGCTGGCACCATAACGGTCTCGGATTTCCAGGCGATCGCCGAGGTTGAGGTCCACCAATTCGGTTACAAATTGATTTTGGGTGTTGATTCCGCCAAACTGGTACTCCGCCTCCAGAAAATCTGAACTGCGATCAGCTCGCTGAAAATTACCTGTGGCCAGTACACCCAGTTTATTTTCTTTGCCAAAACGGTTGCCAAGGCTAAAGCTGGTGCGCCAAGGGCCAAATCGTTCTTGTTGGCTGTTGTAACCATATTGGTAGCGCACATCACCTTTCCAATTGTCTGGTGCTTTCTTGATGGCAAAATTTACGGTTCCACCAATGGCATCGGCATCCATGTCGGGGGTTAGGGCTTTGTAGAGTTCCACTCCTGCCAACATATCGGGCGAAATCATGCTGAGGTCCACGGAGCGGTCTTCGCCATCCGTTGATGGAATGCGCTCACCATTGACTGTGACCGAATTGAAACGAGGTGACAAACCCCGCACCACTACTTTTTGTCCCTCACCACCGTCCCGTTGAATGGCCACCCCTGGCAAACGACCAACGGCTTCTGCGGCGTTTTGGTCGGGCAATTCCTGGAGTTTTTCCTTGGAGATGACATTGACAATGGTATTGGAATTGATTTGTTGATTGATGGCTGCACTTTGTCCTACTGCTTGAGCAGTGACTTGCACTGTCTCCAGCGAAACGCCTTCGGGTTGGAGATTTACATTCAATTCCAGGCTTTGGCCATTTTTAATCTCAATGTCGAAACGTTGCTCTACATAGCCAAGGTAACGCACCACTACCACATGTTTACCATCAGGGATATTGTCCAAACGATAAGCACCGTCAAGTTCAGTTGTAGCTCCAATATTCAATTGAGGAATACCCACCGAGGCGAACCCAAGTCCTTCCTTGGTCGATTGGTCTTTGACAGTGCCGTATAATGAACCTTTTGCGAACAAACCAGTGCTCAACAACAGCAGATAAAAACCGAAAAATGTAGTAAGGACTTGAAATTTCATATGGGTGAAGTGCCGTTTTTTGCTAAGAAATTTGCTTTGGGGACGCCTGTTCGAGGCAACTACCCTGAGTGATTGCGCAACTTTTTGATTGTTACCCTATGGTTTTGCTATTTTTTGACATTTTCACGTTTGCGCTTTGGCTAAATACTGTTTTTTGGGAAAAGTTGAGAATGATGGTATTAAGCCCAGTACATGTTGGACTCGTCTTGTGACGTCTATCTCTCAAAAAATCGCCATGATTCGCATTGCGTTCTTCTTTTTGTTGTTGCCATTTTTAAGTTTTACTCAAAACCCGCAACTAGGAGGTTTACAAGGGGCAAAACCTTTGTTGTTGACGCCATCGGTAAAAATTAACCAAGATTTATCTGGAGAATCAGCCTGGGAAAGTCCCATCATTGGACTGAAACAAGTGGGCAATACCTTTGAGTTTTCACCACAATTACAAGCAGATTGGAAATGGATCGCTGCTTTCAATGTCGATTTCCAGGGCAAGCCATTGAATATCTTTTATTACGACAGTTGGATCGCCACCACGCATAAAAATGCAAAAACCGGAGGCCGCAAGCGAAATTTTGATGAAGACGTAACTTCGAAGATCGCTTCAAATGCCTATCACATCGCCATGCAGCGCAAAGAAGTAGTCGAAAACGAGCTTTTTATTTTTGTTTGGTCTCCAATCAAGCAAAAAGTGCAACTCCAGTTTTTTAAAAATACCATCGGCATCAATCGTACTTTGAGCTACGATTTTGAAGCGAATGAAGCCAAGTTTATCCATGTAGTGGTACCCCCGGAGGAGTACAGCAACATCATTTGGTTTCCAGAAAAATCGCAAAGAGAAGTGATGGATATTTGCCAGGATTGGCGCTTTGTGCTCGAAACACCACAGGTCAAAGCGGTAAAAGACTTTCCTTTGCTCAACAAGGCACCTTTTACTTCAACCCAAGCCGAAAAAGTTTACCTGCCGCATACCTGGAACAGTCGCGACATGTTCGACCAGCGCGCCATCAAAGACAGCATCAATGTAATGGAAATGTTTCACCGGGGTGTGGGTTGGTACCAGAAAAAATGGCGGATCCCTAGCAGTTTTAGGGGCCGTTACCTAAAAGTGAACTTTCTTGGAGCCAACCAGGTGACGGAAGTGTGGTTCAATGGCAAGTATTTGGGTAAAAACAGCAATGGGTACCTCGATTTTCACCATGACATTACCCCTTTGGTCAAATTTGACGCTGAAAATGAATTGATCGTCAAAGTAGACAATACTTTCAATTATGACACCCCTCCCCACACTGCCGATTACAATTTTCAAGGGGGAATTTACCGGGAGGTACAATTGATCGCTTTGAATCCGGTATTTGTCAAGAGAAGTTTGGTCGCAACGCCCAGCGTGACCCAAGATGAAGGCAAATATTTAATCAAAACTACTTTGCGGAGCAAGGCCAAAACCGCTCAAACCCTGCAATTGGTGAGCAATGTGGTCAATCCATACAAAGAAATCATTGCCTCATACGTGCGGCAAGTGACCGTATCTGCGGACGGTACTTTGGAAGTGGTGGACAGCGGATTGATCAAAGAGCCCCTGCTCTGGTCGCCGGATTATCCGCATTTGTACCAGGTTTTCAACAGTCTTTATACTATAGATGGAAAAACTTGTGTAGATCAAACTTTCGAAAATTTTGGATTCCGCAAGCTCGAATTTCATGCCGATAAAGGCTTTTTCATCAATGACCAGGCCACGAAACTCAAAGGGGTGAACATCCATCAAGACATTATAGGCAAGGGCTGGGCCATGTCTTTGGCCGACAAGCGCAACGATTTTATCATGGTCAAAAAAATGGGAGCCAATTTTGTACGGCTTTCCCACTACCCGCACCACCCTTATGTAATGCACCTGTGCGACAGCTTGGGGCTGATGCTTTGGTCAGAAATTCCGGTGGTCAATACTGTAGGCCGTGATAAATTCATCGCCAATGCGGTGGACATGATGGAACGGATGATTCTCAGGGATTTCAACCACCCCTCGATCTTGATGTGGGGCGTGGGCAATGAGTATTACCGCGCTTTTTTTACCCCAGAAGACAGTGAATACGCTTTGAAATGCACCCAGGCAGTTGCCGCCAAAGCCAAGCAGTTGGACCCATATCGCCCCAAGGTTCAGGCGCAAAATGACTTGGTGGACAATCGAATTTTTGACTACACCGACATCCAGGGTCGCAACCGCTATTATGGTTGGTATGGCGCTGAAAGCTACGAAGAACTGGAAAAAGTAATGGTCGAAGAACACGAAAAACACCCCAACTGGAAACTCCTGATCAGTGAATATGGGGCCGAGGCCAAGTATGGCTACCACGTTGATAAACCCGTAAAATTTGACCACAGCCTAACTTACCAGCTGGCTTTCCATCGCCACTATTGGGAGGTGATCAAAAAACACCCTTTTTTGATGGGCGGCACGATTTGGAACATGTTCGACTTTGCATCCTGGGCAAAAATTGGTAATGCAGCCCACCTCAACAAAAAAGGGATGGCTACCTATGACCGCCGACCTAAAGGTATTTTTTACTACTACCAAAGCGAGTGGAGCAAGGAACCAATGGTGTACATTTGGGAGCATACCCTGATTCACCGTTATGGGGCCCCCAATAGCGAACAGGATTTGGAAGTATTCAGCAATTGTGAAAAAGTCGAACTGTTCTTGAATGGGGTTTCGCAAGGTGTGCACAGCAAAAAAGAAGGTTACGTCTGGAAAGTCCGTTACGAACTTGGCCCCAACCAACTCAAAGCCGTAGGTCATCAACAGGGTGAAACGGTGAAATGGGAAATGGAAATTCGCTATCATCACGGAGCAGCCAACAAGGGCTACCGCCCTGGAAAAGGCTCAGAAGACGGTTATTAGTCAACACTCGATTTTGAACTTCATGAAAGCATTTTGGATTTCTGTGCTCTTGATAGCAAGTCTCTTTTCGCTAAAGGTTTCAGCACAGCCATTGGATATCCGCCAATTCGGGGCTAAAAACGATGGCAAAACCCTCAATTCTGCGGCCATTCAGGCGGCGATCGATACTTGTCATCGGCGGGGAGGAGGGCAGGTGTTGATTCCTGCCGGAGGTGTTTTTTTGAGTGGAACCCTGTTTTTAAAAGAACATGTCTTTCTCTTCCTTGAGGCCGGAGCAACCCTCAAGGGCAGTCCCAAAATGCAAGACTATGACAAAAAGCACCCACAATTGATTTTTGCAGAATACCTCAGCAATGCTGGTTTTTTGGGTTCAGGCGTGATCGATGGCAATGGCAGTGCATTTTGGGACCAGTTCTATCTTCCCTTGGATCGCCCAGAGCCCTGGATCGTATTTGAACACTGCCAAAACCTACAATTCAAAGGGGTCCAACTGCTCAATTCGCCTGCGCATGTCCTGGTGTTGGAGCATTGTGATGGAGCGGTAATTGATGGACTGCGGATTGTCAACACCGTTTTGAGCCCCAATACAGATGGCATTGACATTGCCGATACCCGCAACGTCAGCATTCAAAACTGCTACATCCAGACCGGGGATGATGCCATCTGCTTGAAATCACATCAACATTGGGTTGAAAACATCTTGGTCACCAACAATATCCTGATGTCCGACGATACGGCCATCAAATTTGGTACGGGCGGCGATGTGGGCACTCGGCATTGCATTTTTTCTGACAATGTAATTCGCAATAGTCGCTACGGCATCGCCCTGTTTCAGATGGACGGAGGTATTTATGAATATTGCCAGTTCAACAACATGACCATTGAAACGAGCTCGCGGCAATTTACGGAGTATCCAATTTTTGTGGACATTGACAAACGCCGGGCAGATGACCGATTGGGCTCGATCCGCCATTTGATTTTCAGCAACCTACAACTCATTTCCAGAGGTAACTGCCTGTTAGCGGGGCAACCTGGTGCTAAAATTGAAGATTTGACCCTGCGCAACGTCACATTTTATGCTACCGAGACGCCACCTGTCTCCAGTTTACGCTTGGCCCGCAAACCTCGTGGCAACAAGACCCTGGGCTATTATCCCGATATGAGAGATTACTCGAAAGTGGATGCCTGGTTCACTTTTGCCCACCATACTGGACTGAATTTAGACCAGGTTAAAGTGGAAGGTGCTAAAAACCAACGGCCCGCCTTTCAAATGATAGATGTGAAAAAGGTGAAGAAATGAGGGAAATATGGCCTGAACCGTGTGCGGCTCAGGCCATATTGCTCACAAATTCACCGTGTAGCGAAATCCGATACCATTTGAGGTCCGGCGCTTTTTATCGAGCATTTGCTGGTAGCGGTAGCTGAATTCAAAGGCGTGTTTCTTGGAAAATTCATATTTCAGACCTGCTTCCAGTCTCAAGCGATCCCAATCCCATTCTCCATCATCAATGGCACCGTTGACGCTGCCTTGGCTATAAAAGGTATGCTTGTTTTTGAATTTCCATTCAAATCCGCTGCGTGCTGATAAGTCGTGTTGCCACTCGATTTCACCATCATTTTCTCGGGTAGCGAGTTGAAACGCAATGCGCTGGGGAAATTTTACTTTTTTGATGTCAATGTCAGGAGTGTAAGTGATGTCTGAACTGAACAAATGACGCAATTGAGACTTGTCCAACAATAAGCCATAGCCAGCCCCGATTCGAACGGTTTTGAACAAATTATAGGTATAAGCCAAGTTCGTAGAACTTCGCCAGGCTACGCTTACTTCTTTCGGGTCGTCATTGATCTCATTGAAAGGGTTTTCGGGTTCTTGTGGTTTATTGGTCACGGGTTTGCTGGCCGCATTGGCCCTGATGGGCAAGGGAAACAAGTCGATTTCATTAAACAAGTCATTGTCATTGGGCTCATCCAGTTTCTCGACTTCTGGATTGAACTGAAAAGTTTGGGTAATGCGCAGCCTTTGTTTTTTGGTAATTTGGAAGGTTTTAGCCAAGTCCAAACGAAGGTTTACGGCTAAATCTTGGGCATTTGAACTCAAGAAGCAGATAGACAAAAGCAGGGTAAAAGAAATTTTTTTCATGATTGGCAAGTTGGTAGTGTTGGAAATTGCTCCGCACCATACACTATTGCAGTTTCATGAAATTGTTACCTATGTTTAAATAGGGTTTTAGCGAAAAATAGTGACTTGCCCGAATTTTCGATAAATCTTGCCATTCTCCTTGCGAATTCTCAAGGTGTAATAATAAACCCCTGGCGGCAACTCTTGACCACTATTGGACATTCCGTTCCACTGGTTTTCGTAAGGTTCCTGAGCAAAAACTTTATCTCCCCACCGATTAAAGATCGATAAATCGCTCTTGGCATAATTGGTAGGGCAACCAATCTTGTCAACGATTTTGAACACCAGAAACTCGTTGTATTGGTCTCCATTGGGCGTGATCCCTTCGGGGAAAACGGTGTTCGGATCTATTTTTTCAAGGTCACAAGGTGCGCTATCGTCCACAAACTTGATTTTGACCAAAGCGGTATCACAAACTTGTGCACATTGATTCTGACAAAGGGTATAAGTGAACTGATCTGATCCATTTGCACCGGCATTAGGCGTATAGCGGATGGTATTGTCGTTGTTTACAAACACCTGACCTTGCTTAGGATTGCTGAGGACGGATAGGCGAAAATTGCTTCCGGCATCGTCATTTTTCAATATTTCCAGGTTCTGGTTCTCACTGGCTTTGATGTTCAACTCATCGTCATTGGCTTTGGGCCTTGCTGCTACCCGAACAGCAATGCTCGCTTGGCTGTAATTGCGGCAATTGGGTGCAGAGAGGGTCCAGGTCAGGGTGTAGTTACTAGGGGCATCAACGCTGATGCTGCTGGTAGGGCTGTTGGGCGATGCAAACCTAACCCCAGCGACACTTGACCAGGTGCCTTGAGTGCCAGATGGTAAATTGGCAGACAGGTTGAGGGATTGACCCAAACAAAGATTGAGCCCAGTACTGCTGCCAGTGATCTGGGCTTGGGTAAGCCCTTGAGCAGCATTGTTTAATGTAGCGCTGATGGTCGCCTCACAGTTATTGGCATCCCTTACTGTGAAATTATAAGTTCCCGGAGCCAAATTAGAGAATACCGCAGCGGCTTGGAGGCTTCCAGTATTTTGACGGTACTGAAAAGGACTGGTGCCACCATTGGCTTGCAAAGTGATGCTCCCATTATTGGAATTACAATCAGGTTGTGATTGGCTGGCAATGGTCAAAGTCGGAGCATTGGGATTGCTCAATACGACTTGTTCCACATCCTCACAACCAGCGGCATCGCGCACGGTGACGGTGTAGGTACCTGCGGCGAGATTGCCGAAGGTGCCACTGCTTTGGAAAGTGCCAGCATTGAGTCGGTATTGCAAAGCTCCCGTGCCCCCTGTTGCAGAAGCGGCGATACTGCCATTGTTGGCAGCGCAAGTAGGTGCGGTGGAAGTAGCTGAAAGATTGGGCGCGGCAGCGGAGCTGAGGTTCACTTGCTCGGAATCCTCACAGCCAGCAGCATCGCGCACGGTTACGGTGTAAGTACCTGCGGCGAGGTTGCTGAAAGTGCCACTGCTTTGGAAAGTGCCAGCATTGAGTCGGTATTGCAGCGCACCACTGCCGCCACTGGCAGAGGCTGAAATGCTGCCATTGCTTGCTCCGCAAGTGGGGTTAGCTGAACTTGTGCTGAGGTTTGGAGCCGCACCCCCGGTCAAAGTCACTTGGCCACTATCTTCACAGCCAGCAGCATCGCGTACGGTGACGGTGTAAGTACCTGCGGCGAGGTTGCTGAAGGTGCCACTGCTTTGGAAAGTGCCCGCGTTGAGCCGGTATTGCAACCCACCACTGCCGCCGCTGGCAGAGGCTGAAATGCTACCATTGCTTGCTCCACAAGTGGGGTTAGAGGAATTTAACGACAAAGAGGGTGGGGTGGTACTTCCAATATTTGCAGTTTCAGTGTCTTCACAATCGTTGCTGCCGCGCACAGTAACGGAATAGGAACCTGGAGCCAGGTTGTTGAAAACACCACTACTCTGAAAGGGGCCTCCATTCAAACTGTATTGAAAAGGACCACTCCCTCCGGTAGTTGTGGCGGTGATTCGCCCAGTATTTCCCGTACAGCCACTTGATATAGCACTCAAACTTAATGCAGGCGCGGCTGGCACAGTGACTGCTGTACTTTCATTGATACTGGCTGTACAACCATCTTCATCTGTAATGCTGACCAAAGTGATAGTAGTAGAAGCTGCGATAGTATGATTTACGGTATGACCATTCAATACGTTAGACAAATTGAAGGTAGTACCACCAATCCGGTATTGTACATCAAACTGGTCATCATCGTCGTCATCAGTAAATGTAAAGGTCAAAGTGACGCTACCCCCGCCACAGGGAATGTCGCCTATGCCAATTGAGCCGCCTGGAAGGTCATCATCGTCATCGCATTGTGCTTTTAGCTCCCAGCTAAGGAGTAAGAGCAAGCTTGCGAATAAATATGCGATTATTTTCATTGCGCAACGATTTTGATACTGCTGAGTGCGGTTTTGCTTGCCAAAATCGACCCTTCAGGAGAGCTGACGGTGATCAATTGATAAACACCTGGCAGCAAGTTGGCGGGCAAACGAAGGGTTTCCTTCATTTCAAATTTGATATTGGCCCTTGATTCACTGAGGTTTTTAGTGCCCAACAATTGATCGTTCCAGTCTAGCAAGCCATCCGTAGAAAGGTAAAAGCGTAACTCGGTGCGCGGGGCTTGTTCCTCAAAAATGTTTTGCAAAATCACATTTAGATTAAGGGTTTCTCCAGCCCGATAGGTTTCTTTTTCAGCAATACTTGATGCAATCAGGAGAAAAATTTTGCGATTGGCACCATAAGCTTCATTTTCAGCTAAAAGCGTAGTTTCCTCGATTGCGATAGCAGTATTCTTTTTTACAAAGCCTTTGTCCAACGTACCGATCGGAGAGGTGCTTTTTCCATTGGAGGCTACTACTGTATAATGGTAATCTACATTGGGCAATGCAGAATAATCACTAAGCCAGGTACTTTTTTGCCAGGTGTTGCTCACTTCTTGCAATCCAGCTCCTTTTGGACTCGTTGAGCGGAAAACTTTATACTGGCTGGCTCCCTCACAGGGCTCCCAACGAATGAGCACGAATTTGTCATAGACGCCATCGCTGGCCGAAATATTTTTGGGAGCCTCCAAATTGATGGTTTGGTAAGCCTGATTGGCGGCGGTAGTTACGATTTTATGGTCGGTTCCTTGGGCTAGAAGACAAATTTGCACGGTTAACATGCAGCACATGGCTCCAACTGTGTTCAATTTTTTCATGTCGCACACTTTTAGCTTCTATTGCGGTTTTGGGAAAATGTTACCAGTCATGAAATACTTTTTTTGCTTTTTTGTTCCTTGTTACCATATAAATGAGTTGTTACAATCTGTTTTTTATCGATAAGTCACCAAGAGTGGACGCTTTATTTATTAGGGTTCAAACTTTATTTCGCAGGGCGTAAGATGACTGTCGTTTGGCCTCTTTTCATGCGTACAATTGCTTTTGAGGAGCATTTTTAGAACTGTACAAAAAAAATCTTGTTGTGACGGTAACATTTTATCTCAACTACGATATAAAGGTGTAAACCAGTGGATGCGAACGCAAAATCTGGTTGCATACCCGAAAAACTGCCAATAATGAGTTTTACAGCCGATGACATCATCAAAGGTTTGCACAGCAAGGATCCACTTGTTTTTCAGCACCTCTATCGCACCTATGGCGGGATGGTTAGTGGGCATGTTTTGAAAAACAGTGGGAGTGAAGAAGATGCAAAAGAGCTGATTCAAGTAGTAATTTTAGACCTTTGGATAGCGGTGAAAGAGGGGCGCTACCAGGAGCAGGGGAAACTGGGGCACTATGTTTATCAACTGGCTGCCAATTCCTGGCGGGAGGAATTGCGGCGACGCAGGAATCGACCTCAAACTTCGATTGATGATTCAACCATCCAGTTTGTGGATGAAGGGGAAGAGGACCTGGCCAGGGCTGTAGTGAAAGATCAATACTTGGATGCCATTCATCAAGGGATCAATAATCTTGGAGAGCCTTGTAAAGAAATCATCCAATTGTATCACCTACAAAAAGTGAGCTTGCAGGATGTGGCTCAAAAACTCCAGTACGACTACGATAATTTGCGCAAGCGCATTTTTGACTGTCGAAAAAAATTGAAAAAAATTGTGGAAAAACAACTGGAAGAAAGCGGACTCAGTCTTGAAATAAATTGATGGGCTCGGTTTTCGGACAAAGTAATTGCAGGTATGATGGAAAGTTTCAACGTACAAGAAAAAATAAGGGCTTGGGCCGCAGGCGAGCTGCCTGCGGAAGAATCGAAGCAACTGCTCGGTGATGCCCAAAACTCCCCGGAATTAAGGGAGGAGATGCACTTCAGCCGCAAGCTCAATCAGGTGTTGCAAAACCGCGACATGATGGAAGTAGGGGCCATTTTAGCTGGTATTGCAGCTACCGAACCATTGCCAGCACCATCGGACCCACCTGCCACTGGTGGTTCTACTGGGTCCTGGGTGCTGGGGACAATCTTGGTCGCAGCACTCGCGCTAGGTGGCTTTTTTATAGGTCGTCAGCAGGGTTGGTGGTTTCCGACCCCAACGCATCTGGCCTCCGATTATTTGCAACCTATGGAGAATGTCATCAATACCAAGGAAAGTGGCATGACCGTAGATGATTTGCGCCTCGGTATGGAAGCTTACGATCGCCAAGATTATCCTAAAGCGATTGAACGCTTGAGCAGGTTTTATCAAAAAGGTCAGGACCCCAATGCGGGTTTGTTCCTCGGTGTAGCCTATTTACTTGAAAAACAAGCTACCAAAGCACTGCCAATCCTGAGCAATGCTGCAAACAAAACCCAAGGACCTGAACAAGAAGCCGCACGTTGGTACCTGGCTTTGGCACAACTACAAACTGGGGCAAAGGATGATGCACAGCAAACCTTGCGATTGATACCTGCTGACGGTTTGTTTGGAGCCAAGGCACAAAATCTGCTGCAAGATTTAGAATAAACCGTGAGGGGCCAAGCCCTTCATGCTCAAGTAATAACCATGCGATTTTGCAATTTTCTTCTGCTGAATGTTTTGGTGCTCAATGCACTTTGGGCGCAGCACCGCACAACGGGACTACTCATTTCCGATGAAAAATACGCCCGCACTGCGGTGCTGCCTACTTACAGCGGCTCGAAATACAATGAGATACCGCTCAAAGCAAGCTTAAAAAAGTATTGCCCGGTAGCTGGAGACCAAAAACAAATTGGTGCCTGTGTAGGCTGGTCGGTGGGCTACGGTGCACTGACCATCATGCGAGCGCAAAAAGCAGGGATCGAAGACCCTTCTCAGATCACCGCAATGGCCAATTCGGCAGCGTACATCTATAACCAGATCAAGCTGAAACCAGAGGATTGCTCGGTGGGAGCCTATATCGAAGATGCTTTGGTTTTGCTGAATGAGAAGGGAACCTGCTTGGAAAGCAGCTTTAATTATGCCAAGAATGATTGTCGAGCCATTCCATCAACTACCTTGCAAACCGAAGCGATGCAGTACCGTATCCAAGACTTTGCAACGGTGGTGCAAGTTGACGAACCCGGTAAAAGCAAAATTGCCAAAATTTGTAAGGTCCTCGCCACCCAGACTCCAATGGTGGTTGGGATCGGAATTACGCCAGATTTTTGGGAAATCCTTCCTGGAATGCAGCTTTGGGACCCTGCTGATGAGCAATTGCCCAGCAGCTATCATGCGATGGTGCTTGTAGGTTATGACAATGTGGAGAAACAGGTGGAACTGCTCAATAGCTTCGGACCAGCTTGGGGGCGCAACGGCTTCATTCGCATGAAATACGATGATTTTGAGCGTTTGTGCCGCTATGCTTACGTGCTCATGCCCGATCAAACCAATACTGAGGTGTTGAGTTTCCAGCGCACCATCAAGACCAGCACAAAAGAAGCACCTGTTGATCATTTGAGTGGCGAATTTGTTTTTCGTCGTCCAGCCGGATATCTTAAAACTGAAGAAGGGGAGGAGGTGCCTTTTTTTGAAGAAGTTGCTACACGTTGGGATGAGCAAGAAAAAGTTTACAAAACCGAAGTTCCTTTTTTTGAGGTAGGAGATGTCTTCCAATTATTGGCGCGGGAAATCCCTCGCGGACGCTACGCTTATGTATTCAGCCAAAGCCCAGGCGCTAAAGTCAATCTGCATTTCCCAAATGTAGTCGCGGCAGGAAGAACTGCTGGTTTTGTACTGGAAAAGACAGCTGAAATTGTGATTCCGGGCGAAGAGTCCTTGTTGCAATTGCCCAGTATCGGACAAGATTACCTGTGTATTTTGTACAGCAATGCTCCAATTTTGGACTTAGATGTGAGAATCAACGGGGTACAATCTGGAACTGGCTCATTCTCCGATCGGGTGAACAAAGCGTTTGCTGACGTGTTGATACCCGCTGATCAAGTTAGGTTCAACCCAAGTCGCATGGCTTTCTCTGCCATTCCAAATCCCAATGTTCAACAGGTTGCCGTACCACTGATCTTAGCGGTCGAAGCGAAATAAACGGATAGGATACAGCTTAGGGATTTAGTAAAATCTTCGTTCATGATGGTAATTCAGCGTTACATATGCACTTTTTTGGTCTTTTGCTTGTTGTGTTCAACATTGCTAAATGCACAAGTTTTGCCAACAAAACCAAAATTGGAGGCAATGATTGGCAAAATGGGTGAAGATGTGGTGGTGGATATGGTGGAAAACTGGCAAGGGCAGCTGGCTGTGTTGGGCAATTCGAGTAAAGGTCAAAATGGCGGAGACGATATTTTCTTTGCCTTATTAAATGATCAATTAGAACCGATTCAAACGGTTCAGTACATAGGCCGAAACAATGACGAAGGCGCGTTTTCTATTGCCCAAACGCTAGATGGATTTTATGCAATAGCAGGTTTTTCAACAATGCCAAGTGCAAAATCCAAAGCCCAGCAACGTTACTTTGGTGGTAAAGATGGCTGGCTCCTGATCTTGGATGAAGATGGCATCACCAAGCGCGAAATCATTGTAGGTGGAAGGGAGGATGACGAATTTCGGGCGGTGTTTTCACTGCCCAACGGTGATTTCATCGTACTTGGGAATACTGGTGACAAACACGCTTGGTTGCTCCGACTCTCTGCAAAAGGGACTAAAATTTGGGAACGTAAAATTCAATCTCAGCGCTTAACTACCCAAGCACTCAGTGGGGTGCTCACCCAAGATGAGCGCATCTACATCAGCGGCGCTGCTACCGAAGGAGAATTGCGAAAATTGTGGTTGGCCGCATATGACCTCAATGGCGAAGTCATTTTGGATAAGACTTTTCCCGCTGCTGAAGCCATTGAAGGCCAACAAATCGTAGAATTGGACCAAGGACGATTAGGTCTCGCAGGTTATGTGATTGATCCGCAGGAAAGAGAGAACGCAGTCTTTTGTATCGTAGATCGCAATGGCAATCAAGTCAATTACCAGTCGATAGGCGGGCGTGAAGATGATCGCTTTTTTGGAATTAAACCCCTGATGAATAAGCAAGTGGCTTTGATAGGCCGCAGTAAATCATTCGAACGTGGAAGCCGCCGGGACAAAATTTTCATGGTGCTTTTTGATGAAAAAGGCAATAAAATTGAAGAGCGATTCTATGGCAGCCGCACCACTGATGAAGGATATGATATTTTGCAAAGACGCAATGGAGCAATTGTCATCGGAGGGCTATCCAGCCAGAGCATCCTCAAATCACAACAAGCCTGGCTCGCTTTGCTGAGGGAGGCTGCTAAATCATCTAAGCCCGTAGGAAGTTTGAACATCCAAACAGGGAATATCATTTACCCCCACCTGCAATACCTTGAACCCGGAGAAAGAGCCATCTACCCATTGCAAGTACAGCAAAATGGTCAGAATGATTGCAATGAAGCAAACGTTGTTTTCCAGAGCAATAATACCAATGCTCCGAAGCTGGAAGCAGTTAAGTTACCGATATTACCTGCGGGAACGGACAAAAAGATCTATCTACCGCTTCCAATTCCTGAAGATTCGCCGGAGGGCGTATTTGAATACGAAGCTTCGGTCAGTCAAGGGGGCAACCGAATTTCTACTCCTTGGAAAGTAATCTTGCGCGTTGGCAAAACTGCTGAACCCCGCCTCGAACTCAGCATCAGCAAACCATTGTTGCAAGCAGAACGAGGGGTTTTGCAAAAAATCAGGATCAATGTCAAAAATATGGGCCTTAGTCCAGCCCATGACGTCAGCATTTTTTCCAACGGCTCGGATAAAATTCGGCTCCCTGCACCGAGCAATTTAGGCAGTATCGCTGCTGGGCAAACATCCTATTACGATCTGCCATTTGAAGTGGTTAAGGGATTTTTACCTGATTCAGCCTGGCTCCGCATTCGGGTTGCAGATGGGAATCTTGTACATACTGACGCCATAGAGTTGAAGTTTCCAGTGACAGGAGACAAGGTCACAGCGCGCACTGATTCAAGTTCTAAAGCCGACTACATCACCGCAGTTTGGATCAATCCGAACCCCGATTTGTTTGAACACAAACAAATCGTATGGAGTGAAAACGAAATCATCATCCAAATCAAAGTGGTATCGAGTAAGGGCCTTGACAAACAGCATTTTTGCCTCGAAATCAACGGCCAACCCTGCCAGCAAGGTGCCAAAATGGACGAAGTCAGCCTCAAAGGTAGCCAATACAGTCGCACCTATTTTCAACGGGTAAAACTTGGAGAAGGGGTGAATACTTTCAAAGCAATTGTGCAAAATGAAGCGGGTAAGCAGACTACTGACTCTTTAAAAGTTGTATATGCGCCCCGCAAACCCAATTTGCACCTCATTTCCATCGGTGTACCTTCCGTTGATTTGAAGTACACCTCTAAAGATGCACGCGATTTCGTAAAAGCTATTCATGGTCGGGGCAAACCCAATCAAGCTTTTCAGGCCATTTTTGTCGATACATTGTTCACAGAGGCCAAGACAACTAAAACGGAAATTCTCAAAACCCTGCGGCGTTTACAGTATCGCTTCGCAGACCGCCAGATCGCTTCGCATGACCTGATTGTGGTCTTCATCTCTGCGCATGGCTTAAACTCCGCTCAAGGGGAATTTCGCATCGCAGCCAGCGATTACGACAACCCTTTCATGCAGGAAACCAGCCTGGATTTTGAAAAAGAAATCATCAATTACCTCAGTCCCATTGAGTGCCGAAAACTATTTTTCGTAGATGCTTGTCACAGCGGAGCAGGAGGAAGTCAAGGGGTTTCGGGAACTGCATTGGCCAATCTTGCCAACAATAAAAAGGGGTTGAATCTACTGCTTTCATGTCGCTCAGACGAGTACAGTTATGAGGACGATTCCTGGCAAAATGGCGCTTTCACGGAAACCTTGGTCGAAGCTTTGGAAGGTTTTAGCCAAAAAAAATCGACCCTTGATCAGAATGGTGACCAGCAACTGGACTTGAAAGAATTGTACCGAAAAATTCAAACCCAGGTGCCATCATTAGTGCAGTCAAAAAAACCAAAGACAACGACCAGTCAAAATCCATTGTTGATCCTCAATCAGTTGCAAGAGCCCTTTGTCCTGTTTCAGGTATCAACAAACAACTGATCGACTTGAGCTTTGACCCAAAAACCTATTGCCATGTTTTACCGATTTATTTTTTCGCTGTTGTTATGTTGTTTGGCTGGATCGCTTTTGGCTCAGCAACTACCTTATTACACCCAGTTCAGGCAATACCAGGGCTTGTTGAACCCTGCATCGGTCAATAGTGATTTTTTTCTGTATGAATACAATGTCTCGCTCAATGCTTCGCATCGCATGCAGTGGATCAACCAGGCCGAAACGCCTCGTTCTTACAACGTCGCGGGCGAGTACATCAGCGATTTTGGTGGTTCGTTCGAATTGGTAACGGGCGGAACCCTGCTCCAAGATCGCAATGGCCCTTACGGTTACACGGGCATGTATGGCCGCATTGGAAGCATGTTTACAAAAGACCCCTACCTGGGAGCCTTCTCAGTTGGGCTCAGTTTTGGCATGGTCAACCAGCGGGTGACTGCCGACCGCCTCAGTTGGCTCAATCCAGAAGATCCTCAAATACCACTCAATAATTTATCGGTTTGGAGACCCGACGTTGGCCTCGGTGTCTATTATTACAAACGTTTGAAACGAGGCTACTTTTCTGATGACAACATCTACGGAGGGCTTTCGATGTTGCAATTGGTACACAGCAAGGCTCGCATCCAAGACGAAAGCAACTGGGTGTCCTTGCGCAGGGTTTCGCACTTGTACGCCACGGGTGGTTGGTACCATTTTTTCAACCAGGAAGGTTTTTTTGAGCTTTCTTTTTGGGGCAAATACGTACAAGGTGCCCCTTTGAATGTTAGTTTGAATGGCCGTATTCAGCCTGTCCGCACTTTTTGGGCTGGTGCTGGGTTCAACTTCAATGGCATCGCACACCTTGAAGGCGGTGTAAACGTGCCGGGTTTACTTTTTGATGATGCGAATTTGAAGATCGGTTATTCATTTGATTACAATTTTTCGGCCTACGAGCTCAATTTTGGCACTTCTCACGAGATTACTCTTTCGATTATGTTCGATACTTACCGCTGAATATAATGTCCAAAATAGCATTGGTCAAGGAGTTTTTGCAACACGAACGCTGGAGAGCACTCGGTGTTTTGCTGCTTGATTTTTTTGCCAACTTGAGCACTTTGCTCATCCCAGTGGTATTGGCGCAGGCTTATGGCTCGCTTTTTGGCTTGAATTCACAACGAGGGCGTATTTTTGGTTTTAATGAAGGCATTGCATTCGAACAGTGGGCGTGGATTTTATTGGGGCTTATTGTGGTTAAAGCGGTACTTGATTTTTGGCGGGTCAAAAGCCGTGGTTTTTTAGTCGAACATTTCCTATTCTATTTGCGACAACGCATTTTTCAATATCACCTGGGCATGGAGTTGGGGGCTTACGAAAGCAAGGGCGTAGGGCGTTACCTCCTGCGATTCAGCGGGGATTTGAGCAGTGCGCAAAATTTCTTAGCCAAGGGTACTCTCCAATTTTATGCCGATCTCATGTTGTTGGGCATCGGTTTATTTTTTATGTTTTGGGCGGATTGGCTGCTTGGGGGCACGATCTTGCTTGCGCTGGTCTTTTTAGCAAGTGTATTATATGTGGTGAATCGAAAAATCGGAGA
The DNA here is from genome assembly GCA_013299105.1 of Chitinophagales bacterium. Classification (GTDB taxonomy): domain Bacteria; phylum Bacteroidota; class Bacteroidia; order Chitinophagales; family Saprospiraceae; genus Haliscomenobacter. The sequence goes on along the minus strand of JAAFJY010000016.1, from coordinate 75,519 downwards.
AATTGAATCCCAACGTCGAGACTTAAAAGCTGGCTTGTTAGGGTTCATCCAAATCCGATTGCTCAACATTGCTCCTTTGAAAGTCTTCAATCGCCAAAGACCAGAACGCGAAAAATTTGAACGGAAAACCAGGCGAATTCAGCAAATGGGGTTTCGTTACCAGCGATTATTTGCCCTGATTGAAGCGGGCATTCCCTTTGGCCTTTATGCCATGATGCTCTTGGTCCTAGTACTGATGAGCCGATCTTCAACAGGCCCACAAGCTTTGAGCCTGATCCTGATCTTACTCAGTTGGCGCAGCGCTTTGAATCGCCTGATGCGGGTAGGTTTGATCTGGAAAAAAGGGGAGATTTCACTTCGAAAAATTGAGACCCTTTTTACAGCGCAGCTCGAAGACGGCCACATCGAAATACCGCCAGATTTTTCTCCTCAATCAATCAGTGCTATTCAGGTGGGGATGGAATGGTCGGGACAGAAAATTTTTCAAGGCTTGAATTTTGAGCTCAAGAGGGGAGAAGTGGGCATAGTAGTTGGTCCAAGCGGTAGTGGAAAAACCGTTTTGCTGAAATTATTGGCAAAATTGTATTCGCCTACGCAAGGAGAATTTCGGCTCGATGATCAAGCATTTAGTGATTTAGGGGTGAAAAATATCCGTAAAGCCATTGGGTTTGTCAGTGCGGCGCTTCCACTTTATGGCAATACCATTGCAGAAGCTTTGATTTACAACAACAAACGAAAAGAAAAGGCGGATAAAAAATTTCAGGAATGGCAAGTATTGTTTCCAGAGTTGCAAAACCTGCAATTTGAGCAGATCTTGCGCGAAAGCAGCGCTTTGTCCACACAACAGAAATGTTTGTTGGAATGCCTGAGGGCTATTTTAACAAGCAAACAATTTTTGGTTTTCGATGAGACCATTACTCAGCTTCCTGTGGATACGATCAAAAAGCTGTGGAAAGAAATTCCAGAACGAACCGGATTTTTACTCATATGTAGTGAGGTGAATGTGCTTCAAAGTGTTGATATTCAGATAGATTGGATGGTTAAATTGTGACAAGAAGCAAGTTTCACTTAACATAGGGTTTTCCCTAGATTTACGATAAATTTAAAAATAGTTAACATCGGCGGGTAACAATAGCTGAGTGGAGTAATACATGGCCAACAAACCAAAAAAATTCACTCATCATGAATATCCTGATTGCTCCTTCTGGTTTCAAAGAAAGCCTAATGGCAGACGCTGTTGCTGATTGTATTGAAAAAGGGGTACGCCGCATCATCGGCGACGCCAATATCCATAAAATTCCAGTGGTTGATGGCGGCGAAGGATTCGCTAAAATCCTCATCGACATGACTGGTGGTACGCTGATTCACACGACTACTATGGGCCCTACTGGTCAGCCAATCCAGAGCCACTTCGGCTTCTTGGGAGCTGAAGAAAAGAAAACTGCCATTTTGGAAATGGCAGCCACCGCAGGCTTGTCATTGGTGCCTCGCGACCAGCGCAATCCACTTTACACCACTACCTACGGTTTGGGCGAATTGGTTCGCCAAGCCCTTGATGCAGGCGCAGAACGCATCCTGATCGGTTGTGGCGACAGCGGTACAAATGACGGCGGTGCAGGCATGGTCCAAGCCTTGGGAGCAAAACTGCTCGACAAAAAAGGCCAGGAAATTCGTCGCGGAGCCATTGGTTTGCTGGACCTTCATTCCATAGATGTATCAGGCATGGATCCACGCCTCGCGGAGGTGCAAATTGATGTAGCTTGCAACCCACACGTGTTGCTATGCGGAAGCCAGGGCGTAGCCCGTATTTTTGGTCCACAAAAAGGGGCCAGCACCGAAGAAGTCGAGTTGTTGGATGCCGCATTGACCAACTGGGGCCAATTGATTCAGCAGTTTTTAGGAAAAAATGTGATTGACATGGCTGGCAGTGGTGCTTCAGGTGGCTTGGGATCGGGTTTGACCGCTTTCTTAAATGCCACCCTTCACCCTCGTTACGACATCATCATGAAGTACCAAAGAGTGGAAGACCTATTACCCAATATGGACTTGGTCATTACTGCTGAAGGGGCTATTGATTTTCAGACACCCAAAGGTAAAGTTCCTGCTGAAGTGGCCCGCTTGTCAAAATTACACGGTATTCCGGTTGTTGTTTTGGCTGGAACCATCGGCAAAGATGCATCCAATAATTACGACTATGGTATCGACGCATTCAGTACCATCTTACAATCACCCTGCACCCTGGAGCACGCGATCCAGCATTGTGAGAGTTTGGTCGAATCCGCTGCCGAACGCATGCTGCGCACCATCATGGTGGGCATGCAAATGTCACAAAGAGCAATTCTTGCTAAGCCCTTGATGAGCCAAGCCGCATAAGCTTTTCAGGAAAAAAATTCAGTTATGCAATCTACCATGAAAACCGCCCTCCCCCTAATCTTGCTATTGTGTATTGGATTATCTGTGATTGTTGGATTACCCGGTTTGGGTTGGTCTGGAAAAGTAGCCCTTTTGATCTTTATTGGAGCTTTGTACGCCTGGACCAACACCAAACTAGATGCTACGCTGGTAGCGCTTTTGGCAGCTCTGGCCATGTCGGCAAGTGGCATGACTGGTGGGAGTTTGCCACTCGCGGGCCTTGGCGATCCTTTTATCGGCTTTGTCATCAGTGGTTTTATTCTAGGAGGGGCTTACAAGGCTACGGGCCTGTCCAATAAAATTGCCACTTGGTTTGCCAGTCGATCTTCCAGTGTGGTCGGGTTGTTTTATTTGCTGACGATGGCTCTGCTTCTCTTATCCTTTGTGGTGCCTTCTACTTCAGCACGGGCTGCTATGCTGATGCCCAGCTACCTTGCGATGGCTGATGCCACTGATAACCCCAGGATCCGCAAGGCTTTGGCAGTACTTTTCCCAACAGTCATCGTATTGTCTTGCATTACCTCCTATCTTGGTGCCGGAGCCAACCTGATGACCGTAGATTTTATCAAGCAATTTTCAGGCGAAAAAATCAGCTACCTGGATTGGTTAATGCTGGGTGGACCATTCGGGATTACCAGTTGCTTGCTTTCGGTCTTTGTAATCACCCGCGTTTTTTTGACGGCTGAAGATCGGAAATCGGCTTTTGAGATGAAGACACTTGCAGACCCTGAAAACACACCAGGATCTAGGGATATGAGAAACCAAGTACTGGGACTCAGTGCAGTAATGATTGGCTTGTGGTCCACAGAACAATGGCATGGCATTGATCCGGCCTTGTTAGCCATGAGTGGGGCTTTGATTTTATGCACTCCACAGCTGGGTATCCTGAATTTTAAGCAAGCGCTCAAGGAAGTTGAATGGTCGATGGTGGTATTCATGGCGGCCAGTATCGAATTGAGCAAGGGCCTTTCGGAAAGTGGCTTGACCAATTACCTGAGTGAGACCATCCAGCACACTTTCAGCTCTTTTTCTGGTATTTTTATGCTGGTAGCCATCCTGATTACCGCCCTTTTGTCGCACCTTTTTGTGCATTCCCGAACGGCTCGTGCAGCTGTTTTTATGCCTTTGTTGATTCCATTGGGGTTGGGGGCTGGCCATTCGGGCCTTTTAGTGGCTTTTTTCTCCAATGCTGCCATGGGGTATTGCTTGACCCTCCCTATTTGTGCCAAACCAGTAGCCATGTTCAGTGCCCCAGGGGGGGAAGAAGCTTACAGTACTGGCGATTTACTGAAATTGAGTCTCTGGCTGTTGCCCCTGCATTTTGTGCTTTTAATGCTGGCTTTCGCGATCTACGGATAATCGTAACAAAAAATCAAAGGCACCAGTAACATTTTGGTCGGGTTGAAATATGGGTACGTAAACTGGATCAGTCCAACCAAAAATCAATCAATATGTCCAACAGAATCAAAATTTCATTCGTCTGCCGCAACGCCGTGAATTTCACCATCAATCAAGAACTGGTAGCGACTTACACTCCCAAAGCTGGAGACGTAGCTATCTTCAAGGTGATCGAAGCCAACGGAAGCTACATCGTAGGCAATGACAAGTTAAACAGTACCTTGTTCAACGGTGATGCCATCATGCTGGCATTCGGAAGCCGTTATGCTACCAGTCAGTTGGAAGGTTATGTGCCCAATAGTCCAGTACAAACATGTCATTTACTAGGACGAGGTGGGGTAGCTGGAGTACTTAAAAGCCTCAATAGCAAAATGCGCAGTGAACCTCCGCAACTCGAAGTTGTAGGATATGCTTGTGATGCTTACGGAAAAGTCATCAATACCATTGAACAAGACAAACTTGCGTCTTTTGACCCCACGCAAATCAAATCAAAAATCATTCTTTCTATCGGTTCTTCAATGGACAGTGGAAAGACGACTACCGCAGCTTATCTGTGTGGCGGATTGAACAGAGCGGAGCATAAAGTAGCTTACCTGAAACTCACCGGGACCGCTTTTCCCAAAGATGCCCGGTTTGTGTACGATCGCGGAGCGGATTATGTAGCCGATTTCTCCCACTTTGGTTACCCATCCACCTTCATGTTCGAGAAAAATGAGCTACTTGATTTGTACCAATCATTGGTAAACCAGGCTCAGGAAGCGATCAGTCCAGAATTCATTGTCATCGAAATTGCCGACGGGTTGCTGCAACGCGAAACAGCTATGTTGCTTCAAGATCAAGCTTTCATGTCGACTGTTCACAGCGTGATCTTCTCTTGTGGAGACAGTTTGGGCGTATTTTCAGGCTTGCAGATGCTGGAAAAACTGGGAATCGAGCCTTTCGCCATCAGTGGTTTATTTACAGCTAGTGATTTACTGATTGAGGAGGTTGAGCAGCAGCTGTCGGTTCCAGTATTGCGCCTAAGCCAACTGCTGGATGGAGAAGCTTTGGATTGTCTAAAATTACAGGACCTTAAAAAAGGAAGTTTCATTGCCCAGCGTGCCTGATCAAAGTCGATTAATTTGATACATATGGGTGAAGTCCCTTCCGTTAGTGCATATTGAAGGGCCAGTTTTCGGTAAAATTTTGTTTGAGTCCAACTAAATGCTTTGCAAATAGTTGGACTCCCTTTGACATTTACATCGCCAAAATCCCCGCCATTTTGACCATTTGGTCTTTGATGGGCTTTTCCTTGTAGATGGCGTCATGCAAATTTGTGTAGACTACATCGTCGTTGATGATACCCGCCATCACATCGCTTTTACCTTCGAGCAGACCTTGTACTGCTGCATTGCCCAAGCGGCTGGATAACATGCGGTCAAAATGACTGGGTGCGCCACCACGTTGTAAATGGCCTATTACTGCCACTCGAATATCGTACTGAGGGGCGATGCCATTTACTTTTTGGGCTATTTCAGCGGCGCTGCCCAATTTGCTACCCTCGGCTACAATGATCAAGCTGAACAGTTTTTTGCGCTTGGCGCTGCGGTTGAGCACGTTCACCAAGTCTTCAATACTGGTTTCTACTTCAGGAATAACTACACTTTCGGCACCAGAGGCAATACCTGTATGCAAGGCAATGTAGCCAGAGTGACGGCCCATTACTTCCACAAAAAACACCCGGTCGTGAGAGTCGGCGGTGTCACGGATTTTGTCTACAGCTTCGATGGCCGTATTCACTGCTGTGTCAAAACCCAAGGTGAAATCGGTACCGAATAAGTCGTTGTCAATTGTGCCAGGAATGCCGATGATCGGAAATTCGTATTCCTGTGCGAAAATATTGGCACCAGTAAAGGTTCCATTGCCGCCGATGGCAATGCAAGCATCCACGTCGAAAGCACGGAGCGAATCATAGGCCATTTTTCGCCCTTCAGGCGTCATAAAACGCTTGCTGCGAGCAGTTTTCAGGATGGTACCTCCGCGGTGAATGATATTGGCTACATCTTTACGTTCCAAGCGAGTACAATCGCCATCGATCAAGCCTTCATAGCCACGATGGAAGCCATACACATGTAGGTCATAATAAGATGCGGTTCGAACAACTGCACGTATGGCTGCATTCATACCTGGAGCATCGCCTCCTGAAGTAAATACAGCTATGCGTTTGATAGCATCGTTTTTCATGTTTTTCCTTGTACTTGTTGGGTTAGTGGCCAGCACTATGAAACTGAACCAAAGTATCAATGGGCTTCAAGATAAATACACCAGGTTTCATTCCCCGTTCTTCTAGGATGATTTTTAAAATATCCTGGAAATAGTAGGCTACCGAGCCGATGAAATGCACAGGCAATTCCAAGTGCCCTGGGTACTTGCGCACGTTGCGGTCGATAAATTCGGCAAATGACTGGTAAATGAGTTTTTGGATAAAAAAGTGGTTGCGGTGTTCACCCAAAAACTTAGTGAAAGAAGCCAGGTAAACATTGGGTGAAGGCTTGGAGTAAACATTGTCCAGGATTTCGCCTTGCCCGCCTGGAACCGACTTTTCAAAAGCCTCATGTATTTCCGTTGGCAACTCACGGTAAAAGTAGGCCCGCACCAAGGCTTTACCCAAGTGTGCGCCACTGCCTTCGTCGCCCACAAAGTAACCTAGGTTGGTGACATTGTCCACCACATCTTTTCCGTCAAACAGACAAGTGTTGGAACCTGTGCCAATGATACAAGCAATGCCTGGATGCCGACCACAAGTTGCACGACCAGCCGATAGCAAGTCGTGTTCCACTTCAACATGTGCTTTGGGAAACAGTTTTCTTAAAGGACGCGCAATTTTCTCCGCTTTTTCATGGTCCCATACCGCAGTACCATAGTAGTACATCTCGCTTACCTCATTGTAATCCAACTGGTGCTCATCCAGTTCTTTTTTGCTCTCTTCATAAATCAACTCTTCGCTATGGTAAAGAGGATTGAAGCCCATCGTATGCACCAACAACGCGCCATCAGGCGTGATGAGCATCCAGTCGGTCTTCGTAGATCCACTGTCAGCTACAATGATCATAGGTCAGAGTTGTTTTAGGTTATAAACTAAGTACAACGCAAAGGTAGTGTAAAAAATACACTAAGCGCGGAATGACGCGATTTTTTTCAAAAACAAATCGTTTTAAATTTTGTTAACTGTTTTATTTGTTTTAATTTTGCTGAAAATAAAACAATATTGCTATGAAAAAGAGCGCTACTTACGCTGCTAACCAGCCCATGCCAGACTTGTTTCAAAACATCCAGGATGCATTCGTTTGGATTCAACGCAACTGGTTCAAGGCTATTTTGGCTTATTTTGCTTTTCACCTTGTCTTCAATCGAGGCGTATCATTGCAGTTTGATGAATCAAGTGCCCATCAGGGAATAATAGCCGAGCGAACAGCCTTGCGAACACCTGAGCCCACAAAGGCCCAACTTGTACCTGCCATCAACATTAGTCAACTCGTGGATTTGCATGCTCCTGTCGCTGAGCCTGAAGTCGCAAAAAACGAGCCTACCTTTAGTGTTTCTTACCTTACACCAGCATTAAGTCCCACCAGCAATACCCGTGGAATGAAAGAAAAAGAGCTGGTGGTGGGCGATTATGTAGAAAAATATGCTCCTGTAGCCCAAAAAGCCATGCACGCTTATGGCATTCCTGCCAGTATTACACTAGCCCAAGGTCTTTTAGAATCAAATGCAGGACACAGCAAACTGGCCCGCGAGTCGAACAACCATTTTGGCATCAAATGCCGTCGTAAATGCAGGGGCTGTACTTGTCGCAATTACACCGATGACGATGTATATGATATGTTTAGGGTTTTTACCTCTGTTTGGGACAGTTATGAGGAACATTCTATTCTACTGGCTAGTCCGCGATACCGTCACTTATTGAAATATGGAAAAGATTACAAAAACTGGGCCTATGGGCTGAAAAAAGCAGGATATGCAACGGATAAGCGCTATGCCCAGAAGCTAATTCGCATCATCGAGAACCTGAACTTGCACCAATATGACCGCTAATTCAGTTGAAATATTGGAATGTAAAAAATTGAAGAGACCAGTACGCTCTATCGTACTGGTCTCTTCAATTTTTCAACCAGATACTTTTCCAGTAATTACCTGTTGCTCCAGTTCTCAGGAAACTTGAACTCCCGTTGGTAGGCACCCCAAGGCATTTCCCGGTAGCTATCTGAACCAATGTATGAACTGATCATCATCAAGTCATCGGCTTGGCGATAACCTGGAATGGGTTGAATAAGGTTCATGTTTTCATCTAGGTAAACCAAAGAAGGATAGCTCATGCGGCCTTGCAAAAATTCCTCGGCTAGTTCGTGATAACCACCACGGTTGGTTTTTACAAAGCGGTATTCTTTGTCTTTGTACACCAAGACTTCTTTTTGTTCAGCATTGAGCTTCACCAGATAGTAATTGTCATTGAGATATTTGGCGAGCTGTGGGTGACTAAAGGTCTCGGAGTCCATTTTTTTGCACCAACCACACCAATCGGTATAGACGTCCAAAAGTATTTTCCGCTTCTCTTTTTTGTTGAGCTCTTGCGCTTCTTCCCAAGTCAACCATTTTATACTGTTATTGGTATTGTTTTGGGAGCGCATGGTACCACCCTTGCTGGTAAATTGCCGAGGCGTAGTACCTGTTTTTTTCAACACGGAATTGCTTTGGGTATGTGCACTTACACCCAGCATTAAAATAAATGTCAACAACATCCAACTTTTCCGAATCATCACAACAGTTTTTCCAGGGTTAAAGCACAATCGTTATTTGGTCATGGGTTGCGATTGCGCTTGTAAAACTCTTTCATTAACACATACAGACGCAGTTGTATGATGGAGATAACAGGTTTTAAGCCAACTTTAACTTAGCAAAGTTTTGCTCAGCCAGTTTTAGAGCGTGTTTTAGCATTGGAGGTTTAGGCAGAAAACGAGTCGAATTTTGGCTAGCCCTTTTCAAAAGGTGGTAGGATACGGTGAGTTATGCTGTGCATAGTGGGCATTCTCCTAGGGACCTTCGCTAGAAAAGTTAGTCGCAATTGGGCCGTTTTGTGGTAAACAAAAAAATTTTGAACATGCTCTATGCTCAAAGTTCGGGAAAAGAACAGGGTAAGGAATGTAGGTTGTTTCTGACCCGAAAGGTAGGCCATTCTATAAAATGAATAGACAACTATCAGGGTTCTTAAGAAAATTTTAACATTTAGCCAGAATTCTTGTAGCATTTTATCAGATCAGTACCCAAAATGAAGACATCTTTCGGGTGGCCTTGGATTTTAGGAGCTGAAATACCGTCGGGTAGGGAACTTGCACTTTGCAATACCCTGATTTCATCCCAAAGATGTTGTCTCAACAAGTCATCCCACACTTTGCCACCACCTTCAATCAATAGTATTCCAATTTTTCGTGCATACAAGATAGATAACAAATTTTGCCAAAATTGCTCATTCCAATTCAAATTTAGATGCGCTACCGTTTCTGGATAATCCGCATTTAAAGGGGCTTGACTAATCAATAACGAAGGCCCTCCACTAAAAACTTTTGCGCCAGAGGGTATTCTACCATGTTGATCTAAAATGACTTTCAATGGCGATTTGCCAAAATAATAACGATTGTCTAATGCTGGGTCATCGCTGATCACGGAGTTGGTGCCTATTAATATGGCATCAGCCTCAGCTCGCCAACGATGGCTCAGGCGAAGAGAAAGCGGATTGCTCAGCCACGATTTGCTCAAGTCCACCGGAGCATAATTTCCTTCAATACTCAAGGCCATTTTGAGGACCAGGTATGGTCTTCCTAGTTGTACCGCTTTGTTGCGCGGCAAGGCGAGTTCTTCCCCTTCCCGCTTTAACACATTTTGGATGACTTCAACACCATGTGCGTTCAGTATCCGCAATCCATTTGCCAAAACTTCAGGGGTGTGGTCCAGGCAACTGATGACTACTTTTTTGATTTTTTCGCGAATGATCAAGTCGGTACAAGGCGGGGTTTTGCCAAAAATACTACAAGGTTGTAAAGAAACGTACAAGGTAGCATTGGGAATAAGTATGCGATCAACTTCCTTGACTGAAGCCACTGCATTCACTTCTGCATGTGGGCCTCCGTAGTACGCATGGTAGCCTTCGCCAATAATGCGTTGTTGGTGGACCAGTACTGCTCCTACCATCGGATTGGGTGAAGTATGACCTTCGGCCATTCGAGCCAAATCAAAACATCTTTGGATGTAGTCTTCCAACATGGACTTGGATTTTATTGAGATTTGCTACTAATGTTTTCGATTATGGTAGCACAGCAAAATAAAATTTTTATAGTAATGTTACAAAATTGATGAGGTTTGTGTACATTTACGATGGTTTTACACTCAAAAGCTTAAACAAACTCCCAAATGTATTGTTTACTTGGATAGGTTCATCGCCTCTCTTTTGTTATAAATCAAGTTCTCCTCTTGATTTCGATTTCAATCCCTTCCTACCCTCATTTGCGAAACATAAAATGCAACCTCGTTAATAAGTTTAACAAAACTACTACAAGAATGTAACAAACGCTGGACTTGATTTCTCTACTGCTTTTAGGGATTGTTAGTTCAGTGAAATCTGTCAATTTTTTTGTAGTGTTTTGCAAACCTATCGTTCCCTGATGGTAAGAACCTTGAGCTTAACATGCTCAAGAACTTTTTTTTACTAAAAATCCAAAACAGCGTGCTTTACAAAGTCAAATTGAAAAACGCAGATGAGTCGGTCATGTTGGACGACAAAGTCTACGAATTTCTGACCACAGACCCTTACCTTGTAGAGGTTGACTTTATCAACAATCTTCGCAGACATTCCAGTGGATGTGCAGTTTTTCAAAAAACCTGGAAAAAGGCAGATGGAGGCTACAAAACAGAAACCATTTACCTGCACAAATTGATTGCTGAAAAGTTTCTCGGTGAAACCAAAAAGGGTGAAAGAAATTTGGTTGGGGCAAAAAATGGCAACAAACTTGATTGCCGGTTGGAAAATGTCATGTACCGCTCGCGCTCAGTGGCTAGCCGCAAACGCAAAACGAGTAGTAAAGTCGGTTACACTGGCGTTTACAAAGAAAATAACCGTTTCAGAGCTGTTATTTCAGTCAATCGCAAATCCATGCACATTGGAATGTTTGCGACCGCTGAAGAAGCCGCGTTAGCCTACAACAAAATGTCAAAAAAGTTGTATGGGGACGATGGGAAGCTCAACGTCATCAAGTCCCGAAAAGGAGAAGAGGAGCCACAAGTCGTCGAGCAATTCACCGATGTGATCGAAGTGCCCAATACTGCCCCAAAGCAGAAGCGTGGCCGCAAAAAAAAGATCCAACCTTAATCGGTATAGAATTTTTGCACAAAAAAAGCCTGATCGTTGTAAATGCGGTCAGGCTTTTTTCATGAAAGTTTACGCTTTCTTAGCACGGGTCATCTCTCGTTTTCCTGGGGGCCCCGGCAATACCTCGACACTAAAGCCCTGTGCTTTGAGTTGGCGTTTGACTTCGCCTTTGGCGCAATAAGTCACCATCATGCTTTGGGATTTGAGCGCCTGGTACATGCTATTTAATATTGGTGCCTCCCACAATTCAGGTTGCGCGGTAGGTGCGAAAGCATCAAAATAGATGAGGTCAAATTGTGCTTGTGCACCGTACCCTTCAATTTTTTGTAATTTTTTAGTGAAAAAGAAATTTGGCCCTAATTCAAGTGCTTCATCCCAAGGTCCACTATGAATTTTTTCTAAAATAGCATTGTAACGATCATCCCCAAGGTATGCGCCAAAGTTGAGTTGCTGAACCTCTTCCATTGCTACAGGAAATGCTTCGAGGGCTTCGTACACCACCGAGATTCCTTTTTTTTCAGCTTCAATCAAAGTCAATAGCACATTCAAACCTGTGCCCAGGCCTATTTCTAGGATGTTTATTCGATTTTTCCCGATGATGCTGGGGTAAAAACCCGCTTGAATAAATACATGCATCGACTCGGTTACTGCACCATATTTAGAGTGATAACTGACCCCAAAACGATGCGCTACCAAAGTGTGAGAACCATCTTGGGTAGTGAATAACTCATTTTGATTAGATCCAGGATTCATCGTCCAATTGTTCTCGGAGTTCATGTAGGTCGATTTCCAGGTGGTCGGCTTCGTAAACGCAGTAGCCCTTTTTGATCAGCAAAATTTGTGGACTTTCATGGGCTACTGAAAAATGTTCGGCAATGCGCTGCGAGAGCATTTTTTCGCCAATGGCATCAACGAAGTAAGCATCCAATTCCTCTGTTGCGAAATCCCAATCTTGCTCAATACGCATAAGCATCGCCTGACACAACTCGCAACGCGAACTATGTTTGTAGATCAAAACAGGTTTGTCAGCGAACTTGTGCTCCCATGTTTCAGGAGTTTCATTTGCTGACAAATACAACCATTTCATTGGTCATTAAAACAAGAAAGCGACAACTGCAATCACCAAGTCCTGGAAAAAGTCACCAAGTGAAAAGTTGGAAGGGCAGCCGTAGCCACGGTTGCAGGAAGAGAAAGCCACGATGATACTGGCAGCAGCCAAAATACGGAGGGCTTTTTTAGATACGTTCTTGAAGTTCATGATCATCACAATTTGGATGGTTACTTTAGGTTAAACCTTGTAGCCGTATTACAACCGCTAACAAACGCACTTGGTTTGCGGTTTAGTATGGAACAAAAACAAAGAAGGGCCTGAATTGTAGCAATTCCTCGCTTTTGCGAACAAAATTACCACAAAGGCTTTAATTACTTAGCGTGAATGGTAATTTTTCTGCAAAAAGGAGCCCTAAATGTTTCTTTTCAGCGAATTTTGGATCATTCTTGTTCCTAAGCCCTTTTTTTTTATTTTTGCATCGCGAAAAAGAGTCTGGAGCTTATCAGGTACTTTTTCTCCTACAAACACCAAAGGTCAAATCTAGTATGAGTAGAGAATTAACACTGCGGGATGCACTGCGGGAAGCTTTACTGGAAGAAATGCGCCGTGATGAAACGGTCTTCCTAATGGGTGAAGAAGTAGCCCAATACGATGGGGCATACAAAGTCAGCAAAGGTTTGTTGGAAGAATTCGGTGAAAAACGTGTGATTGATACGCCGATTGCAGAGTTAGGCTTCGCAGGAATTGGCGTTGGCGCTGCCATGAACGGCTTGCGTCCGGTAATCGAATTCATGACTTGGAACTTTGCCGTTTTGGCCTTTGATCAAATTGTGAACAACGCTGCCAAGACCCTAACCCAGTCGGCTGGCCAGTTCAAGTGTCCGATCGTTTTTCGTGGGCCTTCTGGTGCAGCGGGGCAGTTGGCTCAGCAGCACTCTCAGACCTTTGAGAGTTGGTTAGGCAATGTACCTGGGTTGAAAGTGATTTCTTGCATCGACCCAGCTGATGCCAAAGGCTTGTTGAAAGCAGCCATTCGCGATGACGATCCAATCTGTATCATGGAGTCTGAAATCTTGTACGGCCACAAAGGTATGGTGCCTGATGGCGAATACCTTGTTCCTATCGGCAAAGCAGCTATTCGTCGCGAAGGCACAGATGTGACTTTGGTGACTTACAACAAGATGGTATTGGTAGCCCTGGATGCAGCTGCTGAATTGGCTAAAGAAGGCATCTCTGCTGAAGTCATCGACCTGCGTACCATTCGTCCGATGGATTATGCAACCATCATCGAGTCGGTGAAAAAAACCAATCGCATTGTGGTGATCGATGAATCATGGCCATTTGCAGGTATCTCTGCTGAAGTGGCCTATGCGGTGCAAAAGCACGCTTTTGACCACCTTGACGCGCCAGTAATTAGGGTCAACTCTGCCGACACTTCATTGGGTTATGCCCCTACTTTTGTTGAGGAATTCCTACCCAACCCCACGAAGGTGATCAAAGCAGTAAAAGAAGTGATGTACGTTACACGTTGATCGATCTCAATTGAGTTCAAGGCAAAAAGCTCCACACCAGTGGGGCTTTTTGCGTTTCTGAAGCATTGAAGTAGGCTCAAATGTCGCCTACGGACCATTCCAAATCCAATTTTCCCCTATCTTTGAACATATTTTCTATCCTGTCATTGGTATTGTCCGTCTTTGCTTGACTCATTTACTTCACCCAAATCCATTTTCCATGCAAAAATTTACTTTGCTATTCTTGGTTTTGATCAGTTCCTTCACCCTGAAAGGACAAAATATCACTGTGCCACAAACCCAAAAGGGGGTAGTCACTAAACTTGCAGCAACCTGGTGCCCCATTTGTGGCGGAACAGCCTGGGATGCTTACAAGCGCATGGTCGCTGACAATGGTACCAATGCCTTGGTCTTGACCGCGCACCGCAGCAATACCAGCCGCTTGTACTCAGCTACTGCTGAAATCTTGTACAGCCAATTCGAGACGGTAGTCAGCCAGCCTTGGTTTTTCTTCAATAACTCCATCGTTGGGCGGGGTGATGGCAGTACCGAAGCAGACGCCAAAAAAGCAGTGGGCGACTTCGGAAAAATTACACCCACCGTTCAAAGTGGCATTCAAGCTACTTACACACCTGCCAACCGTGAATTGTCGGTAACGGTTAAATCCGAATTTTTCAAAGACGCTACCGGGGACTTTACAGTTGGGGTCTATTTGATCGAAAAATCGGTCGTTTCGGAGCAATCCACCCGCACGGCAAACGAGACGCACTTGAATGTGTTGCGTACCCATTTTGGCAACAATGTTTTGGGTTCAGCACTGAGCAGTGGCAATACAGCAAAGGGGTTTAACCAAACATTTACAACCAAGCTGACCGTACCACAGGGTATCAACATAGCCAATGCCAGGGTGGCTACCATCATTTGGCGGGCAGCAGGTCAACGCTCAGAAGTGGTCAATTCCAACTGGACCGACCAAGTAGCGGGTGTTTCTACGCGGGTAGTAGAAAATGCGGCCCTGAAAGCAGCGTTCAAACTCAGCCCCAATATCCTGGAATCAGAAACCCAAGTGAGTTTCAAGTTACCCAAGGCTGCTAAAAATATCAAGGTAGAAGTATTCAACACCCTCGGTCAAAATATACTGACCTTGTACCGGGGCGCGCTAGGCGCTGGTGCGCAGCAGTTGCCACTTAGTCGTGCACAAGTTCCTGCCAAAGGTCTTTATTTCATCCGCCTGGAAGCCGATGGAGAATTTGCCATTCAGGAGTTGATTGTACAGTAGTTGATTACAGCATACAAGATACAACATACGATTTGATGGGCTCGCATTGGAAATCCGTCGCGTTCTTTGTTTTGTCAACAACTCATGAAATCTAATCTAATTGGAGAAGGGGGATGGCTTATTTTTTGTAACCTGTCCCCTTCTCCTCAACCCCTCAATTCCTCAACGCTCATTGGATTTACTTTCCTTTCAATCCAAACTGGTCCTTAGGAAACAAGACGGGCAAAAGCAGATTTACGACCCCATTCGCAAGAAATGGCTGATTCTGCAACCCGAAGAAATGGTGCGCCAACTGATTTTGGCCTACCTGCTGCACGAACGTGCCTACAATCCCAATCGCATCGCCATCGAAAAAGCCCTGCGCATCAATGGCCGCCTCAAGCGTTTCGATATTTTGGTGTACGATGCGCAAGCCAAGCCCTTTTTGTTGGTGGAGTGCAAAGCGCCGAATATCCAGTTGGATGAAACGGTGGTGCAGCAAATTGCCACGTACAATCTGGCACTAAGGGTGCCGTTTTTGATGATCAGCAACGGGCCGAAGACTTTGATTTATGCGGTGGATGCAGAAAATGAGGAGATTGAGGTTTTGGGGGAGGTGCCGGAGCCTCAATAGAAAAGGGCAAGAATTACTCCTTGCCCTTTTTCATTCATTATTACTACGGGAATCATCAAATCTTTAGCACTTGAAAGGCAGAAACAAGCCCAAAGCCCTTTCTTTTCAACCCTTCAACATTTCAACTTTTCAACCTCCTCAATACTTAATCACCCGCAAAGTCATCACCTCACTACCAGCTTGTACTCGGCAGATGTAGGTACCCGCAGGCAAGTGGCTGCCATTGAAGTCGAACTGGTGTTTACCACTTGGCAATTGCTGATTGCTCAATACTGAAAGCTCGCTGCCAAGCATGTCAAAAATACTAACCCTGGTGTAGGCTCCAACATTGAGTTCAAACTCAATACGTGCTTGGTCACGGAAGGGGTTCGGATAGGCTTTGACGCTGATGTCTTCGATCGTAATGTCGTTGGCATCGGTGGACAAGGCGCAGTTTTTGACCAATGGCAACAAGGTGAAATTATTGTACAAATAACTTTTCACGGTTGTTTCTGAGACTCCAAACCAGCCCATCAACAAGGACCCATACACATCTCTAAAGTCGATTTGCATGGGTACACCAGCTTGCGAAGCCACAGTTTCTGGAATCTCCGGGTTTTTGCCGATGATTTGTTTGTTCACACAAGAACCAAAAATGAAGAGTGGGGCAGCAGTTCCATGATCGGTCCCAGCTGCTGCATTGGACTTGATCTGGCGACCAAACTCAGAAAAAGTCATGCCAATCACTCTTTCTTCGACCTTCATCAGGCGCAGGTCTTCCTGAAATGCAGAAATGGCTTCGGAAAGTAATTTGAGCAATTCGGCCTGTACCCCTTTGGTTGTATCGGTAGTGCTTACTTGATTGGCATGGGTGTCAAAACCACCCAAGCGAGCCACATAAACCTTGGTTTTTAAGCCTCCCGAAATCATCAATGCGATGTTTTTCAATTGGGTAGCCAGGCTGCTGGTAGGGTAAGTAACCAGGTTTTTGCCTTTTTTGGCTGCATCAGTGATGATGGTTGAATAGGCATTGGTCTGCGATATGGAAGTGCGCAGAAAGGATAACTCTTGCCCGTAAGGCGAATTGGGTGCTTCTTTTTCCTTGCCCTCGGTCAGTTTACCAAAAGCGAAAGGGTCGTTAAGCGTCAAGCTAAAATTACCTATTGTCCCCTGGCAAGTTTCTGATACGGTGCTGCTCATAGTCAGGGCGAAAGGGTGAGGTTGAGCTGCGCTTGGATAGCCGTCGGGGAAAGTGGGGTAATTTTTCTCAAAATATCGCCCAATCCAGCCCGTACGCAAGTACTCGTTTGCTGAGGACGCCGATTCCCAAATATCAGTTGAGCGGAAATGCGAGCGGTTTTGATTGGGATAACCCACGCTATGTACCACGCTCATTTTGCCATCTTTGAACAGTTTTTGCATACCAGTCATGATGGGGTGTAAAGCAGTGGGGTTGTTGCCCAGTTTGAGTGCTTTGTCTTCTGGAATGAGGATATTGGCACGAGCCTTGGAAAGGTTGCTGTATTGATCGAGCGGCAGTACCACATTCAAGCCGTCATATCCACCATTCAGCTGGATGATGACCATGACTTTATCTGTATCGGGGTCCATGCCTGTGAAAAGCGGTGACATTTCCACCGCTCCCATGTTCATCCCATTTACATAGAGCGGCGTACCTAGTGCTGCGAGGCCCGTCGCCTGGATGAAATTTCTTCTTTTCATGATCAGAGAAATATTGAGTGATGGAAAATGATTAGCTCAGGTAGAATTCAGGCATGGCCAAGATGGCCTGTATCAAGGTGCGCAGTTTGCCTTCAATGGCACCTTTTAGCTTGGCGTCATCGGGCTTGGCAAGGTACTGGTTGTATTCCACCGTCCATTCATAATCGGGCAATTGCCCCAGCAAAGTATCATTCAGCTGGGCCATTTGCGCATCGGTCAAACTTTGTGGCAACAAAATCTTGACCATATCGCTGATCAATACATTCGGATCAGAAGGCTTGCTCAGGTTTTTGACAAAATCCAAAATATTCAAGCCCACATTGGCACCGAGGTTGAGCCTAGCAGTAGCCAAACGATCTGTAAACCTCATGCGGTTGTTGAGCGTTGTAGCATTGATCCAGATGCGGTAGAAGGCGGGCTCTTGGTAATAAGCTTTCCAGCCTGCTACATCTGGTGGGTTGAAGTAAATCATTTGTTGCTGCGAAATAGTACCAAACAAACTATTGAGATAAGTATACTTGGTTGCTTGCACGGCTGGCCAAGTGAGGCCCACTTGTTTGATCAAACCCAGACTGAAGTCGATGGGGTTTTTGATCATTGGCCCCAGATTGAGGCTGTCGAAAAAGTGTTGGCTGGAGAGCAGCGCCCTCAATGCAGGAAGGATTTCAAACTTATTGTCGATCAGAATTTTGGCCATTGGCTCGATCACTTCTGTCTCCGCAGCAGCGCTGATTTTGTAATAAACAAACCAGCGGTAAAGCTTGCGTGAAATGTATCGCGCTACTTCGGCTTTGGTGAAGATGATGTCTACCACTGTCTCATATTCCTTCTCATTACCATTTGGAATTTCTGCACCACCAAACCTAGAAGAGAGTTTCTTGATGGTTGTATCGTGGTTAGTAGGGCGGAACACGGCACTAATTTTCACCATTGGATCTGTGGTGTAATACCCTTGGTCGCGCCAGCCAGTAAGGGCTTTCGCGATCTCCTTGATATCAGATTCCGTATAGTTGGTGTAATCACCGGGGCCAGCTAATGGGCCTTTTCCTATGGTGAACAACTCCAGCAACTCTCGTGCGAAGTTTTCGTTGGGAGCAGTACGGGTATTTTGGTTGCCATTCAAAAAACGCAGCATATTGGGATCAATAGTGATCTTTTTGACCAAATCCTTGAAATTCCCCAGTGCATTCGCCCGCAGGGTATTCATGTAATGGTAATTGAACCTTGGGTCATCCTGCTGGTTGGTTGCAAAGTGGTTGTGCCAAAACAAGGTCATTTTCTCACGGATAGAAATACCCTCACTCAGTACATTGTCCAGGGTCCAAGCGGCCAGGCTGCGGGCACGATAGCTTACGTGGGTAACCTGGTTGTTGGCATCGCGGGAGTATACAGCGTCGATCCAGGTGCTTCCAACGGGAACCTGTGGATCAGTGGTATAGTCCAAATTGATTGGAGGTGAGGGGAGTGGGTTGATTTTCAACAGCTGGTCCAACGTAGTTTTCATGCCCTGTTTGACCACATCATTGATTTGGGCAAAAGTAGGGCCAAAAGTGGTACGGCGAAGCAGGTGTGCTGCTTGTGCAAATTCCCATTTTCCAGCGTAAGGAGCCAAGCCTGCGCTAGGTGGAGGTGAAAGGGTAAACGCATCTGGCGCTGTTGGCTCTTCAGTGGTGGAGCGCCCCAAAAGGGTGGCTAAGGTAGCTCTTCTATCCATCGCTGATCTAGTTTAAGGTGGTGAAGTATGAGGATCCAGATGGCTTAGACTTGTGCCAAGCCAAAAGGTTTAAATGCTAGTTGTTCGTTGACAAGAATGTGTTGAAACAATAAGGAACTTGGCAAACCTCATTCACTAAGGTTAGGCAAAGACGATTTAAAGCTGATCAGAGCAAAGCTAATGTTTTGGCAAGCAGAACAAGAATTCCAGGCAAAGGCAAGTAAATCATTAAGAAGGCTGGGATTCTAGCAGATTAACGCTAATTTTGCAGGGCATGGTATTCACACAATTGTGAAAATATACAAACTACTGCAAGTATAGGCCTTTTTTTACTTTTTTCCCACATTCATGATCAAAGCTTGCATATTCAACCTCGAAGGGGTGATCATTGATACCCAAAACCAGTTTTTTCAAGCCCTGGAGCGCTTAGAAAATCGTTGGGGACTGGAAGTTGCTGGGCGTCCTCCGCACAGTGATGTCTTGTATGGTGCCACCCGTTTGCAAGCCTTGAATGAGCTGATTCAACGCAGCGGTCAGGCTATTTCGGAAGCGCAAAAAGCCGAATTAATGCAGACCATCGACCAGGAAATTGCCGATCATGTGGCCGACATTACTCCAGATGACTTGGAAGAAGGCGTTCTGCTGTTTATCAAAGAATTGAAGAACAAGGGCATGAGTATAGGCGTGGTTTCTGCATTTCCGAATACCACCAAGATTTTGAATCGCTTGCGAATCACCCACTTGTTTCACAGTGTTGCAGAGGCACAAGGTGGTGGTTTTGCCTCGGTGTCTACCTATACTTACTTGCAAATGGCTGCCAATCTAGGCTTTCCCCCAGAAGAAACCCTGGTTTTTGAACATACCAGTGATGGTGCGGCGGCGGCATCGTTGGCGGCGTTTTTTGTAGTGGGTATTGGCAAAGCGGAAGACCTGCACGATCAAGCTGATCTTGTTATACCAGATTTTGATAGTTTGCGTTTTATGAAAATCATCACTGCGCTGGGGATTGTTGACCAGTAAATGTGATTTTTGAACGCTAATTTTTTCCAAATTGTAATCCTAATCTGTATGCTACGAGCATTTTACTGTTTAAATGTAATCCTTTTACTAGCAACAGGCGCTTGCAAGCGCGACAAATTGACCAGCGCCCAGCTAGATCCATCCATCCCAGATGCCCCAGCAGGCCCTACGGGTTCTGCGGGCGCTCCTGTGGCTCCTGAAGCCAATGCTTTGACGGCCATGTTGACCAAAAATTTCTGGGTGTTCGAGCATTATGTGCGTCCGATTGGTGAAAACCAGTCCATGCCAATTCGAAAAAACAAAGGCATGTGGTTCCAGTTTCACGCCGATGGCACCTATGTAGCTGGTCAGTGGCAAAAGACTTTTGACCAAGGGTCTTGGTTCATGCACGCTGACGGCAACCCAGCCTTGGGGCGCCCTACCCAACGCCTTTTCCTCGATTCTGCGCTTGATGATTCTCGCGATGTGGAATACGAAGTGCAAGGTATCGCCAAAGAAGGCATGTACATGTCGTGGGTGAAAGTGGTGGCCAATTCTGTAGACCAAGATGCTGCTATGATGAAAGTACTGAAGATGTATTCCTTGCCAACTCCTGCTTCAATTGGGGTGGATTCTTTGGGAAATCCGCTTTAGAGTTGAAAAGTTGAAGAGTTGAAAAGAATGGCGTTTTGGCGACAAGCTGGATCGCCATTCTTTTTTAGAGCTTGCTCTAAGGCCCAAGCCATAACCAAAAAAGAAGGCGCTTCCAAGTCACCCTGGTCAGCACCTTCATGTTTTCACAGCTTTTGCGTTTCGCCTTTACAATTTGACGATTTCTGGAAGATCACTCAGCAATTGCCATTCGTTGTTCGCCAATTTGATGGCGGAAAGATGCGTGATAAAACGCAGCTCTTTTCCTTCGAAGATGACCTTGATAATTGCACTGTTGTTGTTCAGATCGGTATGCAGAATATGAACAACCCTGGAGTCTCCGCCAATCTTTTTTTCACGAATGGCCTGCATGTAACTGTTGCGTTCAGTGATTATCAAGTCAGGTCCGCTAAAAAGGCGATGCACATAGGCTCGAAATTGCGGATGTAACAATCGTTCCAGTTTAATTGGATCTTGCTGATCTACGGCCTGGTTGAATTGTTGGATCAAGTGCTCAACTTTCTCCAGGTCTTTCACACTTTGGGCACCTAATTCCAGGCTGCCTGCGAATAAACTTAGCATAATGAAGATTTTGCAATACATGTTGAATAGGTTTTAATCAAAAGAAAATTGCACACTGGTGCGGAACAGCGAGTGATGGTACAAATCGTCACTCTGGCTATATGCCATCAACAAGTGGTATTTTTTTCCAGCTTCCAAATGCTGGTGCCATTGGTCTTTAGCCTTCAATCTGACTTTCAAAAGGGCTGTGGTTTGCCCGTTCTTCCTTTCAGCGTGGATCAGTTGCGCATGGGCTTGTCCACCTAATTCTTTGACCGAAACATGCTCGCCAGGTGCTTTGATGTAGCGATCGGAAAGTGCAAAAACCCCTTCTTTGTTTTGGTGTACCATGATCAAATGGGTTCCTGACAGCTGGTCATGCTGATTGAATCCAATTGCCAGCCAACCTTCGCTGGGTGCTTTGAGCTCGAATTCAAGGTATTCGCCATCGCGACTCCATTTCACTTCCATTCCATTTCTTTTTAGGGCATTTAAAGTTTTTTGTGAAAAAACCGAAGCACCAGCAAGCAGGCTTATCGCCAAGCACAAAGCTGTTTTTCTGAAATACATGATAAGTTGATTATTGATTTATCAATTATTTTGGCAAAAAAACACACCCCCAATTTATGAGTAGTTGGTGTAGATTTTGGCCAAAACATTTTTGAAGTGTCTCAACTCCTCCTCGTTTATTCCTTGTAAGCCCTGTGACCTCACCAATTGGGCAATGGGAGTGACTTTCGCTACGAGTTCTTCTCCCACTGGGGTCAAAACCAATTGATAAGCCCTGCGGTCGTTTGGTACATCCTGGCGTTTTACCAGGTTTCGTTCTTCCAATATATCGAGACTACGGGTAATGGCGGCGGTATCTTTGAAGGTCAAATCTGCAATTTCGCGCTGATTCAAGGCTTCGTTTTCGCTGATCCTTTTGAGAATGACCCATTGATCAGAATTCAGGTCAATGCCAGCCTGTTTAAGTGCGGCGTTGGAATAGCGCCGCATTTGTCTTTGGGTGCGCTCGATGAGGTAAATGAAAACATCATCAAGTTTTAAATCGTTCATTGAGTTTGATATTATTGTTACATCAACAAATATACAGCCTTTTTGCTTTGCAGTCAAGAGGGGGGCGATTTTTTTTTCAAAAGGCCTGATCAGACCCTAATTTGATAAGACGATCTAAAAAAGCGTGCCAGCATAAAATTTTCTTAGGCTTTTGATCGTCATTGCAGGGTTTAACATGAAAATGTACCTTATATATATGTTTGCTAAACATCCAGCCCTTGCATTTTTTGCAGCGGCCATTCCAATAGAGCGGCCAGTAAAGTTTTACTTTTGCTCGATCGTGTTGTTGTGCTTGCACTGGCATTTGGGGTCTCCCGTGCTTCATGCCCAATCCTACAACACCGCAGCGGGCTTTCGCCTCGGTACCGACTGGGGCTTGAGTGTTCGGCAACGCTTGGTGCAAAACATTTCCTCTGAATTTTTGCTGCAATCCAGCTTGCAAAGAGACGAAACCCAACTGACCATCATGGGGGTATTTCACAAGCCCCTGATCACCCGCAGGCTCAATTTTTACTACGGTGCGGGCATCCACAAAGGCTGGGTAGGAGAGGAGGGGAACTACGAGGATCCCTTTGGCCTGGATTTCATGGCGGGTTTAGAGTTTACCATCTTTCGCCTCAACCTCACTTATGATTTCAAACCTGCCCTGAACCTGACTGGCGGCGAAAAAACTTTTTACATGCAAACGGGCATCAGCTTGCGTTACGTAATGTGGAAACGCGACAAATACCCCTGGGAGCAAAACCGCCGCAAAAGAAACCGTAGGGGAGGTGGTCTGTTTGATTTTTTGAAAAAGAAATAAACCCAATACAAGGGCTTGATAGGCAGGCTAAAAGCCTCATCACAGCCTGCTAATCTGGCATTGTGGTGCAAAAAGTTTTGAAAAAAAAGGTATTCTCCTTGATTATTTCAAAAGCACTGCCGTATATTTGCCTTGCTTTTTTTAGAGGCTGTTCAAATTTCAAGATTGTCGGCAAAAATGAGCACGTTTTTGACTAGTCGAGGCGCAAAAAGCGGAGTTATGCAGCGCATAATGAGCATTTTTGTAACGAAGAATAGGCGGAAAGGGGCCATTTTGGACCAATCAAAAATTTGTAACATACTCTTAAGCGATCCTCACGGTGGTTATAGCTCAGTAGGTTAGAGCACCAGATTGTGGTTCTGGGGGTCGCCGGTTCAAATCCGGTTAGCCACCCACCGTTTGCCAAAAGGCAAAAAAATAAAGGCCGCTGTTGAAAAATGGTGGCCTTTTTCTTTGGGACCAAGTTTGGCCATCAACAAAAAGGGGCAGCAAAATCAACTTGCTGCCCCTTTTCACTATTCGGATGAACTCGGTTTATCAGAACATCTCCACCCCTGCAAAGTGGAAGTCGCCTTCGATGGCGGCATTCTCGTCGGAGTCAGAACCGTGAACGGCGTTTTCGCCCATGCTCTTGGCGTACAATGCGCGGATGGTTCCAGGCTCTGCATTGGCAGGATTGGTAGCTCCAATCAAAGTACGGAAATCAGCCACTGCATTGTCTTTTTCCAAAATCGCAGCAACGATCGGGCCTGAAGACATGAATTCCACCAATTCCCCATAAAATGGACGTTCTTTGTGAACAGCATAGAATTCACCAGCTTTTTGAGCCGACAAGTGGGTCAATTTCATGGCTACGATGCGGAATCCAGCTTTGTTGATCTGTGCCAGAATGGCACCAATGTGGCCAGCCGCAACTGCGTCGGGCTTGATCATGGTGAAGGTTCTATTCCCTGCCATATGCTTGTTGATTTTGTTGTTAAAGGATTATGTCTTTGATTTACAGCTTGTTAAAAAAGGGAGGAGACTTGTTTTTTCCACCTTTTTTTCAAAGACGGCGCAAAAATACGCTTTCCATTTTATACGCACGATTCGGTGCGTGATTTTTTTCGTAAAAACTTAGCCGCTGAAAACTTTGGAGAAAGGCGGTTTCAACAATCAAGTGAGATTTTTTAGTTTTAGCCAGGTTTTTAGTTTTAGCCAGAATTTTCAGGATTTCAGGATTACAGAATTTCTTGCGTGACGTTGACCAACGCAAGAATTTAAAAGAATTATAGAGTTGTCCCGCTTTCACGCCAAGGCGTGCACCATGCGCCAGTCATAAACGCTGCGTGTTCATCATGAAATTCACAGAGTCCTCAATTACTAAAATTTCTCATAAGTTTTTCAATAACCGGGCAGTTTCAAGACAAAAAGGCAGGCTGTTTTTGTGCCATTAAACCAATTTTTGGAAGGCGATCGCAAGTGTTACCTTGGCGATAGCCCAACATCAGCGTAAGAAATGGCAAAAAGGGGGCGGAATTTGACCTTTTTTAGCTTAAATATGACTAGACTAAGCTTTTAACCTTTGGATAAATCCATTTTTTTTGGGACCTTCGCACGCTCATTTTACCGCGCCGGTCTTCCCCGCCAATTGGAAAATGTGCTAAACCTGAATTCCACTATTCGGAAATGGAAAATTTGCAAGTCCTCAAAGGTCTGCTGGAATCACCTAAGAAAGTTGTCATCCTGACCCACCGCAACCCTGATGGTGACGCGATCGGGTCTTCATTGGCATTGTTGCATTTTTTGGAAAAATTGGGCCACCAATGTCTGGTCATCTGTCCGTCCGAATATCCCAATTTTTTGGATTGGATGGCAGGCTTAGACAAGGTGATCATTTACGATGTAGACCCAGATACTTCGGAAGCAGCCATTGATGCTGCGGAGATGTATTTTTGTTTGGATTTCAATGCACTGGAGCGAATTGACAAAACTGGAGAGTTAATGATGGCCTATCCGTCTAAGCCCAAAGTTTTGATCGACCACCACCTGGACCCTGAAGATTTTGCCGATTTTGTGCTTTCTGAAACCAGTGCTAGTTCGACCAGTGAGTTGATTTACGATTTCATCCGTCTCTTGGGTTGGGAAAAATGGCTTGACCGCCTGATTGGAGATTGCATTTTTACCGGAATTTTGACCGACACGGGAGCATTTAAATATGCTACTTCGGCCAAATTATTCCGCACCGTTGCTGCTTTGTTGGAGGCTGGGGTCAATGACTTTTTATTGCAAGACCTTATTTTCAATTCCCAAACGGAGAAAAGCCTGCGCCTTTTGGGGCACTGCTTGTACAACCGCATGGAGATTTTGCCTGAGTTCCGAACTGGCATCATTGTTTTGACCAAAGAGGACTACTCCCATTTCGACATCCAACGTGGCGATACCGAAGGGATCGTCAACTATATTTTGCGATTGGAAGGCATTGTAATGGCCGCGTTCATCACTGAACAACCTACCATTGTCAAAATTTCGCTGCGCTCGCGGGGCGATTTTTCCGTACAAGAAATTGCGACCAAACACTTTAAAGGAGGCGGCCACAAAAACGCTGCCGGTGGGGCATCCTTTATTGGCTTGAAAGCAACGATGAATAAATTCTATGACTTATTGCCAGAATATCGGGATGCCTTGCTGAATTCCTGGAAATGAGTAAAACCTAACTTAGTAAAAACTTCGTAATTTAAGTTTTTACCTAACATACAATATCTGACATGAGAGTTTTTGCAACGCTGCTGCTGGCAGCTGTAGTGATGTTTGGCTGCAAGCCGAGTGAAAAAAAACTGCCCAGCGGCTATACTTACATCAAGCATACCAAGTCGAATGGAAAACCTGTAAGCATTGGTGATGTGGCTTTCATCCGCTGGCAAATGCGTGATGAAAACAAAGTGGTCAACTCCAACCAAACTGAACCACTGTGCCAAACCATCCAGATTCCTGACACAGCACAACTGAAAGGACAACCATTGGGGCCCATCCTCGAAGCTTTGTTTCGTATGAAAGAAGGCGACAGCCTTACCATCACAGTACCACTGGACACGGTAAAAGCTGAGTTCCGTCCGCAAGGGTTTGAAAAGGCCAAAGTCATGTACTATGATGTGGTTTTGAAGCAAATCAATACCCAAAAAGAAGCCGAAGCAGCTTACAAAGAACTGGAGCAACAAATGGCCAAAGCCAAAAAGACCCGCACCGTAGCCGATACTACTTTGGCCCAAAACCAGGCCGTAGCAGTGCTCACCGATGTGTTGAAGCGTTACAAAGCCAACACCTTGGGTGCTGAATTGAAAACCACCAAGTCTGGTTTAAAGTACGTGATCCACGAAGCGGGCAAGGGTCCAAAACCGCAAATGAGTGATTTCGTTTTTGCCGATTATCATGGTGTATCTACATCAAATGGTGTGAAATTCGACGGTTCTTTTGCTCGTTTGGAAGACTATCCATTCCCATTGGGCATGCGCCAGGTGATTCCAGGTTGGGACGAAGGCTTTGGACTGCTCAATGAAGGAACCAAGGCCACTTTGATCATTCCTGCCGAGCTGGCTTATGGTGAAATGGGCTCACCTCCAGCTATCGCTCCAAACGCTGAATTGGCTTTCTACGTGGTATTGAACAAAATCTTGCCCGCTCCGGCCAAGATTTTCGGACCCATCCGCCGCACTGCTGCAACTAAGTAAGTAGTTTTGGTGTTTTGATCAGAATGATGGTAGGACTTATGGTTCTGCCATCATTTTTCGTATAAATTCATGGTCCTCTTTGGGACTTTATTTTTTCACTTTCAGGATTTTGGAAGTAAAGTTAAAGGCAAAAATTGGTAACAAGGCTTGAAATCTCTTCAACCCTCGAACATTTCAACCCTTCAACTTCGCTCCAGTCCATTCCCAGCAAAAGGAAGTCATCATGACAGCAGAACAACTGCGCGATCACCGCGATCGCTTGATGAGTCTCAGGAGGTATCTTTGACGTCGATAACCGACTGATACAAATTGAAGACAAAGAACAAGAATCGCTCGATCCCAACTTTTGGGACGATCCCAAGCGCGCCGAAGCCGTACTCAAAGAACTGAAAGGCCACAAAACCAATGTAGAAGCCTACCGCAATGCCGAACGTGAGGTAGATGACTTGGAAGTGTTGATGGAGTTCGTAAGAGAAGGAGCCGCCACTGAAGAAGAAGTGGCCCAAAAAAATGCCGAAGTAGTTGCTTACCTCGAAGAGCTCGAATTTCGCAACAACCTGAGCCAACCTGAAGACCAACTCGATGCCATTCTGGAAATCAATGCTGGAGCTGGAGGTACTGAAGCTTGTGACTGGGCCGATATGCTGTACCGCATGTACATGATGTGGGCACAACGCAAAGGCTTCAAATTCCTGGAATTGAGTCGCCAAGACGGTGATGTAGCAGGTTTAAAATCGGCTTCCATCGAAGTATCAGGTGAGTTCGTATATGGTTTGCTCAAAGGCGAGAATGGGGTTCACCGCCTCGTGCGTGTGAGTCCTTACAACTCTCAAGGCAAACGCATGACCTCCTTCTCCTCGGTTTTTGTGCACCCCATGATTGACGACAGCATTGAGGTAGATATCAATACCGCTGATCTGGAATGGGACACTTTCCGAGCCAGTGGAGCAGGTGGCCAGCACGTAAACAAAACCGAATCGGCAGTGCGGGTACGCCACTTGCCGAGTGGAATTGTGGTTGAATGCCAGCAAGAACGCTCTCAGCACATGAACCGCGACAAGGCGATGCAATTGCTTCGTTCACGTTTGTACGAGCAAGAGTTGGAGAAACAACGCGCCGAACGCGACAAGGTGGAAGCTGGCAAAATGAAAAACGAGTGGGGCTCACAAATTCGCAGCTACGTATTGGACGACCGCCGGGTGAAAGACCACCGCACGGGCTACCAAACCAGCCAAACGGATGCCGTACTCGACGGTGACCTTGATGAATTTCTCAAGGCCTTTCTGATGCACCGCGATGCGCCTGTGGAATAAAACAAGTGCTGATCGGGGCGAAAAATCTGAATTTTCGCCCCGGTCTTCTCAACTGCTCAACCAATCAACTCCTCAAGCAAAATGTCTCTTTCACCTCAAAGCAAAGTTTGGATTTATCAGAGCAACCGCCCTTTAGCCGAAACGGAAGAACAGCAAATTTTGCTCGAACTGCAAGCATTTGCCCAATCCTGGATCAGTCACAATCGACAATTGCGGGCTGGAGCAGACATTTTACACCAACGCTTTGTGGTACTGGCGGTCGATGAAACCCAAGCCGATGCAAGTGGCTGTTCCATCGACAAGTCGGTGCATTTCCTGAAAGGTTTGGAACAAAACTATGGTCTCAGTTTGTTTGAGCGCATGATTTTTAGTTACCAAGATGCGGAAGGAAAAGTGCACACCGTTGACCGCGATACTTTTGCACAACTGCACGCCAGCGGCGCGATCAACGATGAGACGCCAGTTTTTGATCCCTTGGTCAACAACTTGGGTGATTTGCAGCAGCAATTTGTCAAACCCTTGGGCCAAAGCTGGCACAAGCGCATGGTTTGATCAATCTCTACCCTCTTCTTCCTCCTCCTCTTCTTCCAGTGGGCTCACAAACGCACTTCTGCGGGGGGCAGGCACTTTTGCATTGCGACCCCTCACTGCTTTCCAGATTACTTCATTGAATTCACGGTCTGGTGCCTGGTCAATCTCCTCAAGGTTGAAGGCCCAGGACATTTTTGACCATTTGTCGTCAATGGTATTGAGTGCACTGATCGACACTTGATTGGCCTTGGCTTTAAAAGGCGTAAAATCGGGTTTGTTGGTGAAACAAGCGTACATGGGGGGCGCCGCAGCATCGTACTGGCTCATTGGCCGTAGGCCCAAGATCAACTCCATGGTGCGCAACATGGCGGCAGTGGAATAAATCGTCTTCTCATGGTGTTTGCGCTTGGTATATGGGCTCACTACCATTGCAATGGAGCGGTGGGCATCCACATGGTCCGGCCCGTTTTGGGCATCGTCTTCCAAGATAAAGATGGCCGATTCTTTCCAGATTTTGCTGTTTGAAAGGTACTCAACAAACTGACCTACGGCCAGGTCATTTTCAGCAACCATTGCAGTGGGAGTGGGGGCGTCTTTCCTGGCACCCATGGTGTGGTCATTGGCAAGTCTTACGATGTTCATGCGCGGTACAGCATTGATGGCCAGCAGGGAATCGAAATCCTGTTTCCATTTTTGCACCCGGTATTGATCCTGGATGCGCAGGTTGTAGCCTGGAAAAATGGGACAAACCCGTCCGATCAGTTTTTTGTAAGGAGTCGAGCCCAGGTGGGTGAACTCGCCATAACTGCGAAAAGAAACCCCTGCCCGTTCGCAAAAATCCCAAATGAAGCCATCTTTAGGATACGCAATGGCCTTACTACCTTCATAATCGTAAGTACCGCCCCGGCTGCCATAATTGGTGGGCCAGGTTTTCTCTACGTAATCATTGGCATAGGCCGCTGTGGACCAGTTGTGACCATCGGCGCTGACTTCGGCATTGACATAAAAATTGTCGAGTAGAACAAACTCCCGCGCCAGGGCGTGCTGGTTGGGGGTCACGCTGTCGGGAAATAAACAAAGCCTGGGGTCGCCATTGCCTTCTTTGATGTCGCCAAAAACCTGGTCGTAGGTTCGGTTTTCTTTGATGATGTAAAAAACATACTTGATGGGGCTTTTTCCATCCAGGGTGCGGGGGATCGGGTTATTGGCCTCTCCTGCGGCCATTTTTTCCACCTCCTTGCTGTAGGGGGTGTTTTGATAGACCAAACGGGTCAAATTTTTCAATTCAGCATCATCAGGCATCACAAAATAAGACAAAGTGCCTTTGAACAAGCCCCCAATGTATTCCTCGTCTTTTTCGCGCTTGAAAGGATTCGGGCCTTTGGGATTGGCTTTGGAAGTCATGCCTTTGCCATTGCATACCCAAATATTTTGCCCCCTGAAACGCACCACGCTAGGGTACCAACCTGTGGGAATGAAACCTTTGGCGCGGCTTTTGCCAGCCTCGCTAACGTCAAAAAGAGCCAAGCAATTGTTGTCGGCATTGGCCACCGCCAGGGTACGCCCATCGGCTGACAAAGCCAAGGAATTGCTCGTGGACCCCGTGGGCGCATCGGCGTACAAGGCCGTTCCCAGGGTTTCGATGACTTGGTTAGTTTTTAAATCAAGCACCGACACCGCATTATCGTCAGCACAAGCCACATAAAGCTTTTCTCCATCCTTGCTAAAAACCATTTCATTTGGATGCTTGCCTGTAGAGATGGCCTGGCCCAATTTTTTGGCTTGTAGGTCATAACGAACGATTGCCGATCCGCCCCAAAGACTGATCCACAATGCCTTGCCGTCCTCACTCAGGATACAGGCATAGGCTTCAGCACTTAAGCGATGGCGCTCAACAATTTTATTGCTGGCCAAGTCCAAAACATACAAGGAACTATCGCCTTTGGTGACACAAAAAAGGCTTTGTTCATCCTTGCTCAAGACCAAACCCGCTGGTGAACTTGCTTTTTTTGGCCATTTTTGATCCAAAACCAAGGAATCGCTTTCGATCCATTTTTGGCCATTGTGGACGTATCTGCGCACCATATTGTCAAAGCCAGCAGCTGCGTAGAGCGTTTTGCCCGCTTTGTCCAAGGCCAGACCATACCAGGCTTTGGGGATTTCGATGGTTTGCAAAACCCGTTTTTGCTCCAGATCAATCCATTGCAAGCTGTGCCCCGATTGGCCATTGTTGCTGATGAAAGCGAATTTTTCATCATTGGAAAGGACCATGTTGAGTGGCAAATCCCCCAATTCCAAATGTGCTCCATGTGGCGTTAAGGACCAACCATTGGGCAGCGTGACTCTTGGGGTGTCCAAATTGTTCTTTTCCCGATTAGGAGTGGTACAGGCAAAAAAAAGTAGTAATAAGCCGCAAAGTAACAATTGATTTTTCATGTAGAGAGCAATAAGCATGTGAAATACTGTGCCTCAAGTTCTAAAGAAAAAACGACCTTTAGGATTAATAAAAAGTGAAGTTTTGGGGTTGGAGATGTAAAATTTGCAACCTCTTCGTTACGCCTGGACCGCGAAGCGAGCTCATTCTATAATTCTTTCAAATTCTGGTTTGTCAACACCATGCAAGTAATTCTGTAAATTCTGGTTTAGACAAATATGCTCCATTCGTTAGCAATTTCTAAAGATTTAGGTTAAAATAAAGTGAAGTTTTACCTGATTTATGTGGGTTTTGACTTATTTTTCCGTTTGTATGTGGAATCCCTGCGGGAGGCAAACCCACTTTGAGCCTTCATCGTAGGTATTTACCAAACCTATCATCATGATCAAGAAAGTAATCGAGGATTTGGTGGAAGAGGGCCGCTTGGAAGAGGCACTCGACCAATTGACCGAATACTTGAAAGCCAATCAGTCCCGCTACCCCGATTTGTTGCGCAGTGCCCAAATCAGCCAAAGTGAGTTTTTTCAGGAGAAGAAACGCGAATTGGAAGGTATCGCCACCGCTGAAGAAATCCGCCGCCGCAATAACCAGGCAGCCAATAAATTGTTGGATATTTTGCACCAGATGCGGTTGGCTGATCAGCCCAAGCCAACCAATAACCCTCGCTCCTTACTCAAATGGGGACTTATGGGTATCGGCGCATTGGTGCTCTTTGGCCTGGGAATCCTGGTTATGCCAGGTAAAGAACAAAACAGCGAGAAACCTGGAGAACAAAAGAAACCTGACACCCCAGGAGGCGTGCCTGGACTGGAAAAATACTGCCCCAAATTTGACGATGCAGCTTTGTACAAAATTGGCATCGTAAACTTCCTGACAGTCGACAACAAGAAAACCAACCCTGCCGAATTTTTGCTGCGTGAAATCGAAAACCAATTCCGCAAAGCCAATTTTGCGGGTGATGCAGAGCTGATCACCACTTACGAAAATTTCAACGACCTCAGCGATTCTAAGTTAATCGCAGAAAACTGTGGATGTCAAATGGTTTTGTCGGGTTCGGTGTTTGATGACAACAACCAGCGCATCAGAATCAGTTTTTATTCACCTAAATTCGACTTGAAAGAAGAAAACAAAGTTGATAGTTTGTTGCAAATCAGGGCAATGGGCACTTTTGAAGACAACATCACGCAGGCTGCTCTGATCTTGGTGTCGAGGATTATGTTGAGCATGAACCGGCCATCGAGTGCCATTGCCTTGGCCGAGGAGGCGTATAAAAACTACAAAAATACGACACTCAAAGCAGCTGTGCCTAAAGATGGTACCCAGAAAAACCTCTTGCCTGTAATGACCCTTGCACAAGTCTATACCCGCACCAATCACCATGCCGAAGCCATTGCGCTGTACAACGAAGTATTGGTAGACAATCCCAAAGACAGTGTGGCCCTGGGCAATAAAACCATCTTGCAATTTAAAACCGGACAATTGGACTCCGCCTTGGTCACGGCCAATGAAACGGCAAGGGTGAAACGGACAAAGGCAGGTTGGCATCTGCTACAAAGCGAGATCCATGAGCAAAAAGGAGAACTAAACAAAGCGCTCCGCTCGGTTGAAAGAGCCCGGCAAATCAAGCCTGACAACCCAATTGTTAAAGATCGATTATTGGAAGTTAAGCGGTTACAACGAAAAGACGATGGCGTGAACCAATGAATGTTCTAATTGCTGAATGACAGGTGGGTAACTTTTTAGCATAAAAACTAGTGGTCCAAATCGTAAATCTGCCCCAAGTTCCACGGGCTATATGTCTCCGTAGCTGCGTTGTTCGTCGGTCAAATAGTCCACTATTTTCCCTCCTCTCGCCTTGCTACAAAGCCAAATAGCCTGCCTGCAACCTAGGGGGTATTTGTAATTCGTACCACTAGCCAATGAAAATACAGCTACTATTTTTTCTTAGACTAGTTTGTTTCTCCTTGGTAAATGGTCAAAATCATGGCAGAATACACCAAGTAGATCAAACTTCGTGATCTTATAAATGGCTGATTAACAATAATTAAATTTTTGTATGTAAATTATTTTTCACAATACCGCCCAAGTGGATTTTGTCATTTGGAGTGGTAGCGCTGATGTTAGTAATGAAAACAACTTCGCTAAAATTTGGTCCTATTTTTTTCGTCAGAAGGAAGATTTCTCTTTGTACCTGCTTGAGATTGAAGGACAGGTGAGCACACAGCCATGTATCGTTGTTGCCATTTTTTGAAACAATTGGAACGAATAGGAAAGTTCTGCATCCAAGTAATGGGGGAATTACATCAAGAAAAGTTTATCATGGAGTTTGTAGAAAAGCACATTGTAGTAATGCGAAGGAAGGTCTTAATTTAGAGGCTGAAACTATCAGATGGGTATTTTGAATGGCATGAAGGCCAGGCATTACATTGAATGAAGCCTCCTTCAGGAAAGAGGATTAGCCTTGCTTAAAAAGTTTTAGCATTTATTTACACCTCCCGAATAAAACTCAAATGAGCTTGATGCTGACCGATGTAATCAAGGTAACGACCAGATTGGATTACTTTTAAATCAGCATTAGGGTATTGTAATAAATAAGCATAAGCTTCGTACTCTTTTTGCTCGTCTTCGTGGGTGACTTTGATGATTTCTCGTAAGTACTCGTCTTCCTTTTGATTATGGTGACTAACCCCCTCATACTCATCGAGGTGATAGAACATGAACTCTGGTTCTTCCAATAAAAACAATTGCCCATACACCCTTTTTCTGTAACCAGGTACACAAATAGCTCCCGGATAACGACCCAAGTCATACATTATGCCGGGCATATAGGCCGAGCCCAACCACTTACTGTTGTTGTGCAAAAAACCTGTGGTCTTGGATTCTATTCCTACCATGAGGGTTCCATAAACAAATAGGTACGGTGTCATACAAAACGGGATTAATTTTTTAGGGTAAATACCTTATTTTTTTACGCTCCGCAAGGGAACTTTTAGGCCTGCTTTAAACATTGTTAAAGTCAATCACCACAGTCAACAGTAAAAACAAGATTTTGTTAAGAATTTCGCTAGAAAAAATTAATTTTTCTTGTTTTTCAAGAATTTAGGTGAAAAAATCGTAACTATACAGTTGAGTGGTTTTGATACAAAAAGCGGCTTTTTTGGGCCAAAATGTGAACCAACTGGATAGTTGCGAATAGTTTTTTTTGAACAAACCCATATAGACATGCATTGGAGAAAATTTGACGGTACACGCATCGACCTGCCCATTGTGGAGGCTGTAGAGCGTACTATCATCCGCGAGCGCGAGCAAGGTCACCGCTTGAAGGTATGCATAGGCACCGACTCCCAGGTACGCGGTGACGCAGTCGAGCTGGCAACGGTCATCGTATTCGTTCGGGAGAAAAAAGGGGGCTTCATGTACATCTGCAACAGCCGTGAAAACCGCCGCATGACCTTGCGCGAACGCATGATCTTTGAAGTTTCCAAGTCGATTGAAATAGCATACGCCTTGTGCGATTTGCTGGATAGATACGACGTGGAACTGGAAGTACATGCTGACATCAACACTGATCCGCATTTTCAGTCCAACACTGCGCTGAAAGAGGCAATGGGCTACATTTTGTCCATGGGCTTTGTCTTCAAAGCAAAGCCAGATGCCTTCGCCAGCTCAGCTTGTGCTGACAAAGTAGTGTAAACTATAGCGTAGCGGGTAATTTGTTTGAGCTTAACCCAAAAGTTAGGCCAGCTACCTGCTACGCTCTACTATTTTTCGCTTACGCCGAATTATCTCTTCCTTTAGTCGATTATCCCAACTTTATAGTCCAAGTTTTTTGACCAAGTCGCATTATTACAACAACCTTTGTTGAAAATAGCAGTTCATTAAAGTAGGTATGCTACAATCTTAGCGGTATGTCAACAGTTTTGCAATTTTTAGCTACCGCTTTGAGGTAAAAGTCTACTTTGTGTCGCTTTTTAAAAAACCAAAAAGCACACCCTGCTGTTAACCCTTATCATTTACCAAAAAAACATTGTATGCGACTTTGGTCAAGCTTATTATTATGTACCCTGAGTCTCCCCATTTGGCTCGGCGCTCAAATGAAACCAGTTAAATTTGAACGTTTTAAGCTCGCCAACGGGCTTACGGTGATCTTGCATGAAGACCACTCTACCCCAATTGTTGTTACTTCGGTATTGTATCACGTAGGATCCAAGAACGAAAACACCGCCCGTACTGGTTTTGCACACTTCTTCGAACACTTGTTGTTTGAAGGTTCTGCAAACGTTGCACGTGGCGAATTTGACAAGTACCTTTCTGGTGCAGGTGCTGTGAACAACGCCTATACTATGCAAGACCATACTTACTACTATGAGGTTCTTCCTTCTAACCAATTGCCTTTGGCCATTTGGCTGGAATCAGAGCGCATGTTGCATGCCAAAGTTGAAAACAAAGGCATCGAAACCCAACGACAAGTCGTGAAAGAAGAGCGCCGCCAGCGGGTGGAAAACCAGCCTTATGGTCGGATTGCTGAAGAAATCATGAAGCGTGCTTACACTGTGCATCCCTACAGTTGGACTCCCATCGGCTCAATGGCTCACTTGGATGCTGCGCAGGAAAGTGATTACGTGAATTTCTACAAGGACTTTTACGTGCCCGATAATGCAGTATTGGTCATTGCAGGCGATATCAATCCGATTGAAACCCGCAAGTTGGTTGAAAAATACTTTTCCACCATTCCCAAAAGCAAAAAACCTATTTTCCGCCCCACGGTCAATGAACCAATACGGACCAAGGAAATCCGGGACACTGTTTTTGACAAGGTACAATTACCCGCCCTGATCGTGGCTTACCCCACACCTGCTCGCACCGATAAAGATTTTTACGCCCTGGAAATGTTAAATAAGCTGCTTTCAGGTGGCCAAAGTTCGCGCATTTACAAAAAGATGGTGGACGAAAAGCAATTTGCTGTTGCTGCGGGCTCTTTTGCATTCCAATTGGAGCATCCAGGAATCAATGTGGTTTTCAATATCTGCAATTTAGGAGTCGACCTCAAAGACGTCGAAGCTACACTTGATGCCGAAATTGATAACGTGCGCAACAACCTCGTACCTGAAAAGGAATTCCAAAAACTGCGTAACCAGATTGAGGTGGACATGGTAAATAAAAACAGCGAACTGGAAGGCATCGCTGAAAACTTGGCTACCTATGAAACTTACTTTG
This sequence comes from Chitinophagales bacterium, assembly GCA_013299105.1. GTDB lineage: Bacteria > Bacteroidota > Bacteroidia > Chitinophagales > Saprospiraceae > Haliscomenobacter. Next base: position 39,167 of record JAAFJY010000016.1, on the reverse strand, counting down.
GTGGGGTTGAGGCCATCAACACACAATTGGACCAATACCTGAAAGTAACCCGCGAAGACATCCAGCGAGTTGCCAAAAAGTACCTGGACAAAAACCAGCGCATTGTACTGTATTGGGTATCCCAAAGGGGCGAATAAGCCAAGTTCTCATCCTTATCCTCATTTTTGATTCAGAATTGAAAACAATGAAACAACATAAATTTCTTTTCACTTTGCTTTTGGCGCTTGGATTTCTAAGTGCCGCACAAGCCCAGGAAGAATTCCGCAAAAAAGCGCCCGCTGCTTTGCCTGCCCCAGTAATCAAACTGGGCAATTACGTGCAGCAAAACCTGCCCAATGGCCTCAAAGTCATCGTGGTAGAAAACCATAAATTGCCGCAGGTTTCTTTCCAGGTTTTTATTGACAAACCCATTTCACTGGAAAAAGACTTGGCTGGCGTTGGTGACATCACTGGTACCTTGATGCGCAGTGGTACGAAAACCAAGAACAAAGCTCAACTTGACGAAGAAATCGACTTCATTGGTGCAACCCTGTTCACGAGCTCGGATGGCATGTTTGCCAGCAGTTTGACCAAGCACAAAGACAAAGTGTTGAGCATGATGGCTGATGTTTTGTTCAATCCAGCATTCAACAAAGACGAATTTGACAAGATCAAAAAACAAACTTTGTCTGGATTGGCCGGCGACAAGGACGATCCCAATAGTATTGCCAGTAAAGTGGCTGATGTGATCAATTACGGAGCTGCTCACCCATATGGCGAACTGACCAATGAGGCTTCAGTGAACAAAATTACGGTGACCGACTGTGAAAGCTATTATAAAACTTACTTTAAGCCCAATATCACTTATCTAGTTGTGGTAGGTGATATTACTCCTGCTCAAGCTTTCGCTGATGCTGCCAAGTATTTTGGCAAATGGGTAAAAGGAACGGTTGCCAAGCAAACTTTTGCAGTTCCAAGTGCGCCTGAAAAAACCCGCGTAGCTTTTGTCAACCGCGATGGAGCCGTCCAGTCGGTGATCCGCATTACTTACCCTTTGAGCCTGAAGCCCAATGATGCTGACGCCATCAAAGCTGCGGTGATGAACAACCTGCTTGGAGCTGACGGAAACAGCCGCTTGTACCAAAACCTGCGTGAAGACAAGGGCTATACTTATGGCATTTACTCAGGTTTGCAAACCGACATGGAAATTGGTGAGTTCAACGCAGGCGGTAGCGTAAGGAATGCAGTAACCGACAGCTCAATAGTGGAAATGCTGAAGGAAATCCGCAAAATGGCCAATGAAACCCCAACGCAGGCTGAAGTAGATCGCACCAAGGCCATTATGGCGGGTGCTTACGCCCGCCGCCTGGAAAACCCACAAAACATTGCCAATTATGCCTTGAACATTGCTCGTTATGGCTTGCCCAAGGACTATTATGGTACTTACTTGGCCAAACTGGCTGCTGTAACTCCTGCTGATTTGCAAGCGGTAGCAAAAAAATACCTCAAGCCCGAAAATGCCAACATTGTCGTAGTGGGAAGCAAGGACGATGTGAGCGAAAAACTCAAGGCTTTTGGTCAGGTCCTGTACTTTGACGCAAATGGTAACCCGGAGAAAGCCGCAGTCGCTGTTTCGGCGGATGTTACCCCTGAGTCGATCATCGAAAAGTTCATCGCAGCAGAGGGAGGCAGGGCCAAACTGAGCGCCGTGAAGGACATGGAAACCCAAATGGTGGCCGAAATCCAAGGCATTAGCATTGAAATTGCCATCAAGAAAAAAGCGCCCAACAAATTTATGCAAACCGTAACGGCGATGGGCAGCGTTATGAGCTTGCAAGCCTACAACGGCAGCAAAGGTAAAATTGAACAGCAAGGCCAGAATGTCCCGGTTGGTGAAAAAGAACTAGCTAAACTGGCGCTTGAAGGTCCGATTTTCCCTGAGTTGGATTATACCAAAGCAGGCTATAAGTTGAGTCTAAAAGGCGAAGAAGCTGTCAATGGTGCTGCTGCGTACAAAGTAGTGGTGGAGGATCCTACTGGTGATAAAACAACCAATTTCTACGATAAAACCTCTAGTTTGCTGTTGAAAAGTATCAAAGTGATCGAAGCTGGTGGCCAAACCATCACCCAGGTTTCGGAGTACAAAGACTACAAGGAGGTGAATGGCATCCAATTGCCTCACACTGTCTTGAGCTCTGGTGCCACGCCTTTTCCACTGGAGTTGAAAGCCAAAAAAGTGGCGATCAATGCCGGTATTGATGATTCGGCGTTTAAGGTGGAGTAGATAATAGCGCTATAAAGAATCAAAAAGCCCCGGTTTTGGTATGTCCAAAGCTGGGGCTTTTTGATTCCTTTTAAGTAAATTTGGTTTATCTTATTTTAATCTCAAAAACTAACACTAGGTAAAGCGTCAAAAATAAACCTCTCCAATTTTTAGGATTGCTGATCTGCCAAGTTGTCAAAATCACGGTCAAAATCATGCTGGAAATCAGTGAAAATCAGTTTTATCAGTTTCATCTGTGTTCCCAACTAGCCTCGCACAGCGAGGCAACGCAGTTGCCAATTGGAAAGGCTTATTCGTGGCTCATCACTAAGGGAATCATTTATTTTCATCCTTGCCCCAACCTCACCCACAACTCATTCCCCATCCGGGGCTTGATCGATAATGCGCTTTCTTCGATCTCAACTTTGGTAAAAAAAGGCTGAAAAATTGTTTCGTACTCAGCTTTTGTCCCGCCAAATGGAGGCCCAGGGAAAGGGAAAGGCTGCGCAAACAAGAGGCCGATCAATTGGCCACCGGGGGCCAATAATTCCGCTACTTTTTTGGCGTAATCGCCCCTCAAAGCGGGGTCAATGGCGCAAAAGAATGTTTGTTCCACGATCAAATCAAAGCTGCCTTGCAGTTCGAAGAAATCACAAACCAGAAAGTGTCTCTCCGGAAAATCAGGCGCGGCCTGCCGGAGTAAAGCAAATGCTTCCGGTGCCCAATCGAGCACGAAAACTTGCAAAAACCCTTGCTGGTGTAAATAAATAGCCTCGTGGGACTTGCCAGCCCCGGGGATCAAGATGCGTAAATCTTTTTTAGACAACTGATCAAAATAGGCTTTTAAAGCAGGTGCAATGCCACCAATGTCCCAAGGTGTATCGGCCTGGAGGTAGCGGTCGTTCCAATAATTTGCGTTAAGCTCTTTTTTCACCTTGGCTTATCTTCAGCTTGGTCAAATCTACCACGGGGCCGATAATCATCGGGCAAGCCTTCACGGCCCTGGAACTTTACACTGAGTTTGTATTTATTGCCCAAGGAAGCGACCAAGGGTCCCATCATGGTGTTCAGAATGTCACGGGCCTTGGATTTGGCTTGGTCCATCGCATCGGTCTCCATCATGTCTTGCCGGAATTCCTGGCGCAGTACATTGAATGCTTTGTTGAGGTCTTCACTTTTGATTTCGCGCAACCAACCGATGTCCATTTGCTCCATACGAGGGTAAACTTCGTGGGAAAGTACTACGGGTTCTGGCAGATTAACGGTGACCAGTTTGGAACGGTTGTTGATGTCGATGTTGAAGTATTGATCCAGGCGAAAACCCAGTTTCATAATGCTGATGGCTGTGATTTCCACATCGGTGGAGGAGACGCTGAAGCCCCAGACCTTGGTTTGAAACTGCTTGCTCAGGCCCTTTTTGTCGCGGATTTCGTAAGTAGCCAATTCGGCGATCATTTTTTCTACCCTTTCTTGTAAAATGCCCCGCGATCGGCCAAAATCTTCGATCGCAGCCCGTTCTTCCATGCGTTTCATCAGGGGGGCCAAGGCTTCGGTGAGGGCGATGCCACATGGGGTGTCCACTTTTTTGCCTTTGGCATAAAAAGCGCCATCTTTTTGCGGCACAAAATTGCCAAGGACATTGTTGACCAAGTAACAAGTGTATTTAGATGCTACCTCATACCACACTACCACTGCATTTTTGAAGCGATTGTCGTACCAAACCTGGTAAATATTGCTGCTGGTATCCTGGACACGCAGGAATTCCTCGTAATAAATGTTGCGCAAGTAATCGTGGTGCTTGTCATATTCTTCTGGTAGGCGACTTTTCACTTTTTGGGGCAACCCCATGCGATTCGCTACGTGATTGAGGATGGCCATGTTCAAATCCCGCACCATGCCATCGAATTCTCGCCGATACCGTTTGGGATTGTTAAGGATTTGCAGGGCATCTTCCTCGTCCATGTCAAAATTGAAATCAGCGGGTAAATAAGTGAGCTGGATTTCTTTAGGGATATTGCTCACTTCAGGGTCAACAGCTTTGGGCAAATATTTATACCCGATCAAAGCAAACAGGGCAATGATCATGATGGCCAAAAGGGTTTGGCCTGTTCGCAAGCGTGAATCGGATCCTTCGGACATGGTGTCTTTGTTTTTTGGAGGAAAGTTTCATTAATATGTTCAAACTTCGCAAGGGGTTTACACTTTAGCATCCAAATATTGACAAAAATACTTTAGTTTTACAAAAAAAAGATGTTTCACAGGCAAAAGACCCTGAACTGTGCGGGGAAATTATTGAATTTGAGGAAACCTCAAGTTATGGGAATTTTGAACGTCACCCCAGATTCTTTTTATGCTGAAAGTAGAGTGGTGGAGGCTGATGTCTTGAACCGCGCTGAACAAATGTTAAAAGAAGGCGCTGCAATACTCGACATCGGCGGCATGTCGACTCGCCCTGGTGCCGAAATCATTGCGGCAGAAGAAGAGTTGCGCAGGGTTTTACCCGTCATTGAAACCATAAAAAAGTATTTTCCCGAAGCCATTTTATCGCTCGATACCATCCATGCACAAGTTGCCCGCGAAGGGGCAGCGCGTGGCATCGGCATCATCAACGACGTATCGGGTGGAGAAATGGACAAAGCCATGTACGATACCCTCGCCGAATTGCAATTGCCCTACGTGCTCATGCACATGCAAGGCACTCCAGGCAATATGCAAAAAAATCCGATTTATGAAGATGTAGTGCTCAATGTACTCGATTTTTTCATTCAAAAAGTAGGCATTTTGCGGCAAAAAGGAGTAAAAGACATTATTTTGGATCCCGGCTTCGGTTTTGGTAAAAACCTGGACCACAATTACACTTTATTGGCCAATCTGCACGCATTTGGCGTGCTTGACTTGCCAGTTTTGGCCGGGGTGTCCCGAAAATCAATGATTTATCGCTACCTGGAAACCGATGCTGAAAATGCACTAAATGGCACCAGTGTTTTGCACCTGGCAGCCTTGCAGCAAGGGGCCAACATCCTGCGGGTACACGATGTAAAAGCAGCCGTAGAAACAATTCGCTTGTGGGAAAAGCTGGAAGCTTGTAAGTTGGCTTGATTTAGGGAGCGTAAAAAAATAAGGTGGACGGATTTGGGTTTAATGAAAAAAGAAAAACAACTGGATGAAAGGATTTGCGTTCTTTTTTGCTAAACCTCAAAAGTAAATACGTCCAGTTTATTTTAGCTAAAATACCAAGGCGGCTGAGAAAGGCTGGTCGTAAAATCTTTTCCCAGTAGCTTTGTACAGCGCATTTGCCAAGGCTGCAAAAACTGGTGGGTAGCCAGGCTCACCCATGCCCGTTGGGTCAACGGTACTGGGCACGAAGTGTACATCAATCTGTTTTGGCGCTTCATGCATGCGGATCATGCGGTATTGATGGAGATTATTGGCATCGGGTACTCCATTGGTAAAGGTCATGTTGCCATACAAGGCGGTCCCAATTGCATCTACCACTGCTCCTTCTGCCATGTTTTTGGCGGTATCAGGGTTGATTACAATGCCGCAATCTAGGACGCAGTGTACTTTTTTGACCACAGGCTGCCCGTCTTTTAGCTCCAAATCAAGGACATTGGCGGCGTATGAATCATGGCAAAAATAGGCTGAAACGCCTCGGTGTACTCCCGTTTCCACTTTCCCCCAAGCGGATTTTTCTTTCAGCACGTTTAGGACTTGGGCAAAACGCGCTGCATCATACTCATTGTTCTTTCCAACTGGATTATCCTTGGCCCGATTTAAGAGTTCCAAACGGAAGGCAATGGGGTCTTTTCCGGCTACTTCGGCGACTTCGTCCAAAAACGATTGTTCGGCGGCGGCAATAAAGTTAGAACGGGGTGCCCGAAATGAACCCACCGTAATGTTGGTGTCAATGGTCCAATCCTCGGCCAAATAATGATCAACTGCGCCAGCTGGAAAACGATTTGCATACAGCGGCGATTCTGGTACGCCTCCTGCTTTTACATGGAAACCGATCAAGTTGTTGTTTGCATCCAACGCGGCCCGATAAGTAGCTGAGTAGGCAGAGCGATAGATGCCCGAAGTCATGTCGTCTTCGCGGGTGTAAACCAGTTTGATGGGGGCGTTCATCTCCTTAGAGATCAGTGCAGCCTCAATCAACCAATGGGCATAGGAACGCCGACCAAAGCCACCGCCCAAGCGGGTCAATTTGATGTCTATGTTCTCCAATGGCATTCCTAAACGTTCGGACAAGGCCTTTTCAGTGTATTCAGGTTTTTGGAGCGGCCCCGACAATTCCGCCTTGTCTGCGGTGACGTGAGCGAAAAAATTCATCGGCTCCATGCAATTGTGTGCCAAAAATGGACCCGTGTAGGTCCGTTCGATCACTTTGGCTGCATTTTTGAATGCCAATTCAGGATCGCCGTCCTTTCTTCGAACAGTTGCTTGCTGATTGGACATGGCCGCCATTTTGGCCTGGTGGTCGGCCGTGCTTTCGAGTCCTGCGGGAATGCGTTGGGTTACTTTTCGCCCCAGCATGTCTCTTTTTTCGGTAGACTCGGCAATAGGCTCCCATTCGATTTTTAAAGCTTTTTTAGCTTGCATGACCGTCCAGGTGTCGGTCCCTACCACTGCCACAACTTCGTTGAAATTGAGGGTGTCAAAGAACTGTTTTTCGTAGCCATCATTGAATATTTTAATGGGAAAAACCGCTTTGATGCCTTTGTGTTTTTTGACCGAAGCTGCATCGACCGACTTGAATTTTTGACCAAAAGCAGGGGGATGTACAATCATGGCGATCAGCATCCCTTCTTTGCGGGTGTCAATGCCAAACAAGGCTTGGCCAGTTATGATTTTTTCCAAGTCCACATTGCGCCGTGAGGTGCCAATGATTTTGAAATCCTTGGTATCTTTTAATTGTACCTCTTTTGGGACAGGGATGCTTACAGCTGCTGCGGCCATTTCGCCGTATTTTGCTGACTTTCCGCTGTTTTTATGGTACAAAACACCTTTTTCGGTGCTTATTTCACGGTGGGGCACTTGCCATTTTTGAGCCGCCGCTTCTTTTAGCATTTGTTTGGCTGCTGCACCAGCCGTGCGCAAGGGCTTCCAACCCTGCCGAATCGCTTGGCTGCCCCCAATGAACTGGCGGGTGAAATGTTTGGTATCTAAATCGGCTTGTTCAATGACGATGTCTTTCCAATCCACATCCAATTCTTCCGCAACGATCATCGGCATGGAAGTTTTTACCCCTTGGCCACCTTCTGGGTTTGGAGCCATGATTTTGATGACATTGTCAGCGGTGATTTTTACAAATCCATTGAGTGTGTTAAAATCAAGTGGAGCTTGCCCCAGATCAGCAAGATCAGTAAAAATGCCTGGTTTTTTTGCATCAGCCAAATAGTTTATTCCCAGCATGAAACCTCCACCAGATAGGAGAGAAGCTTGTAGGAATGAACGCCGATTGTAACTGGTTTTGACATTTTTCATGGCTCACTATTTGTATTTGGATAGGTACAACCTGTAACACTGATCACCACTTGAGCGAGTTTTGAGCAAGTTACGTTTTTACAGCAATTCAACTCAATCCAATCTCTTTTCGTTCAGCCATTTTGAAAGCAAATTTGCAATCTCAACGTTGTTCAAATCCGAAAAAGGAAAATGTGTATTGCCTTTGATGCCAATTTCTGGCAGGTGGATTACCTTCACATCGCCGCCATATCGATTGACGCTGTCCCGCCATTTTTTGGCCATTTCCAATCTGGCTCTCCAACCGTCAGCACCAGGATTTGGATCGGGTTTTTCAGGAATAAAATCACCATAGTAGATGACGATCGGAATTTTGGTCAATTTCATGAAATCTGCTTTTGGCACAGCTAGCGCGGTCAATGGACCTGCAGAACTTGCTATTGGTGCAGGTACCTCGCCCTCTGGAAAAAGGAAACCGCTGCCAGGCTCGTAAGATGCAATGGCCTTGATATTCGCATTTTTGATGGCTGTTGCCCAGCCAAACCCGCCCGAATGAGAATGGGTGACCAAAACGCCTTGACCAATTTTGTCAAACAACTTAGATGTTGCATTGGTGATTACTTCAGGATCAAAACTACCAATATTGGGCGTCATTTGCCGAAAATACTGATCCAAAGTCGCAGTATCTCTGGCAAATTGAACACCTGGAAAGAACTCAGTTCCTACACCTAAGCGGAAAGTTCCAAACCAAGTTTGTTCATCGGGGATAGGTGTGATTGTAGCTTCAACGGTACTTCTACCTGCATTACCTCTGCGGGGTTGGTTGATTAAATAAACGCTAAAGCCCCGTCGCAAAAATAGATTGTTAAACCCCTCGCGCCCGTCAGGCGTTGTTTCCCAAGTTTTGGAAAACTGTCCGATGCCATGCCAAAATACCAAGGGATATTTGCGCGTTTTGGCAGGAATTTGGTAGCTGACATAAGCATGATCACCGTGAAAAGTCTGCCCTTCGGGTGTGCGCTTGATAGGGTCGAATGTTCCTGGATTTTTAATTACGGTCCCTCCCACCGCAAAGCTACCTTGTTCTTTGATCAGCAAAATACCCTTAGGCACGCAAGCCCCAAGAACAAACGCGGCCAAAAATCCAATCAAGAGGAGTTTATGATTTTTAGCATTAATCATCACCAAAATTCATTAAAGCAGTTAAGTATTTGAGCTAAAATAAGGTGGACACATTTGCTTTTGAGGTTTAGCAAAAAAAGAACACAACTTCCTTTCATCCAGTTGCTTTTCTTTTTTCGCTAAACCCAAATCCGTCCACCTTATTTTTTTACGCTCCCTAAAGCAGTAAATACCCGCTTGTTATTTTTGTTTAGCCATTTTTGCTGCCTTTTCCATCACATCAAGCCTTGCTTTATTGGGCTCTTTTTTGGGCGCTGCTACCCCGTCTGCTTGAAATTCAATGATTTCCTCTTTTGAAGGATCAAAAATTGGCCAGTTTGGTAAACCTGGACCATTTGGATTACCAGTTTTGGCGAAATTCGCCCAATAGGCGTTCATCATTTTGGAAACTGCTTGGTCTTTGTCTGCCACTGGCGAACCGTCTCGATTTCTCAAGTTGCCAAATACGTATGAAATTTCTGAAGCGTGAGATGCACCGTATCTCATGCGTTGTTTCAGTTGTTCGGGAACATAGGAGAACAGATAAATATAGGCTGCTGAACCCTTGGCTGTAAATGCTTTGGCGGTAAGTCGGGCAGGTTCAGCCCATACAAAATCGGTGTTGACGTAGGTGAGTATTTTTGCAAATTCGGCATTGCCCTCAGGGTCATAAGCCTTGTTAAATTCCTCAGCCACCCCTGTAAATCGACTCAATAGCTCTTCCTTGGAAGCCGCATTGACAAAACCTGCGGGTACTTCCGCACTATTGGAGCCGATGATGAGGGGGATATTGGGCTGTCGGCCCGCCTCGTAAGCACTTTGAGCGGTTTCTACCACCAATTTGCCATCTAAAATTGGGCCTGAATAAATCGGTGTACCCCCAGGGCCGCCGATTTGCTCTTCACCACCATCTATGATATCGGCGGCAGGCAAAGCGCGCAGCTTGGCCAAGGCTTGGGCATCCGTTCCCTCTATTCCGTGCTTTTTCGCGAAATTCGCCCCAATTTTTTCTGCTGAAATGGGGTAGTGAATGTCTCCATCTTTGTTGATTGGTCGGCCAGTCAAAACCCCGTCACGACCACCACCTGATTCGATGATTGCCTTGTGAAAGAGGCCTTTCGCTGCTGGAATCGTGATCAGCGAGTGCACCGAAACGCCACCGGCTGATTCTCCAAAAATGGTCACGTTCTTGGGGTTGCCTCCAAAAGCTGCAATGTTGTTTTGGATCCATTGCAGCGCTGCAATTTGATCCATGTATCCATAATTGCCTTTGTGCTCATTTGGATTTTCCTGACTCAGTGCAGGAAAGGCAAAGAAACCAAGCCTTCCAAGTCGGTAATTAAAGGTAAGCAGGATCACCCCTTGCTTGGCAAAGTTGTGACCTGAACTTTCTGGATTTGAGCCGCTGCCGAACACAAAAGCCCCGCCGTGAATCCAAACCATAACGGGCAATTTGTCGCCTTTCTTGGAATTGGAAGGCTTCCAAATATTCAGAAAAAGGCAATCCTCCGAAGAGTTGGGAGAGATTTTTACCCTGCCGTTGGGTCCAAAACCTGCTTGACCACAATCCTTGCAAAATTGCGTGGCATCGCGTTCTCCTTTCCAGGCAGAAAATGGTTGTGGTGGCCGCCAACGGAATTCCCCAATAGGTGCAGCTGCGTATGGAATACCTTTGAATATCGATACGTCCCCTTCAGTTGTCCCCACCACTACACCTGATTTTGTCTTGATTTTGGGGGCAGCAGTTGTAGATTGCTGGGCATGCAAAGAATAAGAAAAAAGTAAAATAAGCCAGATAAAGCTTTGAATTGATTTTTTCATTTTGGTTAATTTCTCTCTGCCCGTTTATCTAATCCCAGGATTGAGTTGGTCGAAAAATAACTCCTGGTCATCATAGATTAGAAGATGCCAAGTAGAATTGCAAATTTCAACAAGAAGACTTGTTGTTGGTGAGCAAATAGCAATCGGAAAATTGTAAAAATCAAACATTTCTGAATTGAAGCGGAGTCATCCCAGCGTGTTTTTTGAAAAAATGGTTAAAATAGGCGGCCTCTTCAAAACCCAAGGCATAAGCTACTTGGGAAACAGGCCAATTTTGGTGTTTCAACAATGATTTAGCTTCCTGGGTAATGCGTTGTGCGATGATTTGAGAAGTAGTCTTTTGAGTGACCGTTTTTACTGACCTGTTCAAGTGATTAATGTGAATAAACAATTGATTAGCAAAATCATGTGGAAACCTTAAGTTCATTTTAGGATTGTTCTCATCGATCGGAAATTGTCTTTCTAAAAGTTCCAAAAACAGGGATGTGACCCTTTGTGATGCATCGTTTTTTGAATATTCAAAATTCTCGGAAGGGTGAAGTTTCATGGCCAAATGAATGAGTTCAAAGGCCAAATTCCGCAAAACATCGTATTTGTGAACATACTCAGTGCCGATCTCGACATACATTTTTTCAAAAATGGCCGCAGCAACTTCATAAGTTTCTGGATCTAACTCAAAGATGTGTTTTCCATTCGGCTTGAATACATCGTAGTGACTAACGTTTCCATATTGGTTGAAAAAATCAGGAGTAAAAATGCAAAAATAGCCACTCAGTATTTCGTCCCGTCGTTCCCAACCATAAGGAATTTGTGGATTGGAAAACGAAATAGCTTGTTCTTTGATGACAACACTTTTGTCAGCATAATGAAAAACACCCCTGCCTTTTACCAAGGTGATCTTAAAGTGCATTCTTGCCCGATAAGTCGTTGGTTGATTGTTTTTCGCAAGGATTGGCTCCAATTTGAAAACATTAAACTGCCCTGGGGGAGCATCGGAGAATCCATGGGAAGTTTTGTCATTCGCCATTGAAGAGTGATTTTAACATGCGCTTAGTTGTAGCTGGAGCCCTTTAAATCAGCCCCCGCTTCTCGTGTGCCACCCGAATGGCATTTTCCAAGACCTCCATGCCCTCCTTCAATTGGTTTTTGGTGATCACCAGGGGTGGCAACAAGCGGATACAATTGGAATACAAACCCGCCCGGATCAACAAAATACCATTGGCCACTGCGTGCTTAATGATCTCCAGGGTCAGGTCGGGGTCGGGTTCTTTGCTTTTTTTGTCTTTGACGAACTCGACCAGGCGCATGGCTCCTACACCGCGAACATCGCCTACCAGGGGGTATTTGCGCCAGGTTTCCATGATTTTGCGCATTTGTTCGCCCATTTGTTCGGTTTTGCGCTGAAATTCGGGACTACTCAGGGTTTTTACCGCTTCGATGGCTGCTGCACAGGCGATCGGGCTGCCGCTGTAAGTGCCGCCTACGCCACCGGGGTGGATGGTGTCCATGATTTCGGCACGGCCCGTTACGGCGGCAATGGGCATTCCCGCCCCCATGCTTTTGGCGATGGTGATCATGTCGGGCGCAATGCCGTGGTGTTGGCAGGCAAAAAGTTTACCCGTGCGGCCCATGCCACATTGGATTTCGTCAAAAATAAGGACGATGCCATGCTGGTCACAAAGCTCGCGTAGTTTTTGCAAAAAGGGCTTGGGCACGGGCACGAAACCACCTTCACCCAGGATGGGTTCGATCAAAATCGCTGCAATCGAAGTGGGGTCAATATGCGAAATCAGGGCTTCATCAAGGCGCTGAATACAAAAATCGAGGTATTTCTGGGCGCTCATGCCATCGGGCACCCGGTACATATTGGGCGCATGCAAGCGGTGGATGTCGCTGGCCATGGAACCAAAACCTTTTTTGAACAGGGCATACTTGCTCGTCAAACTCAAAGTGAGGTGGGTGCGACCGTGGTAGGCCCCTTCAAATACCACCAAGCCTGGCCTTTGGGTGTAGTATTTGGCAATGTTGACGGCATTTTCCACGGCTTCGGAACCGGAATTGCAGAGCAAGGTTTTTTTAGGGAAATCGCCGGGTGTGAGCTCGTTCAACATTTCAGCCAGTTGGATCGGAGCCTCAAAAGTGGTCACGATCTGGCAGGTATGGATGAATTTGTCGAGCTGCTTTTTGACCGCGTTCACCACATTGGTAGGCGAATGGCCCACGTTGATCATGCCAATGCCGCCCGCAAAATCGAGCAATGTATTGCCGTCCACATCCTTGACCACCGCGCCACGGGCCGAATCTACCACCACTTGGGTTGACATGGCCGCGCCCTTGGGCAAGGCTGCGGCTCGGCGGGCCAGCATTTCCTGGCTTTTGGGTCCTGGAATAGGGCTTACGATGTCGATGGTGGGTTTGATGGCGGTTTTGGTTTCCATGACTTGGGTATTTTATGTGTTGAACACTTTGCCAAAGACAAAAGCAGAATGGGCACAATTTTAGCAAAAAATCCTTATAGCACAAGCCGAAATGGACCCGTCTCACAATATGTCTTTCAGTAGGGCCATCACTTTGGGCGTAGCCCCACTTTTTTCTTGCAGATAAGTAAGAATGGTTTTGCGGCAAGTGGCCCGGACCAGGGGATCGTTCAGAAAACGGAAACTTTGCCCCAACTCGAGGGCACTGACCACGCTGAAGCACGCCGATGCCTCAACCATGTCACAAGCTTCCTGGAATTTTTCAAATTTTGGACCAAAAATCACGGGCAAGCCAAAGGCCATCGGCTCCAGGGTGTTGTGCAGTCCGTTTTGGAACGCTCCTCCGATGTAGGCCAAGTCACCATAGCGGTACAAGGCCGAAAGCATGCCAATGTTGTCGATCAAAAGCACTTTTGCAGGGGCATTTGAGGTATTAAATTTTGAAAATCGAACCAAGGAAGGGCCAAACCTTTTTTCGATTTTTTGCAAATGTCCCTCGCCAATTTCGTGAGGGGCAATCAGTAGTTTCCAGTCTTCGGGGAAGTCATTTTTGAATAAATATTCGAGCACTTCTTCGTCTTTTGACCAAGTACTGCCCGCGATCAACAAGTGGGACTGGCCTTTGAATTGCTGCACCTGGGGAATTTCCCTGGCTGCCTGGGCCAGGTCCAAAACCCGGTCCACCCTGGGATCGCCTGCGATGCTGAAATTGGAAAAACCATGCTTGGCCAAGAGCTGCGCTGAAGCCTCGTTTTGTACAAAAAAATGGGTAAAACCCCGCAAAATGCTTTTGAACCAAGCTCCCCAAGGCTGAAAAAAGACCTGACTAGGCCGAAACAAGCCCGCAATGAGTAGGGTAGGGACCCCCTTCTTTTGCAAAGCCAGCAAGTGATGGTACCAAAACTCGTACTTGACAAAAATGGCCAAATCCGGGGCCAGGAGATCCACAAAAGCCTGGGCCTGGGCCTTGCTGTCAAAAGGCAGGTAAGTCACCAGATCAACCGCAGGATAGTTTTTACGGATTTCAAAACCGGAGGGCGAGAAAAAACTGAGCACGATAAATGTACCAGGCTTTTCTGCTCTAAGGGCCTCAATCAAGGGCCGCCCTTGCTCAAACTCGCCCAGCGATGCACAATGGACCCAGAGCAGTTTGTGATCGGGTTTTCTTTTTTGTAAATCTTCCTTGAGTTTAGTTCGCCAATTGCTCCGCCCTTGCCAACCTAGTTTGGCTTTTGGCTGGAAAATCGCCAAAAGTCGATAGGTACGTATAAATAGGTAGATGCCGAGTTGGTAAATTATGCTCATTGTGAATGGCAAAAGATTAAGTTAAACCGGTTTATAAGACGGCATTTGAGTTAGGTGGAGTCAACGTCATGCTGGAAATCCGCAAGAATAGGTGTGGAGTGTGTAAGTGTGAGTTCGGGTGTGGGAGCTTCGAGCTTTTACTTTTGTCTCGATCGCTTGAAAACAGGGTTTTCTCGCACTCACACCCAAACAAACACACCCAAACCCAATTTTATCCGTGTTCCCATCCTCCACCGCGAAGCGGGGCAAAAAAATTACCAAGCTTTGCAAAATAATTTTCAGTGGCCTTAATACAAAATTTGATCGGCTTTGTCCAAAAAGAAAGGCAAAATCCAGGTGGCGCGGGCTCCGATCAGGCCATCAAGGCGGGGCTGGTCATCGGGGCGGCGCAGGTCGTATTGAAAACTGCGGCGGCCCTGTGTGAAGGCTTGAAAAAACTCGAAGCCCACGTTGATGTTCATGCGGCGGTCTTTGCTCATGTATTGGTAGCCGATGAATTGGTGCAAGGCCAGGCCATTGCTCAGGCGGTCGTACCCCTTGGCGTATTCTTCGCTCACTTGGGGAACGGCGCGGAATACGTCTTTTTGGATGCGGATTTTGTGTTGCAACAAGCCCGCACCAAAGGTTACGCGCAAGCCACTTTGGGCATTTTTGCCAAAAGGAAGCCACTTGCCAGCCAGGGCTCCTACATAAATCCCCCGGCGGCGCAGTTGGATGTCGGCCAATTCGCGGTCGTTGCCCACGATGTTGCCCTCTGCCGTCCTCAAGCCTTGCAAGGGGTCTTCTTTGACACTTTCGCCAAAATGAAACTGGCTTTCCAGACCAATGATCCAGTTTTTGCGGCCACTTTGCCAGTCAAAACCCACACCAGCGGCAAAATTACTGCCAAACCTTTGCGCCAGATCCAAGGCTGGGAACTGCAATCCGTACGAAACCCGCGCCCCAATCAGATCGGGTTTTTGTTTTTGGCCCTGTCCATACAAGAGAACTGAATAGAACAAGAAGCTGAAAAGGATCGGGTATTTTGCGAACATGTATGCTAAATTGATGACGGATATTAGGCGAAACTGGCCGGACATTTGCTTTTTCAGCTTTTGTCGGAGGCAAAGATACCTTTCCAATGCAAAAATCGTTTGAAAAGCGCTGTTGTTAAACCTCCCAGGAGTTTTATCTTTGCCAGCCATGTGACCAAAAGGGTTTTCATTTGGCCACATGGGCACTAATCCCAAATTTACCAATCCCAACAAAACGATCAACTTTGAAAAGGGTTCTCATCACCGGCGCGGCTGGTTTTCTTGGTTCTCACTTGTGCGATCGCTTCATTCGTGAAGGCTACCAAGTGATCGGAATGGACAATTTGCTCACAGGCAACCTGGCCAATATCGAGCATTTGTTTCCGCTCAAGGAGTTTGAATATTACCACCACGACATCACCAAGTTCGTGCATGTGCCTGGAAAACTGGACTACATCTTGCACTTTGCCTCGCCAGCCAGCCCGATCGACTACCTCAAAATGCCGATCCAAACCCTCAAAGTCGGGGCTTTGGGCACGCACAACATGCTAGGGGTAGCACGGGAGAAAAAAGCCCGCATCCTAGTGGCTTCTACCTCCGAGGTGTATGGCGACCCGCTGGAGCACCCGCAATCCGAAACTTACTGGGGCAATGTAAACCCAGTTGGGCCGCGTGGGGTGTATGACGAAGCCAAGCGCTTTTTGGAGGCGATTACCATGGCTTACCACACTTACCACCAGGTTGATACCCGCATCATCCGCATTTTCAACACTTACGGGCCAAGGATGCGGCAGGAAGATGGCCGGGTTTTGCCTGCATTCTTTTCACAGGCCATTCGCGGGGAGGGTTTGACAGTGTTTGGCGATGGCTCGCAAACGCGCTCCTTTTGCTATGTTGACGACTTAGTGGAGGGTATTTACCGTCTGTTGCTCAGCGACCATACCCAACCTGTGAACATCGGCAACCCCGACGAGGTGACCATCCTACAGTTTGCGGAAGAAATCCTTCAGTTGGTTGGGAATCCCAAGGCATTCATCGACTACCGTCCTTTGCCCGTCGATGACCCCAAAGTACGGCAACCAGACATCACCAAAGCCCGTCAAATCCTCGGCTGGGAACCTAAAGTGCCACGCGCCGAAGGCTTGAAAATGACTTATGAGTATTTCAAAACAGTCGTTCAACCCTAAACTTCTCAAGCCCTAAACTTCTCCACCACTCAACTTTTCATTCAAACCATGCACAGCATATTAATTACTGGTGGTGCCGGATTCATTGGCACCCATTTGGTCAAAAGAATGGTCAAAAAGTACCCAGACTACAAGATCGTTAACCTGGACTTGCTGACCTACGCTGGCAATCTCGAAAACCTGCGTGACATTGAAAATGCGCCCAATTATACTTTTGAGAAAGGCGACATTCGTGATGCAGACTTCTTACAGGGTTTGTTTGTCAAGTACGATTTTGACAGCGTGATCCACCTCGCTGCCGAATCGCACGTGGACCGTTCGATCAGCAACCCTATGGCCTTTATCGAGACCAATATTGTAGGTACGGTGACTTTGTTGAATGCTGCCCGTTCACATTGGAAAGACTTGATTGGCAAAAAATTCTACCACATTTCTACTGATGAGGTGTATGGCTCACTGGGTGACGAGGGTTTTTTCACCGAGGCCACGCCTTACGATCCGCGCTCGCCTTATTCGGCATCCAAAGCTTCGTCTGACATGTTGGTGCGGGCTTACCACCATACTTTCGAAATGCCGATCATCGTGTCGAATTGCTCGAACAACTACGGCCCTTACCAGTTTCCCGAAAAGCTCATCCCGCTGATGATCCACAATATCAAGTTGGGCAAAACCTTGCCAGTGTATGGCGATGGCCTGTACACCCGCGATTGGCTTTGGGTAGAAGACCACGCGGCGGCCATCGACTTGATTTATCACGAGGGTAAAATCGGCGAGACTTACAACATTGGGGGCAACAACGAGCGCAAAAATATCGAACTGGTACACACCCTTTGCGACATCATGGACGAACTGATGGGCAAAGCCATCGGTACTTCTCGCCAGTTGATCACTTTTGTGAAAGACCGCCCCGGCCACGACCGTCGTTACGCCATTGACGCCAGCAAACTCAAGCATGAACTCGATTGGGAACCACTGGTCGACCCTGAAACGGGCCTGCGCAAAACCGCCGAATGGTACCTCGAAAACCAAAATTGGCTGGACGCAGTGACCAGCGGAGCTTATCAACGCTACTATGCGGAGCATTATGAGTAAGGCTATTTTTGGGTTCCAAGCGGTGATTAAAACAAGTTTGTTTTGGTCAGCAGGCGCTTGGATTTTTTGACTTACGACTTACGAGTGACGACTTACGACTTACGAAGTAGGAGACTCGCTGAGTAGATTTGTAGTGCATCAAAATCATCGTTTTTACGATTCAAGTTTTTCCAAAAAAAACTGAGCGGGTAAACTTTTAATATGCTTGATGAGCGTGAGTGCTATTTGAAAATCATTGGTTTTCAACTCTTTGGGGCATAAGCTGAACCAATGGTAGCTCGGAAACTCCAAACCGTGCAAACGGGTGTTCGAGCACCCTATGATTTTGCCAGCGAGCCCACACTTCGTAAGTCGTAAGTCGTCACTCGTAAGTCGTAAGTCAAAAAACAGGCATCATAAGCCAAAATCTGCTTCTGGAAACTATGCTTCAGAGACCTAAGTCGGGTTTATTTACCCCAGTTTTTTTAACTCGAAACCCAAATTGAGTCATGAATAAAATCCATACCCTACCCCAATGGCGGCAGGACACCCCTGGGATCAAAGACCTGATCCACCTCAACAATGCTGGCGCGGCTCTCATGCCCCGTCAAGTGATCGAGGCCATTCAGCAGCACATTCACTTGGAAGCAGTCAATGGTGGATACGAGTCAGCGGATTTGCGCCGGGCCGACATTGAGAAAGTGTATGCCTCGCTGGCCACCTTGCTTAATACCAAGGCCAGTAATATCGCTTTGACCGCCAATGCCACCGATGCCTACAGCCGGGCTTTGTCTTCCATCCCTTTTGAAACCGGTGATGTGATTTTGACTACCGACAATGATTACGTGTCCAATTACATCGCTTTCATTTCAATGCAAAAAAGGTATGGGGTGAAAGTGGAGCGGATGCAACAAGATGGCGCCACCCCTGATTTGGCGGCCTTGCCTGCCCAAATGGAAAAATTGCGGCCCAAGTTGGTCTCTGTCACCCATGTCCCCACCAATTCCGGCCTGGTGCAACCCGCCGCCGAAATTGGGAAAATCGTGAAAGCTCATGGGGCCTGGTACTTGCTCGACGCCTGCCAATCAGCGGGGCAAATGCCATTGGATGTGAAGGAGTTGCATTGCGATTTTTTGAGTGCTACTTTCCGCAAGTTTTTGCGGGGGCCGCGTGGCATGGGCTTTTTGTACGTCAGTGATGAGGCGCTGGCGGCGGGTTTAGAGCCTTTGTTTCCCGACCTGGCGGGGGCGGAATGGACTGAAATAGGTCAGTACAAGCCCCGCCCAGATGCCCGAAGGTTCGAGGATTGGGAATTTGCTTATGCCCTGGTATTGGGCAGTGGTGCCTGTGTGGACTACGCCCTTGAAATTGGGTTAGAGCCGATCAAAGCCCAGGTTTCCGCTTTGGCCGATTATACCCGCGAAATACTCGCCGAACTACCCGGAGCAAGCGTCTTGGACCAGGGTGAAGACCCTTGCGGCATCGTTACCGTTCATTTTGCTGGGCAGGCTCCCTTGTTTTTGCGTGATCGCTTGCGAGAGCGTAAAATCAATACTTCTCATTTAACCCGCAATGCTGCGCTCATTGATTTTGGCCAAAAATCGGTCGATGCAGCCTTGAGGGTATCGCCGCATTATTACAATACCAAGGAAGAAATTGACACCTTGGCGGAGCATTTGGCGGAATTGCTCAAATAATTCCTGATTTTATAACTTTTTTGCGTAGAAAGCATCGCAGCCGCAGTGGCCCGTATTTCCCATGCTGCCACACAGCTTTTCAAATCCCATTTTTTGGTAAAGCTGTTGAGCTTCTTTCATGCGTTCAAGGGTTTCGAGGTAACAGGTGGCGTAGCCCCGTTCTTTGGCGGCCAGGAGCAAATCTCCGACTAATTTTTTGCCCATGCCCATGCCGCGAACGGCTGGCAGGAAGTACATTTTTTTCAGTTCACAAACGTTCGGATCGCCGTTGGCCAGTGGGGCGATGCCGCCGCCGCCTACCACCTGGCCTTCGTGTTCGAGTACCAGGTAGAGGCTTTTTTCGTCCTGGTAATTGCCATGTAAGTCGTCCACTTCAGGGTCCATGATCGAAAAACCTTCGCCTACTGCGCCGTATGCGGTCATCACTTCGCGTACAATTTTGGCCATGGTAGCATTGTCAGCGGCTTGAATGGGGCGGAGAAATGGTGTAGTAGTTTGCATTTTTATGTTTTTGCACGCTAAAAATCTACTTCGAGTTAGCAGAGCGCTAAAATTCGTTTATTTTCGTAATTATGCAACAATTCAAGAAAAACGAAGCTTGAAAAGCCCTCCTACTGAACCGTAAAATTCCACCATGACCTTGCTGAAATCCATTTTATTTCTCCCTCTCCTCCTATTTTGCTCCAGTTTGGTTTGGGGCCAAAATGAGCCTGAAAAAGACTTTCATTATGGCCGCTATCTGAGCATCGCAGCCTTGACAGATTATGCGGTATTGCGCGATTTAGGCGTTTCGCCGCTCAGTTACGATGGGTTTTTGGTCGGCGGAACAGGCGCACTGGCATTTGAAGGCCCGCGCTGGGATTTGAATTTCGAGGGTGGAGTAGGGCAGGGGGACTTGCAAAGGGTCAAGGTGGGGACTTACAGTTCTTCGGTGTTGACTTTTTTTTACGCCGGGCATGTTTTGCGTCGGTTTTGGCAAAACGAGAAAGAAAACCTGGATTTTCGGGCGGGTTTGCAAATCGGAGGATATTCGGGGCAGCGCCAAACCCCTGCTTTTTTGAATGCTGGCACCGTTTGGGAAAGCTTAAATTCGGCTTTTGCTAGTGGTAAATTAACCTGGCGCATCGCCAAAAAACAGGAAGCTGGTAAGTTGTTGTTCATCAAAAAACGGGCGGGCACCAGGTTGTACAAACTCAGCAGCCAGCTCAGTTTGCCATTGCTGCATACTTCCTGGCGGCCTGGTTATGCCTACCTCGACGATTTTACGGATGGCGATACCAAAGTTTATGAAAACAACGAGTTCAAAACGGGTGGTTTTCGCATCCAATGGCGCAGCGAATTCACTTATTTTTTGCTCAATGGCAATGGTCTGCGCTTGGGCTACACCTGGGATGCTCAAAAAAGCGCGGGTGACATCAACCCCTTGGAATTGACCCATCATTATCTGCAAACTGCGGTGTTGATCCGCCTCAACTAAACTGCCATGATTCGTTTTCTAGCGCTTATTTCGATTTGTGTTTTATGTTTTACTTGCGAAAAAGCTTTTCTGGGTGATGAACCTGCCGATACTCCACGGGAGAATTTTGAGTACTTGTGGAATGAATGCCGCGACAAGTACAGTTTTTTTGATGTAAAAGGCATCAACTGGGACCAAATCAAGGTCAAATACTCGCCTCGCATCAAAGAAAAAATGAGCAGTGATTCCTTGTTCATCGTGCTGAATGCCATGCTCAACGAGTTGCGGGACGGGCATGTGAACCTGGTTTCGCCTTTTCGCACCTCACAGTATTCTTTTGCCCTTTTTGGGCCGGAAAACCTGGACATGCGGATCGTGAGGGAAAAATACCTGACCCCTGATTTCGTCAGAACTGGGCCTTTTGAGCACAATTGGATCGCCAATAAAAAAATTGCTTATGTGCGCTACAACTCTTTCTCGGACCGGGTGGCTGGTGCGCATGTGGCTTACATCCTCAGTTTGTACCGCAATTCCGAAGGTTTGATTTTTGATATTCGGCAAAATGGCGGCGGCAGCGCAGCCAATATCCAGCGGATTTTGAACCAGATCGTTTTGTCCAAAACCCTGCTTTACAACTCTTATCTCAAATCCGGACCGGGCAAAGACGATTTTCAAGGTCCCCAAGCTGCTTATGCTGAACCCGACAAAAACCAAGTCAAGTACACCAAAAAAATCGCGGTTTTGATCGATCGCGGAACCTTTAGCGCAGCTTCTTTTTTTGCTTTGGGTGCCAGAGAAATTCCCAACGTCATTTTGCTGGGAGACAGTTCGGGGGGTGGTCTGGGTATCCCCAATGGCGGGCAATTGCCCAATGGCTGGACGTATCGCTTTTCCATTTCAAGGACCTTGAGCCCTGCTGGTGAGAATTTTGAGAACGGAGTGCCACCCGATGTGAAAGTTTTG
Organism: Chitinophagales bacterium; assembly: GCA_013299105.1. Classification (GTDB taxonomy): domain Bacteria; phylum Bacteroidota; class Bacteroidia; order Chitinophagales; family Saprospiraceae; genus Haliscomenobacter. The sequence continues at coordinate 17,311 of JAAFJY010000016.1, read as the reverse complement.
CTCAAAAAATCAGATCGGGATCAGGGCATTGATACCGTGATTGAGCGAGCGGTGGAGGAATTGCGGAAATAAAGGGGGTGTAAGTAAGTTTTCAATCCACTGAAGATCCGTTTACGCGTTACAAACGCGTGTAAGATGGTTCCGGTCAGAGACCTGGAACCAGCGACAATTTAGCGTTGTGCTGGTGTCGGGTCTCCTGACCGACACCGGGCTTCTGCACGTTTGTAACGTACTTACGAGAACTTACCATTGTTGCCTAAACAAAGAAAGGTACTTGCTGAAATGAGGATTGAGAACTAACGGGCACAAGTTCTAAGTCTTTGATTGTGTTGAATATAAAATGAGCGTTTGGGGTTTTAAATGTAATAATTACCATTTTTAATGGGGCTTTGCCTAATTTTCTATGGTGAAAACCAGTTTTTTCAGTTGATAAAATCATCATTTTTTATAAAATTGACTAAATTTGATTTTTTAAAAGCCAATTTGAAAACAATTGTAAAAACTTAGCCTAGCGGTTTCGAGACAAAAAAGCAGTTAATTTTCGTTCCATCAAGCCTATTTTTTGTAGTCAATGCCCAGCATTGGCGGAAAAAAATGGCGAAGAGGGGGGCGGAAATTGACCTTTTTTGGCCGAAATGTGAGCAGGATAAGTTTTTCAAACCAATTCTACAACATGAAATCACTTCTCCTAACGCTCAGTTTGGTGTTGTGCCTGTCTATTGGTACTGTACATGCTCAACGCGACCTCACCAAAGATGCCATTTCCGTACGCGGTTTGTTTCCTAACTACCAAATTCCTGCCAGCAAGGATTGGGACTGGTCTGATTTTACTACAGGGCTGGAATTTGAATACCAGCGCAACCTGAAAGGACCCTTGAATTTGGCTTTTCCGTTTAAAATTGGCCAAGCCCGCTACCTGCTCAATGATGCAGGGGCCAACAAATCTGGGGGTTTGTTTGGCTTGGATGCTTTGTTGCAATTGCGTTTGTTGGACAAGGCTGTTATCAGCCCCAATATTTTTGCGGGTTTGGGGGCCAATTATGAAGACCTGCGCGAATTCAACTTTGCCCTGCCGCTGGGGGTGGGCCTTGATTTTCGCTTGAGCCCCGCAGTTTACCTGTCCACAAAGGGCGAATACCGCATTGGTTTCCCTGAATTGCGCAACAATTTGCAATTGGGGGCAGGCCTGAAATTCTTCTTGGGCAACCAAGGAGATGACATGGGTAACAAACCAGGAAAAGACAGCGACAAGGATGGCGTAGTGGACGCAGAAGACGCCTGCCCAACGGTACCAGGCATTGCCAAAGCAATGGGCTGCCCTGATGCCGACAACGATGGCATTGCTGACGCCAAAGACGCATGCCCCAACGAAGCTGGCACCGCTGCTACCAACGGCTGCCCCGACAGCGACGGTGACGGCATTGCCAACAGCGCTGACAAATGCCCCAACGAAGCAGGTACTGCGGCCACCAATGGCTGCCCCGATAGCGACGGCGACGGCATCATCAACAGCGAAGACAAGTGTCCCACTGAGGCTGGTACTGCTGCCAATGGTGGTTGCCCCATTCGTGATGCCGACGGCGATGGCATCGTTGATGCACAGGATGAATGCCCCAATGCTGCGGGCACTGCGGCTACCAAAGGCTGCCCCGATCGCGACGGCGATGGTGTAGCTGATAAAAACGATGGCTGTCCAGACGTAAAAGGCCCTGCTTCCTTGCGCGGTTGCCCCGATACCGATGGTGATGGTGTGATCGACAGCAACGACCGCTGCCCCAACCAACCTGGTCCATCCAGCAACAACGGTTGCCCAGAAATCACGGTCAAAGACCGCGAAACCTTGAACTTTGCTGCCCGCAATGTGCAGTTTGAAACGGGCAGTGCCGTGATCAAAAAGGAATCGTTCGTGGTGATGGACCAAATTGTGGACATCCTCAAGCGTTATTCTGATTACAACCTGCGCATCAATGGCCATACTGATAGCCAAGGCAGTGATGTGTTGAACCAGAAATTGTCAGAAAACCGTGCCAAAGCATGTTATGACTACCTGGTTTCAAAAGGAATTACTGCTGCGCGTATGAATCACGCTGGTTTTGGAGAAACCAAACCCGTAGCTGACAATGCCACCGCTGCTGGCCGTTTGGCCAACCGCCGCACTGAGTTTGAACTGTACCAGAAGTAATTTTGTAAGAGTTTAGAAGTTGAGGAGTTGAGAGGATACTAAAAGACTGATTTACTCATGCCCTTCACCTCTTTTTAGACTCAAAACCACAGGTCTAAACTTTTACACAATATTTAAACTTCTGTCCAAAAAGGCCGCCAAGACTTTGGTTTTGGCGGCCTTTGGCGTTATTTTTGCGCGATGGAAAAAATCTTGATCCTCGACTTCGGGTCGCAATACACCCAATTGATCGCACGGCGTGTGCGCGAATTGAATGTTTACAGCGAAATCGTGCCTTATAATAAGGTGCCTGCGCTTGATGATACCTACAAAGGGATCATCCTCTCCGGTAGCCCTTTTTCGGTGACCGATGAAAACGCTTTGAAGCCCGATTTGAGCGAACTGATTGGCTCTCGGCCCGTTTTGGGCGTTTGTTATGGGGCGCAATACATTGCGCAGTATTTTGGTGGCCAAGTGCAGCGTTCTGCTAAACGGGAATACGGCAAAGCACAACTCTCCAAAATCCACCAATCTCAAGACCCTTTGATGGCTGGGATTCCACAGGACTCCCAGGTTTGGATGTCGCACGGCGATACCATCATGCGCATTCCCGATCAATTCGAGTTGTTGGCGGGCACCGAAAGCATTGAAGTGGCGGCTTACAAAGCCAAAACTGGGGCTTTTGGCGCACCAGTTTATTGTATCCAGTTTCACCCAGAAGTGACCCACAGCTTGGACGGAGCCCAGTTGCTCAAGAATTTTGTGGTCAACATCGCAGGTTGTCAGGGCTCCTGGACGCCCAAATCCTTTGTGGACCACACCGTAGCTGAACTGAAGGCTGCCATTGGCAATGAAAAAGTGCTAATGGCCCTTTCTGGTGGGGTGGATTCCACGGTAGCGGCTACTTTGCTGGACCGGGCCATTGGTGATCACTTGCTTTGTTTTTTTGTAGACAATGGTTTGCTGCGCAAAAACGAGTACGAGCAGGTTTTGGCTTCTTACGAAAACCTGGGTTTGAACGTGATTGGCATCGACGCCAAAGATCGCTTTTATGGCGAACTGGCAGGCGTGACCAATCCTGAAGAAAAACGCAAAACCATTGGCCGTTTGTTCATCGAGGTTTTTGAAGAAGAAGGCAAAAAACACCGCGAATTCAGCTACCTCGGCCAGGGGACCATTTATCCAGATGTGATTGAATCAGTCTCGGTACACGGTCCTTCGGTGACCATCAAATCGCACCACAACGTAGGCGGCTTGCCCGAAAAAATGGGCTTGAAAATTGTCGAACCCCTGCGCATGTTGTTCAAGGATGAAGTGCGCAAGGTAGGCAAAGAACTGAACGTGCCCGACAAGATCCTCAAGCGCCATCCTTTCCCCGGTCCGGGCTTGGGCATTCGCATCCTCGGTGAGGTAAATGCCCAAAAAGTGAAACTCTTGCAAGAGGCAGATGCCATTTACATCGATAATTTGCGTAACTTTGGTTTGTACGACGAGGTTTGGCAGGCTGGAGCAATCCTCTTGCCAGTTCAATCGGTAGGCGTAATGGGCGACGAACGTACTTACGAGCAAGCGATCGCGCTGCGCGCCGTTACGTCCCTCGACGGGATGACTGCCGAATGGAGCCATTTGCCGTATGAGTTTTTAGCCAAAGTATCGAGCGAAATCATCAACAATGTCAAAGGCATCAACCGTGTGGTTTATGACATCAGCACCAAACCCCCAGCAACCATTGAGTGGGAATAAAATCAGTGGAAAAAAATTCCAAATTATGCCTTGTTGTACACCCCTGGGTTTGCCGCGAGGCATTGCCTTTTCTCTTATGTCCCTTTTATTGATGAGCCTGATGGCTTGTGGTATGCTGCAAACCGTCAGCACCAGCAAACCAAGCGAACCCAGTACCAATCGCCCCAGCGAATACAACACCCCCAGCGCCAGCAATACGGGCAGCCAAACGGTGTACGACCCCGTCAAGCGCGAATGGATCACCGTTCAAACCCGCCCCAATGAACGCCTCGACACCGTCCGCTGGAAAGAAAACATGCAGCCAGCGCCGATCAAAGGGGGCAGCAGCTCTTCTAGCGCAAGCAATAATACTCCAAGCACCGTGCCCGGAACGGTGCCTGGTTCGGTACCGAGGCCTCCAAATTCCAACCCTGGGCCAAATGTTACCCCTGGCCCCAGCAGCAACCCTTCTAACAACAGCAGACCAACTTATACTCCTCCCATCCGGTTCAACAACCAGCCGGAATATGAACTGGCGGTGCTTTTGCCCTTTTTGGCTGGAACCTACCTGAGCCCTGAGTCGAGCGACAATGTCGTTGCCGAATGGGCCATGCAATATTACAGCGGCATGAAACTGGCCTTGGAGCAATTGGGCCAAGAAGGTATGCGCCTGAAAGTAACGGTGATGGACACCAAGGCCGACACCAATGAAGTTTATCGCCTCCTGCGCCGCCCGGAACTCAATCGAGCCCAATTGCTGATCGGCCCCTACAAGCGCGACAACATCCGCATCCTGGCAGAATATGCCAAGCGCAGCAACAAACCCATGATCTCACCCTACAGTGCGGTGGGGTCCTTGACGCGCGACAACCCCAATTACATCCAATTCAATCCCTCCCTGGAATCCCATTGCAGGGCTTTGTTGAAAGATGCTTTGACCGAGTTTCGACCCGAAGACGTGATTTTTGTGGCCCGCAACATCCCTGCCGAGCAGACTTGCCTGGAATTTTTGCGCAAAGCAAATCGGGAAAGGGGTTTCAACAGCATTCGCGAAATCCAGGTACCTGCGGAAGACAAGAATTTTACCAGCGTCAATTTGCGCAGCTACCTGCAAGGCAAAAGCCAGGTAGCTTTGATCATCCCCTCTTGGGCCGACGAGACCTTTATTTTCTACTTCCTGCGGGCCGTGCGCAATGCCAAGGTAAGTGGCCAGCAAGTGGTGGTGTATGGGATGCCCCAATGGATGGAATACGAACAAATGGAACTCGAATTGTACGAACAATGCAAAGTACGCATCAGCCAAGTGAGCTTCCTGGACGACCAGTCGCCGGAGCTTTTGAGTTTTCGCCGGGCTTTTTACCAGGCTTATGGCACCATCCCCGCCCCCGAAGCGGTGGCTGGCTATGACCATACCTTGTATTATGGCAGGCTATTGGGGAGTTATGGCTTGGGCTTTGTCAATCGTTTGGAGTCGAGTCCGGGATTGGGCTTGCATACCCGTTTTGAGTTTTCTCCCATTACCTCGGCCCCCTCGGTGGTGCCTGGATCGGAGCAATATGGCAATGTCCAGCGCTTTGAAAACAGGTATGTACACATTTTGGAGTTTGCGAATTCTCAGTTTAGACCTTTGCGTCGGTATTGATGAGTCCGGAACGCGCCAACAGAATCAGGACCTTGGCTTATCAACGCCAGCTTGACTTGAGCGTTTTGCTGGAAAACGTAGACGACCCGCACAACATCGGAGCCATTTTGCGCTCTTGCGATGCGGTGGGGATCGCGGAAGTATATGTGTTGTACAGCAAGCCCGGCCTGCAAAACCACAAATTGGAATTGGGCAAAAGAAGCTCCGCCGGGGCCCGCAAGTGGGTAGATGTCACCCTTTTTCGAGATATTGAGCCTTGCGTGGCCCTTTTGAAGCAGCGCTACCAGCAGCTTTACAGCACGGGTTTGGGCGAAAATGCCCAATCGCTCTATGAATTGGATTTGAACCAATCAATGGTCCTGGCCTTTGGCAACGAAGCCGAGGGTTTGTCGCCCGAATTACTGGCCCATTGCGATGGCAATTTTACCATCCCCCAAATGGGCATGGCCCAAAGCCTGAATGTGTCGGTGGCCTGCGCAATAAGTATGTACGAGGCCATGCGGCAAAGGATGCAAAAGGGACGATATACACAGGTGGATGCGCCGAGTGAGGTGCATGAGCGTTTGGCTTTGGATTATTTGCGGAGGGGAGATGAGCAAGTTAGTGGGAGGAGGGTGCAGGAAGAGCTTTGAAAGAGTAGCATGAGCGAAGTTAGTTTTTTGACTTACGACTTATGAGCCGTGTCTAGCTTTAGCATGATGACTACTTACGATTTACGAAGTGGGGGTTCGCTCGCAAGATTTTAGGTTTGTTGAGCATTCGTTTGCACGCTTTAGGTTTGTTGAAATTGAAAACTTACAAATCTTGACCATTTCTCCATCCTCAAAAGTTGAAAAATAGCTGGTTTTATCTGAAATTCACGTTAGTTTAAGAAATAGTCAAAATGGAAAAAATAGCTCAATACCAGCAGGTCATCAAGGGGATCATGGAGGATTACGTAGCTTCCATGCTAGCGAACTTGAAAGAAGAAATTTACCTGGTTGAGGATCTGGTAAATTTGAATTACCTGATTTATCACAACCACTGGAAAGATGGTAGCCGAAGCTATGGTTGTATTTTACACGTTCGCATCAAAAATGAAAAGGTGTATGTAGAATACGACGGTACCGATGAGGCGTTCGCGGATGTTTTTCATGAAGCGGGGGTTCCGAAAGCAGACATTGTACTGGCATTTCATGCTCCTGAAAAGCGACCTTATACTGGTTTTGCGGTGGCTTGAGACTTGATAAAGATGTGAATAAAAAAGCCCCACCAGCAAAACTAGTGAGGCTTTTTTTGATCAAAGTACGGGGCACCAATTTACAGCCCCATGCCATCATATACATCCATGACCGACTTCACGGCAGCGGAAGACGCTTCCAGCAGGGCCATTTCATCGGCATTTAATTTCAGTTCGATCAGGTCGGTGATGCCGCCTTTGCCCAACTTCACGGGTACACCCACGAAGGTATTGTGCAAACCATATTGGCCGTCCAGGCGCACACAGCAAGGGAATACGCGGTTTTCGTCGCGCACGATCGACTCTACCATTTGGGCCGCCGCTGCACCCGGTGCATACCAGGCTGAAGTGCCCATCAGGTTCACCAGTTCGCCGCCGCCCACTTTGGTGCGGTCCACAATTGCGTTCAGTTCTGCTTCGCCGATCAATTCCGTCACTGGAATACCCGCTACGGTGGTGTAACGTGGCAGTGGCACCATCGTATCACCGTGGCCACCCATCAGCACCGCCTGGATGTCTTTGGGAGAAACCTTCAGGGCCTCGGCCAAAAATGCACGGTAGCGGGCGGTGTCGAGAATGCCCGCCATGCCAAATACCTTGGTGTAAGGCAGGCCAGCGGTTTTGAAAGCAGCATAAGTCATCACGTCCAGGGGGTTAGAAACCACGATGATGATGGGGTCTTTGGAATGCTGCAAAATTTGAGAAGTAACGCCGCTTACAATTTTGGCGTTGGTAGAAATCAGGTCGTCGCGGCTCATGCCAGGCTTGCGGGGCACGCCAGCGGTGATCACCACGATGTCAGAACCTGCGGTTTCTTTGTAATCATCGGTGCCGCGCAGGTAAGTGCTGTAATAGTCAATGGGAGCCTGCTGCCACATGTCCAGGGCCTTGCCTTTGGCCATATTGCCAGCGATGTCCAACAGCACGATTTCTTTGACAATATCCCGGTGAGCCAGTACATTGGCTACAGTTGCGCCAACGTTTCCAGCGCCAACTACGGTTACTTTACTCATTGTTAGGTTTATTTAGGCTTTTTCAGCGAAAAAGGATAAGATGGCTAAGTACAGCGTTTTTTAAGTTCTTGTAATATCTCTCCTGTTGATTGTTGAAGTTTCATAAATCAATAGGATTGACGTGCTTAACGCTTTACTTCAAAAACTCGTTTTCGATGGTTTAGCGAACTTAAAAAACAAACTACAAAGTTTGCCACTTTTTAAAAACCTATCGCCTCGCAAATGGTTCGCAGGCTCAGGTGCTTAAAAACGGGGGCGAAAATACGAATTTTTCAGCAGTGTCTTTGGATTTGTCAAGATTTCATGCAAAAAACGAGACTTTTGTGCATAGACAAATTGCCCCCCGACGTCGTGAATGCGACTATTATTCGCAGTTCATGAATAAAAATAGAGCCTTAAGTGCACACATCAGAGAGGATTTTATATTTTTGAGCTAAGAGTTTTGAGAAAAAGTGACAATCAAAGGCTGAATAAAGCTTTTGGGTTACTATTTTTTTGGGTTTAAATTGTTGGTTTACAGCAATTTTTCCATTAAGGTTATCACATTGATGTTGCGACCCTCCATGTCGAAAACTGCCTTTTGGGCAGCCCTAAGCCTGTATACTTGCTTGGTTTCGAACCTTTCGGCTCAAAACCCGGCTGCCCTTTTGCCATGTGCAACGCCTGAAATCAAAAACTCCTGGCTCGAAGTTTTCCAACAAAGGCAATTCAAATCCGAAACGCGTAGTGTGCTTGCTGCCAAATACGTGGCGATGAAAATTCATTTGGTTGGCACCGATGATGGTTTGGGTTTTTTGCCCACCAACAACTTATTGGATGCCATTTGCACGCTCAATGAAAGGTTTGCAGCCAGTAAAATCCAGTTTTTTGTCAAGGGTGAGGTCAATTATATCCGCAACAATGGGTTTTTCAACCACCTGAGTTCCAGCATTATTCCGGGATTCGTCCAAGCTTACAACGAGCCTGGGGTGATCAATGTCTATTTCGTAGAAGCGGCCCTCAATGCTTGTGGCTACAACTATATGCCACGAGGCAAAAGCCAAGCAGTGGTGATGGCAAACAGTTGCATGGGCAGCCATGAATCGAACTGGGCCCACGAAATGGGGCATTACCTCTCCCTGCCGCATACCTTTTATGGTTGGGAAAAAAGTGTGTTGGATTACTCCAAACCCGCCCCCCATACCACCAATATGGATGTGGAAGTCGAAATGGCAGATCAACGCAATTGCGAGACCGCAGGAGACGGGTTTTGCGATACCCCAGCGGATTATTTGGCTGGGCGCTGGCAGTGCGACATCAATGGCAAAAGCACCATCAAGCAGTTTGATCCGACAGGCACCGCATTTACTTCCGACGGCAGCCTGATCATGTCCTACGCTGCTGAGGCTTGCTCCAAGCGTTTTTCGGGCGAACAAATGCTGGCCATGAAAAATTACTTGGGCGAAGAACTGGGTGACCACCTGGCGCTGGAGGTTCCTTGCCTGCCTATGGCGGCACCCGCACCCCTCAATTTTCCAACCAATCGCACCACTGTCGTATCTGCCAATGCTGAAGTGTTTTTTGCCTGGCGAAAAACGCCAGAAGCGAGTAGTTATTTATTGGAAATCAGCAACTTCTCTAATTTTGGATTCATTGCACATCGCCAGGTCATTAGCGATACCAGTGTAGTCGTCCCGAACCTGACCAGCACCCGTACTTATTTCTGGCGGGTTCGACCTTTCAATGTGATGTACACCTGTCGCAATTTCAGTGAAGCCCGTTCTTTCAATATCATCGGCATAACCACTCCGACCCCGCAATTGAAAGAGCTGGGTGAAGTAAAAGTATATCCCAATCCGCTCTCTAAAGACCAGGATTTACAAGTCGAAATGGAGAGTAGTGAAAAATTGCCTTTGCAGGTTTTGTTGCTCAATCAGTTGGGGGAAGTGATTTTGCAGCGCAATGAAATTGCATTCCCTGGCGCTAATCGCATGAGTATTCGCCTACCTGAAGGCTTGCCCGCTGGCCTGTATGCCCTGATACTCAAAGGGGAAAACGGTGCCATCAGCCGTAAAATAGCGATACGATAAAGGCCCGTCAATGCGACGAGCCTTAGGTCGGTTCAACCAAATAATTGTGTGTTCAGGCCACGCCTCCGAAGCCTCTGAAGAGTTGGATCACGCCATAAATCATCAAACCGTAAAATACGTATCCCACGCCGGAAATCGATAATACAAATCCACCAATCAGGCAAATTGCCCCAATGAATATGGCTTTTTCATTGCTTTTGCGTTGCTCTTCTTCCCAATACTCCTCATCGTTCGGGGCTCCCTGGATTTCCGCTAATTCGTTGTCGAGAATTGGTCGATTCTCCTCAATTTGATAGGTTTGTTGCGTAGATTTTTCCTTTTCCATGTTGTTTTGTTTAGTTGAGAAATCTGAATGATTAACAAAATTTGATTGGAAATAATTCCCGGAATTTGGTTTTTTTTGAAGGTAAGGGTAGACTTTTAGTAAAGCTTCCAAAATAAAGTTAACCAATTTTTCCGGGCCTTGAATGTGGCAAGGGTCAACGTCCTGCTGGCAATCCGCAAGAATGGGTGTGTCGTGTGTAAGTGTGAGTTCGAGTGTGGGGGGCTTCAAGCAGAATCTATCGACTCAGCTTATTGGAAATGGGGTTTATGCACACTTAGACCCAAACAAGCACGCCCAAACCCAATTTTATCCGTGTACTAAAAACAGCCTCGCACACCGTGTCACGCTCTGCGTGAGCGAGGCAACGAAGTTGCTAATTGGGAGCTTAATCGTGGCTTTTTACTAATCGCCAAAATCAGACCTGGTCACAAATGCGTTTTTTTGCCTGGATTTGGATTAGCGGTTCGCCTACTTTGCATGAAAAATGGCGAATGCAAGCAACGATTGATTATGATGCGTTATTCAAAGAGTTCATCTCTGAGTTTTTCCAGGATTTCGTAGCCTTTGCCAACCCTGCACTGCACAAGGCGATTGATTGGAGTCGTGGTTATGAATTCCTGGAGCAAGAGATGATCAATGCGCTCAAAGGCAAATTCAGACAAAAGGGTAGCCGCCGAGAAACGGACAAGTTGGTTAAGGTATTCCTGAAGAGTGGGGATATGCATTTCATCTTTATCCACCTTGAAATTCAGCATAAACCCAACCCTGATTTCCCTTCAAGAATGATGATTTACCGTGCGTTTATTCAGTTGAAGTACGGAAAAGACGACATCTCAGCTTATGCTGTTTTCACAGGCAATCCACCGCCTAAATCTCATTTGCGATACTACAAAGAGACTTTCGGTACCTCGCTCGAATACCGTTTCATCAGCCTGGTTGCTGCCAATATTGGGGAAGCAAGGTTGCGAAAGGCGAACCAAAATGTTTTTGCTATGGCTATTTTGGCCGCAAAATATGTTCACCAAAGCAAAGGCAATCCTACGCTTAGGTTGAAACTGAAATCCAAACTGCTGCGCTGCATGAAACGAGGGAAGATTCCCCTTGAAAAGTTTGTCCAATTGCTTATCTTTGTAAGGGATTTGGTGGATTTGCCAATGCCTTTAGAAGAAGAGTATTTAAAATTTCAACATGCTTTATTTTTTTCAAACGAAGATGCTATGACTGTAACCGAAGGAACAAAGCAAATGGCAATAGGCTTCTATGAACGTGCTTTTGGAATCCAACCACAAGTGGTGATTGATCAATTGCAAAGTGAGATGAAGGAATTGGTGAAAAAAAATGCCAAAACCGAAAAGCAAATCGCCAAAGTTGAGCAGGAAAAGGCCAGAATAGAACAAGAGAAAGCCAGGATTGAATTGGAAAGGGCAGTGGCCGAACAGGAAAGGGTTCGAGCTGAACAAGAAAAGGTTCGAGCTGAACAAGAAAAGGTTCGAGCTGAACAAGAAAGATCAATTCAACTTGCCAACACGATCCAGAATCTACACCAAAAAGCCAAGATGGATGCAGCCCAAATTGCAGTCATAGTTGAAATGAATGAAGAGGAAGTGGCAGCAATTTTGGCTGGGATTGTTGACGATGAAGCAAAGGAATGATGCGTAGTCTTTCATTTTTTCAAACGAAGATGCTATGACTGTAACCGAGGGAACAAAGCAAATGGCAATAGGCTTCTATGAACGTGCTTTTGGAATCCAACCACAAGTGGTGATTGATCAATTGCAAAGTGAGATGAAGGAATTGGTGAAAAAAAATGCCAAAACCGAAAAGCAAATCGCCAAAGTTGAGCAGGAAAAGGCCAGAATAGAACAAGAGAAAGCCAGGATTGAATTGGAAAGGGCAGTGGCCGAACAAGAAAAGGTTCAAGCCGAACAAGAAAGATCAATTCAACTTGCCAACACGATCCAGAATCTACACCAAAAAGCCAACATGGATATATCCCAAATTGCGGCCATAGTTGAAATCCATGAAGAGGAAGTGGTAGCAATTTTGGCTGGGATTGTTGACGATGAAGCAAAGTAATAAGGCTCACCTTGTGTTTCAAAACAACCTCTTCCGCTGAAAATACCAGACCAAAAACCGATACCTCCACTTATCACACTCCTCTGTTAATTTGTCCAAAATCAAGAATTTTTTGAAATAGGTATTGCTTTTTAGTCCCTTTTGGTAATATACTTGCAGAAGTGATTGACTTGTTTTTGATTTTACCAACTAGCAATGGATACGACAAGGATTTTTAGCATTGGTGAATTTTTGACTCTTTTTTCAGACTTCTCCTTGTCATTGAATAAACGCAGATTTTCCTAGGTTATGAACTTGTTTAGTCCTGATGCTTCGGCATTGGGCTGGAAGATATTTGATTTCATCACACTGTATGCATACAATATGGCATCCTCCATGTTCTTCCCACTATTCCGGCAGCATGACGCGATGGATTGCGGCCCTACTTGCCTGAGAATGATCGCCCAATTTTATGGGCGAAGTTTCTCGGCCAGCTTTTTAAGAACCCATTGCCACATCGACCACGAAGGGGTAAGCCTGCAAGGCATCAGCAATGCGGCTGAGAAAATTGGCATGAGAACCATCTCGGTCAAGATTCCGCTGGAAAGTACCGATGACCTGCCGGGTCTCATGAAAGCCCCCTTGCCAGCCATTGCGCATTGGCGGCAAAACCATTTTGTGGTCATCTACAAAATCACCCGCAATAATGTGTGGATTGCAGACCCCGCAGGCCAAAAAGTAAAGCTACCCCTAAAAGCTTTTTTGGAAGCCTGGCTGAGCGATGGCGAGCGTGGGGTGGTCATGTTGCTGGAGCCCAACCCCCATTTTTATGAAGAAACCGTATTGGGTGAGCGAAAAAAAGGCTTGACTTCGCTTTTTTCTTACCTGACTCCTCACCGCAGGCTCTTGACCCAATTGGGTCTAGGGATGGCAGTAGGTGCAATACTCACGCTTTTTGCCCCTTTTCTCACCCAATCGGTGGTGGACAATGGCATTGCGCTGCGCGACCTGGGTTTTATCTATGTGATTTTGCTGGGCCAGTTTTTCCTGTTTTTGGGGCAAATGGTCATTCGATTTGTTCAGTCTTGGATAATGTTGCGGGTGAGCAGCCACATCAACATTAGTCTGATCAGCGATTTTTTGTCAAAACTCATGCGCTTGCCCCTGGGTTTTTTCGACAGCAAAATGACTGGGGACCTCCTGCAACGCATCGGCGACCACCATCGGATCGAGAGTTTTCTGACCTCTTCCACCATTTCGGTCATCCTTTCGGTTTTCAATCTAGTCATGTTCAGCTTGGTATTGGTGTGGTATTCGGTGCCTATATTCATCATTTTCGCTATTTCGGCCATGCTTTACACGGTTTGGATCATTTTCTTTCTCAAAAAACGCAAAGAAATCGACTACCTGGCCTTCAATTTGCAATCGCAAAATCAAAACTCCCTGCTGGAAATCATCCAGGGTATGCCAGAAATCAAACTACAAGGCAGCCGCCAAAAAAGGCGTGAACGCTGGTTGGAAGTGCAAATCAGGTTGGTTCGGGCCCAAATGCGCAGCTTGGCCATCACCCAATACCAGGAATTGGGAGCCATGGGCATCAACCAACTCAAAGACGTATTCATCACTTTTTTTGCTGCACAAGCTGTAATGCAAGGCTCCATGACCTTGGGCATGATGCTGGCTGTGCAGTACATTGTAGGCCAACTCAATGGCCCGCTCCAGCAATTGATCGGCTTTTTGCGCTCGGCCCAGGATGCCCGCCTCAGCTTGGAGCGCTTGAATGAAATACACGAGCAGGAAACCGAGGATAAAAACGACGAATTTCAAACCGACCGCATTCCCTTGCGTGGAGATTTGCTCATTGAAGGCTTGAGTTTTCGCTACAATCCGCTGAGTGATTGGGTATTGGACGATTTGAACCTGCGCATCCCGCGCGGCAAGGTAACCGCCATCGTGGGGGCCAGCGGCAGCGGCAAAACCACCTTACTGAAAATCTTGCTGGGCTTTTACCAGGCCGAAAAAGGGAGCATTCAAGTGGGCAACACTGCCCTCCACCAAATTCAATGCGACGTTTGGCGCGAAAACTGTGGCGCAGTGATGCAGGATGGCTATCTCTTTTCGGATACGATTGCCAATAACATTTCAGAAAGCACCCCTTTTTCCAAGCACGAGAAAATCGAACAAGCCGTGGCCATCGCCAATATCGGTGATTACATCGACTCCTTGCCCCTGGGCTACAACACCATGATCGGCAGCCGGGGCAATGGCGTGAGTCAGGGGCAAAGACAACGCCTACTGATTGCCAGGGCGGTGTACAAAGACCCCGAGTTCTTGTTTTTCGACGAAGCCACCAATGCCTTGGACGCCAAAAACGAACGAGAAATCATCGAGCAATTGGAACGCTTTTTCACAGGCCGCACCGTAGTGGTAGTGGCCCACCGCTTGAGCACCGTCAAACACGCCGACCAAATTGTGGTCTTGGACCAAGGTAAAATCGTAGAAACAGGCACCCACGGAAGCTTAAGCAAGCAGAAAGGCGCTTACTACGCGCTGGTGAAGAACCAGTTGGAGCTTGGAAGTTGAAAGGTTGAAATGTTGAAGAGTTGAAGAGAGGGTTGAGGGGTTGAGAAGTTGAGGAGTTGAGGAAAACAGACACTGCGACGGAGATTAGAGAAGAGATTTACACTATTTGCAGCGATTGAAGCGGATGATGATACGAAACCAGAAACCCATCTATCATCTTGAAACCCTGGACTTCAGTCCGGGGTGGCTGCCCCTCAGAATGCTCATCTATCATCCTTCCAGAGGCTTGCATCAAGGGCTGAGAAGGTTAGAAGTTGAGAGGTTGAGGAGTTGAGAAGAACGGACACTGCGACGGAGATTAGGAGACAGGAATGAATACTACTTGATGCAATTGAAACCGCAATCACATCCTGCATCGTGTAACCCTGGACTTCAGTCCGGGGACAAGACGCACCTTTCTTATCACATCTTGCATCTATCAGGCAGTTGCATCGAAGGGTTGAGGGTTGAGAAGTTGAGTCATTGAGAAGAAAGGACGTTACGATGGAGATGAGGGTAAGAGATTAATACCATATGAAGGAGAGACAAGGGTTGTCAACACAACGGTCAACGTCATATTGGCAATCCGTGAAAATCTGTGTAATCCGCGTAATCCGTGTGCTAAACCCACCTCGCGCAGCGAGGCCCGTTGGCACGCGAAGCGGGACAAATTTTTCTGTGGCCGGAATTAGCTCAGTGGCCCTCAAAACAAAGTTAGTATGCCAAACGCTCCCGCTCGCGTCGAACAAGCCGACGCACTACAAGAATTCCTGACCGTACCGCCCAGTTGGTTGCTCCACTCGGGCATGGGGCTCATCAGCCTCATTGCCCTGGTAGGCTTAGGCCTTTGCTGGTTCATCCAGTACCCCGACCGCATCGAAGCCAGCATACTGGTACGTACCGAACAAGCCCCCGTGGAACTGGTCAGCCCCACTACGGCTAGGCTCGACTCCATCTTAACCCCCGACCAAAGCAGCGTCAAACGCGGGCAGGCCATTTGCTTGCTGCAAAGCACCGCCCAGTGGGCACATATAATAAAGGTAGAGGAAACGCTGCAAAACCCAAAGAGTCTCCACAACCCTGTGTGCCTTCACTGGCAATTGGGCGAAGTACAGCAAAGTTTCAGCGCCTGGCGACAAGCTTGTCTGAGCCTGTGGCAATACCAAGCCCAAACCATTGTGCAGGAACAAGTACAGGCCCTGCAATCGGAAGCCGAGCAAAACCAAAACCTGGCCCAAGCCCTGCACCAACGCAAGGACCTGTACCAGCAAGAAGCCGCCTTGGTGCAAAAGGATCTGGACCGTTCCAACAAGCTCAACCAGGGAAAAGTGATCAGCGACCTGGAAATGGAGGCCAAAACGAGCACCTGGCTGCAATCGCGCCGCCAAATGCAAAACCTGCAAGAAGAAAGCATCCAAAACCAGGTGCGCGACAAGCAGTTGAAAACCCAGCAACTGCAATTGCTCGCCGAGCGGGTAAATCGCCTGGCCGAGCTAAAGGCAGCGGTGCAGCAAAGCGCCCAAGCCCTGCAAGCTGCCCTGGATGCCTGGAAACAGCAATACCTGCTCACAGCGCCCATTGATGGTACCCTGAACTGGGCGACCGGGCTGGGGCAGGGCCAGTTTTTGAGCAACACCAAAGCACCAGGCACCATCATCCCACACGGACAGCAAAAACTTGTGGCGGTATGCACCGTACCTAGCACTGGCAGTGGCCGTATGGCGGTTGGCAATCGCGTACACATCCGTTTGGATGCCTACCCTGCGGAGCAGTACGGCCACCTGGAAGCCCGGGTAAAAAGCATTGCCCGCCTACCCCTGGCCGACCAGGAAGGCAAGTTTTATTATGAGGTGATCGCCGATTTGCCCCATGCTCTGCACAATGCTTACGGCACTTTGCCCTATCGGCCCAATTTGAGTGGCACCGCCTATGTCTTTACCAAAGAGCGGCGCATCTTGGAGCGCATGTTGGGGAAAATATGGGACCTGGGACCTGCCCGGTGATGGTGAGCCACTGAATGTGTTTTTTGCGCCGCTGCGCGGCTTTTTGGGAGGAACACGGATTTAACGGATGGAACGGATTTTCACTGATTGCCAGCATGATTTTGGCCATGACGTTGCCCTTACACTATACAAAACCCTCGGAGTCACGTATGCAGCCCAAGATTCTCCCCCAAAACATAAATCGAAGCCCCTCTTTTCAACTCTTCAACATTTCAACCTTTCAACTAGAAAACATGGAAAAGTTCTTCGAACAACTAAATCTACTCGAGCGCCTGGACGGCCTCATTCGCCGCAAAGCCACGGGCAAACCCACCGAACTGGCCAGACGCCTGGGCATCTGCGAGCGCAAAGTATATAATCTGATTGGCGAGCTCAAAGCAATCGGTGTACCCATCGCTTACTCCAATGAGCGGGAATCGGGAGCAGTTTCCATTTGTCCCCCTCTGAGAAAAACTAATATTTGAGAAAAAGATGGTGAACAGTGCTACCTTTAAGGTGAGAAAAAAAAAAGAATGACACCATCCACCACCACTACAAAGT
>JAAFJY010000015.1 GCA_013299105.1 Chitinophagales bacterium | reverse complement strand
AAAAGAACATCAAAAACATCAGATTGGCCAAAAGTCAGGCTAATAATTAGAAAAAAACAACATATGAAAGCACGACTTTGCGCTCAGTGCACCCACTGAGCTGGGAGTGCTGTCCAAAGTCTAAAACTTTTCAACAAAAATCAATACGTTTTCGTCATTTTATCAGGCACACAAATGATGAAATCAGCCTTCCCAAGGTGCTCCTTGTCCAGGTTCTCCAGGTCTTTTTGTTCGACGGTGGAAATGGTGATGATTTCGGTTTTGGGCGAAAACTTGCGCAAGTACCATACCGTACCTTCTTTGCTGTCGCTGTGATAAGCGCCATTGAAGTGCATGAAAACGCCTTTCTGTGGTAAATTTTTAGCAATGAACCACCCCATTGTGGCGTCCTTAACTGCCTGCGCTTTGACCAGGTTTTCGGTTGAAGGGCTGCCGCTGCCATGGCCGCCCATCATTTTGGCCATGTTTTGGTAAGCAGGCAAATTGAGATCGACTTCAATCGGAAGAGGGGCAATCCAGGACTTGGCTTCGGTACTCAAAGCATCCAGGCTGGGCAAGCCATTGCGGTAGACCATGTTGGCGTAGCGGCGCGGGATGTTGGTGGCAATAAAGCGTAGCTTTTTCGCTTTGGCAAACTCCACCAGTGGCTTGTAGTCGGTGGCATAATTGTCCCAGAGGCGGGCCGATTCTTCAAAATTCTTGGTATTGGCCTGACCAGCCAGGTACTCGTCCAACATGGCTTGGTTGTCGCGCTCAAACATTTCAGCACCCAAGGTCAATTTGCCGCCAGTCGATTTCTCCAAATCGTGGCAAAGCTCCAATTGCAGCCAATGCGAAATGGGATTGTTGTGCAATTCACCAAAAAATACCACCTCCGCTTTATCGGCCGCTTTTTGCAGCTTTTCGTAACTGCTGGCTTTTCCATCGGCGCTAAAAATGCGGTAAGCTGGTTTGTCTTGGGCAAAAGCAGCGACAAGGCTGCATACCAGGATCAGGCTCAGTAAAAATCGCATGGCTTGTTTTTTCGACAAGGTAGGTAAGAAAGTTGAGATGTTGAAGCGTTGAAAAATCGAGAGAGGATAAGGGGGCCACGAATCTTTTTTGCCCCGCTTCGCGGGATGGGAACACAGATGAAACGGATTCAACGGATTTTCACTGATTTCCAACACGACGTTGACATCGATCAACTAAAAGTCAAGGGTGCCAATTTTGATAACTTATTCTTTCGCCATTCCTTAGACAAAAAATCCTCACTCCTCATCTGGTAGCAGGTCCACTTTTTTGCGCAAGGACTTCTTCACACTTTGGGCTGATTTTGCTCTTTTCCTACTGCCCGCATTGGCCACTAGTTTCTCAGGTACAGGCTCGCGCTCCGGTTCTGGTTCGAGGGCTTTGAGCAGGAGTTTTTGTAGTTTTTGTGCAGCTTTGTCGCGGTTGCTGGCTTGTGAGCGGCTTTCCTGAGCAGTGGCACTGAGGAGGCCCTCGCTGCTGAGGCGTTTGGCCAACTTACGGCGCAGAATGGATTTTTCCTCCGCGCTTAGGCCAGCTGATTTTTCTAGGTCAAAGAGGATTTCAACCTTGGTTTCTACCTTATTAATATGCTGCCCGCCGCTGCCTGAGCTGCGGGAGGTGCGGTACTTGCATTCGCGTTCTATTAGTAGCCAGTCCATAAGCCATTTTTGGGCATTGAACAAAGAAACTCCAGAAAAAGTTCCTCACCTCGAAATAGGCACGGAAAAACCCAAAGCCAATTGCGGGCCTTGATTAAAAACACTATTTGCCGTGAGGTCAATATCCGAGAAACCCAGGTAATAGCGGCAATCGAGGATAATTTTGGTGTCGCGAAACCCCAAATGCTCCAGCCCAAAACCCAGGTAGGCACCGTATTCAAAGCGTTTGATCTCCAATGCATCCCAATCCAGAAAAGTGCGGCGGTATTGTCCGCTTTCATCCCCCAGGTACACATCAGCTGCGAAACCACGGGCCAAAGCAGGTGCTACCAGCCCGTAAACGCGGGTTTGGGGAAAATTGAGATGAAATTTCCAGGCTGCGGTGGCTTCCCAATAGCCCAACATCGGTTGAAAGGCAAAGGTCTGATCGGGCCAGGTACGCCGCCAACTTGGATTTTCGCGGCCTACGTAACCAGCTTCGATTTGCAGGGTGCTATTAGGTTGAAAATCCCAAGCGGCAAAAACTACACCACGTACTTGCAATGCTCGCGGCCAACCTCCGCCCAAGAGGCCGAGATTCAATTTTTGTTGGGCAAAAATTGTGCATGAAAAAAGGCAAAAAATAAAGACCAGCGTGATTTTTTGGAGACTATGAATCATGGGTACGGGCTTGGGATACTTCAATTCAAACGCCACCCCGTCTTTCATATTGTTGTGATTTAGGAAGGTTCCAATGAAAATGCAATGCTGCTCAATGAACGCACTGCCGTGCCATCGGGCAAGGCCCAATCGCGCAGCAAAGCTTGTGCAGCAGTCAGTTCCATCACTTCGGGCAGGTTGCGTACTGCTCCGGCAGGTACGTTTAGTTCGTACAAACGACTGAGCAAAATCTCTCTTTCAAATTTTGCGATCCGCGCTTCCAAAAACTGCCACAATGCAGGACGGTTTTTTACCCGTTCAGCGTTGGTAGCAAACCGGGGATCCTGGCTCAAATGCTCCAAATCCAGGGCCCTGCACAAGCCTTGAAATTGCCTGTCATTGCCCACTGCCAAAACGAGTTGTAAGCCATCCTCACAAGTGCCCACCTCGCCATAGGGAGCGATGTTAGGGTGCAAGGCCCCCAAGCGCTGGGGGATTTTGCCTGCCACCAGCCAATTGGTGGCTTGGTTGGCGAGGGAACAAAGGGCGGCGTCTAGCAATGAAACCTTGACGGTAGTGCCAAGCCCGGTTTGCTGCCTTTGCAACAAAGCCAAGAGTATCCCCTCTTTGAGCTGGTGGCCCGCCAACAAGTCGATCAAGGCAACGGGCATTTTAGCCGGGGGGCGATCGGCTTCACCGTTCATGTACAAAAAACCAGCCTCGGCTTGCAAGGCCACATCGAAGGCTGGGCGATCGTCGTTTTCGCCAAATCCAGAAATTTGGGCGTAAATCAATTTGGGGTTTTTGGTCCGCAAGCTTGCAGCATCTACTCCCATGCGGCGGGCGGAGTCTGGCTTGAAATTGGCGATCACTACATCCGCTTCCTGGCAATATTGCGAAACTTGCTTGTAGTCATTTTCATCCATCAAGTCGAGCAAGAGGATGGTTTTGCCCCAGTTCACACTGCAATAATAGGCCGAAAAAGCCCAATTGGGGTCCTCACTACTGAGCTTCCATTGACGGGTTAAGTCGCCACCGCTGGCCTTGTTTTCGATTTTCACGACCTCTGCGCCCAACTCTGCTAAAAAAAGTCCCGCAGCTGGCCCTGCCAATACACTGGCCAATTCTACGACCTTGAGCCCTTTGAGTGGCTGAAAATTGTTGTTCATCTTAACTGATTTTTGGCTAAAAATGCGGGGAAATGACAGAAAATAGACTTTTCAACGAAAATTTCGTTAAAATTTCATTGAATCGTTGCCTCAACGAAAATTTCGTTCTATATTTATGGCATGAAAAAGTTAAACGAAAAAGAGGAACAGGTTATGCAGATCATCTGGCGACTAGGCAAGGCCTTCGTCAAAGAGATCCACGACGATTTGGAAGAGCCTAAACCACCAGTTACCACCTTGTCTTCTTTGGTACGCAAACTCGAAACCGAAGGTTGGCTTGATCACGAAGCTTTTGGCAAAACCCACCGTTATTTTCCGTTGATCGCCAAAGAAGACTACCGCAAGTTCTCTTTTCGTGACATGATGGATAACTACTTTGGAGGATCGCCCAAAGAGCTCCTCTCCTACTTTGTGGAGGAAGAGCAAAATGTTGACGCTGAGGAAACAGCGAAACTATTGGAATTGATCAAGCAATTGGATAAAAAATAAGCCATGCAAGTCCTGACTCCATCTTTTTTGACGCTGCTGAGTTCAGCTTTTTGCCTCTTGGTTTTTTGGCTTTTGTACGAGCTGTGGTTGCACCGTGAGAGCTTTTTGCAAGCCAACCGCTGGTATTTGCTCCTAGCTCCGGCTTTTTCCTTGCTCATCCCCCACTTGCAATGGTCCATGAAATTGAGTGAACAAAGCCCTTCAGCCTGGCAAAAGGTCAGTGAATGGCAATCGATTCCGCCAGAGCTTTGGCACTTGCTTTTTCCGCAGCGTGAGGCCATGTTTTCGCTCAGTTTTGGGCAAGTGTTTTGGAGTCTTTATTTAGGAGGGCTTGTCTTGTTTCTATTGCGCAGCGCCTGGCAGTATTTTCAGGTTTATCGACTCCTAAAACAAGGAGTGGTCGAAAAATCCGGGCAAGACTGGGTTTGGGTTGAAAACCCTCAAGCACAAGAAGTGGCTTCTTTTTTCAACTACATTTTGGTTCCTAAAAAAGAAAACGTTCCACCGATGGTCCTTGCCCACGAGCTGGTACATGTGCGCCAGGGGCATAGTTTGGACCTTTTATTCATGGAGATTTTGTGTGCGCTGTTTTGGTTTCACCCACTCGTACACCGGATGCGCAAGCGCTTGCGCGAAACCCACGAATACCTGGCCGACCAAGGCGTCATTCAAGGGCAAGAACAAGGGCTGTATCAATACGCCCGGCTCATGGTTACGCACTCAAGCTTGAAAAAAGACCAAGCCATGCTTTATCACCCTTTTGCTGCGCAAATCAATAATCGCCTGCGTCGCCTGGCACAACCCCATTCCAAGCAATTCCAGGCGCTCAAATATGCCATTTGCTTGCCTTTGGTAACTGTTATGGGTTTGTTTTTCTCGGTGCAATTCTTGCAAGCTCTGCCCTTGAGTGAGGGGAAATTGACTTTGAAGGAGTTGACGAATAAGATTGAGCAGACCAAAGTTTTGGAAAATCCCATCTCTTCAAGCACTTCATTAAGCAAAATTGTACTTCCTGAGGTTGCCACTATGTTGGACAGTGTGCCGGAGAAAACCAAAGTCAAAATAACGGTAAATGAACTCCGGATCGATGAGGGAGGAAATGCAATCGACTTGATTAAACCCGGTCGAAGTGCCACTGAAAATCCCTTACTGATTCTTGATGGGGTGCCAACACCTTACGAAAAATTAAAGAACCTCGATCCTGAAATCATTGAATCAATCAATGTTCTAAAGGGCGATAATGCCATCAAGGAATTTGGTGATTTGGCAAAGAATGGAGTATTGAGTGTAAAAACCAAAGTCAAGCCGACTACTGAGAAAATGGATAAGATCAAGTCACTAGATCTGAACTTAGCCGTAGAAAGCAATAATTCCATTGCGCCACCCAATGCGG
Source organism: Chitinophagales bacterium (assembly GCA_013299105.1). Lineage (GTDB taxonomy): Bacteria > Bacteroidota > Bacteroidia > Chitinophagales > Saprospiraceae > Haliscomenobacter. The sequence continues at coordinate 165,756 of JAAFJY010000015.1, read as the reverse complement.
AGACCATCAGTATTTCGGTAAATCCAGACCGGGTTTCTTTCAACAGTACCCCCAAAGAACCAAGTACCAGTAAACCACTGGTAATCATTGATGGTGTAAACCGGGGTCGCATGAACTTCGGACAATCTGGTTCCCCAATTTCAGCGCTAGACCCCATCAACATCAAGTCAATTTCGGTCGTCAAAGGAGAAAAAGCCATCAAACAATACGGCAAGGACGGCGAAGAAGGGGTCATCATCATCACAACTAAGTTCAAAAAAGAATAACCATACAACCCTTGAAGGGCCAAATTCATTCGTTGTGCAATCGATTCATTTGTACGAGAAGCAGGAATTGAGCCCCCCAAGGATCATTCACCACCGCAAAAACATCAATACATGCTTTTTCAATCTTTTTCTGCGCTGCTCAATCAAGGCTTGCGCAGCCTGGCTCTGCCATTGGCAACTTTTATCGGCTTGTTTTTATCCGCACAAGCCCTTCAAGCTTCTTCAGTGAGTGAACCATTTAATGGTTTTGCATTGCTTGACACTATTCCTAAAACAATCACTGTAACTGTTAATTCAACATCTCCAACAGAAGAAACCACCACCATAAACATTGGCGGTCCTGAAAAGGTATTGTCCATTACACCCAAGCTCAGTGACAAGGAGCAGCCCTTGTACATTTTGGATGGTGTTCAAATTTCCCATGACCAAATGGGCAAAATTGACCCGACAACCATTGAGTCCATCGACGTTTTAAAAGGCGAAGGAGCCATCAAAGCATACGGCGAGGCTGGAAAAAATGGGGTGGTTAAAATTCAATCAAAGGGAAAACAAAGAAACGATGTTCAAAGGAGTTCCAATACTGTAACCGTGAATTTGAGCGCCCCAGAAACGGTGAAAAACCAAACTGAAACCATCCAAATCAATGCTTCGGGTCAAAACTTGAACATTGGCAGCGGCAACAAGCCCATGACCAGCAAACCCCTGGTCTTCATTGATGGAGTCAACAAAGGCCGTATGAACTACGGGGAATCTGGTGCACCGATTTCGGGCCTGAACCCAAATGACATCAAAAAAATCGAGATCATCAAGGGCGATAAAGCCCTCAAACAATATGGTAAAGACGCTGAGGAAGGCGTGATTCTGATCACTACCAAGAATGGAAAGGAATAATTTTGGGTAATCCGACTGTTACCAAAAATTTGTTGAGGCCCGCTGGAATGATTTGTTCAGCGGGCTTTTCATTTTTTAGTAACGGTTCAAAAATAAACCTTGCCAATTTTTTAATTGCTAGTTGTCAACATCATGGTCAACGTCATGATGGAAATCCGCAAGAATGGGTGTGGAGTGTGTAAGTGTGAGTTCGGGTGTGGGAGCTTCGAGCTTTTACTTTTGTCTCGATCGCTTGAAAACGGGGTTTTCTCACACTCACACCCAAACAAACACACCCAAACCTAATTTTATCCGTGTTCCAAATATGGCCTCGCGCAGCGAGGACATGATTAATAAAGTACGCAGTTGCGATTTGGTAAGGTTTATTCGTGGCTTCTCACTTAGGGTAGGCTTCTCAAGGGAAAAGTTCTTTCAATTTTGCAGCAAGTATATCTCCACGGATGCTCTTGGCGATGATTTTCCCGTTTTGGTCGATCAAAAAATTGTCGGGAATACCAGTGATGCCGTAGATCAGGGCCGCACGATTTTTATCGCCCAGGTAATCACTCACGTTGGTCCAAGGTAATTGGTCTTGGCGGACGGCCTTTTCCAGGTGCTCTTTCCGGGTATCCAAGGCTACACCCAAAATCTCAAAACCTTTATCGTGGTAGTCCTGGTACATTTTTAGCAGACGAGGGTTGTCCATTCTGCAAGGTCCACACCAGGAGGCCCAAAAATCGAGCAAAACTATTTTGCCTTGGTAATCTGACAAGTTGACCCGCTGGCCATTCAGATCTTCTTGGGAAAAATCAACAAAAGGGTCGCCAATTTTGATGTCTTTGTTCAACTCAATGTAAGCTTTTACGTGCTTGCCGTAAATTGTGTTTTGAATTTGAGGACTTAGTTTATCGTAGAGTTTTTTGGTCAAATCACGTCCCCAGGTAGTACACCAAATATTCAATATACTGGAGCTGACGATGGTTTGGGGGTTGTTTTGCACAAAAATGACCTGCTTTTCCTTCTTGGCTTCGTTCCAACTAATGATTTGTTGTTTGAGCAAGTTTCTATTGTATTTCGAGGTGTCTTTTCGACGCAAAGATTCCAAGCTATCGACTTTTTGATCAAAAACAGCCAGTTGACTAAAAAACGCTTCTTCAATTTTATGCGTTTCGGAGCCTTGAATTTCAGCCTGGCGAAACTTGCCTTTTGCGGCCACAAATAAAATGTTGTTGTTTTCCAGCCAAAAACTTTTGTAATCGCTGAAGTCTTTGGTACGCAGCCACACTTTGCGGATGCCCTCTGGCAAATGGCCTTTGAAGTTTAATTGTTCGTTCTTGATCACCACCGAATCCATCAATTGCCCCATGCCTGAGCTTAGGTCATCAAGGTAGAATGTGGTACCCTCCGCAAAACCAGTCAATTTGCAATGCAGCGTGAACCCCTGGTTTTGGGCTTGGATCAGATAGGTGCTGTATAAAAGAGCAATGGTGGTAAAGAACAGTCTCATGGTGTTTTGTTTTTTTGCATGATGACCGAGCTTTGGGAAAAGTTTGGGCTTTTAGAGAATATTTACCTTGGAAGAAGGGTTCAGGATTCATTCTTGGTTTCTGCTTTTCCCCCAATTCCCTACCTTTACCCACCCAAGCAGCAAAAAACATGCGTACACTCATCATCGAAGACGAAATTCCAGCCGCTCGGCGCTTGGAGCAGCAATTGAAAAAACTGCGCCCAGGGGCTGAAATTTTAGAAGTTTTGGACTCTATTTCGGGAGCCACCTCCTGGTTTGATCAACATCCAGCACCGGATTTGGTACTGATGGACATCCACTTGGCCGATGGCTTGAGTTTTGATATTTTTTCGCAAACCCGGGTCGGCGGCATGGTCATTTTTACCACCGCTTTTGACCAGTACGCTCTGCGGGCTTTCAAAGTCAACAGCATCGACTACTTGCTCAAGCCCATCGTTTTGGAGGATTTGGAGGCCGCTTTGCTCAAGTTTGAACAACTAAGTCATCCCGTAAAGGCTCCTGACAAGGATTTAATGGCACAATTGCTGCAAACGTTACAATCTCCGAGCTTCAAAGAACGTTTCATCGTCAAGTCCGGAAATGCATTGAGTTATATTCAGGCCAGCGATCTGCGTTGGTGTTATGTCGAAGACAGCATGCTCTTCGCCCGGATGAACGACGGCAAAAGGCATCTCCTCGATTACACCCTCGAACAACTAGAACAACAGCTCGATCCAAAGTACTTTTTTAGGGTCAATCGCCAGATCCTCGTTCACATTGAGGCGGTGAAGCGTATGCATCCCTATTTCAACAATCGCCTGAAATTAGAACTCCACCCCATTTGCGAAAGCGAGGTGATTGTGAGCCGGGATCGGGTGGGTGATTTTAAGAAATGGGTGGAAGGATGAAGGGAGGGCACGATTAGAGGATTTTGTCGGGTTATGGGATTTAGGGCTCGCTGAACGACCACGTGTGTCAACGTCCTGATGGAAATCAGTGAAGATCTATTGAATCCGTCTCATCCGTGTTCCTAAATACGCACCGCGAAGCGAGGCAAGCAGGCAACGAAGTTGCAGATTATACATTATATTTGTGGCTCATTTTTCTTTCCCAAAAACCGAACTAAAATGGAGAAAACCAACAAAAACCGAGTAAAAAACACCGTTCCTTCTTTTGAGCTGTGGCTGGCATTTTTGGCCTTCCTGGGCTGCGTTTTATACGCTTGCTGGAACGGGAATGTGCTGGCTTGAGGCAAATTTAATGCCCAAATACTCATCCTTTTTGCTGTAAAAAGCGTTGAACTTTCGAAATTGCGTCCCATTTCGGGAGTACAACAACGCATTAACAATGGAAACCACTGACAAACGCCATTCAAAGTCTGAGCAAACCTTTCGCTTCAAGCAATTCAGCTTAAACCAAGACCGTTGTGCCATGAAAATTGGCACCGATGGCATCCTTTTAGGTGCTTGGGCCAATGTGGAAACCGCTAAAACTGCCCTGGACATCGGCGCAGGCACCGGTCTTATTGCCATTATGCTGGCCCAGCGCAGTGCCGATTTGCAAATCGACGCGGTGGAAATCGACGCCGAAGCCGCCTTACAAGCCGCCGAAAACATGGCCGCCAGTCCTTGGGCCGAGCGACTGCAGGTTTTCACCCAGTCCATCCAAGATTTTGCGCGTGAAAACTCGCAGCAGTACGACCTCATCGTGAGCAATCCGCCTTTTTTCAGCGGTGGTACTTTGTCGTACAGCCAAGACCAAAACAGCGTGAGGCATACCATCAAGTTGCCCCATAACGAAATGCTCGCTGCGGTGCGCAGTTTGCTCAGGCCTGATGGGAAATTTGCGGTGGTTTTGCCCTACATGGAGGGCTTGCGCCTGATCGAACTGGCCAAAAACATGCAACTCAATTGTACCGCCCAATGCGAAATCCGGACCAAGCCCAATAAACCCGTTGAGCGCTTGCTTTTGCAATTTGAAAAAACCAGCAAGCCTTTGGTAAAAACAGAATTGGCTGTACAAGGAGAAGGGCACAACGAATGGACGGAGGAGTTTCGGGAATTGACTGGGATGTTTTATTTGTAGAAGTTTACCCAAGAAAAAAGCCTGGCTATGCGAGCTTTGCTTAGCCAAGCTTTTTTGATTTCAACTGGTTTGAAGAGACTAAAATACCAGCAATTCCCACTTTGGACCATATTTTATTGACAAATAACAGATTGTGAAGATAGGGTAAAAATTTGGACCGCAAAAGAAACAGTTTTTTAGCACAAAGAGCGAGTCTTGAGGTCTCAAAGCGGTAGTGACAAGTTGAAAAGAGAGAGGTGCGCTAGTACAAGTCTCCAGACTTGCACTATTATGTACACGTCTTTGACGTGAATATTTTAATGAATAAAAAAACTGATTATCAAATAATTAAAAGAAATAAATCTCGTCTCAGTATGCGTCAGAGACGCAGAGATGAACGTACAAGTCTGGAGACATGTATGAGCGACGATGTTTTATTTATAGAATTTTACCCAAGAAAAAAGCCTGGCTATGCAAAACTCGCATAGCCAGGCTTTTTATTTTGATTTCAACTGGTTTGGAGAGGCTAAAATACCCATCCGTCAATCAGAGTCGTCTCTCTTCAACCCTTCAACATGTCAACTTTTCAACTTTTCCCAACTACCGCTTAAACACAATCGCCCCCTTGTCAAACTTGCTCCGCACCTCGCGCAATTTCGCATCTACTTCCGCAGGGGTGGAATAAGGGAACTGGATGCCTACTCTGGTCAAAGCGCCATTGGGTGCGCTGTAAGTGGCATAGCCCGCTTCCGAAATTTCCTTCAGCAGCTTGGTCACGTTGGCCTGGTTGCCAAAAGAGCCGATTACGATGATGCAGGTTTTGCCAGCAGGTGCTGGCGTGGGTGCATCCACGTCGGTAGGCGCGGGTGCTGGTTTCGGCTTGTTTTCTGCTGGTTTGGTGGTATTGCTTGGTGGCGGCGTGGTGGTTTTTTCTTCTTCAAAACCACCTTCTTCCACCGTGGCTTGTTTGTCGCCGCTCACGGTGCCGCTGCCTTTAGTGACGTCCTCGGCTGGAAAATCCAGGGGCTCGTCTTCGGTGTAGGCATCCTCGTTCATTACCGGTGGTGGCTGGTTGACGTTTTCATCGGACCCTCCGAAACTGTTGCGCAAGAAGGTGAACAAGGTAATGGCCAACACAATGGCCGTCACTGCGGCCACCAAAGTCAGGTTGTCACTCAACCACTTGTTGAATATGTTCATAAAAGAGCTGGAGCCAATTGGCTTCTCTTCAGGACCATGACGCTGGGTAGTTTGCGGATAAACAGGTGTTTCCTCTACCCTTGGCGGGGGCGTTGGAGGAGTGTAAGGTGGGGTGTATGGAGGAGTATATGGGGCCGCAGGCTCGGTGCTGGGCACATAAGCTGGCTCTGGATCAGGGCGGTGATCAGCGGAGGCGGTTGTTGGCACGGCCTTGGTATCGGGCAAACCAAAGGAATCCGAATGGTAATTGGTGCTCACATCGGGCAAAAACTGGAGGCTGCTTTCGAAGTCGCGGTACAAGCGCCCCAAAGGACCAAAAGCCACAATCTCGCGGCGATCAATGGCTTCGCGGATTTGGCGCACAAAGTCATCAACAACACTGCGGGCGGCATCGTAAGTCACCCCGTGCTCGCGGCTGATGCTTTGCACGAGCAGGCCGTCGTCCATGCGCAGGTTCTCGTCAAATGTGATCTGTTTGGACGGGGGGCTGATTGAGCCTTGCACTTGGTCGAGGTTGGCAGATTTATAAGCGCCAACGAATGAACCTAAACCGGGGAGAGACACGATGTCGTGCTGGTAGAGCAGGTTGACAACGTGTTTTGTTACGTCAATTTCCATAGATTGTTTGTATCAGTATGTTTGGCCTTTAGGTCAAGTTTCTACAAAGTTAAAACATTTTTAGCATCCACGCTGCAAAAACCCACTACTTTTTGTTTTTAGCGGGTTTGCGGTAGCGCACTATTGCTGCGGTTTTGGCTTTGTAAGCAGCATATCTGGCTTTGAACTCCTTCCAATCCGAATCGTGGTAAAGATTTTTAAATACTTGGGGCACTTCTACCCTTTCTTCCAGGTTGGGGGCTTCGTCCACAAAACGTTTCTTGTCGCCCTGGCGGCGAATTTCAAACGCATCGTACAATTGATTGGTCACCGTATAAGCTTCGTAGCGAATGCGTTGGGCATCCACCTGCACAATTTGATACAATTGAGTATTGGAGGCAGCCCGATACATCCAATCGCCCAGTGAAATATCGTACATTTTGGGACCACTCACCGATACCACATAAACCGGGCCTTTGGCATCGGCGTACAACTTGCCTTCGGGTATATTGCCGCCTCGCCCATAAGTGTGATCGTGGCCTTGCAGGACCAAATCCACGCCGTACTTTTCAAAAATAGGCTTCAATTTTTCACGAATCGTGGGATTGTCGCGCCCTTCTTTGGACGAATAAACCGGATGGTGCATGGTCACCACCGACCAAGGGTGTGGGTTTTCAGCCAGTACTTTTTCCAACCATTGGATTTGGCTTACGCTGTCTTGGTCAAAAAATAAATAGGCTTGCGTATTCAAAGAAACAATCCTCACTCCTTGGTAATCCACGTAATAGCAGGATTCTTCCAGGCCTTTGGGGCCGTTTTCGGGCAAAGTGAACCCAGCTCGCCAGTGCGGTGTCAGGGCCACTTTGTTTTGGGCATCGCGGTAAGAATATTCGTGGTTGCCAGGGGTGGCAATGCTTGGAATCTTGAAATTGAGCCAACCACCCGCATAGTGCCATTCGCCCCACTCCTCGTCGCGTCTGGCATTGTTGATCAAGTCGCCCGCATGGATCATGAACGAGGCTTTGGGGGCCTGCAAAACCGCCTCACGGATGCAACGCGACCACAGCGACTTGAGTTCGGTCTGCGCATCGCCAAAATAAATGAAGCTAAAGGGAGCCAGTTCCGCTTTGGCTGTCGTGAAATGGGTCCACTCGCTCCAACGCAGGCTGTCTCCTACCCGGATGGCGTAGGTGGTATTGGGGCTCAATCCTTCAATATTGACCGAATGGTAGTGTGCCAGGCCGTATTCGCTTTTCAAAGTCTCGGTTTGCGCTGGCTTTTTGGCCGCTTTTTCTACAAAATCCGGCCCTGGGTCAGCCAATGCAATTTGAGCTTGGCCCTTGGTCACCTCGGTACTGGTTCGCCAAGTCACTGCGATGGAAGTAGCGGGATTGCTTTTCCAGGTCAGGATGATGCGATCGGGATACAATCCAGGAGGAAAGCGGTCCGGTTGAGTACTGGGTTGGGCAAAAAGAGCTGCGCTGAACATTAGAAGGCTCAGACAAGCAAACAGTCGGCGAGTGTACATTTCCATCAAGCGATTAGGGTTGTGAACGGTAAAAATAGTTTGAGAAATTGGCTTGAGAAAGTTTTTCGCCCTTTGGTATAACGAACAAATCCAAAAACAGAGCAGTTTATTCAGCATTGAAGCGCTGAAAAACTCTTTTCCGCTGTGAATTGTTGTAATTTTGTGCCCGCAAATAAACATAAGTACTCAAAAAATGTCCATCGATACCACTCAAATTGTTCGCGCACTCAGCAAGGTCAATGACCCCATAACTGGGCGTGACCTGATCACGGCCAGCATGGTCCGCGACCTCAAAATCGAAGGCAACAATGTGAGCTTCACCCTGGAATTGGCCTCGCTCAATACCCAGCACAAGTCAGATTTGAACTTTGCCTGCCAGGCCGCTATCCTCGAAGTTTATCCCCAAGCGAGTGTGCATGTACACCTGATGACCCGCGCCACCCAAGGCGAAGCGCCAGCAAGTGCCCTGCCCCAGGTGAAAAACATCATCGCCGTGGCTTCCGGCAAAGGTGGAGTTGGCAAATCGACAGTAGCGACCAACCTGGCCTTGGGATTGCAAATGCTGGGGGCAAAAGTAGGCTTGATGGATGCCGATATTTATGGACCTTCGATCCCTACCATGTTTGGTTTGCAGGGGCAAAGGCCCAAGATCCGCGATGTGTATGGCCAACCTAAAATGAATCCTCTCGAAGCATACGGTATCCACCTGATGTCGATTGGTTTCATCATCGAACCCGAACAAGCAGTGGTTTTGCGTGGCCCCCGTTTGGCAGGCATCATCAAGCAGTTTGTCAACGATTGCCTTTGGCCTGAACTGGATTACTTGGTGATCGACCTGCCCCCTGGCACTGGCGACATTCAATTGACAATGGTACAAACCGTGCCAGTTACTGGTGCCGTGATCGTCACTACCCCACAAGAAGTCGCAGTAATCGACGCCGTGAAAGCCGCCAACATGTTCCAATTGCCGGGCGTGATGGTACCGCTTTTGGGCATCGTGGAAAACATGGCCTGGTTCACGCCCAAAGAATTGCCCGACCATCGCTACTTTATTTTTGGAGAAGGTGGCGGGAAAAAGCTCGCAAAACTAAACAATACCGTACTTTTGGGGCAAATCCCACTGGTTCAAGGCATTCGTGAAGCAGGAGACGGGGGAAAACCCGCCATTTTAAGGGGTGAAGAAGACCCCATTTCGCACGAAGCCTTGGTCAAAATGGCCCAAAATGTAGCCAGGCAAGTGGCCATTCGCAACGAAACGCAGGAGCCTACTCAGGTGGTGAGAATGGAAGGTTGAGTTTAGTTGAGGGGTTGAGAAGTTGAGGGGTTGAGGAGAATCAAGCCGATTCCGTTGACTGGAAACGCTGACTTTTTAGCAAGATAAGTTTAAAATTAAAACAAGGGAGTAGAGAAAAAATCGAAATTCTCTTGTTTCATACATAATTCTGATTCGTGGAAAAGCAAGAATTGTTGGCACAAATTGATGCGGCGCTGAACGACGTTCGCCCACACCTCGCAGTGGACGGCGGGAACGTTGAAGTGGTGGACCTTACGGATGACCACGTTGTGCAAATTCGCTGGATGGGCAATTGTCAAAATTGCAGCATGTCGGTGATGACCATGCGTGCAGGCATCGAACAGGCCATCAAGTCGAAAGTGCCTGGCATCAAAGGCGTGGAAGCGCTCAATGGCTTGACGGTAGCATAAGCACACTGAAGGCATGAACCGTTCTGCACTCGTAGCCGCTATTCGCGAGCGTAAGTCTTTCCTGTGCTTAGGTCTGGACCCTGAAATGTCCAAGATCCCTGCACACTTATTGGAAAGCGAAGACCCCGTTTTTGAGTTCAACAAAGCCATCATCGACGCCACCCGCGACCTTTGTGTGGCCTACAAGCCCAATCTGGCTTTTTTTGAAGCCCTGGGAGTGCCCGGATGGCAGGCATTCGCCAAAACCATTGCTTACATCGGCGATCAGCACTTGGTCATTGCCGATGCCAAACGGGGTGACATCGGCAATACGTCGCGCTTGTATGCACAGGCTTTTTTCCAAACTTACAACTGCGATGCCTTGACCATTGCGCCTTACATGGGCGGCGATTCGGTACAGCCTTTTTTGGAGTTTCCGGGCAAATGGGTGATCTTGCTGGCTTTGACCTCGAATCCTGGCAGTGTTGATTTTCAATTCGGCACACAGGAAGATGGCCAGCCTTTGTACATCAAGGTCATGAAAAAAGCCACAACTTGGGGTACCCCTGAAAACCTGATGTTCGTGACGGGAGCTACCCACCCAGCGCATTTCAAAAGCATCCGTGAAGTTGCACCCGATCATTTTTTACTGGTGCCCGGCGTAGGCGCACAAGGCGGCGACCTAAAAGCCATCTGCGAACATGGCTTGAATGCCGACATTGGCCTGTTGGTCAATTCTTCTCGTGGCATTATTTTTGCCGGACAAGGGGAGGCCTTTGCGGAAAAAGCACGCGAAGCTGCTGCTGTTTTGCAAAAAGAAATGGCGGAAATACTCTTGGCTGCACTTTGAACCGCTGGTTCTGGGTATCCTGACCGGACGCTGGTTCCGGGTCTCCGACCGGAACCATCTTTCACGCGTTTGTAACGCGTATCCGCAAGTCCAGTCAAAAGACCCTAATCCTTAAAATCACTAAACTTAAAATGGAATTATACAAAGAATTTGGCTTCGACTCCGCCCATTTTTTGCCCAACGTACCTGAAGGACACCAGTGCAAAAGAATGCACGGGCATACCTATTATGTAAAAATCGTGCTGGATGGCCCTTTGGATCCACACTTGGGTTGGGTTTTGGATTTTGCCGATGTAAAAAAGGCCTGGGCCCCGCTCAAAGCCCAGTTGGACCACAACCTTTTGAATGACATTCCTGGCTTGGAAAACCCAACGGCCGAAAACATCGCCATCTGGATTTGGGATCGATTGAAACCGGAATTGCCATTGTTGAGCGCGATTGAGTTGAAAGAAACGCCTACTTCTGGGGTAGTCTATCGGGGCAATTGAATAAAGTCCAAGCGTGCCAATTGATTTTGAGGTCACATCAAAACTCCCTTGGAGCCGCAGATTAGACATCTTCGTTGCCTCGCTGCGCGAGGCTAATTGGGAACACTGATGAAACTGATAAAACTGATTTTCACTGATTTCCAGCATGATTTTGACCATGATTTTGGCTATAACACTGCCACGCAAAGGGCTTAATCAAAAGTCAAAGATGTCCACTTTGTGTTTCTTTTTTGTTCCTTGCGAGCCCCGCTCATAACTCATAATTCACCCCTCCTCTTCATCAAACCAATCATCCCCCATCAAAAAATCGTCCTTGAAATCATCAATCTCACGGCGCTCTTTTTTGGTGGGCCGCCCTGTACCCGCTTCGCGGATTTCCGAGCGGCTTTTTCCCGTAAACCAGGTATTGTACTTATTCAATTCTTCTTCCGAAGTCAAGTTTTCGTAGCACAAAATCGCTAGGGGTGCCGAAACGCGGTTTTTCAGCAAGTCCACTACCTTGAACTGGAACGTAAAACCGTTTTTCTTCACTTCAATGACCTCTCCCCGCGACACCATGTAAGCGGATTTGATCGGGGCACCTTTGATTTTGACCCGCCCCCCTTTTACGGCATCAGAAGCCAGGGTGCGGGACTTGAAGAACCGCACGGTCCACAACCATTTATCGATCCTTATTTTGTCGATTTCGGGTTTCATTTTCCTTTTTCTAATAGACTATGATGTTGCTCCTGCACAACATTTACGTTTACCAAACTTTTGAAGTTTAGCAAACGTAAATGTTGTGCAACTACTCTTCCGGCTTAAACGGCGGATACTCCAAGTCCAATTTCTCCAGGGTTTCCACCATGATTTTAGCCACGCAATAATCGCGGTACCAACGCTTATCGACGGGGATGATGTGCCAGGGCACCCCATTGCAGCGATTGATCGCGTCTTCGTAACAACGCATATAGTCGTCCCAAAATTCCCGTTCCTTCCAATCGCCTGCGTTGTGTTTCCAGGCTTTGGTGGGGTCTTCCATGCGTTGCTTGAGCTCAATTTCCTGTTGTTCCTTGGAAATGTGCAGCATGAACTTAAAAATAATGGTGTTGCCGTCAAAAGTCAGGAGCTCTTCAAACGCATTGATGGCGGCCACGCGCTTGTTGACTTTTTCCTCGTCGATCCACTTGTGTACCCTTTGGATGATGATGTCTTCGTAATGCGAACGGTTGAAAATGTGGATCATGCCCTTGGGCGGGGTTACTTTGTGTACCCGCCACAGGAAATCGTGGGCAAATTCTTCCTCCGTTGGCTTTTTGAAACTGGTGGCATGGATCGCTGAAGGGTGGCATTCCTTGAACACGTTGCGGGCTGCTCCGTCTTTGCCGCTGCCGTCCATGCCTTGAAAGATCACGAGGACACCATATTTCTTTTGGGCGGTGAGCATGTCCTGCAATTCGCCCAGTCTTTCGACCAGTTTTTCAGTTTGTTCTTTCAGGTCCTCTTTTTCCAGGTTTTCGGCAGGGTCGGTGGATTGTTTGGCTAGTTTGATCATTTGGTGAAGGGTTTTACAGACTCACACGTTCATTTTGCCACGTTTCACCAGATAGGTTTGCAAAATCTGGCGGAAGCCTTGGTTAATGTCGGCTTCTACGAGATCGATCTGGTATTGCAGGCAGCGCATTTTGAGCTCGTCGATGAACTTGGCCATTTGCTGAACGTATTGCTTTTTGATTTGATTGGGTTGCAGGCGCAGGCGCTCACCAGTTTCCATGTCGATGAACATGTAGGGTCGGTTTTCGTACTCAAAATCCAGTTCCTTTGACTTGTCCACCACGTGAAAAAGCACCACCTCGTGCTTGTTGTGCTTGAGGTGTTGGAGGGCCGAAAAAAGCTTATCGGTCTCCTCATTTTGCTCAAACATGTCGCTGAAAATCACCACCATCGAGCGCTTGTGGATGCTTTCGGCGATCTGGTGCAGGGCATCTGCCGCCGAGGTGGTTTTGTTGTGCACTGGGTTGTTGATCAGCTGATCGAGGTACGACAACAACAAGCGAAAATGGGTCGTGCTGCTTTTGCAACGGGTGTGGGTGTTCACTTGTTGGTCGAACAAACTCAAGCCAAAAGCGTCGCGCTGTTTTTGCAACAAATACATCAATGCCGCAGCCCCCAGGGCCGAAAAGCGAAGCTTGTTGAAATAGTTTTTCTGTCCGGTGTCCTCCGGAAAATACATCGACGACGACGAATCGATCACGATCTGGCAGCGCAAATTGGTTTCTTCCTCAAAACGTTTGGTGAACATCTTGTCGGTACGGGCATACACCTTCCAGTCGATGTTGCGGGTACTTTCGCCCTGGTTGTACAGGCGGTGCTCGGCGAACTCCACCGAAAACCCGTGAAAAGGGCTTTTGTGCAGGCCAATGATGAAACCCTCCACCACCTGGCGGGCCAGCAGTTCCAGGTTACCTAAGTCTCTTGCTTCGTAGTTGTCGAGTAATTTCATGGGCTAAGGGTAGTTGAAATGTTGAAGGGTTGAAATGTTGAAAAGAAGGGGCTTCGAATGTTAATAATGCGTTATTTTTTGCGTCATGCTGTCAACATTACGCTGGAAAATCCGTGAAGATCAGTTTTATCCGTTTCATCCGTGTTCCCTCAATCAGGCTGCGGAGCAGACCACTCGCGAAGCGATAAAAACAAATCAGCGGCTCCCAACAAGACCGCGCAGCAGTCCAAAAAAGTTAAGCCTTCCGCAGCACTAAAGTGCGGAAGGCTTAAAAGTAGTAATTATGCGGATATGCTGGCAAAAAGCAGCATAAAAATTTAGGCAGTTTCCAGCGCTTTTTCCAATTCAGCGGCCAGAGTTTGCTTGGCAGAGGTGCCCACGTGCTTGTAAACCACCTCGCCGTCCTTGAGGATCAGGATGGTAGGAATACTGCGGATGCCGAATTTCATCGACACTTCGGGGTTGGTATCTACGTCCAGTTTGCCAACCAAAACCGTGTCCTTGTAATCGGAAGCCAACTCCTCAATCACTGGTGCGACAGCGCGGCAAGGGCCACACCATTCTGCCCAAAAGTCAACCAATGCAACCCCTTGGGTCGCTTTTTCTCCGAAGTTGGTATCCGTGAATTCAAAAGCCATGACTAGACAATTGTTTTTTAGTGTAATATAGTAAAAGCTTAACCTGTTCACATTTCGACCAAAAAAGGCCGCTTTTCCGTGATCCTTCGCCTCTTTTTGTGAAGGTAGCACCTGCTACCTCCACAAAAAGAAGGCTCGGCTGACGAAAAACCGTCATCTTTTCTGTCTCGAAACCACTAGGCTAAGTTTTTACTGGAAATGGTAAATTCAGGTGCGAAGTTAGTGGAAAATTTAAACTTTGACCACTCCCCTTTTCAACTGAATGGAATAACAACGCTTTGGACGCGTGGGAAGTTCGATGGGTACAGGAAATTGGGGATTTTTTTTGTTGAGGGTGTTGGGGGAATGGTTGCTTTTGGGGTTAATCCCATTATCATTTATGAATCACAGGTCTTGATTGGATAGTCTAAATGCATCTCCGAATTGGGATCCATTGATTTCATGATAACAATGAAAAGTTAAGATATCCGAATTTACTTCAAGTGGTAAACCTATCATCCAAAAACCTTCGAATTTGCATTTGATATATTCCCTATCTGAAAGTTCATAATAACCAGCCAATTTGAAGTTATTTATTTTATCAATCTCAGATTGCCCGTCCATAGGTCTGAAATTTTCGATTACTTTTCTTGTTAGTTCGACTCTCCCATCTTCCCAAAATTTGATTATTTCTTCATAAGGAACACAAAAAAATATTCCACCAGCATGTAAATCTGTTGAAGCTCTTGGACTTGACTTGTATTCCTTTTCAAATTGTATTTTTTCAATCGGGTTCATTGAGCCGTTTTTATTTTTTCTCATGGAGTGGAACAACCGTGCAACCGCAACTAACGACTATCCAAAACCTGCATTGCGATTTGATACACTCCTTAGTTGCAGGTATTTCCGCTTTGTCAGCAAGTAAGTCGATAAGTCGATACCACATTAATACAGACTGTTGACAGAAAACACCTTGCACAAAAATACAAACCGAGCTTTTAAATATTACAAATTTTATTGCATTAAATTTTTAATGCAATAATCAGGCATGTAATCTGATCTTATTCCTCTACTCCCCAGGCCGATACTGTCGCTTAGCCCGGCGCTCAACATCTTCCTTGTAGAAGGCAACTTCTTTAAACCGGACATCGACATAACGTTGGGCTTGATCGCTGAAGTGGGGTGAACCTGAATCGCCGCTCTCACCTCCTGCCAGCAAACTTTTGGCTTTTAATTTCGGACCGAATTCTACAACGGCCACAAAACTGTTTCCGGAAGTGCCATAGATGCGTTTGGAGCCATTGTAAGGTTGAGCGCCGAAGGATGCCAGAGCGCCCCATTTGCCAGAAGCGAGGCCACAGGGCAGGCTCGGTTTGTTGTCATCAAAAGGCTGCTCGATGTCACCAGTTAGGCGCTGGAACCGGTTGATCTCGCCCCAAGGTACATCCCAGCGGCCAAAGTCAGCAACGAGCTGCTCTAGTGCCAGCTTGAAGATGGCCAGCCGCTCCGCTGGAGGAGAGCTGGTGCCAAAGTAGTTGAACGTAACCAAGTCACCAGGGTATTCAGTGCCCAGCGCTGCGGGTATTTTTCCATTCTTTTTGTAGTGCTGGCCGTAGTAATGCGCCAGCGACATAGCCACCGACTCCTTACTCACCTTGAAATCCCATTTGCGGAGCACCTCAATGGCGGAGGCAAACATTTTATCACCGTTTTTGGGGCCAGCTACATCATAAGCTGTCACGAGCCCTGGAATCAGTTTTTCAAAACCCGGCAGGCTGGGGTCGTATGCCGTTTTGATCAGTTTATCGAGGGTAAAATCCCTGCGCTCTTTCAGTAGGCGCACTGCATGAACACCCCGGAAATTCTCAGCGGGCAAGCGCATGTACACCGGGTAATCCCTTGGTTTAGGGCTGTTTTCGCCAGCGCAGCTGAAAGGCGTAGAATTGCAGTTTTGCAGCCAGCCATTCGGCGGGTTTACGACCACGATACAATCATCGACCTCGTGCAGGCCCTGCCAATCGGTGGCGGGATTGCTGCCATCCACAGGCTTTGAGTAGTCAAAAGTAGTATCCCTTTTGGGGGCAAAATTGCCGTGATAATAGGCGATATTCCCTTGTGCATCGGCAAAAACCGTGTTATTCGAGGAGTTCGTGCGCATGTTCATCATGTTGCGGAACTCGGCGTGGTTGTTTAACTTGGTCCGGGTGAACGACTGGCTGAGCGCCTTTACTGGCTCCCACATCATGGCAGTAGCTACCCATTTGCCGCCCAGTTGGTGGGTGATGGGTCCATGATGGGTCCGATAAACGGTGAACTGGCGTGAGGTCAATCCCTCGCCTTCGCGGTATTTCAAGGTCACTTGCTTTGTGGTGACTGGGCGCTTTTCTGAGCCGTATTGGTAAAAATATTGGCCATTTTCTTCGGAGACGTTTTCCACAAACTCGTCCATGACATCGAGGTACGACGAGGTATGCATCCAGCCCGTTTTTTCATTGAACCCTTGATAAACGAAAAATTGTCCCCATGTAACGGCACCATATACCTGTAGCCCTTCGTCGCTAACTACATGAATTTCGGGCCTGAAATAGAACGAGGTGTGCGGATTGATGAGCAGCATGGCATGGCCGCTGGCGGTCATCTTGCCCGAAAGGGCGAAACCGTTGGAGCCTCGAGGCTCGTCGTCTCTGTTTGCCCGAATATCCCGATCGCCCCTCTTTACCTGTTGTTCCCATCCAAGCCCTTGGCTATTTAAAGCACCCTCTTTGGTAGAGCTTAGTGGTTTCTCGATTGTTTCATAAAAAGCCCTGATCTGTTCCGTTGGGATACTCTCGATGTCGGCACCAATGCTTCCTTCGAAGAAATACATGGGGAACCAGGGTTCAAAACGGGTCAGCAGCCTGGGTCTCACTTCTGAATGAGTTTTCAGGTAGTAGTTCACTCCGTCGGCGAAGGCGACACAAAGTGCTTTGAGCCATTCCGGGGCGCTTTCGTAATGCACTTTGGCCTCCTCTTCGGTCATGAACATATGAGCCCGCAGATCGCTGTACAGTTCCTTTTCGCCCTCTACCTCTGCCAATCTTCCGATGGCCCTCAGGTAATTGAGTTCCACTCGCTTGAAGTCGTCCTCACACTGGGCATACAGCATTCCAAACACGGCATCTGCGTCCGATTTGCCATAGACATGCGGAATACCGAAGTCGTCACGAAAAATAGTGACCCGTTCAGCCCTGGCTTTCCAGCGCTCAGGCTCGGTGAGTTTCTTGGAGTCAAGGCAGGCGGTCAAGGCCAAACAAAGCAAAACAAGGAGAGTTGATTTTTTCATTGCTGGATGCGTGAATTGCGGTCAAATGTCAGGTTTTCTTCCAACATTGTCAGTGTAAATTTAGCGTAAATATTGAGTCTTCCCAGTTGATCATACTCCGTTTTGAAAGTTTTTTGAAATAAAATACTTGGTTCTTGAACGCTCTAGACCCTTGCTAATTTGCAGCGTGTGATCTCTATCCTGATGGTAAAAGCTTCGACTGTTCCCATTTCGGTCAAAAAAGGCCTTAGTGCTCAAAATGCTAATTTAGCTATTTTTGCCTATATTCACCAGCTACAACGCACCTTTACCCAGAAACAGCCTTGCCATGAAAAACCTACTTTTGCTCATAGCATTTCTTTGCTGCCAAACACTTGTCGCGCAGGGTGTTGCAAGCGTAAAAACTTACCCCCAGGTATTCAAGACCTATCCTTTTTCCGATCCCGATCCGGTTCCCCATCCTCAAAGCCGGATCTATCCCTATTTTCGTTTCGATGCTTACGCCAGCGAAGCTGTGGACCAGGAATGGACCGTGGTGGCCCTGGAAAATGAATACATCAAAGTGCTGATTTTGCCCCAAATTGGCGGCAAGATCTGGACAGCCATTGAAAAATCTACGGGCAAATCTTTCATCTACAACAATGAGGTCATCAAATTTCGCGACGTAGCCATGCGGGGCCCCTGGACTTCGGGCGGCATCGAGGCCAACTACGGCATCATTGGTCATACCCCCAATTGCGCTACCCCGGTGGACTACCTTACCAAACAAAACGAAGACGGCAGTGCGAGTTGCTTCATCGGCTGGCTAGACCTGCTGACCCGCACTTGGTGGCGCATTGAAGTGCGGTTGGAAGCCGACAAAGCCTATTTCAGTACCCACTCCCTTTGGCACAATGCCACCGCGCTGGAGCAACCCTACTACCACTGGATGAACGTGGGCATCAAGGCCGCTGGAAACCTGGAGTTTGTCTATGACGGCAAAAACTACCTTGGGCACGAGGGCGAAATTGGCGATTGGCCCCTGAATCAACAAAATGGCAAGCGCATTAATTTTTACGAGCAAAACAATTTTGGAACCTACAAAAGTTACCACGTTTTTGGCCGTTACAGCGATTTTTTTGGTGCTTACTGGCACGATGAAGACTTTGGCATGGGCCGTTACGCGCCCCACGACGAAAAAGCAGGGAAAAAAATCTGGATCTGGGGGCTTTCTCCGCAAGGCATGATTTGGGAAAAACTACTGACCGACAACAATGGGCAATACGTAGAAGTGCAGTCTGGACGCTTATTCAACCAAGCCGCCGAAGGCAGTAACCTCAGCCCTTTTAAACAACAAGGATTTGCCCCCTACTCCACCGATACCTGGACGGAATATTGGTTTCCAGTCAAAAAAACCAAGGGTTTGGTCAAAGCCAATGAGGTGGCGGTTTTGAACCTGAAAGATGAGAAAATTTGGCTCATGGCTTTGCAGCACTTGAATGAAAAAATGTACATCTACAGTGGCAAGCGCTTGATCAGTACCCAAAACATCAAGCTCGCCCCTTTGGAAGTATTTGAATATGATTTGGGTAAAAATGAGCTCGGCGGTCCGTTAAAAATCACCCTGGGCGATGAACTGCTTTCATACGATAGCCGCCCGGAATCCCTTGACCTCCAGCGCCCCACTGCTGCGCCCAAAGATTTTGACTTCAACAGTGCTTATGGGCTGTGGCTGCAAGGAAAACAATTCATGCACATGCGCGAATATGCCAAAGCCGAGGAAAAATTACGCTTGTCGCTCAAGCGCGAGCCTTACCACATCCCCACGCTTTGTGATTTGGCCCAATTGGCTTATCAAAAGATGCACTATGCCCAGGCTTTGGATTTGCTCAAAACGGCCCTTAGCGTGAACACCTACGACCCGCAAGCCAATTACCTCTACGGCTTGGTGAATGTGGGCCTCAAGAACTGGACCGACGCCAAAGACGGCTTTGACTTGGCGGCTTTGGGCCCGGCTTACCGCTCGGCGGCTTATACTGAGTTGGCGAAAATCTATTTCCGCGAATACAAGATGAGCAAAGCGTATCACTACGCCCAGAAAAGCCTGGAAAACAACAGCAAAAACTATGCGGCCTTGCAATTGATGTCTTTTATTGCCCGCGAAATGGGGCAATTGGATCGCGCAGATTCCATTGTTGAGGTCTGTTTGGCTGCCAACCCCTTCAACCCGGTTGCGCGGGCCGAAAAAATGTTCAACGTTTACGACCGCTACCAAAACAGTACCCTGGCCAATGCCCAACTGAAACGGCATTTGCAAAGCGAACTGCCCGAAGAAAGCATCCTGGAATGCCAGGCTTATTATTCCCGCCTGCCCATCGCCATGAATTGGTTCAACATTTATGACAGTCCAGCCATCCGCTTCCACAATGAGAAGGGGGCGGTGGATTTGATCCAACAAAAAACGCCCTATTTTCCCTTTCGCCCCGAAACGGCCGTACTGCTGGAGGAGGAAATCAAAAAAAATCCCCATTGGAAGTTGAAATATTACCTCGCTTTGATCAAGTGGCACTTGGGTGATTTGCCTGCTGCCCGGAATTTATGGGAGGCTTGTGGCGACCAAGCCGATGAGGCCGTATTTTATGCCGCCCGGGCGGAATTTTTCCAAACCGACCCCACTCGTTTTGCCCAAAACATGGAAAAAGCCCGCAGCCTGGACCCCAACCAATGGCGCTATGGCCAGGCGATGATTGAATGGCAGATCCAACAAAAACAAGCCGCTGCTGCCTTGAAATTGGCGGAAGCTTACGTCCAATCTCAACCCAAAAACTACTACCTGGGCTTGCTCTACGCCAAGACCTTGCTGCTCAATGCCCAGTACGCCCAAGGCATCACGTACCTGCGCCAACTGCAAGTGTTGCCCAACGAAGGTGCCACGGCCGGGCGGGGCATTTGGAAAGAAAGCAACTTGATGCAAGCCATCCAAAACATCAAAAATCAGCAGTACGAAAAAGCCATCAACAACATCCAGGACGCCCGACTCTGGCCCGAAAACCTAGGCGTGGGCCGCCCCTATCCAGCCGATATTGACGAGCGCCTAGAGGATTTCCTGGAAGCTTTTTGCCTGGAACGCCTGGGGAAACAAGGGGAGGCGAAAAACAAATATGCCCAGGCCTGGCAGTGGAAAAACCCCAATCCTGGCCCAAATGCGAATGACCTTTTGCTGAAGTTTTGGCCCAATCGGAGTGGCTTGCGGCAGGGAATTTTGAGTGGGAAGTTGGGGGATAGTGAGAATGGGCGGGTGATTTTGGCTTGGTGTGGGGTATGAGCAATTTTTTGGACAAGTTAAAGTCAAGTAAAAGCCAAGCCAAAGCGACGGTTGGGCAATTCACCTACCCTGGGTTTGTTTATCTGTATTTCTTCAGGGAGTGTCTTTTAGTAGAAGCCGTTGGGCGAAATTAGTGATTTAGTATTTGAGCTAAAATAAAATGGATGCATTTGCTTTTGAGGCTTAGCAAAAAAAGAACACAACTTCATTTCATCCAGTTCTTTATCTTTTTTCACCAAACCCAAATCTGTCCATCTTATTTTTTTATCGACTAGACGAAATGGCTGACTTTTTTGGCATTTTTGGTATTGTTCGCTTTTTGTAGCTAACGGTTGGCTTGCTGCGGTGCCGCCGTGCGTCGGTTTTGCGGGCTGGCTGTTTGGCAGCATGGACAGCAAGTCGTTGTTATCCTTACTTATCAGTTAGTGTCAAAATGGCACATAAACCACTCCCTTGCTGATAATCCGTGCCGTCCGAATCGCCCCTGCCTTCAAAATACGCAGCCCGTTTTCGCCTAATTCTGTTTGCAGACTGACCGAAAGTTCGCCCGTCGGGTGCTCAATAGAGAGGTTGCCAAAATCATCCGTTTCCGTAAATATGCCCTCGGCCACCGAGCCTGAAACCAGACAGCCCGTTGCCACCGAGACCGCCGCCAAAACGCCAATTGCCGCATGGCAAACGTGGGGGATGAACATCCGGGTGCTGACGAAACCGCCATTTTCGGCGGGCGAGAGCAGGCATATTTTGGGTACGCTTTGGTTGCGCACATCGCCCAGGTTCATTTTTTCGCCCAATTGGAGGCGGATGTTTTCAAGGCGTTTTTTCAAGTCCTCGTTGCTGTCCAAATCAGCTTTTGACTCCTGCCCGGAAATGCCCAAATCACTCGCCCGCAGGAGGATGACAGGCATACCGTTGTCCACACAGGTCGTTTCGATGCCGTCCACCAGGTCGCGGACATTTCCCGTGGGGAGCAATGCGCCACAGTTCGCCCCGGCGATGTCCAGGTAATTGCAGACAATCGGTGCGCCCGTACCCGGCACCCCGTCCACTTTTGCATTACCCGCTACGGCAAGTTCGCCACCGGGCGTTTGCACCGTCACCTCGCAAAGCCCGCCCCCGTTGAGCAGCTGGATGGTGGCGGTCGTGGTAGCCTTTTGGGCGGGCAACATACCGCTTTCAAGGGCAAAAGGCAGCACGCCCGCCAAGATGTTGCCACAAGTTTGGGCAGCCGACAACTGCCCTTTGCCGATGAGCACTTGCAGAAAAAGGTAATCCAAATCCGCACCGTCGCGGTCGGAAGGACTGACAATGGCAACTTTAGCGGTCAAAGAATCCGCACCGCCCAAGCCGTCAATCTGGCGCGGGTCACCTTGACCGACACCTTCCATGGCGGAAAGAAGGAGGCGATTCCTTTCGGTTTCGTCGGCTGGCAGGTCTTTGGCATTGAAAAAAACGCCTTTGGAACTGCCGCCCCGGATTTGCATGAACGGAATGGATAGTTGTGGCATCGTTTGAAATTTTATAGGTATTTTTTCAAATTTTCGGCAGCTGATTTTGACATAAATGCACTCAAACCCGCCTGTTCCAGCATTTCAGACACGGCTACCATTTCGTGCAAACGCCGCTCGGCGTGGTTACGACTACCTTCGATGAAACGGTCAATCAAAGCGTCATCGTCGCCGATGACCGAACGGATTTGCTCGCGCATGTATGCCTCTAACCCGAAATGCTGACCCGCCTCCATTGCCTCGCAGACGACCGCCGCCACGCCTTTGTATACGATGGAACGCAACAGTTTTCTGCCAGCAGCGTCGCCCGTTTTTTCGTTCAGAACCGTCAAGTTCAAGGGAAAAGGGGAGAGTTTTTCGCCCAATAGTTTTGCTCCTGTTCCACTTGCCAAAAGCGGGGTTTTAATGCCCAGAGGCGGCACGGGGGACATGATTGCCAAGTCCACGAAAAGGATATTGGCGGGCAACAACATGGCTTCGATTTCGATCTTTGTGGAGGGCGCAGCAGTGTTCATTTCGCAGAACAAAGCCCCTTTTTTCAAAAAAGGCAAGACCTCACGGGCGATATTTTTGGATTCAGTACTAAGGTTGACGCTCCAAACGATGTCTGCGCCCTGCACCGCGTCGGGGTTGTTTTTTGCAAAATACACAGCGGGTTGCAAGGTGCGTTTGGGCTGCGGGTCCCAACCGCGCACCGAGACGCCCATTGTCGCCAAATCGTTTGCAAAATGGCTACCAGCCTCGCCGAGTCCGATTATTGCGATGGTCATATTTTAGAATCCGTAAGTTTTGTCCCAACCATAAATTTGCAAAGAGGTCTCACCATTGTTCAGCCGATGGCGCACGGCGGCTTCTTTGGCTTCACGGGCAGCGGATTTTTCGACGGCTTCGGCAAGGCGTTCTTTTGGCACCACCACTACGCCGTCACGGTCGCCCACGATGATGTCGCCTGGGCGGATGCACACGTCCCCAATGGTGATGGGTTCATTGAGTGAGCCCTCGGTGTCCTTGCCCGTGCCTTTGATGCACAGGCCCCGGCAAAAGACAGGAAAGCCCAAAGCCTCAATTTCGTCGGCATCGCGTATGCAGCCGTCAATGACCAAGCCACCGATGCCGCGTTTCATGGCCCCTGCCGTGAGCAGATCGCCCCAATAACCGGCCTCGTAACCGCCCGAACAATCGGCGACGATGATGTCGCCGGGCTGGGCATAAGCGTAGGCTCGGTGCAAATTGATGTTCATAAAAGCCTTCAATTTTACGGGGTAGGCAGTGCCGAAAATGCGCATGGCTTTGTTGAGCGGCTTGATTTGAGGAGGCAAATCGCCGATTTTGCCCAAAGCCTCGTGAATGGTCGCCGCGCCGA
This sequence comes from Chitinophagales bacterium, assembly GCA_013299105.1. Classification (GTDB taxonomy): domain Bacteria; phylum Bacteroidota; class Bacteroidia; order Chitinophagales; family Saprospiraceae; genus Haliscomenobacter. The sequence continues at coordinate 142,128 of JAAFJY010000015.1, read as the reverse complement.
AGCGGGCGAGCTTTTCTATTTGTTCTTTCATTTTAAAAAATGCTGTTGGTGATGCGGGGCAACTGGCTCTGGTGCGCCTCAGCATATTTGATGTCTTTTTTCCCCGAAATGCGCCGTGCGTGGTTTGCCCGTCGGGCGGCGAGTTCGGCGTAATAATCTTTCAGGTACGACTGTGCGCCCATGCAGGACATGGCAGCCATTTTTTTGTCGAAAACGGTGGAAATATCCACGAATGTGTCGGGTTTGAAGCCACAAATCTCCGGCTGGTGCGGCTCGAAGGAGTACCACATCGGCGGGTCAATGTTTTTGAATGCGCTCGGAACACCCGCCCCACAGGAGAGTAGCCTCGCCCGCTCAACGGCTTGAAAAGCCAGCGGATGGTCGGGGTTAAAAGGGTCTTTTTCGCTGTGGGTGAGGATGACGGTCGGCTCGAAATCACCGATGATTTCCGTCAGTTGCGACACGCGCTCATCGCTCAACAGCATGGGGTAATCGCCCCAGTCAAGGAAACGGATGGGCGTGCCAATGAGGTCGGCAGCCCGCGAAGCCTGTTCGTGGCGGATGGCTTTGACACTTTCCACGCTGCGTTTGGGGTCTTCTTTCCAGAGTTCGCCCGATTCGCCCCGCTCGCCGTAAGACATGGCGATGACCAGGGTTTCCGCACCTTCTTCGATGGATTTTGCAAGCGTTCCGGCTGACCGCCATACGAAATCGCCGGAATGTGCGCCGACGACGAGTAATTTCTTTTTCATTTTAAAAAAAATTAGTTTGCGGTTAAAGGTCTTCGGGCAGGGGCGTTCCTCGCAAGTGGAAACTTTCCACCGTTTTTAAGCCCCATGCCTGTCCCTTCATGCGCTCTTCGCGGTTCCAGACGATGGTCTCATAGTCTGGGTCAAGGATTAGGCGGGCGGTGGGGTTGGCAATCTCGATTCGGTTGCCTCCGGGTTCGTATAGGTAGAGGAAAAAGGTCTGCTGGACAGCGTGTTTGTGGGGTCCTGTTTCGATAAAAACGCCGTTTTCGAGGGCAATATCGGCAGCGAGCAGTACCTCCTCGCGGCTGTTCACGGCGTAGGTCAGGTGGTGAAACCTGCCTTTCAAACCCGTATGATCTTCCGTCACAGCGAGGTCGTAGGATTTGGAATTGACCGAGAACCAAGCGCCTTTCACCTCGTTTTCAAAAATGATGGTCTCGGAAAGCCGCCCGCCGACGTTTTTTAATTGAAAGTCCCGAAACGCCGCCACGTCGCTCGTAAGCAGGTTAAGGTGGTCAATGCGGCGCACGTTCATGCCCCTTCCGGGAAATTTGCTCGCCGTGTTTTTCAGCGCGGAGCGGTCTGCATCGGTGGCTTTGTATTTTTGGGTGTCAAAATAGATTTCTGACAAATGCCCGTCAGGTGTGCGGTATTGGTAGGTTTTTCCGTGACCGAGGTCACCGTCATGCCAACCGACGCCCAGCCTGGTAGCTTCAATGGCAGCCGCCCGACGTGCAAGCGCATCGGCGCTGCGAGTGCGCCAGGCAAAATGCCCCATGCCAGCGTGGCGGTGGGCGGTGAGTTTGAGCGTATGGTGCTCGTAATCGTCGTAAGCACGGAGGTAAATCGAATCGCCTTCCGCGCTGCTGACGGACATACCCATGATTTCGGTAAAAAAACGGGCGCTTTCTTCCAGTTTGGGGGTCAGCAACTCGACGTGGGCGAGGTGGGCTATTTCCCAGGTTAAATCCATATTTCTATCAGTTAATTTTTTAAATCAATTTTCAAGGTGGCGACCGCAGCAACCACGGCGGGCACTGCGAAAATCATGAAATTGACCGCCAAAGACAAGCCCATCCCAATCAAAACGCCACCCAGAAGCGGACCCACAACGGCACCGACCCTTCCCAAGCCAATTGCCCAGCCCACGCCCGTCGCACGTGCCTCCGTCGGATAAAGCCTGGCAGCAACGGCGTACAAACCGATGAACCCACCCTGAATACCAAAACCCATCAAACCGAACAGTACCAGAATCATCGCCGAACCTGCAAACAGCCCGAACACTGACATCAGTGCCGCCGTTAGCAAGAAGTAAGCAAAAATGATGCGTTTCAAGCCAAAACGGCTGGACAAATAACCCTGCAGCACGATGCCAACGAAGGCCCCCAAGTTGAAAACCGTGCCGGCATAAATCGCCAAGTGCAGGGGCAAACCTGCATTGCTCACCAATTTAGGGATCCACAAGGTCAGGAAATACAGGGTAGCGAACGCCATAAAAATCGCCGTCCAAAGGTAAACCGTCGGTCTCGCCCTTTGGTCGGTAAATAGTGTTGCGAGCGAACCTTTTGCGGGGTTTTCATTGGCCAGAGGAAGTTCTACAAGTAGTTGTGCGTGCATTTTTTCCAAAATGCGGTTGGCGCGTTGCAGGGCGTTTTTGGGTTTGGATTTTAGTAGAAATTCCAATGACTCCGCCAAAAACCAATAAACAAAGGGGAATGTTGTCAGCGTCGCCAAACCTGCTATTTGAAAAATGATGCGCCAGCCTTGTTCGGGTATCACCTGCGCCGCCACCAAACCCGACAGCACCGCCCCGACCGGATACCCCGCCATGACGAAACTGATCCAAAAGTCCTTGGTCCGCACCGGGGCGTACTCTGCCGCCAAGGTCGCCGTGCTTGCGAGCATCCCACCGATACCCACGCCGCTCAACAGCCGAAAAAATGCCAATTGCTCCCTTGTTTGGGCAAAAATGGTGGCATAAATGCTTGCTCCCATGATACAAGTACAAATCAAAATCACGTTGCGCCGCCCGATAGTGTCGGCTTTGGGTGCCAAAAACATGGCACCTATCGCCATGCCAACCAATCCAATGCTGAACACCACGCCCAATGCTTCGGGGCTGACCGCCCACTCTTTGGCGATGCTAGGAGCGGCAAAAGAAATGACCATGACATCCATGCCGTCCAACATGTTCATCAAAAAGCAGAGGAGCATGGTGGCTCGTTGCAAGGGGGTTATCCTAGAAGGGTCAAATAGGCTTTGCGTGTTTTTTTGCATGACGACGGGTTTGGATTTTCCTTGATTGATGAGGACAGACGGACAGCCGCCGCCGTCATTTGCGTGTTGCGCAAATATGTTTTATCCAGGCGATGAAGTCTTCGGCATCTTCGTCCGCACCGTGACCAGCATCCCAATAAAGTTTAGTGCTGACATTTTTTTGCTGGTTTTCGAGTGCAGTACCGAGGTTGACGATGACCGATTGGGAGGTGTGGTTGTCAGAGGTGCCATGGCGTATCCACCAATGTTGGGCACAGCCTTTGTTCGAAGCCTGGATAAAAAACATGGCGTTCATCAAGTCCACCTGTTTTTTAACTTCGGCATCAATTTCAGCAGCGGGGGTTTTAGTGGTTTGTTGTTGGCTGAAATTGGTGAAATGCCTTGCATTGGTGGTTTTGTTACCAAAAACGATGTTTTCTGGTGATTTCAGTTCGAAGTCATCAAAAGCAGGTAAGCCTTTCATCCTACCGACGTGCGCCACGTAATCCGTCCATTTGAAAGCCACTCCTTTTTCGATGGAATAGGATATCCACGGGTTTTTTGACAAATAATCCTTTCGGGCTTCGTCGCTCAAATTTTTAAAGAAAAAATTTGCCGAAGGCAACAGGTAATTGTTCAAAATATAATCATCGTAATTGTCGACGGTCAATGCACCAAAGCCATTTTGCCCTTTCAAATGCAGGGCTTCCTGATAATATTTGTATTGTTGAATAAGTTTTTGGGAAAGCGCTTGGTCAACCACTCCGTTTCTGCCGGGTGTACTGCCGTACATCCACTCGTAGGCACCATCTGCATGTTCCAAATCGGTAATTGGACAAAAACAGGCACTCCCGAAAATTGCGTCATTAGTCGCTGCCGCCCCGATTTTTTTCAAATATGGGGCGTACAAATCGTTGTTGCCAGATGCGCCGAGCAAAGCCGACAATGCACCGCCCGCGCTCACGCCCGTTGAGAAAATCAAGTCGGTATTGCCGGGCATCCTGCCTTTGTTGTGGCGCAGGTAGCGCACTGCGGCTTTCAGGTCAACGATGGCGGCGGGTGCTTTTCCAAAATACTTGCCGTCGGCGGCTTGATTGTCGCGCCCCCTGCAGCCGGGCATTACGAGCACGAAGCCTGCTGCCAAAGCCAAATCCTTGTTGCTGGTTCTTTGAGGTTTACCGCCGCCCTGCATGCGTGGCGGTCCGCCCGGTCTTCTATCCACTGGAGTGCCGCCGCCAGGGAACATGGGGCCGCCCGGCACATTGCCCTTGGCGTTGTTAACAGAAATATAGCCGCCCACGCCAATGGCAAACAAGATGGGCGCATTTTGGGCATCCACTGCTAGTCCGTCAATTTCGACAGGCACGCTCACATCGAGGCTTTGGTAATCCTTGTCCACCGGTTTCGCCACGTAAAGCAAGTGTTTGTACGCATGGATTTTGACGGTTTTGTCACCCGCCGAGGTTTTGATGGTCTTGGTTTCAACAGTGTATTTGTCCTTCGGAAATACCAAAGGGTCGGTTTGCGCTTGGTTTTGCACGTTTGCGTAGGCAAGCCAACCCAGAAAAATAGTGGTAATGATTCGATACGGCATTTTTGCAAAATGATTTAGACTGATTTGATTATTGGACCGAAAAAATCTTCTGCAAAGGACACAACGATTTGAAACCTTGAGTCAGGACAAGCGAGCCTATTTATGGTACTTTTCGGACAGGCTTTCCCTAAAATCGGTGGGCGACATGCCCACCGCCTTGCGAAAATAACGGGCGAAGTAAGCGGCATCCTCAAAACCCAACTGCTCCGCAATCTGGGCGACGGCCAGCCCGGAAAAAGTCAATAGCCGTTTGGACTCCAAAATGAGCCTATTGCGGATGATGTCAGACAGGCTTTGATTCGTCATTTCATTCAGAATGCGGTTGAGGTGGCGGGGCGATATGTGCAGGGATTTAGCATATTCGTCAGCCGTCCAGTGGCTTTGAAAATGAATTTCCAGCAGCGATAAAAATTGCCTAAAAAGAAGTGCTCGGTGTTTAGTGGCATCGGTCAGCGGCTGTTTTTCACAAAGCCTCCGAACCTCGGCCAACAGCAAAAAAAGCAGGGAATACAGTGCCTTTTCATAGCAATTCTCACGTTGGTATTCTCGGTGGAGTAGATCGAAATAGGTGAAAAGAAGTGAGTTGAAACCCGGCTCGAATTGAAAAAGTGGGTGCTGATAAACGTTGTCAAAATGTACGAGTTCGGTCAGGAACAAGTTGTCCTGCTCAAAAAGCAGAAAAAACTCCTCGGTGAACATCAAGCGGAACCCCCGGATGCCCTCACGGCGTGTCTTGCTCCAAAAATGAAGTTGCCCTGGTGAAATGAAGAAAAAACTGCCTGCTCGCATTTCGTACTCTTCATAATCTACCAAATGGTGGGCAGTTCCTTCCTGCACAAAAAACAGTTCATAAAAACGGTGCTTGTGCGGGGTCTGGATACCTGGAGGTAAGGGCGGGTGGGCTTCCAGTGTGTTGATGTGGAAGTGTATGCTCGGCTGTTGGTGTGGAGCGATGAAATCTTTTATGTCATAGACCGGAAAAGGCATGCTGTTTCAATTCTAAATGCAGGCAAAATACATTAATTGACAGGATTCATTGTGTATTTTCGGATTCCAGACTTCCGCTAAGAGTGTGTTTAAATATTGGGGGTTTAGTCAGAAAACGAGGCAAATTTTGACTAATCGAGTCAGGAAAAGCGGAGTTATGCAGCGCATAATGAGCATTTTCCTAACGAAGAGTAGTCGAAACTGGGCCGTTTTATGAAAACCAAAAAATTTTAAAAATGCGCTAAGACATTCCAGCAACCCCAACCCTACCCTTTAATAAAAATTCTTACATGTTCGTCCTTAATTTGGGCTACCATAAATTGTATTTTTTCGTAACCATTTAGCACCCTAAGGGTCGATATAGGCGATATGGCTGCTGATGTCCCGCTCGCCTGTTGCTGAAAGAGACAGCCTCGAATTCGGCGAATGCCAATACTGCATCCTTGTGCTCAGTATTTTGCCCTTGAAGTGCTAATTTTTCAAGTATCAATGAAGCGGCTGCTAAATCCTGCACGCCTATACCTACTAATTTGACATGATATGGGCATCAGCATTAGACCCAAAATGCAATAAATTAACAAGTGTTTCAATTAAATTTGGCAACAAATACGCTATAAAAGATTTTACAACAGGATAAAACAAGTATTAAATTTTATGATTCGTTCTATCTCTTCAAAGTTAATTACCCTCATTTTAGCAAATTTTCTAAGACAAATTCTTCAAATTTTGTGAGTGCTTCGGGCATATTCCTTCTTCCAAAACCAACTCTAAAATAACCTTTATAATCATATACTTCACCAGGTAACAGCAACACACTTTTGTCTCTTACGACTTTGTCGACAAAAGCTAAGTCGTCCATATCAAAATTCATACGCACAAAACTTATAGGTCCTGCATTGGGTGCAAACCAAGTGAACAAATTGGCATATTTTTCAAAAAAGGTATTTAAATGAACGATATTTGTCTGTACAATTTCAAGGTTTTTTTTGAAAATAATGGCTCTATTTCTTAAAGCCACGCTCGCCAAAAACTCACTTGGTGCAGCACTACAAATGGTCGTGTATTCTTTTAAAACAGCGATTTCTTCTAAAATATCTTGTCGGTGTGATGCTAACCAACCAATCCTAAGTCCACCTAAACCATAAGATTTAGACATAACGCCCAATGAAATGCCATTTTCATATGCATCGGCAAAAGCAGGTATGGTAAAGGCAGGACTATGTTCCAATCCTTTGTAAACTTCATCGCAAAAAATTAAAACATTGTGTTTTCGAGCTAATTCAATAATCGCTTGTTGTTCTTCTTTTGAAAAATGATGTCCTGTTGGGTTGTGTGGACTATTTAAAAATAGAACTCTCGTCTTATTTGTAATGAGTTTCTCCAGTATATCAAGGTCAAGCTCAGGTTTGTTGTTGGCATAATTTACTGTCCAATTTATGACTTTACAACCCATACTTTCGGGTATAGATTGTACAGACTGATAGCAAGGAAATTGAATAATTACTTCGTCTTTTGACTTTAAGGTGGCATGACAGAAAAGAAAAATGGGTTCTTGGGCAGCCGCACATACTAAAATATTGTCAGCAGAAATAGTGCTATAAATAGCGGATATGTCTTGCCGCAATATCGGATTTCCTTTGGTTTCGGTGTAACCTAACCAAAGGTTTTCAAACCTTTCTTTTGCCCCGTCTTCTAAGACAAGTAAATCGCCAATACTCATGGCTTCGCAATCCGAACTACACAATAAATATTTTGCTGTAAATTCATGTATCGTGTAAAATCTTTCTAATTTGAAAGGTTTTATTGTCATTTTTTTACTTTTATACTTTTATGCAAAGCTAAAGACAAATGCTGATTTTTTGAGGTGTTTTAGTTGCAGGTAACAACCGTACTAACGCAACAAACGACAATCCAAAACCCGCATTGCGTGTTTGAGATACTCTTCAGTTGCTGATGTTTCCGCTTAGTAGGTATGTCGGTCACTAGTATGTGGTTTTTTTCTGGCGAAATAGACACCTCATGTACAAATATAAATCAAGTTTTTTGGCACTGCGAGCTTTTTGCATTAAATTTTCAAGTCATCAATTGGGCCTTTGATGCTATTCCAACCCTTGTGGGTGATATGGGTGCATATTTCAGGGTGGTGTTGAAAGGTAAAGTCATCATTTACCCAAGCTCGAAAATGGAAAGACCCCATCACAAGTCACAACGCCAATGACCTTTTGCTGAAGTTTTGACCCAATCGGAGTGACTTGCGGTAGGGGATTTTGAGAGGTAAATGGGGGATCCGGAGGATAGGCGGGTGATTTTAGAGTGGTGTGTAGGTACTTCTTAACGAACTTTGAACTTAAAATACAACTCGTATTCTCGTTTTACCAGCTCAAAATCACCATCAAAGCCCAGAGGTTGTAAATAATAAGGTTGGGTAGTAATTTTCGCCTTACCATAAATTACTTCTTTCAGTTCAAAACTTCCCGTTTTCGATAGTTCAATCTCAGCTATTTCAAGAGGAATGATCGCCTTACTCCTTGGTTTATCATATTCACGCAACTTTATAATATCATCATTTTTATAACTCTCTGAAAATTAAATTTTTACAACTCCATTGTTGACTTTACATTTTAAAAATTCATTCCCAAACGCTTGACCTACGTGGATTATCAATGTACCCTGAATCAATTCACTTGCGGCAATCCATAAGTCTTGCTCTATTTTATCAAACTCATTTTTACCCCAATTCGAGTAATCGTTATTGGTTTGAATAATGTCCATTCTATCTTTCAAAAATATGGCTGCGCCATTGCCTTGTGACTCAAACAATTCTTGATCAAACTTGAGCAGCATCTCATGAAATATCGGATTCAACTTGAATTTTGCGGAATCATATTCCATTTCAAGTGTTCGTTTTTGATTTTGGCAAAAAATCGAGGCTTTACTAAACAGGAAAATGAGGATGATATAATTTTTCATATAACTAAATTCATGGCATTTGCATCAACAAACATAGGATTTGTCAAAGAACCACAATTTCAGGTCCTGAACAACTAAAGTATGCTAAAAGCAATGCGTATTTTTGAACCAATTTTTGAAACATAAAAGAATCCTTTTGGTGCTGTAACAACTCTTCTTGGGTTTGATGTGATTTAAAGTATATTTGATTTTTTTGTCTAAACCAGAATTTTCAGAATTGCAGAATTACTTGCGTGACGTTGACCAATTCTTTCTAAACAAGAATTTGAAAGAATGAGAGAATGAGACCTGCTTCGCAGGTTGCCTACGTCACGATTAACGAGGCTGATAGTCCCCGAATTTAGGCTCAAACCAAAGGGGGATTGCTTTCGGAATGGGACTCAAAAATCACAAATGGGTTGATAATCAATGCTAGTACAGCATACCATGTTCGTTCTGCAGCAAATTTCAAGGAACCTTGCAAAAAATTTTGTTTGCCTGAATCCTGTTCCTATGCAACAAGTTTAGCGTTTTCCTACTTTATGAGCATCTAATCCGGTATCCCTCAACCAGTATTCCTTATCTTTGCAGTGCCTCACATTAATCCCAAACCATGAAACCAAAAAAACCATCCTACTTCTGGCTAATCGCAGGCTTAATCACCCTAGTCCTAAAAATCCTGTCCGCCTACTCCCCAGAGTTAGTAGAAACCCTTTACAGCCGCAGGGTTTACCTAGGCATTCGCATGTTATTTGATGTAGTGTCGTGGTTTCCTGTTGCCTTGATGTACTTGTTTTGGTTTTTGGTGATCCGGTTTTTGATCCGCCGTATTCGCATGCGCAGCAGTTGGACTTGGGTGGGTAGCCTGGCGGCGGTTTCGAATTTTGTGGGTGCTTTCGTTTTTGCTTTTTTGCTGCTTTGGGGCTTCAACTACAGCCGGGTGCCCGTTGAAAAAACCATGCACCTGGACCTAAAACCCCTCGATGGCCCAGCCCTGGCCCAGGCATTTGCCACCCAAACCGAAAAGATCATCCGATTGCGGGATGCCATTCCGGGGGCCGATGCCAGTGCTTTGACCCGCAGCGATTTTCCAGCAGACTTGGAAAAGGAACTCAGGAGCGACCTCAAAGCCAGTTTAGCCAGCCACCACTACCCTACCGTTGGTCGAGTGCGCGGGCGCTTGTTGTGGCCGCGAGGAGTATTTTTGCGCTTCAGCTCGGCGGGTTTGTACTGGCCATTTACGGGCGAAGGGCACATTGATCCGGGTTTGAGCCCGATCCAATGGCCTTATGTGATGAGCCACGAGATGTCGCACGGCTACGGCTTTGCGGACGAGGGCACCTGCAATTTTTGGGCCTATTTGTGTTGCGAGCAATCCAAAAACTCGGCCATTCGCTACAGTGGCAACCTGAATTATTGGCGCACCTTGGCCGCCCAATACCGCCGCTATTACCGCGATGATTTTGTTAACATCCGGGAATCCCTGCCCAAAGGCATCCAGGCCGACCTGGACGCGATCAATACCGCCATGCTGAAATACCCCGATTTTATCCCCGATTTGCAGCCGCGCTTGTACGACGCTTACCTCAAAAGCCAGGGCATTTCCGAAGGCATGTTGAATTATGACCGGGTGACGATGCTTGTTGCGGCTTATGAGGGAAAGAATGCGGTTAAATGATTTAAAAAGTCATACTTCCTGATCAGGCTGATTAGACAGTTCAGGGTGACGACTGATGATATTTCTCGCCAATTCCTGCCCCAGAGACGTGCCTAAACGAGTAGCAAAATCCAAGGTTTGCGCCATTCCCCATTGCTCCTTTCGCAGCAATGCCTCCCTGAATTCGCCCTCTTGTAGGCAATGGCATTCTATCCCAATGCGACCTAGCAAATGTCCATTCGGGTCAGCGAGTGACAATTCAAAACTTTGTAGATCAATCGTTTCCTTAGATAGCTCAAGTGAAGTTTTGCCCAACTCTTTTTCACCATTTTGTAGCGCAATAGACAGCTGATAGTTTGCAATTTCCATGTTTACATTTCCAAAATTCAGGCATTGGTCGATCAAACTATGATACGAGGTCTCCCCTTTTTGCGAAAGGCTGATTTGGTTTTGAATGATTCCATGATCAGAGGTAACTAGCTCAATCTTCAGTTGTATTTCCTTGTTCAAATTGACATGGCCGCCTAATTCCAGGTCAAAAATAGTCAAGACCAAAATCCCTGCGGGCTGGCTAGACTGAAAATTGCGCCACCCCGTAACTGACTCCCTTCTGAACAAGCGACCGAATCTTTTGGCGATATGGTATTCCAACATAGAAGCATGAATATCCCACTCGCCATTGTGCAAAAAGATTTCCACACCAGGGATTTTGGGTAGTTTCAGTTCAGCGTCAAATTGCTGAGAATTCATCGATCGGATGCCTTTAACATGGCCTTGGTGGCAAGCCATGGCGATCAGATTCGAAATTTGTGTGTAAGGGAATGACAATTTCTTTCTACTCAGCATCAAGCACTGGTGTAAGCAAGCAATGACCCCTGCTGCGGCGTTTGGATGGGGCAAAGGGTCGATGGTCTCTGCTTCAACCGCGAAGTAGTGATCCGGGCCACCAACGTAATAAGCAGCTTGCTTTTTCACCCAAGACTCAAGAATCAAATCATATACTTTATCCTCTTCCACATCTCCATATGAGGGGTGCTCTATTAAATGAGCAACAATACTTTCGGTATCTTGGCCTCGTGTATTTGTTTTGAGATTAATGCCCGGTTTCAAATCAACAACGCCCTTGATCGTAGTGGTAGGAATGCCATCAATCAAAGCCCAGGGGTCAATGGCCGCAAGTTTAGGGCTCGCAGTTTCAGCCATACAAAAAGGATGGGCTGAGGTTGCAAATACCTGCTGTTCGTTCACTTGGTAAAGTGGTCTTCGTTTTCTGGGCGGAGTTTCGATCAGTGCAACTTTACAAGGTCCAGTGCTTGACATAACCATATCACCTATACAAATTTCAGCAATGGTTTTGCTTTGGCCGTCGGCCATCAGCACCTGGGTATTTGCGCCAAAGCAACTACCGTCGCCTGGTTTATACCAATTTAATTTACCCCAATTACATAAACTGATGGAATAGCCATTGGCTTGAGTGATATTATTATAACTTGGATATGGCGTGCCCGCGCTAAAAACCCAAGTTTCTGGCATCGGAGCCTGGATGGTAGCATTTGCAGAAGGCAGCATATCGTTACCATTCAAGGGATTGAACCAGTAGGCATACGAGCCCGACCTCCAATTGACTGGGCCGATCTCAACAGGCACCTGTAGTCCTGCATTTTGGGCCTGCCTAATGATGTCATCTACATTTCCACCTAAAATATTCAAAATAAGCCATAAATTGAATAGAAACCAGATTGCTGCGGTAGTACTTTCCCCTCCCATCGATATGGCATGGTTGATATCAGCAGTGAATTGCTGATTTATGATCGCGTTTGTCAATTCAGTAAGCGCAGTCGCAGTATAATTATTATTGGCAATAGCCGCAAATGCATTAGCTGTTGGTGCAAATCCATACTGGTTGACTATCCAACAACTGGCAGCTAGTGCAGTATTAAAACTTGTAGCAAAATTATTAAGGTCTGAGCTCAATTTTTTGGTATCCAAGTTCATGTTCAAAGCGACCCTGATTGAATCGCTCAAAACAGCCACCGAATATTTACCCCACCATATATAATTGAACCCTGGATTGACCGCTGCTACGGCATTTGCTACTTTGGTGCCAAGTGGAGAAGGTAAAATTCCTGAAAAAAATGCGTTTTGATAACCAGAGTAGCTGCCTCTATAGAAATAGGAACTCACATAGCCAAAGCCATATTCCATTGGATGGGGCTCAATCTGCTCGTTCGGCAAATTGACTTGTAAAAGATTGAGCAAGGTACTGCGGTGCAGACTGAGCCAATTGTTATCAGAATAGTAGGGCAAGGCATCTATCAGAGCAGTTAAGAGGGGTGAAAGGCCCAAGTTTTCTTCTTGTTTGCCCAATGCATTGATCAGGTCCTGGGCAAATTGTTGCTCATATTGAGGGTAGTTAGGCATAACATATCGATTGATAACCAAGGGCATCAAATCCTTAGTATTTGAGCTAAATAAAATGGACATGTTGGCTTTTGAGGATTAGCAAAAAAGAATACAACTTACTTTCATTCAGTTACTTATCTTTTTTCACCAACCCCAAATCCGTGCCCCTTATTTTTTACGCTTCCTTACCGAATTTGACGCGCCTTGGTCTACATTCAAAAATTGACAGAATAACTAGACTGCTTGACTCGTAGCAGCCACGACAATGCTAAAATTGACCTGAGACTGGCCAAGTGCATTGACGATGGTCAAAGTACAGTGGTTATTCACCGTTTGGTCCGCTGATTGACCGTTAGGGGTAAAGGTGCCAGTTTGAGCGTTGAAGCCCAAAAAGCTTGGAAGGGGGTCACCGCCTAAGGTAAAGTTGATCGGCGTACTGGGTACCAAACCAAAACTAGGTCCAAAACTCTGCTGAGTAGAAGGAATGGTATTCAGCACGAATTTCAAATCCAACATTTTGGCAAAATTCGGTGCCATGCCAGACATGCTTAACGTAAAGACACTGCCAGTTGTTTGGTTGAATTGCACTGCAAGTCCATTGACGTACAGGTAACCAGATGCTTGGCTGGGTTTGTACTTACCATCCGCATCAGGTATTACAGGCTGCATCTTGATACCCAAAGCAAGCAGGTTTCCATCGCTTGTTACCGTTGCATTGTTTTGTGGAGAACTAAGCCAAGTTTGGGTTTTGACCTGGTTTTTATCATCCTTGAACGCCATTTTTGGCTGGAAGGAAATCGTATTGTCCTTCATCAAGCTCAAGTAACGAAGTTCTGGTTCGCCGTTTTGTCCAGCTGGCAATTGTGTGGTGATGATTGTCATGCCCACAGCATTAGTACTGTACTGGAAAACACAGTTTGGCAAAGCGCTCTGCGTTCCCATCCGAATTGTTCCATTGTCATTTACGTTAATTGCCTGATTGTTGTAGGTCAAAGCCGCACCAATCATCATCAAGTTCTTGTTGTCCTTATTGGCGTAAGGAATCACATAATCGATGCTACTTGCTTTACTTGTTACGTAAAACCCGGCTGGTTTGGCATATTGGTTTACAAATTCTTCGACCGGATCTGGTGGTGTATGGAACAGTTCATACAGCATCAACGCTACCCCAGCGAGAGCCAATACTATGGCTAAGGGTCCAGCACAAGAGAAAATCCCAGCCAAAATACCATCTGCCGCCACAAAACCCCAAGAAATAGCCCATTCTCCAACTGTTGCAAAAATCATCAAGGAACCACCAATTATGTTGATAATGTCAGAGGCCAAAGAGATGCCACCTTCGCCTTGGGCAATGTTGAAAATGCTCAATCCAATACCTGCCAAAATGAAGATGGGACCAATTCTTGCACCAATAAACTCATCTAAGTTTCGGCCAAAAACTTTGGCGGCCCAACTAGCTTGTGAAGCAGCTACTTGTTCGGCATTTTCTACCAGAATACTTGCTTTGCCCAATGTTCCTTCCACATCTCCCAACCAACGTGCGGTTGTGTTGCCGATATTGGCAAGGCCAAAGTACATTTCAGGGGCTTCCCCGGCTGGGCCGGCAATTTTAGCGATGGCCATTGCGCGCTGGGCCGTAGTCATACCTTCCAAGCTAAAAATGGAATAAATCCTAACACCCCTTTTCACAATTGCGGCTACAATTTGCAAGCCCAATTCTGCTGTATCCGTGATGACTGTGGCTTTTTCACTGGGGGTCAAGCGGTCCCAACTTTTAAAAGCACTGAACAGGTTGAAAATGGCCAACCCTGACAAACCACTGATGAACAGCCCTCCAAACATATTAGCATAAGGGCTAAACCTTGGGAAAGTGTTTTGAAACCAAGTAACAAATTTGGTAGCGATATAAGGCAATGCCAGGGCATCCTGTATGGTTTCGGACATACTTCGAATGGCGTCAATGGATTTTTTCAAAATCTCATCCTGCGCATCAGCATCTAATATTGCCTGGATATTGGCTGCTGCCTGTGCAATTTGTTGGTCTTCGTTGTTAAGGTTATTTTTGACAAACTCCTCCATGTACAACTTGATCATGTCAAAATCAGTTGCGTCTTTGTCGTAGCCAAACATGCTCGGCAAAATGTTCGTGGCCAAAAATACATTCAGGGTTTGGGTGTATTTTTTGGCAAAGAAACCAGATGGATCCATGGCTGTCAATACCGCAGCGTTTTGCTGAATCAAGCGGGTAAGCGTAGTTGCATCTCCAGAGCCTGTATTGATGCCAATCTGCAAAGCAATATTGGCCAGGATACCTGGGGCAACATTGTAAGTATAGTAGGCAAAAGCCCAGAAAAGATTGTTGCTTTGGGCATACTGGCTGACCTCTTGTACCTGATTGATGAGGTCTTGCTTCATGTTCGGGTCACTATTCGGGTCATTCACGACATTTACGTTGATGTCGTTGATCAGCTTGGCGGTCTGTGCTTGAATGACTGGCAGGTAGCTTCCAGCATTGGCGATCTGGTCGTTCAAATAAAGTTGGGTCATCGCAAATCGATTATTCCAATGGTATCTGAATAGTAGTTGACCGTGCGAATAGTAAACTGGTGAAGTAGCCACTTCCGATTTTAGCCATGCTGCGGCCCTGGGGCCATTCAAGTTTTTGCAATTTGGATTTGATCCATTCGCCAGCCCTTGGCTGATGACTGCGGTTGCCAGGGACTGGTACCACTCTCCAGGATTACTATATCCTTTTACTGGTGTATTGGCTACAATTGCCAGCTCGCCGCTCAAAACGGGTTGGGCTGTTCCGGGGAACACTAAATTCCACATGTCAGTAGGGATGTAGCTATTCATGATGTCACCCAAATCTTTTGTAACATCAAGTTGCACGGCATCTCCCCATTGTCCTTTCTCATTTTGGACAAAGGGATTCATGGCCAAAAGTCCATCAATTTTCAAGCCATCATCAGCAAGTACCTTGTTCAACTGAAGAAGATTTGCATGTACCGCAGGGTGATGACTTGGATTGTTGTTTAACCTTTGGGTGAGCGAGCTGTGTCTCAGGCGACTTACCTGTAACCTTTCGTGAAAGCCCAAAAATCCATCGCTAGTGAATTTCAGCTGGCCTGAAACTGGCAATCCACTGAGTTGTTGTTGTTCAGCGCTTAAGTTTTGCCAGTGCAACTCATTGCCAATGAACTTGCTTTCAACAATGGCCTGCCCACCTATGTGAAGTTGATGCGAAAAAACACCAAAAGTACCCTCACCACCGTTTATCTGGTAATACCCAAGAGAAAAAGAGTTACTTCTCTGCCCTTGAAAACCAGCAATATTACCATTGGGTGCATTTTGATCGATCTCTAATACCCCATTGATAGTACTAGCTGACGCATCTTCGATGGCCTGTAGCCACAATGGATAAACCGTATCGGGGCCAGTTGCTGGATTTGGTCCTAAATCTGGGATTGGGGGGATATTCGATTTGAAATTCAGGTTCCAAACCATTTGTCCATTGTGTGTACCCAATTGTAGCGTAGCGCCGTAAGCACCTGTGTCTGGTACCCAAGAAGGGGCACCCGTTTCATTATCAACAAATTCAAAAGTAAAACTGGGCGGCTCAATTGGTGAACCTTGGGTCACTGTATAAGTCAGCAAGAGTCGGTTTTTTACCCATTGTGCACTTTTCCATGCACCTGAGTTTGGGTCCCAATCAAAACCGATGACTCGATTGCCACTCATTACATATTTCGCACCAGTGTTTAGCGCAACTTCACATAGAAATTGAGCTTTTGAACTTGCTTTGACCGAGTGCATCGCACCTAGTTGTCCAACACAACCATGTGCCCCCAAACCATCGTGCGAAACGTGGAGTTGACCTCCGCCAAACAGACCTTTCCACCTGAGAACCCGGTCGTGGGCATGGTAAGACCAGGTATCTTTCGGTATTGGAGTCTGATCGATGAAAAGTTGATCATGGGTATTGTCCTGTGGATTTGGCCTCAACAATACTACATGTGTGGGAATAGGAATATCATCATTGTTATGACACTCCATCGAATTGATGTAGAAGTCGAATACTTCTGGCTGTAAGGCATTCTTTTGTAATTGCAAAAGCTTGCCACTTGCTTTCGTTTGGACCATGGTAGATCGGTTTGTATTATAAATAGAGTTCTATGAAGCTTATAGTTCTAACTCGCTTTGCAATTTTTAATTATTTGCAAAACGAATGCTTTCAATCCTCTCCTCATGAATTCTACACCCACTCGGATTTGGTTTAGTGCTCGGTAAGATTTATTGGGGCAAGTTTTGATTTGCTTCTTGCCTTCTTTTCAAAATGCAAGCAAGGGAAACAGGGGATTAATTAACCACCAAGCAAGGACTTATCGAGACAATATACCTACCGAACTTGAATGGAATTCAGCATTTGATGCTTTGGTTATGCTTGCAAAATTCGGTGTAGCCTACCCAGAAAAAAAGAGTAGATTTACTTGTTTTTCATTTTAGGTGTTTTTACAAAAAAAGGCAGGTGTTTTTACTTATACGAAAATATTAAGCAGCTTTATCCAACATAAAACCAAGACGGTCGATGCATTGGTTCGCACTTGAGCTTCCCGCAGATGATGCTAATTCCCCAAGGTTAGGCGAAGGATTACAGAAAAGTAGACTTTAGAGTCCAAAATGTGGGCCGAATGAATGGTTACAAATTCCACTATTTATCGTATCTTTGCCTCCTAAATCAAAAAAATCAAACTCGCTCATGCAGCAAGTCATTTTTCAGGACCTTGGCCGCATCGCCTACCGCGAAGCGTGGGACTACCAGAGTTCACTGCACCGGGCTTTGATTGATGAAAAAACGGCTTTGCGGGCTGCGCATGGCAGCGGTGACACCCAACTACCCCAAACCCAATCGCCGCACCAACTCCTTTTTTGCGAGCACAACCCCGTTTTTACCCTGGGCAAAAGCGGCAGTGCCGATCATTTGCTCCTGCCAGAAGCGGAATTGGAAGCACTGGGTTTTGAGTTTTTCAGAATCAACCGGGGGGGCGACATCACCTATCATGGCCCCGGACAGATTGTGGGGTATCCCATTTTTGACCTGGAGCGCTTTTTTACCGATGTGCATAAATATGTGCGCTACCTGGAAGAAGCGGTGATCCGCACTATCGCAGAGTATGGCTTAAGAGGCATTCGTTTGGAGAAATACACGGGTGTATGGCTGGAACCCGATAGCGACTTGCCTTATCGCAAAATCTGTGCCATCGGGGTGCATTTGAGCCGCTGGGTTTCACTGCATGGTTTTGCTTTCAACGTCAATACGGACCTGGGTCATTTTGACTACATTGTGCCCTGTGGCATCGACGAAGATGACAAAACAGTAACTTCGCTCTCTAAAGAACTGGGGCAAGCTTGTGACCTCAACGAGGTGAAAAGCAAATTGAAGTCCCATTACGCCCAACTATTTGGTTTAGAATTCATTATGGCAACCCAACCCACGGCATGAAAGAAGACATCCTTATTCCAAAAGTTGAAGAAATGGCCATCGCCATATTACCTGGTGAAGACCCGGAGATTTGGGACGTTTTCTTGATCAACCTCAAAAAAGAACCAATCACATTCGTGTTGGTCAATTCCACTGGCTATGGCGAAATCAATGGCGAAACTTTGAAAACTACCACCCTCCGGTATTTTTTTGAAAGCATCGGCCCCGAAACAGCGGTAAAAGTAGAGCCCATCGAGTCCAAACTTTTTGCCCTCGCCAATGAATACTGGGTCAGTTTCGTCCACAACCAACTGATGTACGACAAAAAGTATGTTTTTGTCAGCGACAGCATCACCACCGATAACCTAACCACCGTACCTTACCTCCAGAAAAAAGGAGTGATGATTCGATGAGCCAAGAAAAACCAATGCAAGCAAAAAGAGTAAGCGAGTCTGCCTCGGTGATGACCGAAATGGTGATGCCCAACGACACCAACCCAATGGGTAACCTAATGGGCGGCAACCTGCTGCGTTGGATGGACATTGTAAGCGCCATTTGTGCCGGCAAACACTGTGAAACCCATGTGGTGACGGCCTCGGTCGACCACGTATCGTTCCAAGCCCCCATTCGCATGGGCGAAATCGTGACCCTCGAAGCCAGCGTCACCCGCGCCTTTACCAGCTCGGTAGAAGTGTATGTCGAGGTTTTTGCTGCCGATATCAAGGGCCAAAATGCGCGTCGTTGCAACCATGCTTACTATACTTTCGTAGGTTTAGATGACGCCAATGGCAAACCCACCACCGTTCCTCCCGTTTTACCCCTCAATGAAATAGAACAACAGCGATACGAAAGCGCTCCCCGTCGCCGCGAAGTACGCCTCATCCTCGGAGGGCGCATGAAACCGGAAGATGCCCAAGGTCTCAAAGATTTGTTTCAGCAGTACATCAAATAAGTTGTTAGCCACAGCCCAATTGCTGCATTGCCCATTGCCCAATTTTCACCTACATGCGTACCTTAGTGTTGCTTGCGCTGGTCTCAGCGCTTTTTGCTTGTAACAAATCTAACTCGGTTCAGCCCCCTGATCGGACCGAGCCCGGAGCGATTTCACGCAAACACGCCCCCGCTGATCATTTTTTCCTGCAAAGGGCTTATCCTGAGACGGGCATTGGCGAGAATGCAATGCGCCTGGCCTTGGACCAAGCCAGAGCCGACCAAAATCTCCGCAACAGTCCAACTGGCTTCAATGAGCCGTGGGTATTAAGGGGACCGGGTAATATTGGGGCCCGCATCAATGCAATGGCTGTACATCCCAACAATAGCAATGTTATTTACGCAGGGTTCTCCTCCGGTGGATTGTACAAAACCACCAATGGAGGCCGCACTTGGACACCCATTTTCGACGATAAACCTTACCTCGCCATCAGTGCCATCACCCTCGATCCAAAAAATACCGACATCGTTTACATAGGTACGGGCGACGCCAATATCACAGGCTATCCATTCCTTGGCGATGGCATTTACCGCTCAATGAATGGCGGCCAAACTTGGGAAAACATCGGCTTGCAAGAAACCCGAATCGTAGCTAAAATCCTCATCGACCCGCAAGACAGCAAAGTCATTTACGCTACCACGATGGGCTTACCTTTCGAGCGCAATGATGACCGGGGCCTTTATAAAAGTGTGGATGGTGGCAAAACCTGGCGGCAATCCCTGTTCGTAAACAAACAAACCGGGGTCATCGACATTGTGATGGACCCCAGCGATAATAAAATACTTTACGCCTCGGCTTGGACCAGGATCCGCAACAACCGCGAAACGATTTTTAATGGAGCCGCGTGTGGCATTTACAAAAGCACCAATGCCGGACAAACTTGGGAACGCTTGGGCGGTGGTTTGCCCAGTGGTGTAAATGTGGGCCGCATTGGGCTCACTACTTTCAAAGGTGATCCTAACCTCATTTTTGCGCTTGTAGTGAATGCTAATTCCCAGCTCGACAATATTTACCGCAGCGCCGACCAAGGCCGAACCTGGCAAAAACTAATTGATTGGGACACCAGCGACCTGCCGCCCTCAGTGATGCAGGGCTTGGGTTGGTATTTTGGCAAAATTGCCGTCAATCCCAATAATTTCCAGGAGCTTTTCATCCTCAGCGTCAGTCTTTGGCGCAGCAGTGACAATGGCCGTACTTGGCGGGTAGTTGATTTCCCCAATGTTCATGCCGACAAACACGCAATGGTTTTTGGGCCCAGCGGCGAGACCTTCTTGGGTACTGATGGTGGAGCTTATCGCGGCAATACCAGGGGCGAAGCCTGGGAAGACATTGAAGATATTCCCACCACCCAATTTTACCGCATTGAATACAACCCTCACCAACCCCAACGCTATTATGGAGGTGCACAGGACAATGGAACGGTTTTTGGTGATGGTCTGAACACCCGCTGGCAAGAAATGTTTGGCGGCGATGGCTTCCAAATGCGCTTCAATCCCAGCAACCCCAACGTGGTCTGGGCCCTAATGCAAAATGGCTACATCGGAGTAAGTACCAATGGTGGCCTCAGTTTTCGGGGGGCCACCCAGGGCATCGACCGCGAGGACCGGGTCAATTGGGATGCACCTTTGATCATCAGCCAACACAATCCAAGCACTCTGTATACTGGCACTCAAAGGGTTTACCAAAACACCACTGGAGAGCAAGTCAATTGGAAAGCGATCAGCCCTGATTTGACCGATGGCGTAATTTTTGGGCGGAATTTTCACACCGTTTCTGTATTGAGCGAATCGCGTTTTACTTCCAGTTACCTGGCAGCGGGCACCTCGGATGGCAATGTTTGGTTCAGTCAAAACCAGGGTCAATCCTGGAATCGGGTGGATGAAACACTCCCCGATCGATATGTTACAGCGGTAAAATTCAGCCCTAACTTCCCCAACACTTTGTACGTGACCCACTCTGGGTACAAAGACAATGACAACCGTCCGCACCTGCACCGCAGTGCAGATTTGGGCCGTACCTGGAAATCCTGCGCAGGTAATTTGCCCAATTTGGCCATCAATGACCTGTTCATTTTGCCTGGTTACGAGGAAAAATACTTGTTTGTAGCCACCGATGCAGGAGTGTATGGTACCCGTGATGCAGGCGAAAACTGGTACCGCCTAGGGGCCGACATGCCATTGATTGCCGTGTATTCCCTGGCCTGGAACGAAACTCGCCGTGAATTGGTGGCGGGTACTTACGGAAAATCTATTTTTTCGTACCCTCTGAGCACTTTGCTGCAAGGAGGCACTACTGCACTGAAAAACCCCAATAAAACCAGCTTCCACTTAAAAACTTTCCCCAATCCAGTAGTGGATGTGCTGCAAATCCAGTGGTATAAAACTGCATCGAGCCAAGCATTAAACTTGAGTTTGTTCAATCTTTTTGGGCAAAAACTACGCGAAGTCAAGGTAAGTGGCACCCAAGATAGCTGGAATTTGCAGGACTTGATCCCGGGTCAATACCTGCTGCGCTTGGGAGATGGGCTGCATTTTGAGCAAGTTTGGTTGATTAAGCAGTAGTTCTCTAGAGACAAAACAACCGTCTCTAGTTCTTGGTAAAATTTCTACCCATTCGAACCTTGATTATCTTGACCGCGAAGCGGGCCAATTCATTAAAATTCTTGTTTTGGTCACATCACGCAAGTAATTCTGGAATTCTGTAATCCTGCAAATTCCGGTTTCGACAAAAATTCTAGTTCAGACAGAAATTCTGGTTTCGACAAAAAATTCTCGCGTTGCTAGCCCATAGTTTCGTTCTCCTTGCAGCAGTTGACATTTGTTAAATTTTATGTTAGAAAAAATACCTGACCTTGACGGGCGTTGGTTTAGGGAGTATTTTTGGTGAAAACCGATTTTTTTCTTCCTGAAAACCAATTCTTTACTATGAAAAAGAACTTCCTACTCACGGTGTTGTTAGCAGCAGCACTGTTCGCTCAAACTGCTTGCAAAAAAGACGATCCAGTCAACACCAACCGCTGCGAAGCAGAAGTCAAGATCTACCAAGACGCTCTTTTAGCCTGGACCAATGACCTCGACAACGCCACCAAATGCGAAGCCGTAAAAAAATCGCTGACCGTTTTGGTGAACAATTGTGGTGGCCTGACCGCTGATGAGCGCAAGCAATACCAGGAAAGCCTCAAGGATTTTACCTGTAAGTAAGTTCAGGTCAATCATGAAATGTAAGGGCACCAATTAATCGACTTTGATTCATTGGTGCCTTTTTTGTTTTGATTGGCGCTTTGGAGGAACCCCTCAACATTTTTTTGGACATTTCATATTGATTACTACCTTTACCGATTATAGTTCCATGAACTAGCTATGCACTCAAACTAGCTCCTGTGAGGATCAAAAGAATTATTCAATTCCTTACACTCATTGCCCTTGCGGCAGTACTGTATGATTACGGCTTCAACCAAACTAAAGAAGCGCAGCGGGTAATTGAATACATTTACTTCAGCGTAACGCTTGCTTTTGCTTTACTGGAGACTTATCGTTTGCTCAACCACGACATACCTTTCAATCTTTTTTACGCCATTAGAATCTTCCTACCTTTGAGTACCACCGTGGTCATCATGGTAGATTGGATCATAGGCACCCCCTTGACCAATGCCATTTTAGAACACGAGGGCATGTTTTTAGCCAATGTTTTGCTCTTGGTTTTGTATGGGTTGACAGCGATTACCAATGTCTTGTACCGCAAGTCTTTTTCCCCGGCTTTAATATTTACTGGTAGTTTCATGGTTGTCATCGTCATGGGGGTGCTCTTGCTAAAATTGCCCAATGCCACGACCCATGGCATCAGTTTCATCAATGCCTTGTTTACCATTACGAGTGCAGTGAGTGTTACTGGGCTTTCGGTCGTGGATACCCAAACTGCGTTTACCACTTTTGGCAAAACAGTAATCCTAATTTGTATCCAACTCGGCGGACTGGGCATGTTGACTTTGACCGCATTTTTTGCCTTTTTCTTCAAGGGCAAGTCTTCCTACGTTGAAGGCTTGTTTATCCGCGACTTTTTGAGTTCCGAGAAATTTGGCGGCTTGTTTGAACTGGCTTTAAAAATCGTGTTGCTCAGTTTGTTCGTTGAGGCTTGTGGAGCTGTTTTCATGTACTTTTACCTCCCCCAAACCCATTTCCCTACTTTCTTTGATCGGGCTTTTTTCAGCATTTTCCATGCCATTTCCGCCTTTTGCAATGCGGGTTTTTCGACCCTCAGCAACAATCTCTACCAAGAAGAAGTGCGTTTCGCCTATCCCATTCACTTGATGGTTTGTGTGCTAATTATTTTTGGAGGCCTGGGTTTTTCCATCACCCTCAACCTATTGACCTTGATCAAAAACACCATTTGGGGCTTTTATGAGCATTACTTTCTCCACCTTCCAAAATTCGAGCACTCTACCCGCATTGCGACTCTCAATACCCGTATTGTCATCCATACTACCGCTATTTTGTTGGTGGTGGGCACGGTTCTCTTTTGGGCTTTTGAGCACAATGGTGTGATGAAAGACCACCCTACTCTTTTGGGCAAATTCACTGTGGCTTTCCTGGGTAGTGTCACGCCCCGTACTGCGGGCTTCAACAATGTGGACATGGCTGCCTTAAGTGCACCCACGATTTTTATGACCATTTTATTGATGTGGATCGGTGCATCGCCCGCTTCAACTGGTGGGGGGATCAAAACCAGTACCTTTGCATTGGCGGTTCTCAACATTGTTTCTATCGTTCGCAACAAACCCAGGGTTGAAGCCGCAGGCCGCGAAGTACCTCAAGATTCTGTAAACCGAGCTTTTGCCATCATCGTTTTATCAGTGGCCGTTTTTTGCACCGCCTTTGCGATCATGGCCTACGCTGAACCAAAATTATCGCATACCGCAGTGTTTTTTGAATGTGTTTCGGCCTACTCAACGGTGGGCCTGAGCTTGGGAATTACAATGGGATTGAGTGATTTCAGTAAAATACTGCTCATAATTGTTATGTTTGTGGGGCGAGTGGGGGCGATCACCATTTTGATCGGATTGGTCAAGGATGTAGAATGCTCGCATTACCGCTTGCCCAAGGAGTCGGTTTTGATCAACTGACCCGTATTTCGGACAATAAAACAGGTAAAAGGGTGGTTTGACGCTACGGAATTTCCCGACAGTCCTTAACTACGCCCATAAACCCGCTACAATATGAAAGTTTTGATTTTTGGCCTCGGCAATTTCGGTGCTTCCTTGGCTTTTGAACTGACCGAAATGGGACATGAGGTCATTGCTATTGATAAAAACCCAGATCGGGTTGAAATGATCAAAGACAAAGTAACCAAAGCCGTTACCTTGGATGGTACAAATATGGTAGCCTTGCGCAATTTGCCTTTGAAAGACACCGACGTTGCCGTAGTGGCCATTGGTGAAAACGAGGGTCCTTCCCTCATGACCACCGCCAACCTGAAAACCTTGGGCGTTAAGCGTGTCATCAGTCGCTCGCTTTCCACTACGCACGAAACCGTGCTCGAAGCGATGGGCATCCAGGAAATTCTGCACCCGGAATTGGAAGCCGCTGAGCGCCTGGCTAAAAAGTTGAACCTCAAGACCGCCATCGAGTCTTTTGATTTGGACCAGAACCACTCCGTAGTAGAATTACACTTGCCGCCTTCCTTTGTAGGCAAAACTGTGCAAGACGTTGACCTACGCAAAAATTTCAACCTCAACATTGTGACCATCGTGCGCAAACGCATCAAGAAAAACCTCTTGGGCGTCAACAAGGTCATTTACGTTTCTGAAGGGGTAGTAAAACCCGATACTTATTTTGAAGAAGGCGACATCCTGGTTGTTTTTGGCACCAACCCAGAAATCAAAAAACTGGCCGATACCTACGAAGTGGGGCGTGAAGGCGGATATTAAATTGAAGGTTGAAAAGTTGAAGGGTCGAAGAGAGAATCATGCCGCAAAACCGCCGAACTTTTTTGCAAAACACCTTGTTAGCTGGTACAGGTCTAAGTATGCCAGCCAATGCAACTACTATGGCTCAAGCCCAATCCTCCGAAAAACTGAAAGTGGTTTGCATTGGTGGTCATCCAGATGATCCTGAAACAGGCTGTGGAGGCACCCTGGCCAAATTCAGCCAAGCGGGTCATCAAGTAACCATCGTTTATCTTACCACGGGCGAAGCTGGTATCAGTGGTAAAGGCCACGACGAGGCCGCAGCAATCCGCAAGATAGAAGCCCTAGAAGCTTGTGACATCCTGGGAGCCAAACCTGTATTTATGGGCCAGATCGATGGCGATTCGGTCATCAACAATGAATGGGCCAAACGCCTTCGTGAAGTATTGGAGTATGAAAACCCCGACCTTGTTTTCACCCATTGGCCCCTCGATTCGCACGCCGACCACCGCGCAGCCAGCATGTTGACCTTACAGGCTTACTTGGAAATGCCTAAAAAATTCCAACTGTTTTTCTACGAAGTCCTCACGGGTGCCCAAAGCATGGGCTTCAAACCCACCGACTATGTGGACATCACCGCTACCCAAGATACCAAGGTGAAATCCATCATGGCCCACGCCAGCCAAGGTGGCCTTGATATGTACCACGATTTTCATGGAGAAATGGACGCCTTTCGGGGCCGTGAGGCGGGATATGATTTTGCCGAGGGCTTTGTATTTTTCTCGTCTTTTGGCCCCGCCCGGATTATTTGACGGGAGTTTTAAGTGGACAAAATGTCACAAAAATGTCACTAAATCCTTAACTTCTTGATACCCCTTGCGCTGTATTGATAGATAGCTTACATTTAGACTTGCCTTAAACGTAAAAGAAACTGGCTGTATCTTGTTTATTTTCAGCCAATTGTGGCTAAATATCCACAGAAATAGCCTTAGTGTTTTATTAACTCCTAAAATTCGGTTTACATGAATTCCAAAGTCCTTTCCTTTCTAGGAATGATCCTAGTGGTAATGCTATTTTCAACACAAAACACTTACGCGCAAGGTGACAAAACCGTCAAAAAAGGTGTTTCAGCGGCAGACCAAAAAGCCATTGCTGAACTCTTCAAAGGCGTGGACCAATCCAAGTACCGTTTGCAATTCAACAACAAAAGCACCACACTTGGCAAGCGTGCTGTAAAAATGACCGACGTTGAACAAGTACGCAAAATAACCAACCCTGGCGAAGCTGCGGGCTGGATTGTTTTTGTAGTAGAAGGCGATGATGTCATCTATGTGCTCGCCGTTGGCAGTAGTGATCTGGTCAGTGTGTTAGGCAAAGAGAAAGCACTCAAGCTCAATCAAATCATGGCCAAATACAAGACGAGATAATCTTTTTTGCTTCAATATGCATCAGGGACGTATGGCTACAAGCTGTACGTCCTTGTCCTGCATGTAATGTCTCTACCTCAAACTCATGATGCGAAAGCTCATTTACGCCCTCGCTTTCATCCACCTGCTCACCATTGTGGTGGTCATTTTTCATGGCTTGGATACCGCCGCCAGAGGAACTTGGATGGAAAAACCCCTGGCTTTCATTTGCAGTGTCAACTATTCCATTTGGCAATACGGTTTTTTTTCACCCGATGTAGGCAAAAGTTCCGAAGTGCAAATCACTGTTTTTGAAGACGGAGGGAAACAAAAAGCGTACAGTACCCTGAAGGGCTTCACCTTTTTCACCTCCAACGCAGAATCCGACAATCGCTTTTACGCGTTTAAGCACCATACCAACACTGACACCACTTTTCGCGACTTGTGCATCCGCTCAGTGGCAACGCGCATGTTGAACATCCACCAAACTGCTTGGAGAGTGGATTACGCAACCCGTAGCATCCGTTATCCAAACCTAAAGGACTTCAAAGCGGGACAAAAAATAGACACCGCCAATATTTTTTCGACCACTTTTGCACTGAAATAATGGCACTGAAGAGTCTTTTAGCCCACACCAGGGTGCAATTGCAAAATTTCTGGACCCGGCCTATTTCCCCAGCCCCTCTAGGGATTTTTAGGATTGCTATTGCGGCTTTTGCCCTATTGCAAGCCTTACTTTGGTTGCCCGATTGGCAAGCTTTTTTCGGCACCGATGCCTGGATTCAATGGGAAATATCCCATGCCCTCAATTTAGGCTGGAACATACACATGCAACAAGTTCACGGTTTTTTACACGCCCTGTTCAATACCAGTGAAAATCAGTCAGTCGGTATTTTTTTCTGGTTTTATGCCTTGGTGTTGATTGGCCTATTGCTCGGATGGTTTACCCGTATTTGGTCGGTGCTCAGTTGGTTCTGTCACTACATCATCATGAGTACCATCCCATCATTTGTGTATGGAGTAGACATATTTCTGCACATTTCCTTGTTTTACCTCATGGTAATGCCTTGCAACAAAGCTTTTTCCCTTGATTTGCGCTTCAAGCGGGTGAGCAGCGAACCTACCTGGGGGTCTACTTTGTCGATTCGGGTTTTACAAGTGCATCTTTGCCTGATTTACCTCTCTGCTGGTTACGAAAAAATGCTGGCTGCTGATTGGTGGGATGGCAATGTTTTGTGGCGTTCGCTGGTACAACCCGATTTCAGGCAAGTTGATTTCAACTGGCTGGCCCAGGTTCCTTGGCTGGCGATGGTGTTGAGTTGGGGCACCATGTCCATCGAAACTTTTTACTGCATCGGGATGTGGATTCCGCGTTTGCGGTTTTACTGGTTGTTGGGCATCATCAGCTTGCACATTGGCATTGCCTTGTTTTTGGGCCTGTATCTTTTTGGCCTGATCATGATTTTGTTGTCGCTTTCTGCATTTGGGCTGGATGTCTTGAATGATCTAAAACTTGCCGGGCAGCGAAAAAGAGAAAAAACGCGTAAGGAGAGCTTCTCAGCTTGAAAAAAGGGGGGTTTAAACTATCTCCCATTTGGTCCGTCTAAGAGCGTGTTTAAATATTGGGGTTTAGGCAAAAAACGAGTCAAATTTTGACTAATCGAGGCAGGAAAAGCGGAGTTATGCAGCGCATAATGAGCATTTTCCTAACGAAGAGTAGACGAAATTGGGCCGTTTTATGACAAACAAAAAATTTTAAACATGCTCTAATCCCAAAATCAAGCACTCCAGCCATGCAAAAAATCCTCGCGTTACTCCTCCTCCTTACCTTCTTTTCCTGCAAAATCAGTGAAAACGAAGAGCCAAGCCCCACTAAGACCTATCAACAACAAACCATCCAATACAAGCAAATCAGCGGAGTGGATGTCAATTTACTCAGCCTTGACCTTTATCATTTTGGTGAAAAGGACAAACCTAGACCAGTTGTCATCTATGTACATGGCGGGGCTTGGACCCTAGGTGACAAAGCCAACCAACTACAAAACAAGGTCAACTTGTTTCAATCTTTGGGCTACCTTTTAGTCAGTGTCAATTACCGCTTGAGCCCACGCAGCGTAGGCCCCGACTACGCCAACCGGGTCAAGTATCCGGACCACAACAACGACGTGGCCGATGCCATAAAATGGTGTCATAACAACCTGAATACCTATGGTGGCAATCCCAACAAAATGGCACTAATGGGCCATAGTGCGGGCGCACAGTTGGTAGCACTAACTGGCACAAGTTCATTTTTTCTACCCAAAAGAGGAATTGCACTCGATGTTTTGAAAGGAGTAGCCAGCATTGATACCGAGGGGTATGACGTGACGGAAGCCGCACAAGCGACCAGTTCTAAAGATACCTATCTCAATGCTTTTGGGTCGGACCCCAAAATATGGGCTGAAGCCTCAGCCTTGCTACAAGTGCAGGCGGGAAGATCCTATCCAGCTTTTTTCATCGCCAAAAGAGGTTCTGCAGCCCGTATTGCCGATGCCGATGAATTCATCGCTAAACTCAAATCAGTTGGTGTCCGCATACAAGAAGTAACAGGCAATCAGTACGACCACGAAGGCATCAACAACGCCATCGGAGCACCCAATGAAATGGCGATTACGGAGCCTTTGAAGTTGTTTTTGGCCAGTTGTTTTAAGTGAATCGATACTACAAGAATTCAACACCGTACATGTAATTCTGCAATTCAGCAAATTCTAGTTTAGATAAGAAACCTTGCTTTCAGCTCGAAAATCTATTCTGGTACAAAATTATTTTCGTGCGTGTGCGCACACGCAACTTATTTTTATGTACCTTTGTGCTATCTTCCAGCCCAAACCATTGGCTCAACTCATGAAGATTGCAACAGTAATAGGCATTGACATAGGTGGCACCAGCACCAAATTGGCCCTGATCGATCGCGATGGAAAAATCCTGGCCCGTAGCGCTTTCAATACCCATGAACGCCAGGGAGGCGCAAACTTTGTCGACTCCATCTGCAAGGCGACAGAAACCTTGATCCACACCCATCAAAATAGCCACCAGGTTTTAGGCATCGGCATCGGCACCCCCGCTTGCGATGAGAAAAATGGAGCCATTTCTGGAGCTGCCAACCTGCCTTTTCGTGAAACAGTTCCGGTGAGAAGATTGGTGGAAGAACAGATCAATCTGCCTGTGCGCCTGGTCAAAGACGCCAATGCTTCCGCCCTCGGCGAAGGGCAGTTTGGTGGTGCCAAGGGCATGCAAAATTTTGCCTTGCTGACCCTGGGCACTGGCTTGGGTTCAGGATTAGTGGTCGAAGGGCGAGTGATCAATGGCAATCATGGCCTGGCCAGCGAATTCGGCCATACCAAAGTGGTAAAAGATGGCCGCCAATGTGGTTGTGGTCAAAAGGGTTGTTTAGAAACGTACGTATCCGCCACCGGCCTCAAACGCACGGTGATGGAACTACTCGCCCAACGCAATGATGCCAGCGCCCTGCGCAGTAAAAGCTTTGACCGACTCAGCGCCAAAGACCTCACCGAAGCCGCCGAAGCTGGTGACTCAATTGCACGCGAAGCTTACCGCGTAACTGGCGAAATGTTGGGTTACAAAATCGTGGACCTGATCGTAATGCACGACCCCGAAGCCATTTTCTTGGCGGGTGGCTTGGCCCTAGCGGGTGACTGGCTGCTGCAACCTACCCGCGAAGCCCAAAAGCACTACACCCTTGACATGTTCAAAGGGCGTACCGAAATCTACTTGTCAAATTTGGGTAGTGAAGATGCAGCACTTTTGGGTGCCGCTTCGCTGATCTGGAACTTGCCTACGCTCTAAAAATGCTTTAAAACTAGTCAAAACGCATTCCATTATGGATTCTCTCAAATACCAACTGAAGTCTTTCGAAAAAATTCCGGTCAAGGTTTGGAGTGACGCCAAAGAAGGCTCGCGCCACATTGCCCAAAGCATTGCCCTGGCCATCCGCCAAAAACAGCAAGACGGTGGCCACGTTGTACTAGGCTTGGCCACTGGCTCCTCTCCTATCCAGGTTTACCAGGAATTGGTGCGCCTGCACAAGGAAGAAGGCTTGAGTTTTGCCAATGTGGTCACCTTCAACCTCGACGAATATTATCCCATGAAGCCCGATGCCCAACAGAGCTACGTGCGTTTCATGAAGGAATACTTATTTGACCACATCGACATCAAATGGGAAAACGTGAACATCCCCGATGGAACCATCCCCATCGACAAAATAGCTTCCTATTGTGCTGCATATGAAAAAAAAATCGACGCGATGGGCGGCATCGACATCCAACTTCTGGGCATTGGCCGCACCGGGCACATCGGTTTCAACGAACCAGGTTCTTGGGAAAGTTCTGAAACCCGCATGGTGCCGCTAGACGCACTGACTCGCCGCGATGCGCTGAAGGATTTTCCAAGCGAAGAAGATATCCCGACCCAAGCCCTGACCATGGGCATCAAGTCGATCATGAAGGCCAAGCAGATTGTGCTCATGGCTTGGGGTCAGCACAAAGGAGAGGTCGTCAAAAAAGCAGTGGAAGGTCCCATTACCGAAACCATTCCTTCTTCTTTTTTGCAAAAACACTCCAACGTCCGCTTCCATGTAGACGAAGGTGCAGCGGAGGCTTTGTCGCGCTTTGAATCACCGTGGTTAGTCGGTATTTGCAATTGGGACGATGACCTGATTTGCAAAGCGGTCATTTGGCTCTCGCAAACGGTCAAAAAGCCCATTCTCAAATTGACCAACGAGGACTACAATGAGCACGGCCTGACCGAATTAGTTCTGGCTTACAAGTCGGCCTATCAGATCAACATCATGATCTTCAACCGCTTGCAACGCACCATCAGCGGCTGGCCGGGAGGTAAGCCCAATGCTGATGACAGCACTCGCCCTGAACGGGCCAAACCCGCCAAAAAACGCGTGATCATCTTTAGTCCACACCCCGATGATGATGTGATCTCGATGGGGGGCACCTTCCTTCGCTTGGTCGAACAAGGCCATGAGGTGCATGTGGCTTATCAAACCTCTGGCAACATTGCGGTACACGACTATGATGCCCTGCGTTTTGCGGAGTTCTTGCAAGAGTTTCAGGAAAAAACACCGGGCGATGCTCCTGACGAAGATTTGGGCAAAGCGGCCAAAAAAGTGGTACAATTCCTGCGCAAAAAGAAAGCCACTGAAATGGATACCGCCGAAGTGCGCCTGGTAAAGGGCCTGATTCGCAGGGGGGAAGCCCGTGCTGGAGCCCGTTTCTGCGGTTTGGATGACGATCAAATCCATTTCTTGGACCTACCTTTTTACGAAACGGGCCGCACCCGCAAAAATCCAGTTGGCGAAGACGACGTGAAAATCATCGTGGATTTGATGGAAAAAATCAAGCCTCACCAGGTTTTTGCAGCTGGTGACTTAGCCGATCCGCACGGCACCCATCGGGTGTGCTTAGACGCCATTTTTATGGCTTTTGAACACCTCAAAAACGAATCCTGGATCAAGGATTGTTGGCTCTGGCTCTACCGTGGGGCTTGGCACGAATGGCCGATCCACGAGATTGAAATGGCCGTTCCTGTTAGTCCAGAGGAATTGCTGAAAAAGCGCCGGGCGATCTTCATGCACCAATCACAAAAAGACCGCCCACCTTTCCCAGGCAACGACGAGCGCGAGTTCTGGCAACGCGCCGAAGACCGCAACCGCGATACCGCCCACACTTATCGCAGCCTGGGTTTGGCCGAGTATGAGGCGATGGAGGCTTTTCGTCGCTGGAAATTTTGATGAGTTTACTTTTCAACCAACATACTATGCGTTTTTTGCCTTTTTTCCTGCTTGTTTCTTGGTTTCTTGGCGCCCAGAGCGTTCCGTTACCCATCATCCCATTGCCTCAAAAGGTCATGTTGCAAAGTGGAAATTTCCAACTGAATGCCAACACCACCATGTCTTTCGACCTGCAGCAAGAACAAGTTGCTTATGCGGCCGAATACTTGCGTAAGTGGATCGAAAGTTACAGTGGTTTCAGCCCTGCTTTGAGTAGACGAGGGGGCAACAACAATATTTTGCTTGAGTTGAGCAGCGACGTCAAAGGCCAAGAGGCATATCGGTTGAAAGTCAGCCCCAGCGGCATTTCCATCCAAGCCTGGCAGCCTGCGGGATTGTTTTATGGGGTACAAAGCTTGATCCAGCTTTTTCCAGTTGAAAAAACCAGCAATCCAGTTATTCCTGTGGTAGAGATTGTGGACGAGCCCAGCTTTGCGTACCGGGGCTTGCACCTGGATGTAGGACGGCATTATTTCCCAGTTGAATTTGTCAAATCCTACATCGACATGTTGGCGCGCTACAAGCTCAACCGCTTTCACTGGCACCTGACCGAAGATCAGGGTTGGCGCATTGAGATCAAAAAATACCCCCGCTTACAAGAAATCTCGGCCTTCCGCGATGAAACCCTGATTGGCCACTACAACGACCAACCCCAGCGCTACGACGGCAAGCGCTACGGTGGGTATTACACCCAGGCCGAAGTACGCGAAATCGTAGCCTACGCCCGCGAACGCTTCGTGACCGTCATTCCCGAAATCGAAATGCCCGGCCATGCCCAGGCGGCCATTGCGGCTTATCCGGAGCTGGGTTGTACAGACCAAAAACTCAAAGTAGCTACCCTTTGGGGCGTGACCGACAATGTTTTTTGCCCCAATGAAGCCACTTTTACTTTTTTGGAAAACGTGTTGAAGGAGGTCATGGAGCTTTTTCCCAGCACCTACATCCACATCGGTGGCGACGAATGCCCCAAGGACCAGTGGAAGACCAACGCAGTGGCCCAGGCTTTGATCAAAAAAGAAAACCTAAAAGACGAGCACGGTCTGCAAAGTTATTTCATCCGCCGCATCGAAAAATTTTTGAACCAGCATGGTCGGCAAATCATCGGTTGGGACGAAATACTTGAAGGTGGCCTGGCCCCCAATGCTACGGTGATGTCCTGGCGCGGGGAAGAAGGGGGCATCGAAGCCGCCAAGGCAGGCCATCCGGTGATCATGACACCGACCACCTACTGCTACCTCGATTATTACCAATCTCAACACCCCGACGAACCCCTGGCCATCGGCGGCAACCTGCCTTTGGAGAAAGTGTATGGCTACCACCCCATTCCCGAAGTGTTGACTGCGGAACAAAAGAAATTCATCCTGGGCGTACAGGGGAATCAATGGACCGAGTACATCAGCACGCCAGCGAAAGCACAATACATGACCTACCCAAGGATGCAAGCCATTGCCGAAATCGCCTGGACGCCGAGGGAACTCAAAAACTTCAACAGCTTTGTGCAAAGGCTTATTCCACACATGGCGCGCTGGAAAAGCGAGGGCATTTCTTTTGGCAATCACTTGTTTGACGTAAAAACCAGTGTGATGGCAGGTGATGGTACAGGCCTGAAAATCAAAGCCGAAAACCCAGCCAAAAGGGGGGAAATCAGCTACCAGCTCAACGGACAAACCTTGCCGGATCGAGGCAATGAACTCAGCATCAGCAAAAGTGGTACTTACACCGCCCAAACTGTTTACAATGGCAAGCCAGAAGGCCGTGCGGCCAGTGTAATCATCAAAACCCACTTGGCCAGTGGTAAAAAAATTAAGCTCAGTAAACAACCCTCACCGAGTTATCCAGGCTCTGGTGATGGCTCACCGATCAATGGCGTTTTGGGCAGCAGCGAACGTTATGGAGATGCTGAATGGCTGGGCTTTAATGGCGACGATTTTGAGGCCGTGATCGACTTGGGCAGCGTGCAAACCTTCAAAAAAATGAACTTCCGCTTCTTTAACGGCCCTGGTCAGTGGATTTATGTCCCCAAAATGGTGCAGGTGAGTTGGTCCAACGATGGAAAAACTTTTTCCAAACCAGTCAGTGGAAACGTTGTGGTCCCGAATGGCAAAATAGCCAATACCAGCCTGACTTTACCCAAAGGCAAGGGCCGCTATCTGAAGGTCTTAGTACCCAATTTCGGCGTAATCCCAGCTGGACAGGCAGGCGCGGGTTCCAAAGCCTGGTTGTTTGTGGATGAGTTGGTTTTGGAGTAAATTAGACTTCATGAACAAGTGCCTGTACTTTGTTGACCAGGGTTTTAAAGTCTTGCCGGGCTTTAAGTACCGCTTGAAAATGCGCACCAATTGCGCCATCCGCAGGTTTTAAAGCAAATATGGGCTTGCGTGCTTCCATCGACATGGGTGCCAAACTGTGGTAATGTTTGAGCAGGGCCAAACATTTAGGGTCTTGATCAAAAGAGTCGGGGACTTCACTGTTTTGTTGCAATACCGATTCTGAGAAAGTTGCTGGAATCTTATTGGCCCACTTGAGGTAAGACTTGACCGGACGCTTATCCAACATACCATACTGCATAATGATATACCCAAGGGTTTCCATCGCACCATTGGGTAGCTCAAAATCTAAATTGCGCCCTTTATCTAATCTTTCCGTCCATTCGCTTCTCCAGGTACTTAATCTTTCACCAAGATTGCGTAAACCTTGCAATGAAAACAAATCGGCAGCCATGGGAACAATCACATAATCGGCGGCAATTAGGGTAGCCCGATTCAAAGCACCAAAATTGGGTCCAACGTCAATCAAACAATATTCTGCTTTAAACTCAGCTGCCGCAGCTTTGATGATGCGTGAAAAAGCAGAAATCATGCGAAAAGAAGCCTCGTCGCGGTCCAGGCATTTCCCCCAATTGGAACTCAGTTTGTCCTCAAACAAGGACAATTCCAAGTCTCCAGCCAGTAAGCCCAAGTTGAGATTAATGGCTTGAATAGGGACTGGAGCGATGTCACCGAGGCTGCGATCCAGTGGTTTGATCCCCCTTAACAAGGTTTCTCGGTCTTTCGATGGGGTGTAAATCCTTTCTAGTTCCTCATCTGTAAGAAACATGGATGTTAAATTAGCTTGTGGATCAAGGTCCACTGCCAGGCAACGCATGTCCAATTCTGCCAACATATGGGCAAAATGGTAGGCCAAAGTAGTTTTTCCTACCCCTCCTTTGTTGTTGAAAAAAACAATGGTTTTCATGCTCGTCTGAAGATGGTCACAGAAAAAGAAGTCGCTTGATCTTTGATGAATACAGGAGCCGGATTTCCATTTTTGTGCAAGGCAGCCATCGCTGCTCGAACCCCTACGTTAAATGCGTTGATGTAACCAAGATTTTTAACGGCTTCGGCCAATGCGGGGTTGCGATAATCATTTTCATCGGGAAAATTCTCTGGCCTGGCTTTACCATAAAGGCCACCAGCGTTAGAGATGAGAATGTGATCCGAAAATTCATAAAACTTAATCGGTGCGTTTGATTGGTAGTCACGATGGATGACTGCGTTAAAAAGCAATTCTTTCAAGGCCCTCAAGGGATAATTATATTGATATTCACCACCCAATTCAGGAAGCACCATCCGTACAATATTAGCCTTGATAAATTCCTCCATTTGCCCCAATTGAGTAGTCAAATCACCCTCAAAACGGTGCTCAAATTCAAACTCGCTGGCTTCATCTTCACCCGTGAACTTTACGTATTGCACGAATGCTCCTGGGATGAAATAGCGTGGATTAAGTCCAAAAAGTAAAACTCCAGCATTGGTTGGCCGATCCATTTTAAGGTCGTAAAATTTCAAAGAAGCCAATTGCTGCCTCAAATCCTGGTGATTTTCTGCTAGGGTATCAGGGGCGATGGCTCCTGGTAAGTAGCGTAACTTAAACAGCTCAATACTCAAGTCTTCCAGGCTACTATCCATGCATGGTAGGGCATCAAACGTGTGGGCAAAAGCCGATCTTTTCTCACTCAAAATTCTTTCTTCTGCTTCATTTGCCTCACCTTTTCGAGGACCAACCCTCACACAAACTTTGCCATTAAACCTTACCGGAGGTAAAATATGTGGTTGTACTTCAACCACCACGAGTTCATCGCCTTTAGGATAGGTAAATTTTTTGACGGCTAAAGCAGGAGGTGGAACAATCCGTCCATCTGTGCGAAAATCGAGTAAGGTTTGGATCAATTTTTCATCAAATTGCATTCCTGCTTTACTACCATTATCTTTTACACCAATGATCAGGTACCCAGGCTGTTTGTGGTTTGACAAGTCATTTGCAAATGCACAAATAGCCTCTCCAAATTTTTTATTGTCTGTGATTGAAATGGTTTTTTCAATCAGATCTTGTTCCATTAAAGGTAAAAGTGTATCCAGTTCTGCTTGGGTGATCATAGGCTTTTTGGCAAAAGTAAAATTATACGCCTTCAAAGATAATGATAAAAAGGTAGAAATAATATAGTTTACCTGATTTTGAGGTACTACCTGGGAGAATCATTTTGATCTTTTTTTGTTGAAAGTTGCCGATTTCTAAAGAATTGTCACCTTAAATTTCAAGCATTTAAACGGCGTAACAAATTTTCCTTTCGTTTTGTAGGCATTTCACCCCCTTTTTCAGTATGTTCAACGCTTGAAATCGATAATATATTTTTTAAGTCGACCAGAAGAACCCGGTTATGCAGCGTTGTACGCTTGGTATCTGGTCACACAACTTACTCGTTGGTTCATGAACGGACAGCTACAAACCCAAGACATCATCGTCTTTTTGTGCTATTTTATAGGCGTAAGTGCCTATGGGTACTGGATTTACCGCAAGAAAAAAAGCGCTACTGCCGACACCAAAGACTTCTTCCTGGCCGAAGGCTCGCTGACCTGGTGGGCCATTGGGGCTTCCTTGATCGCCTCCAACATTTCTGCGGAGCAGTTCGTGGGCATGTCGGGTTCGGGCTTTGCGATGGGCCTGGCGATTGCTTCTTATGAATGGATGGCCGCTGCTACCTTAATCGTGGTGGCCGTATTTTTGCTGCCCATTTACTTGCGCAACAAGATTTACACCATGCCGCAGTTTTTGGCCCAGCGCTACAATCCGCTAGTGGCTACGATCATGGCGGTGTTTTGGCTCTTGGTCTATGTATTCGTCAACCTTACGGCCATTTTGCACTTGGGGGCTTTGGCGGTCAGTACCATTTCGGGCATCAACTACTTTACCTGTATATATGGCCTCTGCATATTCGCGGTCTTGATCACCTTGGGTGGCATGAAGGTGATCGGTTACACCGACGTGATCCAGGTTTTGGTGCTCATTTTTGGTGGTTTGGCGACTACCTATTTGGCATTGGACTTGGTGGCGCAACATTATGGATCGAGCGGTGCATTGTCGGGTTTGAGCCTCTTAAAAGAAAATGCGGGTAGCCATTTTCACATGATCCTCAACGAAGGTCAAATGATGATGCCCGATGGCGTGGGTGGCTTACGAGATGCTTACCAAGATCTGCCTGGCATTGCAGTTTTGATCGGTGCCATGTGGATCGCCAATCTCAGCTACTGGGGCATGAACCAGTACATCACCCAACGGGCTTTGGGGGCTGACCTCAACACGGCCCGTTCAGGGCTCTTGTTTGCGGCCTTTTTGAAAATATTGATGCCGATCATCGTGGTATTGCCAGGAATTGCCGCCTATCTTTTGCACCAAAATGGCCATTTCCAAACCGAGATTACCGAAGGCGGTTTTGTAAAACCTGATAAAGCTTATCCGGTATTGCTCAATCTTTTGCCCGTGGGTTTGAAAGGCTTGTCTTTTGCCGCCCTGACTGCTGCGATTGTGGCATCTCTGGCAGGCAAGGCCAACAGTATTTCCACTATTTTCACCTTGGACTTGTACAAGAAGTTCTTTGACAAAGAAGCGTCTGAAGCCAAGCAAGTAAGCGTGGGCCGCATTACCATCATCGTGGCCTTGATCATTGGCGCAGTGGTGGCACCAGTTTTGCGCAACGCAGCCCAGGCTTTCCAGTTTATCCAAAACTTCACCGGATTGATCTCGCCAGGTGTAACCGCTATTTTTTTGCTGGGCTTTTTCTGGAAACGCACCACTGGTCTGGCAGCATTACTGGGTGCTTTCGCAACCATCCCTGTAGGTTTGTTGCTGAACAGTTGGCTGCCAGAATTGCCTTTCATGCACCGCATGGGTTACGTATTCCTGATTGTATCTGGCATCATGGTCCTGACCAGCTTGCTCGACAAAGGTGGGCAGAAAAGCCTGCGTACCATTGAGGTTGAAACCAGTGATTTCAAGGTTTCTCGTGGATTTGGGCTGGGCATGATTGCTATTTTGGTCATTTTGGTCATTCTTTATACCATGCTCTGGTAATTTTTTGCAAAAAAGCATCGCAAAAGAGCAGCATGGGCAGGTCTGTGCTGCTCTTTTTGTTGGTTCTGTTGAACCCAAAGTAATTATTGCCCTCGCTGTTTTTTTAACCAATTGAGCCAAAACCTTTTCCCTTAAATCGGCATTCTACTTGCAATCGTTCAATTTGCAGCGCTAACTCATCCTGAAATGCGACATAAAATACCATTGCTTTTACTCTCGTGTTTCTTGAGTGTTTTTTCCCTCAAAGCACAGAAAAGCGTCACCTTGTCGGGAAAATTAGTGGATACACTTTCGGTTGAGCCCCTCAGCTATGCCACCATCAGCCTCCAAGATGCGAGTTCCAAGATCTTGATCAAGGGGCAAATTGCTGACGACAAAGGAGATTTCAAATTCGAAGCATTAGACAAAGAGCGCTTCTTTATCAAAATCGAACATGTTGGTTACCAGACAAAATACATAGAAGTTAGCCTAGAAACCACAGATAATCAGTTAGATTTGGGCGCGATCCAACTTGCCCCCCTCAGTCAACTCTTAGAAACCGTGACCATTCAAGGGCAGAAAAAAAATATAATCGCCACCCTCGAAAAACAAGTATTCAAAACCGAACAATTTGAAACTGCCAAAGGGGGAACCGCCATCGATGTCATGCGCAACATCCCCTCGGTTAGTGTCAATGCAGAAGGGGAAATCATGGTAAGAGGTTCCAAAGGCTTTTTGATTTTGGTGAATGGCAAGCCCAGTCAACTGGATGCAGCTACTCTTTTGGGCCAAATTCCCGCCAATACCATCGACAAAATTGAAATGATCACGGCTCCTTCCGCAAAATACGACGCCGATGGCAAGGCCGGGATCATCAATATTGTCACCAAAACTGGCAATATCGACGGCCTTTCGGTACTCAGCAATGCACAATTGGGCTTTCCCAGGATTCAGGCTTATGAAAACTTGAATGAGCCTTTGCGCTATGGATTGGATGCTGTTTTGACTTTCAGACGCAAAGCATGGTTCTCCTCTTTTTCTGCCAACTACTTGCGGAATGACATTGCTGGCCAACGCATAGGCGATGTCAGCACCACCATCAATAACATTTTGACCCGTTTTCCAAGCAGCGGAGAGCGCAGCCACCGACGTGAAAACTATGGTATTCGGGCCTTAATGAATTACAAAATCAATCGTGCGTCTGAGGTCTCAAGTGGTTTTTACCACGGAAGTCGAACCCAATACCGGCGTGCAGACATTTTTTACAACAACACCAAAACTGATTTAAGCACCAATATTCTGCGTTCTTCGAATCAATATTTCAACCCAAATTTGGTTAAAAAACAGGGCACCTTCAATGTTTTCAACCTTGACTACAGCCATACATTTGACAATCAAAGCCTCTTGCAGGTCTCAGGTTTGTATGAAAGTGCAGTGATTGAAGGCTGGACCAAAAACGCCAACCTGAACCCACAAAACTACCGGGATACCATTCAATACACCCTCAACAATGGCCGCAACCCCCTCGCTGCATTTCGCTTCAAAGTCGATTTTGAGCGAAAATTAGGGATTGGCAAATGGTCCACAGGCTACCAATACCGGGCCCAGCAACAGGACGGTGTTTTTGACTACCAGGAAAAACAAGGAACCGGGCAGCCTTTTGTAATAAACCCCGACTTTACTGCCTCGATTGAAGTGCTGAATCGCATCCATGCATTGTACACCCAATACGCTGGGACTTACAAAAAAGTCAATTTTTCGACTGGTTTGCGCTATGAAAACGCACTCCGTACTTTTGAAGACAACAAAAGCAATCCACCGCAGACTTTGCGGCTTTCAAATTTGTTCCCCTCTGCCAATCTGCAAATCGATCTTGGGCACAACTACAAAGGCAAGTTGGCGTACAGCCGCCGGGTTCAACGTTCCACCAACAACGAACTCAACCCCTATCCAGAACGCGAGCACAGCGAAACCCTGGAACAAGGTGATCCCAATATCCTGCCTGAATTCATCGGTTTGTACGAGCTAGGGATAAGTAAAGATTTCAAAAAAGGGAACTTGTATTGGAATGCTTATACCCAACAGATTTCGAATATCGTCAACCGGGTCAACAGTGTTTTCAACGATACCATTCTTAATCGCATTTACACCAATGCGGGTAAGGCCGAGTTGTGGGGCACTGAAGCAGGCATGAGTATCTCGCCTTTGAAAAAATTGAACATCTTCCTGGGCGGAAACCTCTACAATTTGCACATCAAAGGCAATTTGTTCAACAACCAGGTTGAGGTAAACACTCGTGGCTGGGTTTACAGCATCAACAGCAACATCACTTGGCAAATTGCCAAAACCCTGGACATGCAGTTTAATTTGGCCTATTTATCTGCACGCAAAACGGCCCAAGGTGAGGATTCACGCTTTTACCAACCCAGTTGTGCGGTCAAGAAATCTTTTTTCAACAAGCAACTCTCTGCCACTTTGCAATGGCAAAACATGTCGATCGGCAAAATGGGGGTCAACGAACAACGTATTAGCACTTTGGGGAGTAATTTTTTCACTTCCACCAATTACATCCAAGAAACCAATATTTTCCTCTTGAACTTATCCTATAACTTCAACCAAAGCGAACGAAAATCAAAATTACCCGCCAGTGAGTTTGGGGAGCGGGAGTTTTGATCGGGGATTTCCGTTTTGAGCTTGGGGTTTTAGCGTGCTTAAATGCTGATTTGGAATCGAAAACACATCATGCATCGTGTAATCCTGGACTTCAGTCCGGGGACAAAATGCACGCCCTCCCTTCCATCATTGAATTGTGCAAAACTGAGATTTTGCAGTGTTGTCTAAACTGTAAACATTTGAATTAAGCGGAATGTCGCTTGACATGAGTGGAGGTACTACTAGATATTGCTATTTGGTAAGAAATCAGTTGATAAATCCTGAAATTCATGAGTCAACAAGTTATATCTGGAGTTGGTGCTCAAAGTTTGAAGTAAAGGATTCAAAATAAATGTTCTATTTATCCAAAAAATCGTATCTTTACGGTAAAATCCAAGCAAAATATTTCAATCAATGCTGGCGAATTTAGACAATGAGGTGCACTTCAAAAAGGTCTTTACGAATGTAGAGGTGTTCACTGCTTTTGTAAAGGACGTATTAGGCATTGATATTCATATCGATAAAGTCGAAACCGAAAAATTACTGCCCAGCAAAGTCAGCAGCATCAAATTTCGGATGGATTTATTTGCGGAAGATAAAGACCAACGCACTGTAGTCGAAATCCAGAAAGTGGACTATGATTATACTTATGACCGCTTCACCCATTATTTCAGCTCCAACCTGGTGGATGTTCAACGCTCAAGCCGTACTTATGAATACGCAAAAGATGTGTATGTGATCGTAGTGGTCACTTCTGCCTACAAAGTGAGCGATAAAAATGGGGTTTTGATCAAAGACGATGTGCTGGTCACTGACATCAATCCTCGTACTTTGAACGGAGAATTAAGGGAGATGTACAACCACAAGATGGTCATTCTGAATACGACCCACGTCACCCCTGAAACCCCAGCAGCGATCAAAGATTGGTTAGATCTGATTATTGAATCCAAAAAAAACCCAGAGAATCCCAAAATCAATACCTCAAAACCAGCCATTGTAAAAGCGGTAGAACTGGGACAAACCGACAACATTGATCCTGAAGAAGTAGCCGAAGCAAAAATTGAAGAAATGCGCAAAGAGGCAGTTGCTCGAATTGAGACTGACACTCGAAAAGAAACCGATAAACTAAGAATCAGCCAGGCCTTAAAACAAGGCAGGTTGTCAAAAAATGAGATTGCAGAGCTGTTTGAAACAAGTTTAGATGAAATAGAAAAGATCGAGAAAGAGATGAACCAATAATGAAAAAACTCTTAACCTACCTAGTCCTAATCATCCTCGGTAGTATTATCGCTGGCACATACGGCATGTTGCACGATCAAGTCTCCTACACGGTCTCGCCCGAATACTTCACCAAATTCAAGTACATTCAGTTTGGGATGGATCACCTCCAAGGCAGAGAGGGTGCAAGCCTGATCGGCTTGTTGGCTACCTGGTGGGTGGGCTTTTATGGTGCGATCATCTTGGGTATTTTTGGTTGGCGTTTACCCACCGCCAAAATCATGTTTGTCGAGACTTTGAAAAGCATTGGCCTGGCGCTGGTTTTTGCTTTGGCGACTGGAATCCTGGGTTTGCTGCTCGGTTTTTTGATGTACCCAACGACGGTTCAACGCAACGATAGTCTGTTTCTCGTTCCCGAAGGGGTGTTGCAGGTCAGGCACTTCCTCGTGGTGGGGATGATGCACAATTGCAGTTATTTGGGCGGCTTGATTGGGCTGATTGTGGGGGCTATCCGGCTCTGGAGGAGAAAGAAAAAGGTGAATATAGAATTGTGATTATTTTTCTTCTGACAAGAACTGTTCC
The DNA here is from genome assembly GCA_013299105.1 of Chitinophagales bacterium. Lineage (GTDB taxonomy): Bacteria > Bacteroidota > Bacteroidia > Chitinophagales > Saprospiraceae > Haliscomenobacter. The sequence continues at coordinate 99,092 of JAAFJY010000015.1, read as the reverse complement.
TTATTTTTTTGCCACCAACTCTTATTTAACTCTCGTGCCAACTGATCAATGTCTTCTTGAGAAGCTTTACTTTTAGAGACCAGTTCTTTGTATCGCAAATACCGCAAAAATCGTTGAATCTCTTCAATATTGATGTTTACAGTAGTAGGAAGTTTCACAATTATAGCGTCAGCAGTTTGTTTAACTATCATTTGTTCAAATTTAGATTCCATAAGGCAATTTAGGTAAATCTAATAACTTATGCACCTATCCAATTGCTCTAATCTCTGGTTGACACCATCCCAAACAAAAAACCCCGACTCAAGAACATCCTGAGCCGGGGTAAGGCTTATCTTATTCAAGGCCAATTAGTCCTTGAAAACTTCAATTTCGTGCTTTTCAACCACCAAGTCGGTGAACTTGCCCTTGAAACGGGTAGCCTTCACAATGTGGTTGTCGATCCAGTGGTAGTTGCCGCCGCGTGGTTTGCCAAACAGGGCACCGTGGTACTTGAAGCCGTGGCGGTTCAGCCATTCTTCCGTGATTTGGCGGTGCTCTTCGGTACGTGAGGTAAAGAGGGTAATGATGTGCCCTTCGTCGTACCACTTGTTCATGATTGCCAATGCATCAGGATAAGGCATCACTGTGACCATGCGCTCAGGCTCCTCATTGGGAATATCATCGCAGATCGTACCATCAATATCGATCAGGAAGTTTTTCACCGTCGAAGGTAAAACCGGACTGATGGTTTCCCCTTTCTCGTTGTAAGCAGTTTCCAACTGCTGATTCTGTTCCATAAAGTAGTTTTGCTTTTAAAAAAACGGGGTGTTTTGGCGTTGTTGATTTCTTGATTTGGTTATTGTTGGCAAAGGGCACAATTAATTCTAAAACAACCGCAATATCATGGTTTTCGCTGACATGCGAAAGGGTAGTAATTTTAAATATATGGCAAAGGGTTTGAAGAAAATACATAAAAAATTGAAAACCAGTTTTTTATGATGAAAACACAATTTTTCAAAAATTTACATAATCCGCCGGGTTCAGAGGTTTACCTTTTTGCCACAACTCGAAATGCAAGTGAGGGCCCGAAGTAAGGGTTCCGGTATTGCCGATGATGGCAATGGCCTCCCCTGCCCGCACGTATGATCCAGCTTTTTTGAGCAAGGTAGAATTGTGTTTGTAAAAAGACAAAATACCATTGTCATGTTGTATGCCGATGGTATTTCCGGTTTCCAAAGTCCAGTCAGATACCACCACGTACCCATCCATTGTGGCTTTGATTGGTGTATTTTTAGGCGCAAGAATGTCGATACCGTAATGGTCTTTTTTGCGGTCAAAATGAGCACTAATTTCCCCTTTGAGCGGGCTTACAAAAAACAGCTGCTCAATCGGCTTTTCGGCGGAAACTAGTTTCCCGTTCCCGCGTACTTGTTGGGCCAACTTGCCAATTTTGGCCAGTTCCACTTCCTGCCGCAATTGCTCATCGACTTCCGATTGGCTGATTTTTTTGGCTGGGCTACTGCTGTCTTTGGCTGCTGGGATAACTTGAGGCACATCGCGAACAGTTTCTGGTTTGCCGCCCATCATGCGTTGTAGGTTTTTGATGTAGGTTTGTTGGGCGCGCATTTCACGGTCCATGCGATTTACTTCACGGGCCAGTTCCAATAGTTCACGGTCGTTGCTGGTGGTTTGAAAACCAGGTAAATACGACTTGATCGGCGTATAGGCAATCAACATAAACACCAAGACCGTAAAAAGCACCAATAAGGTACTAACAGCCACATATACGTTCATCAAAGTTAGCTTGTAGGAGCCTACTTCTTCGAAGGTTTCGTCGTTCATGATGACAAAACGGAAACGATTATTGAGGTTGCCCCTCCAGCGCTGCATGCGTTCTTTCCAAGTCATGTTCTTTAACTATTACCGTTTGTGGGCTATTGTGGCCCTTTGGGTAGCCAATTTAAACCAATTACCCGTGCAAACAGCTTGATTTTTACTGAAAACCAAAATAAATTTGCGGCTTTTCAGTTATTGATTACAGTCATTTTTAACCTGCTCGAACAAGTTTCAATTGAAACAAGAACGAGCATACAAGGTCACAAAATTACGGGATTATTCCGTAAGCGGCAAAAAAATGCCCCTTTACCCATTCCAAAACCGGTTTTTCATGAAAAGTCTGGCATTAAATAGTGCCGGGCCATGCGTTTCCAAGCCTTCTTCAACATTATAAATTGTCCAGTTTTGAAACGGATCGTTTACGTCTTTACCCTGCTTGCTTTAGCCCTAGTGGCAGAAAGTTGTGTAACTACCCGCAGCCGCAACAAGGAGTTGTCAGGTCTGGGTAAAATCTACCACAACACCACCGCCTTGTACAATGGCTATTTCAATGCCAATGAAATCATGGAGGCTACTTTCCTGAGCATGGAAAAACAGCACCGGGAAAACTATGCACGCGTCATTTCGGTGTTTCCTTACACCGAAATCGAAAACCCCCAACAAGCAGCTGCAGACCTGGACAATGCCGTAAAAAAAGTAACCAAAGTAGCAGCCCTGCACCCCAAAAGCCATTGGGTGGACGACTGCTACTTGCTGGCCGGCAAGGCCCATTTTTTGAAACAAGACTACGAAACAGCCGAAACCACCCTCCGCTGGTTGGTCAATGAATACAACCCTGAACGCCAGAAACTCAAAAAGGCGGTAAAAAAAGGAATAGGCAAGAAAACCGAAATCGACACCAAAAGTGAAGAATTCCGTGCCTTGAGCCTAAAGAAGAAAAACAAGATCCGGGCCCAAGTCGCCAAAGAGAAGAAAAAGCAAGCCAAAAAAATTGCCGAAGTACGCAAGAAGTACAACGCCGAAGTGGCCAATGCTCGCAAAAAAGGCAAACCTATCCCCCCAAAACCAGATATTTTGAACAAGCCCAAACCAGGGTCTTTGGGTGCGCAGAAAGATGAGGAGAAAAAAGCTGCCGAGGCAAATAAAAAAGACGATAAAAAAGATGCTCCCCCAGATAAACCTGAAGACTTTTTCATGAAACACCGCCCAGCCTACCAGGATGGCGTGCTTTGGTTGGCGCGCACCATGATTGAGCGCGACAACTATGATGCCGCCCTGCGCTACATCAGCGAATTGGAATCGAGCCCGACGACTTTCTTGAGTGTTCGCGCCGATTTGGCCCCAATGATGGCCGACATGTACCTCAAGCGCAAGGAATACGAAAATGCAGTAGAGCCCCTAAAGCAAGCCATTGAATTGGCCGAAACCCGCAAAGAGCGGATGCGTTACACCTTCCTTTTGGGGCAATTGCACCAAAAGGCAAGCCGTTGGGGCGATGCTTATACTGCTTTTGAAGACGTAGCAGGCTACAATGGCAATTTTGACATGGCTTTCAACGCCCGCCTCAACATGGCACAAAACTCCTGGTTGAGTGGCAATGGCACTGCCGCTACTGCAACTGCCACTTTGGAGAAAATGCTCAAGGAGCCTGCTAACCTTGAATACCAAGACCAAATCTACTATGCGCTGGCCAATATTGCGCTCCAAAACAAGGACCGCCCAGCAGCCATCAAATACCTCAGCCGAGCAGCTCGCGTGACACGAGGCAACAACTTCCAATTGGGTGAAACCTACTACACCTTGGCCCAGTTGCACTTTGAAACCGAGGATTTCATTCCCACCAAAAACTACCTGGACAGTGCCCTGAACGTGATGGACCGTAACGATGAGCGCTACCGCCCATCCGATAAATTGCGCAACAGCCTCGTTGAAATCGCCAAAAACCTGGAAATCATCGAAGTGCAAGACAGCCTTTTGCGCCTGGCTAAAATGAGTGATGCCGAACTCAAAGCCTTGGCCAATAAAGTGAAGAAAAAGCGTGATGACGATCGCCTCGCAGCCTTGGCCAATACCAAAGGCGCGGATCCAGTTGCACAAACTGGTGGCAATGGCGCTTCAATTCGACCAGTCATTGGAAAGCCGATCGTTGATGCCAACAATGTGGCCATTCCCACTTTCTTTGTCTACGACGAAAAGAAATTCAAGCAAGGAAAACGTGACTTTGACCGCCTCTGGGGTAATCGAACCTTGCAAGATGATTGGCGCAGGAGTAGCCGCAACAGTGCACGCAATAACAACGAAAATGAGCAGGCTCAGGCCACGAAAGCACCCGATGCGCCAAAAGAAGAAACACAGGAAGACGAAGTCACGACAATGCTAGGCCCAGTACCCCGTAGCGAAAGTGACATCCGCCAAGTCGAGCAAAAAGTGATCGAGGCCATGTACAAACTCGGAGCCGCATACCACGATCAGCTGGAAAACTACAAAAAATCCGCCGCTGTTTTGGAAGACCTCAACCAACGTTTTGGTAGGCACAACTACGAGATCAACTCCTGGTACTACCTCTACCTGGACTACACCAAGCTCAATCAACCCGCGCAGGCCCAAGTGTATTACGACAAAATCGTAAAAGGTTACCCAACCTCTACTTTTGCCAAGGTCTTGACCGACCCCAACTATGCCAAAGAGCTGGCCAATGAGCAGCTGCAGGTCAACCGTTTTTACGATGAGGCTTACAAGTATTTCAAAATTGGCAATGTGCAAGAAGCCATAAAAATGTGTACTGATTCCAAAGTACGTTTCGGGGCTCAAAATGCCTTGGCTTCTCGTTTTGCATTGCTGAGTGCCTTCTGCACAGGTAAAGTACAAGGTGTCGAAGCTTACAAATTTGCACTGAACGAGGTGATTTCACGCTATCCCAATACAGATGAGGAAAAACGCGCCAAAGAAGTTTTACGCCTCATCGGAGGAGCCACTGCTAATCTTCCCGGTGACGAAGAGCGCAGGGATGGACCGGAGAGCAACGAAGTCTTCAAGGTGGACGAAAACTCCATCCACTTTATGCTCCTGGTTTTTGACGAAAAAGTCAACCAGGAAACGGTAAAAGCCAAAATTTCGGATTACAACCAGCAGTTCCATAGCTTGCAAAAAATCACCATGTCGGCCACTTTCATGGAAGAAAAGAAAGAACTGATCATCATCTTGCGCCGCTTTGAAAACATGAAGAGCAGCATGGATTATTACAATGGTGTAGTGAAAAACAAAGGTGCTTTTGTGCCTGCGGGCACAGATTTCCAGATTTTCCCCATCACCATGGGCAATTACCGCGAGATTTTGCGCAAGCAATCGACTGCTGGTTACCAAGCCTTTTTTGAGGCGAATTACCTGAAGTAGATCAGTGTTGAAAAGTTGAAGCGTTGAAAAGACAGGGGGCAGTCGGATACATTTCGACTGCCCCCTCTTTTCAGCCTTTCAGTACTTCAACCTTTCAACCCAATTCAATCACTAGGTCGTCTTGCTCGACCATGGTTTTCTCCTTGAGGTGAATACGCTGTACTACGCCAGCCTGCGGAGCCAAGATGGTACTTTCCATCTTCATCGCTTCGATCACAAAAAGTGGGGTATTTAGTTCAACAACTTCCCCCTCTTTGACCAAAATTTTGGCAATACTGCCTTGCAATGGTGAGCCGACGTCACTTGGCTTGTTGATCTTCCGGTGCGCTTCAACCTTAGATTTAGCCGATTTGTCCTTCACCGAAAGCATGCGCGATTGGCCATTGAGTTGGAAAAAGACTACGACTTTGCCCAGTTCGTCTGGTTTGGTTTGGTTCAGGTACTTGATGACGATGTTTTTGCCCTTGGCCAGTTCCACCATGATTTCTTCCATTGGCTCCATGCCAAAAAAATAAGCTTTGGTTGGCAGGTGACTCAGGTCTCCATATTTATTAAAAGACTCGAGGTAATCACTGAATACTTTGGGGTACATCAAGTACGAGAGGTAATCGTGCTCTTCCAGGTCTGCGCCAAATTCGGCTTTGAATTTTTCAAAACCAATGACCATATCTAGTGCTGGCAAATGGGCATTGGGCGCTTCAGTGTATGGCATTTCACCTTTCAACACCAAGTCTTGCATGGCTTTAGGAAAACCACCTTCCACCTGGCCCAGGTCACCTTTGAGCAGGGCTTTGACGCTATCAGGGAAAGACAGGGTTTGTCCGCGTGAAAAAATATTCTCCTTGGTAAGCCCATTTGACGTCATGAATAAAGCTAAGTCCCCAACCACTTTCGACGAAGGTGTTACTTTAACAATATCGCCCAAAAGGTCATTTGCTTCACGGTAATTGTGTTTAATCAGTTCAAACTGGCTTTCCAAACCCAAGCCACGGGCTTGGGGCCTTAGGTTAGAGTATTGTCCGCCAGGAATCTCGTGCTCATAAACATCAGCTGAACCTGCGCGCAATTCCGACTCGAATGGGTGGTAAAAACGGCGCACCGCTTCCCAATAATTCGAAAATTCATTGAGCGAAGCCAAATCCACTTCCGTTTCGCGCTCATGGCCCTGCATGGCGGCAACCAAAGAATTGAAATTAGGCTGAGAAGTTAGCCCCGACATTGACCCTAATGCAACATCCACAATGTCAACTCCAGCTTCGATGGCCTTCAAGTAAGTAGCAGCTTGGATTGATGACGTATCGTGGGTATGCAAGTGAATGGGCAGTTTGACTGCAGTTTTCAATTCTTCTACCAATAACTGTGCTCCATATGGCTTGAGCAACCCAGCCATGTCTTTGATGCAGAGCAGGTGCGCTCCTTCGTCTTCCAGGCGCTTGGCCAGGTCGATGTAATAAGGTAGACTGAATTTGCTCCTTTTGGGGTCCATGATGTCGCCCGTATAGCAAATACAAGCCTCGGCCAGGCTGTTGGTGCGCTCGCGAACGGTACGGATACTGGTTCTCATCGAGTCGATGAAATTCAGGGAATCAAAAATCCGGAAAACATCGATTCCTTTTTCCGCTGCCACTTCAATGAAGCGTTCTACCACATTGTCGGGGTACGCAGTGTAACCCACCGCATTCGACCCGCGTAGCAACATTTGCAACAACACATTTGGCATGGCTCTGCGCAATTGCTCTAAGCGTTCCCAGGGGCATTCGCGCAAGAACCGCAGTGCCACATCAAAAGTAGCGCCACCCCAAACCTCCATCGAAAACAGCTGATCACCATGCCTACGGGCAAAACTGTCGGCTACTTTCAGCAAATCATAAGTACGGACGCGAGTAGCCAACAAAGATTGGTGGGCATCGCGAAAGGTGGTATCAGTATACTGTACTTTGGGATTATTTTTCAAATCATTGACGAAAGCTTCGCGGCCCATTTGCTGTAAACGATCCCGGCTGCCTTGGGGCATTGGTTTGTTGTACTCAACTTTTGGCACTATGGGGTTGAGCAGTACCACCCTAGGGTCTTTGAAAGCCACATCCGGATTGCTGTTGACCAGCACATCAGCTACATAGCGAAGCAAACGGGTGCCGCTGTCTTTCCAAGGGCGAGGTTCGAGCAGTTTGGGTTTTTCTTTGATGAAATTGACCGTGTAGTTGATTTCTTGGAAATCCTGGTCCTCTAAAAGGTTCAACAAAAAGCCGATATTGGTTTTCACCCCACGCACGCGAAATTCGCGCAAAGCCCGGTGCAATTTGCTGCGAGAAGCGTCGAAATTGGGCCCCCAGGCCGTGATTTTCACCAACAAGCTATCGAAAAACGGCGAAATTCTGGCACCAGCAAAAGCGCTGCCGGCATCCAAGCGGATCCCCATTCCACCTGGACTGCGGTAAGCAATCAGGTTACCATAATCGGGCTTGAAGTCATTGGCAGGATCTTCGGTGGTGATGCGGCATTGGATTGCACAACCGCTGCATTCAATGTCCTTTTGTTGAGGGATACCAACTAAGGCACCATGTAATTCGTGCCCTTTTGCAATCAGGATTTGTGAACGCACCAAGTCGACTCCAGTGATTTCTTCGGTTACGGTATGTTCTACCTGGATGCGGGGGTTTACTTCGATGAAATAGACATTTTCTTCTTCATCAAGCAAGAATTCAACTGTGCCTGCATTGTTGTAGCCCACAGCATGGGCCAGTTTAAGTGCATAAGTATATAATTTCTCTTTGGTCTCAGGCTTTTTGATACTGACCCCAGGAGCAATTTCTACTACTTTTTGAAACCGGCGTTGAATCGAGCAGTCTCGTTCGTACAAGTGCACGATATTGCCGTGTTTGTCGCCCAAAATTTGTACTTCGATGTGCTTGGGGCGTTCGATGAACTTTTCCAAAAAAACCGTGCCATCGCCAAAAGCATTTTTGGCTTCGCTACTGGCTTCGTTGTACTCTTTTACCAAGGTTGAGTCATTGCGCACTACACGCATTCCTCGACCACCACCACCAGCAGCAGCTTTGATGATCACTGGGTAGCCAATGCGGCGGGCTTCGGCTAAAGCAATATCGCTGTCGACCAAATCTTGTTCACTATCCAAGATGAGTGGAATGCCAATCCTACGAGCAATTTCCTTGGCCGCCACTTTATCACCCAATTGGTCCATGATTTCTGGATCCGGGCCGATAAAAGCAATTCCCTCTTCCCGGCAACGGCGAGCCAGCTGTACATTTTCGGATAGAAAACCATAACCAGGGTGGATCGCATCGACACTATTGTCTTTGGCAACCCTGAGAATGGCTTCAATATCCAAATAGGGTTTAAGTGGTTCATCGTCTTCACCAATTTGGTAGGCTTGGTCAGCTTTGAAGCGGTGCAGGGAATAACGGTCCTCAAACGTGTAAATCGCAACCGTTCGGATTCCTAATTCAGATGCTGCTCGCAAGACGCGAATGGCAATTTCGCCACGATTAGCGACGAGCAGTTTTTTAAAGTTGTTTTCGATGGCGCCCATTAAGCGTAAGTTATTTGTTTGGTTAGTTTATAAAAAATCATCACGCAAAAGAACTTATTGCTCAGCAACTACTGCGTGACAATTTCATGACAAAATAGTGGTAGAATGACATTAAAAATACAATGTCAGGGGTAGATAACGCTGGTTTGGGCCAAATAGCAAAAGAATTATCACAGAATTGTCAAAAAAACTTTGACAAAAATAACCAATTTGTCAAAGTATAGTGTAATTTTATAGTCAGAAATCAAATCCCTCCCGCGATTTCTCCGTTTGCGAACTCCCAGCAAACCGCTACCATTCACTTCTATCCATTCTAGCTGTAAGTAAATCCGTCTTCAAAAAATGCTTCTGCCCAATTTCTATGGCTATTCGCCTAGATAATTCGAAGCTTTTTTGCACTATCCAAAGACCATGTACCTTGGCCAATTGCATTTGCAATTGGTCAGCGCAAACCATTTTTACGTCATAATCTCTGTTCACACACTGTAACACTTTTGTTATGAGGACCTTGTCATGCTTACTAGCCATGGCCATAGCCTCGCTATGCCATGCACAAAGAACCTGCGCTACCTTAGAACACTGGGAGGGCCAAAAGAAAAAAACACCCCTCATCGAGCAAATTCGCCGGGACATTGAACGCCACTGCACACAGCATCAAGAAACGGTAGAATTACGTGGATTCAATCCAATTGTTATTCCTGTTGTGGTCAATGTTATCTACAACAATGCTACACAGAATATTAGCGACGAGCAAATCATTTCACAGCTAAGTGTCTTGAATGAAGACTTTGGCCGTCGCAATATTAACGCCGACAACAACTGGCCTCAAGCCAGCGAAACTGGAATTTCATTCAAACTAGCCAATATCGACCCCCGGGGCCTGCCTACTTCTGGAATTCGCCGACAATCAAGCCCGAAAAATCGTTTCATCGCTGAAAATGATGAAATGAAATTCAATACCACCGGAGGATTAGATGCCTGGCCCACTGATCAATACCTCAACATTTGGGTTTGTGACCTTGAGGGGGAATTGATGGGCTACGGCCAGTACCCAGGCGGAGACAACAACACTGACGGCGTAGTGATTGATTTTCAATACTTTGGTACTAAAGGCAGCGTCAAAGCTCCTTTCGACTTGGGCCGTACCACCACCCACGAAGTAGGCCACTGGCTCAACTTGTTCCACATTTGGGGGGATGGAGATTGCAGCATTGATGACTTTGTAGGCGACACCCCCGACTCTGATCATGCCAATCACGGTTGTCCCAAAGAAGCTTTTGGTTGTGGTGGCAAGCTGATGTTCCAAAACTTCATGGATTACACCGACGATGGTTGCATGAACCTTTTTACCGAAGGGCAAGCCAAGCGGATGCGCGCGCTTTTTGCTCCAGGTGGATTCCGCGAGAACATTGCCTATTCAACTGGATATCAAATAATTAGTAGTACGCCAAAATCAACTTGTGGCGATGGCATCAAAAATGGTGAAGAAACTGCCGTGGATTGTGGTGGTGCCTGTACCCCTTGTGCCAAGTGTCCGGTACCCGCCAAAAGTGAATACAGCCATTCGGGGGCAAGGGTTGCGCTAAGTTGGACTGAGGCAAAAGGTGCCAATGCTTATTTTGCCGAAGTACGCCAACTTAAACCAACGACCAGTCGCTGGAGCGGAGTACTCACCACCAGCAACCAAGCCATGATCTCTGGGGTGCGCATTGGCCGTACTTATGAATATCGAGTACGCAGTATTTGTGGAGTGGGTGATAGTAGTCTCACTGTTGGAGAACTATTCATAACCCGAAGTGCCAACCGGTTAGTTGAAAATTCTTCTTCAACAAGCAACGCTAAAGTATATCCTAACCCTGCGCACGACATCGTCTACTTGCATATTGGAGAAACTGAACCCCAGTTCGAAGAATTGAAGGTGACTACTGTGCTTCAAGACGAAAAAACAAGTAATCAAATTGTTAAAATAAAGATCATGGACTTGCATGGCAGGTTGATCCGAACAGTTACCAGCGAAAACAGCAATACCGCCATCGAAATGAACATTGCGGACTTGCGTCCTGGAGTTTATTTACTGACCCAGTGTACAGCCAATGGCCAACCTTTGAACGCCCCCGAGAAACTAGTAAAATACTGAGCATTTTGTCTGATCCTGATCAATTATATCCCGTCCCCCACTATGAGGAAACTTGGATTTTTCTGTTAATGGTTATCGTTTGTTTGACATTGTAATTCAAAGACCTGTATTCGAGAGCCCTCGTCGTTACACACAGCGGGGGCTTTTTTTATTAAAATTAAAGCTATTGAAAACTGCGGAGAAAGGTGGGCACAACAAACAAGGGAGGTGTTTTTTATCTGAATCACATTTTTGTCCAAACCCAATATTTTTGTCAGACCCAGAATTTTAAAAATTACAGAATTTCTTGCGTGATGTTGACCAATTTTGTCTAAACCAGAATTTTAAAAAATTTTTAGAATTAGCCCGCTTCGCGGTCTTATGATAAAGGCAGTTGCGATTCAATCCAGCGAGCCCCCTAAATCATATGTCGTATGTCGTCTATCGTATGTAAAAAAGCCCAATAAACCCAGAACTCACATCTCACTAACGCTTCTCCCCTATCCATGTCTCAAATTCACGCAAATCCTTGGCATTTAAACACATGCTTTTGGTCAACAACCCTTTTCGTGCTGCCAAAACGCCATAATGCACCTGGTGGATGGCTTCTTTGCTGTGGGCATCGGGATTGATCGAGATCATCACTCCTTTTTCCAAAGCATAGGGAATCCAACGCCAATCCAGGTCTAAGCGATAAGGGCTGGCATTGAGCTCAATCACCACGCCATTGGCTGCGCAAGCATCAATGATTTTTTGGTGATCCAGTGGATAACCTGGCCGCGAAAGCAAAAGTCGGCCAGTCGGGTGCCCTAAAATCCGAGTGTAGGGATTTTCAATGGCTCTGAGCACTCGATTGGTAGCCTTATCAAGATCCATGCGCAAGTTGCTGTGAACTGACGCGATGACCAAGTCGAATTTGGCAAGAATGGCTGGCTCATAATCGAGTGACCCATCATTCAAAATGTCGCTTTCGATGCTTTTAAATACCTTGAAGGGGGCCATTGCTGCATTCAGGCGATCAATTTCCTCCATTTGTTGCAAAACCCGTTCAGGTTGAAGGCCATTGGCATAAAATGCAGCCTTGGAATGGTCACTCATGACCAGGTATTCATACCCGGAAGCACGGGTATATTCGGCCATTTCGGTCAGCGAATGGATGCCATCGCTGTAAGTGGAGTGGTTGTGCACGATACCCTTAAGGTCTTCATCCCGAATAATTTGGGACAAAAGACCAGGCGTGGCTTTTTCGAGCGCCCAAGATTCCTCTCGCAGGTAGGCTGGGATATACGACGTTTGGGTATTTACAAAAATCAACTCTTCATCTGCTACAACTGGCAGTTCCACGAGTTGTTTTTGTTGCAAAAATGCTTGGAGAAACGCGGGTGTAGCGCTCAATTCAAATTGCCGGGTTCCAAACTCGCTGGCAGCGCATTGGTGCAAAACAATTGGGTATTCATTGGCGTTCACCCCCTTGGTCGTTTTGGCTTGTTGCTCCTGGATTTGAATGCCCAAAGCCTGGCAAGCCGCACCAAGGTCTTGCTCAGTACCAAGCAAAATTTCGATCGCTTCCAAAACCTCCGTTTGGCGGCGAGTTGCACCAGAAAGTGCCACGGGTATGCCTGGAAGATGAGTTTGAAACGCTTTTTCCAGCGCATCAGCCTCTGCTTCCAGGCTGGCAAAATGGAATTGATTTCGGGTTTTGAGGAAGTATTCGAGCTGTTTGCGCAGCTCTTCCTGGGTCTTTTGACCAAAACCTTTGAGGTCAAGCAGGCGATTTTCATTAACCGCGTAGTACAACTCACCAATCGTTTCCACCCCCAGGTCTTTCCAAATGACCGCTATTTTTTTGGGGCCAAAACCCTTGATTTGCAGCATTTCCTGCACGCCTTCAGGGGTTTTGGCCTGGTACTCCGCCAGGGTTTTCATGGTCCCATGATCCAATAATTCGCGGATTTTCTCGCTGATCGCTGGTCCTATTCCTTTGATTGAACTGATTTCGGCCTGCGGCAACTCGGCCAGCGGGCGATCCAGTTTGCGCAAAGTCAAGTACGCGTTCTGGTAGGAACGAATCTTGAAAGGATTTTCCCCGTGCAACTCCATGATGTCGCCGAGGAATTGAAAGGTTTTGGCGATTTCTTTATTGGTCATGTTGGCATAGGTGAGCGGCTTAGGCCTGGGCCTTGGGGGTGCTGAAATTCATCGGCGGGAAAGGTGGTTGCTCGTGGTTATTGATGGTGCCATACTGTTGCTCAAAACGCTTGATGTTGTCGTTCAAAGCGCCCAAAAGGCGTTTGGCGTGCTCAGGGGTCAGGATGATGCGGGATTTCACCTTTGCGCGAGGCACATTGGGCACCATGCAAACGAAATCGACTACAAACTCGGAATGAGAATGAGAGATGATCGCCAGGTTGGAATAAGTGCCTTCAGCAATGTCTTCGGGCAGTTCAATATTGATTTGTTGTTGGTTTTGATCTTCCATTGTTGATTTGTTTCAAAGTTCTAGCTGCTTCTGTGCCTACAACTTTATTTCTTTTTGGTGGTTGCTTTTTTAGCCGTAGCCGTTTTGGTTGCAGCTTTCTTGACTGTTGGTTTTTTTTCTTTTACAGCAAAAGCATCGGGAATTTTCTCCTCGATCATCTTTTTCACTGCTTCAAGTGAAAGGGCAGTGGCTTGTTCTTCGCTCATTTTTTGACCATCAACCTTAGGTAGGTTGATCATCTCTTTTTTGAAACGAATGAAGGGCCCCCAACGGCCATTTTCGATGGCGATTTTCTCCTCTGGCCATTGTTGGATGAAGCGATTGGATTCTTTTTCCAATTTTGCTTCGATCAACTCGTGCATTTGTTCTGGCGTTAAGGTCTCCAGACTGTACTTTTTGGGTACGTTGATGAAGAGCTCGTTCCATTTGATGAATGGCCCAAAACGACCGGAGCCTTTGGTCACAGGCAGTCCCTTGTAGGTTGCCGCTGGAGCATCGGCTTTTTCTTTTTCCAGGATCAACTCAACCGCTCTTTCCATTTTCAGTTCGAGTGGGTCTTCGGTGCGTGGAATGGAGATGAACTTTTCGTCAAAGCGTACGTATGGTCCGAAGCGGCCCGCACCAACGACCACATCTTGTCCACGGTACTGGCCCAGGGTTTTGGGCAGTTTGAACAAGTCCATCGCCTCCTCAAAGTTGATGGTCTCGATAGATTGGCCGGGCTTGAGGTTGCCGTAACGTGGTTTTTCGCCAGGAATCAGCTCTTCGGGCAGACCAATTTGAACCACTGGTCCGTTGCGGGTCATGCGGGTGATCACCGTTTGTCCAGTTGTAGGGTCTTTGCCCAATACGCGCTCGGCAGTAGGGCGGTCGGCAGTTTCCATGGTTTTCTCTACCACTTCGTGGAAAGGCCAATAGAATTGATCCAGCAATTTGGTCCAATCCCGTTGTCCGGCGGCTACTTCGTCAAAGAGTTTTTCGATATCAGCCGTAAACTGGTAGTCCATGATGTTGTCGAAGTGCTCGCCCAAGAAGTCGCTAACGACCATGCCCATGTCCGTCGAAAACAAGCGCGCTTTTACGGCTCCGGTGATTTCCTGGTCTTCCTTTTTGCTGATTTTATCGGCTACCAAGGTCAGGATTTGGTATTTACGGGGTGTGCCTTCGCGGTCTTCTTTCACCACATAACCACGGCCTTCTTCCATGATCTTGCTGATGGTAGGGGCGTAAGTTGAAGGGCGACCAATGCCCAATTCTTCCAATTTTTTCACCAAGGCAGCTTCCGAATAACGCGCTGGTGGCCGGGTAAAACGCTCGGTGGCGGTCATGACTTGCAGTGGCAACTGCTGACCTATTTTCAAGGGAGGTAACACGCCCTGGGTTTCCTCTTGCTCCTCGTCGTCGTTAGATTCAAGGTACACTTTGAGAAAACCATCGAATTTCAGTACCTCCCCTTCAGCTTGCAAACGGGCTTGAGGCTGGGTTGAAATAGCGATGTCCACCACAGTTTTTTCCAGTAGCGCATCGGCCATTTGTGAAGAAATGGTCCTTTTCCAAATCAGTTCGTATAAGCGCTGTTGGTCGCGATCGCCGGCGATACTCTGGTTTTGGATATAAGTAGGACGAATGGCTTCGTGGGCTTCCTGGGCTCCCGCTGCTTTGCTTTTGAAGCGGCGGATTTCCACGTAATTTTTGCCATAAAGGTTTTCAATTTCCTGGGAAATACTTGCCAGAGCTACTTCGCTCAGGTTGGTCGAGTCAGTACGCATGTAGGTAATGTAACCCGCTTCGTACAACTTTTGGGCGGTCGACATGGTACGGTTTACCGAAAACCCTAGCTTGCGGCTGGCTTCCTGCTGTAAGGTAGAGGTGGTAAAGGGCGCAGTCGGTTTGCGGCGCAAAGGGCGCAATTCGATATTACGGATGCTGTAAGTAGCACCGATGCATTTTTGCAAAAAGGATTCCGCGTCACCTTCATTTTTAAAGCGATCGGGGCCTTCGGCTTTTAAGGCAACGGTTTTGCCCTGCTCATTTTGCACTTGAAAAATAGCGTCAATGCGAAAAAAAGGTTCAGATTTGAAAGCATTGATTTCGCGCTCTTTTTCAACTACCAGTTTTACCGCTACGGATTGCACGCGTCCCGCAGAAAGCTTGCCCCGGATTTTACGCCATAGAATTTCTGATAGCTCAAAACCGACCAAACGGTCGAGCACCCGACGAGCCTGCTGGGCGTTGACTACGTTGAGGTCGAGTTTGCGGGGTTGTTGTACCGCTTTTTCAATGGCAGGCTTGGTGATTTCTCTGAAAACGATGCGCTTGGTGTTGTGCACATCCAGGTTCAAGACCTCACACAGGTGCCAGGAAATGGCTTCTCCCTCGCGGTCTTCGTCCGTTGCGAGCCACACCTCGTCCACTTTTTTGACCAAACCTCGGAGTTCACCCACCAATTTGGCCTTATCTGGAGAAATGACGTATTTGGGTTGGAACTTGTTGTTGACATCCACCGCCTGGTTGCCCGTTTCCAAATCACGGATATGTCCGTAACTGGAGCGTACCATAAAGTCCTTTCCGAGGTACTTTTCAATGGTTTTGGCCTTGGCTGGCGACTCAACAATGAGCAAATTCTTCGACATGGAATCTATTTTAGTGCGGGGTCAAGTGTGTTTAGCCTAAAGTTGACAATTGGTACAAGCGTCACTTCTAGGCAAGTATCAACGACAATAAGGTAACTTTGGTTTCACAACCAATGGAAAAAAGGCTCAATTGTAGCGCTTCCTACCTTAGTATATGTACAAAGAATGGGCAAAAGTATAAATTTTGTGGAAAATCCACGATTTGATGAAAAAAGTATAGCGTTTTTATTCCTGCCTTTTTACTTGAAACTTCGGCCAAAAAGGATTCTCCCGGGTTGAAGCAAACTGAAAATCGGGTACTTCAGCAGCGGCCACAAACAGCGCCTCTAAGCGGTGCGCAACCATCGCCGACCAGGTATCTTGATTGGGTTCGTTTTCCACCCAACAAACCAAACGACTGGTGCCAACTTCCACTGCACGTTGGTGGGCCTCGGTCCAAAAAGTCCAGTCCAGGTCGTAACTCGCTAAATAAGAGGTCAAAGGCAAAACGCGCCGAAACCACCAGCGTCGTTGGTAAAACTGCCGGATCACCTGGATGGCCCTCAAGGTGTCGTGGTATTTTTGGTGCAAGCGCAGGGCTAGTTCTTCTGGTTCTGGCAATTCTGTGGTTTGCAAGGGCGCATTCACATTGGGATGGTAGTTGAAGTAATTTTTTACTTCGATGAGCAAAACCGGGCCTTCGTCAGGTAAGGCTAAAAAATCAACGGCTTTGAGCCCTTGTCCGCTCAGACTGCGGTAAAATGGTTGGCTGTCGTACTTGCGCACCCTCCATTTGGAATCAAAATAAAAAACCAAACCACTTTCATTGAATCGCTGCATAAAAGCTGCATATAAACGCTGCAAAGTTGGCAGTGCTGAGAGCTGCAAAGTTAGGTAAAAACACGCGACAATCAGCGTAAATCCCCTTCAATTCATCGTCAGCTTGCTTGTACTGGTCCAAAAAAACTGGAATTTCCCGGCTTTTTTGCCTATTTTCGTGTTGTATTGTGAAACTGGTTCAGAAATGTCTTTCAAGATTCAATTTTCAAACATGAACGGCAAAAACAACGGCAATCCCTGGAGTGCCCTGGTCGGAATAGCGGTCATCGTCATCTTTTTAGCGGGCTTGTTCATGATGGCGCGCATGGTCTTTCGCCTGCTTTACTTCCTCACGCCGCTGATGCTCATTGCGGCTTTGATCATCAACTATAAGGTGGTCACGGGTTACATCAATTGGGTGGTGCGCATGTTCAAACGCGATGCCATTGCTGGGGTAGTCATCAGCGTATTGTCAATTTTGGGTTTACCCGTTTTGTCAGCTTTCTTTTTAATGAAGGCGATCATGGGTAAGCAGGCCAAAAAAATCCAGGCCGACGCCGAACGCCAACGCGATGGTGACCTGGTCGAATACGAAGAGCTGGAAAGCGATTTCCCGCTGCGTTGGCCTACCCGCGACAAAAAAGCCAACGACGATGATTTTGTAAAATGATCGCAGCCATAGGCAGCCTGATGTTGGCCTTGGGATTGGGATACGTTTTCATCAATGTTCAATTTGTGCGTTGGTGGAAACGAATTCCTGTTTTTGAAGTTGACATTGAGCCCATCACTACGATTTCAGTCGTCATTGCCGCACGCAATGAGGAAGCGAACATTGCTACTTGCCTGGACTCGGTTTTGGCCCAAAACTATCCCCCTGCGCTGTTCAATGTCTTTGTAGTGGATGACCAAAGTGAAGATGCTACGGCAAGCATTGTCAAAATTTATGCTGCAAAGGGTGTTCATTTGCGCCAAATACTCCGCCAGCCAAATGGATCCTCATTTGGCAAAAAAATGGCCCTAACGATCGGCATTCGTGAAAGCAATGCCGAATTGATCGTCACCACCGATGCGGATTGCATCGCTGGCAAAGACTGGCTAGCGCAAATCGCAGCTTGTTACGAGTCTACCCGCGCCAAAGCCATTGCAGCCCCAGTCAATTTTTTTCAGGAAAAAAACGGCTTGCAAAAATTCCAGTCACTCGATTTTTTGGGTATGATGCTGCTTACCGGAGCGGGTATTCACTCGCGGTTCATGCGGATGGGCAACGGGGCAAACTTGGCCTACCCCAAGCAGGTTTTTGTGGATGTAGGCGGTTTTGAAGGCATTGACAATTTGGCATCGGGCGACGATATGCTGCTTTTGCATAAAATTGCTGCTCGCTATCCAGATGGTGTCAATTTTTTAAAGTCAAAAGCAGCTACCGTTTTTACCCCTGCCCTACCCGACTTGCGCAGCTTTTGGCAACAACGCCTGCGCTGGGCCACCAAAAATGCGGCTTACCAGGAATGGAAAATTACGGCTGTTTTGGCCTGGGTCTTTTTCACTTCTTGGGCGATTTTATTGGGGATTTTGGGCTTGGCATGGTTTTGGCCGGTATTAGGATTGATGGCAATCCTGCTTTGGAGCTTGAAAATGGTTGCCGATTATTACCTCTTGTACCAGGCAGCCGTTTTTTTTGAAAGGAAAGAATTGCTGCGCTTCTTTTTCCCTGCCCAACTCTTGCATGTGTTGTACATTACCAGCATCGGCCTCTGGGCCAATGTGCAAAAACGGTACGTGTGGAAAGGGCGCGTGCAACGATAAGTCACCGCTTCCCCAAACCAAAATAGCAACTAGTTGTTTTCATAAATTTTTACTGCTCACCAAAAACACTCAGACCCAATGGAAGACCAGGAACCCGTTCTGACAACAGAAGAAAAACCCAAATGGCTCGAATACCTTGCCGCCGAAAGTTGGCAAGTTGAAATGATCATTTCAGGTATCGCGATTGTGGGGACTTTGCAGTTGCCCTCGCTGCTTTATCAGGCCATTGACTGGACTTTGTACAATTTTTCTGACGGCAATTTGGACTTGTTTTACTTATTTTTCACCTATCTTACCCTAGCAATCAGCGTGTTGATTTTCAATTTTATCGCCCATTTTTTGCTGCGTTCATTGTGGGTAGGCATGTTGGGCTTGGCCTCTGTTTATCCCAAAGGTATCAATGAGAAGTCGACAAATTTTGGAGCATATTACTTGACCGAAGCCAAAAAGGAATTTGGCGATTTGAGTGGATATAGTGTCAAATTGGACCAAACGGCAAGTATGTTTTTCGCCCTTTCATTTCTATTGGCGATTATGATGTTCTGCTTTTCCACTTTTGTTTTGGTGGTCATTGTTCTCAGCAATCTGGCCTTGTTGGTATTTCCCGATTTGAACCAAACCTATATTTTCTTTGCCTTTTTCAGTGTTTTGATGCTAGGAGCAATGGTAATCAGTGTTTTGAACAGTAAAGGGTTCAAAACAAAGCCCTGGGCTCAAAAAATACATTACCGTTTGAGTCGCCGCATGAATGCCATCATCTACCATATTTTTCGGGAGCCCGTTTCTTACATTTCTCTCACTTTTTACACCAACTTATCCAAAGGGCAATTTTCAAAACTTACCTTTTTTTATTTTGCAATCGTCATGCCCATTTTGTTCTATATTTTCGTCAATAGCAATGTATATTTCATGATTACAGAGCGTTATTTTTTGAATGCCAATAACCCACTGCGGATTTATCCCCAGCATTATACTGATCAGCAAGACCCAAAGTCGGTGATTTTAACGCCATTTATCCCAAGTTATCACCATGTCGAAACCGACGTTCCGCTGTTTTTACCCCTGCCGAAGCGAGAAATACTAGTGATCGAAAAAAAATTGGGCAAATACAAAAACGACCCCAAGTTGAGTGAAGACGACAACCTGGACCGCGATCGCGCTTACGACATGGAGCGCCTCCAACGTTATTTCACCATCAAAATCAATGGAAAGGTATGGAAAAAGCCCAGGTATTACTACTATACCCCTGATCAAAGATTGGAATCGGGTGCCATGACCCATGTTCCCGCCAGTTTACTAAAGGCAGGACAAAACAGCATTGACATCGAATCTTTGTACGAATTCAAAGGCAAAAAGAAAAAATCTCACATCGTTTTTGAGTTCTCCCCACCAGGTTCAAACCAAACAGGATCCTGAATTTCGGGATCGCCATTGTAGTTGACGGTAATTTCCTCTCCCTCGGTGATGGGCTTGATCGACCATATCTCTATGATGTCTTGGTCTGGGTCGCACCAATAGCGGGCATTCGGTTGGCGCGAATGGTTGTACAAAGAGCCAAAACCCAGTGCAATGGCGCATTGCTCGTCGTTTTCGCCCCACAGAAAATAATAATCGTGTAAAAAGGTCCCGTGAATGGTCTGCAACTGCTCCGCTGGAATGGGAATGACCGGGCAAATCTCAATCAAGCAGTCCTCCGGAATGTCTTCGGTGGTGAATATTCCGCGACCACCCAGTTTGCTAGGGCCGAAATAAATACTTGGGATGCGTTGCATGGACTAGATTTTGAAAACGAGCACAAAAGTAGTTTTTCGGAGAGGAAGTTGAAGTGTTGAAGCTTGAAATGTTGAATAGAAACAGGGATTGCATGAAATGACCCTTTATTTTCTCAATTTAGAAACCTTTTTGACAAAAAGAAGTTATTGAAAAGACCCTATCTATACGAAGTCTAAATTAACTTTGCAGTCAAAATCGCTTTGGGCGACCAACACATGAGGAGACCTGGCATTATACTGGCCGATGGGCAAGAACTGATTCGCATTGCGCTGCGCCAATTGCTTGCGGGCAGCGGTCATTACGAAATATTGGCCGAAGTCAGTCATGAAGACGAACTCATGGCCAGGCTACAAACCCAGCTCAGCGACCTGGTAATCCTCGATTACAGCCAGGAAGGCCACTTCCACTGTGATACGATTGGAAAAATAAAAGCGATAGCACCTAAAACTGCGGTGGTCATCATTAGCTCGGACCTGCGCAAGGAAAATATTTTCCAGGTTTTAGAAAATGGTATTTCTGGTTTTGTGACCAAACACTGCAGCTCGGACGAAATCGTGGACGCCGTGCAAGCGGCCCTCAAGGGTGAGAAGTTTTTTTGTACCAAAGTCATCGATATCCTATTGGCCAAATCACTGGGCAAAGACGAGGAAGAAAACTGCGACCCCACCCCACTTTCGCCCCGCGAAATAGAAATCGTGCGCCTGGCCGCCAAAGGCCTGATCGCCAAAGAAATTGCCGATGTGCTCAACCTGAGCCTGCACACCGTGTACACCCATCGCAAGAACATCATGAAAAAATTACAGCTCAATTCTTCCTCTGAACTGGTGCTTTATGCCGTCAATAAGGGATTGGTGAATGATGTGCTGGTGTAGCGTCTTCTTGAATTTTTCTTCACCTGCCCTGGAACTCCTACCCTACCCTTCATTGTTTTTCCATCGCTGTTGACAACAAAGCCTGACGGTACTGAGAAGAGCGTTACTTCGACTTGCTCCGTACAAATCCAGAATTTTGGCCAAAGAAACTAGCCAAAACAGGCACGCCCTTCAATTTTGTCCGTCTTTTTGGTAGTGAAGCGCAAAGGCTGCGCAGCGGATTGTCTATCCGATGGTTGCGGGTTCGAATCCCGTCATTACCGCTATTTTAAAAGTTGAGAAGTTGAGAAGAGGGATTGCTCAAAAGTTGAAGACGCTAAAGTCTTTGCTGTTGCTTTTTCCTGCACTTTCCCGTTGTTCAACCTTTCTGGAATGTTTTTGAGGATCAAACCTGTTTTTGTGATCCTAATAATGTATTTGGATTGGAAATTCGTGCTATTTTAGCCAAAGCACTTTCCAAACCAATCCAAAAAAGTCATGAAAAAACTCTTTGGCGCTTGCCTCATCCTACTTTTCTTTTGCTGTACTACTGACTTATTCGCCCAAACCAGTGGCGATGACATCCTAAAAAAGCTCAAAGAGATTGCCATCATCGAGCAAAAAGTGATGATGCCCATGCGCGATGGCATCCGCTTGTGTACGGACATTTACCGCCCCAAGGGCGACAAAAAAGTACCCGTCATTTTATCCCGCACACCTTACAACTTCAACACCTGGGGTGATGGAGAAGAAAAAATCAATTCCTACCGATCTGCTTACGACGCAGTTTCACGGGGTTATGCCTATGTGGTACAAAACGAGCGCGGCCGCTTCTTCTCCGAAGGGGAATGGGACATCTTGGGGACTCCTCTGACCGATGGCGCAGACGCCTTTACCTGGATGGTCGCCCAGCCCTGGTGCAATGGCAAAATCGGTACCCTGGGCTGCTCCTCCACCGCTGAATGGCAAATGGCGGTGGCATCTCTCGATCACCCTGCACATGCGGCAATGGTGGCCCAAGGCTACGGTGCAGGCGTGGGCAAAGTAGGCAAATATGTAGAACAAGGCAATTGGTACCGAGGTGGGGCGCAGCAAATGTTGTTCACCTCGTGGTTGTACGGCACGCAAAACGATGCTTTTCGACCTAGTTTCCCCAAAGACGCAAGCCAGGAAGACCTCAATCGGGTACAGCGTTGGTTTGACCTGGCCCCTGAAATGCCCAGGGTCGATTGGGGCAAGGCTTTCACTCACCTGCCAGTACAAGACATCATCAAAAACGTAAATGGCTCCAAAGGGGTGTACGAAAAAATGATCCGCCGCAAACCCGAAGATCCCGATTGGTACAAAGGTGGCCTGTACCACGACAACATGCCTTTTGGCGTGCCCACTTACTGGTTTGTGAGCTGGTACGACGTATCGACCAGCCCCAACCTAGAGTTGTTCAACCATGTGCGCAAAAACGCCAAAGACCCCGATGTAGCTGATAAGCAATACCTGGTCATCGCCCCAACCCTGCACTGCGCATTCAAACGCGCCTCGGAGCAAACGGTGGTTGGCGAGCGCAACATGGGCGATGCCCGCCTGGATTATGATGCACTGGTGTACGGCTGGTTTGACCTGCTTTTGAAAGGAGAACAAAATGGTTTTACCCAAAAAACACCCCGCGTGCAGTATTTCACGATGGGTGCGAACAAGTGGCAAAAATCAGAAACCTGGCCACCAGCCGGGATTACAATGATGCCTTTTTACCTCAACAGCGCAGGCAGAGCCAATAGCATGTACGGCGATGGCACTTTGATCAGTGGTGCAGCACCCAAAACCGATGCCCCCGACCAATTCACTTACGATCCGCAATATCCAGTGCCTTCCCTGGGCGGCAATTTCTGCTGCATGGGCAATGCGGTTACCCCAGGTGCATTTGACCAGCGCCCGATTGAAGTGCGCAACGATGTACTCGTTTACACCAGCGAGCCGCTGAAAGAAGGCATGGAAGTTACGGGCTTCGTCGAAAGCACTTTGTACGTATCTTCTGATGTGAAAGACACCGATTTCACCATCAAACTGATCGACGTAGGCCCTGATGGCAAGGCTTTCAACGTGGATGAAACCATCCAACGCGCCCGTTTTCGCGAAGGCTACAACAAGGAAGTGATGATGGAAAAAGGCAAGGTGTATAAAATCGACCTTACGCCGATGGCGACCAGCATTTATTTTCCTGCGGGCCACCGAGTACGCATCGAAATTTCCAGCAGCAATTTCCCTCGTTTTGAGCGCAATCTCAACACTGGCGGCAACAACTACGATGAAAGTCAGGGAGTTGTAGCACACAACAAAATTCACCACAGCGCTCAATATCCATCTCAAATTCGCCTGCCGATCAAAAAATAATTCATGCAGCGAATGCTTTTTATGTGTAAATTGGGCATGAATTTGTGGCAGTTTGAGTTGTAGCGTAAACGTTCAACAATTGAATCTATCGGAATATGAAAAAACCGAAACCACATCATCGCAAAACCAACGCAGGTTCGCGCAGCGCACAAGCAGAACTCGCTCCTGGAGGAAGTGCAAAAGTATTGATGCTCATCGGGGGCGTAACCCTGCTGCTGATCCTTTTGCTCTACTTCGTATTTCAGGGGTAGTGAGTTTGAGGGTTGGACCCAGTCTGGCCCTCAAACCTTCCACCATAGTTTACTCATAAATAGTCCAACATATGAACCTCAAAACTTTCTCCCTTCTCAGCAAATTTGCTTTGTTCAGCTTGCTGATCACGGCGATGGCCTGTCAACCCAAAAACACCGAGCAAAATGCAAATAGGCCAGTCGACCTGAACAAGGATAAATCTTTGACTTACAAGGATTTGAAAATTTATCCAATCATTGCCGATGAAGCTTTTATCAAAGCCAATCAGGCAAGTGCAAATTTGAGCTCTTTGGCGGAAGTAATCCAAGAGCCCAAATTTCGCATTACTGAACAGGTCGAATTCGGCCATACCTCCGAAGGGCACATCAATGCGCTTACCGTTCAGAACAAAACCGACCACAATGTCTTTTTGATGGAAGGCGAAGTCGTAACGGGTGGAAAACAAGACCGCGTTATTGGCGAAGAAGTAATCGTGGCAGAGCGCAGCCTTAAAAACATCCCTGTTTTTTGTGTAGAACAAGACCGCTGGACCTATAGCAATGACCAAAAACAGGCCGAAAGTGCTGATGACAAGGTTTTTGCCTTCCGAGGTCACTACAACATGGCATCTTCCAAGGTGAGAGCAGCCGTTCGTTCAGGTGACCAGCAAAAAGTTTGGGACCAGGTAGCAGAAGTGACCAAGGCCAACTCCGTGAAGCACAAAACCAAAACTTATGCTGGCCTGAGCAGTTCTGAGCGCTTCAAGCACCTGCGTGAGCAGTACTTGCTGGCCTTAAAAGATGGTTTTGGCGATCAAAAAGTAGTAGGCATCATCGCCGTGAGCGGCAATAAAATCATCGGTGCGGATCTTTTTGGGGCTCCAGCTTTGTTTCAAAAGCAGTACCAAACCCTCTTGCACAGTTATGTGACCGACGCCATCACCCAACCCGGTGAAAAAGAAGTCAGTGCACAACAACTCGAAGATGCCCTTGATAAAATGAACGAAGTGGTTGAGAAAAAGCAGGGCTATCGCTTGAAGGATGCTTTGGTGCATTTTGGGTTGATTTGATCTTTCCCTGCTTCAGTAAAAAAGCACGCTCCATAGACTAGAGCGTGCTTTTTTATTTTGTGGGCTTAGTGTTTGCCGCTTTTGATTGAGGTGAAAAAGGATAGAAATCTAAAACATGGTCTTTTTCTACTGGATTGCAAGCTCGATCCAACGAGCCAGGAAAATAAGTTTCACTAGGCCGAACGCCTGGAATCAATTCTTTGCGCACATAAGTCAATTCTATCACACTGGGAATCAAATGACCTGCTACTTCGTGGATGGGTCGAAAATTATTGGCGTGTGCATGAACGAGGAAAAAGCTTTGGTTTAAGCGCCTAAAAAAGGCTATTTTTTCAGCCATCGTCACGTACTCATCGCCCTCTAAACCGTGAACCTCAATCACTATTTGCTTGAAACAGTTAAGCGTTCGGTCACTCATGGCCTTGAATACTTCGTATTCCGAGCCTTCTACATCCATTTTCAGGAAAAGATCATCTCGGTGCTGGTCTTGGTTTCGCTGCAATTGATTTTGCAAAGTTTTGCAGGAAGTGTACTTCCAACTTCGCCTGATAAATTTTCTCAATACCGTTCTCCAATAACCAGTTTTTAGTGGAATCAACCGAGCCAGGGAATAGCCCAAATAAAAAATCCAAGCTTTTTCTAATCGCCATTCGCCCCTCACCCCTTCTTTGTAGAATTTGAACATTGGATGCAGTGCAGGTAGTTCGTCAATTGAAAAATCATAAAGTTGTACCAACACTGGGTGATGCTCCACAAAATCGAGTTCAAAACTAACATCATCGGCAACCCCATAGCTGTAAAGCTTGCCATATTCGAATCCATCTAAGATGACATACCCCCCATCAAAATCTCTGCCTAGTCTGTTTTTGCGATGATGAGGGGCATCGTAAACCTGTAATGCTTGAAGGAGTGCCTGAACCATGATAGAATGGATATGGGTAAGGGTATGTTTAAAAAATTTTCTTTGGCCCCAAATGGCCCCTTTCCGCCCTTTCTTAGTTACAAAAATGCTCATTATGCGCTGCATAACTCCACTTGTTGTTCCTCGACTGGCCGAAAACTGGCTCATTTTTGACTTCAATCCTAATTTTAAGCATCCTCTAAAAAGAAGCTTTAACAAACAATAAATAAACGTCAACAAAACACAAATAGCATGTTGCCAATTATTTTAACACATTAATAACCAATCAAAAATGAACGCACAGTGATGTTACGATGCATCAGCCAGATATCCTTCAATCATCATTTTAGCCATTTCTTCAATGGAGGTACTTGCTTTCCAACCCAGGCTATTGATTAAACTAGGATCAGATACCAGGATGCGGTAATCTGCCGTAAAATGAGGCAGTTGAACCGTATGTTTTTGCCAATCCAGGCCAAAATAGGCAAAACAAAGCTCGATCCATTTGCTGATGGAATGGGCTAATCCAGTGCCTATGCAAGCTTCAAAAACGGTATCTTGCTGCATCAGGGTCCACATGCCTTCTACAATCTCTTCGGCATTTCCAAATTCTTTTTGTACGCTATAATCGCCTACCTCTAAGGTGCCGTGACCCTGTTTGGCAATTTTACACACTTGTTCGATGATGTACATGTTGACGTGGCTGCTGCGGCGCAAGGCACTGTCGTGATTGAACAAGTAACCCACATACACTTTCAAACCCTTGCGGCGAAAATAACGCCCTGCATAGATCGAGTGGATGCGAGAAATGGCATAAGGGCTGTCCGCCGCAAATGGGGTAGCTTCGTTGATGGGAATATTGCGATTTTCAAATTGCAAACCGCTGCCCGCTAAAAAAACTTTGCAGTGCTTGGCATGGCGATAAGCAGCTTCCAAAACATTGATCGTGCCGCCCGAAATAGAGTTTTGATTGTCTAAAATGGCGTGGTGCTGGTTGCTACTTTTGGCTGCCAGGTGAAAAATATAATCAGGTTGAGTGAGTTTGACAATCGCTTCTACAAAATTGAAGTTGCTGATGTCTCCCAACATATCGGCATTGCTGCGGGATGAAGTGACTACTTCCAAACCCTCTTTTTTCAACAATTCAGTAAGATAATATCCGTCTTGCCCGTTCGATCCGAAAATTAATGCTTTGGCCATGCTCTGGTTGGGTATGGTCTGATTGGTTTTTCCATTTTATCGCTCGCGAAGGTAGGCTTTTTTTTAAATTCTATCGAAATTGCCGATCCAAAGTCCATGCACTATGCTTAGTTCTATTTTACCTGCGTCTTTTCAAACCCAAATGCAAGCGATATTGGGTGCTGGCGAGTACCAGGATTTTTTGGAAGCCCTCTCCTCTCCTATCCCGATCAGTATTCGTGTGAATCCTAAAAAATCAAAATCTTCGCGGGAAAATTATGACGGAGTAAAATGGCACAAGGATGGAGTATATTTGCGTGAAAGGCCATCCTTCACCCTTGACCCCAGTTTTCAGGCAGGGGCATATTACGTGCAAGAAGCGTCATCCATGCTGATTGGAGCTGCTATTGCGCAGGCAATTGACCTTACGAAACCCATCATGGCTTTGGACTTGGCGGCTGCGCCTGGCGGGAAAAGCACTTTGTTGGCATCCCTTATCTCGGAGAAGAGTATTTTGATTGCGAATGAGGTGATCAAGTCGCGTTATCAAATTTTGCGACAAAACCTGATCAAATGGGGCTATCCCAATGTGGTGTGTACCAATCAGGATAGCCGTGAGTTTGCCCCTTTGAATGGGCAAATGGATTTAGTTTTACTGGATGCGCCTTGTAGCGGAGAGGGGCTTTTTAGAAAAGATCCTGAAGCCATTGGTGAATGGTCACCAGAGCATGTGCAGCATTGCGCGGCCCGGCAGCGCCGCATCATGGCCGATGCGGCAGCTCTTTTGGTACCAGGGGGTATATTATTGTACAGCACTTGCACCTACAATGATGTTGAAAATTCGGATAATGTGCTTTGGGCACAAGACAACCTGGGCTTAAAGCAAATTCAGCTTTCCTTCCCATCAGATTGGGGCCTAACAGTGCGAAAAGCAGGTTTTCAGGTTTTTCCACATCTCGTGAATGGAGAAGGATTCTTTTTTGCGCTTTTGCAAAAAGAAACAGCAGATGCTCCTGAAAAAACCAAAAATCCAATTGGCTTTTGGAGGCCCCTCCCTGCGAAACAAGCGCCTGATCTCAACAATTGGCTCCAAAACAGCTCCGATTTTAGCCTGTTTGGCAGCCCACATGGTGAATTGGCTGCAATTCCTGCTTTTGCACACGACAAATTGCAGCCGCTGCTACCAACCCTCAAGCGTTGGGATCCAGTGTTGGAAATAGGAAGTTTTAAAGGCAAAGACCTTGTGCCAGCGCACGCATTGGCTTTGTCGACAGCCTTGAGCGAACAAGTCACACACCTCGCTGTTGACCTGAGGCAAGCCCTCCAATATTTGCGAAAGGAGCAGTTTTCGCCACCTGCTGAAAGCCCCAAAGGTTGGGCAGTAGTGCAGCACGAGGGGTACAAACTGGGCTGGGCCAAAATTTTACCTGACCGCATCAACAATTACTATCCCAAAGATTGGAGGATACTCATGAGCAGCTGATCAGCTCAGTGTTTTCATATCGCGGACCAAAATTTTTCCACGGTTGAAATAAATCTGATCAGATTTGCGCAGTTCATTGAGCACCAAAGTCACGGTTTGGCGCGAAGTGCAAGTGATATTGGCAATGTCCTGGTGGGTAAGGGAGTGCTTGAGCAGCATTTCGAAGCCTACTTTTTGGCCACGGTCACTGATCGAAGACTTGATGAATTCTACAATTCGGGTACGTGCGTCTTTGAACACCAGAGATTCCATGCGTTGTTCAGCCGCAGAAAGGCGCTTGCCCAGGTAAAACATCACTCGACTACTCAATTCAAAGTTATTCCGGAGTAAGCGTCGAAAATCCTGTGCTTTTACCGCATATACCAATGCATTTTGGCGCAAAACCTGGGCATTCTCCTTGCGTTGAATCTCACCCACTAAACCTAACTCACCAAACATGGCCAAGGGATGGATCAGGTCTTTGATGATTTCTTTTCCATCGTGTGAGGTGCAAGCTATTTTGACCAGCCCATCTGCAAGGAAATAGATTTGCTCTGAATTTTCACCTGACTCATATATAAAACTGTAACGCTGTTTTTCTTTCCCTTCCATCATTACTGCCAATTGCTCTTTTTCCTCGGCGTTCAAACAAGTAAACATTGGAAACTGGTTGATGAAATCCATTTTCGCTTCACAGGCGTTGGCGTTGGACTTTTTCCGATTGACTGCTGCAGAATAGAATGTCATGGCGATGATTGTTAAGCGTTCAACAATGGGATGCTGTCAAAACTCTTGATTAGTTGTAAAAACTGACTCATTTTTACTTCGACTATGTTTTGAACAATCACCTTGACACGGAATAAATGAGCATCCCCTACGCGAAATGCGATTTTTTTGAAAAAAGTATAACTTTTCTAAAAACTTTGCTGAAAGGCGGTATCAACAATTAATTATTTGAGCTAAAATAAAATGGACATCTTTGTTTTTGAGGTTTCGCAAAAAAAGAACACAACTTCCTTCCAGTCAGTTGCTTATCTTTTTTCACCGTAAGTTCTAAATCCGTAGTTATCTCCCGATAGCGCGTTTCTTCGGAGAAGAGAGACGTTTGTAGCGAGTGATAAGGAGGGCGTGTGTGCACTTCGGATGAAGTGCGATGTTAAATAGGACAATTGAGATCCCGTCCCTGTGGCTACAAACGTCAAAGTTCTCCAAACTTTTGCTCGCCTGAAGATCATTGGTATAATTGATTTTAGGGCGACCGCTTAAAGTATCAGAAAAGCTGCGGGGATCAACTTGATCGTTTACAACTCCCTCAAAGGACTCCTAAGCTGGCTTTTCGATTGTCTTTGAAATGGATTGAGAACTTACTTTTCACTAAACCCAAATCTGTCCATCTTATTTTATTACGCTCCCTAAGCGAGGTATTTTTTTGTCTAAACCAGAATTTACAGAATTCCAGAATTACTTGCGTGACATTGACCAATTTTTTCTAACCCAGTATTTGAAAGAATTAGAGAAATGGCCCGCTTCCTGATCTAGGGTTGAGAATACACATATGAAAAGCGTCTAGTCTATTTACGATACGGAACTATCGCGGGCGAATGCCGATTTGACCTGCAGTTTGGCTGTATCCAGCAAATACCCCCTGGCCATTGGTGATATTGTTGAAAAGTGTTACGGGCTCAGCAAAAGGGAAGTCTCGATTGCTCCGCTGCCGGCTGACCGAGGATAAAAAGAGGTAATATTCGGCTGAAACAGAACGCAATTCAACAAAAATATCACCCAGAATTTCAGTTTTGCTATCTACCAAAACATTAAGTGGCACCTGAAGTTCAAGACTTAAACCATCCCGGCCGGTGTCTTCTACCAATAATCCACCATCATAGTTGGCAACATAGGAATTGTCTTTTATTCCTAAAAAATTTAGTTTCCGACTGATTTCACGGCCTAAAACGGTGTCCATGCCTTCGTGAAAATACTGATAATTGCGCTGATAAATATTGATGTGGTAGTAATTTTTTTCGCCCTCAGGATCATTGAAACATAGTCGTAGGCTCATGTTATAGCGAACTAAACCTTCGCTTCCTTCGGGGCTTTCTGAAAAGTTCTCGACCCTGAGGCAACTTAAATTGACCCTCTCTGGAATGGTACTTTTGGCGGTAACGGGTTCGAACCCCGGTGCTTCTACCCGAATAGTGTAGACCTCCCCTATTTTGGGTTGAATAGTAGAACCAGCATAATAGGGCGACTCATCAGAGCGGGTATTGGCTGGATATAAATATTCTTTGAGCTTGCCCCCTTCCCAGATTTCCACTTTGGCGTTGCTGATATACTCAGTGGGGCCATTGTCGAGTGGGGAGCGACTTTTAGAAACCTGAACATGGAAACCTTGATCGGTGGTAAAGTTCGAGACGATGACCAAGCGTGCAGGTTCCTGGTCAAAATTCAGATTAGATGGGTTTTCACAAGAAAAGAACACCACACCCAATAATCCTATGATTCCGATCGTGTATTGTTTCAACATGGAGGAAAATGAGCGTTATAACTTTCGATCAACACAAAATTAACCCTTTTTTCGACAAGGGTGCGTAAAAAAATAAGGTGACCGGATTTGGGTTTATTAAAAAAAGGTCACTACCAGTTTAAGCAACTGACTGAAAGGAAGTTGTGTTATTTTTTTTACTAAATTTCAAAAGCAATGTTGTTTACCTTATTTTAACTCAGATACTAAGATGCATGTTTTGACATTTTTAGTCAGTATTTCAGTTTGCATTGGGTGAATAAAATAACTTTGGTGAATGGATCAAGTCCTTTGTAAATTTGAGGACTTGACACTGCCAATGGTTTTTTGCCACTAGATTTGTTCACCTTCGCACACTGTATTGTGCGTTTTCGGACACAAAAGTGTTGGTAAATCAGTGGATACCCATTGAAAACCAATTTATTGACTTTCTGGCATATCCTTTGGTGAGTATAGTAGGAACATGTTGCAAAACGCCTGAAAAAATAGACCATGCTAAAAAACTATTTGACCATCGCCTGGCGCAACCTCAAGCGCAACCGAGTTTATACTTTGCTAAATGTATTTGGCTTAGCCTTAGGCCTTGCCTGTGGCTTACTGGTATTTTGGTTCATCCGCTTTCACACCACCCATGATGATTTTCACCCAAAAATTGACCGCGTAGTAGGCGTTACCACCGAATTTCATTTCGATGGGGTCAGTCACTCCAGGGGCGTTCCACCCGCTATGTGGCGAGCAGTGAACAGTGAGAGCTCGGCGCAAGTGAGTAGCATGTGTGTGGAAAATTATGGCACTTTACTCGCCGTGTTGGACGAAAACGACCGCCCAGTAAAGAAATTCAAGGAAAATGAAGGAGGCCCAAAACTCGCCTATGTGCAAGCAGGGTTTTTCCAAATGTTTAAATACGACTGGAAAATTGGCTCAGCCAGTGCCCTGAAAAAACCCAACGTGATTGTGCTCAGCGAACGCATGGCTGAGAAGTATTTTGGAGAAGAAGACCCTGTTGGCCGCATCATTAAACTGGAAAATGCCCTGAAACTAGAAGTTGTAGGGGTGGTCAGTAACCCACGCAATAATTCAGACCTGAATTATGAGTTTTTTGTTTCATTTGAGACTTTACTAGCCCATAAAGACTTTGTGTATGGAGGCCCCGACATTGAAACATGGACAGGAGTCAACTCCAATACTTATTGCTACGCTTTGCTGCCCGCCAATTTCAGCATCTCTAAATTCAACAAAGAGCTCCAGGCCATCAATAAAAAATACCACGGCAATGACTGGAAATCTTACCGCCACAAAGCCACTTTCTTCCGCGAATTCCACCACTCCGAAACCTTTTATGGCCCTGTACCTTACAAGTGGCTTTACATCATGATGGTCATTGGAATTTTCCTGATCATCACCGCTTGTTTCAATTTCATCAACATGGCAACGGCTCAAGCTTTGCGCAGAGCCAAAGAAGTAGGCGTTCGCAAAGTCGTCGGTGGGCAGCAAGTGCAGGTATTGTCTCAGTTTTTGATCGAAACGGCGATGATTACCCTTTTTGCTTTGCTAGCGGGCTTTGTGATGGCGTCGCTGTTGTTGCCCTACATCAACGATTGGTTAGACCTCGGCACAGGTTGGCCTGAAAAGGTGCGTTGGACCGACCCTTTACTGTGGCTGTTCTTGATCGGGATGTTTGTGGTGGTGGTTCTTTTTTCTGGCAGTTATCCAGGTATGATTCTGGCAGGTTTCCGGCCGATTGTAGCACTCAAAGGGGCTATGAGCCAAAAGCAAGTTGGTGGCGTCAATGTCCGCAAAGGGCTGATTGTTTTGCAGTTTGCCTTGATCCAGGTTTTGATCATCTGCACTTTAGTCGTCAATCAGCAAGTGAGTTTTATGCTCAACAAGTCGGTGGGATACGAAACCAAGGGCATCGTAGAGATTCCAATTCCTACCCCAGACAAAATAAACCAGGAAACATTCCGCAATCGCCTCTTGAATATCCCTGGCATTGAGAATGCTTCGATGTGTTTGTTCATGCCCACCACCAACTCCAACAACACCACGAATTGCCGCTACGATACCCGCCAAAAAGATGAAGTTTGGCAGATCAACACCAAAAATGCCGACCACCATTACATCGAAACTTTTGGTCTGGAAATCATCGCTGGCAAAAACATCCCACGCAGCGACACCACTATGGGCTACCTGATCAATGAAGCGGTGGTGAAAAAATTAGGCTTGGAGAGTCCTGAAGAAGCAGTTGGAAAGAACATCAAAGTCTGGAATACAGCACCAATTTATGGCGTGATCAAAGACTGGAACAATCGCTCCTTTGAAAATGAGATCGAACCAATTGCGATCTTCACCTCCAAAGACATCCATTACAACTGCGCTATTCGCCTTAAAAGCCAGAACCTGAACGCCACCATGAAGGAAGTGGAAAAAGTCTGGAATACTTATTTCCCAGATTTTCTCTACGAGCAAACCTTTCTTGATGAAGCCATTAGCAACAACTATCAATTTGTCAAAACCCTGCTCAAGTTAATTCGTTTTTTCTCGATTATCGCCATCTTCATTGGTTGTTTGGGCTTGTATGGCTTAGTGAAATTCATGGCAGCTCAGAAAAGCAAGGAAATTGGGGTGCGCAAGGTCTTGGGTGCAACAGTGAGCCAAATCCTGGGCTTGTTCGGCAAAGAGATTTTGGTATTGGTGGCAGTTGGCTTTTTGATTGCGGCACCATTGGGCTGGTGGCTAATGGCTGGATGGCTGAAGGATTACACCTATCGCATTTCGATTGGTGCTGGAATCATGTTGGCCGCTATTGGTTTGACCGCTTTGGTTGCCATCATTACCTCCTTGAACGAATCGCTGCGAGCGGCTTGGACCAATCCTACCAAGTCATTGAAGTCGGAGTAATGGTTAATGGTTAATGGTTAATGGTTAATGGTTAATGGTTAATGGTTAATGGTTAATGGTTAATGGTTAATGGTTAATGGTTAATAATAAATTTTTCCGAAATCCATTGATATTAGCCAGGAGTAGCTAAGTTCTAAATTTACTGGTTTTGTTTGTGGCACACCCAAACAGCAAAGGCGATCAATTGCTTGATCGCCTTTGTTTTTTATCAGAAAAAGGGTAAAAATCAAGGCGGCAAAATCATAATTTTTCACCAAGCCCATCTTCTCAACTCCTCAACTTCTCAACTCCTAAACCTTACTATTACTTCTTGTCTACTTCTTCGTATTCTACGTCGGTCACGTCATCAGCAGCTTTGCTGCTACCAGCGTTAGGATTGCTGTCGTCGAAAGCAGCTTCGCCTGGATTGCCTTGGGTAGCCTGGTAAATTTCCTGGCTGGCGGCTTGCCATGCGGTATTGAGCTGCTGGGTAGCACTGTCAATTGTAGCGAGGTCTTCTGCCTTGTGCGCAGTGCGCAAGGTTTCGAGGGCAGCTTCGATGTCAGCCTTTTTGTCAGCTGGAATCTTATCACCGTACTCCGTGAGTTGCTTTTCAGTGCTGAAGATCAAGCCATCGGCCATGTTCAGTTTTTCAGCGCGTTCGCGGGTTTGGCGGTCTGCGTCAGCGTTGGCGGCAGCTTCGGTGCGCATTTTTTCGATCTCCTCTTGGCTCAAGCCAGTTGACGCTTCGATTCTTACACTCTGTTCTTTGCCTGTACCTTTGTCTTTGGCAGTAACGCTAAGAATACCATTGGCATCGATGTCGAAAATCACTTCTACTTGGGGCACACCACGGGGTGCTGGTGGAATACCGTCTAGAATGAAACGGCCAACGGTGCGGTTGTCTCGGGCCATCGGGCGCTCGCCTTGCAAAACGTGGATTTCCACGCTCGGCTGGTTGTCGCTGGCGGTAGAGTAAGTTTTGGACTTCTTGGAAGGGATCGTCGTGTTGGCTTCGATCACCACGTCGTACATGTTGCCCATTGTTTCGATACCCAATGAAAGTGGGGTAACATCGAGCAACAAAACGTCTTTTACGTCCCCACTCAAAACACCACCCTGAATAGACGCACCTACGGCAACTACTTCGTCGGGGTTTACACCACGGTTAGGTTTCTTGCCAAAAAACTCTTCAACAGCTTGCTGGATGCGAGGGATACGCGTAGAACCACCTACCAGGATCACTTCGTCGATGTCGTTTTTGCTCAAATTTGCGTCCTGCAATGCTTTGCGACAAGGCTCCAAGGTACGTTGAACGAGGACATCCACCATTTTCTCAAACTGAGAGCGGGTCAATTTGGTGCTCAAGTGCTTGGGCACGCCATCAATTGCCGTCAGGTAAGGCAAGGTAATGTCGGTTTCAGCAGAGGATGAGAGTTCGATTTTTGCTTTTTCAGCGGCGTCTTTCAGGCGCTGCAAGGCCATGGGGTCTTTGCGCAAGTCGATGTTCTCCTGCTGCTTGAAAGTTTCTGCCAACCAGTCAATGATCACGCCGTCGAAGTCGTCGCCGCCCAAGTGGGTATCGCCATTGGTTGACTTTACTTCAAACAAGCCATCGCCCAGTTCCAACACAGAGATGTCGAAAGTACCACCGCCCAAGTCATAGACCGCGATGGTCATGTCCTTGTTCCGCTTGTCCAAGCCATAAGCCAGGGCCGCAGCAGTTGGTTCGTTGATGATGCGGCTGATTTTCAAACCAGCGATTTCACCAGCTTCCTTGGTAGCTTGACGCTGAGAGTCGTTGAAGTAAGCAGGAACGGTCACTACGGCTTCCGTTACCTCCTGGCCCAAAAAGTCTTCAGCTACTTTTTTCATTTTTTGCAATACCATCGCCGACAATTCCTGTGGCGTGTACTGGCGTCCATCGATTTCAACACGCAAAGTATCGTTGTCACCTTTGGTCACTTTGTACGATACACGGCTGGTTTCGTCTTTTACTTCAGCGCCACGGCGGCCCATGAAACGCTTAATAGAGGCAATGGTGCGGGTGGGGTTCGTAATGGCTTGACGCTTGGCGGAGTCGCCGATCTTGCGTTCGCCATTGTCCAGGAAAGCCACGACAGAAGGGGTCGTGCGACGACCTTCTTCGTTCGGAATTACCACCGGCTCGTTACCTTCCATCACGGCCACACATGAGTTGGTCGTTCCAAGGTCAATTCCGATAATTTTTCCCATTGTGTTATTAGTTATTTGTGATAAAACAGATACAGAGATTCAGGCTTCCCATAGCAAGGCTTGTGCCAATACGAAATACGCCAAGTCGAAACCTGACATTACGGCGTGAAGTGTGGAAAAAATTTAAAAAATGGCAGAAAAAAGGCGGTACAACTGCCAAAATGACTACTGAAAATTCAATCGCTTGGTAAACTTCCCCAAACGAAGCGAGTCGTAAGAAGGTGTACTCAATTGCAGGTTGCTGCGCAAAACGCTGTTGCGCGAGGTAAAAACCCCCAGGCCATCAGGCACGTTGGTGTACATGGGCACTACTTGCGAGCTGGTGATCCCCGTATTGGCCCTACTTATGCGTAGAAAATCAACCATTTCCTTGCCCCCTGCGGTGATCAGCAGGTCGAATCCATCGAAAATTCGCTTTTTACCAGGGTCGGCCTCAATGTTTCCTGCCAAATAACGGTAAAACTGCTCACCAGTGATGTTATAGGTCACCCTTTCGTTTTCGTCTACCCTTTGAAAATCTTCAGCCATCACCCATTCCAGGGTTTTGTTGGTAAAAGTGGTCGCCGTGACCGACTCGCGGTAGCGAATGCGCAAGCGCAAATCAAAAACCCTGGCACTGACTGGGGCCTGCCAACCAAAAGTGATGTTGCGGTTGTAATCGACCATTGCAACCGGGCTGGAGGGGCGATCGGGACTGCTCATATCCCCCACAACTGTGGTTTGGGTAGAAATAGGAGGTTTACCCTCCCCACGATTGATGATGACGCGCAATTCTTCGTTGCCACGCAGCGCCAACTGGCCGGCTTTGATTTTGTACAAGTAATTGGGTGCTTTGGCGAATGGGCCGTCTTTGCGCGGATACCCCTCTTTTGCAGCATCCACCCTGACTAGGCGAAAACGCTGGGTATTTGGCAGTTTTTCGAGTTCAACAATCGCATTTTTGTAGTACAGCGAATCGGGGTTTTGGGCAATTTGCTCGGCATTTGCACCGCTAGTCTGAAAAGCCCTCTCCAGGCGGATGTAATGTGCGGTGTCTTGCTTGTTGAGAAAAGCATACAAAACTGGAATGTCTTTGCCTGGCCCTTCTAGTTGCACTTCGGTGCTACAAGCAAAAAACACACAACACAAAACCAAAAGCAAGCCAATCTTCATACGGAATCAGTAATTTTGCGGATAAAAGTAGGGCATTTCGGGCAATAAACGCCCAAGGTTCGCCGAGAAGTGTGTCAGGCTACTGACCAAGTATTTTTCAAGCTACATGTTTTGCTTTATTTTGGTCAAAAAATCCAATCGTTTTGAAAAAGACCAATGCCCTGAGAATACTCGAACAGCAAGGCATTCCGCATCGAAGTTTGAACTATGCATATGCCGAAGAAGACCTCAATGCCACCAAAATTGCGCTGGACAATGGTTTGGACCCCGCCCAGTTGTTCAAAACCCTCGTTTTGCAAAACGAACAAAATCAAGTGCTGGTAGCTGTCATCCCTAGTGACCAAAACTTGAGTCTGAAAGCCCTGGCCCAATGCAGCAAGAGCAAAAAAGTACAAATGGTAGCGGTGAAAGACTTGCTGAATCTCACGGGCTACATCCGGGGAGGCTGCTCGCCGATCGGCATGAAAAAGGCTTTTCCTGTTTTTTTGGACGAAACTGCAATTCTGTGGCCAGAGATATTTGTCAATGCAGGGACCAAAGGCTTGTTGATTGGGATTGAGCCTGAGCATTTGAGTAGGGCCTGTGGGGCTGTTATTGCGGAATTGGTGGAATGAGTAGCTCAAACAAAAAAGACCGGAGCCAAAGGCAATGTGCCCGACTCCGGTCTTTTTCATGTGGGAGAGCTCGATTATCTCGCCCTCACCAAAGTACCGTTCACATCTTCCACCACAAAAGCGCCGGGAAAACCAGCGGATTGTACACGCGGCAGAATACCAAATGCCTCAGTTGAGCTGGCGTAGCAGCACAGCAACTTGATGGTCAAATCGGCGCGTGGGCGATCCTGGATAGTACCCATACTGGCCAATTTGCTGCCATTGAACGAGCGAGGATCGCGGTAAGCCCCCAATTGAATCATGAATCGGCCAGTAGCAACTGGCGGTTGAGTAGGTTGTGGATTGTAGTTGGGTGGTTGAGTGGGCTGTGGATTATTTGGTTGCCAAGGTTGGGGATCAGGGGTGCTTGGATTCACATTAGGCCCACCAAGGCTGAAACCTTCATCGGTCACCACAAATGCGCTGGGATACCCCATGCTGCGCACCCTGGCCAACTGCTGGGTAGCTTGCTCACGGGTAGGGAAATTACCCACCTTGACCTTGAACTTACCCGCCTCGTTTTTGAAATAAACGGTGGCTACACCTCTCAAAGCATTGAATTTGCTCAAATCTGGTTGATTGGCCAAGGCTCCCACCTGAATAGCAAAACCTGCTCGTTCCACGGAACCCTGATTACTAGGGTTGCTTGGATTATTGGGATTGTAGGGTGGATTATTTGGGTTGGCATTCGGATTGGTGTTGGGATTGGTATTGGGCCAGGTAGGTTGACTGTTGCCAAAATACATGGACATGATTCCCAAAACACTTTGATCGGCACCATTCAGTACATTTACCGAGCGGGTCTCTTCGCGAAAGTTAGAGGCAGAATACGTAATGGTATAAGGCGTATTGCGCGCCAAGCCGAGTTCATAGTTGCCAGAAAAATCACTCATGGTACGGGTTGTACTATTAGTGAAATTGTTGCGAGCTGTGATGAGCACATTGGAAATCGGCTCACGGGTATCGCCGCGCTGAACCCGACCATAGTAACTCTCGCCAATACGTGTTAGTGAAACCTCAGCCTCACGAGAACTCGCATTGAACAAAGTAGACACCTGCTGGCGGGTTGCCGTAAATCCGTCCATGCGAATGGACACTTCACAATCAGTTCCTGCACCAAGTGGGAAGTCAACCATCCCACCATTGTCAGTCATAAGGGTATAATTTTGCACCCCACGCATACAAGCTGTCCAATCCACAATAGCGCCAGGAATGGGTACGCCATCTGATCCATTGACCACTCGCAGGCGGTAGCCACTGGGGTTAACTGGATTGCTTGGATTGCTTGGATTGAATGGAGGGTTTGTCCCGGGATTAGTGCCAGGATTAGTGCCAGGATTTACCGCCACAGCGCCTTTATTGATGCGATAAATGTCTTCCATACCACGACCTTCTTTGCGATTGGACACAAAAAAGCCCAGGTTGCGGTAATTGTCCCAAATCAGGCCATAGTCATCGTAGCTTGAGTTGACTGGAGCTCCCATGTTGGTGGATTTGATCCAACGGCCTTCGCCTTGTTCCGCCATGAAGATGTCGAAACCACCGAGGCCCAATTGGTGGTCCGAAGCGAAATAGAGATTGGTGCCGTCAAAGTAAGGTGTGATTTCGTCACCAGGGGTATTCACGGCAGGCCCCAAGTTGA
This sequence comes from Chitinophagales bacterium, assembly GCA_013299105.1. Classification (GTDB taxonomy): domain Bacteria; phylum Bacteroidota; class Bacteroidia; order Chitinophagales; family Saprospiraceae; genus Haliscomenobacter. Next base: position 59,568 of record JAAFJY010000015.1, on the reverse strand, counting down.
TGGGTTTTGTCCAGGTATTGCCTTCCTTGTAAGAAATGTAAAGGTCCCAACCTCCAAAGCCACCTTCGCGATCAGATGCGAAAAACAGGGCATTTCCATCAGGCGTGTAGCATGGGAAACCCGTTTTCCCACGGGTATCATTGTGCTGGAAAGCCCTTTCATTGTACCAGGAAGCATTGAAATTGACATCAGCCAAAACCAGGCTCAAGTCGAGACCAGCAGCAGGAATTTGGCGGACACCGGGCGTAAAATTATTCTTGGTCACCGCCGCATTTTTACCATCGGCAGAAAACGACGCTGGTCCTTGGCTAAAGTCGGTGATTCCAGGGCGCATGATTACCGGAGCTTGGGTCATGCCTGTGCCGCTGATTTGTGCGCTGTAAAGGCTGGTCTTGTTGGCATTTTGCCCTTGTTCGTTGCGCGAAGTGGCAAAAACCAATTGATCGTTCAGGATCGTTGGTCCAAAATCCGAGCCAGGCGAGTTGACCAGGTCATTTTGAACCGAGTATTGGCTGGGGCTAGAGGCATTAGAAGTGGCAAAATCGCAGCTCTGTACAAAATGATTACCAATAGTGGGGTTGGTCTTGGCATAACTCTGGTAGTAGGATTTGGCTTCGTTGTAGCGCCCCAAGCTTTTCAGGGTATGCGCATAGGCCAGGATTTGAGGGTCTTGGTATTTGCGGGTACGCATCAACTTGAGATAGGTACCCTCGGCTTCATCGAGGCGGTTGAGCAAGCGGTAACATTCGCCCAACTTACCAAGGGCTTCGGGATCATTGGCATCTCTTTCCAGCGCCTGTCGATACACATCAACAGCCGCAGCATAAGCCCTGGAATCGTACAACTGATCTGCTTTTCGCATCAAGCCGCGCATTGTAGTCTGAGCAGAGCTGCCTAATGCGATGCAAAGAAAAATGGGGAGCAATAGGTGCTGAAAAAATATTTTTCTCATGTGAAAGAGGTTTGCTTGCGGTTCTAATCGCCTAGGTTTTGGGCTTCGGTGATTTTAACCAAAATACAGGTGATGTTTACAATTACACGGCCAAGCTTGCGATTGTTCTAAAATTGGCGAGTCTTGCAGCCAAATAATTGTGTTAAACCTACGTAAAAATATTACGAAAACAACAATATCGGAATTTTGAACGCAAAAAGTTGATAAATGCTTGCATAAAAAACGGGTTTTGGGCTCAAATCGGGGCAAAATGTTAGTTTTGCGTGTCGTCCAACGGCAATTTCTTACCAAAAATGCGGTTTTCAATCCTACCATTCAAACCCAAACCTGACCCAAACCATGCCAAAACTCCAACAACTCTGGATTTACCCCATCAAATCACTAAGTGGAATTTCACTGACCGAGGCCAAACTCACGCGCCGGGGCCTGGCCCACGACCGCCGCTGGATGTTGATCAGCGCTGATGATCAGTTTTTGACCCAAAGGGAATTGCCTGAAATGGCCCTGCTGGATCAAAGCCTGGACACAGACCACTTGTTGGTGCAACACCGCCATAAACCTGAACTGGGGCTGCTGAAATTGTCTTTGCAGCCCAAGCCCGGAGATTTGATTGAGGTTGTAGTTTGGAACGATGCTTGCCTTGCGCACTTTGTTGATTCGGTTGCCGATGAATGGTTCAGCCGAGCCTTGGGTTTTCCGTGCCGTTTGGTGTACATGCCCGAATCTTCGCAAAGGATCGTGGACCAAAAATATGCACAAGAAAACGACATCACCAGTTTTTCGGATGGCTTCCCTTACCTCCTGGCCAACCTCAATTCGCTGGCCGATCTCAACCAACGCCTGGAACATACCGTAGGCATCGAACGCTTTCGCCCTAACCTGGTCATAGATGGTATGGAGCCTTGGAGCGAGGATAAAATCAAAAGTTTTAAGCTCGGCGAAGCCCATTTTCACTCCACTAAGCCCTGTGCCCGTTGCCAGGTCATCACCATCGATCCTCAAACTGCTAAAACTGGCAAGGAACCCTTGAAAACCCTCGCGACGTTTCATGCCTGGAACAACAAGGTCTTTTTTGGGCTGAATGCTTGTTGGGATTTTGAAAAGGCAGCAGATTCGGTGATTTTGCGGATTGGGGATGAATTGAAGGTCTTGGAAGGAGACGATTAACTTACTTTTGCAGCGAACATACACATATAAAGGTACATGAGCTTACGCATCGTTTTCATGGGGACGCCCGATTTTGCCGTTCCTTCTCTCGATATTTTGGTCAAAAACGGCTTCAAAGTGGTGGGCGTGGTCACGGTCAGCGACAAGATGGGCGGGCGCGGCATGAAACAGGTTTTGCAATCGCCCGTAAAAAAGTATGCGGTAGAACATGACATTCCGGTTTTGCAGCCAGAAAAGCTAAAAAACCCGGCTTTTTTAGACGAACTCCGCGCTTTGCAGGCCGACTTGTTCATCGTGGTAGCCTTTCGCATGTTGCCAGAGGTGGTGTGGACCATGCCACCCAAGGGGACTTTCAACCTGCACGGCTCGCTTTTGCCCCGCTACCGGGGCGCGGCACCGATCAATTGGGCGGTGATCAATGGCGATACGGAGACGGGCGTGACGACTTTCTTTCTGCAACACGAAATCGATACTGGTCAGATCATTTTCCAAGACCACCTGCCCATCGGCCCCGATGACACCGCTGGTGAAATCCACGACCGAATGATGCTACTGGGTGCCCAAACGGTACTCAAAACCGTCCAAGCCATCGACCAGGGCACGGTAAGCAGTCAGCCCCAAATCGACAGCAAAGCTACCCATGCCCCCAAAATTTTTCACGAGACCTGTGAGATTGATTTCAATCGTTCATCGCAAGACATCCACAATTTCATTCGCGGATTAAGCCCCTATCCGGCGGCCTGGACCACTTTGGACGGCTTGGAATTCAAGGTTTTGAAGAGCAAAATGGAATTGGCGGCACATGGGCATGAAGTGGGCAAGCTGATTTCGGACGGCAAAAGCGAGCTGAAGTGGGCCTGCGCCGATGGTTATATCCACGCCTTGGAAGTGCAGTTGCAGGGGCGCAAGCGCATGGGGATTCGGGACTTTTTGAATGGGTACAGCTTGGGTGGCCACTGATTGGGTGGGCCGCTGCGCGGCCTGGTTGCTACGGTTTTTCTTGCCCGCAGCACGGGGTGGTCTGCTGTGCAGCCCTTTTTTCAGCACACGGATGAAATTGGGTTCGGGTGTGCTTGTCAGGGTTTGAGTGTGAAGAAATACCGTTTTCAATTGGCAAGAAACAAAAGCTTAGGCTCGAAGCCCCCACACTCAAACTCACACTTACACACTCCACACCCGTTTTTGCGGATTGCCAAGATGATGTTGACAGCTTGATGTTGACATTTTTTGTTTTTGGTAAAAAAACCCAGCCAATCTGGATGTCTGACTTCGCAAGAAGCCCAAGCTTTGTAGCAAAACGTATCCCCCGGCCTATTCCCAACTACTGGCTTCGCAAGAAGCCTAAGACCAACAAGGGAGGAGACCAACAAGGGAAGCCAATTGTCAATTTCTAAGCATTTTTTCGCCGATTCAGCGAACTTTCGCTAAATTCTCAACTTATTAGTAACGAAAAACCTATTTTCGTCCCTAAATCAGCCTTAGAGCATGTTTAAAATCATTTGTTTGCCGTAAAACGGTCCAATACTTAAACACACTCTTACAATTCATCATGGAACAATACGTCAGCTCTCGCAACCTCCGCTTTGTGATCCACGAAATGCTCAACACCGCTGAACTCCAGCGCTTCGAACGCTTTCAAGGTTACGACAAAGAATCGATTGACATGGCCCTCGATGCCGCCAAACAATTGTCGGACCAATACCTCTACCCTTTTTACCGGGAAATGGACAAAAACAAAGCGGTTTACGACAATGGTACCGTCAAAGTTCACCCCTGCATGCGCCCTGGCATCAAAGCCCTGGCCGAGGGTGGCTGGATCTCTGCCCATGATGAGTTTGAGGTGGGCGGGCAGCAGATGCCTTACACCCTACTCAATGCTTGCACCTTTATCTTTCACGCGGCCAATGCCAATCTCTCTTGCCACCCCTTTTTGACTACGGGTGCGGCTAACCTCATCCGTAACTTCGGCTCGCCAGAGCTCAACGAAACCTACATTCCCAATCTCTACAACGGCGATTGGCAAGGCACCATGGCCCTCACCGAACCACAGGCGGGCAGTTCTTTGTCCGACATTACCAGTTCAGCCGAACCTGTAAATGGAGGTGAGTATTACAAAATCAAAGGCCAAAAAATCTACATCTCCGGCGGCGACCACGACGGGGTGGACAATGTGGTACACCTGCTACTGGCCCGCATCAAAGGCGCTCCGGCGGGCACCAAGGGCATTTCGCTCTTTGTGGTGCCCAAATACCGCCCCGAAGGTGATGGATTGGTCTTCAATGACGTAACCACCGCAGGTATTTACGGCAAAATGGGCCAAAAAGGCTACGTGGCCGCCCACCTCATGCTCGGCGAGCAGCACGACGACTGCCGGGGCTATCTTGTGGGCCAGGCCAACGCGGGTTTGAAATACATGTTCCAGATGATGAACGAGGCCCGCATTGGTACGGGCATGGTGGCTGCGGCGACCGCCTCGGCGGCCTACTACGCCTCGCTCAAGTACGCCAACGAGCGCCCCCAAGGCCGCCATCCGTCCAACAAAGACTTGACGCTGCCTCAGGTTTTGATCATCGAGCACGCCGATGTGCGCCGCATGTTGTTGTACCAAAAAGCAGTGGTGGAAGGAAGCATCGCTTTGCTGATGTTATGCAGTTATTATGGCGACGTGTCGCACCAAAGCACGGGCGAAGAGGCCCAAAACGCCCACCTGCTCTTTGAATTGCTGACCCCGATTGCCAAATCCTACCCCTCAGAATGGGGCATCCACGCAGTGAGCATGGGCATGCAAGTACTCGGAGGCGCGGGTTATACCGACGATTTCCCGCTGGAGCAGCACTACCGCGACATCCGGGTGAATGCCATTTACGAAGGCACGACCACTATTCACGGGCTCGACCTCTTGGGTCGCAAATTGACCATGGAAAACGGCAAAGCCGCGATGCTACTGGGCCAAGAAATCCAAAAAGAAGTGCAAACCGCCCTGACCATGCCCGCACTGGCTCCTTATGCCGAAAAACTGGGCAAAGTAGGCGCTGGCCTCCAAGAAACCCTGGGCAAACTGGTGCAAACGGGCATGCAAGAAGGTCCGGAGGTGTACCTGGCCGATGCCACCATTTTCCTCGAATACTTCTCGTACCTGGTGATGGGCTGGATGTGGTTGAAGCAAGCCAACCTGGCCCAAAAAGCCCTGGATGCTGGCCAAAGTGGCAGTGAAAAACTGTTTTACGAAAGCAAAATCCAGACTTGCTTGTATTATTTTGAGTACGAGCTGCCCAAAGCCACGGCTTTGAAGGTTACTTTGAACAGTAGCGCACGGGTTACTTTGGGTACGCGGCCTGAGGTGCTTGTATAAGAAAGGGTTAGCGTGTGCTTGTTTGGGTGTGAGTGTGGGGAACCGCGTTTTCAATTGGCTTTGGTGGAAAACTTCAATCGAAGCCCGCACACCCGAACGCACACCATTAGGTTGACAAAAAATCTCTTTTTTTGTCCAATTTTCAATCACCTAGCTGTAGAGACAGGGCATGCCCTGTCTAACGTCATGCGGGCACTCACACACCTTGAGCCTGGATTTTAATTTCGATAAAAACCTGATAATCAATTTAAATTGCAAGATTTCAATGACGCTAAAGAGCCGGGCTTTTGTCCTTTTTGGTGCCTTTTGCCTCTTTTGTGTTTCAAAAAAATGCGTATTATAGGTTGACAATTGACCTGCTTTTTTGAAATCCTTTTACTAACGTTTCCTTAGACAGGGCGTGCCCTGTCTCTACAATCCCGCGATTGGAATTGGGACATAAACAAGATGACGCTGATCCTCTTATCAGGTCAGCGTCATCTTGCCAATTGAAAACGTGGTTTCCCACACTCACACCCCAACCATCACACCCAAACTCAATTCTACCCCCGCAAAATCTCCCGAGCGATCACCAGTTTCTGGATTTCACTGGTCCCTTCGCCGATGGTGCAGAGTTTGGCGTCGCGGTAGAATTTCTCCACAGGGAAGTCCTTGGTATAGCCGTAACCACCGTGGATTTGCACGGCATCGGTAGCCACTTCCACCGCCACTTCCGAAGCGTAATATTTGGCCATTGCGGCTTGGCGGGTCACTTTTTGGCCATTGTCTTTCAATTCACCAGCTTGGCGCACCAGTAGTTCTGAGGCTTCGATTTTGGTGGCCATGTCTGCCAGTTTGAAGCTGATGCCCTGGAAATTGGCGATGGCCTGGCCAAATTGCTGGCGCTCTTTGGCGTATTTCAAGGCGGCTTCGTAAGCGCCTTTGGCGATGCCCAGAGACAAGGCTGCGATTGAAATACGACCGCCGTCCAAAATCTTCATCGACTGGATGAAACCCTCGCCTACTTCGCCCAAAATCTGGCTTTTGTGTACCCGGCAGTTGTCAAAAATCATTTCCGCCGTTTCGGAAGCCCTCATGCCGAGCTTGTTTTCTTTTTTACCCGCAAAAAAACCTGGCGTACCGCGCTCAATCACAAAGGCCGTCATGCCGTGGCTGTCGAGCAGCTCGCCCGTGCGGGCAATCAAAACCGCCACGTCGCCACTGGCACCGTGGGTGATGAAATTTTTGGAGCCATTGATCACGTAGTAATCGCCGTCGCGCTCGGCTACACATTTCATGCGGCCAGCGTCGCTGCCCGTATTGGGTTCGGTCAGGCCCCAGGCACCAATCCACTCCCCGCTGGCCAGCTTGGGCAAATAACGGTGCTTTTGCTCTTCTGAGCCAAAAGACAAGATATGATTGGTACACAATGAGTTGTGCGCCGCCACCGACAAGCCAATCGAGCCGCAAACCTTGGCAACTTCTTCAATCACCGAGATGTAGGAGTCGTAGCCCAAGCCCGCACCGCCGTATTCTTCGGGTACTAAAACGCCCATGAAACCATAGTGGCCCATTTTCCGCATCACATCAGCGGGAAAATGAGAGGCTTCATCCCATTCCATTACATAGGGGCGAATATACATTTCAGCGAAATCGCGTGCGCTTTCTTTGATCAAGAGGTGGTAATCCACAGCTTCGAGGTTCATGACTTTCAGTTTATTCCTTAGGATGCTAGTAAGATGCTAGTGCGCAGTACAAAGTTGCAGCATTTTCCTTTGTAAAATAAACGAACGTCCAATTTGTTCAGATAATTTTGAAAATTGGGGGAAAAACTTGGCTCATCCTCAATAACCTCAGCAGCATGAATCCTGTTGCGACACCGAGTGGTTTGCGCCATGCGAAGCTGTTTATTCAGCTCAGCAAAAAGATATTAGTCAGGCAATGGTAAATAGTTTTCACATATGATAAACCGTATTTACTCATATCTCAAAATCCAACCCCCGTTTCACTACATCCTTGTATTTCATTTTCATCAATTCCTCGTAGCGTTCGTGGTCGAAACTGTACAACTTGGCTGGGCGATGCGATACGCCTTCCTGCATACCTACTTCTTTCAAAACGCCCATGTTGAGGATGCGAGTACGGAAATTGCGCTTGTTCAGTTTTTCGGATTCCTGGTTCAAGCCCAGGATGGTTTCGTAGAGGGTTTGAACCTGAGTGAGGGTGAATTTTTCGGGTAGCAATTCAAATCCAATGGGTTGGTAGCGCACCTTACCCCGCAGGCGGCTGAGGGCGGTGGCCAAAATATTTTCGTGATCAAAAGCCAGGGGTGGCAATTCGTTGACGCTGAACCATTCGGCACCTTTCGCATCCGAAGATGGATTCACAGGGTGATCGCTCAGGTTGACCAAGGAGTAATAAGCTACGCTGATCACCCGCCCACGAGGGTCGCGACCGGGGGCACCAAAAGTGAACAGTTGCTCGATAAACAGGTCTTTTACGCCCGTTTCTTCTTCCAGTTCGCGCAGGGCAGCAGCTTCCAGGTCTTCTTCCATGTCCACAAAACCACCGGGCAAGGCCCAATGGTCTTTGTAGGGGTCGTGCCCGCGCTGGATGAGCAGCACTTTGAGCATTTGTCCCTCATCCAGTCCAAAAATGATGCAGTCAACGGTTACTGAAGGCCGAGGATAGTCATAGCAATGTTTCATTGGGTGAGTAGGGTTTCGCGGTGGAAGAATCGCATTTTCAAGTCGTACAAAGCACGGTCCATGCCCGTAAGATAAGGCAGGCTTTCCAATTGAAAAAGCGCTTGTTGATTTAATGCGTGTTGGCGCACTTCGCTGAGGTCAGGGGCGGGGTTCAACAACTTACCTTCGCGGAAAATCGCTTGCAGCAAATCTTCATAACGGGCCGCCGCAGGCATGCTGGTGCTTTGCCCCTTGATGTCAACTACTTCATCGCCATGTGGTTGTTCATCGGCTGCTTGGAATAGGACATCGCCCACTACCCTTCCCTGCTGGTCGTAATAACGGCGCACCTGGTGGATGCCCGGTGTCGACATTTTGATCGGGTCTTCCGATTTTTTGATGCGGTATTCCCAATTGGGTCCATCATCCTGAATGGCGGTGAGCTTATAGACCCCACCCATTGCAGCTTGGGTGCCACCCGTCACCAATTCGGTCCCCACTCCCCACACGTTGATGCAAGCACCTTTTTCCTTGAGGGCCTGGATGCGGGTTTCGTCCAGGCTATCGCTGGCTACGATTTGGGTGTCATGGTGGCCTGCTTCATCCAACATCTGGCGGGCAATGATGCTGAATTTGGCCAAATCACCGCTGTCCAGGCGGATACCCAGCAAGCGGTGGCCCGTTTTTTTCAAATCATACCCCACTTCGATGGCCTGGCGAATGCCTTCGATGGTATCATAAGTGTCTACGAGAAAAATACAATTGTTGGGCTGGGCGTGGGCATAGGCCGAAAAAGCTTTTTTCTCATCGTCAAAAGCCATTACCCAACTGTGGGCGTGGGTACCCCGCACCGGAATGCCGTAGTAGCGCCCGGCCAGTAAGTTGCTGGTCGCCACACAGCCCCCAATGTAGGCCGAACGGGCCGCAGTCAATGCCCCGTCAATGCCTTGGGCACGGCGCAGGCCGAACTCCAGGACTTGTTCGCCCTCGGCTGCTTGCACTACCCTGGAAGCTTTGGTGGCAATCAGGGTCGAGAAATTCACCATTGTCAACAAAGCCGACTCGATGATTTGGGCTTGCAGCAGGGGGCCAGTGACCCGAATTAAAGGTTGGTTGGCAAAAACCGCAGTGCCTTCAGGAATGGCGTCAACGTCGCATTTGAATTCCAGGCGTTGGAGGTAGTTGAGGAAACCAATTTCAAAAAGGGCTTGCCCATCGGCCCCTTTCAACGAGCCGAGGTAGTGAATATCATCCACGGTGAAGCGGAAATGCTGTAAATAATCGACCACCAAACCCAAACCCGCGCAAATGGCATAAGGGTTGGCAAAGGGATTGCGGCGGTAATACAACTGAAAAACCGCTGGCTGGTCGGCCATGCCGTTTTTCCAAAACCCATAGGCCATGGTCAAATGGTACAAATCGGCCAGGAGTCCAAATTTTTCACGGTAGATGCTTGATAAATGGCTGGAGCGCATACTTAGTTTAAATTTGAAACTAAGGTACGGGGATTTGAAATACTGCGCAAGTGTTGGAGGCATTTTTTTTGAAAAAAAACCGTAAAATGCCAGTTTCGTTTCGTTTCAACCAACCTTATTGCCCTATTTGAGGTTCTTTTGGGGCGCTTTCTCCGTCTAAACTCCAGCACAAATCCTGCTCAACATGCGTACCTTATTATTATGGTGTCTTTTTGTGGTGATTGGCTTCAACGGTTTCGGTCAAACCACCCCTGTTGATACCACCAAAAGAATTGTCACCGCCGAGGATTGGCGGGTGCGCCCCTGGAAAGAATACCAATCTTTTGAAGGCAAGTTCAAAGTATATACCCCTGGCGATTTTTTATTGGCAGTCGATACGGTTCAAACCAACCTGGGCAAGCTGGCCTATCACATGCATGTATATCACAACCAGCAAAAATTTGCCGAAAACGTGTTTTACATGATCACTTGGGTGGACTATCCGCTCGGTACGATTCACCAGGATTCTACGGAGTTGCTTGATGAGTTTTTCAAGGCCAGCATGGACGAAGCTGCGCAAAATGTAAGAGGTAAAGTTGCATATTCCGGCGAAACCAGCTTGCAAGGCTACCCAGGCTACCTTTGGCGCATCAACTACAAAATGGAAACCGCAGTGATCAAAACCCGGGTTTTTGTGCGCGACAACCGCTATTATTCCATCCAAACTGTAACGGTAAAAGACTTGGCGATCAACGCGGCAAGTGACCGTTTTTTTGATTCTTTTCAGTTTTTATAGGGTTTCCCTCGAACTCATTTCGGCCAAAAACTGTAATTTGCGATAAATTTGCATTAAATGGCCACCAGAGCTCAAGAATCAACTGCCGCTGTTCAAAGACTGTACATTGCCATGCGCCACCTCATTGCCAGGGGAAGTTACAAACCCCTGGGCTTGTCGGGTGAAGCTGTAATGAGTGCCCTCAAAACCCTGAATCCTGAAATTTATGGCTCGATCAACGACCCCGAACGGGTAGAACTGGATGGTCTGCTCTACGTTTTTCAACGCTTGCCCAGGGGCATCGAAGAATGCCAATTCATCCGCCTGATCAGCCGCGAAGGGTATGAAAAAGACTTCACGCCCATTGTTCCTCCCCGCCGCAAGCGAAACTGCTATCGCGTAGATCATGAGCAAATGTTTGTGGAAATGACCAGGGGCCGCAGCGACATTTACGACATCCTCACCCACCTGACTTTCATGTACATTGAGGCCGAAAAAATTCGCCTCAACAGCGAAGACCACCGCGGAGACAAGCGCCGCGAATGGAATACGCTTAAGGATTTGGTGGAAAAAGAAAAACTGGGTGAAGAAATCAATGAGGCCATTGCCTACACTTACCTGAGCACCTTATTGGGGCGCACTTACAGTGATGTGCAGGCCGCCGCCAAAAGATTTTCTCAAGATTCCAGCGTCAACAGCCTCTTTCACATCACCTACTGGCTGGGACAATTGGCCACCGAAGAAGCCAATGCCAAAAAAGACCGCGAAATCATTTTCTCCTCGGATTTGCGCTACAAAATGGGGCACCACGACACTGGCGAAGCATGGGCTGGAGCCATCAAGCGTTTTTTGATCGAAAATGAGCTCTTGGAGCGCCCCTTGCACGTCATCAGCGCCAATCCGCATAGCGTGATGAATAGCTTGTATGCCTATGGTGCCTTGCATGGACACATGCAAACAAGCAGCATCGAGAACATGGCTCGCCAACTCAGCATTGAATCAAACGGAGAATTGCGGCGAAAGGTGCGCAACTACGCCCTGCAGAATGGCATGTACGAGTTGGATGACACCAGCGGAGGCTACATCGCCGTACAAATTTTCGACCTGGAGCAAATTGACCCCAAAAGCCTTTCACCTGAAATAAGCTGCAATGCAGATTACCTCAGCACGCAAAAACCCGTCCTTTTTGTGATGGACTACGCTTTTGGCGAGCAAGCTTTTGAAACCCTGGACGAACTCTTTAAGCCATTTTTGGTAGAAGGGCAAACCCGGCGTTTATCGGTCCGTTCCATCGGTATTTTGGGCAAAGCGGGCATCTTAGAGGGCGATAAAGGCGATATCATGGTACCTACCGCCCACGTTTTTGAAGGCACTGCTGACAATTATCCGTTCAAAAATGATTTGAGTCTAGCCGACTTCACGGGTCAGGGTCTGGAGGTATTTGAAGGGCCGATGATTACCGTTTTGGGCACTTCCTTGCAAAACCGCGATATCCTCCAGTTTTTCCTCGAATCGTCCTGGAAAGCAGTGGGCTTAGAGATGGAGGGGGCGCATTACCAAAAAGCCATCCAGGCACATGCCCAAATCCGGCACAACATTCCCAGTGATGTGACTTTGCGCTATGCCTATTATGCTTCGGATAACCCTTTAAAAACTGGAGGGACCTTGTCATCAGGTAGTTTGGGCTTGGATGGGGTGAAGCCTACTTACCTGATTACGATAAAAATGTTGAACCGGATTATGGAAGAGGAAAATACGCTCAAAGAAAAAATTGATCCTATTCTGTAACGAAACTCTACCTTCTTTTGTCACAAGACATGTTTATTTGTAAGGGCAAAATCGTTATGCCTGATGCAATACCATTTTTTCACCTAATGCACTATTTAATATGAAAATTGTTCTCAGTTTATGCTTTTGCTTAATTGCCATGACGTCGTTTGCACAACAAGGCTATGACCTCCAACCAGGTAAACCTCAAGCTGTGAATGGTGTAGAGTACGGATATGAAGTACGAAACGAAGCCGAAAAAAACACCAACTCTGGCTCTTCTACGAGGTATCAACTGACCTTGTATGTCACCAATCGAAGCGGATGTACCAAGTATTTATGGCCCAGACAAACCTGGTTGGGGGAAACAGACCAGGATGTTTTGGCGGAATTCGATTGCATCAATGCTACTGGACAACGCTTTACTGAAAAATCAAACAAGGTTAGGGCAACATCATTTTCCATTCCAATTCGCCAGACAACGAGAGGAGCTGATGGAAAAGACATCACCCGTACTGTCACAACCAAGGTAGGCCATATCCTTCGCGAAGGGCAAACTGCTTCTGCCCAAATGACCGTGATTGTGCCTCAAGGGCAAGAGCCCAAATTAAGGGTTCGAGTTGTTGAAATTATTGAATCTTTCGGATATTGAGTATAAAAAAATAAAGCCTCTTCACTAATCACATTCCGGCCAGTTTGGCCCGAAGCGCGGGGGTAAGTTTGCTGTTAAAACTTAGCCTCGCGCTTTTCGGCTCAAAAGCAGCCTTTAATGAAAAAGTTTCCAAAATTTACCCCTAAAATCACAGGTCAATTCAAGACTTACCCTTTTTACATAAAATCGCAAAACAGAGGATTTCTTTTTTATTGACTTTTTCCTAAAAAATCACTTTATTTGCCCCTAAGAGCTACTATATCTACCTTTTCCATTTCGTAAAAATTTGTTTTCGAGTCTTCTTTCTTGTTATCGACACGAGGGTTATACCTATTTTCCTAATACAACAAATCATAACCATGAAACATCTATTACGCTTGAGCATGGTAGCAATGTTGCTCATTTTAGCAGCTTGCCAACCAGACGAGTCCAATCCAGGTGATGAAGTCCTAACGACCGACAAATACGATGATGAAATCGTACAAGAATGGATGACTTTGGTCCTTAAATTGGCCAAAGAAACGCCCGGTTTCAGCCCCCCAGTGGCAGCTCGTTCTTTTGGCTACATTGGCCTGGCCTTGTACGAATCGGTAAGACCCGGTATGCCTGGCTACCAAACTATGGCAGGACAAGTGTCTGATTTACGCCCTAGCGATTTACCTCAAGCTCCTATTGGAGCCAATTATCACTGGCCTGCGGTTGCCAATTCGGCATTGTCTTACATCACCAAAGCTTGTTACAAACCAGCTAGCGAGGCCAATAAATTTGCAATTGATGCGCTAGAGCAGCGGTACCACGACCTTTATCGCAGCCAGGTCAACGAAAACGTACTGGCCGAATCGGAGAAATTTGGCCGCTCAATGGCAGCCAGCATTGCCACCTATTGCAACTCAGACGGGCAGGAATTGTGCTATCAAAACAATTTCCCTGCTGGCTATAGCTTACCCAGCGGCACTGGATTCTGGGTACCTACTCCTCCAGCTATGCAGCCCATTCCATTGCAACCATTTTGGGGCCGGGTACGCACCTTTGCTTTTAGCAACAACGACCTGTCTCGTTTAAGCAAGCCACTTCCCTACTCCACCGACAAAACTTCTTTGTTTTACCAGCAAGCGTTGGAAACATATGCAACGGTAAACAACCTCACTCCAGAACAAAAACTGATTGCTGAATACTGGAGTGACGACCCCGGCAAAACACCCACTCCTCCGGGCCATTCGATTGGCATTTTGCAGCAAGTACTGGCTATCGAAAATGCGAATTTGGCGCTGTCTGCTGAGGCCTTTGCCAAAGTGGGAATGGGTGTGCACGATGCCTTTGTAGCTTGTTGGAATGCCAAATATACCTACAATTTGATGCGCCCCGTCACTTACATCAACCAGCAGATTGATCCAAATTGGAAACCCATTTTGAACACCCCACCTTTCCCTGAATATACTTCGGGACACTCTACGCAATCGGGGGCAAGTGCGCAAATTTTGTCTGACTTGTTTGGATACAACTACGCTTTTGTGGACCGTTTTCACGAAGCACGTACCGACATCAACGGTGCACCACGCACTTTCAGCAACTTCTTCGATTTTGCAAATGAAGCAGCGGTAAGTCGCCTGTATGGAGGCATCCACTACCGCGCTGGCAATGAGCAAGGACTGGCTGCGGGCATTCGAATTGGCAAGCGGATTTCTGGATTGAAGTTTAAGAATTGAAGGCTTGCATAGGCTTGTTTTCACCAAAGGCACTGCAAAAAAGATGCAGTGCCTTTGTATTTTTACCAAAAAAATGAAAAAAGTCTATTATTGGGTATTGCTCATCCCCCTTACCTGGTCTTGCCAACAAAAAAAAGAACCTTCCAACAGAGCCTTGTACCACTGGCGAACCAAACTAAGTTTGAGCCAAAACGACAAACAACACCTAGACCAACTAAACATCCAAAAACTCTACGTCAAATTCTTCGACTTGGATCGCGAAGAATTCGAAGAAAATGTAAGCCTTCACGCTGAAATTCAAGCCGATACAGCACATTTGAAAGGCTTAAAAATCGTACCCTCCGTGTTCATCACCAATCGCAGTTTGCAGGGGATGATCCCGACCCAAGCTGAAAATTTGGCACAAACGGTCGCTGAAAAAATCAATAGCCTAAAATTTTACCCTGTCAACGAATGGCAGATGGACTGCGATTGGAGCGAAAGCACCCGCGATTTGTATTTCATTTTTTTGCAAAAACTGCGACAACTAGCGGCCAAGGAGGGAGTCGAAATTTCGGCTACCATCCGCTTGCACCAACTGAAATATCCCCAAAAAACGGGGGTTCCGCCAGTTGATCGGGGCATGTTGATGTTGTACAATGTAGGAGATTTAGAAAATTGGAACGAGCAAAATTCCATCTTTAACTTTGAGTCCGCTGCGGCTTATGTCCCTTTTGGGCGCTACAAATTACCCTTGGATGTGGTTTTGGCGGCCTACTCTTGGGGCGTGCTTTTTCGAGACCAAGAAATGACCTTGCTCATCAACGACCTACGGGTCGAAGACTTGCGCGGAGATGGGCGATTCGAGGAGTTAAAACCTGCTCGTTTTCGGGTCAAAAAAAGTACTTATCTTGAGGGCCATTACTTGTATGCGGATGATTTGATCAAAATCGAAACCTGCGATGCTGACAACTTGAAAACAGCCGCTCGTTTTGCTGCCAAACACCTCAAAAATCCCCAAAGCCGCAATTTCGCGATTTACCACCTGCACCCTACCCTGTTCAAGACCATACCCGATGATGCCTTGGAAAACACCTTTCAAATTTTGGAAAAGCGCCGTAATCCTTAGCTTGGGCGCTTTGATTGCGCTGCAACCCGAAAAAGGGCGCGGTGATTGCACACCCGAATATCGACGTTTTCACGGTTATTCTTTTCTCAAATCTAGCATCATTAGAGGCGATGCTCCAGGTGCCGCCTATGTTTTGGGCTTCAGCAAGTTGTACGAACAATTTGGCCGTCAAAGTGCCAATATGCGGGCCGAAAACATCGAAGAGTGGCGCAGCCGTTACTGCAACAAAGCCGATGCCTACGACATTGACATGGTGGTTTATGGCATGAGCATTCCAGAACTCCAAGAACTCCTGAGCGCGATCGAAGTGAAGGGCTATGGCATCAGTACCGCACTGAGGACCAACACTTTTGCCAATTACCTGTACCGCAACGGTTGCTCCGAAACCATCAACTACCTGCTTTACACTCGCGAATGCTCACCACTGGTAGAGCAGCCAATCGACTGGGTCAAAGAGCCACTCTTGCTCGACCGGGCCAATCGCCTGATCATCCAAGGCCGTGATGAACTGATGCGTTGCAACTCACACTACATCCGGGTTCGGTATGCCTACCAAATGATTCGTTTGGCGCATTACACCAAGCAATACGAGCGCACGGTTGAATTGTACCATTGGCTGCGCCCCAAGTGCGACAACGACCCCAGCCTGATCGACTTTTGGATGTTGGGCCACAAAGCAGGAGCCCTCAAAGCCCTGGGCCGCAATGCGGAAGCGGCCTACGATTACACCCGCATTTTCCATTATTGCCCCAGCAAGCGCGAGTCGGCTTTGCAAAGTTTTAGCATCAAAACCGATGAAGAATGGGTCGAAACCATGAAACTTTGTAAAACTTATGGTGAAAAAACCGCTTTGCTGGCCATCCGTTCCTTCGGTCGCCACAGTCGGGCTCTGGAAGACATGGAGGCCATTTATGCGATTGAACCAGCAAGTTCTTATCTTGATGTGTTGCTTGTGCGGGAGTTGCGTCGCCTGGAAAAACAGCTCTTGGGCGTTGAATTCAATGCCCACCGAGCGCAAAACAAGCGCTACCACAATATTCCACAACCCGGTGCACACGATTACCTGATTCGCTTGAAGGAATTGGTAGCTAAAGCCATTGCGGAAGGCCAGTTGAGCAATCCACAACTCTGGCTATTGAGCGACGGCTACCTCGAAGTCATCGCTGGCGATTATTATGCCGCCAAGGTTTCTTTTGACCGCCATCGTAGTAAAATCAAAGACGAAGGCTTGCGGGAACAACTAGAAGTGCTGGAATTGGTCACCAAAATTGGTCTGGTCCAGGAAATTGGCGATGATACCGAAGAAGACATCGCCAAATTGATGTTCGACAACGCCTTAGTACTTCAAAATCGCAACCGATTCAACACTTTTTCGGCAGACAAAATGGCTTGGCTTTTCCAACGCTTCGATATGCCTGGCAAGGCTTTTTTGGCCAAAGGGAACTTCATCGACCTAAAAGCAAACCCGCAAGAGGCGTTGATCCGCGACCTGGAAAAAATGCTCGAACAAAAACGCCTCAATCGCTACGAGCGAAGCCTGATCATGACCAGCGATACCGCCCTGACTTTGTTTGACGTAAAAATGCTCAAGGCGACCATGTTGATGGATCAATATTCGCTACCAGCTGCCCTGGAGACGATCAAAGCCATTGAAGACCCCAATACAGTCAGTGCTTATGGGGTTTGGGATCCCTTTATTGTGCGTGATTTTGATTGCATCAATTGCCCAATTCGAGATACCGTGACCCTCCTGAATCGCAGACAAATCATCGATCAAATGCTCAATTTGGAATACCAGGCCATGACCGATCGCACCAATGGCGCGATGGCTTTTTTCAAATTGGGCATGGCTTATTATAACATGAGCTACTTTGGCCACGCTTGGAGTGTAATGGACAATTTCCGCAGCGGTGCCAGCCTGAAAGCCCGAAAAGACACCAAAGACCCTTCCGTGGTGATCAATGAACGCTTCTCAATGGGCAATCGGGAGCATTTTGATTGCAGCCGGGCCCTCTATTACTTTGACCAAGCCCGCCAATTTGCCAACAACCCTGAAGTGGCAGCAAGGGCCACTTTCATGGCCGCTAGGTGTGAGCAAAATCAATACTTCTGGCGACGAGGAGAACGCACTTATACCTATTTTAATATCCTGAAAACCCAGCACAACAATACCGCCTTCTACGCACGAATGGTCAATGAGTGCAAGTACTTTAAGAGCTATGTTGCGCGTTGAGAGACGAAAGTGGCAAGCCACGAATAAACCCTTCCAAATCGCAACTGCGTTGCCTCGCTGCGCGAGGCGGTTTTTAGCACGCGGATGAAATTGTGTTTGGGTGTGTTTGTTTGGGTGTGAGTGTGCATAAACCCCATTTCCAATTGCTGAGTCGATAGATTCTGCTCGAAGCCCACACACACACTCCACACCCGTTCTTGCGGATTTCCAGCATGACGTTGACCGTTACGTTGACATGCATGTGTCTTAAAACTGGAAAGGTTTATTTTTGACCCGTTACTAACTATCCAGCCGAATCGTTTTGGACAAAAAGTAGGCTTGATTGGCAGAAAAGTGAACTTTTGGGGCCAAAATTGGAACCAACTGGATAGTAATAGAAAATAAGGGATTGCGAAAAATAAAGTAAACGCTTTTGACCATCGTTTAAAGCTGCTTTGGCAGGCAACGTCATGCTGGAAATCCGTGAAAATCAGTTTTATCTGTTACATCCGTGTTCCCAACTTGAAGCCGCAAAGCGGCTAAAGGCTTAGTCAACTTGTTTACATTATTTTATCAGTGGCCTTAACACGAAAAACCGATGAAAACAGCAGTATCATTTTGCCTGGCTTTTTGCTGGGTCCTACCCACTTTGCTTTTCGCCCAGGGCAGCCCCATCCCGCGTGGCAATTACGCTTACGACATCTTGGATCGACTGGAAATCAAGTCGGGCCTTGAAGCACCTTACCACAGTTCCATCAAATATTACCAAAGGGGCAAGGTGATTCGTTTTGCCGAGCAATTGGATACCCTACAAATAAAATGGAGCGACAAGGACCGCGAAGACCTGCGCTACCTTTTTCTCGACAACAACGAATGGCTGGGCCAAGCCGATGTCCCAAGTCGCTTGACAGGGCCCAAAAGCCACCCCAATTGCGATACTTCCCTGACCATGATCCAGGCCGCAATCGAAAATGAGCACTACATCCGCAGCAAACACCAATTGCTAAAGTGGCTCTACCCCAGCCCAGCCAACATGCTGGAGGTCAACACCCCTGCGTTTCACCTGCGGGTCAATCCCTTGCTCAACATCCAATACGGCAATGACCGCTATGATACCAATCCTTATTTTCAATACCAACGCGGGGTTGAATTGAGGGCTGGGGTTGATGACCGGATCTTTGTGTATGTGAACGTCCTGGAAAACCAGGTTCAACCCCTGGGTTACATGCAAGACTGGTACAACCAATACCTGGCCATCCCCGGTGCGAGCAATGCCAAACCTTGGCGCAGCAATTTCCTGAACAACACCAATGGCCGCGATTTCATGATGAGCGACGGCTACCTAGGCTTCAATGTAACGCCCCATGTGGGCATGCAACTGGGCTATGGCCGCAACAAAATCGGCAATGGTTACCGCTCCATTTTGCTCTCGGATTATGCTGCCAACTACTTTTTCCTCAAAACCAATTGGGAAATCTGGAAATTTCACTTCCAGAACATCTTCGCAGAACTGACCGCTACTTCGCCCAATCAGACGCCAGACAACGTGATTGAGCGCAAAAAATACATGGCTGCCCATACCTTGAGCATCAACCTCACGCCAAATTTGAACATTGGCCTTTTTGAATCTGTCATTTTTTCTCGCCCCGATCATTTTGAATTACAGTACCTCAACCCCGTGATCCTGTACCGCACGGTTGAACTGGGCTTGGGAAGTCCTGACAATGTGCAGCTGGGTTTTGACTCCAAATGGAATTTTTTAAAGCATTTTCAGGCGTATGGGCAAATGTTTATCGACGAGTTCATTTTCAACCAACTTTTCAGCAACAACACTGGCAACTGGGCCAACAAATATGCCATTCAGGCTGGTTTGAAATACGTGGATGCCTTGGGCGTAGACCACCTCGACTTGCAAGTAGAATACAACCGGGTACGGCCATTCACCTATGCCCATTTCGACAGCATCACGTCCTACACCAATGTTTTTCAGCCACTTGCGCACCCGATGGGGGCCAACTTCAGCGAGTGGATTTTCTTGGCCCGCTACCAGCCGCTCAAGCGCCTGACCATGGATTTTCGCCTGATCCAAGCCAATTTGGGAGACGATGTGGCTGGACAAAACTGGGGTGCCAATTTACTCAGCCCCAACCGCACTTTCTTTCAATCAGATGGCAATTTTACGGGCCAAGGAGTCGCCGCAACCACAACTTTGCTAGGAATTGACCTTAACTATCGCCTGGCACACAATGTTTTCGCCGATCTTAATTATTTTTACCGCCGCAAGGATAGCGTAGAGGACCAAAGGGACCAACAAAGTCAGTTTGTCAGTTTTGGCCTCCGGGTGAACCTTGGGAAACTTAGATTTGACTTTTAAACCTGAGTGCTGGGTTGTGAAGCTTGTTTTTTTGACTTACGAGTGACGACTTACGACTACGAAGTAAGGGCTCGCTTGGAAGATTTGAGTTTGTTTAAGCATTGGTTTGTACGGTTTGGATTTTTTCGATATTAAACTTACAAACTTTAGCTTTCACACTATTACAATTCATTAAAAACAAGGATTTTCATCCAGGATTCAAGTTGGTATTAGCACAAAAACCAAAACCATCATGTCTAACCCATCAGTTGCGTATTTCTGCATGGAATACGCCCTAGACCAATCATTCAAAGCCTATGCCGGTGGCTTGGGCATTTTGGCTGGCGACTACCTCAAAGGCGCCAAAGACCACGGATTCCCCATCGTAGGCATTGGCATCAAGTGGAAACAAGGCTACACCGACCAGCGCATCGACCAATTTGGCAAAGCTTACGATACCTTCCACAATTACCAATACGACTTCATGAAAGACACGGGCGTAACCGTGTCGGTGACGATCCGCAACGTGGAGGTGAAGTGCAAGGTATGGAAACTCGACGCCTTTGGCAACGCAGACCTGTACCTGCTCGATACCGACATTCCAGGCAACAACGACACCTGGATCACCGGGCAATTGTACGGCTGGTTTGGTGAAGAGCGGATTGCGCAAGAGATTGTCTTGGGCATCGGTGGAGTGCGTGCGCTGCGCAAATTGGGCCACAAAGTCGACATTTACCACTTCAACGAAGGCCATGCCCTTTTTGCGGGTTTTGAATTGCTGCGCGAAAAAATGGAAGGCAAAAAGCCTCTGAGCTTTGAAGCAGCAGTGGAAGCGGTGAAAAAAGAGGTGGTTTTCACCACCCACACCCCCATCATCCAGGGCAACGAATCGCACCCCATCGACAAGATCATGTACATGGGTGCCCACCTCAACCTGAGCCGCGAGCAATTGGAATACCTGGGCGGCGGCGATCCTTTCAACATGACGGTAGGTGCTTTGCGTTTGTCCAAAAAATCGAACGCAGTGGCCCAGTTGCACGGCGAAACTTCCAATAAAATGTGGAAACACATTGACCGCCGTTCAGAAATTGTGGCCATCACCAATGCCATTCACTTGCCAACCTGGGTGGACCCCGCCATGATCGAAGCCGCCGAAAAAGAAGGTGACCTCGAAGCCATCCACCTGCAAAACAAGCGCAGCCTGATCGATTTCATCGAGGCTAAAAATGGCGTGCGCTTGGATGAGAACAAGATGATCATTGGCTTTTCGCGCCGTGCAGCACCTTACAAACGTTCTGATTTGATCTTCAGCGACCCTGCCATCATTGAGCCGCTGCTGAAAGAACAAAAAGTGCAGATCGTTTTCTCCGGCAAAGCCCACCCGCTCGACGATACAGGTAAAGGCATTGTGGCCAACCTGGTAGCCATGTCGCGCCAATACCCCAAGGCGGTGGTTTACTTGCAAAATTACGACATGACCATCGGGCGCATGCTGACCCGTGGCTCGGATATTTGGCTCAACAACCCCCGCCGCCCGCTCGAAGCCAGCGGTACATCCGGCATGAAAGCCGCCATGAACGGCGTTTTGAACGTCTCCATCCTCGACGGTTGGTGGCCCGAAGCCTGTGACCACGGCGTAAACGGCTGGCAGTTTGGCGATGCTTACGAAAACCCCAAAGACGAAGCCAAGCACGACGCCCACGACGCCAAGGCGCTGTACAAGGTCTTGACCAAAGAAGTCATCCCCACTTTTTACAAAGACCGCCAAAAATGGGTGGCCATGATGAAGGCCAGTATTTTGAGCACCAAAGAAGAGTTTGCGGTGAAGCGAATGCTGGAGCAGTATTATGAGCTTTTGTACAAGGCGTAATTTGATTGAAAAGCTGAAGGGTTGAAAGGTTGAAGAGAGTGTTTCAAATTAGCAATTCGTAGGTATTCAAGTCTATGGTTTTCAAACAAATACCTTTCAGTTTTTTTGCCAAAAGCATAAGTGAATAGATGAAATAAGGCCCGGAGCTGTGATGGTTTCGGGCCTTATTTTTTGGTTGTTTGTCAAATAGAGTGGAAGGCAAAAATTTCTCAACGCTCGTCCATTTGATAATGCTATTGACCCAATCTCGTGTAGACCGCAAGTCTTCAATTGATGCAGCTGCCGGATAGATGCAGGATGAAATTGGGGGGAAGCCCTTTATCCCCGGACTGAAGTCCAGGGTTACACGATGCTAGATGTAATTTTTGCATTTAGTTGATATTCAGTCGATTGAATTGCCTTTTTTCACCTTGCCATGATTTGAATTTTGCTTCCCATCTCACCAAATTTTAAAAATGGAGCCATCAAAACATCCTGCATCGTGAAACCCCCGATCTTCAGTCGGGGGCAAGAGAACACCCTTCTGTTCACATCTTGCATCTATCCAGCAGTTGCATCAATGAATGTTAAAAATGACTCATGATGACAACGTGACCAGTGAACTAGATTTCAAAATACAGACTCGGCAGACTATTTCCCAGCTTGTCATAAGGCATACTTACTTTCCTCATTTTACCAAAGAATCAGTTATTCTTCTCGGATTCTCCAGAAGTCTTCTCCCCAGTTTTTGTAAAGAAGATGTGTCGGATATTCCTGAAATATTCCATCTTTAAAAACTTGTTTACATTCAGCGATAAAATTTTTAATATCAGAAGCTACAAAGAGTGAATCATCACCATGTTTATATCGATCTTCTTGATTCAAATCAATCCAGATTTCGCCGCTGTTTTCCTCTCCTACTCCAACAAACAATCTAGTATGAGTTGGCTCGAATAATATTCCAAAAGGAAGTAGTGATTTATCAAAAAACAATTGTTCGTTCTGTATTGAGTCTTTCCAACGGTCAAGCATATATTCAGTTGTAAAGAAATAGTCAATCACAACCTTTTCAATCTTATTGTTTGGAGTTAAGTGCCTTTCAATGTCGCAAAGTGAAAACATAAAATCATGCTTAGTACTCCAAACCTTTTCAAGGTAAAAATGGCTTATGTAATATTCATCATGACCTAATTCAAAAGAATTGACAAATTCTATGAAGTCTTGAGGAAAGAAAATGTTTTCATTCTCTTTCATAAACTTTGCTAAATCCAAATCTCTTGGATCAACCCTGGGTTTAAGTATTTGAAAACCAGTACTCATAATATTTGTCAATGGTGAAACATGAACCAAAAAACTCTCAAAAATGATCTAAATTTATAAGATCCCATAGCAGTCAATATCACACTCAAGAACTTTTTTGTAATTCTGTCAATTCTGGAATTCCCCCTTCACTTCTTCGGCTTAAAATTCAGCATCACCGAAATAATATGCGAATAAGTATTCTCCTGCGCCCCAAGATCCGTGAAAGCGTAATCCAACTGAAAAGCAGCCAATTTCAATCCCACCCCCATGCCAGGGCGGGGCGACAACACCGAATTGCCGCCAAAATTGGTCTCGCGCTGAAATTGATTCATCCCCAGGCGCAAGAAAACGGTCTGGTTCAAGTCTGCTTCCAAGCCAAAAGCGGGATCCATACTGAAGGGCTCGGCAGAAAGGAGGGTATTGCGTTTTCCATCGGTGCTTACGATCAGGTCCAGCTCTGGTCGCAGGCCGATTTTATTGAATTGAAAGCGGTAAGCCCCGCCCAAAATCAGTTGCGGGCGCGTGATTTCCAGGCTATTGATAGGGATCTCGTTGTTGGTAATTTCCAGGGTTTGTTTTTCTTCTTCGGTAAAGTTGAAGGTCCAGGCATTGAAGGTGCTGCTGAGGTCGCGCCCCATCACCCCAAGGCTTAATTTCCCCCTGCGGTATTGCAGCCCGCCATCAAGGCCAAAACCCCAGGAATTGGCAAAAGGGCCAATGCGGCGGTGGATCACTTTCAAGTTGGCTCCCCAGTACAGCAATCCGGGCTTGGGTTTGCTGCGCTGGGCATAACTGAGGATAAAGGCATAATCAGCAGATGAAAACTCGCGCAAATTGTCGAAATTGACCGTGCCATCGCTTTGGTACAAAGTGAGGGTATTCGGAATTTCATCCACCCCAAAACGGATGGCTGAAATGGCCAGTCTGCGGCGTTCATTTGAGCTGGGCAAGGCGATGCCCAAGTAATCGAATTTCCCCACCCCGGCAAACCATTCGGCGTGCATGGCAGCTACTTGCAAGCCCTGTTCGCTGTCGATTGCAGCCAATCCCGCTGGATTCCACACACCAGCTGTTGCATCGTCAACTCCCGCAACAACGGCATTGCCCAACGCTTGGGCTTTTGCCCCCACACCGATCGAAAGGAATTCGTTGCTGTATTTTTGGGCCACCAAATCGAGACTTGCCACCAAAACAAAAGCCAAGAAAGTAAAAAACTGCTGGATGTTTCGCATAAAATCAACGTGTATTCTGGATAAAATCCATTGTTTTTCAACAGTTTGCAAACAAAAAACAGCAGGTTCTTATCGACAAAAACCGAACCGTGTAAACGAATGTTAAAGCTATCGCTGCTCGTACAAGTCTCCAGACTTGTACGGCTATTTTTGCGTCTCTGACGCATGAAGGAGGCTTGACGACTTCTACACAACAAATTGATAGTCAAATTTTTATTAGAAATTCGACAAACGTCAGAGACGTGTAAGTAATGGTACAAGTCTGGAGACTTGTACCAGCGCACCTCCCAGCGCACTTCTCCCTTTTGTGCAAGTGAAGCCTGTTTTAACCGCAAATTTTGGCCAAGAAATGGCATTTTCACAGCATCTAATCAGTGTTCTCAACAAAGCGCCACGTAGCAGGTCAAAAAACTTCACAGAGCCAATAGTTTGAGATCAAAGTAATGCTGGAAATCTGTGAAAATCCGTTGCATCCGTTTTATCCGTGTTCCTATTCAAAGCACTGCGGAGCAGGGCGAAGCTATACTATTTTACAAGTGTTCCAGTGGCCTCAAGCCCCAAAATAACGGTTCTCCTCCGGTTCAAGTTGCTTTTCTTGTTCCATAATTTTCTGCTGCATCTGGTAATTGATGGCAATGCTGGCATTGAGCTCAAAACCAATGATGATGCACATGATGTTCAATTGTATCCACAACATGATCACGATGATCGCCCCAATAGAGCCGTACAAGCGGTTGTAGGTATTGAACATGTCAACGTACAAAGAGAACAAGACCGAAGACAAGAGGCACAAAATAGAGGCCAACGCTGCCCCAGGCGTGAAAAAACGGAATTTTCGTCGCGTACTAGCCCCATTTCGATAGATCAGGGCAATTGACATGTAGAACAAGGCAATGATGATAATCCAACGCATGGCATTGAGCGCCAAGCCCGTCAAGTAGTTCAAATGCACCAAAGAATCCAGGTATTGAATGGCCGTTTGACCCAAAATAATCAGGATGACCGAGGCAATCAGCAACAAACCCAAACGAAACGTAAGGGTGATCGCCACCCAGCGCCTTTTCCAAAAACCCCAACGAATGAATACTTCCTGGTCGATTTTGTCAAATGCCCGCATGAGCGACAAAATGCCATTTGAACCAAAATATACCGCCGACAAAAAACCAACTGAAAGTAAGCCAATTCTCGGATTGTTGGTGATGTCTTCGATGAAAGTGAATAAACTGTCGCCCGCCGAGCCGGGCATTATTTTTTTGATCTCATTTTGCAAATACTGGTCAAAATTTTCACCTTCCGGCAAATACGAAAGAAAGGTCCTCTTCATCAATGGCACCAAGGTAAACAAGGCAATGAGTGAAGGAAAAAGCGAAAGAAAAAAACTGAATGAAATTGAATTGGCGCGGGTAAAAAGGTCAAACTGCTGAAATTCCTTGATCAAAAAACGAAACACATTGAAAATTGGCACACCAAAGAAACCGGGTGCGGATTTCTTCTTCGCCCAACGTTCCAACTTAACCCAGCATGTCCAGCCCCAAAACCAGCGCTCCCATGCCTTAAAATCTGGCAGTTTCCACTTCACGGTTGAAAATAAGCTTGAAGTTTTTGAATCAAAGCATCTGGGGTGTGTAGGGTTTTATTGGTTTTGGCATCCACAAAACACAGTTTTACGCTGCCTCCATTGAGCAGTTTTTTTTGCTCGTTGAAAATTTCAACGTAGAAGGTAATGCTTTGCGCGGGCAATTCACGCAAAGTCGTGCGGATGGTCAGCAATTCATCGTACTTGGCCGGGCGAACAAAGCGCATATTCAAACTCATTACTGGCATGATAATACCCTGTTCTTCTTCCAGTTTTTTGTACGAAACCCCCAGCGACCGCATCAATTCTACCCTACCGATTTCGTAGTATTGGGCATAATTGCCGTAATACAAGTAGCCCATTTGGTCGGTTTCTCCGTATCGTACTCGTTTTTGGTAGTCGAAGCTGATCACAATGCTGTTTTGGTTTGAAAAGTTTCTCTCGGCCTGCAAACATAGCAAATTCATGCGATCCAGCGCCGCGAAACGACGGATATTGGCAAATATTCGACGTAACATCGTATCTTTCCGCCGATGAAAGAACTTATCCTCAAAGACAAACGCGATGCAGCGGTGCGGCGCTTCCACCCCTGGGTTTTTTCGGGTGCAGTAGCCAAAAAGAAAGGCAATCCACAAGACGGTGAATGGGTCAAAGTGCTCTCAGCCCAAGGCGAAGTAGTGGGCATGGGGCATTACCACGATGGCAGCATTTGTGTACGCTTGCTCAGTTTTCAAGACCAGGAAATCAACGCCGAGTTTTGGGCCGCGAAAATCCAAAAAGCCTACCATTATCGACAAGTATTGGATTTGGACGACAAGGACCAAACCAATTGCTTTCGGCTGATTCATGCCGAAGGCGATGGTCTACCTGGCTTGATCATCGACTTTTACAACGGGGTTGCGGTGATGCAATGCCACAGCATCGGGATGCACCGCGACCGCGAGGCCATTGTAGCGGCTTTGCAAGTGGTTTTGGGCAAAAAACTGAAAGCGGTTTATGACAAAAGCGCGGAAAGCTTGCCTGGCAATTACGGAGCCACCTTCAAAAATGAATATGTCTTTGGCCAGGCGACACCAGGAGAGGTCAAAGAACACGGCAAGCGCTTCTGGGTGGATTGGGAAAGTGGCCAAAAAACTGGTTTTTTCCTCGATCAACGCGAAAATCGCCGCCTTTTGGGGCAATATGTCGATGGCAAAAAAGTACTCAACGCTTTTTGCTACACGGGTGGATTTTCCATTTACGCCCTCGAAGCAGGGGCAAAAATGGTACATTCCGTGGATGTCTCGGCCAAAGCGATGGAATTGACCGATAAAAACGTGGCTTTGAATGAATTTTCAGCGGATCAGCATGTGTCTTACACCGCCGATGTGATGAAATTTCTGGACCAACAAGAAGCTGGAGTTTATGATGTCATGGTAGTCGATCCGCCCGCCTTTGCCAAAAGCATGGAAAAAAGGCACAACGCCGTAAAGGGCTACATGCGCCTCAATGCCCTGGCCTTGAAGAAAATCAGCCCCGGTGGCATTCTTTTCACTTTCTCTTGCTCGCAGGTGGTCAACAAACAGTTGTTTTACGACAGCATCGTAGCTGCGGCCATCGAAGCAGGTCGGCAAATCAGGGTCATGCACCAATTGTCGCAACCCGCTGATCACCCGGTTAGCCTTTTTCATCCGGAAGGCGAGTATTTGAAGGGATTGGTGGTGTATGTGGAGTGAAAATAAAAGTTGAGGAGTTGAGAAGAAGGGATTTTGTGGGAAAGTTTGGGATGCGCCCTCTTTTGGAGAATCTTATATTCCGAAATGAGTCCTTGTTTTTCACTAAGCACTTCGGAGAAGTGGCACGTTTGTAGCTAAGGGCAAGCTAAGGGGCCTGACTTCGGAGAAGTCTCACGTTAAAATAGCGTTAAAAAAGTGCGCATCTAATTGTTTCGACAATGCCCTTTCCAAATACACCACAAACCATTAAAAACCAATATGATGCAATAACGTGAAACTTCTACGAAGTTCCAAAGAAGGGGGGCCACCAAGTGCTACAAACGTGTAACTTCTACGAAGTTTTCAGTTTTCATAATTTGCAACAACACAAACCTAGCTAACGAATGTCTAAGCAAACTGAAATCTTCCATGCAGGCCCATCTTCTCAACTTCTCAACCCCTAAACTTAATACAACATGGATCGCCTAAGCTACCCTATTCTTTATTACGAGTTGCAAGCTGAACAAGTGATTGGCCTACTGGTCAGTGACGAGCCCCAACAGTGCATGTCAGCTGATTTGGACTCGCTGAAGGTGAAATTGTTGCACCAATTGCAGCGCGAATACCGAAAGAATGGTACTTGGCCCAACCTCGCTATCGAAGATCCGCAATACAAGACCCTGAAAATAAAATTCAAACCCTCGGTCGTTACTGGCAATAGCATCCACCCTTTGACCCAAGATGTAGAAATCTCCCTACCAGTTGTATATGGGCAAAGTGGTTATGGTTTTTTCAATTGTTACCTGCCTTTATTCAACAAGCAGTTTTCCTATTACGAGGAGGCCCAGTTGGAGCCCTTGGTGCAGTACGTGGCCCTGAGTTTTTTGAACACCCAAGACCCTGCCTTGGTTTACAGAATGCTGCGCATGGGCAAACCCAAAATCAGCACAATCGAGCTCAGGGTAAAAAACAAGGACGATTACCAGTGGGACAACATCTGGGCCAAGCGCCGAAAGAAAGGAAGCCTCTCAAAAATTGGCGAGCAATACCCACCAACGAAGGCAGTGCGCCGCCTCAACCGCTTGGCCCCCGAAGCCGCTTGGGAAGTGGACAAGTACATCGAGCAGGTGGTGGAAAAAGTGCTCGGCTCGCGGGTGAATGTGCTGATCGTAGGCGCACCCGGAGCAGGTAAAAGCGCCATTTTACAACAAGCAGTCAAAAAAATAACCAACCGGGCACGCAGCAACAAGCTAAACCTCCAGGTCTGGCGCATTCTGCCCCAACGCATCACTGGCAGTGCCAAATATTTAGGCGAATGGCAGGAAAACTGCGAAGAAATCATCGACGATGCCGTAGCCAACAATGGCATCTTATGGATCGTATCGATCATTCGCTTGCTCATGACGGGCGGTACGGGACCAGAAGACAGCGTGGCAGCTTTTTTCTCGCCCAGTTTACAACAAGGGAAAATCCAAATGATCGGGGAAGCCACCCCACAAGAGCTGGAAAGCATGCGCCGCTTGCTGCCCGGTTTTGTGCAAAACTTTCACGTCATCAACCTGGAAGAACTCGCCGACTGGCAGATCCGCAAAATCATGGAGCAGTACCAGCTTTTTGCCCAAAGCATCCACAAGGTCTCTATTTCCAACAGCAGCATGGACTTGGCTTATCGGCTCTTGGCTCGTTTTTTTCCCTACGAAAGTTTTCCAGGCAAGATCATCAAGTTCATGGGCAAATGCCTCAATGATGCCAAGCTTGATGTACGCGCCAATATCGAAGACAGCCACGTTTACCAGCAATTTTTGCAGCAAACCGGCTTGCCCAATCAACTGATCGACGATGAATTGGAATTGCAAGAAACCGAATTGAGGCAGTTTTTTGAAAAACGCATCATTGGCCAAGACCAGGCGATTGACCAATTGTGTACGCTGGTGAAAATTTTCAAAGCTGGCCTAAACGATCCACATCGCCCCATCACCACCATGATTTTTGCAGGTCCGACGGGGGTGGGCAAAACGGCCTCTGCCAAGGCTTTGGCCGATTACTTTTTTGGAGCTGGCAAGCAAAAATCACCCCTGGTACGCATCGACATGAGCGAATACCAGCACCCTTACCAGCTCGATCGCTTAATCGGAAGCGGCTCAGAGGCGGGATACTTGATTCGCGAAATTCGGCAAAAACCCTTTGCAGTCTTGCTTTTGGACGAAGTGGAAAAAGCCCATCCCGCCATCTTTGATGCCTTGCTGGGGATGCTGGATGAGGGTGTTTTAGTCGATGGTTTTGGTCGCCTGACCTTTTTCAAAAACACCATCATCATCATGACCACCAACCTGGGTGCTTCCAATCGTGGCCCGGTGACTTTTAAGGACACCACCAGCAATGAAAACCACTACCAATCGGCCATCGCCAAGCATTTCCGTCCGGAATTTGCCAATCGCATCGACTCCATTGTGGTTTTCAGTCCACTCGACCGTGAAGGAATCCGCAAATTGGCCATCCGCGAACTGAACGAATTGAACAACCGCGAGGGCTTCGTTTACAAAAACATCCGCCTGGAGTTCAGTGAGCAGATCATCGACATGCTCATGGAAACGGGTTTTGACGAAAAACTCGGCGCCCGCCCCATGCAAAGGGCCATCGAGCAATTGATTACCACGCCGCTGGCCGCTTGGATTTTGGCCAATCCACAGGCCCGCAACATGGTATTGGAATTGGACTATCAGTTGGGTTTGCAAATCAATACCAAGTAAAAAAACACCTGCCTTTCATGATCCAAGTAACGCTGCTGATCATCCTTATCCTGTTTTTTCCCTACCTCGCTGTACAAGCCAATCAACGCTTCAAGTTGGGCAGTTTTTTCAGTCCGGTGGTTTTGTGTTACGTCGTCGGCATGGTGGTCAGCAACACGCATTTGATCGAAAGCAGTACCGAATTTAGAGAAACCTGCGCTGGTTTGTGCATCGCTTTGGCCTTGCCCTTGCTCTTGTATGCGTCCGATTTTGTTTTCATCCGCAAAAACCTGCGCCCTTTGCTGGCGTCTTTTGGTTTGGCCGTTTTATCAGCAGTTTTGGCACCAGTTATGTTGGCTTTTTTCTTTTTCAATACCTTGCCCAATATCGGTCAAGCGCTGGGCATGTTAATCGGCGTTTACATCGGGGGCACGGTCAATCTTTTTGCAGTCGGGCAAACCTTGGGAGCAGATGCCAATTTTATCACCCTGGTCAATGCCGCCGATGTGATGACGGGCGGCGTTTACTTGCTATTGCTCAGTTCCATTGGCCCCAGCTTGTTTGGGCGTTTTTTGCCCTTGAACAATGCACGAATTCAGGCTTTGAACGCCAATGATGAGACCTATGCACAAGTACGAACCGACTGGAAAGACGTATTGAAATGCTTATTTTCTGCGGTGGTAGTGGCAGGTTTGTCCATTGGCTTAACAATTTTATTGACTGGAAAAATCAATCAATCGGCGCTCATGTTATTGCTCACCACTTTGAGTTTGATTGCAGCAAGTCTGCCCTTTATCCGAAGGCTCAAAGGCAGTTTTGTGGTGGGTGAATACCTTTTGATGATGTTTTGCATTTGCCTTGGTCTGATGGCTGACCTGACTCAATTGCAAGACAATGGGCCGAAAATCTTGCTTTTTGCCGCCATCACCTTGCTTGGCACGGTGCTTTTGCACTTAATTTTGGCCAAAATATTTAAAATTGACCTCGAAGCTTTCATGGTTACCTCTACGGCCACTATCTTTGGCCCACCTTTTATCCCACAGATTTCCACGGTGCTGAACAATCCTAAACTAATCCTTCCGGGCATTGCTGCGGCTTTGGCTGGCATTGCCTTGGCCAATTACCTGGGCAGCCTGGTGGGGAAATTGTACATGTACTTCAACCCTTGAAAAAAGGGAAAAAACCTTTCATCGTGGAATTAACAATTTACCAGGTCGATGCATTCGCACCAGCCGTTTTTCAGGGCAATCCTGCTGCCGTAGTGCCATTGGATGAGTGGTTGCCAGACCAAGTTTTGCAAAACATTGCCGCCGAAAACAATCTTTCTGAAACCGCTTATTTTGTAAAACGGGGTGATCACTATCATTTGCGCTGGTTTACGCCTGCAATGGAGGTGAGGTTGTGTGGTCATGCTACTTTAGCGAGCGCACATATCTTGTTCAATCACCTCGGAGTAGAGGTGGAAAAACTGGTTTTTGAAACCTTGGGTGGACAGCTTGTGGTAGCAAAAGCAGCAGCAGGTTATGCGATGGATTTCCCCACGGATTTTCCTAAACCATACGAATTGACCAAAACAATCCAAGCGGCAACAAGTGGCTTGAACATCCTCAATTGTGCCCTTGGCACCGATGATGTATTGGTGCAAATCGACTCCGCTGAAGCATTATGGGCTTTTCAACCCGACCCAGCTTTAGTTGCCAAGATCGCTGGCAGGGGCTTGATCCTTACTGCAAAAGGGGTAGATACTGATATTGCTTCTCGCTGCTTTTACCCCAATTTTGGCATCAACGAAGATCCCGTAACGGGTTCAGCTCATACGTTGCTGACGCCATATTGGGCTGCTGTTTTGGGCAAAACTTCTATTTCAGCAGTGCAGGGTGGCTCTCGTCAAGGATATTTGCAATGCAACTTAAATGGCGAGCGGGTAAGCCTTGGTGGTCAGGCACAAACATATCTACAGGGGACCATTTGGGTGTAAGTAACGGTTCAAAAATAAACCTTTCCAGTTTTTAAGAAACACGCATGTCAACGTAACGGTCAACGTCATGCTGGAAATCCGCAAGAAAGGGTGTGGAGTGTGTAAGTGTGAGTTCGGGTGTGTGGGCTTCGAGATTAAGTTTAGTCTCCAATTGAAAACGAGGTTTCTTCACACTCAAACCCAAACAAGCACACCCAAACCCAATTTCATCCGTGTTCCAAAAGTGGCCTCGCGCAGCGAGGCAACGCAGTTGCGATTTGGTAAGGTTTATTCGTGGCTTGTCACTAAGCTCTAAGTCCCAACATTCGGAGTGATTTTGTATTTTTTTAGCCATAAAAAGAAAAAAATACAAGTAAACATTGAACACAAGGGTGTATTTTGGGCCGTTTTATTGCCTTTTGCACCTTTGATCACATGCACAAAAAGCTCGAAGAATTGGTCCGCCTCACCGAATTACTCAAAATTGAGCGCGCTGAGGACTTTGATCAACATCGCAAACTCATGGAGAGCCTGACGATTGAGCAGCGGCGTGCCAAAGGCTTGGCCTGGTACCCCTTGAATGTGGTCCAGTCGGGATACACCATTGGTGAACGAGCCTTTGTGTTGGTGGAACGAACCCAAGGCAAGGGGCAGGAACACCAGTTCAGATCGGGTAAAACGGTGCGTTTTTTCACCCAAAACACTGAAACCCCAAATCCAGAGCGCAGTGGGGTGATCTACTTTGTGGACAAGGATCGCATGCGCATCATCCTCAACACCAGGGATTTGCCCGATTGGGTAGGCAGCGGTCAATTGGCAGTGGATATGCTTTTTGACGAACGCACTTATACCGAAATGGAAAAAGCCCTTGCTCAAGTCATGGCGGCCAACAAGGGGCGTTTGCTTGAGTTGAGGTCTATTTTATTGGGACAAGCTCCCGCACTGTTTAGCCCTTTTGAGCATAAAGTCAATATCCCTGGCTTGAATGCTTCGCAAAACCAAGCCATCGAGCACATCCTGGCCGCCCGCGATGTAGCCTTGGTGCATGGCCCTCCGGGAACCGGAAAGACCACTACCCTGGTCCAAGCCATCAGGTTGTTGTGCGAAACCGAAAATACTGTTTTGGTTTGTGCTCCCAGCAATACCGCTGTGGACTTATTGACTGAAAAACTGGCCAAAGAGGGACTACCAGTCGTTAGGATTGGAAACATTTCTAGGGTTGACGACAATCTTTTGCAGCATACGCTTGAATACCAGGTCTCGGAGCATCCGGAGAGCAAGAACATCAAAAAAGTCAAAATCCAGGCCGCAGATTACCGGCGCCAAGCCAATAAAATGAGAGATCGACGCGGTTTTGAAGCCTACACCGAACGCCGCAGACTGGAGCAAGAAGCCCAGGAGATGTCGGCTTGGGCCAACCAGTTGGAAGACCGCCTGATTGATTCGATCCTCGAAAGTGCCAAGGTCATTTGTTGTACTTTAGTGGGCTCTGCCCATTCGGTGTTGGGCCAGCGCAAGTTTCGCACAGTGGTCATTGACGAGGCAGCCCAAGCCTTGGAACCTGCCACTTGGATTCCGATCACCAAAGCCTCAAAAGTGATCCTGACTGGTGATCCCTTTCAGTTGCCTCCAACTGTAAAATCGCAAGCAGCAAGCAAAGGAGGTTTCAACGTCACCTTGATCGAAAAATGCCTAAAACGCATTCCCGAACAGGCTCTGCTCAAGGTCCAGTACCGCATGAACGAGGAAATCATGAATTTCTCCAACAAGCAGTTTTATCAAAACGAATTGGAAGCAGCCCCACAGGTTAAGCACCAGCGCCTTAACATTGAGCGCAATGCCCCAGTCGTTTTCATTGATACAGCAGGCTGCGGATTTGATGAAAAAATGCACAAGGCTTACCAGAGCAAGTACAATCCTGAGGAATTTCAGGTTTTGAGGGAGCACCTTTACTTGTTGGCAGAAGCCTATTTAGACCGTGAATCGCCCAGCATCGCCCTCATTTCTCCCTACCGCGAGCAAGTAACCTTGATGGTAGAAGCCGTTGCTGAAGACTCCATTTTACAAAAACTCAACATCAGCGTCAATACCATCGATGGCTTTCAGGGCCAAGAACGCGATGTGGTTTACATCTCCCTGGTACGTTCCAATACCAAGGCCGACATCGGTTTTTTGAGTGATTATCGCCGCATGAATGTGGCCATGACCCGTGCCCGCAAGCAATTGATCATCGTGGGCGACAGCGCTACCATCGGCAACAATCGTTTTTACATGTCTTTTTTAGAATATTGTGAAAAAGTAGGCGAATACCAGAGCGCTTGGGAGTATATGGCGTAATTAATGGTTAGTTGTTAATGGTTAGTTGTTAATTATCTTAAGTTCTGAAAACTTCGGAGAACTTTTCAGAATAAGCCAACTGCGTGTCAATCAACATCATACTAGCGGGGCTGAAGGCCCCTAACGTTGGTAGGATAAAGGTCAACACCATGTTTGGTGGGGCTGTAAGTCCCAAACGTTGGTCAGTCAACGTCATGCTAGCAACCATTTTCATCACAAAAAGTGCCGCTGCTGAAACTTTTCCGAAGTTTTCAGTAAGTTCTCAAAAGCACATTATAAACGTACGGGAGGCTGGTTCACGGTCTCTGACCGGAACCATTTTACACGCGTTTGTAACGCGTAAACGGATCTCAAAGGATTGAGAACTTATATTTTATGTCCAAAAAAACCCAATCTCCAGGGTTTTAGGCTTGCCTTGATAAGGGAAAGGTGCATTGGTTCGAGGATTTCTTCCTTGAAGAACAAAACTCCGATGTGAAACAAATCAATGGAGCACCGCACTTTGGGGTGCTTTCGCAATTCCTGCCAAGCCTCCTGCATTTCCAATGACCAATGAATGTCGGCAAAAACAAAAACTGAATCCTGGTGTGCTTTGGTCAGGCAGGCTTCAAAGTAACTTTTAGTCGACCCACTGCGGTGATCACCGTCAAAATAAACCAAATCCACTTGTGGTAATTCCGCTAAAATTTTGGGCAAAACTTCAGCAAAAAGGCCGACGTGCAAAGTGTAATTGCTAATTTCTACCCTTTTGAAAGACAAATCGGCCATTTGTGCGGTTTCGGGACAACCTTCCAGTGTATAGAGGTGTCCTTCGTGCGTTGCGCCCGCGAGGTACATGCCTGAGATGCCCAAAGAGCAACCGAGTTCAAGTAGGGTCTTGGGGCGGTATTCAGCCACCAAACGGAACAATTGCTTGCCTGTTTCTTCCGACACTGCGCCATGCTTGGCGATGCTGCTCACCGGGCGGATTTTGCGCCGATCAGCCAGTGAGCCCGCACCGTAATCCATGATCTCAATAGGAATATGATTACGCAGCAAGCGTGCCCTCATTCGCTCGATTTCCGGAAAAAGATAAAAATTCCGGTCGTCTTCTAACACGTATTCGATGAAATTCGCAACAAAAGGCGAGTGAATATCGTATTTGGTAAGCGCTTGATGGTAAAAACGGAACCAGCGCAACAAGTAAACCAAGTAAAAAGACCAAATACGAAACATCCTTGCGTTTTTTACACCCAAAATGCGGGATATGACAGATTTGCGGCCAAGATAAGTACCGATCTGGCATTGAATATGCCTTGCTTGGTCTATTTTTGTCGAAATTGTCGTTTTACCTGGCTTGTCAAGTCAAGACATTATGAAACAACCTTTCTAACATGAAGCTCAAATTTAGTTTTGCTTTTTTGCTGACTGCTCTGTTTGCGGTCCCAGGGCTTTTTGCCCAAGATGCAGTACCCCAAAATTGGTTCAACCTTGACCCCGCTAAAGATGGCGTGCCCGGAGTCGGAACCGAATCTATCTACAAGCGCCTGCCTGCGGGCCGCAAAGGCCAACCTGTGATCGTAGCAGTGATTGACGGTGGAGTGGATTACAAGCACGAAGACCTCAAAGACGTGATGTGGGTCAACCCCAAGGAAATTGCAGGCAATGGCATCGACGATGACAACAATGGCTACATCGATGACATTCACGGCTGGAATTTCATTGGCAATGCCAAAGGAGAAAACATCCACTATGATAACCTAGAAGTGACCAGACTTTATGTTCAATTGCGAAAAAAATACGATGGTGTTGATGGCTCTAAACTAACTGGCGCGGCCAAAAAGGAATTTGAACAGTACGAAGAGTACAAAAACACGGTAGAATCCAACCGCAAAAAGAACGAGGAGCAATTGGCGCAATACGAAGGTTTGAAAAAAATGCTCGACGATCTCGTCAAAGCACTAGGCACCGACGAACCAACCTTGAACGAGCTCAAAACCCTCAAACTGGACGATCCACGCATGAACCGAGTGAAGCAGGTTTTTGTCCAAAACATCGAAGGTGGTGCTACGTTCAAGGATGTTGCCAAACAGATTACCGAGCCATACTACTATTATTACAGCAACGCCAGGTACAACTTTAACCCGGATTTTGAACCTCGCAGCTTGGTTGGCGACAATTACAATGACCTGACCCAACGCAACTATGGCAATCCTGACGTAAAAGGCCCCGACGCTACACATGGTACTCACGTTGCGGGCATCATCGGTGCAGCGCGAGGTAACAAAATTGGCATCGACGGGGTAGCTGACAATGTACGCATCATGGCCATCCGCACCGTACCTGATGGCGACGAACGCGACAAAGACGTGGCCAACTCAATCCGTTACGCAGTAGACAATGGGGCTACGGTGATCAACATGAGCTTTGGCAAAGGCCAATCACCACACAAAGAAGTAGTCTACGAAGCCATCAAGTATGCTTTGAAAAAAGACGTACTCTTGATCCACGCCGCAGGCAACGATGGCAGTGAAAATACAGGCGACAACAACTATCCCAACGACAAATTCAGCAAAAAAAGAGCAAAAAACTGGATCGAAGTTGGTGCCTTGAATCCTGAAATCGGCGATCATTTGGCGGCTGACTTTTCCAATTACAGTGGCAACTTGGTTGATGTTTTTGCACCTGGAGTACAGATTTATTCCACTATGCCTGAAAACACTTACGAAAACCAGCAGGGCACCTCTATGGCGGCCCCAGTGGTCGCTGGTATCGCCGCAGTGATCCGTTCATATTTCCCAGATCTCACTGCCGCTCAGGTCAAAGAAGTAATGACCGGCTCTGTGATCAAGCAAGACATCAAAGTGTTAAAACCAGGCACGGAAGACGAAATGGTTTCATTCAGCACCCTGAGTACAAGTGGCGGTATCGCTAACCTGGAAAAAGCTGTAGAACTGGCCGCCAAAACACCTGGAAAGAAGAAAGGTACCCCGGCTCGCAGCATCAAAAGCGCAAGTGAACTGACACCGAAAGACAATATTCGGCCATAAGCAACATCAGGTTCTTACAAAAAAAGGGGTTGCACGTCTCATTGATGTGCGACCCCATTTTTTATGCCCATCTTTTTTATGCCCCCTTTTTATGTCCATCTTTTTCTAATCTGATAATCACCTTGTTTTAGCGTCAAAACACCTTGACTAGTCGAATTTCCAAGCAGACCATTACCCTCCTCCCCTACTTTTGCACAAACCAATTCAACATGAAAAACCTGCTCAAACTACCCTTAACCCTATTGGTAATCATCGCTTTAGCAGGCAATGCCTGTAGTTCAAAAGCCCAAGAGACGAAAAAAGAAGTCGAAGAAGATGGCTTTCACCTCAATATTAGCAGCAAAGAAGGTGAGGAAATAAAAATTGACGGCGATGGCAAAAACGGCTTTAAACTCAACATCGACTCCGAAGAAGGAAAAATATCATTTCGCGCCGAAGACCTTGAAAAAACCATTGCCCAACTCGAAAGGCTCAATATTGGTCAAGAATCAGGAGAATTAAACCTCAACTCAGAAGAAAGCGTAAAACTAAATCCCAAAATATTAAACAGTCTTTTCCCCGAAAACATCGGTTGGTTCAAACGCACCGAATACAGCAGTCAAAATGCCTTTGGAATCCTATCCAGTGCCAGTACAGTTTATGAAAAAGGAGACCAAAACATCCAAATTGCTGTACTAGGTGGCGTGTTAGGCAAAATGGGAAATGCTTTTGAAAACCTGCCTATGGACCTCGAAGACCCCGATGTTACGCGCAAAGAAGGCACTTGGAATGGACTGGAATACCTGGAATTTTACAAGCCTAGTGACAAAAGCAATGGCATGATCATGACCCTCAATAACAATATTTTGGTTATTGTTGGAGCCCAAAACATGAGCAATTTCAATTTCAGCTTTTGGTGGAAACGCATCGATTGGAAGAAATTGGAAGAGTAACTATTCAGGCAAGCCTTGCAAAAACGCCATTACATCCACCCCATCGGCATAGTCCCAGAGCGCAGGCTCCTGGGCTTTGCCGAAGGGGATGGTGGACAAGGCCCCAAGTGGTTTACTCGCTACGATGCATTGGATTTCTTCTTCTTTGGTCTTCAAAACGGTCTCCAAGGCTGATTTGTCTTCATAATAATCATAGTGGAGGGTAGCAATGGCTGAACTTAAACCTGGCTCTTCGATCATCATGATGCAACCATTGGCCACATATGGGACCTTGTTGAGGATAAAAAGGGCAAAATTGTAGTCGAAATTATTCTTGTACTTGGTGTGCAAAACAATGTCGCGGTACTCGTGCAAGGCTTCCAGTAGGGGCTCGAAATTGTAGCCCTTTGGCACATATAGTTTGGATACATTGCGGCAGCCCAGTCCAAAATAACGGAAAACGTCTATGCCCAAGGCATGCAATTCCGCAGGTGTTTCTTCTCCATCCAATACCGCCACCGCATGCCGGTTTTTGCGGATGATGTGGGGATACTTTCCAAAATAAGCTTCAAAATAACGTGCCGAATTGTTGCTACCAGTCGCGATTACGGCTTGCATTTCACTTAACCTTTCTACGATTTCACATCTTGCAGCGAGTTCGGGCGCAACTTGCGCCAAAACCCTTAAAACTGCTGGCAGCAAGTAGGGATCTTTATCCGAAAGCTTGACCACCGCTTTCATGCCCGCCGCCAATACACAAAGTACATCGTGAAAACCTACCAAGGGTAAATTCCCTGCCATGACCAGGCTAACTTTAACCTCACGTACTCCGTCTAGTTTATACTGATCAAGCCACTGGATCAAATTTTCGCGGTTCAAAAAATGCTCAGTAATGGCCTTAAGCGCCAATTCTTGGTTAGCCAGGGTAAACCAGGGGTTGTGATAGGCAGTGCGTTGCATTACTGCTTGCAGGTATTCGTCTCCAGCGGCCAGGCGTTCTCCCCAGGTAGCCAGGGCTTCGATGCGGTCTTGTTTGGTCATTTTCAAAAATTCGATTGCAAAGTTCGCAAGAAAACCGCAAGGTTTCTGTGTTTTTATCTAATTTTGCACCCCGAAAATGGAGTAGCAATTATGATCAGCATCAACAACGTATATGTGCAGTATGGCGACCGCATCCTGCTGAATCGCGTCAATCTAGTAGTTGGCGACCGCGATAAAGTAGGTCTAGTGGGCCGCAACGGTGCCGGAAAGTCGACTTTGTTGAAAATCATCGCCGGGGAGATGAGTCCTCAAGAGGGCAAAGTGCAACGCCCCACCCACAGTTCTTTGGGCTTTTTGCACCAGGAAATGGACATCCCGCGTGGCAAAACCGTGCTCGACGAGGCCATGACCGCCTTTGCCAGCGCCAAAGCCCTGGAGTTGGAGATCGAAGAGATGAACCGCGAAATGGCCGAGCGCACCGACTACGACAGCGACGAATACATGCAATTGCTGGAAGACTTTGCTCACGCCAACGATCGTTTTCACTACCTAGGCGGCGAGGCGGTGCAAGGCGAAGCAGAAAGGGTATTGAAAGGTTTGGGCTTCAAGCAAACAGACTTTACCCGCTTGACCGATGAGTTCAGCGGTGGCTGGCAGATGCGTATTGAGTTGGCCAAAATGCTGCTGCAAAAGCCCGACTACCTGCTGCTCGACGAACCTACCAACCACCTCGACATCGAATCCATCATCTGGCTCGAAGGCTTTTTGAAGGATTATTCAGGGGTAGTGATCCTCATTTCGCACGACAAAGAGTTTCTGGACAATTGTACCAATCGTACTGTTGAGGTAGAATTGGGCAGTGCTTTTGACTACAAAGCGCCCTATTCCAAGTTTGTAGAACTCCGCCAGGACCGCCGCGAAAAGCAAAAAGCCGCTTACGAAAACCAGCAAAAAGTAATCGCCGACCGCGAAAAAACCATCAACCGATTCATGGCCAAGGCCACGAAAACCAAGATGGCCCAGTCCATGCAAAAACAACTGGATAAAATCGAGCGCATCGAAATCGAAGACGAGGATACCGCAGTGATGAACCTGCGCTTCCCTGCTGCGCCACGCTCGGGCCAGATCGTTTTGGAAGGCAAAAAAATAGAAAAACGCTACGGCGAATCGCTGATCCTTGATAAGGTTGACATCAAACTCGATCGCGGCGACCGGATAGCCTTCGTTGGCCAAAACGGGCAAGGCAAGACCACTTTGGCCAAAATCATCGTAGATGAGATCGCCCTGAGTGCGGGTGAACTCAACCTCGGCCACAATGTCAAAATTGGCTATTATGCTCAGAATCAATCTGATACCCTACACGCCAACCTGACTTTGCTGCAGACCATGGAGAACGCATCTCCGCCGGAGATGCGTACCCGTTTGCGCCATATCCTGGGCGCTTTCATGTTCAGTGGAGAAGATGCAGACAAGAAAGTATCCGTTCTTTCGGGTGGGGAGCGCGCACGTTTGGCTCTGGCGTGCTTGCTGCTCAACCCTTTCAACCTCTTGGTCTTGGACGAACCTACCAACCACCTTGATATTTTGTCTAAAGATGTATTGAAAAACGCTTTGATGGACTACGACGGCACCATGATCGTGGTGTCGCACGACCGTGATTTTTTGGCCAGCTTGACCAACCGAACCATCGAATTCCGCGATCGCCAGTTGTTCAACTACATCGGCGACGTGAACGCCTTCCTCGAAAAGCGCAACCTCGACAACATGCGCCAAGTGGAATTGAGTGCCAAAGCAAGCACCAATGCAGCAGCAAAAGCAGCACCTTCGACCCCAGTGTCGGTCCCGACACCTATTACAATTACACCATTACCAGCTACTCCAGCACCTGCCCCCAAGCCTGTGCAACCCGAACTGAGCTTCGAGGAGCGCAAACGCATCCAGCGCGCCATCAGCAATGCCGAGAAAAAGGTGGAACGCCTGGAAGAAGAAATCAAAAAGATCCAAGACCAAATGAGCGCGCCCAATTTTTACGAAAAACCGGACGCTAATAAGGTCATGGACCAATACAAGCTCAAGCAAGCTGAACTGGAAAAGGCCCTGGAGGAATGGATGGAATTGGGTGAGGGGTAGCAAGGATTACGTTTGCTAAACTTTCAAAGTTTGGTAAACGTAATCCTTGCGCTGGCAGATTTACCAAACTTTCGAAGTATTTTAAACGAGCGCTTAGCCTAGCACAATTTCCCGCACCTCATCCAGGCCCCGGATCTCATATTCCGGAAAATGAGGGCCCGGATTTTCTTTGCCGCTGGGATTGTACCAGCAACTTTTCAGGCCGTAATTTTTTGCGCCTTGGATGTCTGAGCTGAGGTTGTCGCCCACCACCAATACCCGGTCTTTGGGTGGGTTTCCCAGATTGCGAAAAGTGTATTCAAAATACTCAACTTGTGGTTTGGCGCAGCCAATTTCTTCCGATACCACGATTTCAGCAAAAAAATGGCCTACGTTTTGCTTTTTGATCCTCGGCCTTTGCACATCGTGCAAGCCATTGGTGATCACCGCCATTTTTACTTTCCCGTGCAGGGCATTTAACAAATCCAATGCACCATCCAGCAAGTGTGAATTTTCAACCAATAGTTTTAGATACAAGTCATTGAAAGCTGCTGGATCATGCAGGTCAGGTTGCTTGATGTGGGAAAACAGCCCGGCAAAA
Organism: Chitinophagales bacterium; assembly: GCA_013299105.1. Taxonomy (GTDB): domain Bacteria; phylum Bacteroidota; class Bacteroidia; order Chitinophagales; family Saprospiraceae; genus Haliscomenobacter. Next base: position 17,097 of record JAAFJY010000015.1, on the reverse strand, counting down.
CGCTTGCTTCGCAGGGTCTGGCCGTCGATTTTATGGTTTTCATATTCAGTCCATACGGCCTTGTTGTAAATTTCGTAAACTTCAAACCAGGCGGGTTCGGACTCCAATTTTAATGCCTCAAAAGTCTGGAAAAAAGCCAGTTTTGCGGCCCTTCTAAAGTCAAACAAGGTATCATCGGCATCAAAAAGTACCCATTCTATCATATCTGGCAGTTTTGAGAAAAGAAAACACAAAGAAATCTATTTAATGCGATAAATTTGGGACGAAATCGGATTGTTCCGAAACATCTCAAAACCAAATAAAACCAGATTTCAATGATCATTGGAGTCCCTAAAGAAATTAAAACCAACGAGAACCGAGTGGCCCTTACCCCTGCGGGTGCAATGGAACTGACCAAGCGCGGACACACCGTTTATGTGCAAGCCACTGCTGGCGAAGGCAGTGGTTTCGCCAATTCAGAATACGAAGGTGCTGGTGCAAAAATCCTGCCTGATATCAAAAGCGTTTATGACATCGCCGAGATGATCATCAAGGTAAAAGAGCCCATTGAAGAAGAATATGGTCTGATTCGTCAGGATCAATTGCTGTTCACTTACTTCCATTTTGCTTCCTACGAGCCACTTACTGATGCCATGATCAAAAGTGGAGCAGTGTGTCTGGCTTATGAAACCGTGGAATTACCCGATGGTTCTTTGCCTTTGTTGATTCCGATGTCAGAGGTTGCTGGCCGCATGGCCATCCAAGAAGGTGCCAAGTACTTAGAAAAACCAGTCAAAGGCCGCGGTGTATTGTTGGGGGGGGTACCCGGTGTAGCTCCAGGCCGTGTGATGGTGCTTGGTGGCGGCATTGTAGGTACCCAGGCAGCTAAAATGGCAGCTGGGTTGGGTGCCGAGGTGTCGATTATGGACATCAACTTGCCTCGACTCCGCTACTTGTCAGAAATCATGCCTGCCAACGTGGTGACCATTTTTTCCAACGAGTACACCATTCGCCAAATGATCAAAGACCATGACTTGATCATTGGCGCGGTATTGATCCCAGGGGCCAAAGCACCTAAATTGATCACCGCCGACATGCTCAAATCCATGCGCCCAGGTACGGTGATGGTGGATGTAGCCGTGGATCAAGGCGGTTGTTTTGAAACCACTAAACCCACTACCCACGACGAACCAACTTATATCATCGACGACGTGGTGCACTATTGTGTAGCCAATATGCCGGGTGCAGTACCAGCTACTTCTACCCTGGCTTTGACCAACGCTACCCTACCCTATGCCATCCAACTGGCCAGTAAGGGCTGGCGCAAGGCTTGCACCGACAATGCCGCACTCCGCAAAGGTTTGAATGTGGTCAATGGTAAAGTCGTTTACCAAGGCGTAGCCGATGCTTTTGGCTTGAAGTATGTGGATGTTGCAGCGGTGCTGTAAATTTTACTTTATCGTGAGCTCTGGATTGTGGAGATTTTATGACTTACGACTTACGAGTGCCGACTTACGACTTACAAAGTGTCCTTGCCTGAAATACGTTGACAAAAATTAGTAAGTTGTGGTGCTAGAAGAGAGAAAGCTGCGCTGAGTTTTCAACATTTTGTTTGTATGTGAAGACGTTGACTTTCTTTCTGTCTGCCAGGTTGATGCTGCTAAGTTTTTTTTCATAATCGTTGGGCGTCATGCCAATTGATTGATGCCTTCGGTTGTTGTAATTCTCCACTGCTTGTGGCAAACGAGTCATAAGCTCCTGAGGCGTTTTGGGGTTCCAAGCCGCAAGATAAGCGTTTTTGATGGTACCATTGACCCTTTCGGCATGAGCGTTCTCTAAGACGTCGTTGCACATGCTGATGAGGATGCCAGATTCTTCCAGTAAGTCGGTGTACTCATTGCAAATGTACTGAGAGCCTCGGTCGGAATGATGGATAAGCTTTTGGTGATAATTGTCGATTTTGCGGAGTTTAAGGGCCATTTTCAGGGCGGCTAAATTGTTCTCTGCTCGAAGGTTGTCCGCCCCCGAATAACCGACGATACGACGCGAATACAAGTCCATGATGAGTACGACGTAGTAATGCCGCTCTCCCATGGGGTAGTAGAAGATGTCACTGACCCAAACTTGGTTTACATCTGTCAAGCATCGTTCGACCAAAAGGTTGATGTAACGGGCGTTTTTGACGCTGTAGGTGGTCTTGTGAGGGGCGGTGTGTACTTTTACACGATACCCCCACTCCAGGCCCAAGGAGACGAATTTATCCCGTCCGATACCCAGAGGATCGAATTGTTCGTAGATCGCTCTGAGGCCCATTGTAGGGTGAAAAGAACGGGCTTTTTCGATCGTGCCGATGTAGATGTAAACGTCTCGTGCCACCGCCTTGTCACGCTCCAGTTGTTGGAAATGAGCTTGGCGAGAGGTCTGGGCGTAAGCATACAGATCGCTCATTTTATAGGGGTTTTTGGGGTTCCGGTGGAATGCTTCGAGGACTTCGGTGCGATTTTTTTTTTGATGTCGATACCTTGTTCTTTTGATTCAACCTCAATGACCTTGGTCAAAAAGTCGATTTCCAGTTGCTTTTGGCCCAAAGCTCGTTCCAGTTGTGCAACGCGTTCGAGCAGCTCTAAGGTCTTGTGTTGTTCACTTTCCATTTGTACTACCATTTTGGTTCCTTTTTCCAAATCGGAATACAAATATAACCACTGATAAACCGTGGTGCGGGAAACATCATACAGCTTACACAGTTCCGTAACCCGGATTTTGCGATTGACTAGGTCCTTGACCTTCTCTTTTTTGAATTCCTCGCTGAAGTTACGATTGAACTTTGTCTCGGTTTCAAACCTTTTGTTTGTTTTTGATGCCATTGTGATTGACTTTTGGTGTCAACGTATTTCAGGCATACACAAAGTGGGGGCTCGCTTACAAGTTTCTAGGTGCCTTGAGTATTTGTTTGCACGATTTGGGATTTCCGAACTGGAAAATTCACAATTTTGCTTTTGAGAAACTCTATGAGTACTTGAAAATCTATGCTTTTCACTCAGAAATCACGTCGGATTGTTCATGTTTATGAAAAAAGCCCGTTGGAATACTCCAGCGGGCTTTTTTGTTCGAATATTCGTCCAAGGCCACGTCTCTTCAACATTTCAACCCTGAACTTTTCAACTCCAGGTTAGTCTGCTTCAAAAAAGCTATCGTATTGGTTTTTGTGGCCAGCTTCCCGAATCGGCTCACGTATAGGAGCGTTCAGGTCCAACACATCATTGTCGTCACTGGCCTGCAGCAGGATGTTTTGTTTTTCTTCACCCAACAGTAGTGAAACGCCCTCTTTTTCCCATTTTTCGAGCATCTTCATGCCTTCTTCTTCAAAGATACCATTTTGTAAATCAATGGATTCCATAAACTTGGAAGACATTTGCATGAAGTTTTCCATTTCCCCCACCTTATTCGCTACGTCTTCAGTGATGGCCTCCATTGCGGCGTCAAACATGGCTCTTTTGTCGGGGTCACCGCTAAGTACGCTCATGGCCGAACGCATGGCCGAGTTGCTGGCATTGATCGCCTTTTGCTCCTGTTCTTTGACCATTACCTGGTCTTTGATGTCTTCAGCCAGGATAGTGGAATTCTCGCGCATTTTGGTCAAAACCCGGTAGAGGACCTCCATTTTATTGGCCAGTTCTTCCAAACGCACATTGGATTCCTGCAAACGCCCGGCTTTCCGAGTTTTGAGGATCATTTGTGCGTCTTCTTTTTTATCGCGGGCTTCGCTGGCGAGCGCCAAGTTGCTGGTGATTTCTTTCTTGTTGTTGTGGATGATTTCGCGCAATTTGTGCATTTGGCCGCGCAACTTGTTGATCTGCTTGACCATGTCACCCAGGTTTTTCTCCAGGTGATCAACATAACCTTTCAGAATGGCGATGGGGTCAATTTGAACAAATAGCCCAGTCAACCAGCGCATCGTTGACTTGTACATGTACCAAACCAAGTTGCGGGTACGGGGATCCAAAACCATGAACAACAAGGCAGCCAAAACCACCACCATCGCGGCAAGCGCGAGGGTATTGCTCATCAAAGCAAGCAAAGCTGGTAAGACGCTGATCAGGCCAAATCCCAGCGCTGCCAGGATGCCAATCATGACTATTGCACCTGTTTTTCCTTCAGGTCGGCTCCAAAATGATTTGGGCTTTATCTCTGACATACGTATTGTGTGTTTGGGTTACTTCAACAACTCCTGAATCTTGGTCAAATCCTGTTGAATTTGACCAGCTACTATGTTGTAAGTAGTTTCAAAATCCAAACGGGTCGCTTCGATATTCTTCGTCGCTTCCTCGATTTGTTGTTGCAAACCAAGGTGCTCTTTTTTGATTCCCTCGATTTCTTTTTGCAAATGTAGGATTTGTTCTTCTTTTGCTTTGACGGATTTTTCTAAATCCTGCAATTGTTGTTGTTTATTACCTACTTGCTGGCTGCGTTGGTTGCTCATCGCATCAGAAAACTTGCCTTGTTCGCCTTTGAGAATTTGCAAGTAATGCTGACCGGAGGTGACAATGGTTTCGAGCGAAGCACCCATCGACTTGGCCATGGCCAAGGCTGATTTCATGCGGGTGGTATCGTCCATGTTCATTTCTTTCAAAGACTGTAATGAATTCTTGAACTCCAGGTAATCAAAGCCCTCCTGGTTGTTCTTTTCGATGGCGTCAAGCAGGAGCTTGGCCAGTTTATCATTCACCTTGCCTACACTTGGTGTGCTGCCTGTATTGGAGCTCGGAGTAGCTGATGTTGTGGGTGATACTGGAGAACTAGGTTTCGGCGCTACCGGTGAAGTGGCTGATTCAGACTTGGGTGCAGGTTTGGAGCCCTCTTCAGGCATGATGAACAGGTCTTTCAGGTTTTTCAAAAATTCTTTGGCCATATCAACTTGACTTTATATAACAGACTTTATGTAAATTAAATTGTTATGGTCAAAACTGGGCCTTTTCCGCCTGCTTTTCGTTTCTTGTTTGGCCCGTAGCTGGGCTACGAACCAAACAAGAAGCCTCAATCAGTCAAAAAATTCCACAGTTTTGCCTCATAAATCTAAAGTACATAAAGTCTAACGTTTTACCACAAAAACTAACAACAGTAATATCTGCCACAATGTTAAATATTAGCGACCAATGCAACAGAATTATCCACAAATAAAGGCTTTTTTAGCCAAAAAAGATGCTTGCAAGTGCGTAAAAATCACAAAGCCCTGGCTTCTGCGAAAACCAGGGCTTTGAAATGAGGCTGAAAATACTCAATTGCGCTCGGGACGCAGGCTGCGTACCGTTGCACCAGACTGCCACATTTCACTGTTGCGCAGTTCAGCTAATTCAGCTTCCAGTTTTTCACGGTAGTCAGGCTGGCTGTTGGAGTCAATTGAGCGCTGGGCTTCTTCGCCGGAGGCAACTGAATCGTACAGGTCCTTGAAAACTGGCTTCACTGCATCGCGGAATTTTTTCCACCAATCCAAAGCACCACGCTGGGCAGTGGTCGAGCAGTTGGCGTACATCCAGTCCATGCCATTTTCAGCAACCAAAGGCATCAAACTCTGGGTCAATTCTTCTACTGATTCGTTGAAGGCCTCGGATGGTGAGTGACCACGGCCACGCAATTCATCGTACTGAGCAGCAAAAATACCCTGGATGCAGCCCATCAAAGTGCCGCGTTCGCCAGTCAAATCACTGAATACTTCTTTCTGGAAGTTGGTTTCAAACAAATAACCAGAACCGATGCCAATGCCCAAAGCGATTACCCGCTCATACGCACGGCCCGTTGCATCTTGGTGGATGGCATAGCTGGAGTTCAAACCACGGCCCTCTAGAAACAAGCGGCGTAAGCTGGTACCAGAACCTTTTGGAGCCACCAAGATCACATCCACGTCAGCAGGCGGAATGATGCCAGTGCGTTCGCGGTAAGTGATGCCAAAGCCATGTGAGAAATACAAGGCTTTTCCAGCGGTCAAATGTGGTTTCAAGGTAGGCCACAGGGCAATTTGTGCCGCATCCGACAACAAATATTGGATAATAGTGCCACGTTGAGCGGCTTCTTCAATGCTGAACAGGGTTTCGCCGGGTACAAAACCATCGGCAACTGCTTTGTCCCAAGTGGGCGAAGGGTAACGCTGGCCAACAATGACTTTGAAGCCATTGTCGCGCAGGTTCAATGCCTGGCCAGGGCCTTGCACACCATAACCAATAATGGCGATGGTTTCATCTTTCAACACTTCTTGTGCTTTTGCCAAAGGGAACTCTTCGCGGGTAGCCACGTTTTCTACTACGCCCCCAAAGTTGAGCTGTGCCATAAACGTATTGTGTTTGTTTGTATTAGGATTTTTGGTCCATTCATCATTTGTAAAACCGGGACCTCCCCCGTTTTCCGTAAAAAGGACGGCCAAAGATAGGTGCTGTACCAGCTAAGGTGTACAATAGTTTTACTAAAAAAAAGAATGAATTACAACGCCAAAAAAGCTTGTAACAAAAAAATATTGCTGAAAACCTACTTTCTGCCTACAAATAGAAAGTACTCCCAAATCCCCAGGTAAGCGGATTTGACTTCGTTTTTGACCGTTTTAAACTCCTCCTGCAGCAATGGGGTCAAGTGGCCGTCCATGCGTACATGGTTATTGCTCATGTTTTTTTTGAACCACCCGTTGCGCGAATCGTAAAAGTCGGTTACTGCGATGAAACCACCTGGTTTGAGGTCTTTTTTGGCTTGTAAAATCAATTCTTTCCACTGCGGATTGATCATGGTCAAGGAGTACGAAAACAAGACCAAATCCAAAGACTCCAATCGCGAGGTGTCACCGGGCATATACGGTTCAGCAAACACCTGCACCCGGTCGCCAAATTGCTGGGCTTTTTTCTGAGAAAGCGCTACCATATCGCTTGAAACATCCAAGCCAGTCAATTTTGCTTTGGAAAACCTTTGCGCAAGGCGCTCGAGGTTGTACCCAGTACCGCAGCCAACTTCTAAAATATTCCAATCTACATGCTCATCAAGCGGAATATCACGGATGATTTGGTTGCGGCCAAATAAAAAACTCCAGCGCGTGGCATCGTAAATTTTGGATTGCAGCTTGTAATAACGCTGCATGGCGTCGTTTTGCGCGCTTTCGTTGTGGTGGTCGTAAGACATAAAAATAGGTAATTGATGAAGGACCGTAATTTATTTGACAATGGCCAAATAAACGCTTGCATAAGTCCCAACCCGGTCTTCCTGATGGGTTTTTACAGTCAAATCCTGCTCAAACTCCACTGCATCCAATACAAACTTTGGGAAGAAATCAATCTCATGAGCAGCTGAACGCAACAAGATTTTGGTTCCTGGGCGGCTGTTTTTCAGGATCAGCTCCCATTCTTCTTCCAGCGCAAGAATGTTATTTGCAGCCAACCAATCTTGGTGATCGAGCAGTACGTAGTGGGAATACTGGCCAGGATTTTTTACCAAAAACGCACTTATTGTAGATGTGTGCGTTTCAATTTGATCAATTCTTTCCCCCAAGCATTGGAAATTTTGCTCCTCCAGGTAAGAGGGGCAACAATTTTTGGAATATCGGCCATCTAAGTAAAGGCGGTAAAAATAGTTGTCGTGGGTGGGTATTCGGGTAAATACCTTGCGCAAGCATTCCTGGATAAAACCCAAAGCGCCGCGCTTGTACTTGGTAGCGAACAACAATTGCTGGCTGCGCGGCACCCCCAACATACACATGGTCAAGTGGCGATTCACCACAAATTCGACCAACTTGTTGGATATTTTAGGTTCGACCAAGTCATAGAGCTTAGTTTGATCCTCTAGCGTTTTGGCATTGAATACGCCCTGGATTTTGCGGTACAATTTTTTACGATTGCGCAGGTATTTGTTGAAAATCCAAGCTAGCGTTCCAGAAGTCCCATAATGGTAAAAACTCTTGCGAATCCCTTTTCCATTGAAATAGCGCCAGTGGATGTCCCAGTATTCGCGGGCAAATTCCGGTAAGATTGGTCGAAGTTTTTCCTGGTAAACGCGCTCCATGTCTCTCAAAACACCATTGCCAAAAATGGCCCAATGTTCCGCAAAACTCAATTGCGACAAGCTGGCTTTTTTGAGCTCTAGTAGGGCATTTTGCCGGGGATTCATGTCGATGCAATTGATTTTTTTAGGATTGTCCAAAAGGTAATCCAAGGCATTGCATCCTGCGCTGGTGATCATTACCATTTCGCTGTCCGGCTGAAGTTGCAAGAGTTGTCGGTCACAGCGGGGATCTTCCCAGCAGGTGTTATAAACAAGGTTTTTGGTGTGAACCTGACGAAAAACCCAATCGCGTAAATCGTTGATGCCTTTCACTTTACTCTGGTTAGTTGTTAAATTAGGCGAATTTTGCTTCCGAGTAAGCAGGGTTGTAGAGGCGAAGTTAAGCATTATTAGAATTTTTTCAAGGTGTGAATGATTCTTGCAAACAAATGTACCGCTGAGGGAGCGTAAAAAGATAAGGTAAACAAAATTCGATTTAGTGAAGAAAGATAAACAAGTGACTGAAAGTAACTTGTGTTCTTTTTTGCTAAACCCCATAAGCCGATTTGTTTACTTTATTTTAGCTCAAAGACTCAGCAATTTGCACACAAAAACTCCTGGATTGCAGTTTGTGATGGAATAGACAGGCGATCAGTCGGAGGCCTTTGGTTACTCAAATGGGCGTCAATCAACCTTGTTTTGTGGCTGTCGTGCCATTGCAAGTCCAGCAAGTGCTTCATTTCTCGTCTAAAAGCGGGATTCTTGAGCGGAAAAATCACCTCAATCCTTCGGTCCAGGTTTCTACTCATCCAATCGGCAGAGCCCAGGTAAATTTCTTCATTTCCCCCATTACCGACACAATAAACCCTGCCATGCTCCAAGTAACGGTCGATGATGCTGTGTACTTCAATGTTTTCACTTAAGCTAGCGACACCTGGCACCAGACAACAAATGCCCCTTACCAATAAACGGATTTTCACCCCAGCCTGGCTAGCCAGGTACAAGTGATCAATCATGCCCTTGTCCTCAAGGCTGTTCATTTTAGCAAAGAAGGTGCCGCCGATACCTGATCTAGCATGTGCAATCTCTTGGTTCAACAAGGACTGAAATCGCAGGCGGCTATTGAAGGGAGAAACTAGCAAATGTTCAAATATTGGCTCGGTATTTTCATTGGTCAAATAATCGAAAACCCGGCTTATTTCTTCTGATAAAGTTGAGTCAGTGCTGATCAATGCATGATCAGTATACTGGCGGGCGGTTTTTTCATTAAAATTCCCGGTGCCGAGGTAAGCAATATCCTTGAGCCCTGATTCTGCTTTCATTTGCAATAGAAAGACTTTGGCGTGTACTTTCAGATTGGGGCGAGAGTAAAAAACCTGGGCCCCTTTTTCTTCCAATTTTTCGCCTAAATTCAAGTTGCTGCTTTCGTCAAAACGAGCTTTGGCTTCAACAAAGACTTTGATGGTTTTACCTTTGTCAAGCGCCAGCAGAAGGGCTTCTCCAATTTTTGAAGGATTTGCTACCCGGTACAAAGTGATGCAGATGCATTGAACGGCTGATGATCGGGCTGCTTCAAAAAGAAGATCATTTACACAGGAATAATCATGGAAGGGGAAATGCAGGAGCAATTCGTGGTCTTGAAGCTTCAAAATACAGGGCTCACCGGCCACCAAAAGCGAATGTTTACAAATCTTTTGAACAGGATAAATCAAGTCCTTGGCAAGTTCTGTTGCTACTGGAAAGACAAAAAAATCATCGAAGTTATGAAATCGACCTCCTGCTGATAGGTCGTTCTTTTTGAGTTTAAAAATCGCTTTTAAACGATTGAGCAGTGTCGAATCCATTTTTGAATCATACAAAAATCGCGTTGGAGCGCCCTTGTCGCGCAGGGTTAAACTGTGGCGAATTCTTTGCACTACATCTTCAGCCAGGGTTTCATCAAAATACAACTCGGCATCTCTGGACAGCTTGATTTGATAAGATTCGCAGATTTGTTCTGGAAAAAGCTCCTGCAAATTATCTCGAATGACCTCATCTAGCAATGCAATTACTTGCTCCTGCCCTTGTTCGTTGGGAAATCGGACAAAGCGTTGGTCGCGCCCACCTGGAATTTCCAACAACTTCAAACTATCATTTCCGAATTTTAGGACAAAATACAAACGTCTGTTTTCAAGAAAAGGAATGGATCCCCCCTCAAAAACAGCTGTAATTTTAAGTTCATCACGAAGGTGTACTTCAAAGTAGTTGCGCGAGAATATTTTTTGATTGGCTGAGAACTGCCTGTAATCATCCAGTAAAAAGATATGGTGTTCACGAAGTCCAGGGGTGATTTTCTCGCGGTAAAGGGCACCAAATTCTATTTGTTGCCGCAAGATTTTTTCATGAATCAAGCGCAGTTCCTTTTTAGGCTTAAAATCCAACCAGGCTTTGCGTTCGGCTTTAGCCAGGTTTCTGAATTGCCGTAAGCCAGAAACACGAACCCTGAAAAACTCATCCAGGTTGGCGCTGAAAATAGCTAAGAATTTTAAGCGCTCCAAAACTGGAACCTGCTCGTCAGCAGCCTCTTGCAACACCCGCTGGTTGAAAGCCAGCCAACTTAAATCGCGATGATGATACATGCACAAGAGATTTGCGCGGCAAGAACGGTGTTTTACAGCACATGTCGCATTAAGTCTTGATTAATTTGTGATTAAGGGAGCGTAAAAAATAAGGTGGACAGGTTTGGGGTTAGTGAAAAAGATAAGCAACTAGTGCGTGGAGAACGAAATAATAAACCATTATAGCTAGTCCCACGTCTCCTGACGGGGACTGCCCTGATCCGCGTCTCCTGACGCTTTGGCGAGCTGTAATCATACATTAACGCACTTTAAATAGGCGCTTATTTAGTTCCTGGACCACTAGATGAAAGGATTTGTGTTTTTTTTGCTAAACCTCAGAAACAAAGATGTCCATCTTATTTTAGCTCAAATACTAAGCATCCAATATCAAAACATGCTTAAACAAATCAGTCCATCAACAAATGATTGGAACTTTCTCCCTCCAACAAATGCTTCCCAATAAATTTTAGTATGTCTTTTTTTAGTAAATCTCTGGTTTCTCGCAAAAACTGGATCAATTCTGGTTCTTCTAGGTTGAGGTTTTGAAGATCAGGAGTAGCAAAAGTGAGTTGCTGTGTAGCTTTAATATTTTGTTCAAATGACTGATTTTCAGCACCAAATGTAATCAGGTAGTCAAATTTTTGGCCTTTAACTTCTTCGATAGATTTTGGTTGGTATTGAGTTAGGTCAATGTTATCTTCAGCCATTACCTGAATAGAAACAGGATGCAATACGTCGTTACCAAGGCTCACACTGGTGAAATTTCCGCTGTTTGCATAACATCGAAAATATGCTTCTGCCATTTGCCCCTTTGAAACGGTGCTTTGAGATAAGATTAATACATTTTTGCCAAAATCCATAAAAAATTATTCGTGACAGGCCTATTCTACGGATACGTATCAAAAAAGCCCAATGTAACTACAAAGTTAATTAAATGTTTCCTGAATCTAAAGCTGCCGTTAGAGATTTTTATGGTGGCAGCTTTAGATTTTTATTTTTGATAGCTGTTGTTGAGGCTACAAGGTTGTTAACACGATAAGGTTGAGCGCTACAAGGTTGAGCGCTACAAGGTTGAGCGCTACAAGGTTGAGCGCTACAAGGTTGAGCGCTACAAGGTGCAACAATCCCGTTCATATGAAACTGCAACCAACTTGTTTTTTTTAAATTCCAGAAAATAGTGATCGCCACAATCCCCATTGGACATTATCAAGTCGTATCTTCTGCGGTCGGCATTGCCCGCTGAAACCCCAAACACCTTCTCTACTTCGGCATAGGTAGTGCCAGCCCGCAGGGTGATTTCTGGGTGTCGAATAAATACTTGTGGTAATTCGGACAAGTTGATGCTTGAACTTTCAAACCATTCAATGCCTTTTGAAGATTTGTGCCCCTCATCTGCATAACCCAATCCAATGAAGAGACCAGTGTGCTTGAACCTCAAGTACAACTCCCAGCGATCAGCCTCTTCAGATGGCCCACTGCTGTCAACGGTGACGGGTTTGCCAAAAATCCGCTCTAAGTCAGCTCGGTTCACCCCCCGCACTGATCCTAGTCCGCAAAAGTAAAGGGGGTTATTAATGTGTTTACCTTGGGCTTGGTACATGGTGATGCCCGCATCAAATATCCAGCCGGTGTATTGCTGGTATTTAAACTCCATCCATGATCCTTCCCGCTCGTCCCCATTGTACATAATCTTGTTTGGAGCATTGACCTGCTTACCCGTCCAGGTCAGTTTCTCTCCAGCCAGTGGGATGGTAGTCAGGATTTTGGCATCCAAACCTGGAGCAGCCCGCATCCTTATTCTGGATCCATGGGTGCAGTATTTCCAAGTGTTTTGGATGACTGGCTCATCAACAGGTGTTGAATTTGGAGTTTGCGTGCTGGCGCTTAAAGGTGCTGGTTCTTGTTCAGGATGCCTAGTGGTAGGCTGGCAAGCAAAAACGACAAGTTGTGCGGCAAAAAGCACACAGGCATTTAGGGTTTTCATTTCCTAGGGTTTTGGTTTAGTAATTGTTTATGAGTTGTTCGATAACCATGGTCAATTTAAACCATAACATTGATACAAAACCAAAAAAGGCCAGCATTTGGAGTCTTTTCATAAAAAACAATCCAAATGCTGGCCTTTTTTAACAAAAGCTAAAATAGGAATCGACTGTGTTTTTTTCAAAAATTGGGGCAACCCAAGTTCTTGCTGCCTTTGCCTCCACCTCGGCCTTTTTGCAAGCGCCAGGATAGCGAGCCCAAGGCTACGATGTACCAATCTTTGTACTTGCCACCCCTGGAGTAGGTTTTGTCGAAATTTTCAGGTGTAGGTTCAAATCGTGGTTCGCTGAGGCGAGCAGTCAATTCTCCACGGTATTGCAACAAGTCGCCGTACTTTTTGATTTGGATGACTCCTACGTCATCAAGATAGTCGGTATTGGTACCGTGTACCATGCCTTCGAGGCCAATGTTGAAACGTTCGTTGAGCAGGATATTCAAGCCTCCGCCGATGCCAAATTGCAGGGCTATTGGCAGGTAGGGTTTGGGATAGCCTTCGATCCCTTGTCCTTCGGTGTTCAGAGGCCTCAAGAAATAACGCTGTCCTTGGAACTCGGTGCTGTTGGAAAAATAAAAACCACCACCCGCAAGTGCAGCATAAGGCGAAAGCCTCACTTTTCTGCCTAAGTGAAACAGCTCCATTTGCAAGGTAAACATGGCTTCGAGCATGTCTGCTTTGAAATTCAGACCTCGTTCGGGTAAAACACCGCCGAATCGCTCGTCACCTCTCGTTTGCAAGTAGGTCAAACTCGATCTTAATGCCAAATGATCAGTAAAATGATGCCTTACAAAAACACCCAGCGCAGATCCAATGTTCTCAGGGTAGTAAGCCAGTTCTTTTGGGGATAAATCGCCAAAGTAATGTGTTGCGCCTACATGTATTCCCAGGTCCATTTTTTGACTTTTTGCCGAAAAGACAATCAGGGAGAAGGCGAAAATCAACCATTTTCTCATTGATAACATTTTGCTTAGTGATTGGCGCAAGTTTTGAATCAAGCTTCGCCGCACAAAGTTCTTGGGACTTAAATGAGTTTAGTTTATGATCCGAGCTTTAGTATTTGTTCTATTGAACAAGGACTTTAACGCACTTATGACAGTGGTTCGTATCGACGCTACAGAATAATGTTACTTTTGCGGTGCAAAAAAAATGCACCAGCGAACCAAAAGCAACCCTGGTTAAAACTGCGACACATGGCAATGAGAAAAAACAACAATTCAGAGGCTGAAACTGAAAAGAGTAAACTGAGTGGCGATCGATTGCGTCGCTCAATGAAAGTATTCAGCTATGTACTTCCTTACAAGTGGCCCTTTATTTGGGGTATGCTGAGCCTGGCTTTGGGCAGCATGCTTTTTTTATTGATCATGAAGTTGCCTGGCGAGGTGTTCAACATCATTTCAGGTGAGTCGGCTTATGGTATAAGCGTTACCCAGGCATTTTTGATTGTTTTAGCGATGCTGGGCTTGCAAGGCGCACTTTCCTACTTCAGGGTGCAACTGTTTGCCATTGTAAGTGAGAAAAGCATGGCCAATTTGCGCCGGGACTTGTACCAAAAGCTCGTCACCTTGAGCATTCCTTATCTTGAAGAAAAAAGAGTGGGGGAACTGACCAGTCGCATCACTAGCGATGTTACCCAAGTACAGGGGGTAGTGTCGATTACACTGGCCGAATTTATCAGACAGATCATCATCCTGATCGGGGGCATTGGCATGATTGTGTTTACCATGCCCAAGTTGGCCTTGATTATGCTGGGTACCTTCCCGATTGTGGTCATTGGGGCGATGTTTTTTGGCCGCTACATCCGCAAGTTGATGCGATCCAGGCAAGACCAACTGGCTGCAACCAACGTAGTGGTGGAAGAAACCATGCAAAGTATTCAAACTGTAAAAGCATATACCAATGAAGCTTTTGAAGTAGGCCGTTACAATGCGACCTTGAAGGACGTGGTCAAACTGTCGCTCAAAGCCGCTAGTATGCGTGGCTTGTTCGCTGCTTTCATCATTTTTGTAATGTTTGGTGCCTTGTTTTTCATCATTTGGCAAGCGGCTTTGATGGTCCAAAAAGGCGAAATGTTGCGCGGCGATTTATTAGACTTTGTGGTTTTTACGGGCATCATTGGGGCGGCTATTGCCAGTTTGGGGAGTTTTTACACTGAAATTGTATCAGCGGTTGGTGCTACCGAGCGCATTTTGGATATTCTGGATGAACCTTCTGAAATTGAACTGGATCATCAAACCAAGAGCAGCGTTCAGCGCTTTCAAGGAGACATTGTATACCAGGGTGTTCACTTCTCCTACCCTTCCCGCAAAGACGTACCCGTTTTGAAAGGAATCAGTTTTACAATTCCTGCAGGTAAAAAAATCGCTTTGGTTGGCTCCAGTGGAGCTGGCAAGTCCACCATCATGCAGTTGCTTTTGCAGTTTTATCGCCTGGATGAAGGGCAGATCCTGGTGGATGGTAAAAGTATCTACGATTATGATTTGAACCATTTTCGACAAAACATTGGCTTGGTGCCGCAGGAAGTCATGCTTTTTGGCGGAACCATCCGCGAGAACATCCTTTATGGCCGCCCAGGTGCCGCTGAAGACGACATCATCGATGCTGCCCGCAAAGCCAATGCCTGGGATTTTATCCAATCTTTCCCAGATGGGTTAGAGACGATTGTAGGCGAACGAGGTGTAAAATTGTCGGGTGGACAAAGGCAAAGAATTGCCATTGCCCGGGCCATTTTGAAAGATCCTGCCATTCTCTTACTGGACGAAGCGACTTCTTCGCTGGATGCGGAATCAGAGAAACAAGTACAAGAAGCCCTCAATAAACTGATGGAGGGGCGTACCTCCATTATCATTGCCCACCGTTTGGCCACGATTCGTGATGTGGACCAGATTTACGTTTTGGACAATGGCCAAATCATTGAACAAGGCACTCACGAAAACCTTTCTTCGATTGAAGACGGAATTTATAATTCATTGGCCAAATTGCAATTCGAAGTGGCACCATGAGGCAAATGTTAAAAGTTGAGCGCAATATTTCACTGAAACATTTTAATACTTTTGGCATCGACATCGTTGCCCCTACCTTATTATATTTACAGGACGAGAATGATTTACATCAGGCTATCACTGACCTGGAATGGCAAGGCGGGCTTATTTTGGGCGGAGGCAGCAATATCTTGTTTCGCCAGGCTCCTAAAAATAGCGTTTGGCTCAATAGGCTCAAAGGGCGAGAAGTTATTGAGGAAAATGACAATGCTGTAATAATAAAGGTCAAAAGTGGCGAAAATTGGCACGAACTCGTCATGTGGTCCCTTGAGCAAGGATATTTTGGGCTTGAAAACCTCGCCTTGATCCCTGGTACGGTTGGAGCAGCGCCAATTCAGAACATTGGGGCTTATGGTTGTGAGTTAAGAGATTTCTGTCATGGGGTAGAAGCCATTGAGCTTCGCACCGGGTTGAGCAAATGGTTCTCAGCCAAAGATTGTCAATTTGGGTACCGCAGTAGTGTTTTCAAAGGAGCCGCCAAAGGGGAGTATTTCATCGTAGCTGTACACCTGCGTTTGTCAAAAGTACCCTTGCTCAATACAACTTATGGTGCAATTGAGCAGCGTTTGGTTGAAAAACAGGTATCCTCCACTACTCCCTTGGATGTAGCTCATGCAGTGATCGATATTCGTAAAAGCAAATTGCCCGACCCCGCGGAACTTGGAAACGCTGGGAGTTTTTTTAAAAACCCTAGTGTTTCTTTATCCCAATATAATACATTGAAAGAGACTTTTCCCAACTTGGTTGCCTATTCTAATCCTGATGGGACTCGTAAATTAGCCGCAGGCTGGCTCATTGAGGCCTGTGGTTGGAAAGGTATTCGACATGGGGACGCTGGGTGCTTTGAAAAACAAGCCCTGGTTTTGGTCAATTATGGCCAAGCTGGTGGGGACGAAATTTGGGGACTTGCATCACGGATCATAAGTAGTGTCTACCATAAATTTGGTATTCAACTTGATCCCGAAGTGAATATTGTTTAAATTTTCTATTGATTTCATGTCTTTTTTTTGCAATAAATTAACTCGTGCGAAAAAAAATCGACTAATGCGCACCACCTAAAGAAAAAAAATAAGTATGTTTGCGCTACTAATCTTTATAATTTCTCTGCGCCCCAATGGAGAAAATTTTTTACCCGGATCGTGTAGTCTAGCTAATTCTCGTGGAAAATTCTTTTGTGCATTCCTTTGCATTTGGCAAAGTTGCTATACCAAATCATTTTGTTTAATCTCTTGATCTTATGAAAAGAACGACCTTTACTAGTTGGATGACCAAGACAGCGGGCATGTTTATGCTTGTATTGGGCTTCTTGCTGGCAAGTAACGCTGAAGCGACTGCACAATGCGGTTGTTACAAAGTTACTATTTCTCTGAACGAGAAGTGCCAGTTCAAGTTGACCAGAAACCTGGTCTCAGATGGTACCTGTACCGGCGCATTC
>JAAFJY010000014.1 GCA_013299105.1 Chitinophagales bacterium | reverse complement strand
GAATTGAGATTTACTTTTCCCTGTTGCGCCCTTAAACTGTCGGTCGGTTCGTATCGACTTGTAGTCAATCATGTTTTTTACGCAAAGATACTAAAAATTTGATTATCAAGGGTGAACAAGTCTATTGGATGAGTGCTTGAAAGAAACTCAGATTTTGGAAAATCCATTGGCAATCCTCATAGACTTCTGCCAGTAGTTCTTTATCGGTTTTGATGATTTTTTCCACCCAATCAATTAACACAAAAACATTGAGAAACCTGGAGTGCCCCCTCACCGCAGGTGGTCGCCAAGGAGCCTTCTTACCTAGTTTCCATTCCCTTCGATAGGTTGTGATCTGAGCATTCATGTTGATAAAATCTCCATTGATTTTCAGATACTTCTTCAGGATATTCGCTATTCGATGAGTACAATCTGAAAAATAAGGCATATTCCATAAACCAAACGCATTGACTAAGTTACGACCACCATCGGATACTGCTTGTACGACCTGTCGGCCTTTACAAGCTTCTTCCAACACTGCCTTAACCGCAGGTCCTTTCCATTCTTCCCGCCGCGATATATGCAACACAACCACATCTTGCAAACTAATCCCCCGATCAAATTGCCACGCCCCAAGTTCGAGACCCAATACCACCAGTAATCTTTGTTTGCCCACCGTAATACTCTCATCTACAATGATTGCCCATCGGCCTTCTTTCCCTACATCCTTTGCTGCTTTGAGCATACTGTAACCCTGTTTAAGCACCCAGTTACGAACACTCACATGGCTGGGTACTCGGTCTGCTATTCCCAGGCTTTCATACATACATCTCAAACAGTGTACGCAACATCGAAAGCTCATCCCTCCATATCTAATCAGGTGCAATACCAGGATTAGAGTACTCAGGTCATAATGATGACGACGAGGACGAAATCCTGAATCTAGGGCATTCTTTGACCTCTTCCCTTTTTGTTCCTCCCGCACTTGCTTGTACTTCTCCTTCCAACCATCTCTTGAGGCCCTCACCTCTTCCAGGCACTTTTTCAAACGCTTCACTTCTTTTTTGCTCTCTCTCAGTTTGCTTTTCCAAGCCTTTTCCTTACTTTTACAATTGTCTACGGACATGGTTCCTTCTTCTTTGGTTGCTTGACAGCCCAAAAATAGGGGGAACTTTTTTTATTTTTTTTTAACACCCCAAGTTATGAGTGGACAGCTCACTAGGGGAAATCAATGGGTGCAACAGTATTCGGGTTTGTTGTTGAATTCATTGTATTCAATGACTTACGTTAAGTTTCGAGTGTAGAATGATGCGAACAGATGCTTAAAATACCTCAAGACTTGCCACTGGCCCTCTCACTCATAACCCATAATTCATAACTCATAACGATGAGCCAGGCTGTCAATAAAAAACACCATCTCTACGGGCTACTGCTGTGCATTTTTCTCGCAGCCTTGGGTGTTTTTTTGCATTACCGGGGCATTGCGTTGCACCCTTGTACCAATTTTTTTCAACTTTATGGCGACGGGTACAAGAACTATTACAGCGTTTATTACCACGTCAAACACGACAGCACTTACACGCATTTTGGCGGCATGGGCTACCCTTATGGCGACCACATCATGTTCGCTGATGGCCAGCCGGGGGTATCCAATGTGCTGCGCTTCATCAATCGCAACCTGGTCGATATTTCAGCCTACACGAATGGCATCATGAATTACTTGCTGCTCCTTTCCTTTGTGTTGGGGGCAGTGATGTTGTACTTGAGTTTCCGAAAATTGCAAGTAGGGCCTTGGTATGCTGCCTTGGTATCGGTGGGAATTATCATGCTCTCGCCGCAGCATTTTCGCACCGAGGCGCATTATTCTTTGGCATATGCCTTTGTATTGCCTACGCTTTTGTACTTCTTGCTTTGTTTTGAAGAAAAGCCCACTTGGCGCAACAGCCTGAAAATCGGCTTGTTATTGGGCTACGTTTCGCTCTTGCATTTTTACTATTTTGGCATTGGGGGGATGTTGATCAGCTTTTATTTCCTGTTTCGTTTTTTGCGGAATTTGAGCTGGAATAACATGCTGGCCTACGCCGGGTATTATGCCCTGCAAGTGGTGATTCCCTTTGCCTTGGTGCAAATTTGGCTCGGCAGCACTGCTGAAAAGTTGAGTGATCGCCCCGCCATTCCTTATGGTTTTTTGGATTACCACGCCATTGTCGAGGGCATTTTTGCCTCGCTCAAGGTCCCTTTTTGGGTGTGGATCAACAAGCAAAAAATCCTGCCCATTTTGGCTCCTGCCAATTTTGAAGGCATGGTTTACATTGGCTTGGGGGCGGGACTGATCATGGCTGTTTTTTTCTTAACCAAAATCAGTGACTTGGTTGGGCGGAAAAACACCTACCCCTTGCCAGCATTTTTTCAATACCTCTTCCCTGCTATTTTGTTGATGTTATTGCTGTCTTTGGGTTTACCCTTTGTGTTCAAATCCTGTGCTTGGATGATTGACTACCTGGGACCTTTCCGGCAGTTTCGGGGGCAGGGGCGCTTTGCCTGGGCTTTTTACTATGGCTGGAACTTGATGGCTTGGTATGGTTTGTACCAGTTTTGGCAACGTAAGCCTGGTCTGCTGCGCAGCAGTTTGGTAGGTGTTTTATTGCTCATCCTGGCGATGGATGCCTATTACCTGAGCAAAGCGACCACCTTGCAGCTCTGGCAAGATACCCGCATGGATAAAAAAGAGTTTGAATTCAGTTACGAATATTGGTTCAAAAACCAAGATTGGAACAAGTACCAGGCGGTTTTTCCCGTGCCTTACCACCACAATGGGTCTGAAAATTTCCTGCGCGGCACCAATGGGGATTTGCTGCGTTTCAGTACCATTCCAGGTTGGCATTATGGCTTGCCAACGATGGGGCAGGAGATGAGCCGGACTTCGTTCAGCCGCACTTTCAAGCAATTTCAACTGGGCCTTTTGCCTTATCAAGATTACAACGTGATTGAGGACCTGCCCTCACAAAAACCGCTCTTGCTGATTCTTGATCCTTTGCAATACAACCCAACTAAAAAACTAGAGCGCTACCTCGTGACCCAGGGCAAGCCTATTTACCAAGACAATTTGGTGAGTGTGATGGAACTGCCTTTGTCGGCCTTCAAGCAGGCTGCGATTAATTGGCGCAAGGAACAATTGGACAGCATCCAAAAAATCCAGATAAGGGGATTGAAAAAAGGCCAATTTTGGTATAGCAAACCGGAAAGCCAGTGGTTTTACCAAAATTTTGACCAACAAAAATCGACTTACCAATACCGGGGCAAAGGAGCGTTCATGGCTGCTACCCAAGCTGAAGTGCCCGTCTGCACCTTTCAAGCCCCCGCCCAAAACAATACCCTCACTTTGTGGGTATACATGGGTTCGGACCAACATCCGCGCATCAACCTCAAACTCTACGAAATCAGCCCCAGCGGCGAAGAAAAACTGGTGGCCCACAATGCCAGCCGCCTCGACCTGATCGCTCTCGACAACAAAGGCTGGGGCCTGGTATCGATCCCCTTGAATGTCAGCCAGGCTGGAGTCAAAGTGCGTTTGGCGCTTGAGGGCAAAGAAATCCAACAGCCTTTTTTGTTTATTGATGAGTTGTTGGTGATGGGCCAGCCGGGACTGCTCTGGGATGGTGGAGATTACTGGGTTTTGGACAATTTGAATGTGAGGAAGTGAACCAACTCAAAGGGTCTTTTCACAAATTCCCACAGTCCCTGCATTTTCTAACCCACTCAACCCACCAACTCCGTACTTTTGCCAAAAAAATTAACACATGGCCACCAAAGCACTCACTTGGCTGCAAAAACCCTGGATTCTGCCTCTGATTTATGTGCTATTGGCTATTCTGGCCAGTGTGCAGGCCCTTGCATTGGGTGAAAAACAGTTTTTGCCGGATGGGCCTTTTTACAGCCATTACAACAATTATGTGATTTTCAAGCAGTCTTGGTTTCACTTGATTGAGGGCAAAGACTTGTTCATTTTGTACCCTAGCGAGCACTGGGACTTGTACAAATACAGTCCCACTTTTGCACAGTTTTTTGGCCTGTTTGCCTATTTGCCCGACTTATTGGGCCTGGCTTTGTGGAATGTGCTCAATGCGCTGGTTTTGTGGTGGGGCATCGTACGCTTGCCGGGTTTGAAGTTGGGTAATGCTACAAAGCTAGGCCTGTTTGTGGCCATTGAATTGATGACCTCCTTGCAAAATGCGCAAAGCAATGCCTTGCTGGCAGGCTTGCTGTTGTTGGCTTTCACTGCTTTGGAAGAACGGAAATACACTTGGGCCATGTTCTGCATCATGGGCACGGTGTTCATCAAGATTTTTGGGGTGGTGGCCCTGGCTTTGTGTTTGTTTTACCCCCAAAAATGGAAAATGGCTTTGTGGGGCTTGTTGTGGGCGCTTGTCTTTTTCGTATTGCCACTGGTTTTGATTTCCTGGGATCAACTGATTTTTTTGTACCAAAGTTGGGGCCGCTTGTTGCAAGATGACCATACGGCTTCCTACGGTTTTTCGGTGATGGGCAGCCTGCACGCCTGGCTAGGCATTGAGCCTTCAAAGATGCTGGTATTGGGCACTGGAGTGGTTTTGTTTTGTGTCCCGCTCTTGCGGATTGACCGTTATAGCGACTTGCAATTCCGTTTGCTTTTGTTGGCCTCGGTGTTGATTTGGGTCATCATTTTCAATCACAAGGCCGAATCGGCTACCTTTGTAGTGGCGATGTGCGGCGCAGGCATCTGGTATTTTTGCCGGGAAAAACCGGAAAAATGGGCACTGGTGCTCTTGATTTTGGCCTTTGTTTTTACTTCTTTGTCGCCTACCGATTTATTTCCCAAGCCCATCCGCAAAAATTACCTGGAACCGCTGATGGTGAAGGCCCTGCCTTGTATTTTGATCTGGGCGGTGTTGATTGTGGAGATGACTTTGGGGAGCGTTAAGCAATTGCGGACGTGATGGAAGGCCCGCCTGTGGCAATGACATTTCGACAAAAAGCCTTACCTTTAAGCCAAGTTTAGTTTTTCGATGAAACAATTACCGATTGGGGAACAGAATTTTGCCAAAATTCGCGAATTGGACATGGTATACGTGGACAAGACGGAGCAAATTTGGCACTTGCTGAAGGGGAGTAGTTACAACTTCCTTTCCAGGCCCCGTCGTTTTGGCAAATCACTGACGCTTTCTACGATCCAACATATTTTTGAAGGCCGAAAAGAACTGTTCCGTGGTTTGTGGATTGAAGACCAGTGGGATTGGTCGCAAAAGCACCCTGTTATTCACTTGTCGTTCAATGTGCTGAATTATAAGGATAATAAACTGGAGGAGGCCCTGTGTAAATTTTTGGATAAACAAGCCCAACGATTCGGTATAGCTCTAAACGAAACCACCGCTAAGGAAAAATTAAGCGAATTGATCCTTGCGGTCAATGATTTAGGGGATTCGGTAGTGCTACTTATCGACGAATACGACAAACCGCTGATCGACTATCTCGACAAAACGGAACTGGAGCAAGCCAAAACCAATCGCGGCATCCTCAAAAACTTTTATGGCAGCCTCAAATCTGGCGAGGTGCAGTTGGCTTTGCGTTTCTTTTTGATCACTGGGGTTTCCAAATTTAGCCAGGTCAGTTTGTTTTCTGATTTGAATTATTTGATCGACTTGAGCTTGGATCCTTCCATCAAAACTTTGGTCGGTTATACTCAGGAAGAGCTACTGGCTTATTTTGATGAACACTTACAAGTATTGAATCAAAAACTGCCCCACCTCAGTAGGGCTGAATTGATTGAAAAAATCCGGATAAAATACAATGGATATAGTTGGGATGGGGAACAAAAGGTCTATAACCCATTCATGGTTTTGTTGATGTTTAAATACCTTCGCTTTGGGGATTTTTGGTTCAAAACAGGAACACCTACCTTCTTAATCAAGGTGCTTAAAGAGCAATACATCTACAAAGTGGAAGACTTGCAAGTACCTGAAAGTTTGTTTGACAGTTATGACCTGGAGAACCTGGATGCCAGGGCGCTGATGTTTCAAACAGGTTACTTGACCATCAAAAAAGCAGATTGGGAACGTGGTCGCTACACCCTGGGCTATCCCAACCAGGAGGTTGAAGAAGCTTTGAGCAATTACCTCATTGGCAGCCTGCTCAATCGGATGCCTTCCGATTCGCTGCGGCCAGTTTTGATCTTGGAAGAAGGTTTCTTGAACAACGATCTGCCCAAAGTTATCACTGTCATCAATTCCTTGCTCAAAGACATCCCTAGTAACTTGCTGGATGACAAAACCGAGCATTTTTACCATGCTTTGGTGCATCTACATTTTCGCTACCTGGGTTTTAACATGGACAGTGAGGTGCATACTTCCGATGGCAGAATGGATGCGGTGGTGCAAACTGCCAGCCATGTTTTCATCATCGAATTCAAAATGAATGTGCCCGCACAAGTGGCATTGCAGCAAATTCGAGACAAACAATACGCCGAAAAATACCGCCTGTCCAACAAAACCATCCTCGGCTTGGGCATTAGTTTTGACACCGAGAAAAAAGCCGTCAAGGATTGGGTGGTCGAGGCGGTTTGATGTCGAGATGACCAATTTCAGATTTATTCAAGCCTTCTTCTTTAAGTCAATTATTCCAACATTTTTGGTTAAAAATCGACAAAATCCCGTACTTTGCCAAAAAATTGTTTGCAATGGCCGATACACCCAGTACTTACCGCATCTTGGGCGTGGACCCCGGCACCAATATCCTGGGCTATGCCATCTTGGAAGTCAATGGCCAGGAGTTGAAACCTGTTGACCTGGGCGTGGTGTATCTGCAACAATTTGAAGAACATCCCGAGCGGCTCAAGCGCATTTTTGAGCGCCTCACCTCCATCATTTCTCAGTATGGTCCACGCTATTTAGCCATTGAAGCGCCTTTTTATGGCAAAAACCCGCAGTCGATGCTCAAATTGGGTCGTGCGCAAGGGGTAGCCATGGCTGCCGCCATCACCAAGGGCTTGGAAGTGGTGGAATATTCGCCCAAAAAAATCAAACAATCGGTAACGGGCAATGGCAATGCCTCGAAAGAACAAGTAGCTGCCATGCTACAAAGCACCCTCAAAGCCGACCTCGAAGGCCAATACCTTGATGCCACCGATGCCTTGGCGGCGGCGGTATGCCATTATTACCAGTCTCGTTCTCTTTTTGGCGGCAGCGGGAAAGCGGTAAAAGGCTGGGAAGGCTTCATGAAGAACAATCCTGATCGGGTGAAGTAGGTGATAAGTTGCCATGTTGAAGCGTTGAAATGTTGAAAAGAGGCGCGAATTTGACTATTTTTGCCGCAATAAACGTCAAACGCATGCATTTAGTCCTGGCCAGAACCATTTCATTTTTTACCCATCCTTTGCTGATTCTCAGCTATATTCTGATCGTTTTACTGGCCGCAAATCCTTATCAATTTGGCTTCAACAACATCGGCGACCATGCTGCGCGTCTGTTGCTGTTGCGCATTTTTCTCTCTTCTTTTTTCCTACCAGGCATGGCGGTATTGATGCTGCGCTTCACGGGTTTGGTCAAATCAATGGACATGCCAGAAAAAACTGACCGCATCGGGCCCTACATTGTGGCGGGCATTTTTTACCTCTGGCTGTTTCGCAACTTGCTCGACAACAGCAATATCCCACGCCTTTTTACAAGCTTTACTTTGGGTGCTACCATTGCCTTGTTCCTGGCTTTTTTCATCAACCTTTTTTCCAAAATCAGTGTACACGCGGTGGGCATGGGTGGCTTGATTGGCATGATCTTGTTGGCCATGTGGCAAATGTCGGCTTATCCCACGGTACAATTTCCACTCTGGAGCCTGGGTACATTGCAAATCGACTGGTTGGTGCTGTTGCTGATCGCCTTGCTTTTGGCGGGTATCACGGGAACGGCGCGTTTGGCCCTTTCGGCTCACGAACCCTTGGATTTGTACGGTGGGTACGTCGTGGGATTCATGGCGCAAATCATTGCGATGCGGTTTATTTTGGAGGGCTGATTTTTAGCTCACTCGACAACCTGTTTCATCTTTCAGTCACGATCCATTTTTTGACAAAAGTTAATGTACTTGTATGTAAGTGCAGTACCCGTTTATTTTTCTAAGAAATTTCCTCCTCCTGTGATATATTTCCACTTCTTGCGAATAATTCAGTAAAACCAATGCACATGTTGCTGATGCATTCACAAGTCAAGGCGAAAACCCCACCCACAGGATTGATGAGTAACACTGAGCAAGACCAACAATTTCAGGTGCTCGTTGAGCAGCACAAGGGCATTTTGTACAAGGTAGCCAAAACGTATTGCCAGGACGAAAGTGAACGCCAGGATTTGATCCAGGAAATCATGATCCAGCTCTGGCAAGCTTTTCCGCGCTACAACCCGCAGTACAAAATCTCAACCTGGGTATACCGCATTGCCATCAATGTGGCCATCTCTTTTTTCCGAAAATACCAACGTCGTAAAAGCAGTGTGGACTTGAGCGACCCGCCCATGTACATTACGGAGCCCGAAAACGTGGAAAAAGAGGCCCAACTGCAACTCCTAGAGCAATTCATCCACGAACTGCGCGACATTGACAAGGCCCTGATGCTGCTGTACCTCGAAGACCGCAGCCAGGCTGAAATCGCTGAAATCCTGGGACTTTCCCTCAGCAATGTGTCGACCAAAGTGGGGCGCATCAAGGAACAATTGAAAAGACGTTTCTCCAACCACAAAATATAAAGCTATGGAAGACATGGATTTGAAGGAACTTTGGCAATCCTACCACGAAAAAGTGGAGGCCAACCTGTCCATCAACCGCAAAAATGCGGAAGACATCAGCAAATTGAAGGCCAAGACGTACTTGTTATCAATGCGGCCGCTGAAAATATTTACCATCGTAGTAGGCTTCCTCTGGGTGATCGGGGTGTACATGTTGCTCTTGCACGCGTTCCAGATTGGGAATTACTTTTTCCTCATTTCAGCAGCGGTGCAGGTCGTTTTGACCCAACTGGCCATTGGGGTGTACATTTACCAGTTGGTGTTGATCAACCAAGTGGATGTGAGTGACCCCATCGTAAAAGTGCAGGAAAGGCTGGCCCAACTGAAGACCTCAACCCTCTGGATAGCCCGTTTTCTCTTTTTGCAACTGCCCGTGTGGAGTACTTTTTACCTGAACCGCAGCATGCTGCGCAACGGAGAATACGGTCTTTGGATCATGCAAATCGCAATCACTGTTTCTTTGTCTATGTTGGCATTGTGGTTGTTTTTCAACATCCGCAACGAAAATCGCCACCAGCGCTGGTTTCGCTGGATTTTCCAAGGTGGCGAATGGGAACCCGTGATTAAAGCGATGGAAATGCTGGAGGAAATTGAGGAATACCGGGATCGGGCCGCTTGATGGTTGTGAATTATGAGTTATGGGTTATGAGTGGGGGGCTCGCCGGGGAGAAATGTGGAGAGGAGGAAAGTTGGTTTTCCGAATGGAGCTTTTGACATACGAAAGACGACATATGAGATACAACATATGATTTGTTGGGCTCGCTGGCATGCCTCGTGAATTGGCAAAACCAGGACTCACGGCTTGATATTCATGACTTTCCTCCCACGGCCCTCTTCTAAACTCCTCAACTTCTTAACTTCTAAACTTCTCAATTAACATAAAAATGGCTACACCGCACCACACTCGCTCCATCTTGCTGATTGGGGCGGCAATGATTTCCATTGCCATGTTTATTCATCCATCGGGCGGTAACTTGGCCCGAATTTTAGAACAATCACCAATTATTGTAGGGGCACATGTGCTGGCTATCATTTCCTGTGCAGTGATGATGGTGGGCTTTTGGGGCGCTTTGAACCTGCTGGACCAAGGCTTTCCCTATGCGCGTCTCGCGATGGCTTTTACGGCCTTCAGCTTGCTGGCTGCGGCGATAGCAGGTACCATCAATGGTTTGTCTTTGCCCATTTTCGTCCACCACAACCAGGAGATATTGGCCAGTGAAGAGGCCGATTTGTTGCGCATTGGCACTTACATCCGTTCGCTCAACCAGGCTTTTGACTTTGTGTTCATTGGCATGTTGTGCATTGCGGTATTTCTTTGGTCTTTGAGCTTACTGAAGCAACAAATTGGTAAAAGTGTGGCCATTTTTGGTATGATTTGGGCCATGTCCGGGGCTTTATCCTTCAGCCTGGGCTTGTTTTTGACCGATTTGCATAGTTTCCGCTTGTTCGTATTCAGTGCCGTGATTTGGTTCGTTTGCTTTGCTTTGAGTTTGCCGAAGGCCAAGAAGGAGGAAGTGGCGATGGGCTAAGTAAATCAGAAGAACTGTTTTGTTACCATTCCGATTTTTATTATGATGTATGCGTGGGACGATTCGTCCTGCGCTTTTTGCTTTTTTTTTTGACGCTAAACTATTGGGCTAAGTAACAAGCCACGAATAAACCTTACCAAATCGCAACTGCGTTGCCCCGCTGCGCGAGGCTATTTTGGGAACACGGATAAAATTGAGTTTGGGTGTGTTTGTTTGGGTTTGAGTGTGAAAAACCCCGTTTTCAATTGGAGACTAAACTTATGTTCGAAGCCCCCACACCCGAACTCACACTTGCACACTCCACACTCTATCTTGCGGATTTACACGGATTTCCAGCATGACGTTGACCATGATGTTGACAACTGGCAATCAAAAAACTTGGTAAGGTTTATTTTTGAACCGTTACTAAGGTTTACAAAAATCAACTCAACTAAAAAATACGCTAAAAAACGAAAAAAAAGTTGTTTAACTAAAAAATAAGTTATATCTTTGCTTCACAAGCTTGTTAAAATGAAGACATTAACCCGTGCCGAAGAAGAAGTAATGCAAATCATGTGGGAATTGGGCCCCTGCACTGTGGCGGATATGCGCGATTACATCGCCAAAAAAAACCAGCAAGAAAAACCGCCACATAGCACCATTTCTACCATTGTGCGCATCTTGGAAGACAAAGACTTTGTGGGCCATAAGGCTTACGGTCGCACCTACGAGTACTTGCCCCTGGTGAGCAAAGATGAATACGGCCAACAGAGCCTGTCCAAACTGGTCAACGACTATTTTGGTGGCTCGGCCAATCTACTGGTATCGGCCCTGGTCAAGAAAAATGACCTGGACCTGGAGGATTTGACAAAGTTGTTGGATGAACTTGAGGACTGAAACTCTTCAACCCTTCAACATTTCAACTTTTCAACTGAAAGACGCCATGCTATCCTACTTTCTCAAGATTGCCATTGCCTGGGCAATCTTCTACCTCTTGTACGCGCTGTTGCTGGAGCGTACCACCTTTTTTCGGCTCAATCGGGCCTATTTGCTGGTCACGTTGCTGCTGGGCATGAGCTTGCCCTTGCTGCGCATTTCGATCAGCGATACCTCGGCGGGGACCGAAAAAAGGAGCAATTGGTTGCCGGAAGTAGTGATCCAAGCCAACCAGGCTGTGAATAAGCCCATCTCCTTGCCCATGGTGACGATCCGGGTGTCGAGCAGCCGGGAATGGCAATTTCTGCCCTGGTTGTACCTGGCCGGGGTGGCATTTTGCCTGAGCCGAATCGGCATCGGCCTTTGGCAACTGCGCCGCATTTATTTGCGGGGGCGGCTGGAGTACCGGGGCAGGTACACCCTGGTTTACAGTGAAGACATTTTGGTGCCTTTTTCATTTATGCACTACTTGTTTTGGCCTGCGCAGTCAAGCGATGATGAACTGGAACGCGACTACATTCTTCAGCACGAAGAAACCCACATTTTACAAGCCCACACCCTGGATGTGTTGTTGAGCGAAATTGTCAAGGCTTTTTGCTGGTTTAACCCCTTGGCTTATCGCTACTCCAATGCCATCCGCGACGTACACGAGTACCTGGCTGACGCCGCAGTGCTGCAAAATGCCAGCCGCAAACGCTACGGTCACTTGCTAATTCGTCAGTCATTGGCTGGACCATCGGTCAATTTGGTCCACCATTTTTCTACCTCACAACTCAAAAAACGCATCGCCATGATGACCAAAAATAAAACGCAAAGGCCCGCCAGCCTGCGTTATACCCTTGCCATGCCCATTGTATTGGGTTTGATTTGCCTCTTTGCCCAGATTAGGATTGAGGCCAGTGAAAGTAATAATGAGAAAATTGAGCCAATCAATGCAGAGGCTTACTATGCAGAGGCTTTAGATAGCATTCCAGAAGCTGTTTTCAGGGTTGTAGAGCAAATGCCAAGTTTTCCGGGCGGACAGGCTCAATTGATGCGATTTTTAGGTACCAATACGACATATCCCCAATCTGCTAAAGACAACAACAAGGAAGGCATGGTGGTAGTCAGCTACCTGGTCCAAGCAGATGGTAGCATCACCAATGCCCAAATTGTCAAAGGTATTGACCCAAGCCTGGATGAAGAAGCACTGCGCGTGATTCGCCTCATGCCAAAATGGGAACCTGGCAAGCAAAAGGGTAAAGCCGTTGCGGTACAATTTAACCTGCCCATTCGTTTCAGATTGGAGCATGACATAGAGGCATCACCCACCCAAGCCACCCCGATTAGTACTACCCCAGTGGTGGAACAGCCCCCACTGCCCGCAGTTCCACCAGTACTCATTGAAAAACCAATTTCGTTGGAGCTCAATGAATTGATAGTGACAGGAATTGCGCCGACTAATGCCAAGCTGGAAGAACGCCGAGAAATCTTCAAAGTGGTAGAACAAATGCCCGAATTCCCAGGTGGAAATGCTGAACTTTTCAAGTTTTTGGGTAAAAACATCAGCTACCCCAAAGCGGCGGCCAAAAAAGGCCTGGAGGGCATGGTGGTCATTACGTTCGTAGTGGAGCCCGACGGCAGGATCACTGGAGCAAAAGTTGTAAAACAAGTGAGCGACGACATCGACGCCGAGGCCTTGCGGGTGATCAATGCCATGCCCAAGTGGCAGGCTGGTTTGCAAAGGGGCATCAAAGTAAGCGTGCAATACAATTTGCCGATCCGCTTTGAGCTGGATGATGATGCACCTTCGACTGTCGTCGGCAAAAAGATAAACATTGCTCCCTTGGAAAACAACGCCAATACCAAAGTGGCCGAACTCAAACTCAGCAATTACTTCCTGGCCCCGAACCCTAGTCAAGGCGAGTTTGAACTGCGTTTCCAGGCCGCTGAGAAAGCCATCAGCGTACAAGTCACCGACCTGAATGGCCGCGCCATCATCGAACAACAACTCAGCAATTTCAAGGGCTCTTACAATGAAACTTTGAACCTGAGCCGCCAGCCCAAGGGCATCTACCTGCTGCGCATTGTCCAGGGCGATAAGCAATTTGTGGAGCGTTTGATGGTGCAGTGAAGGTGAAATTAAGTTGAAAAGTTGAAGGGTTGAAATGTTGAAGAAAGAGGCGAATCCTGGGCCTAGACTTTCAGCATTTCAGTTCGTCAAATGGTACAAAAAAAATCGGCTGTCGAGTTAGCCCGGCAGCCGATTTTTTTTGTAGTGGAAAGAAAAACGCTGGAATTGAATCGACAAAGCTCAATACGAAGCCCCACTTTTCAACATTTCAACTCTTCAACAAAAACTACGCCAATTGCAAATTCCCAACCTCAACCGCTTCGATCCAGCCGAATTCGTCTTTCACGATGCCATTGCGCAAGCCATTGATTTCTGATTTGATCAGGTTGCCGATTTCGCGGGTTTCCATGCCTGGCAGGGTCATCAATTCGCCTTGGTAAGAGATTTCTGATACATGCGATACCACCGCAGCGGTGCCCGCGCCAAAGCATTCTTGCAGTTTGCCAGCCTTGTGGGCGGCTACAATTTCGTCGATGGTTACGGTGCGCTCTTCCACGGTATAGCCTTTGGCGCGCATCAGTTGGATGATGCTGTCGCGGGTAATGCCGCGCAGTATGGTGCCGTCGGTGCCAGGGGTGATCAGTTTGCCATCGATCACGAAGAAAATATTCATCGTACCCGACTCCTGCACGTTTTTAAATTCGGGGCCTTCCAACCACATGACTTGGTCAAAGCCTTGTTTTACAGCCAAGGTGGCGGGTAGGAGAGAGGCGGCGTAATTGCCGCCCGTTTTGGCTTCACCAGTACCGCCTTGGGCCGCACGGATATAGCTGGTTTCGGCCAAAAGGCGCACGGGTTTGTCGTAATATGGCCCGGTTGGGCAAGTGAAAATCACAAAACGATAAGTCTCAGATGGACGCACGCCGATGAACTCGTCAGTGGCGTACATGAAGGGGCGGATGTACAAAGAGCTGTCTTCCATAGTCGGAATCCAGTCTGCTTCCAGCGCAACTTGGGTGCGGATGGCGTCTTTGAACAAGTCCCCAGGGATTTCGGGCATGCACATGCGACGAGCAGAGGCGTTGATGCGCTCTACGTGCTTGTCGAGGCGGAACAGCATGGGTTGGCCGTCGTAGTTGCGGCCTGCTTTCATGCCTTCAAAAATGGTTTGGGAGTAGTGTAGCACCATCGAAGCCGGGTGCATGTACACGGGGCCAAAGGGTTCGATACGTGGGTTGACCCATTGTCCACCGATGTAGTCGGCGATGAACATGTGGTCGGTAAACACTTTTCCAAATGGCAGGTAGTTGAAATCGACTTCTGGCAGTCTTGATTTCGTTGTTCGGGTTATTTTAATGTTGGTACTCATGACGCCAAAATTTTAGCAAAAGTAAGGTAAATTTGTAAAAGTTTAGGAGTTGAACGGCTTAGGGTTGAGAAGATTGGCTTTGCGCCAAGGCTCTTCCCCTCAAATCAGGAACCATTCTCATAAAAAATAGTGTGTTTCAGCGCCCACAACAGGAAAGGAATGTAATTTTGCTTTAGTCTTTCATCAATCCAAGGTACCTTGAACTCAACGTTTCTAGATTTCAAAGTGTTTGCACTCGACGAAGAGTCTGCTTATGCTTCACACGGTCAAAATCAAAAAGGCTTGCTCATTTTGGCCAAAGCGGGTGAAAACCAAGCCGCTTTACAGGATTTTTTGCAAAAAATCTTGGCCGCAGTCAAATACGATTTGGAACAAGACGCCCTATTAATATGGTTAAACGATGAAAGTCGGCCAAATGTGGCGTCGCTTTTGACAAAAAATAAATGTAAAACGCTGGTGGCCTTCGGGATAGTTCCTTCATACCTCGGGATTCACTTTGAATGGCCTTTGTATTACCCCATGCGCTTGCAAAATATCCAATACTTGAACGCCGACGACCTGGACGCCATTTTTCAGGAGCGCCAGAAAGGCGGTAAAAAAATGTCCGGTGCATTGTGGAAGTGTTTGCAGGATATGTTGTTGAGTTGAGGAGTTTAGAGGTTGAGGAGTGGAGAAGAGGGACATCGATTATTTGTCTGAAC
This sequence comes from Chitinophagales bacterium, assembly GCA_013299105.1. GTDB lineage: Bacteria > Bacteroidota > Bacteroidia > Chitinophagales > Saprospiraceae > Haliscomenobacter. The sequence continues at coordinate 156,257 of JAAFJY010000014.1, read as the reverse complement.
TGTGATTTTGTGATTTTTTTGGTGGCTGTGATGCAGGCATGACGTTGACTAACTCGTATCCGCAATAGGGAAAACGAATTTTACCCTTTCAAAAATCTCCCCGGCGAGCCCCCAAATCAAATATCGTATGTTGTATCTCGTCTATCGTATGTTTAATTTCAAAAAATGCAAACTTTGATCCTGGCTTCGTCCAATCCGAATAAAATCCGCGAAATCCGTGAAATCCTCAGCGAGCGTTATGAGGTAAAGGGCCTGGCTGACATTGGTTGTACCGAGGAAATTCCTGAAACAGCTGATACCATCGAAGGCAATGCCCAATTGAAAATCCGCTACCTGGTGGAGCATTACGGGGTTGATGGTTTTTCGGAAGACACTGGCCTGGAAGTCGAAGCCCTCAATGGCGCTCCAGGAGTACACACTGCGCGTTATGCAGGTGAAAACCGCGATCCGCAAGCCAATATCGACCTGCTGCAACAAAACCTGGCCCCACACAGCAACCGCAAAGCACGTTTCAAAACCGTGATGGCCTTGCACCTTAAGGGCCAGGAATACCTTTTTGAAGGCATCGTCGATGGCCAAATCAGCCCTGTGCAAAGTGGTGCGGGTGGTTTTGGTTACGACCCGATTTTTGTGCCAGATGGTTACGACATCACTTTTGCCGAAATGGACAAAACGATCAAAAACAAGATCAGCCACCGGGGCAGGGCTTTGGCCAAATTGATTGAGTTTTTGGAAAATTACCAGGGATGAGCAGCCGATATTTTGTGCTCAACAAACCTTATGCTTACCTCAGCCAGTTCAGCCGTGAAGTGCCCACGCACAAAACATTGGCCGATTTAGGAACATTTCCTTCCGATGTATACCCAGTGGGGCGCTTGGACCAAGACAGCGAAGGTCTGCTTTTGCTCAGCAACGACAAAAAACTCACCGACGCTTTGCTGAATCCACGTCGGGTGCATTGGCGTACTTATTGGGCGCAGGTAGAAGGCATTCCCAATGACAAAGCCCTTGATCTTTTACGTAAAGGAGTCGATATCCGCATTGACAAAAAGGTACACCATTGTTTACCAGCTCGAGTTCAGGCTTTGCTATTGGCCAAATACCCGGAGGAGCGTGACCCTCCCGTGCGTTTTCGGGCTAATATCCCAACCACTTGGATTGAGTTACAACTTTGTGAAGGTAAAAACCGTCAAGTCAGGCGCATGTGTGCAGCGATTGGTTTTCCAGTTCTACGCTTGATCAGGGTAGCAATTGAGGATTTAGAATTGGCTGATTTTGTTGAAACTGTGACAGAAATTGATCAAAAGGAGCTTTATGCTAAACTAAAACTGGGTTGAATCTTTTTGGCCGTCTCTAATATGAAAAAATTACAAAGTTTATCATGCTCACATTTTTTACAAAAAGTCGATGTATAAACATGGCTGGTTTTGGACATGAAGTTGATTTCAAAATGATTGAAATGCTTAAAATACAGCTTTTTACAAGCACGTATACCCCTGTTTTTTAGCAATTCCTAAGGGGACAAAAGTGGTTATTTGTCCTTTCAGGGGTGAAAAGTTGTACTGATCTTTGGCTGGAATAAAAAAGCCATTGACTCATGTCCGGTAAATTCGATAAAATAATGAAGGAGAACATCAAACCCATTGAGATTCCTTTGCTCCGCAAACTCTTAGGGATTGATACTTCTCAGTTGGTACCCTATGATGCCAAGATGCAAATCACTTTTGAGCGCGAAATGGATCACATTCGCATCGTGAAACACAAGAATAAAAGCTTAGATTATGGCCTACAAATTGAGTTTCACACCAGTAACGAAGACTTGCGAAGGCGCAACCTGGTCCATTATTCGTTCTTTCACCACAACACGGGGCTTCGCCTGGAACAAGTGATTATCTACATCGGTCGGGACAAACCAACCTTAATCAAAAGGAATCGTTTGCGACACAAGGACCTGCAGCACAGGTTCAAAGTAATCATTTTGGAAGAGGTGCCAAAAGACATGTTCATCGACTCAGACATCCCCGAAGAAGTCATCATTGCGATCCTTTGCGATTATGGCAATGATTCACGAGAAGAGGTGGCTCAAAAGATTTTAACCCGTTTGAAACAACTGGAAAAACGAGGAACTTTACTCAAAAAGTTTCAAAAACAATTGTTAACTTTATCACGTTTACGCAACATGGAACTCATCGTCATAAATCAAATGGAAACCATGAATATCCACTACGACATCGAAAAAGATGGTCTTTATCTTGAAGGCATCGAGAAAGGCATCGAACGAGGCATCGAGAAAGGCATCGAACGAGGTATCGAAAAAGGCATCGAACAGGGTTTAAAGAAAGGCCGTGAAGAAGGCATTGAGCTAGAAAAGCGAAATTTTGTACACAACCTCTGGTCCCTTCAAGAGTTTCCATTTGAAAAAATGGCGATGCTGGTTGGACTTGATGAAGAGCAAGTTCAGGATATTTTGATTGACTTACTGCAAGCAGAGGACAAAACCGAAGAAGAGGCCTTTGCAATCCTTGAACAATATCGACTTCGCTTTGGGTAATACCAATCTAAAAAAAACTAAGGGACAATAACTTCCTTTTGATCCCCTATTTTATCAAGCATCTGTTGGGCTTAGATGAATTAGGACCCACATTCTACGGTGAATTTATATTTGGACTTTTGCCAAAAATAGCCATTGATTGTACTTTCGTCAAAAAAACGAAGGAAATTTTGTGCAAAATGCCAAATTCCATTATCTTGTCCTCAGTTTTAAGATTTCATTAACAGTTTGCACTGTTTCGAACTCTTCTTGATTCGATTTTTTTAGATCCTTCATAATAACAGTCGGGTGATTTCTTACAAGAGCGGAGCAAGTGCTTCCGCTCTTCCTTTTTGTGCGCCAATTTTCTCTTAATGTAAAAACTTAGCCTATCACAGTTCCCGCCTTGTAATTATCCTTCTTTTTATTGATTTTTACCAAAGCTAATTCACCAATCCATTCCATCCATGAAACTCAACAGACGCAAGTTTATCGAAAAAACTGCCGCCATGGGAGCTGTTTCCATGATTGCACCAAGCATTTTGCCTGCTGCCACTGAACTGCCCAAGCGGGTTAAAGTTGGCATCATTGGTTGCGGGAGCGTATCTACCCAATATTTACCGCATATTTCCAAGTCACCTTTTGTGGAACTAATCAGTGCCTGTGATATTGTGCCTGAGCGGGCGCAAATGGCGGCCAAACAATACAATATTCCCAACTGGTATCCGCACATCGACAAAATGTTAGCTGGGCCAAAGCCCGATTTACTACTCAACCTGACCGATATGCAGGAACACGGTCGCCTTAACAAGATAGCCCTCAATGCGGGGATCAACGTATGGAGCGAAAAACCCATGGCCAATACCTACGCAGAGGGTAAAGCTTTGCTTGACCTGGCTAAGGCAAAAGGGCTTAAAATTTGGGGTGCCCCAGCAGTGGTGCAAAGCCCACAATTTGCTTTCATGGCAGAGCAGATCAAAGAAGGAAAACTGGGCAGGGTAGCCGCTGCACATGCACACTATGGGCATCTGGGGCCTGATTGGTCTGCGTTTTTTTACGAAAAAGGAGGTGGTAGTTTACCCGATTTGGGAGTCTATAACTTGGCTACGCTGACGGGTTTACTAGGCCCAGCCAAGTTTGTGACCGCGATGACGAGCATTGTAACCCCTAATCGCAAAACCAACAATAAAGGGGACGTGAAAGTCGAAGCTGAAGACAACGCAGTGGTGCTCATGGACCATGGCAAGGGCATCATTTCTAGCGTGCAGTGCGGCTTCAACTACTTCGATCCATACGGACACGAAGGCAAAGGACAAGAAAAACCCACTATCTCGATTTGGGGAAGCGGAGGCAATATGCACCTCATTGGTTATGATTGGGCACCATTTGGGGTAGACATGGCTACGCGTGAAAACAACGAAAAAACCATTCGCCACCTTTCTGACCCAGGTAAATACGTTTGGCAAATGGGCGCAACCGTCATTGCTGAACACATGGCAACTGGCGAAAACGCCCCGCTGATCCGCCCTGAGCACGCCTTGCACGTTTTGGAAGTGATCGAAGCGGCCCGCACTGCTTCCTTGGTGGGTAAACGCATCAAGATCAATTCAACTTTTCAATATCCTCTGATTTAGAGCGTGTTTAAATATTGGAGGCCCAGCCAGGGAAACGAGTCCAGGAAACGAGTCAAATTTTGACTAACCCTCTCCAGAGAGGTACTAGGAAAAGCGGAGTTATGCAGCGCATAATGAGCATTTTCCTAACGACCTTTTTAGAAAAGTTACGCGAAATTGGGCCGTTTTATGGTACACAAAAAATTTTAAATACGCTCTTAATTTAACTCACCATGACCCTTCAAGAACTCCTAAACTACGCTGGTAACAATCCCCAGTCCATGCTGCTCTATTTTGGTGCTTTGCCTTTGGCAGCGGTGATGGTGGGTCTTTTGGATCAACAACGCGGACACAATAAGCCCTGGAACTACCTGTATGCAGCCATCATTTACCTCAGTGCAGTACCAGGTATTTTTGCACTGACATTGATCGTGTATCAATTCCTTTTTGAGCGCACCAGCATCTTGAACTTGGACGTGGTATCGCAACTATTGCCTATTTTGTCAATGATGCTGACCCTAGGAGTGGTGCGACGCAATGTAGACCTGAATTATATTCCTGGTTTTGATAAACTTTCGGGTTTGCTTTTCTTGATCGCAGCTACTTTAGGTTTGATGTGGTTGGCTGATCGCACCCGGATTTTTGCTTTTGTCAGCATGCCTTTTTATGCAGTGGTATTGGTTTTCTTTGGCTTGCTGTTTGCAATGCGATTTGGTTTCAAACAAGCTTTCGGGCCTGGTAGAAGGGACTAAATACTTTGGAACTCAAAAATAGGAACCTTACCCCATGTTTTGGCGTTTTGTGCCTTGATTGCAAAACATCCAATTAAACTTGGTAACTTGCGCATCTCAAGGGGCAGATACTAAACTGCCTTTTTCCTTTGAAGCTTACAGATTTTATGAAAACGTTGTGCCAGGTATTTTTTCTCTTCTTTGTTGGGCTGTCATTTACGGCATGTTTAGACAATAACCGTCGCCATGACCGGGAAGAAACCGAACTCATAGATCCCAAAAAAGGAGAAGGGAAAACTTCTGCTGGTATCCGGGAAGACTACGTCAACACCAATCGCGTGATCTGGCAAAAGCCAGAATTCATCCTCGAACGCCTCGGCGATGTAAGCCAAAAAGTAGTGGCCGATATCGGCGCTGGTCGGGGCTTTTTTGCATTGCGAATTGCTCCCAAGGCCAAAAAAGTGATTGCCATTGATATTGACCCCAACATCACCAATTACCTCGATAGTATTCGCAACATCGAACTTTCGACGGGTGACAAAAACCGCCTGGAAGCTCGTTTGGCCCGACCTGATGACCCTAGTCTGAAAGTGGAAGAAGCAGACAAGGTCTTGATCGTCAATACTTACATGTACATCATCAACCGGGTAGACTATCTTTCGACTTTGAAAAAAGGCATGTCAAAAGGAGCTAGTATCATCATCGTTGATTTTAAAAAGAAAAGGACCAACAACATCGGTCCTCCAGTAGCTATCCGCGTACCCCAATACACCGTAGAGGACGAATTGGAGCGCGCTGGTTTCGAATTGGTGGACAGTGATGACCTTTCCCTGGATTACCAGTATATCATTGTGGCCAGAAAACCTTAGGTGGTTGAAAAGTTTAGGGGTGAAAAATTGTAAAGAAACTGATAATTTACCTCCGTATTTGCCAGGCTTTTGACGCATTTTGCTCAAAAGCCTGGCATTTTTAATAATTGACTTTGCTGAAAATATTTTTAGAAATGCATGCCGCTCATGCCTACCCCCAAAACGGAAACCGTAAAATTGACAACAAGGTCCCTTGTTTTGCCATTTATCTAGGCTTGACAGTCCCATACCTTTGCACCAACAAAAAAGGAGAATACCATGAAAAAGCCCTTGATCAATGGATTGCACCACATCACCGCAATGGCCAGTGACGCCCAACAAAACCTGGATTTTTATGTGGGGTTATTGGGATTGAGATTGGTAAAGAAAACCATCAATTTTGATGCCCCCGATGTTTATCACCTTTATTACGGTGACGAAACGGGCGCTGCTGGTAGTATCATGACCTTCTTCCCCTTTGGCGTAAGCCCTTTCCGCGGACGTCATGGCAATGGACAAGCGGCAACCACTTCTTTTTCCATCCCAAGTACGGCTTTGGATTATTGGATTAAGCGTTTTGAGCAGTACAACATCTTGTACAAACCCGCGCAAATCCGTTTCAACGAATCGGTCATCTATTTTGAAGACCCAGATGGACTAGGTTTGGAATTGATTGCCAACGATGTGGATACGCGCATTCCATATACCTATGGACACATCCCTGCTGAGCACGCAATTCGTGGTTTTTGGGGCAGTGAGCTGTGGGAAACCAGCTACGAGCGCACCGAGTCCCTGTTGAACGGCCACTTGGGCTACGAATTTGTAGGCGAAGCAGGTGTGCGCAGGCGTTATGCACCCCTAGGTCAAGCCGAACCTGGCAAGTTTATAGACATCCTTTGGGATTCAACCAAGCGTTATGGCCAGGGTGGGATTGGCACGGTACACCACATTGCTTTTGATACTCCTAGCGATGACAGCCAACAGGAAGTACAGGAGTTGTTGTTGTCAAAAGGATACGCGCCTACTCCGGTATTGGACCGTCAATATTTCCACTCGATTTATTTCCGTGAGCCAGGTGGCGTTTTATTCGAAATTGCAACCACGCCTCCCGGTTTTGTTTTTGATGAAAGTGTAGCTGAACTGGGTACTGGCCTGAAATTACCTCTCTGGCAAGAAAAACATCGCCCTGAGATCGAAGCACACCTTGCACCGATTTCACTGGAGGCAACGCTGGCGAAATACGAGGCATAATTTGAAGGCGGACCGAAATAAATTGTTGAGGCCCGCCTTTTGCCATTGAAAAAAATAAAAAGCATGTCAATCCATAAAATTGAGAATACCGTTCTAGCTGGTCTGCCCTTGGAAAAAGCCAAACGGGTGATGATCATGGTGCATGGGCGCGGAGCCAGTGCCCAAAGCATCTTGAGCCTGGCCCAAAGCTTGGACTTGGCTGATTTCGGATTATTGGCCCCCAATGCCACAGACAATACCTGGTACCCACACTCTTTCATTGCCCCGGAATCAGAAAATGAACCTTACTTGAGTTCGTCGCTTGTATTACTGGGTGATTTGGTCAAAAACCTCCAAAGCCAAGGCTTTAAACCGGAGCAGATTTATTTTGCTGGCTTTTCGCAAGGAGCTTGTCTTACTTCGGAGTTCTTGGGGCGCAATGCCAATCGCTACGGTGGAGCCCTGATTTTTACGGGAGGGCTGATTGGTCAGGAGCTGAAGACAGAGCGTTACCAAGGCGATTTTGCTGGGACGCCAATTTTCATTGGCAGTGGCCATCCTGATTTTCATGTGCCAGTGGAGCGGGTATATACCACCAGTAATATTTTCAGAGAACTTGGTGCAGCAGTAGATGAAGTGATTTATCCAAATATTCCACATTCGATTGTTGCCGACGAGATTGAACGCGCCAATCAACTTTTACGTTCCGTAAATCAATGATTGAATGCACGCGACTCCCCGGGATGGGCTAATCGTGCCCTAGGAGCTTGCCATTGGGCACTTCTTTTAACCCTAAAAAAACTTCTAAAAGGTCATTTTTTGGTCGTTCGTCGAGAAAGCTTCTTTATTTGTTGCAACATTTAATGTAGGTACATATATTTGCGCCATGAAAATCGAAGAAGCGATTAAACAACTGAGGCCATTCAAAACGGAATACCAAAAAGTGGTAGTCAACGTTCTGTATACTGCTTCGTGGTTGGATCAGCATAGTGCAAAAATGCTGCGCCGATTCGATATTTCTCCTCAACAATACAACCTCTTGCGCATTTTGCGGGGTATGCATCCGCAACCTGCATCTATCAAATCCATTACCGAGCGCATGTTAGATAAAATGTCCAACACCTCACGCCTGGTAGATAAACTGCTGGCAAAAGATTTAGTTGAACGCGATACCTGTCCCAGTGACAGGCGCAAGGTCAATGTTCGCATTACCGCAGCAGGTCTGCAAATCTTGAACGACGTGCAGCCCCTGATGGAAGATCAAATGCAAGAACTCATCAGTGGTATTAGCCAGGATGAAGCCTTGACTTTGAACAAACTCTTGGACAAAATGCGCTCGTAATGGGGGCTTCAAAACGTTTTTCTTTTTTCATCCAATAAAACAACAAGCATGAAAAATCTGACTATGATGCTGGCATGTGTTGCCTTCTTAGGTCTGGCTTTCACCAATCCAGCCAGCATGGCAGTGGCTTTCAAAGTGGACGTTTCCGCTAGTACCGTGAAGTGGACTGGCTACAAAGTAACTGGTAAGCACTTCGGCAAAGTAAAAATCAAGTCTGGTAGCCTGGAAATGAGCAAAACCAAATTGGTTAAAGCTGCTTTCGAAATGGACATGTCTTCACTTACCGTAGAAGACATCGAAGGTAAAATGGCTGACAACCTGAAAGGTCACCTGATGTCTGATGATTTCTTCAGCGTAGAAAAGAATCCAACAGCTAGCTTTACCTCTACCAAAATTACCGCCAAAGATAAATTGGGCAACTTCAGCATCACGGGCAACCTCGTGATCAAGGGGATCAGCAAGCCAATCACTTTCGATGCAAACGTGAAGCCAGAAGCTGGCAAAGTAATGGGCATGGCTAAAATCAAAGTTGACCGTACCAACTACGACATCAAGTTCCGTTCAGGTAAGTTCTTTGCTGACTTGGGCGACAAAGCCATCTATGACGACTTCGAACTCGAAATTAACCTGGTTGCTGCCAAGTAATCTTTGAGTTGAGAAGTCTAAATATTTAAGGTTGAGAATAACCTTAGATTCACAAAAGGCTCAGGCGTTCGCGTCGGGGCCTTTTGTCGTTTGTTCGGCAGCAGGGTGCACGATGCGCGGGCGGATGATGAGGCGCAGGGCCTGGTCGTAAGTGATGTAATTCCACACCCAATTGATGAAAACCATGACCTTGTTGCGCGTACCCAACAACTGAAACAAGTGTACAAATAACCACACCAACCACGCAAAAAAGCCCTGGAACTTCCAATTGGGCAAGTCCACTACCGCCCGGTTGCGGCCTACGGTGGCCATTGAACCCAGATCGCGGTATGCAAAAGGTTGGACCTCGCGGCCTTTTTGTTTGTTCTTGAAGGCCTTGGCCAGGTATTTGCCCATCTGCATGGCCACTTGGGCTACTTGCGGGTGGCCTTCAGGATAGGCATCTTCTTTCATCAGGGCAATATCGCCGATGGCATAAATGTGTTCTTGCCCTTGCACCCGACAATGACGGTCAACGATCAGTCGATTGCCTGGGCCGATGGCCTCAGTTGAGAGTCCAGGCAGGATGGCCCCCGTGATGCCTGCTGCCCAAATCACTTTTTTGGCGTGTAGTTTGGTGCCGTCTTTCATGGTCACCCATTCGCCGTCGAAGGCGGTGACACGGTTGTTGAGGATGACTTTTACGCCTAGTTTGGTCAAAAAATCATAAGACTTGGCCGCAGCTTCGTCCGACATGCCTTTGAGCAACTTGTCGCCACTTTGTACCAAATAAATGTCAATTTCGCTGCAATCCATCTCTGGGTAATCCTTGGGCAGGATGTACTTGCGCATTTCGGCCAATGATCCTGCTATTTCTACTCCCGTTGGGCCACCCCCAACTACTACGATGTCGATAAAACCCTGCCTTTGTTCATAATCGGTAATCGACAGCGCTTTTTCATAATCGTCCAAAATGCGGTTACGTAGGTACAAAGCTTCGCCCATCGACTTCATGGGGATGGCTTTATGCTCCAGCTCAGCATTGCCAAAAAAATTGGTGTTGGCCCCAGTGGCGATGATCAGGTGATCGAAATTGACGTGCCCAAGCTGGGTTTGCAGGCGTTTGTTGACGGGGTCAATGGCCTCCACTTCAGTAACCCGGATATAGACGTTGGGTATTTTTTGGAAATGCTTGCGCAAAGGAAAGACGATTGAGCTGGGCTCTAATCCCGCCATTGCTACCTGATAAAACAGCGGCTGAAACTGGTGATAATTGTTGCGGTCGATGAGCACCACTTGGTAGTTGGAGTACGACAACTTGCGGGCTAGCATCAGGCCTCCAAAGCCGCCGCCAATGATCACAATGCGCTCTTGGTTCGATTCGGGGATATTGATTTTCATGGTCTTTCGGGTTGCAGGCTGGTATTTACGGCCAATTGGCGGTAATGCAGGCCAGGCTGGTAGTTTTCAAAAAGTAAGGACTTGAGCGCTTCGTAGACCTGGGCCTCGTTTGCAAAATCGGCGTCTTCCAACTCCACAATCAAAATCGGCACCCCGCTTTCAGCGCGAAAATAATCAAGGTAGGCTTTCTGAATTTGCTCCAGGTATTCCTGGGGAATGTCTTGCTCATATTCACGTCCCCTTTTGCGAATATTCTTGAGCAGTTGTTCGACCGGGCGATGCAAGTACACCAATAGGTCAGGCTTGGGGAAACTGGCATTGAGGATATAAAACAAGCGCTGAAACAAGCGGTATTCCTCTTCTTTGAGGTTGTTTTTGGCAAACAACAAAGTCTTGACGAATACATAATCGGCGATCACCGATTGCTGGAAAAGGTGAATTTGGGCCAATTGGTCCTGCAATTGCTTGTGCCTTTCGGTCATGAAAAACAATTCCACCGAAAAAGCATAGCGCTCCGCATTGTCATAAAACAAAGGCAAAAACGGATTGTCGGCAAATTGTTCTAAAATGAGCCTGCACCCATATTCAGCCGCCAATTGCTGCGTAAAGGTCGTTTTACCTGCGCCGATATTGCCTTCTACGGCAATGAATTGATAAGGAAAAGTATTCGTCTGCGACATACCGCCGAAATTCGGCTTTTGTTGGCGATTGTGCAAACGAAAGAGCGGAATTGTTGTAAAAGTTTTGGGAGTTGCCCAATACCACCGTTATTCGCCTCCGTGTAAACTTGAATAAAGCGACAACATTTTGTACTTTTACATGAAATAATTGGAGGATGATCAAAATTCCGTACGGAGAGAGTGATTTTCACAAAGTTCGGACAGAAGAATATTTCTATCAGGACAGGACAGCATTTATAGAAAAATTAGAACTGTGGCAATCGAGCTATCCTGTTTTCTTGCGCCCACGGCGTTTTGGCAAGAGTTTGTTCGTCAGCATGTTGCACCATTATTACGGGTTGGAGCACCGAGCTGATTTTCAGACCCTCTTTGGGGATTTGTACATTGGCAAGCAGCCTACCAAGCGAGCCAACAACTATTTAGTCCTGAGTTTTGAATTTAGTCGCATTGATACGTCCTCGCACGAAAGCACCTACGCGGGATTTATGGTCAACGTGATCGAAGGGGCGAGAACCTTTTTGTATGCCTACGAACAGTTTTTTTCCCCAGAAGACATTGCCATTGTCTTGGCCCAATCCAGCCCGGAAGCAGTGGTCAAAACGCTTTTTGGCATTACCAAAACAAAAAAATTAGCCCATAAGATTTACTTGCTCATTGACGAATACGACCATTTTGCGAATGAGCTCCTTTCATTTGACCTTGAGCGCTTCAAAGGCAATGTAAGCAGCAATGGTTTCGTCCGTAAGTTTTATGAAAGCTTTAAAACGGCTGCTCGTGATGGCGTCATTGACCGTATTTTTATCACTGGGGTATCGCCCATTACTTTAGATTCACTTACCAGCGGGTTCAACATCAGCAGTAATATCTCTACCAACCCCATTTTTCATGAGATGATGGGCTTCACAGCGGCTGAGGTGGAAGCTTTGCTTTTCCGAGCTGACATTCCAGCAGAAGCCATATCAGTTCTTTACTCGGATTTAAAGGAATGGTACGATGGGTATCTTTTTGCGGTAAATGCTCAGAATCATTTGTTTAATCCCGATATGGTATTGTATTTTTTGCAACAGTACCGCATTGATGGGAATTACCCCCAAGTAATGCTTGATACCAATGTGGTGTCGGATTACCGAAAGGTGCGCAACTACTTCAGAATAGGTGGTCGGGAAACCGAAAAATTCGAGTTGCTTGATAAATTGATCAAAGATGGATACATTGATTTCCCTTTGACCCAGCTCTTCAATTTGGAGGCCGAGTTTACGGACAATGATTTTCTAAGCTTGTTGTACTACATGGGCATGTTGTCGTATAGAGAACAGTCGATGGTAGGCTGGCGTTGTGAAATCCCCAACTATGTCATCAAAAAACTCTATTTCGAATATTTTGCGTCCATTTTCCTGGCTAATACCCGTTTTGAAAAGTCCACCAGGCCCATCATGCAAGCCATTACGGACCTGATCGGGGAAGCAAATCCTGAGCCATTTTTCAAAGTTGTAGAGCATGTTTTAAGTGAAAACCACTCCAATCGGGATGAGATGGTGTATGGCGAAAAACACTTGCAGACCTTGATGATCGGTTTGCTGTGCCCATACGAATCCTATTTCATTCACAGCGAGTATGAATCACGGAGAGCTTATCCTGATATTTTTTTGGAGAAAAAGCCCAATACCATTGTCAAGTATGAAATTGTTTTAGAGCTTAAATACGTTAAAAAGAAGGAAGAAGACAAACTGCCCCAAGTAATCGAACAAGCCCAAACCCAATTGGATGAATACATGCGCAGCGAACGCTTTTCGCAGCCCGATGTGAGGGGTTTTTACGTGGTGTTTTTGGGCGGCGAGGTTTATCAATGGGAAGAGTGGAAACCATGATGTAAGGAAGAAAGATGAGGGGATGTTGAAATGTAGAATCAAATTCATGTCGGCCCTTTGAAACCACTGTTTTTGGAGAAACAAACCCAAATAATCACCACATGTGGTCAAAAATAGAAGACCAGCCTGTTTATGTTATTTTGGCTTTCGCTGTACAGCTCTTTTTGCTCTACGCATTGTTCGTAGTATTTGAACACTGGCGTTGGGAGGCAAATGGCCAATCTACCCAGGGGCTTGTGGTCGAGTTTGAGCAATTCTCGGATGGAGAAAGAGCTGCCATTATCCAATATTACGATCGGGAAGGGCGCAGGTATTATCACCGTACCCCTCGCAGTGACAAGGATCAATTCAAATTGGAGGAAAAAGTTGAACTCCTTTATGTCTCTGGAGAAACCAATGATGTGTTGATCAAAAAACTACCTGATGATAGGTTCACGCCGCCGTGGTTCTTTTTGATTGCTTATGTGGGTATCTTTGCAGTAGCGATTTTCATCTCAACGATGAAAAAAATCAAGAAAAATCGCCTTCATAAACACGGCACAAAGGTCCAAGCACTCATCGTAGGAACAGACTCCCATCCGCAACACAATGATTCAGTAAGGCTGCGCTGCCAATGGACTCACCCTGTTTCTCAACAAACCTACATTTTTTTCAGCCCTTGGATCAGCAGCCAAAGCCAGCCTCAAAGACCTGAGTGTCAAATAGGACAAACAATCGAAATGTTGATCAACTTGGATAAAATTGAGGATTACCACATTGAGTTGAAACATTGGGCAGAAGGTGAGGCGGAGGAGTGGAGTGGCTAAACCACGATGGTTCACCACGCCCTCCGCATCAAAAATCGCCGCATGTAAGCTGCACTATCCGGATTATCCAAGCGCTGAAACTGCGTTTCGTTCCATTGGTACAATTGCCCTTGTTCCAGAACGTATTCCTGTGGTTCTGCCGTTGGGTTATCGCTGGGTGTTAAGCCGTGTTCCGCGTTTTTGACAAAGAGTTTCTGCGAAGCCTGGTCTCGGAACAACCAGGATTCAGTAGCCGTTTGGCCGCCATCGCCGCCATAAAAATGAGACAACTCTACCACCGTGATGCATTTTTGTTGCTTTGGATCAAAAACCAGAAGACTTTGCTTACCAAACCAAAATTCCTTCGTGTGCAGCAGGGCCGCCCGCAGGCCCTTGGCAAAAGGAAACTGTTCCAAGGCGATAAACTCCGCATCGCCTGTGCCAAAATGCAAGTTTTCAAATTGGGTGGAATCAAGTACCGTTTTCAGCAAGGAATCGCTGATTGCTGTGCCCTTGGGCGACTCTTCTAAAAAGCAATGCAGGGTATCTGGCCAATCAGCTTGGGCTGGAAAATGAGTGAGCAGTTGGTCCAATGCGTTTTGCGTGGATACGGGCCGAGAGCAAGCAAAGCCGAGTAGCAAGAGAGCGGTGGCGATGATCAAAAGGTGCTTTTGCATGAGTGTAAATTGCTTGTTGTGTTAGAGCCGTACTCGCTCTACAATCCCTTCAAATAAGCCAAGCTCAAAGGTACTTGCTCACTGGCCTTGGGATTTTCATCTTCGATGTAAAAATGGGCGATACGGGTTTTGCGAGCCGCTTTCAAGATTTTGGGCAGGTCCAGTTGGCCGGTGCCCAGGGTGACGTCGTTTTCAACCGGGGTAGTGCCGCTCAAGTCCCCTTTTACGCCTTTTTTCAGGTCCTTTACGTGCATGAGGCGAAAGCGTTTGGGGTATTTTTTCAACAAAGTAACCGGGTCTTGGCCGGGGTGGAAAACCCAGAGGATGTCCATTTCAAAAGACACCTGATCGGGATTGGTGTTTTTTACAATATAGTCAAAGAAAGTGCCATCTTGGTACGGTACAAACTCAAAACCGTGGTTGTGGTAGCAAAACTCCAGGCCTTTTTCCTTTAATTTTTGCCCAAAAGCATTGAAGTCTGCTACGGTTTTTTGGGCCAAAGCCAGGTCCATTGGCCCATTGTGTGGTATCCAGGCCACCCTCACGAAACTGGCTCCCAAGGTTTTGGCGTTTTGGGCTACTTCGTCCATTTTGTTTTGCAAAGCATCATAAGCCACGCCAAAGCTGGTACATACCATGCCCCGCTCGTCGAGCATGGCCCTGATCTCGCTGGCTGTTTTGCCAAAAAGGTTGGAAAATTCGATGTTTTTGATGCCCAGGCCATTGATCATGTCCAGAGTACCGGGCATGTCTTTGGCAAATTCATTGCGGTAGGTGTAGGAAACCACGCCTGGTGTAGCGCGCAAGAGCTTGCCAAAGGGTTTTGGGGCAAAAACGCCTATTGTGGAGAGGCAAAAAGCCAGGCAGAGCAGGTAAGAATTTTTCATGACAAGACCTTGAATGGATGAAAGTTTGTACTAGAAGACGAAACCTCAGCTGTGTTACCCTTGCTATTTTCTAAAAATGATAAAAGTTTAGGCTCAATTTGAGTTTCGAGTTGAAAAAGGCGTGGGTGTTTGTCCAAACCTAACTTCAAAGATGAGTTTTGGATCTTCGAAGTCCGAATTTTTGACTTACGACTTACTCAGTGACGACTTACGAAGTGGGGGCTCGCTGGCAAGACTTTAGGGCTCTTAGGCACCCGTTTACAAGGTTTGGTATTTTCGAGTTGATCTTTGTCCCAGCTCTAGCTACCAAGGTTTGAAAAACAACGAATTACAACTAATATTCACTTTCTCCAAGAATTGCTAGAAGTTTAGGCAGCTTTCTCTCTTCTAGCACCACAACTTACTAATTTTTGTCAACGTATTTCAGGCAAGGACACTTCGTAAGTCGTAAGTCGTCACTCGTAAGTCGTCACTCAAAAAAAGTCTTTGTGGTTTGATGACCAGAACAAACTCATTTTAATCTCTACTTGAAACCCAATAGAAGCCAAAGTCAAAATCAACGCATCAGCATCACTTCTCCTGTTTTCAACTCGGTTTGTCCATCCACCAATTCCAGCACCGCTTTGTACAAGTAAGCTCCAGGTGCCATTAGCTCACCTCGCACTTTGCCATCCCAGCCGCGGCGATCATCGTTGGGGGGCATGTTGAGGTCGCGGTAGAGCAATTGGCCCCAACGGTCGTATACCTCCAGGCTTTTGACCAGCCGTACTTGCTTTGTATTGGCATACACTGACAGCAGGTCGTTCAGGCCATCGCCATTGGGCGAAAAAGCTCCGGGGATGAAAATAGACAGTGCTCGGTCCAACTTGACATTGACAAAAGCCGAGGCACTGCAACCAAACACGTCTTCCACCCGAATGATATAGGTATTGTTGCGCAAGGCAGCCAGGGTTGGGTTCACACAATCGCTGCAACTGAGGCCCTCCGAGGGGGTCCAGGTCACGGTTTTTACCAAGCTAGTGGGAATGTTGAGTTGGGGATTGAGGCTAAAATTCGCACCCAAGCCCACGGTCAGCGATTGGGGCAATTCTACCATTTTGCGGTAGCGCGCAGGCATGAGAAAATCTTGGTTGATGGAACAACCCCGGTTGTCCTGAATTTTTAGCGCATAACGTTGGCCGGGCACCAAAGTCTCAAACAAGGATTCACCTTCAAAAGGGCCATTGTTCACGCTATAAGTATAAGGAGCAGAGCCGCCCTCTGCGGCGTAAGAAATGAATTGCCCATTGAATTCCCTACAATCAAACTTGATGGGCAGCAGGGGTTCGGGTTGATCCAAGTCAAAAGACTGCTCGATGAAACAGTTGTTGGCGTCCACAATTTTGACTTTATAATTGCCCAAGGCAAGGTTGCCAATGCTCGCTCTGGTGCCCAGGTTACTCGACCAATTGAATACATATGGTGCAGTTCCTCCCGAAACACTTAGTCTGATTTCCCCGTCTCGCGCCCCAAAGCAGGAGATTTTCTTGATCTCCGGGATGGTTTGTAAGCGAAAATTTCGCAGTTCGCCCCGGCCCAAAACCGTGCCTTCGCATACGGCATCCTTGAATTTGGTCAATTCATATTTCCCCTCCACCCCTGTTTGAATGAAGTAAGGATTTTCAAAAGTTTTGACCGTTTTTGGGTTTTGGCCATTGGTGGTGTAGGTGAACTCAAATGGCCCTGAACCCTGAAAGTTGACAGGAAGGGCAACTGTATCATCCAAACATACCTCGCGTACGGTGGTCAAGCGGGCTTCTGGTGGTTTTCGACGTTTGACGCTGATGGGTTCCTCAATCTCCAGGCCGCAAGCGTCCAAGACTTTGATCCGATAGGAGGTATCTCTGGACCAAAAGGAGCGAATGCTGGAGGTCGTATCTCCCGTCGACCATCGGTAGCGGTAGTTGGGGGTTCCGCCACCTGGTCGGGCCATGATTTTCACGGTATCGCCCAGGCAGGCGTCCATGTCGCGCAATCCGGTACGCAGGGGCACGGGGTCGGTGAGGAACAAACGCGCCGTATCACTGATGCAGGCACAAGGAAAATCAAGTTCCAGGATCACGTCTTCCGAAAGCTCGTTGAAGGGGTCAACATAAGACTCAATGGGAATGGCTACGAATTTTTGCCCGGCGGGAATGGTCACCGAATCTGGTAAGGTTTTAAAATCCTCTCCTTCCTTGGCGGTACTGGCATTAGACACCTTGATGCCAATGGTGATGGGGATATCTACCTGTTCGGGATTTTGGCGGGCCAGTACGAATTGGCTCCCTTTGCATCCCTCGGTGATTGAGTCGGCTTGTACACCAACATCGCGTACCGAGAGCGTAACTGCTCCACCGATGTTGAAGCTTTCTGCATCCAAAAAAACAGCGGAATCGTAGCGCCCATCGTCCACGTCAGAGATGACCAGGCGCAGGTGGTAAACTTCACAAGGGCGGAGTTTTAGGGTAGCGGTCATGACTTTGGTAAAGCCATCATATTGAATATTCCCCAAATTAGGTGGGTTGCCTTTCCAGGGAATAGCACAGCGTTCGGCGTCGTCTTTCAGTTCATTGCCTACATAATATTGGCTGTTGACCTTGTGATTGACGTTATTGATGGACACATAGTCGGTGGTGCCTGGTACCAGCGCTACATTGATCGAATTGTCGCTGAAAGGGCCATTGATGCCTGGCCCGCTGACAAAAAAACCAAATACATCATTGTAGGTAGAGCCCACAAACTCACAATACTCCTCGGAGGCAAAAACGTAGCGAAAGGTAACAATAGAATCAAGCGGTGTAAAATCGAATTCTAAACCAACGGCATCTTTGATTTGAGCATTGGTATAGCGACCCAAGTCGGGGTCGCCCTTCGAATCATTGAAATCCTCACCCGCTCGGCGGGAGTCGTTGGGACCCTGGCAGTTTTCAATAGAACCAGTCGCCAGGATTACACCCCGATTGAGGCCAATGGTGGTAAGTCCCTTTTCGAAATAGCCAATGCCTTTGGAACTACCAATACTTTTGATGTTGAAAGTATTGCGGCAGGCACCACCTACGAAAACCTCTCGCACCAGGTTTTCGGTGGTGTAGTTGCGGTTGGCGACAATACTTTCCACGGGCAAAGGCGTAGGAGTGGTCGTGACAGCTGTTGTGACCACCACTGGTTGTGCCAGCAAGTACATGAAATTAAACCAAAGGGCAGTAAGATTCCACATGGTTCTTGTTGATATCGGTCTTTGGAATAGACTTAAAGCATGCTTTTACACGTTCTAAATCATCAGGTAGGAACTCTTGTTTTAAAAAAGTAGTGTGTGCGCTTGGTTTTTTTACATAGGATCGACAATGTTTGATCCTAAAATCCCTAAAGTCACCTTTTTGGGGTAGGAGTCAAAGGAGCAATAATGGATAGAATGTCCTTTTGACGCTAAAATACCTCCTAAAAGTACAGTTTTCGACAAGAGATTTTGCATTTTAACAAAAAAGTTGTGCATATAAATGCCAAAATGACCAGAATGGCGTTATCTTTACCAAGCGTTTTCCCACCTTGTTTTTGCCCAGGGGAGAGCTTGAGGAATCCTAGGAGTATGTTGAAACGAGAATGACCTGCCCAACCCCCATGTTTCAACAATCATCTTCCCCCAATTCCTGCTTACTGCACTCACCACCTATTCCCGCCCAGGTTATCGGGCTCTGGCTATCAACCGAGACAAAAAATCAAGTAGTAACTGTTGTGTATCGTTACAATCATGCTGCATTGTAACCAAACGTTTTTTCAAAGTATCCCTCGCTTTGAGTTACAGAGCATGTTTAAAGTTATTTGTTTGCCATAAAACGGCCCAATTTCGCGTAACCTTTCTAAATAAGGTCGTTAGGAAAATGCTCATTGTGCGCTGCATAACTCCGCTTTTCCTGCTACCTTAAAAAAGGGGGGTAGTCAAAATGTGACTCGTTTTCTGGACTCGCTTTATGGTTAAACCTCCAATATTTAAACAAGCTCCGAATAAAATAATCCTAACGCAATTGTTGAGTACAGTAGTTTTTATCAAAATACCGTACTGAATCGTTGCAAACTAACAATTGTATCCTATGAACCGTTGTTACCTCATCAAGGTACTTCTGCTGTTTATGCTTGCTATTCCAGGGCTTTCAGCGCAAAATGGACCCAACAATTGCGGGGAAGGCACTCGCATCAACCTCAAATCGGGTGCACTCGAAGCATACACTTGCGCAGGCGATCGACGCCCAGATTTTCTTTCGTTCCAAAGTGGCTTGTTTTACCTTCCTTATGCATTTCTAGTTACGGACCAGGATGAAAATATCATTGAGGTCACGACCGAATTTGACATTGACTTTGAAAAATTCCCTGCTGGGGCTTACCGGGTCTATGCCGTGTATTACAAAGGTCAACTCCTCGCCAAGCCTGGTATGAATGCCCGCAAGGATGTTTTGGCCAATTACTGCTATGGTTTGACCGAAAATTTTGTGCGGGTTACCCATTTCACGCCCAATGGGGGACAAGTCTCGTTTGCCAATAGTCCCAGCCCCAGGGTCATTTGCGCCAACGACAACGTGCGCGAGACGTTGGTGCTGCGTAGGGTCAATGCTACTCCAAATTATCGCTTCATCCTCACCGATTCCCGTAATGTGATCATCCGTACCCTCGCTGACTCGACTATTGCGACTGGAGACTTGCCCCTAGGCGTTTATCGTATTCACGGTTTTTCATTTGGAGGCAACTACATTGCCAAAGCAGGCAATAGGGTAGGGGTAGACGCTTTGTCATCCGCTTGCGGCGATTTATCTGATAATTTTGTCGAAATTCAAAAAATCGACCCAGACGGAGGGACCGTCACCACTGCTGATGGCCGCAATTCGGCCTTGGTTTGTGCAGGTAATCCCCTTTCGTTCCCACTTAGCATGAGCCGCCGCAACCGCGAGCCCAATGCACCTTATACTTACCTCATCACTAGCCCCACCAACGTGATTGTGCGTTTGGGTACAGCTAGTGGCGTTGATTTTCGCGACTTGCCAGCTGGCCAATACCGCGTCTGGGGGCTTAGTTATGGTGGCAACCTAACTGCCACCATCGGCGCAGCAGCCCAAGGCCGCCTGAGCAGCGCTTGTTCTGACCTTTCCGATAACTTTGTGACGGTCAATGTTTTCAACCAAGATGCGGGTCAAATCCTGCTCAGTACTGGCGATACCACCAGCTCGGTGTGTTTGAACGAACCTGGTCCCGGTACCCGCAGCTTTGTGATTCGCAATGCCAGTCCTGGCCGCAAATATTATGTAGTTACTGACCTGAGCCGCCGCATTTTGGCCATTTCAACCAATACGACCATCAATTTCCGCGAGTTGAGCGGGGAGCAAAACCTGGTGTGGGGCGTTACCGCCGATGGTGCCTTGAGGGCACGTGTAGGCGACAACCTCAGCACGGTGAATTTTTCCGACAGTTGTTTTGCCATCACCAAATTATCGGTGCGCATCCGCCGTACCACGCCCAACGGTGGCGAAGTAAAGCTTAGTGATGGCACGACCAACCAATTCCTCTGTTTTACGAATACCACTCCAAGCCCAAAGATTGTTTCCAACAATGGCGGCGGTGGCGACAATTACGTTTACCTAGTGACCGATCGCCAGGGTATGGTTCAAGGGCTTTATCCGAACAACGGCACTTACAACCTTGCTGATTTGCCGGTAGGCGAATACCGGGTTTATGGCCTGTCATACACTGGCCGTTTGTCCTTTCCTGAAGGGGCCAATGTGCGTACTTCGCGTTTTTCAGACCAATGTTTCGACTTTTCTGACAACTTCATCACCTTTGTTCGCTCAGTGAATGATGGGGGCAAAGTCAACCTCAATACCGGAGCCACCAGCATTAACCTTTGCGGGGTGAACCGCGACAGCACCCTGGTTTTGGCCACTTCTACCCTTTTGGTACAAAACTACGCCTACTTACTGACCGACACTTTCAACCGCATCATCTCCATTTCGCCGACCAACCAAATCCGCATCAATGGCAGCCCGAATGGCTATTTCCGGATTTGGGGCCTGGGGTATTCTGGAGATTTGACCGCTAAAGTTGGTGACAATGCCGCCAGTGTATCCTTGTCCAACCAGTGCTACGACCTATCTGACAACTTCATTTCGATTGCCAAACGCGACGTAGCAGCGGCTCGCCTGAACTACCGTGGCCAGCCCTCTGCTTTGCTTTGTGTAGGCCAAGATGCGCCATCGGTATTGACCCTGACCCGTGAAAACGGTTTTGTGGGCGACGGCCATGCTTTGATCGTGACTGATACGTTGAATCGTATATTAGCTTTTGCAAATGGCCTGGCAGTTTCGTTTAGCCGTACTTTCCCTGCACGTTTCCGCGTACATGGGGTAGCTTATACTGGCAACTTGCGGGTGCGTACCGGCGAGCTTTTGAGTACCATAAGCAGCAGCGAGTGTTCGGCCATTTCGCCCAACTTTGTCATTTTCAACTGGAATGAAGTGGATGCAGGTCGCCTCACCCTGAACAATGGTGCTACTGAGCGCCTGGTATGCGTAGATGCTTCCGCAGACATCCTTTCTTTCCGCAGCAGCAGCACAGTGGGCGGTAATTTCCGCTACTTGTTGACCGATAACCAAAACCGCCTCCTGCTGACCCTGGTGGGAAATAGCCTGGATTTCAACGTGAGCCCTCCGGGTGCTTACCGCATTTGGGGCTTGTCATTCACTGGCAATTTGCAGTTGCAAAATGGCCAAAGCATCATCGGCCAGCGCCTATCTGATGCTTGTTTTGACCTTTCAGATAACTTTTTGACCATCAATAGCGAACGCCTCTTGGCGGGCAACCTAAGTTTTGACGACGGTCGTAATGCCAAGTTGGTATGCAAAACCGGAAAACCGGACACGGTGAGCTTCGCCGCGAGTAACTTCAGCGGGGGCAACCAAGTGTATGTCATCACCGACGGCCGTGGCATCATTCTGCGCGGCGCAACCTCCAACCGCCTGGTAGTCGACAACCTCAACCGCGATACGGTGCGCATTTACAGCGTAACCTACACGGGTAACCTGAGTGTACAAGGTGGAGCTAATATCAGCAGCGCGGTGCTTTCATCGGGTTGTTATGCGGTCTCCAGCCCCATCACGGTGAGCCGGATCGAATTTGTTGGTGGTTTGATTCGTTTCAATACGGGCCGGTCGGAGGCTTTCCAATGTCCTTCAACTGGGGTGAGCTCGGTGGCCAAGTTCCAACGCATCGGCTCTAATGGCGACAATTTTGCCTACCTGATCACCGATCCAAGCAATAAGATTTTGCAAATTACTACCCGCGACAGCTTTGATTTTGGCAATTTGGCTGGTGGAGTGTACCGTATTTGGGGTTTGACCTACAGCGGCAAGTTGTTGGCCCAAGTCGGTCAGCAAGCCAATGCAGCGACCCTTTCTGATGATTGTTTCTCATTGACTTTCAATTTCATCACCCTCAGCCGTGAAATTCCAGATGGTGGAACTTTGAAATTGGAAAATGGACAAACCCAGACCTACGTTTGTAGCGACAACAAAAGATCAGACTTCCTGACTTGGAGCATCAGCGGTAATCAGCAAGGGCAAGTGACCTACCTGCTTACCACACCTGCGAATAGCATATTAAACGTTCAAAGCGCCAATGCTTTTGAATTCGACAGCTTACCAGTGGGTGATTACCGTATTTGGGCCCTGGTTTACAACGGCAACTTGCTGGCCAAGCCTGGTCAAGTGGCCGACAAAGACAACCTGGCCAGCTCTTGTTACGCATTGTCCAAAAACTTCCTCACCATCAACAAACTAAAGCCAGAAGCAGGCAGTATCGCCGCTGCTGGTTTGGCCGCAGCCTTCTGCTCTGGTGATGGCGTCCGCGACTTGGTAACTTTCAGCCTCAATAGTGCCAATCAGGCCCCAAAACTTTACCTGATCACCGACGACAAAGACCAATTGATCCAAGTGCTGCGCGACTCCAGCCGATTTGATTTCGACAAACTGATCAGCGGCCCGGCACGGGTGTATGGCCTAGCTTATACGGGTAACCTGCGCCTGACGCCTGGTAAGAGCATCAAAGATTCGCTGCTGAGTGATGATTGTTATGATCTGACTGATAACTTCATTGCGGTGAATCGTCCGGCAGTAGATGGTGGTAAGATTCGCAGTCAAATTGCTGGCGACTCCTTGTACATATGCCTCAATGACGGTAAGCCCGATTTTTACGAGTTTTTCAACAATTCTCGCTCTACCCTGGGGTACCGTTATGTGTTGACCAACCCAAGCAACGTCATCCTGAGCATCTTGGATGGTGATTTACAGAACCTTGACCTGCGTGGTTTCCGTGAATTGCGGGTTTGGGGCGTATCCTTTAGCGGCACATTCAACGAAGCGACCAACCGCGATATCCGCAGTACACCTGCTTCTGATGGGTGCTTCGACTTGTCGGACAATTTCATCAGCGTATTCCTGGATTCACCCGATGGTGGCCGGATCAGTACCACCACCAACGCCACTGATTTGCGTTTCTGCCCAGGTCGTGATGGCTCGGAGTTGCAAGTGCGCACCACCAGCCGCTCGCGCTCAGGTTTTGTGTATGTCTTGACCCAACGGGATTCTACCATCCGCCAAATTGTGCGCGGCAACCGGATCGACTTGCGCAAGGAAGCCCAGGGAGATTACCTCCTGTTTGGCCTTTCCTATACTGGTGCCCTGAAAATCAAAGTAGGAAGCAAGCTCCGCACCCGCGACAGCCTGGCTACCAACTGCTTTGACCTGGCTGACAACACCATGCGCATCACTCGCGGCGGTGAGGTGGAAGGCGGTGCCCTGACTACTGCCGACGGTAAAACCACTTACAGTATTTGCCCTGGTGACGGCATTCCTGACGGCATCGCAGTATTTCCGCCCAGCAGCACTCCTGAGGGTAGCAACTACCGCGTGGTGATCACCGACGAGCGCAACCGCGTAGTGTTCCCTGAGGTACAATCGGTATTGATCGACTTTGATCGCTCGCCAGCGGGTGTGTACCGGGTTTGGGGTGTATCCTTTACAGGTACAGCCAGCATTCAGTTCAACCAAGACATTACGGCTGGCATCTTGAGCTCGGATTGTTATGACTTGAGCGATAATTTCATCACCATCATTTCAGAAAAACCATTGGGAGGTACCATCTCGGCCCGCAACGGTGCTACTGAGGTGGCAGTGACCAAAGGCGATAATGTGCGCGATGTAGTGGCGTTTGTACGCAAAGACGCATCCCGGAACGCCCCTTATCGCTACCTGATTACCAACGAGCAAAACCGCATCCAGCAAGTGATGACCGTAGACAGTTTCGACTTTGGCACCTTGGCCAATGGCGTGTACCGCGTACACGGTCTGGCATATACGGGCACCTTGCTAGCCACAGCAGGTCGGCTGGCCAGCAATACTGATACTTTGGCTGATAATTGCTTTGCAGTCTCTGCCAATTTTGTAAAAATCACGGTCAACAGCACCAGTCTGGCACCTGATGGAGTCGTAGGCAATGCCAAAACCGATTCACAAACCAGTACCCCAAGCCTGAGTCTGAACCAAGTGCTCAAGCTGCAAGCATGGCCTAATCCGGTATTGACCACTTTGCAAGTGGCATATCGTTTTGATGACCAAAGGGCCGCCAAGGGCACTTTGCGTCTCTTGCACCCCAGCGGGGCCTTGATCCAGGAGCAAATTTTGGAAGCCACGCCAGGCCAAAACCAAACGCAGATCGACATGTCCACCCTGCCACAGGGCTGGTACCTGTTGGAGCTGCGCGTAGGCGGGCTAAGGGAAATGGCGAAGATTGTGAAGTAAGGATTTTGAGCTTTTGAAATAAAACAGCCGCTTTGATCTTGGGATTGGGGCGGCTGTTTTTGGTTCTAAGACGAATTAAAAACAATAAGACTGCTATTTCAATCTTCGTGTTTGCGTGAATTCGGGAAATTATCTTGATTTTTTGCTGATTTAAGGTGAGCTTTGGACATAAGGTCTAACGTTGGTAAAGTTTACATCGTTCCCATTTCTGCCAAAATGTGAGCTGGATGGATAGTTACCAATGAAGCCGATACTTACTCCTGAGTGAGCGTTGGGCATTCATGGCTTTCCACATAAATTGTCATTGAACCAATAAGATGAGATATCTATCTTTTGTCGTTTTGCTGTTTGTTCAAGTTTATGCTTTTTCACAAAGGCCCTTGATGAAAATTGACTCCATTGTTCGAGCAGCGCATGAAAAAAAGGCATTCAATGGCAATGTGTTGATTGCGAAAGGTGGTCGCATCGTTTTTGAAAAAAGCATGGGCTTTGCCGATTTCAACCACAAAATCCCACTCAATGAAAGCACCCAATTTCAGATTGCATCGGTCTCCAAACAATTTACTGCCTTTGGGATCATGGTTTTGAAAAAGCGTGGAAAACTGAACTATGACGACAAGGTAAAGCGATTCATCCCAGATTTCCCTTACCCTGATATCAGCTTGAGGCATTTGATGCAGCACACTTCGGGTTTGCCTGATTTCTGGAAAGACATCAGGCCTCACTTGGACACCACGCGTGCCAATGGCAATGCCGAGATGATTGCTTATTTGATTGAAAAAAAACTGCCTTTGCGTTTTGAAACGGGTGAAAAATGGGAGTACAGCGACATCGGTTACGACATTTTAGCCAGTATCATTGAAATCGTTTCAGGGCAAGCTTTTGACCAGTTCATGAAAAAAGAGGTTTTTAGGCCCGCCGGGATGAAAGACTCAGAAGGGCTGCTGGTGACCGATATTCGCCGCATCAAAGCTAAAAACCTGGCCAGAGGGTACCTGGAGCACAGCTCAGGAAGACTGGAATTGGCACACGAAGCCCGCAATTTCGTCCATTACCTGGGCAATTTTTATGGCGACGGGTCGGTAATAGCTACCCTGCGTGATCTGAAAAGATGGGACGATGCCTTGCTGAAAATGATGAAAAGCGATTCGCTTCATTTTGGAGCAGCTTACGAAGCCATTCGTCGCAAAGATGGTTCGATTTTAGAAGTTCAGAAGGGGGTGAGTTATGGTTTTGGTTGGGGCTTGCGCGTGGACCCCAAAATGGGTCGGGTCTATTCGCACAATGGTGGTCATCCGGGTTTTGTGACCAATTATTTTCGTTATCCTGATCGGCAGGTGGTCTTGATTGTGTGCCGAAATGTGGAGAGCCAAGTAGCCTTTTCGCCATATTTACAAGCTATTCGGGACTTGTTGCCCTTGTTGTAGTAAAAGCTATGGCCGTCTAAATAATGCAGAAAAGCTGCCCTTTTCTTCAATTTTGAGGCATGTTTGTTCCATTTGCCGAAACACATAATCATGCACAAAATTGCCAACGCTGACCCTCTTAACGCCTACTTCCTGCAAGGTTTGGAAATCAGGTAAATTAGGCATAGCCATCACATTGAGTGGAAGCCTGGTTAAACTAGTCACCGTATTGATGTCGCTAACCGAGGTGATACAAGGCAAGAAGATGCCATCCACACCAGTGTTTTCGTACAGTTTTACCCTGGAAATAGCTTCCTCCAAGGTGTTGGGTAGATTCAGTAAAAAAGCATCGCAGCGCACATTGATGAACATTGAAAGGCTTTTTTCTTCTAAGCGTTGAGTGATATTGGCCAGTTTTTGCTGGAAAACGGCAGCATCTTCCAAGACCCTTTTGCCTTCTACTACCAATGAATCTTCGATGTTGATGCCTATTACGCCTAGTCCTTGCAGTTTGATGATGTTGTTAACGATGGCTTCAACGGTTTCCCCATATCCGAATTCAATATCTACTGAAAAGGGCAAATTGGTACATTTTTTAATCCTTTCAACGATAAAAAGGTATTCTTCAAAAGGCATGTTTTGCCCATCTGCATAACCCAGAGTTGCCGCCACTGCTGCACTGGAAGTCCCCAGGGCCTGGTATCCCAGTTTTTCCAGGGTCTTGGCGCTGCGTACATCCCATACATTGCCTAATAAAAATGGTGTTTTGGTATAGTGCAAGTTTTTGAATGCTTCAAATTCGGTTGCCATGAGTTGCTTTTTAGAAATTATTGGGACAAAGCTAACTTGATCGTTTGCTTGGTGCAACCGAAAATTGGACAAGTATGTGCTGCTTAGGGATACCTTTGCGCAACATGAAGTTTTTTCTCCCATCCACTCTCCCATGCGATTCCTCATTATACACACTTGACGCATGAAAATGCGGGCAATATTCTGAATTGGCTCCGGTTAAAAAGCTACCAGCAGCGTACCCTTTTTATGCCTGATCACTTTGCGCCCTTGCCCGAACAGTCAGATTTGATGCTTTGATCATCTTGGGTGGCATCATGAGCGTACACGATGAAGCCCTGACCTCACGATTAAGCAAGCTGAGTGAAGAGCTATTTTTCAAGATACTGGAAGTACATTTTGGCTGATTAGGATTGGAAGCCAATAGGAATTGATAAAAAAGGGCCAAAGTCAGGTGATTTTGCCCTTTCCATTTTTATGTACATTTTTTTACCATCCCGAAATCCAGCTTTCACTTCACCTCGTAATTGCAAATGGCTTTCGGCGATAAGCCAAAAACTTCCAATTGAAAAAGGGGAGGTGGAAAGCCGTTTTTTTTACTCCTAAAACCTATCTATCATGTCCAACAACATCAAAACCGTTCAAGCAATCTACGCTTGTTTTGCCAAAGGCGATGTACCTGGGATTCTCTCCCGTTGTGCCGACAATGTTTCCTTTTTCAATGGCTCTGACCCTGCGGTTTCTCCTTTTGGGGGATTGTTCAAAGGTAAAAAAGAAGTGATACGTTTCTTTACGGCCTTGGGTACGACCACCCAAACCCTCAATTTTGTGCCGAGCAATTTTAGGGAGGAAAATGGCAAAGTAATCAATGAGGTGCAACACGATGGCATTGTGACCATTACAGGCAAATCATTCAGTGTGAAGGCACAGTTTACCTGGGAATTCAACGAAGCAGGGCTTGCTTTGGATTGGAAAGGGACTGGTAACTTTTCTAGTATCAACCAGGCATTTTCAAAATAGACTTAAGTGTCCCGAAAGCAATTCGCTTTCGGGGCATTTTTTTGGTGAATTTCCCGAGTTACTTTTACCAAAAAAACATGAAGCCGTATTCCCGCCGCCAATTCTTCAAACAAGTAGTAGGCCTGGTCGCGATTCCTTTTGCAGGTCCGCTTTTTGAGCTTGCAAAGCGCAAACCACTGCTTTCGTTTTCTACTTTGGGCTGCCCTGACTGGTCTTTTGAGACCATCGTGAAATGCGCTGCCGAAAATGGCTACCAAGGCATCGAAATACGCGGCTTGAAAGGTGAACTGGACTTGAGCAAATGCCCTGAATTCAGTCCAACAGGCATCAATTCCACCAAAAAAATGCTGGAGGACAAGAGCTTGAAAATCATTGGCCTGGGCTCTTCGGCTAAAATGCACCACGCTGCGCCTGCTGAACGACAAAAGAACTTGGATGAGGCCAAACGCTTCATTGAGTTGGCCCAAAAACTAGACTGCCCTTATGTCCGGGTTTTTCCCGATGATTTGCCCAAAGACCAAGATCGGGAAGCGACGATTCAGTTGATCATCCAAGGCTTACAAGCATTGGCAGCGTTTGCAAAAAACACGAAGGTTAACATATTGCTGGAATCACACGGCCAGGTCGTTTCAAAAGACCTTTTGTACCAAATCATGAAAGGGGCGAATGATCCCAAAGTTGGCCTTATTTGGGACATCTGGAACATGTGGTCCGTGACCAAAGAACCACCCCAAGAGGTGTATGCGCAACTGAAACCTTACATCAGGCACATTCACGTAAAAGATGCCAAAACCCTGGATGGGAAAGTAAGGTATGTGCCCATCGGCCAAGGCGAATGTCCACTGACAGAAGCCTTGACTGCGCTCAAAAAGGGAGCTTTCAAGGGCTATTACAGCTTTGAATGGGAAAAAATGTGGCACTCTGAGATCGAGGAACCAGAGGTGGTATTGCCGGAGTATCCTGGATTGATGCGGGGGTATTTCAAATAATTGGCTAACTTGGGCATAATCGCAAAATAACCACTCATGGAACAAATTAAAATCGCCATCCAGCAAATGATTGATATTTCGGAGGAGGAGATGACTGCTTTATTGGCCTTCTGCCAGGTCAAATTTTTTAAACGCAAGGCCGTATTGAACCAAGTTGGAAAAATTTGCAATGAAGTCTATTTTATCAACAAAGGAATCACCCGCAGCACCATTGTTGATCAAAATGGTACAGAGTACACGACGCATTTTTCCATTGAAAATCAATTTATTGCAGATTATTCTAGTTTTTTGCAAATGCAGCCTAATCATTATACCATTCAGGCCTTAGAAGATACGGAAGTGGTGATTATGCCGAGATCAGCCATTGAATGGGGGTATCTGCACCTCCAGCATGGGGATAAACTGGGTCGGGCGATCGCTGAATATTATTTTATGTACAACGACAACAGGATTAAAAATCTTTATACCCAAACACCTAAAGAGCGATACGATCACATCGACAAAATTTTCCCAAACATCCACAATCGGGTACCGCAGCACATGATTGCCTCATATTTGGGGATCACGCCCATTCACCTGAGTCGCCTGAAAAAGCAAGTGCTTATAAAAGTCTAAACATTTGTTATCGTTTTGAGGGCTGCACAGCACCTAATTTTGCTCCATAAAACTGCGTTTTTTATGAAAAAACCAAAGGATTGGGGTTGGAGAAGGTGCTGGAGGAATTGCTCGCTGATGACTTTGTTGATTTTACTGCCTCTTGTACTAGAGGCACAATCTTCTGATTATCAGATCAATTATCCGCCAGAATACGAGCCAAATAAATCGAGATTTTTTGTTCACAATGAAATCATCATTAATGCTCCGGATTCGGTGATATGGAAAATCCTGATCGACGCTGAGGCTTGGCCCAAATGGTACACTGGGGCTAAAGATGTTAAAATAACCAGGCCTGCTAACCAAAGTTTAGCTGAAAATGGGGTATTCACCTGGAATACGATGAACCTCGACTTTGAATCCACGATTCGAGAATTCAAACCCAATGAAAGACTGAGTTGGGAATCAAACCGAAAGCAAATCCAGGGCTACCACGCCTGGCTCATCATTCCAATGGGGCAAACTTGCAGGGTCATCACTGATGAATCGCAAAATGGCTGGCTGACTTTTTTTGAAAAGCTATTTCAGCCCAAAAAACTAAAACGCTTGCATGACCTTTGGTTATCCGAATTGAAGAAAAAAGCAGAAACAAAACAAGGATTATGACTTTATCCACTACTGAAAAAAACAGGTTAAAGAGCCAGTATGGCCCTTGGACGCTGGTCACAGGCGCATCATCGGGAATCGGTTTGGAACTTGCTACACGATTGGCTGAGGCGGGACTAAATATAGTTCTGAACGCTCGCCGACAGGCTGAGTTAGACGAAATCGCCCATAATCTGCGCGCTAATTATGGCATCGAAACCATCACAGTTGCAAGTGATTTGTCGAATTCAGAAGGCCCGCAGGTGTTGATTGAGGCGGTAAAAGCTATCGAGATTGGTTTGTTTATTGCATCTGCTGGTTTTGGTACATCAGGCAGTTTTCAAGGAGCAAAATTAGCGGATGAACGCAATATGCTGAGGGTAAACTGCGAAGCATTGCTGGTTTTGACCCACCATTTTAGCCAAAAATTTGTAGCCAACAAGCGGGGAGGCATCATTTTGATGAGCTCGCTGGTATCGTTTCAAGGGGTACCCAACGCGGCTCATTATGCCGCAACCAAAGCCTACGTGCAATCCTTGGCCGAGGGCTTGTACCATGAGCTGAAACCCTTTAATGTGGATGTACTGGCCGCCGCTCCAGGCCCGGTTAGCAGTGGTTTTGGCCAACGCGCTAACTTGGTCATGAATGGTGCAGCCAGTCCAGCGCAAATCGGTATCCCCATTTTGAAAGCTTTGGGGCGGCAAAATGTAGTGCTTCCAGGTTTTTTGAGCAAGTTTTTGACTTATTCCCTGAGCACTGTACCCAGGTGGGGTAAAGTGCGGATCATGAAATTGGTAATGGGCGGAATGACTAAGCATCAGGGGTTGAGCTAAAAATCCTTTACTTCATCATAAGGTACCAAATACACGACGATTTCCAAGCCATCGTGCATTTTCTGTGCCTGCATGAAAGGCATCATACAGGCTTCGGTATTGAATCCATTGGCGTTCACCGACTCAGCTCATAAGCCTTGGTGGTCACGTAATACTTGGCCAGCATGTTGGGCACTTCCCAGGCGGGCAATTGGCTGTTTTTGAGGTATTGTAAGAACCGCTCGGTCACTTGGGCAAAGTGGGCTTCATGGCCGATGTTGTACACTTCGGGGATGCTGATTTTCCAACCATTTTCACTGGGTTCATAAGCCAGGCCTTTGAATGTTGAACTGTTCAGGCTTTGCAAGGCGGCTTTTAGGGCGGCTTCGGCTTCAGGTTTGCTCACATTTTTCGAAGGCTCGATGTACAAAACGGGCTTGTACTTTTCAGCTGCCCCTTGGCGGATGACCAGATTGGCTTTGCTGCCCCGCATGATCGAGAAGTGGGTGTCGCCAGTGCCTTCGGGGGCCTGGTAATTCCAGACCACCGATACTTTGGCGTGTACTCCTTTGACTAGAAAGTGGGTTTCACCGTTGGAAAAAACTTGCAAAGTGGAATCTGCACGCAAGTCTTTTTTCAAAAAACCAGGAAAACCGGGCAGCCCAGTTACCAGCTTGAATTGGTCTTTGTTCAACACTGTTGGGCTGCGCTGGGCTTTGACGACCTGTACGTCTTTTTGGTAGTCAAGTGCCACTTCTGGAAAACATTCCCAAAACACCAGGTCCACCAAATGGGTTGACACATCCACTACACCTTCTCCCTGCTGGTCCACGTCAAAAAACCAGGCTGGACGGATCAAAGGCGCACCCGACACGTATTTGAAAAAATGGTGTACACTCTCCTTGGTGATGGCGGGGTTGTCGGGGCTGCCTTTTTCTAAAGTACCAAACAAGGCAGGCATTCGGGATAACTCCTTTTGCAAAATCGTGCTGATTTCGTAGCGCTCGGTCATGATGTCGTACAGCAAAACCTTCTTTTTAGCCGCCAGCGGAAAAAGTGTTTTCAGCAATTGAAAGTCAGCGGGCTTGATGCACATCGGCTTGTCGGCCAAAACGTTGATGCCAGCGTCGATACAAGCCTTGATGTACTGGCCCTTGCGGGCATTGTTGCCCGAAATGACGGCTACATTGCCGGGTTTTTCCTGCAAAAGCTTGTTCAGGTAATCTGGACCTGCATATACTTTTTCATTCCAGCGAGTGGGGTCCTGGGTGCGCTTGTTGTAGCTCTCAATCCGGGCAAGGTGGGCATTCAATTCTGGTCCATCTGGTGCATATACGTGCACCAATGGATCGACTTGGGCGTACTGGTATTTCTGCACCAATGCCGCATGAAAATGCCCTGGGTTGAGGGTCATGAGTTTGACTTCATTGGCTGCGCCGCTCAAGGTTGCTGTTTTTTGGGTGCTGGAACAGGCAAAAAGGCCGAGAAGAAGGAAGAAAAAAAGTAGTTTTTGCATGATTGCTTGGGCTGGAAACTATTTCGCAAATTGAGTGCCGTAAGGAAAACGCTGCGGGCGCGACAGCAAAGCGTTGGCTTCATCGTCGTTTTTGAAGCGTTCGCGCTGTGGGTCCCAGTATAGGGTGCGGCCCAGTTTCATGGCCGCATGGATCAACAAACAAGCAGAAGTAGAGCGGTGAGCTACCTCCACCGGAGCTATGGTTTGCTTGTTGTCGCGGATGCAATCCAGCCAATTGCCATGCTGGTCTTCGGAATGGTACAAGTGGATTTCGTCAGGCTGAATCACCGAGCCTAGGATTTTTGGGTCGCTGGCGTTGAACGCCTCTGAAGTTTTGATCGTTGGGTCACTGGCGGTTACACCTACATTACCACGAGATACAAAAATCCAGCCTTCGCTGCCTTCAAAGCGCACACCATTGGGGAAAGCGCCGCTGACCATCATGTTCACGCCATTGGTATATTTGGCCTCGGCCAAAAAATCACCATGTACGTTCCACATGCCACTGGTCGGAAACTTGGCATTGGCCTTGATTTCGACAGGACCTGTGTGCTCAGTACCCATGCCCCAGTGGGCGGTATCGATGTGGTGAGCGCCCCAGCCCGTGATCATGCCTGCCCCAAACTGCTCACAACGCAACCAGCCTGGGCGGTCGAAACCTACTTGCGGATGTACGCGGTTTTCGGTGTAATAAACCATTGGCGTTGAGCCCAGCCACATGTCGTAATTCAGGCTTTTGGGGATCGGCATTTCGGGTTCAACGGGGCCTGCTGGGTCGCCGGGTAGGCCTATTTTAATGGTATGGAGCTTGCCCAAACGACCATTGCGCACCAATTCGCAAGCGCGTTTGAACTGTGGCCAAGGATTGGCCGAGCGTTGCTGGCTGCCAATTTGAAACACCACCCCACTGTGGTGTACCGCGTCGCTCATTGCCCGCCCTTCGGCAATCGTCAGTGAGGCGGGTTTTTGTAAGTAGATGTGTTTGCCTGCCAGGGCTGCTTCGATAGCGGGTTGGGCGTGCCAATGGTCTGGAGTACTGACAATTACCGCATCAATGTCCGGGCTTTTGAGCATTTCGCGGTAGTCGTCGTACATTTTTACCTCGGCAGCCTTGGTCTGGGGCTTTTTCTCTTTGTACCATTTTTCGATCCACTGTTTGCCGTATTCTTTGCGGTTGCGGTCCACGTCGCATACGGCTACCACCTGGGCAATGTCAAAACGCATGGTGTCGGGCAAATCGTGGAGCATGGCAATGCGGCCAAAGCCAATTTGCCCCACCTGAATGCGGTTGCTAGGGGCGTTTTTGCCAAAAACACTGGCGGGTACGATCGTAGGCAAAACCACCAGACCCGCAGCGCCCTTGAGGCTGGTTTTGAGGTATTCCCGGCGGGAAATGCGTTTCTTTTGTTGTTGATCCATTGCTTAGAGTTGAGAAGTTGAGGAGTTGAAAAGGATTGGGATCTATTCGTTGATGAGGGTTTTGGTTGCTTTGCTGTAATCCAGGCGATCGGTACCGTCCAAAACCCACAAAATACCGCCTAGCAAGTGCTGCATAAAGGTTGGGTCGGCGTAGTATTCCTTTTTATGCCCCAGCGCCGTGTACCAAGTGCGGCCCAAACCTTGCTCTTCGTACCAGCACAAAGGGATGAGCTTGCCAAAGGTTTTTCCTGGATACTCGTTTTTGCGTTCATCCGGTATGTCGGTCAAAACACCCGCCAGCAGCACATTTTTGCCTGGATAAAGGTGCTCCAACATGTAGCACTCATCTTCCCAGTTCCAAATAGCGGGCAGATGCAAGGTAGAAGGATGCAAGGGATCGATGACCTGAATATTGAACCGTTGCAAGGGTGGGTGATACTTGAATTTTCCTCCCAAAGTACGCCAAAACCAAGGCCATTGCCGCTCCGAACCCGATGCTGAATGGATGGCGACCATGCCTCCACCCGCTTGGATGTAGCGCTGGAAAGCCAGTTTTTGGGCCTCGGTGTCAAAAGTCTCGTTGTTGGTATTCGATAAGATGATGGCCTGGTATTTGTTCAGGTTTTCGGGGGTGATGTAGGCAGGATTGCTGCTGGTATCCACGCTGAAACCATTGTCTGCGCCCAATTTACGGATGGCTACAATCGAGTTGGCGATGTTGTCGTGTACATAGCCTTTGCCATTTTTGGTGTAAACTAGTACTTTTTTATTGGCAATGGTTTGGTTTAAAATTACTTGCACTTTGGGCGGGTTGGCATAGTCTTGCCAAATTTTTTCGAGGGTTTCCGGGCTCAATTCACCGTCGTAAGTGACCATGCGGTAATTGAGGGCATAGGATTGGCCGGGTTTGAGCACCCAATCCTGCTCCTGAGCGGGGTTGAAGTTGATGAATACGTTCGACTTGCCTTCGTTTTGCCCTTTGCCCCAAAGGCGCAGTTGCTCAGGATAGTTGTAATTGAGGGGATGGGTCATGAACAAGACGCCCGATTGGCCAAAATTGGAGACCCCTCTCGCGTCGATCCAGCGGGCGCGGGTGGCATTGCCGTTGACCTTGTCTTTGCCTTCGGAGGTCAGGAGGCGGGCGGTGTTGTCGTCCCATTTCTCAGTGGCCCGAAAACCAAATCCTTGATAAGTATAGGCTTTGATGGTGAAAATACTATCGGTAGCGCAATGCAGAATAGATTGAAAATCAACGATCTGTGGTGCATTTGCATCGCCTGTGTTCCAGATTTTTAGGTTCCAGCTTTCTTCCAGGGCGGCTTTGGAGCCTGTGGGGCTAGGGGCGGTCAAGTCCACATGTTCGTGATTGGCGCTCAGGGTTCCCAACACCGGACCTTGGGTATAGACGGGCAAACCTACGACTTTGACCGTGCCTTCGCTTTTGTACAAATTCCAAAAATCCAGCTTGCGGCCTTCAAACAGGGTGCTGGTCCAGGGATTCCAGATGCCGTAATGGTGCAGGTGATCCGAGGGTTGGATGCGGGTCAAAACCTCGCCCTTGGGCGACCACAAAGGATGGATGAAGCCACCCCGGCGAAACAATTCTGACTTGTCTGCGGGTACCTCGGCTTCGGCGTATTGGTAGCGCAGGATGTTGCGTTGCTTATTTTGAAAAACGATGGCTCCTTTTTCGCGGGTAGCGCTGATTTCCGAGCCGGGATTGGCTGGAGCCCCGGTACGCAATTCGAAGATGCGCGTGCTGCCAGCGGCTGTTCTCCCGCTCAAAATCCAGTGGATTTTTTTACCAGTGCCTTGTTCTAACTGAAATGGCACAATGGTTTTGCCTTGTGGGCCGACTTCATAGAGCTGAAAATCACTTCCACCAGGCAAAGCAATGCCCTCCAATGAAAAACTCACCGGGCTGTTGTGGCGTTCAAAATCGCCACTCGCCACACTAAAAGTCAGCAGTGATCGGTCTTGGGCCATGAGCGCAATATTGAGCAGGATGAGCGATAGCAAAGATGCCCATGTTTTGGTGTAGCACATTGTAAAAATACGATTGAAAAAGGTGAAAAAAGCGCTATCGACAAAGAAGGAAGACGTAAAATAATATAAATCCCCTGAATTACCGCAAGTCCAAAATCATGTCATCATTCAAGCCATTGTACTCAAAACTACCCAAGTAGCAAAAGCCCAGTTTGCGGTAATAAGCCAAGGCCAAAGCGTTGGTATTTTGCACCCCTCCCCACAAAATGAGGCGTTTTCGGCCTGCATTTTTCATTTCAGCACAAACAAAGAGGAAGAGCCTGGAGCCAAGCCCTTGATTTTGCCACTCATCAGCGACAGAAGGAGCGTAAGTGGCATCGGTATCCCGAAAAACGGCTACGCCATAGCTTTCCAAGCGGGCTGCATCGCTTTTCAAATAACCCCACACCACCGCCGCATAAGCAACAATTTTACCGGTTTCCAATTCAATGGCCACGTAGCCAACATGGTAAGGGTCTTGGTAATGTTGTGCAACTCCTGCTTCATCAAAGGCATGTGGCCCGAAGCGGCTTTTGCTGGCCGGACTTAAGTGCTGGAGGTAATGGGATAGATTGGCAAAGTCAGTAGGGCGAAGTGCCCTTAATTGCAGCCATTGGCCGTTTTTTGATTTGAGCAGCATTAGATTTAGTTCAAAAGCTTATTCATATACCCAACACCCGATCGACCTTTACCATTCCCAATAAATCTGACTCAATCGAATCGCCTTCCCGGTAGATGCGGATGTTAGCATAACCTTTTGCTGAGGGTTCGGTGTAGATTTCTACCTTTTGCTCGCTGAGGTTCACCAACCAACAGGCTACAATACCAGCTTGGGCATAGAGTGGCATTTTCATTGACCGGTCTTTTTCCAGGGTTGAGTCGGCCACTTCGATGAGTAATAAAATGTCTTCGGGGCCAGGATGCTGAGTGGCATAAAAATCAGTACGGGGTTTCAGTACCACCAAATCGGGCTGTGGCTCGGTGTCATTGATCGCCAAAGAAATGGGATTTTGTGTACTGATCAGAAATTCGTCACCCAAAATTTTTTCCAGCAATTTGTCAATCCGCCTTACGGCTGCTGCGTGTAATTTTCCGATTGGGCTGATGTTTACAATTTGCCCATTCAACAATTCGATTCTATCTTCTTCACGCAAAATATTTGCCTCGGCCAACTGGTGATATTGCTCCAGTGTCCAGTGAAAATAATCCTCTTGTTGGACAGCTTTTTTTGTCATAATGAATTTGAGACTTGGCAACTGTTTCTACAAATATAAGGTGTTTTTTTGGGGGAATTGAGTAACGGTTCAAAAATAAACCTTTCCGATTTTTTTATTGCTAGTGGTCAACATCATGGTCAACATCATGGTCAACATCATGGTCAACGTCATGCTGGAAATCCGCAAGAAAGGGTGTGTCGTGGGTAAGTGTGAGTTCGAGTGTGGGGGCTTCGATCAAAATCCTTCGACTCGCTTAATTGGAAATGGGGTTTATGCACACTCACACCCAAACAAACACACCCAAACCCAATTTTATCCGCGTGCTAAAATGGTCTCGCGCAGCGAGGCAACACAGTTGTTGATCGGCACAATTTATTTGTGGCTTTTTTTCAAAACAAAACCGCCCACAACTTAGGCCCAAAAATCAGCAAGCCACAGGCCGCAGTGCCACAAGCCGTCAACAAAACCCCCGCCGCCGCTACATCCTTGGTTTTGCCCGCCAGCTCGTGGTGCTGGGGAGACACCAAGTCGGTCAGAAATTCCAGCGCACTATTAAAAGCTTCGGCTGCCAAAACGGTCGCGATGCACAAGGTCACCAAAGCCCACTCGGTAGTATTGATTTGCAGCCAAAAACCCATGCCAATGGCGAAAACCATCGCCACGAGGTGAATCCTGGCATTGGGCTGAGTACGGAAAAGGGTAGATACTCCTTTAAAGGCAAAACCAAAACTGGCCAGGCGTTTTTGAAAGGTAGTCTTGAATAAATTGGACATGGTACACTTGGATGTGGATGCAAAAACAAAATTTTAGCCCAAAATTCTGCCTAGGTTCAGTATTTCTTTTGGAATCCCACGCAAATTAGTATTTTCCGGCGCAAACAAAAAACATCCACAGGATGGGAGACCACTAGGGAAAGATACAAATGGGTGCTCTTTGGCAACTTTTTGATTTTTCGTTTCAAAACCCATCACAAACCAAGCAAAGATCATGAAAGCCCGTAAGATATGTATGTTGGGCACCGGCTTAATCGGTACTTTTTACACCATGACCCTACATGGCCTGCGCGGACGTGACCGTGTTTACTCCATCTATTCCCGCAGCCAGGAAAGGGCCGATAAATTTGCATCTGAATGGGGCATCCCCAACACCTTCACCGACCTGGCCAAAGCCATCAATGACCCCGAAACGGATACGGTGGTCATTGGTCTGCCCAATGACCAACACCTGGAAGCCGTGCGCTTGTGTGCAGAAGCGGGCAAAGCCGTGCTCTGTACCAAGCCCCTGGGCCGCACAGGCGACGAAGCCTTGGAAATGCTGCGCATTGTCGAAAAAGCAGGTGTTTTTCACGGTTATCTCGAAGACTTGTGCTATACCCCCAAAACCCTCAAGTCGCTGAAGGCGGTACAAAATGGTGCCTTGGGCCGCATCCTTTGGGCGCGCTCACGCGAGGCACACCCTGGCCCCCACAGCGATTGGTTTTGGAACAAAAACATGGCTGGCGGTGGCGCAGTAGTCGACTTGGGCTGCCACTGCATCGAAATAGCCCGCAACTTCATTGGCAAAGAGGTGAAACCCCTCGAAGTAATGTGCTGGGCGGCCACCCAAGTAAAACCCATTGACGCCGAAGACAGCGCCATCGCCCTGGTGAAGTATGCCAATGGAGCCATCGGCCAGTTTGAAGTAAGCTGGAACTACAGGGGCGGCATGGACCTGCGCGACGAGGTGGCAGGCACCGAAGGCACCATTCGCCTGGACCACTTCCTGCGTACAGGTTTTGAAATGTTCACCAATGTAGGGCTGGGTGGCTATGTGGCCGAAAAAGCGGAGTCGGAAACGGGCTGGATGTTCCCAGTAGGTGATGAGGCTCACGAACTGGGCTACCCGCACATGTTTGCTGACATGTTTGACTGCATCGAGAACGGGGCGACCCCGATGGAAAGTTTTTACGATGGTTACATTGTGAACGCGATCATCGACGCTTGTTACAAATCGGTCAAAACCAAACAATGGGAGCCTGTAGAACTGAAAGAATGGCGCGGCTCCAACGACATCACCGAGCACTCGGTGTATGTGGATTACGATGCCGATCACTACCTGATCAAAGAAGAAATCCTGCCCGACGAGCGCAAAAAAGTCATCCTCAAACGCAAGTCTGATGGCGAAATTCTTCAAATCGTGACGGGTTAATATGCTTACGGGAAAAAAAATAGTGGTCATTGGCGGCACAGGGGGCTTGGGACTTTCGGCGTCCAAGACTTTCATTGCCCAAGGTGCTCAAGTGGTAGCCGTAGGCCGCAGCGAGGCCAATTGTGCTGCGGCTCAAGCTGAATTGGGCACTGAAGATGCCATTGTCCTATCGGGCGATGCCTCGCACGAAGAAACTGCACCTCGCGCCATCAAGGCTTGTATGGAAAAATGGGGCAGTTTCGATGGCATTTACCACGTGGCGGGCGGCAGCGGGCGCAAGTTTGGCGACGGCCCCTTGCACGAAATGAGCCTGGAGGGCTGGAACTACACCATTGGGCTGAACCTGACCTCGATCATGCTCAGCAACCGGGCGGCCATCCGCACTTGGCTGGAGCAGGGCAGGGGAGGAGTAATCCTCAACATGGGTTCGGTATTGGGTTTTTCCCCTTCGATCCAGTTTTTTACCACCCATGCTTATGCGGCTTGCAAGTCGGCCCTGGTAGGTTTTTGCAAAGCCACAGCGGCTTATTACGCCAAAAACAACATCCGTGTCAACGTGGTTGCGCCAGCATTGGTGGATACGCCCATGGCCCAAAGGGCAGTCGGCGACGACAAGATCATCGACTTCATCCGCACCAAACAGCCACTGGATGGTGGCCGGGTGGGCTATCCTGAAGACTATGATGGGATCGCCACTTTGCTGCTTTCGGACCAAGGTTCCTTCATCACTGGCCAGGTTTTTGTGGTCGATGGGGGCTGGACGGTTTCGGAAGGGCAATTTAGTTGAAGAGTTTAGGGTTGAAATGTTGAAGAGAGGGCATCTGTGGAAACGTTATAAATCGTATTTTCAAGTTCAAGCAACTTGTAATCCCTCAAATTTTCAATTGAAACTCCTACTTTTCAACCCGTCAACATTTCAACATTTCAACTTTTAAAAAAAACAAACACCTACACATATGGTTGCAATTGGACTAGACCTGGGTGGCACTGCTGTAAAATCGGTGGTGATTGACCAGGATGGCAAAATACGGCGGCAAATGTCAAAACCACTCGGCCAGCACGCTACGGTAAACGACGAGTGGAACTGGAAAAAAGTAGTCAAAGACACCTACGACGAGCTCTATGGCGAGTTTGGCAAAGAAGTAGGCGCGGTGGGCATGTCGGCCCCTGGGATCGCCAACGCTGAAAATACCGCGATTTTCAGTATGCCGGGCCGTTTTTATGGCTTGGAGCGCTTCATTTGGTCGGATTACCTGGGCCACAAGACCCAGGTGATCAACGATGCCCACAGCGCACTCATGGCCGAGGTGCAGTTTGGCGCTGCTCGTGGCTACAAGCACGTGGTATTGTTGACCCTCGGCACGGGCATCGGTGGTGGTATTTTGATCGACGGCAAACTGCACCAGGGCTTCAACCAAATGGCGGGCCACCTGGGGCACATCACCGTGGACGCCGACAACTCGATTCTTGATATTTTCAACATTCCAGGCTCGCTGGAAGACATGATGGGCAATGCCACCGTGGAGCAACGCAGTTATGGCCGCTACAAGGCCACCCACGAGCTGGAAGAAGCCTACCGCGCAGGCGACCCGGTGGCCAGCTATATTTGGTTGAGTTCGATCCGTAAGTTGGCCATCGGCATGTGCTCGTTGATCAATGCGGTATCGCCAGAAATTTTCATCCTGGGCGGCGGTATCTCTCAGGCTGGCGACTCGCTGATGAAGCCCTTGGAAGGCTTCATGGCCCTGCACGAGTGGCGGCCCAACGGCAAAGGAGTACCTGTATTGACTGCCCAGTTTGGGGAATATGCGGGCGCGGCTGGGGCGGCGGGCTTTGCTTTGCGGCAGTTGTAGGGGAGGAAATCCTAAGAGGATGTTTAAATTTAGGATGGAAGTCAAAAATGAGCACGTTTTCGGCTAGACAAGGCGCAAAAAGCGGAGTTATGCAGCGCATAATGAGCATTTTTGGAACGCAGCATAGGCGAAAAGGGGCCATTTTGGACCGAGCAAAAATTTTTAAGCATACTCTACACTTGGGTGCCTGATTTGGGTGGCACCCAAGTGTAGGACCTGATAACTTGTTTCTCAATAATCCACCACACAAACAAAAAACGCATGTCCACCAAACAAAAAATCCTGATCATCACTGGCGACGCTGGTGAAAGCTACGAATGCCTGTACGCCAAGCACCGTTTTGAAGAAGCTGGCTACCAGCCCGTTATCGCTGGGCCGACTAAAAAACGCATGAACCTCGTGATCCACGATTTTGAACCAGGCTGGGATACTTACATCGAAAAACCCGGTTACATCGTCGAATCCGACATTACTTTTAAAGAGGTGGACAGCAAGGATTACCTCGCCATTTTGCTATTGGGCGGTCGTGCGCCAGAGTTTTTGCGCCATGATGCCAGGGTGATTGAAATTGTACACGAATTTGACCGGGCCGAGAAGTACATTTTCTCCATTTGTCACGGCATCCAGATTCTCACAGCAGCGGGTTTGGTGAAAGGTCGGACTGTGACTTGCTACGAAAACGTGCGTTTTGAAGTAGAATCTTGTGGAGGCACTTTCGTCGGCAAATCTGAGGCGGTGCAGGACGGTCGATATGTGAGTGGCCAGACTTGGCAATCACATCCTGATTTTTATCGGCTGGTTTTTGAGTGTTTGGGGGCGTAGTGACAAGCCACAAATAAACCTTACCAAATCGCAACTGCGAACTTTATAGATTATGCTCTCGCTGCGCGAGGCCGTTTTTGGAACACGGATAAAATTGAGTTTGGGTGTGTTTGTTTGGGTTTGAGTGTGAAAAACCCCGTTTTCAATTGGAGACTAAACTTATGTTCGAAG
The DNA here is from genome assembly GCA_013299105.1 of Chitinophagales bacterium. GTDB lineage: Bacteria > Bacteroidota > Bacteroidia > Chitinophagales > Saprospiraceae > Haliscomenobacter. Next base: position 113,719 of record JAAFJY010000014.1, on the reverse strand, counting down.
CCCCCACACCCGAACTCACACCTGCACACTCCACACTCTATCTTGCGGATTTCCAGCATGACGTTGACCATGACGTTGACCACTAGTAATCTCAAAATTGGAAAGGTTTATTTTTGAACCATTACTTAGCAATTTTCTTATGCAACCGCGAAACCCGTATCTGCCCTCACAAATGGTGCGTGAAAGCCCAGAACGAGATCAGTTTTTTCTACACCAGCTTCCAATAACATTTCACCAATGATCAGGTCAGTTCCATCATGCTGTAGCCAGACCTTTCCATCTTCTTTCACATCAATGTGTAAATAACAACCATATACACGATTGTCTCCACGCCATCCATTTGAGAACAGGAGATAATGGCCTTTCGGGTCATCTTGGATGATTTGTGTTTGGATAGGAGAGTCAGGTCTTGCACCTATCATTCCGACATCATCAACAATCTTGCGAACAATCGCTTTGTATGTTTCTACTTTTCCCATACGACAATGCTTTCGTCTTGGATATTGTACACCAATAAATGCACCTGATAGCGTTCCAGTGCTGTTTTAGTAAACGCTTCTGAGAAAAAGGTTTTATAAGCGTTATTTGGTACAGCCAGTATTAGTACTCTATCAGGTTCGACTTGTTCAAGTGCAAGAGAATAAAAATTGTATTTACCAAGGGCACTATAGAAGTCATTCAATTGAGAGATACCTAAAAAACTCTTGGTTTCAACTGCGATCTTTTCTGTTCCTTTCTCAGCTGCGATAAGTTTTTCAGCACCTAAATCAATTTGTACAGTACGGTCTCCTGCTTCAACCCTGAGTGGATCATTGGTGATCGTCCAGCCATCTTTAACTAGAGCTGTTTTTACAATGTCATGGTATTTGTCTTTAGCCATATCAGTTTTTATCAAAAAATAACTTGTTTTCCATATTCAACAAGCCTTACAAAGATAAGGTTTATCTGCAAACGATCCAAACGATCATCTTCACCAAAAATTTATACTCAAACTTTCCCCCTCCAAATCCTACCTTTGCCCCAGGATCAATTTTTGCTCATGCTAGCATTGCAGCGCCTGACGCTCACCAATTTCAAAAACTACGCTTCGCAAAGCCTGGAATTTTCGCCGCGCCTCAACTGCCTGGCGGGCAACAATGGCATGGGCAAGACCAACTTGCTCGATGCCATCTATTACTTGTGCATGACCAAAAGCCACTTTAACCTGCCGGATACCGCGATTATTCGACACAATGAAGGTTTTTTGCGCCTGGAAGGGCATTTTTTGCGCCAAGAAAAAAAAGAAAAAATTGTAGCTAAAATTCAGGCCCGCAAACTCAAAGAATTGGAGCGCAACGGAGTGGCTTACGAAAAACTTTCCGAGCACATTGGCCTGCTGCCCGTCGTTTTCATCGGCCCCGATGACAATGCCCTGATCACCGAAGGCAGTGAAGACCGCCGCCGCTTCCTGGACAATACCCTCTGTCAAGTGGATCAGCAATACATGAACGAATTGATCCTATACAATAAGGTACTCCAACAGCGCAATGCCCTGCTCAAATCCTTGGCCGACAACCCCAGCGCGGATTCCTCGCTTTTGGATATTTACGACGACCAATTGATCGATCCAGCCATTTACATCGTAGAACAAAGGGTCACTTTTTTACAGCGTTTTTCGGCCATTTTCCAGTCGATGCACCATTACATCACCCAAAGGCAGGAAGAAGTGAGCCTGGTGTACCAATCCCAACTGCTGGAAAACGACCTCGGTACCCTCCTGGCCCAAAATCGCCAACGCGACCTTTACTTGCAACGCACCAGTGCAGGCATCCATAAAGATGACCTGGTGTTTAACCTGGGCGAACACGCCCTGAAAAAATTCGGCTCCCAAGGCCAGTTAAAGTCCTTCCTGTTGGCCCTCAAACTGGCCCAATACGAGATGCTGCGCCAACACAAGGGCCTGCATCCCATCCTGCTGCTCGACGATCTTTTTGACAAATTAGACGAACAAAGGGTGACTCACTTGCTAAAACTCTTGAGTGAAGGTGAATTTGGCCAAATTTTCATCACCGATACCCACCAAACGCGTACTGAGCTGATCGCCAAGCAACTGGGGGTCGAGTACCAGCAGTTTGTGGTGAAGGATGGGGTAATCGGGTAGGTTTTGAGCGTGTTCTTATTGCGTAATACTTATCTTTCGTATCTTCAAGATTCAAAAAACCATCACCCAATGCGTCTTCTACTCCTACTCTGCCTCCCAATCTGGCTTACTGCCCAATCACAAGTCTCTATCTCAGCCATCAATCCCAAATACCTAGACGGTTATTGGCCTGCACAATGGATCACCCACCCCACGGCCAGCCGCAAGGAATTCAGCGTACAGCATTACCGGAAGGTGATTGAATTGGCCGAAAAACCCAGTCGTTGCATCGTCCACCTCTCTGGCGACAACCGCTACAAGTTTTATGTCAATGGCCAAATGGTATGCCTGGGGCCCGCCCGCAGCGACTTGATGCACTGGAATTTTGAAAGTGTGGACCTCGCACCGTTTTTGCGAAATGGCAAAAATGTACTGGCTGCAGTAGTTTGGAATTTTGGCCAAAACCGACCAGTTTTTCAGCAAAGCTGGGAAACGGGCTTTATCTTCCAGCCTGATGCAGCGCAATTCAAGGACTGGAAAAGCGACAAGACTTGGAAAGTGCTCGAAAACAAGGCCTACTCCCCCCAAATGGAGGGCATCTGGAAAATGCAAACCTACCTCGTCACAGGGCCAGGTGAGGGCTTGGATGCGCAAAAATACCCTTGGGGCTGGGAAAATGTCGATTTTGATGATTCAAGCTGGCAAGTTGCCCAACAAATCTGGCCAGGTGTGCCCAAAACCAGCAACACCGAGATCAAGTGGGGCCTCGAACCCCGCCAAATTCCGATGATGGAAGCGACTGCCCAGCGCTTTGCCAGTGTGCGCAGGGCCGAGGGGGCCAATGTTTCGGCTGATTTTCTGGCTGGAAAAAGCCCCTTGAGTGTTCCTGCCAATGCCAAAGTGAATTTTTTGCTGGACCAAGGCAAAATGACCACCGCTTACCCTATCCTGACCCTTTCAGGCGGCAAAGGGGCGAAAATTACCCTTACTTATGCCGAGGCTTTGTTTGAAAAAGAGGGCCGCTTGGTCAAAAAGAACCGCAACGACATCGAGGGCAAGATCATCAAAGGCTACCAAGACATGGTCTGGGCGGATGGAGGCAACAAGCGCAGGATTGAGTCTTTGTGGTTTCGTACCTGGCGCTATGTGGAGGTGCAAATCGAAACCGAGGCCGAAGCCCTCAGCATCGATGACCTGCAAAGCACATTCAGCGCTTATCCTTTTGTGCAAAAAGCCAGTTTCAGCGCCAGCGACCCGCGTTTGCAGGCCATTTGGGAAACGGGTTGGCATACTGCTCGCTTGTGCGCAGGCGAGACTTACTATGACTGTCCTTACTACGAACAATTGCAATACGTGGGGGATACCCGCATCCAGGCCTTGATTTCGCTCTACAACACTGGTGATGACCGCCTGATGCGCAAGTCCATCAACGAATTTGGCAATTCTCTGTTTTTCGAGGGTTTGACCCAAAGCCGTTATCCGGCCGCCACGCCCCAGGTAATTCCTACTTATTCTTTGTTTTGGGTCAACATGCTGCGCGATTACGACCTGCACCGCAGCGACGATGCTTTTGTACGCCAATGGCTGCCCGGAGTGCGCTCGGTCATCGACTGGTTTTTGAGCAAACGCAATGCCAAGACCTGGCTGGTCGAAAATCCCGGCTACTGGAACTTCGTGGATTGGTGTTTCCCCAATGGCGTGCCCGACTTGCAAGGAGGTTCCTCTACCCTAACCCTGCAACTGATCTACACCATGCAGGACGCGGTGGAGCTGTACCGCAACCTCGCTTTGAGCCAACCCCACATGCAAGCCGAATATGAGGCCCTTATCAATCGCTACAACGTATTGATTCCGCAATTGAAAGCAGCGGTAAAACGCGAATGTTATGTCGCCGAGCGTGGCCTTTTTGCCGATACGCCAGCCAAAAAGAAGTACAGCCAGCACCCCAATATCCTGGCCGTTTTGACCAATACCACCGCCTTGGCCAACCAAGCCCCGCTTTTGCGCAAAATCAGCAGCGATACAGGTATTGTGGAAGCTACTTTCTACTTCAAATTCTACTTGTTTCAAGCTTACCACAAAACTGGGCTGGGAGACCTGTACTTGCCGCAGCTCAAGCCCTGGCACGACATGCTGGCCCTGGGACAAACCACTTTTGCCGAGGAGCCCGACCCTACCCGCTCCGATTGCCATGCCTGGAGCGCCAGTCCAAATTATGACCTTTTGGCAACCGTCTGTGGCATCCGCCCGGCAGCCAGGGGCTTTAGGAAAGTGCGGATACAACCCGCTTTGGGCGATTTGACCCAGGTAAGTGCCAAAATGCCCCATCCACAAGGCGAAATTGCGGTGGAATTTACCCGGCAAGGCGATTTGTTGCAGGCCAAAATCACATTGCCCGCTACTTTGACTGGCTCATTGGTTTGGAAAGGGAAGACCCTTGCCTTGAAAGGAGGAGCCCAGGAGCTAAGTTTATAAGCATTTTTTTGCGAAAAAGGTGCAGTTTTGGCTCGGCTGATTATTTTTGCAGCGCTTTTACCAAAGCCTTGCCAGAAATAATTTTTTCGGGGTTAAATACTAATTCGCAGGTGGCATCGTTTGGGTAAAGTACAAGCACAAAGCCTTTGGTCCAAGGAATTGACCTTTGATAAACCGGGGTTTTGGGTAAAAATTATGGCTAAAGTGATTGGTCATTTCATTCAAACAAATTGTCCAAGTATAATGAAGCAGTTTTTGCAGATGGGCCTCTACGTTTTGGTGGCGTCCGCTCTCCTCACTTCATGTAAAAGCAAGGAAGCTTCCACTACAACTGGCTGGAACTACAACGACACCAAGTGGGGCGGTTTTGAAAAACTTAACTATGAAGGTCAAATTACTGGCCCTAATCTAGTTCCCATTGAAGGTGGTACATTCACCATGGGTACTACCCAGGAAGACGTGATGTACGAATGGAACAACATCCCTCGCCGGGTGACTGTTTCTTCTTTTTACATGGACGAAACCGAAGTGGCCAACATCGACTACCGCGAATACACCTATTGGGTAGGTCGCGTTTACAGCAGTTATCCAGAAGTGTTGCGCAATTCTTTGCCCGACACCCTGTGCTGGTACGACGAATTGAACTACAACGAACCATTGGTGACTACCTATTTCCGTCACCCTTCTTTCGACAATTATCCCGTGGTTGGGGTTTCTTGGAAGCAAGCAAGTGAATATTGCTTGTGGCGCAGTGACCGGGTGAACGAAATGCTTTTGATCAAAAAAGGCATTTTGAACCCAAATACTGAGCAAAAAGACGAAGACAGCTTCAACTCAGGTGCTTACCTGGCGGGCAAATACGAAGGCAATATCCGCAAAAACCTGAAGGATTTCCGCACTGGTGAAGAGCGTCCAGCACGTTTTGAAGACGGTATCCTGCTGCCAGAATACCGCCTGCCGACCGAAGCAGAATGGGAATACGCAGCTCTGGCGCTGCAAGGCAACCAGTCTTCCGAGCTGGATGAAAACTACACCGACCGTCGCGTGTATCCCTGGAATGGCAACACCGTGCGCTACCAAAAGCACGACCGCTACCAGGGTCAGATCATGGCCAACTTCAAGAAAGAAAAAGGGGACTATATGGGCTTGGCTGGCAAGTTGAACGACAACGCTGCTGCTACTGCTGAAGTCCGTAGTTTCTTGCCCAACGACTTTGGTTTGTACAACATGGCTGGCAACGTCAACGAATGGGTATTCGACGTTTATCGCCCATTGACCAGCCAGTCTTTGCGCGACGTTGAAAACCACGACCTGAACCCTGTGCGTGGTAACAAATTCCGCCGGGTTGAGACCGATGAAGATGGCAAGCCAGTTGAAAAAGACAGCTTGGGTCGCTTGAAGTACAAGTATTTCGAGGACGATGAGCTGGCCGAGCGCGACAACATCCGCCGTGGCCAAGTATTGGACTACCGCGATGGTGACAAAGAATCTGAAGCAACTTACGATACAGATCTTCACACCTTGATCAGCGACAATGCTCGCGTGTACAAGGGCGGCTCTTGGGCCGACCGCGCTTACTGGCTTTCTCCAGGCGCTCGTCGTTTCAAAGAAGAAACCGAATCTGACCGTACCATTGGCTTCCGTTGTGCCATGAACCGCATGGGAGGCACTCCGACCAATGACCGGAAGAGTGGTAACCAGTTCAAAGTGAAGCAAAAGCGCGTAGACCGCCGCTTTAAGTAAGCCTGGCTTTCGCACCATAAAATTTCAGCCTTGAATGGATTCGTTCCGTTCAAGGCTGAAGTTTTTTTAGAAAGTACGATACATTTTTTGAAGGCCATTTTTCCTGTCTTAACTTGTGCTGTCCAAGTGCAACCCTATTGCATGGATTCTCCATCACAAAATTTTAATCTGACCCAACATGGTTTTAGAACTGGCCATCATCGACATCAAAGCTGGTACCAACGCCGATTTTGAACACAACCTGGACCAAGCTCAATCCGTACTGACTCGTGCCGAGGGTTACCTCAAGCACGAATTCCAAAAATGCATGGAGCGCGACAACCGCTATATTTTGCTCATCCACTGGACCAGCCTGGAAGCCCATACCGAAGGGTTCCGGGGTTCGGAATTGTTCAAAGAATGGCGGGGCTATATTGGCCAGTTTTTTGAAAATCCGCCCTTGGTGGAGCACTATGAACTCAAATTCCCCCATTGAAAACTATTTTTCGGCCCAATCGTTGACCTAATTGACCTAATTTGCCATCATCCCAGTCCACAATTTAGAAAAAACACCCTTATGGATTTGCCCAAGCTTTACCAACTTTTCCTTCAACACCGCAAAGTCAGCACCGATTCTCGCAAAATCGAGCCGGGTTGCTTGTTTTTTGCCCTCAAAGGCGAAAAATTTGATGGCAATCGTTACGCTGCACAAGCCCTGGCCGATGGAGCCCTTTGTGCCGTAGTCGATGACCCTACAGTGGCCAAAGGGGAGGAGTATTTTCTGGTGGACGACGTATTGACTGCTTTGCAAGACCTGGCGCGCCACCACCGTCGGCACCTGCACATTCCGATCATTGGCATCACGGGCAGCAATGGCAAAACAACGACCAAAGAGCTGGTAGCTGCGGTAATGGGCACCCAATATCGACTGCATTACACCCAAGGAAATTTGAACAACCACATCGGCGTACCCCTCACTTTGCTGCAACTGGACGAGCGCCTGGAAGTAGCCGTGATCGAAATGGGTGCCAATCACCAGGGTGAAATTGACTTGTTGTCCCGCATCGCCGAACCCACGCATGGCTTGATCACCAACATTGGCAAAGCCCACCTGGAAGGTTTTGGCGGAATTGAGGGGGTGAAAAAAGGCAAATCAGAGCTTTATCGCTACCTGGCAGAAAGCGGCGGGCTGGCTTTTGTCAATTCTGATGAGCCCTTTTTGACCGACTTGTCGAGTGTGGTGAAGAAAAGGGTGTTTTATGAGGCCAATGAAAACCCGCAGCCGGAAAACAAGCCTTACGAAGTAAAATTGTTGCAAGTGCAACCCAGCATTAAAGTCGCTTTTTTGGACGAAAACCAGGAACTGCTGGAGGCCGATAGCCACCTGATGGGCATGCACAATTTCCAAAACATCAAAACGGCGGTCTCCCTGGGCAAGTACTTCAAGGTTCCTTCTCGCAAGATCAAAGCCGCCCTGGAGACTTACATCCCCAGCATGAACCGCTCACAAACGGTCCAATTTGGCAGCAATACGATTTTACTGGACGCTTACAATGCCAACCCGTCCAGCATGGAGGAAACCCTGCGCACTTTTGCCGCAAGCGCCGCCTCGCAACGCATCGCCATTCTGGGCGACATGTTTGAGTTGGGTGAAGAAGCACCCGCCGAACACGAAAAAATAGCCGCCTTGGCCGAAAGTTTAGCGATTGACCAAGTTGTGCTGGTGGGCCAAAATTTTGCCGCTGCCGCCCAAAAACGAAATGGCCTGCATTTTGACCATGTGCAGGCGCTCAAACCCTGGTTCGATGCCCAAATTTGGAAAAATGCCCACATCCTGATCAAAGGCTCGCGTGGCATGGCCCTGGAAAAAGTGCTGAGTGGACCGGTGGAGATGGAGAGTTAGTGGTGCGTGTTAGTTATGGGTTATGAATGATGAGTGAGGGCTCGCACAGAAAATTTTTAAAAGTTTAGGCCGCCGTTTTCGGAGTCAGATTCCTTGATCTACTCCCCTCAACTAAAAAGCCCCGCACAGCGCCCCTCTCCTCAACTTCTCAACCCCTCACCCCCTCAACTAAAAAAGCCTCCCCCTTTTTCATCCGCCCAGCTTTCCGCCAGGATCAGATGAAAAAAGAAGAGGCTCGAATTTGGTCTTTAAGTATAGTTACAAATTCAATTGGAATTTACATCTTCAGTACCTTCTGCACGCCGATTTGGCGATTTTGGGCGTCGTGGAGGTGCAGGAAATACAGGCCGCTGGGGAGGCTGCTGGTCGAGATTTGCTCCCGATTGAGGCCGTCGTTGGCGTTGATCTTGCGTACCTCCACTACATTGCCCAGTTGGTTGAACAATTGCAGGGTCATTTCTCCGGGGGTATCGAGTATGAATTCTGCGGTGATCTGGTTTTGGAAGGGGTTGGGGTAGGCTTTGAGAGTGTTTTTACTCCATTCTGCCTTTTTTAATTTTGGCGACTGGAAATAGGCCAATTCGTTGACCGCACCAGTACTGTCTTGATCATTTCCCAAATCATATACGAATGAAACATAAGCGCGATTGGTTGAACTGCCGAGATTGTAGAAATCATATTCACCTACAGTCCTGGTTTCTTGAGCCCCTCTGAAATTACCTCCAAAGAAAAGTACCCCAGCACTGTACATCAATTGATTTACGGTTTCGGTTTCTTCAGTGCCATAACTATAATTGGCTTTGAGCTGAAAGTTGGTATCCAAGCGAATGATAGCAATGTCCTCCTTACCAGAACCTTCGAAATACAAGGAATCAAGTGCCCTCAAAGTATCTACAAAAGTCAAGCCCATGTTGATTTGATTTTGAGTATCGTAGATGATGTCAAACTGACGAAAATCGATACCCCCCTTCAAATAATGTTGCTTAACCAATGTACCATTAGCGTCGTAATGTACAACATTCAAGCCGTCTCCTGCGGTAAAAACTCCCGTTGGACCAGCAGGGCTACTCAAGCCGACAGCTACTGCAAATTCACCTTTGCTTGGCGAAATCGCTGCACGCAACAACTTAGCACCACCTAAATCCAGTGGTTTTACCAGATTGTATTGATGGCTGAGTGGATCAATCAAAGCACAAAAAGCATTTTTCCCATTCAAATTCATTGGAGTGCCATTGAGTTTTATGCCTTGGTTATCGAACCCTTGGCCTGCAACCAGCAGTGCGCCGCTTTGTTGAATATCCATCCTAAAACCTGCATAGGTGGTATCAATGCCTTTGAAAATGTGCAAACCCCGCACCTGTCCTTTTGTATTGAGTGCAATCACAAAGGTACTCATTTGATCATGGGTGTAATCAGGACTCATTAGTTGGCCACCAAATCGGAAGGCCCCGGTGTACATTCCACTCAGGTATAAAATGCTATCCCTTTTTACGATACTACCAAATACCAGTAGCGAATCCGATTCAAATGAAGCCCCCCAATTTTCTGTTGCGCCATCATACGAAATCCAATATTCTCTTTTTGCGGCTACTTTGTCGAGGTACCAATATTCATCATGGTCCCAGTCGTCCGAACGGTACACCATGTTTGAGTCCGCAATGCTCCGAAGATGCTCCACATCATGGCTGTAGTTTAAAAACTTATTAGCAGCGCTATCCTGAATGATTGCTTTGGGGTGCAAAATCCCACTACTACTTACTTGGATAAAACGGTCAAAGCGTTCATTGACCCTTTCATTTTCGTTGAAGTATTTTTTACTCAGGGAATTACTATCTGAGATTGAGTTGAAGATAATCCTGGGAATTTTAATTGTGACAATTGGGACACGGATATTTCTTCTTTTACAAGTATTTCTTGGGTCTTTAAAATATTTTAACTGTTCTTCATAGTCTATAACCTTATTGGTTTTTGCGCAAAATTGAATTACTCTGCAATTGGGAGAATTAGCTCCATCATTATGAGGCAATCCCTCTTTAACTATATTTTCCAGTTCATACACATGACCACAGCAAGCGTTATATAAGTAAGGATGCCCTCCTGTAAGTATTTTAAATTCAACATCAGCATTCTTACCAGTAAGTATTCTCAGCAATTCATCGAATCGTACACTAACAATATGATCATCTTGGTCACATTTGCAACCAAATCTGTTAGAGGAATAAGCATTCTTCATTACAGCATCAATATTCAATATTCTTCCATTGCAAACTGTAACAGGAATACAGTTTCGTGATGCTGGAGCTACAAACCACGTTTTATCTTTTAAAATTTTAAACTCAGGATTTGATAGATCGGCTCCAGGTATGTAAAAATCTGCAAGGGTCAAATTTTTAGCATCTGAATTCTTGCAACTTGTGCAATCTTCATATAAAATCTGATTCATCAAAGTTGGATAGTCGGTCACCCAGCCTGTTGCCTTACAGTAGCGGATATAATAACAACCCATCCTTACAATACCCACCCCTCTTTGGTCTATAAGTTCGTCAATCTCCCCTGCTCTTGTCCACAAAGCCTGGTATACACTTTCCAATTGGCTGCCAGGGATCAAGTCTAGTTTATCCAGTGGGGTCCTCATTATTTGCCATGAGCTTGTCCTTTGGTAGTAAAGACAAGGATTAGGTTCAGGATTATCTGGCTTTGGTTTTGATTCCTCTCGTTCCTGTTCAGGAGTACTGCACACGCCACCGTCAAGGCCAACTGGCGCAGTGATATCAATGACCGCTTTGAGCTCAGGGTCGCAAGTTGATTTTTTCTCCCTTGCATTGCCCCTGCCGCAATCTAGTTCAAAACAGCCTCCATCATTGGTAAAGCCTTCCCCTCGTCTTTCCAAGCCAATACCTGGAAAGGGGTGAGACTCATCAATAGGCTCGAAACTGCCCGGGCAAAAACTAACCTTCCGACATGGTTTTCGCCTAATGTTGTCGGTACAAGCATCCAATAATTTTTGTCTTTCTTCATCACTCAGCACAACAGTAGGATCAGAAAGTATTTTGTTAATGATCTCATTGAAGATACCTGCATAGGTGATCATCGCATCAATAGGGGGGTCATTCGTTCTAATAGGCATCGTAAATGCACCAGCTCCGCAAACCACCTTTCTTTCGCATTTGGTCCTGTTTTTTCTTCCATTTGAACCGGAAACACCCACGTAATAATCACGAATGGGTGGCAAAGAGACACCTTGAAGCAAAGGATATTCGCTGTAAAGCCCTTTTGTGCAACGGTATTTCAGGTTACACAAGTTTTTGGCCGGGTCATAGATCGCTGTTTCATAAAAAGCCTCCTTTGCTGGAATCTTTACCAAAAACTCGTATTTGCAGCCATTGGCGTATTCGATGATGACCTTCTCTTCTTTGGCTTCTAATCCCGTAATGGTCAGCATACCAAAAGACTGACTTTGAGTGGCGGTGTAGGATTGACTTCCCCATTTCACAGTGATGGCAGGATTGCCCGTTGGATTAGGGATACGAAAAGAGACTTTACCGGATTTTGTGTCCACCTTTACCTCATTTTTGGCAATATCCGTAGTGCGGTAAAAGCAGGAAGGCTCAGTGGAAATGCCAAAGGCTTTGAATGGGTCTGCCACAGTGGCACCACATTCATAGAGGGCGATCGTTATTTCTCGTTGCTCGCAAGGGCTGGTCACCACAGCTTTTACCGATTTATATTCCCCAAAACGAGCTGCGGGTATGGTCAGTTTTGCAGTCTCGGCCAATAATACACCTACCGCTGTAAACCATTTGAAAGTAGTACCTGCGGGAAAAGCGGGTTTGTCCTGACGAGTAGCCTCCAACTCATAACTGCTGTTTCCCGTATGAACCAATCCTTTTTGATCGTCCTGTACGCCTACAATGCGAATTTCAAACTTCTCACCAATGTATTTTTTCTGCGGATCGTAGCAAGTTCCCAGGGTAGAAAATGGGCCTGCTACTTTTGTACAGCCAGCCCCATCGGTAATGGTCACAGTATAGCTTCCAGCTTCCAAATCGCTGATGTTTTGGGTGCTTTTTCCATTGCTCCATTGGAAAGTAGGGAAAAAAGCACTGGTTTTAATGCTGATCGCATTGTTTAAATTACTGGCTAGATCAATGGAAAAATTGCCCTCTCCTGAGCCATTGATGACACCTTTGTGTTCCTTTTTGCCGCATTCAAGGTTGGCAAAACGTGGATCACTGGACACCATGAGCAATTCATAAGCCCCAGCACACACATTTTCAAAAATCAGCTCTTTTGAAAGATCTGCTGGCGTTTTGAGGCTTCTTTTGTACACATTGTTTTTGCCATCGGTAAGGGTGACTTCTGCCGGAACGAGCAAATCAAGGGGCATGAATACCTTTAGTTTACCCGTGCAGGTTTGGCATGCCGATGCTTCCTCTTCTACAGTTATGCCTGTACTGCTGAATTGGGCAAATAGGCCATTCGTCGCAAACCAAAGGCTTAACAAAACCAAGATCCTCAGCATTTTTCTTTGAGGCATCAGCACAGGAGTAAAGCTTATATTTTTCATGACATTACATTTTTAAGTTCGGGAAAACATGTCTATTTTCGAGATTCGGGCTTTTTCTTGGCATCCTGCGCTTTGGGACGTAAAAAGAACTGGAGACCAATTAAAAACTCAACCTGAGTAAGTTCTTTTTGGAATATTCCTTGCATTATGCCACTGAAGGCTACATTGCGAGTCAGAAAATAATCGGCACCTCCGGCGCAGCGCCAGCGGGTCGATCTGGTGTAGTCTGTACTAGAGTGATAGATATTGAAGAGTGCGAAACCCTCCCTTTGGGTAGAAAAACTCAAGGAGCGCGCCACTCCAGTTTCGGCCCACAAGCCAAATTTTTGTTCGGGTTCGTACAAATAGTAATAGCGTGCAAAAATTCCTGGTGCCATGCGAACACCCAGTTTGGTAAGGCGGGTATCTCCCGGCTTCAAATCATCGGCAACCAGGCCGAAATCATATTCTGCCCCCAGAAAAACCCGATCCGCAACAGCCCAAGCAGCAATGATGCTGGTTTTGAACTCAATAAATTCAATGGGCTGATCAACATCAACTTGGTAAAATGCATTCCCCCCGATCAAGGTGGTGCCTTTCTCTGCCTGGGCGATTAAGCCATGCCAAGTTGTACTGATCATAAAGCAGACCAAAACCAATGGCAGCGGTATACGTAATATTTCTTGGTTCATGTGCTATCGTTTTTGGGGTAGTAGTACTTTAAAACCCAGTGTGCTGTTGAAAAAAATCGCATCTCGATCGCTGAAAATACTTTGTCGAAATTCTAGCGCGATGTCTTTGCGAATGAAGCCCTGCACACCCAGCCCAAGATCCATGTCGCCGATGAGGTATCTCGTTTGCCATTTGACGCTGCTGCTGAAAATCTTGGTGACATCGGTATAGACAAAGGGTTGAATTGTCGAGCTTTTTTTCCAGAAGTAAAAACTGGCCATCAGGCCCAATCCTGCCCTGTAGTTTTTTTCGGGTGCTTCAAAGGGGCTTCTTTGCACATTGTAGTCGACGCGCAAAGTGCCAGTTAGGACAAAGCGATCGAGGAAAAAATACCCAACACTGGGTTGGGCAGCTACTCGCCAATAAGTATTGTCATTGGTTTTGGTGTGCCGAGAGTTGAAGTTGCCACCTAGCAGCCAATCCCCTTGATGGACTTGGGCTTGGAGGGTGGTGGTGTATGACACAAGAATCAATACCAAGTATTTAACATATTTCATGCTGTCGTTTTTGTACCATTATTCAAACAAAGCCATCGCCCGCAGCCCCAGCACAGCAGCAGGGCCAGCATCCATATTGTTGTTTTTTTCATGGTTTTGTTAGGTTTATGTTGTTAAAAAATTACCCGGCTTTGGCAGGCTTTTGGGCCTGGTTTTGAGCTGGGGCTTTTGAAAGTTGAGCGGCAAAATCCGCAGTTTCGTGTGTTAGGTTATTCGCTCCCATACGTGACTTTGAATCGTGCTTTTTGTCACTTTTGACAAAAATTTACCCAATACCTTGTTTCTCTATCCACTCATTCACACAGTTCCAATGCCTTGAGCACAGCTTGACCGATTTCTTCATCGGTGCTGGTGGCAGGGATTCGAAAGTAAGATTTCAAAAGCCCTGAAAACCCTCTATTAAGGTTGTTTTTTGTGGGTTCAAAAACTATTTCCTTATTTTTTGCATCGAACCAAGCTATGACTAATTTAGCACGGCTAACAAATCCAATCCAGGATTTTTGTTTAGCTCGCTTTATAAGAGGTTTCAATAAATCACTGTATTTCTCAGGTACAGGTGCATCAATAACATAGCTATCAAAGGTTAGCTTAACTGTCTCACCAATTGATTCGGTACTTGAGTCAACACTCAAAACTGTAATTTTATCATAGCCTACATAGGCTTTATTGACTAGAGAGGCTGTAGATTGAATATACAATACCCCATCTTTTAAGAATATCTTTGCTCCCTTTGCGGCTTCGTTCTCCATCATTTCATTTTTTGAGTTAATAAACCACCTAACAAATCCTTTCTGAGTCAGATGGTTTAGGAAAATTTCTAGCTTCAAAGTTAGAGAACTTCGAACCTTAGAGTAATTCCTCTGGCACTATAAATATTCCTGAGATTTACTAATGCGCTTAGTTGCTCTCCCGTTGGATGAAAAGGAAAAATTAGCAATAATTCTCGGCCCTGAATATTTGTACCTACTGGAGGGACCCGAATTCCACTGAAATCTTCAGCAACATAGTCCTCTAAATTTTTAAGATAGCGCTCGATCTTACTTCTAAATGCGTCAATATTCTTGTAAGTTTTTGCATCAAGATTCAAGCTTTTGATACTAGTAATCACACGAGTAATATTATCCCAATGATCAATAGTTGGGAAATTACGCGGAAAATTCTGGAATCCATTGCTCAAGAACTTTGTAATTGCAAGATTCTCAAGTGCAAATCCTCTAGCACCCCATCCTAGCTGCCAAAATTTAGTGGCCTGTGAGGGAATTGGACCAAGATCGTCGATAAAATCCGCCCAATCATTGATGTCCAAATCTTTGAGCTCTTTAGCAATATCATCAAAAGACTTAAGATTCAAGCCCAAATAATCATCAATAGCCCTCAACCTATCGGGGTCAAGCCTAAGTGCAGGATTGGAAATCAAGAGCTTATAACTGCGGACCAGGTTTGGATTTTTGGCCAGTGCTTTGAAAAAATCAGGGTTCGCTATCGCATCTTTGATAAAGTCCCTCAGCTCATCCGCATTCTTACCCAACTCATCAAAACCCTTCTTGTAAATGGCCATCAGGTCATCAACCTTGTCCGTATTATCTGCTAAAAATGCCAGTACATCGTCACCTAGGCCGGGGCCTTTCGACAGTAGTTCTTCAATGAAATCGGTTGCTTCATCTGTAAGCCCAGCTTTTTTGAGTGCCTTTTGATACAGCTCATAGGATTTTCTGCCCAAAGCTCTAAATATCCTCGGTCGGCACGCTGCATTACTCGTCTCTACAAAACCAGGTGGGACTGATCCACAAGACACGCGGACCATGCCCTTTATCTTGCCCGATAACTTGGCAAACCTAGAAGAAAGTTTTGCAGTTTTACCTATATAATCCAGCCCTGCGGGCAACAAGGCAATCATCGCTGCTCCAGCAAAGGCCCCATAATTGCCTTCAACCAAATAAGCCACAGCTTCTACCACATCGACAAGATCACCAATAATAGGAATGAAACCTGCCACACCCAGGATATCGTGAAAAGTCTGCCCCTGGTGTTTTTCATAAAACAGGTCGTATAGACGTTGGATTTTTTGGGCCGCTGCCACGTCAGTCGGGGCATTGACGGTCTCCCAAATGCCCAGGATACAATTCCACTGGTAGTAGGTTTTTTGGCCTTCCTCTACTCTTATCAATAACCAGTCTATCGCATCTTTACTGCCATTGGGATTGAGGCAGTACAACATGCTGTTTTCGGTAAAATTGTAATAAACGGAGATGTCTTCCAGGGACTTAATGCCCTCTACAACATCCTTCAACTGGGTTTGGCAGATTTTGTAAAAACCATTGGGTTGGTCTTTTTCATCGCTAAAGGTCCCGATTTGGGCTTTGGTTTTAACGATTGTACCAGCAGGCCGTGCCCGATAAGGTATGCTGGCGTTAACCAACGCACTTCTTATTTGATATGCCCGACTACAGCCTGATTCGGTATTTTCGATCACTACCAATTTTCCCAAATAAACCCGAGCCGGATTAGAGCTGGGTACCTCGAAAGCTTTGCTGATATTGACAGCATCACTCCAACCACCCAAAAGCTGAGTGCCCGCTTTGTGATACCCCACAAATCGCAAATTACTGGCCTGATAACGCCCTTTGTACACGCCTTGAACTTTACCCTCCGCTATTTCTGTGAAGCCGCAAAGGATGCCCCCTTCCCACATTTTGCCCTTCAGATCGTCGTTCATCTCAAATCGCCAGATTGAGTTTTTGGGCAGCATCACCAAATGACCACTGGGCGTGATCACAGGTACTGATTTGGGCTGGAGCGCATCGGTACAAAGGAGCTGTTCCGCAGATTCTTCAGGACGGGTCAAGGCCGCCGGGGCGGGTGCCTTGGAAAAATCTAGCGGATCTTTGGGGTCGGTGAAATTGGGCAAAATCAGGTCCATCACCGAGTGCACCATCTGGGGGCTGGTCTGGTTCAGATCGCGGTTGAAGTGATCCAAACCCGCTTGCAGAAACGGTTCAGTTGAACTCAGCGGATACTCGCGCCCGTCGGGCAGGCGGCCTTTGATGAACAGGATATCGTCTTCACCACAAGCCGATCCATCGTAAATGTGTAGCCAGTACCCCAGCTCGGAATTGCTCAACCTGGCTTCTCCATTGGCAATAAAACCATTGCAGTCGCATACCAAATCGTTTTTGGTCACGAAAGCTTTGGCATTGTTGTAGGCAAAAACTCCACTGAAAGAGTTCAAAGTGCTGCGCAGTGTTGCGTCCAAATCTGCGACGGCGACCTGTTCATCCAGGATTTTGAAAATCAATTTGGCGTCGTCGCGCACACAAATACCCGATCTGCCACCACAGGGTTCCAATTCGCAGTTTACGCTCCGCAACTCTGGGCTGGTACTTGTTTGTGGTCCAAGGATGGTAATCGGGATGGCAAAGAAGCCTCGGTTATAGAAGTAATCCTTGATTTCACAAGCTTTGGCTTTGGGTTGAATTTGGATCGAACCATTGACTGTACACTTAGTAGCGGGGTCGGTGACAGTCACAGCATATTCTGTAATCCCTTGCGCGATGTTTGTTTCAGGTGTTTCTGAGCCCGTACTCCACAGATAGTTGACTTTATCGGCCAAGTCACTGGGTAATACCATCGCCTTTAACTTGCGATTACTGGCCTGACAACTTAAAGTTGAAGGCTTCACCTCCTCAATCTTCAGGCTTAAATTAGCAATTCTCACCCTGTAGATGGTCTTTTTGATGACCTTCAGGCTGTTATCCAAAGCATAGCGCGTATATTCACCTGCTTGGCAAACCCTCAATTCTGAGGTATTCCCATTGGTTTGTTTTTCCCAGAGGTAGCATTTCGCTGTTGGTATCGTATAGCCTTTGCCTAGTACGCCACAGGGCTCACAGAGGTCCACTTCGATGATTTCTTCGCTAGTTGGGCCATAAAAATTGACCGTCACCTTGGTCAAGTCTCTTTGTGGGTCAACCAGTATTTTTGCACCAACTGCGGGCTCCAAATGGAAGAGATAATCAGAAGGGAATCGGTACAGATAAGCTTCTTCTTGCAATGGGACAGTCAAAGTCGCCTGCTGTACGCCTGGTCCACTAAAATTGTACACTTGCTCATAAGCCACTTGACTTGTATCATTACGCAACTCGACTTGGTTGGCATTCGTACGCGTTCCTAAATCTAAATGCGGACTTCCATCCCCTTCAAGCCTTACTTTTACCGCATAAGGCCCCTGAAACCAGGCAGGCGCTGCTACTTCCAAGCGGATTTGGGCTATCTGGTTGTCTTCATTTAAGTTGATCAAGTCCTGCAAAAAATAAGCCACTGGCCCCCCAGCACAATCCACCGTCCCAATCCTGATTGAGTCGAGCTGCTCCTGGCAATCGCCTTGCAACGAGCGGCGAACGGGGTGGTAAACCCCAGGGGCCAGGCCCACAAATCGAGGGCTGTTTTGCCAAGTGCTGCCGCCATTGATGCTGTATTGGTAGGCCACTGTGCCGTAGTCCAGGCGGAAAAGAATCTCCCCATCGGCGGTGTCGCAAGAAGTACTTTGTTTTACCGATTCGATGCCCGGCAGCACATCGGCTACCACCAACACTTGCAGGCTATCGATACAGCCCAGGGCGTTGATGATGCTGGCCGTGTAGCTGCCACTGCTCAAGCTGTCGAATACCGGGCTGTTTTGCCAGGAGCCATTGTTCAGGCGGTAGCGGATCGGGCCATCGCTGGTATCGGCTTTGATGCGAATGCCCGCATTGCCGAGCTGGCAATCGTCAAGTTTGAGCCATTCGTAGTTGTTGATGCGGGGTAGTTTTTCATCCACCTCAATTCCCGTGGAGTCAATGCAATCCTGCCACTGGATGCGCAGGAAGTAAAACCCACCGCGCAGGCTGTCGATTTGGCTGCTGATTTTAGGGGCTTTGCCTTCCAGTTGCAAGGTAGGTACGCCACTCAATCCCGCGCCCAGGCTGACTTGAATGCTTGAGTTGCCGGATATGCAATCCTGGTCGCCAATCAGGGTATGGCTCCACCAGTTGTTGGGAAAGTCGTCATTGACATTCAGGATCGCACTATCCCGGCATCCCAGGCTGTCCAAAGCGTAGATTTTGACAAAACGGCTGCCCGAAACAAAGACAGAGTCTAAAGTTTCTCCTTCAGCGGTGCTGAACACCAGCGCCCCACGCGCATGGCGGGCCAAGAGACGCACCCCCACGTTGCCAGTAATGCAATCCGCCAGGTCATTTTCTACGATCACCTGCAAATCCAAAGCAGGCTTTTCTTTCAAGCGCACTGTATCCCAAACCTCACAGCCCAGCGAATCTTTGGCCCAAACCTTGTTCAAGCCCTCGCTTACTGCCCAAGTGCTCGTGGTGTCATAAGCCAGTTCATCCAGGCGGTAGAGCACCCGGCCTACGCCATTGCTGCTGCTGGCTTTTATCTTCAGGTTGCGGGTAGGGCAGTCGTTTTCACCCAGTTTTGTCAGCGCCAGTTGCATTTTCGCAGGCTCCCCCAGCAAAAAACTCTCCACCAAGCTACACCCCTTCCCATCCGTCACCGTCACACCATAAGTCCCTGCCCGCAGGTTGTTGATACTCGCCGTACTCGCCCCATTGCTCCATACATATACATAAGGTAGGGTACCACCCGCTACACCGATCCCAATGCGCCCGGTAGCCGTGCCGTAGCAGCGGGGCTGCACCAGGGTATCCATCATGCTCAAGGCAGTAGGCGGCGTAAGCATGAGCACATTCGAGATGCCCACGCAGCCACTGCGGGTGGCGGTTAGGATGTAAGCCGTAGGCCCTTCGGGCGCTACGCGGATACTGGCGGTACTGGCCCCATTGCTCCATTGGTAGCTGGTACCTGGCAGCAGGCCACTGGCGCTCAAAGTCACACTATCGCCCGCACAATTGAGCGGGCCGCTGGCGCTGATCACAGGCGCTGGGATGGGCAGGCTCTGGATGGTATGGGTATCGCTGGCTTTGCAGCCGTTGGGGGCGGTCACGGTCAGGCTAATGGTCTCGCCTGCGTACATGGGCAGGGTCGGGCTGGTGGAGCCCGTAGCCCAAAGGTAGCTCACCCCTGGCGAGGTGCTGGCAGTGGCAATGGTGCTTGTGCCCGCGCAGAGGGAGTCTGGGGCTTGGATTTGGAGGGTGGGCCCCCACTCAGCGCCCCTTCTCCTCAACTTCTCAACCCCTAAACCCCTCAACTAAAAAAGCCTCCCCCTTTTTCATCCGCCCAGCTTTCCGCCAGGATCAGATGAAAAAAGAAGAGGCTCGATGGTCTTTATTTAAAACAAATTGATTGCGATTACATTTTCAACACCTTCTGTACGCCGATTTGGCGGTTTTGGGCGTCGTGGAGGTGCAGGAAATACAGGCCGCTGGGGAGGCTGTTGGTCGAGATTTGCTCCCGATTGAGGCCGTCGTTGGCGTTGATCTTGCGCACCTCCACTACATTGCCCAGTTGGTTGAACAATTGCAGGGTGATTTCTCCGGGGGTATCGAGTATGAATTCTGCGGTGATTTGGTTTTGGAAGGGGTTGGGGTAGGCTTTGAACGAAATAGGCAGGGCCTTTTTGATGTCCACTACAGGCTGATTGATCGAAGCCAACTCGCTGAACTGGGTGGTGCCTGTTTGGTAGAACGTATCCAAAACTGCCGACAAAAATACCCGCTGGGTGCCCAGGGCGGTGGTGTCGTAAAACACGTAAATGCCGTAGGTATGGGTTTCGGCCAGGTTGCCCGACATTTCGCCGCCGAAGTAGAGCACGTTGCGGTTGTCGTACCACAATTGGTTAATGCTTTCTTGGTCGAGGCTGCCGTTGTCGTGTACCCAGTGCAGGTCGCCATTGGGTTTGAACTTGAAAATTGCAAAATCCTCAAAACCTGCACTGGTCAAAGTGGTGTCGAATACATTGATGGTCGATTGGTAGTTGAGGCCCAGGGCCAGGGCGTTTTCGGCACCGTAGGTCAGGGCAATTTTCTGCTGGTTGAGGTTTTGCAGGCTACAAGAGAGGGCATCGAAGTAAGTACCCTGCCCATTGAAGCGCAAAACCTGGAGGCTGCTGCCGCTGCTGAGTTGGGGTTTGCCGTTGGTATTGCCCACTGCACCCACGCCGACCAGCGCGATGGCAGTTTCTTGCAAGGCAGGCGAAAGGGCTACGTTGGCAATGCGGAAAGCATCGTGGCCCTGGCTGTGGTTCAAAATGCGCAGGCCTTGGGTGATGCTGTACTGGCCCAGCAGCAAGGCATTGCTTGCACTGAGGCCCAGCACACTGGTATCTACATTTACACTATCGCCCAGGGCTTGAGCAGCCCAGTTGATCACGCCGTGTTTGTTTTCGGAGAAGCGGATGCCGCTGAGGGTATCCAGCGGGCCAGCAGTGGCCACGTCGAGCAAGCGGCCATTTTTGCTGAAGCGGATGAAGAACACCTTGGCGCGGCTGTAATCAGGTAGGGAGTCGAATACCCGCCCGCCGATGTACAAATGGCCAAAATAATGCCCCGCGATATAGACCGAGCTATCGACCTTGGAAAAATGCTGCACCTTGATCAAGCTATCGGTACTGATGGCCGTGACGGCCAGGATCGAGGTATCTTGAATCGAGAGCAAAACCTCCTTCTTTGGGATGGATTTGAGGATGGAGTAATTGCGGTCTTCGTCCCAGTCTTCGTGGGTGAAGAGGTGGTTTTGGCGGTCGAGGGAGAAAACCGAAGGTAAATGGTGTCCATAGTTATAGAGCTTGATGCTATCATTTTGCGAGAACAATAGATCAGGTCTAATTTCACCCTGGCTGTTTATGGTGGACAAACTTTGAAAGGTTTGGGGCTGAATGGTATCGAATTGCAGCTTTATCTTGTAGTCGAAAAATACACTGTCAACGACGGAATCCTGAGGAGTGAGGCCTTGTTCAGAAATAATTTTTCTCTCAATAAGCACATCTTCTGAAGAAAAGAATGTTGTATTTGCAAATAATCGTACTATGCGATCACTAACTTCTTTTTTGACACGAAAGAAGCCAATTTTCTCTTCTTTTTTACCACAAGGAAAAACTCCAATTAATCCATTTGCTGATTCTGAGGGAACTGGATTATCACGAAGAAAATCTGGGTGAAATTCACATAGATCTACTCTAAATGATCTTCTGAATTTATCTGAGCTAGGCTTGCCGAATTTGTCCAATGGTACTGAGATCACATTATCCCCACAATCATCAACTAAATCCAGAGGATTAGGTAATGATCCATTTGAAGCTCTTTCAATACCTTTGAGTTTGAATTCATTGTCACAAACTGTAACCTTAGCACACCTCAGTTTTTTGAGTCTAGGATCCCCAAAATCTTGGGTGATTTTGTCAATAATGCTTTGCTTAGTAGGGTTTGTTCCAAATAATGGAATGATGTGATGTTTTAATATTTGTTCAAGTTCAGAATTTTCGAAGTTCGAGTTAGCTTCATACACTTCTTGCAACCCATCTGGAGTTAATTGGGCATAGTTAATGGCCATTTGCGCCAAATTGACATCGACCATTTTACCACCCGGAGGACAACAATTTTCTCCATCGGGAACATGCTTTGGTGCATGATCACAAGAACTGGAGATTCTCCCTAAAATACCTATCAATGGATCTACACATTTAACCAACGTACATGTTCCTTCACAGAAAACCTCTCCATTATCGTTCCCTATAAACCAACGTGCAGGATCATGTCCTTGAAAAACAAGCGTTTTTTCACAAAATCTAACTCTAGAACAATTGGGAAGATTTGTGGCCAGAGCTAACTGATCTCCAAGTAATTTACGTTTAACTGGGTCTTGAGTATCATCCATTTCGCTTTTTACCAGTAAGCGATACATTTCGGCTGGTAGCATCTTGGTTCCAAGAACAAGATTTCCCACCTGAGCTCGAAGCCCTTCAAATTCACAAAATCCAGGAAAAACGCATGTGTTGGTTTTGCTTAAATCGAAGAAAGGTGGAACAACAATGTCTCTCTCCCCTTGACCCGGACAAGTTCTTTTATAAATGCACATGCTGGGATTTTCTCCATTGGTATTGGTTCCAGCGAATCGCAGGATAGTTGGGTTTTCATGCACATTTACATCAAACTCAAAAACGCAACCACCGATTTCAATTTTTATATAATGTATGCCTGGGCTAACGGGAGAACCTTCTGCGTAACTAAAATCGTTATTTGGAAAGTTCAGAGAAACCCCGTCAATAGTTACCTTGGGGGCTAATTGCCAGCCTTGTCCTATTCCGACAGGATAAAGCGTATTTAAAAAATCATGTATTTCAAAACCAACATAACCACTAAATTCTGGACAAGCAGGGATTATGTTCGATTTAAACAGACTTCTCAGTTCAGCCGGGGAAGGAGTAGCACAATCCAGAAACACTATCCCCCTTACCTGAAGTGGTTCAACACGGTCTGTACAGGTAGTTGCTTCACCAATAATATACCTGCCTAGAGGAGAATCATAAGCATCCGCAATATTAGGCTCAAAGACATCTGAGGTCCCTACGACTCTATTGTTTTTGCCGTACCACTTGATAGTGTGAGTTAAAAATTCTGAGGGTTGTTTTTGTTTTGCTTGTACGATTGGTTTATCAGTCGAATAATCAGGGTGCCGTTCAAATACATAACTTCTAGCAGTTCCAGCATCTGCGCAAATATTGAAGACTTTGACCACTTGCCCACAGCCTCTTTTTTCATTTACCGTCACTCTGATAGTTCCAGAATAATTAAAGCCATATGGGATGACTAATTTATTACCCGTTTCTGGGAAAACGTATCGTACAGAAATACTACCTGAATTAAGAACTACCTCCTCCCACTTGTATTCATAGTCTCCAGAAACGCTTGGCATTACTTCAAAAAGCGATTTAAACTGCGGCCCGCAGTCCCGGATACAAAAATTCTTAACAATCAACTCAAATCCACTAGACTCTTTCACCTCAACATTCAAAGTTTGCTGGCCACAAGTGGGAAAATTCTCTGGAAAAACCTGAATGGTATAATTCCCCGGGCAAAGGTTGGTGAACCGGTGTTTGCCTTCAATTTTAACCCTCGTTGGCGCTACACCAGATAGTTCAACGATGAACTTCATGCCTTTGACGCCTTGGGCTTCAATTGTCACGCTACCATTGCAAAGATTCTTGCACGCAGGCAGCACCTCTACAATTTTTACTTGCCCTGCCAGGTAAAATGGCAGGCATAAGATCAGGATGTGTAATATTTTTTTCATGATTTTTGATTTTATTGTGGTTTAACCAAACGATAACCCAATTGTACAGTGGCAAGGTATCTGCCAAAATTTTCAAATGGTCGTGCCCGATAATTTAAGTTGTGATTCATGCCAAGGCCCACTTTGGGCTCCAATACGATTCGTTCATCCATCAACAGCATTTTATAGCCAAGTGCGATCCCAATTGAAAAGGTATTGAGCATTTTTTGCCTATGCCAATAACCAGGATTTAAATTAGTAGCCTCAAGAAAATCTGCATAAACCCTTTCCTGATTAGGGGTAAAAGTATAACTGATCATCAAAGCCTTGTAAAACCCATAATGCTGCCGCTTTTTGCCATAATACTTCATGAAAAAGTTAAAGCGGGGCTGGTTCCAAATAAAAATTTTGTCTACGAATCCGAAAGAGTTGTTGGTTTCTTCGTACCATTCGTGGAACCCCTTTCGAAAGGGAGCAATGGAAAATTCAAAGCCAACCCTTGATCGGTTGGTGTATTCATAAGACAAGTCTGTTATATCCTTGACCGTGGAAGAACGAACCTCATATGGCGCAATTTTCACTTCATGCGATTGACTGCGCACATTGGTAAAAATGAGCATCAGCACGAATGAATACAGTAGCCCAATTGCTTTAGCGTTCATGTTGAATCTGCTTTTTGTCGTTTCTGAATCCTAGTTTTAAATACATAGCCGCACGAAAATCTTCTCTGGTATCCAGAAAAAAGTATTTTTTACACATGGTAACACCCGGTTCGACTACCCACTTGTTTTTGACTACAAATTTGTACCCTACCAGGGTCCCATGTTCTCTTTGGTCATCTCCAGCGATCGAAACCCCAAGTCCTGAAATAGAAAATATTTCCGAAGGGTACCCATAGTTCCGAAACCAACTCGTGTGTATGCCAATGAACAAACCTCGCTGGCGCTGCTGGTTGCCTGTTACATAAAAACGGGCGTACAAACTGAATACCAGTGCATTCCATTCAAGGTTTTCCAACTGATTGGAGTAAAAATAGGGCTCCACACATCTATTCCTCCGATGCGCCACCCCAGCCTCCACCCCAAATTTCTTACCCAGTAGCCACTCAAAGGAGCCCTCTACGGTATTGCGGCTCAATACCTGCTCGTAGCTGTAGCCCTTCAAGCCCCATAGCGGAGCCACCTTGAGCTCGTAGCGCAACTGCGCATGGGCTGGCAGGGCTAGGAGGAGGAGAAAGAGCAAATAGTATGGTTTGGTTTTGGTCATTGGTTTTGGTTTTTTTGGATTTCTGATTCGATTTCTTCATGGGTGAAGATGTACCATTGATAATCACCTCCGTAAACAATTACGTATTTGTTGTTGACTTTGATTGAGCCAATCGAATCTTTAAATTGATAAAACCAAACCACTTCAAGTCTTTCGATATCAAATGCCCCTAAAACGTCTGAAAAATAATCTGTTTTCTGTGCTGTAAAAAACAATTTATTACCGAAAAGTACTGACCTAGTAAAGTACCATGAGCCTGGGATAACAAGTGGAAATTCCTTTTTTAGTCTCCATTCCCTGATCAGCAAGTCAAACTCAACAAATACATTTGCATTTAATGAGTAAATCTTACCTTTCTCTTGATCTAAATGCCAATCAAGTAGTAATCCATCCGCATCTGGCTGATTACTAACCGCCAAAACTTCTGGATACCTTGAAGCCAAATTATCAGATAGAAAAACCAAAACACCAGTTTCAAAATCTAGATACATTAATTGGTATCTGTGAAATTCAACAATCAGAAAATTCTCCCACTTCCCTAAAACTCTGATGTAATGGAATTTCAGTGGGCTATCTAATGCTTCTTTCATCAAATAATCTCCAATACTCTCAAAAAAGCCATAGAGATCAAATCTCCAAATTGGATCGATTGACTCTGGGCGATAAGCTGTTAATTCCCGATTAATACTCAAAAGTATATCTGATGAAATTACCAATACATCTTCAACTACAGGTTTTTCTAATCTTTTTTTGCTACCTAGATCATAAAAAATCCATGTTGCCTTGGGGAATCCTTGAATATCTACTCCAACTTCTTTTTGTATCATAATATATCGACTATTGTATGGAGAAGTATGGGTTACTGCTTCAATTTGATTAGCCAATACCCCGTTTATCAACTGAAAGCATCTGGCTGAAGAGTCTATGATTAGTTCCGAATCATGAAAAATGAAATATTCAAAAATCCAATTATTCTCAATAAAATCAAAACACCTCACATCTGATGTGCCAACCTCATATATGCAATTATCCCACGCATATGAGATCAAATTATCAAATACAAAAATGCCAGATGCTTTATTTGGTAGTCTTTCCATGCTACTTAAGTTTTATAAAATCAAACAAAGGGTGACTCAGTGGTAAAGAAGCGATATTTGTCCCCAATGATACGCCTTTTGAAAGAAAAAAAGCTTTCATATCGTCATCTTTCCAAAAATCTGCGTTTGAAAATAACTCTTTATATTTAGACTTAACAAAAGTTAACTTATCAATTATTTGATCAGTTTTAGTAAATTCCTTGATAGCAGAAGCATCAAACCATTGCTCAAAAGGAGGGTTGTTAATATATCTTTTAAGCTGTGTAGTTAACTCACTTGTCGGAATTTTATTTATGAATTCAGAACTCCATGACTTTGCCTCTACAAGTATTCTTTTTCCATTCTCCATCACTACAAAATCTGCTCGATTCGCAAATTCTTCAAGATATTTGAACTCAAAAGCAGTAATTGTTCTACCTTCTTTAGACGCTAAATCAAAGACAAAAAGTGCCGCTCTTTGTGCTGCTGGTGAGTCATAGCCAAAAGCTTTAATCGCTGCCTCAAATCCTGGGATGCCAGCAAATTTATTTGTCCAAGTCTCCATCATGACCAGCAAATCAGTCAAATTGCCTAAAGGTTTAAGGTAGTCCGCAGCTTCTTTACAAAGTACACAGCCTCCCCTAAATTGGCCGATGATTCTCTTATAAACATCTTCTCCTCCAATTCTATTGATGAAATTGACATCATCAAGTTGCCTCATAACAACATCAATAATCAGTGGATCATACAACTTATTGCCTGTAACTCCAGCAGCCCTCATGAAATCCCAAGCCTTAGCCAATTTCTCTGGGTCTTTAAAGAGCCTATACAATAAATCGGCATCTTTTAGTCCATCGATATTGGTCATTAATGTGCTGATAACTCTATCTGAAATATTTGGATATATGTTCCGCACCGACCGCAATTTCTCAGTAAACTTTGTCCAGTCTAAAAGGACCTCAACACCATTGGCAAGTTTTAACAGACGAACGTATGCTTTATGTGGAATTCTTGCAATAATAATAAATGTTGTTGCCGCAATTTTTGCCCCTCCAACGATATCTCCATAGCCTGGGATTACACTGACAAACGACAAGGCTGCATTCCCTTTATCACCTTCTAATAAATACCATACACCATTAATAAAATCAGGAATTGCTCCAAAAACAGGCACCATCCCCAATACATCTAGCACGAAATGCCCATCCGAGATCAGTTGGTCTATGACTTTATTGACAGTAACATAAGCGTTGAGCAGATCCTGAGTGCCCAAATAAAGCCCTACCCCTGCTTTATCCGTCCGCTGCCATTCTCCGCTTAAACAATTGAAGGTATAGTACCACTTATTAATCCGGTCATAAAACACCTGATAAGGCGGCAAGCCCCCTTCCCTGGGAATGGTAATTATATAGTGTTTATTGTTGTCTGTCAATGTTTTATCCACGTGCTGCACCCCCCTAATGATCTGCCAAAGACCGACCTTGCCGGGCAGGCTCAAGTCGATGCTGATGCCGTAGCGCTGCTCTTGGTAATTGGCCGCCGGGCTGAGGGTGCCTTTGGCTACTGCACTAAAGGGGCCATCACCCAGTGGGTTGGTCTCTCCACCTGTGAGGGTTTGGTTGAACAGGGCATTGTCCCAGCCCTTGCCAGATACAGCTTGCAGGGTGGAGCCCAACCATACCTCCAGCGGCTGGCTCACGTTCAGCAGTGGCGAGTAAGCATAGAAGTGGTAGCTGCCCGCATCCTGGCTGGAGATATTGTCGTAACCATAATAGATACTCTGGCTGGGGGTGGAGCGCCCGCTGTAAATTTCTCGCTGCGGATTGGTGAATCCGGTCAAGACACCAGGCGGGAAGAGGCCTGCCAGGTCCTCACGAGGTTGAAAGCGGATCTGCGACTGCTCCGGCACCCTGAATACCTTGCCTGCGGCGGTCAAGAAATTGAGCGGCCTGGTGGTGGTGGCACAATTGCTTTCTGGGTTGATGCTGACCGGATCGCCTTCTTGTGGGTTTTCAAATTGCTGGTTCAACAGGTCGTACCCCTCCGAAAAATTATCCACCAAAGAATTGCAGATCAGTTGCAGGGTTTTAGGCCCGCTCAGACCCGCAAAACCCGGCCGGCTGGCCACATGCGCCAGGCGCAGGGCCACAAAGGTCTTGTGATCAGCTGATACGGGCGCGTTCTTGGTCTTGTCGTAAGAGCTGCCCGTGATGAAGAAATCGGCCTGGGTACTGCCCACTTTGTCGTTGATGTGAATCCAGTAGCCCAGGTTGTGCTCCTTGATTTTTTGTTCCAGTTCTTTGAGCAAATTGGGGTATTGGCACAAGGAGCGGTTGTTGGTGATATAGACCTTTTTGTCACCAAAATCAGCAAATACACTGCCCACCAATTGCGGGCCAGCGGTAGGGACCAAGTCAAAGAAGGTGCCATATTCGAGGTACTTCATGTTCACCTCACCCAAGCCCACGGTGCGGTTTTCGACTGTGCCGGTACTGCGCAAACGAGGCTGATTGCCCTCATCGCGCAAGGCGGGTGGACTGCCCAATTCGATTTTAATTTTGAAAAAATTGCCGTTTTCAAAATAGCTCTGGAGGTTTTCGGGGTCATTGGTTTTGACCGTGCTTGCCAGTACCGTTTTGCAGCCTGCGGCATTGGTCACCGTCAGTCGGTATTCGCCAGGCGTACCCACCGTAATGCTGCTGGTGCTTTGGCCATTCGACCATTGGTAGCCCAGGTTAGTGGGGGCATCTTTGGGCCCTATGGTCACCGTTGAGCTGGGGTTGCCCACACAAACGAATGGCAAAGCGGGTAAAATGCCACCGATTTCTGGCCGGGGCTTCACCCTGACCATGATGTCGCCGCTCACCGAGGGGCACTCCGAGTCCAGGCCCCAGATCGTGACCCTGATGGTGGTATCCTTGTTGATTTTGATCTCCAGCTCATCAGTGAAGTACTTGTTGCCCCAGTTGCTCTCCCATTGTTCGTCTGCGAGGTGCTCAAAACCCGGAGCAAAAGCCCAGGAGATTTTGGTCTTTTCGCCCTGGCATACTTCTGCCGGGCTGGCACTGAGTACTATCCGGGGTTCGCTGACCTTGATTTCGTAGTTGATCAGTTGGATTTTGTAGGTGTTCAGGTCAATGATTTCCAGTTGGTACAACTCGTCCTTTTGGGGGCAAACCTCGATTTGGGGTCGGCTTTCGCCTCTGGGGTTTTTCCATTGGTAGCAGTAATTCGAGCCCAGGTCTTTGCCGATGGTGATACACGAGCCTGGGCAAACGTATTGGGTGACTTGTTCAAAACTTTCCGGGCCAGCCAGAATCACAATGGCTTTCAGCTTGTCGCGCTTGGGGTCGATTTCGATGGGCGAGCCCAAGGGTTTTTGCAGCTTGAACACATAAGTGACCGGATAGTGGAACTGGTCCGCCGAATCGCGCAGGGCGAGGCTGTCTTTGAAGTTGCCCTTTTGCCCGGTCTGGTAAAAATAGGTACGCGGGAAGACCTGGCTGCTGCGCAGTTCGCTGCTGGCCGTTTGCCCCACTGCTGGCAAGGGGAACAAGTGTGGAAAACCACTGCCTTCCAGGCTGATGCCCAGGCTAAAGGGCATGGCAAAGCTGGTATCGGCTTTGATGTTCCAGGGCAGCGTAATCAATTGGTCGGGCTGGGTGATCAGCACGGTATCGCGGGTGAAGCCTGCCAGCGGAGGGCAATACTGATCGGTCAATACCACCGAATCGACTGCAAAGCGACAGAAAGTCCGGCGGTCGCGGATCATCGGGAAGTAAACGCCGGGTTTCAAGCCAGTGAAAGTGCCGTTTTTGGCCTGCCAGTTTTCGCCCCCATCCAGGCTAAAGGACAGGGAGTCAGCACTCACACCCGACAAAGACAAGGTAATGCTGCCATTGGGCTGCACACAATTGGTCACGGGCACCACTACTTTTTGAATGGTTCCCAGCTCAATGATCCTGCCGCTGCGGCTTTGTTCGCAACCGCGAGTATCCTTGATTTTGAGCTCAAAATTGCGATGGGTCGTGTCCAAAAGCAGCTTGGTGCCTGTCACCACTTGTCCGTTGAGGCGGTACTCGAAAGGCGTAAAATCGCCCTGGGCTTCAAAGCTGATTTCGGTATTGTTCAAGGTGCAATCCCGGTCCTTGAGCACTTGGAAGCTTTTGAAAGTGATGGGTTTCTCACGAATCAGTAGAGAATCCCATGCCACACAACCCAAAGAATCCCTAGCCTGTACCCGATAAAAGCCATTGCCTACCGTCCAATTGCTGATGGTATCAAAAGCTGCATTGTTGAGGCTCAATTGGATGGGGCCCCGCGCATGTTGGCTGCGGGCTTTGAGTTGTACATTACCAGCTTGGCAGTCTTCATCACCTGCTTTGCTCAGCAGCACCTGCACCTTCGCAGGCTCCCCCAGCAAAAAACGCTCCACCAAGCTACACCCCTTCCCATCCGTCACCGTCACGCTATAAGTCCCCGCCCGCAGGTTGTTGATACTCGCCGTACTTGCCCCATTGCTCCATACATATACATAAGGTAGGGTACCACCCGCTACACTGATGCCAATGCGCCCGGTAGCCGTGCCGTAGCAAGTTGGCTGTACGAGGGTATCGCCGATGCTCAAGGCAGTAGGCGGTGTAAGGGTCAGTACATTCGAGATGCCCACGCAGCCGCTGCGGGTGGCGGTTAGGATATAAGCCGTAGGCACTGCGGGCGCTACGCGGATGCTGGCGGTACTTGCCCCATTGCTCCATTGGTAGCTGGTACCCAGCAGCAGCCCACTGGCGCTCAGGGTCACGCTATCGCCCGCACAATTGATTGGGCCGCTGGCGCTGATCACAGGTGCTGGGATCGGCAGGCTGTGGATGGTATGGGTATCGCTGGCTTTGCAACCGTTGGGGGCGGTCACGGTCAGGCTCATGGTCTCGCCTGCGTACATGGGCAGGGTCGGGCTGGTGGAGCCCGTAGCCCAAAGGTAGCTCACCCCTGGCGAGGTGCTGGCAGTGGCAATGGTGCTTGTGCCCGTGCAGAGGGAGTCTGGGGCTTGGATTTGGAGGGTGGGCCCCCACTCAGCGCCCCTCTCCTCAACTTCTCAACTCCTCAACCCCTCAACTTCCTCAACTAAAAAAGCCTCCCCCTTTTTCATCCGCCCAGCTTTCCGCCAGGATCAGATGAAAAA
Organism: Chitinophagales bacterium; assembly: GCA_013299105.1. Taxonomy (GTDB): domain Bacteria; phylum Bacteroidota; class Bacteroidia; order Chitinophagales; family Saprospiraceae; genus Haliscomenobacter. The sequence goes on along the minus strand of JAAFJY010000014.1, from coordinate 81,980 downwards.
AGAAGAGGCTCGATGGTCTTTGAAAAATAAAAAAAACAATTTGATTGTACTTAGTAGTGGAGCTAAAATAAACCACTCCAATTTGTTTGGATCGCTTTATTTTTATACGCTCACTTACATCTTTAGTATCTTCTGCACGCCGATTTGGCGGTTTTGGGCGTCGTGGAGGTGCAGGAAGTACAGGCCGCTGGGGAGGCTGTTGGTCGAGATTTGCTCCCGATTGAGGCCGTCGTTGGCGTTGATCTTGCGCAGCTCCACTACATTGCCCAGTTGGTTGAACAATTGCAGGGTGATTTCTCCGGGGGTATCGAGTATGAATTCAGCGGTGATCTGGTTTTGGAAGGGGTTGGGGTAGGCTTTGAGGGTGTTTTTGTTGGAAATATGACTTGCGAACTTTGGTGCCTGATATGCCGCAATTTCATAAGTCACACCTGTAGTATCTTGAATCGAAAGAGAATCAAGAACGTATGAAACGTAAGCACGATTAGGATACTGGGTAGTATTGTGAAAATCATATTCACCTACCGAACGCACACTCTGATTCCCTTTGAAATCTCCGCCAAAATAAACCACACCATAGTTGTAAAGCAAGGCTTTTACAGTTTCCGTTTCTGGAGTTCCATAGTTTTTGTGCCAACGAATGCCTCCTGTGTTGCTAAATTGGATGAGGCCAATGTCCTCTTTGCCATTGCTGTTTACTATCAACGAGTCAGCAACATTGACTGCACCCTGATAGGTGTATGCAAAGATGATGCGCTTTTGATAACCATATTTGAGGTCTCTTTGGCGCAAGTCCAGCGCTCCGCTGATGTGCTGAGACCAGTTGAGCGCACCCAAAGGATCAATACTAACGATATTGAACCCTGTGCCTGGGTCAGCCTTCAGGGTATTGTTTGACCAGGTGATGGGTGTAGATGGCCCAATAAGTAAGCCAACATCATCACCTTCTAGAGAAACCGCCATTGTTAGGATACGACCACTACCCAAATCAGGGGCTTGGATCAATTGGAAAAACTGTGTATTTTGCTCAATAGCTCCAAAAAAAGCAGTACGTCCGAGTAAATTCAACTCTGTACCGTTGTGTTTAAGTGCATGTTGGACTGCTTTCTGCCCACTCACAAGTATCTTTCCAGCGTTCCCCAATGCAAATGAAAAGCCACCGTACAAGGTGTCAATCCCTTGAAAAATATGTACTCCTTTCACAGTGCCATTGGTACGCAAAGCCAACACAAAAGCACTGATGCGGTCGTGAGGAAAATCGCTTGACAAAAGCTGGCCTCTGAATCGTAACGCCCCTGTAAAAATGCCGCTCATATAAGCGATACTATCCTGCACTTCAATTTTTGAAAATTGCAACAACGAATCAGATTCAATGGGGGCACCCCAATATCCAGCCTCTTCATCGTGCGATATCCAGTATTCTCGATTCGAGTTCATGCGGTCGATGTACCAGTATTGGTCGGTATCCCAGTTATCGTATTTAAAAATAATAGCAGAATCTTTTAACACTTGTAATGGTTTCACATCGTGGCTAAAGTTATAGTATTTTCCAGTTTTTTCGTTACTAATGGCTGCCTTGCCGCTGAAAAAGCCACCGCTAATTTGAGGAGTGAACATATTAAAAACCTCATTTGCCGGGAAATCTTCAAAATATTTCGGGCTTCTTGGCTCTACCTCGTTTTGCTGGCTGAACAGGTTTGATCCAAAAGAGATTGTATGATTATTTTGATCGCCTTCATGAAACAAATGGTTACATGTAGAGTTAAATAAGTAATCGTCCATTTTTCTGAAATTGAAGACTTTATTTGTTTCCTTGCAAAATTGAATAATTGGGCAACCCTCGTATGTACTCGAATGATAGCGACCATTCTTTAGAATTAGTTTTTCCAAATCTTCCCCTTCAAGAATAAAATCTTCATACTGTTCATTTTCACCAATTAATTCCCTCCATGCGGCACGATCTTTCCTGAAATAGATCCCTACCAAAACATTGAACCTGACGGATATAGCTGTACAATTGGGGCAATCAAAAGTAGTAACTTGACGCACTAAGTCACTTACTTTATCTATTCGTTTTACGATATTCGTACCAGGGCAATACTCAATAGGCACACATCTGTAGGTAAATGGTGTACTTGCAGGATCAAAACCGTATGCTCTTTTCAAATATCTAAAATCGGCACCTATTGGATTATTAGGTAGTTTCCTAACAAGATCATACAAGTTTGTATATACCATATCTGCATTACTGCAAGTTTGACAATCCTCATCTATTATATCTCTCTCTAGGGATCTAAAATTCCTTACTATTTGCGTGATCGTACAGTACTTGATTTTATAACAAGCTAAGCGCGATGCTCCCGTGCCAGCTCTTTCAAGCAACTGATCCAGAGCATCTGCTCTATTCTTCAACAACCAGTAAATTCTCTCTAATTGACTGCCAGGAATTATATTCAACTCATCTGGAGAGTTTGCCGCCAATAATTGAGCCGCAGTAGTCCTCGTGTATTCATATTTTTCACACTTTTTGCCATTCTCGCCATCTGTATTATCGCTGGTGTCATCACGATCCTCTACATCCAAGCATACGCCACCTGTTGGACCAACAGGCGCAATAATTTTGACTACTTGAGCCAATTCAGGGTCACAAGTAGAGAGCATTTCACGGCCTCTGCCTCGGCCACAATCCAATTCCCAGCATTTCCCATCTTCAGAGAGTTGATCGCTATTTTTTCTCCTTCCAAAAAGTGGTCCTCCCGGTGCAGAATCGTCTATCACTTCAAAGCTGCCAGGGCAAAATCTGACTTTCCTACACCGCTGTCGATCCTTGTTATCAGCACACAGTTTTTCAATCATAAATTCTTTCTCAGCTGGCGTGAGTTTGATTTTAGGATCGGTAATTATACTGTTGAGCACTTCGTTAAAAATGCCTGCATAAGTGGTGACGGCATCAACCAATCTTTCCTCAAAAGGTAACTGGTGCAAACGTGCTTCATAAGAAAAACTACCTGCCCCACAAACAGCTACTTTTTCACATTTTCGTTTACTAACGCTGCGATCGAAAGTCTGTGACCTCGAAATGAACTTGATAGGAGGAAAGGATACCAAAAAGGGTGGGTTCACCACATCTTTTGAAGGGTTAGTTTCTGTTGAACAAGTAGCAGTGAAATTACACAAATTTTTGACCGGATCGTAAGCATCCAAGTCCTTACTGTATCGCAGTACCACATCTTCAAAATACTTAGCTTCCTTCTTCGGTACCACCGCCTGAAATGAAAATTTACAAGCACCAAATTCCACCAAAATCGTCTGAGCGGATTCGAAGGAATACAAACGATCGAGTACAAAAACAGCCCGCCCCTTGCTGTCTACGCTACTTGCCGTGAATTTTCGGCTAGCCAGGCTTACCACAATTTGCTGTTGGGTCATGCCCGCTGGGATGGGGATACTAAGGGTTATTTTTCCGGTGCGGTTATCGGTTGAAACGATACTGGTGCCACTGCCCAATGAGCGGTAATAACACGAAGGTTCTACTTTCATGTCAAAAAGCTCCGTTGGGTCTTTGAGGACTTCGCCGCAAGCTTGCAACTTGATCGTGCGCTCGCGTTGCTCACAAGCGTTGTTTACTACTACTTTTACCGATTTATAATTGGAAAATTGGTTGTATGGTATGGTAATACTGTTAGCATTGCCCAATACTGTCCCATCACTCAGCAGCCATTTTATGGTGTATCCGGCTGGCAGGGCAGTACCCCCTGCAAAAGTAACCCGCAGGGTTTGATCTGCCCCACTGCTGAAAATACCTTCTTGTTTATCGGTCATTCCAGCTATTCCAATCTCAAATTTTTCGCCAATGTAGGTTCCATTGGCGCTGTAACATTCTGCCTTTGCCGAAAATGGGCCAGCGATCTTAGCACAGCCCGCAATATCAGTCACCGTGACCGTGTAATCTCCGGGGATTTTGACACTCAAGTCTTGGGTGGTTTCTCCATTGCTCCACTTAAATGAGGGGTTAAGTGCGGTGGTACTGATTTGCAGCAGATTATTGACGTTGCTCACCAACGTGACTGCAAAATTGGCTTGTCCATTTCCTTTCAAAATCCCTGTTTTGGTCAAGATGGCACAACTTTGATCTTCAAATTTGGGGTCTTTTATACTTACTGTTATGGTATAAGGTCCAGGGCAAACTTCATCAAAAATGGCCTGCGTAACTTCACTTAATTCTGAATAATGGAGAGTTTTAGGAGAAGTGCTACCTGCATCCCTCAAACTAACCTGAAGGGGGAGAGCCATGCCCAATGGTAGTTTCACACTGATTTTGCCATTGCATTGTGCACACGAAGACTGGTTGACTTCGCTGACGATGATCTGCTCGCGCAAGTCTTGAGCAGATGCTTTGAGCAACAGGCCGCCTGTACACAAGGCAAAGGTCCAAAGCCAACTGTATTTGTTGAATAACTTGAAAGGGTTCATAAGCCTTAGGTTTTAAGGGAGGTTATTACGGTTATCTTTTCCTTTTTTTAGGGGCATTTTCCGCTCGGTTCAGGTAAATCTGAACGCCAAAATAAGCTCCCATCTCTTCCACTGTTCCACGTTTATCAAAGGTGATATTAGCCGTGAGGGCTGCATTTTGGGACAGAAAAAAATCGCCTCCGAGTCGGCCTCCAAGGCCATAAACCTGGTCGTAGAGCTCCTCTACCACTAAAATAGGTGGATAACCGTGCTCATCGTTAACGCCGTCCACGCCCATGTGTCTTTGTACAAATCCTTCGGCCCACCAGCCTATTTTTTTCTTATTGGGGAGTTTCAAATAATACCTCGCCATCAGACCAGGACTGAATTCGAGTCCGTAGTCCAGCTTGTCGCCAAATATATTGTAGAGATCCAAAACCAATTCTCCAAATACACCAAAGAACAAACGGTCGGTAAATCCCCAGGCCCCTTGGGCTTTGATGGTAGCATATTCGGTATGCAATTCCTGTATATTGGCATAATTGAACTCAGCGCCCAAAATGGTAGTGCCTTTGCCAATTTGAGCCAATGCACCGATCGGAAAGTAGCACAGTATCCATAGCATGTACTTCAACAGGACTATTTTGTAGTTTCTGTTTTTCATTTGTTTTTATCTTTTTTTTGCTGCTTTGCATCTTTTTTAATGAAAGCTTTGATTCCAAACAGAAGCTGACCAAAAGTCCGGTCAGCATAAGTATCAAAGTAGCGGTTGTACCGAAAATCGAGGGCCACGTCGGGTCGGATGAAAGCATGCAGCCCCGCACCTACATCATAGCCCGAAGCGTAGCGCTGGTCATATTCCTGACTCCAAATTTTGGCTTCGACCACTCGCCGGGCTCCAGCATAGATAAAAGGTTGGAGAGAGGATTTTTTCTTACCATAGTAAAAATTCAGCGCCAGCCCACCCCCAAAGCGGGTATTACCGGGTACATCTGCCCCTCCAGTTCTACTGCGCCAGTACAACCAACTGAAAGTGGCGTAACCTGTTAGCGAAAGCCTGTTGTTGAGAAAATAACCGCCCTCAGGTATTGCATTCAGGATATTGTAATGACTCCGTGAATAATCCACCCGCTTGTAGTGAAACGAGCCCCCAAGCATACAATCTCCTTTTTGGACCTGGGCACCCAAGCCACTGCCCAGGCAGCACAGCAAAACCATGATCAACACATACCTCATCGTTTGTTTTTGTTTTGTTCGTAAATGGGCTTTAGTTCTTCGTATAGGTCGGGCATGTAGCGGGCGTGGGGAGCGAAGATGTAGTCATAAGGCCCTTCTACATATTCTAAATATGTAGAATATATTTCCTTGTAATATTCATGAAAATCATCAGCACCTATTAGCGCTTTGAGAATGATTAGTCTATTATGAGGCGGAGATGGTATAAAAATAGTTAATTCATCAGCCTCCAAATACTTCATTGCACATTCATGCACATAGTTAAGGTCTTCAAGCTTCTCGAACTCTAAGAAGATATTCGAATTCAGTTGAGCCTCAATGTAAGGGCATAATACAGATACATCTTCATCGTACTCAATATCTACTTCCAAAGCATACTCACGATCTAGTTTGAATCGAACCGTTCCCATTCCAAGCTCCTGTTTTTCTTTTTCCAAAAATTTAGATAGAATAGATTCTACCTTAAATATCCAGAGATAACAGGTTGTGTATCCAGGAGAAATTTTTGAGTATCCAGCATTACTGTTTACATTCCAAAGAATGATGTTAACATTCCCATTCTCTCTTGCTTTTTTCAACCAAACTGAACCGAATCCATGACATGGTTGCCATCTATCAGGAGCTAAACTAAGCTGCTTCGACAGAATTGTGATAAATTTTTTTGAATTCATTCCCTCAGGTTTTTTACATCAACAATTGCATCTCCATTTTGGCCATCATAAACCTTGTAAAACTTAGGATTTGCAGAAAGTTTTGTGTTTTTGTCCAAGGTTTTTCCCTGTTCGCCAACCAAACGAGAACTTTCTGGACTCTTACTTGCACTCCTTACTGTCAATTGGCTAGTGCTATTCAACCCCAAATTCTGGTTTGTAGTCAAATCTGTCCCAGACTTTAATTTAACCTCTAGCACAACTACATCATCAACAACATCAACACCACCTTCTTTTTTCCACTTTATGAAGACCTGATCTGCAACGAAATATTTATCGCCGCTAATCGTTAACTGCACTTGGGTGTAAAGATCATACTCGTCTAAATTAATTCCAAGTTGTTGCTGAATTTTCAAATAATGTGCATTTGCAGAACGCGCTTTCATAGCAGCTTCGGCAACGCCTTCAAACTTACGTCCCAATGCTGTCGAGTTTTTAAAGAATTCCCCATGAGACCATTTCAGCCATGCTGCGGAAGGATTCTCTTTGACCAGGTCCCAGTGATAGTGGGGGTCTTTTCTAACCTCAATCCAAATAGATATTTCACTTGGATCGGCCTCTAACCAGTCGCGAATTTCTTTGCCCCAAGTCGGATGATCCAGATCATCAGCCAATCTGGTCAATTGGTCCAGTTCCAAACGTTCAACACGGTTCCCTCCCAACTTGAAATACTTCCAAGCCTGAAGCATTCGCTCAGATTTTGCACCAGAAGTAAAGAGGCCCATCAGGCCAGGATTTTTGATGATGTCTTCAAGCAGGTCGTCCATCAGGCGCTGGTCGAATCGCAGTTCTACACTTGCCTTTTTCCACAGCTTGGCAAAATCAGAGAGGTTGGCGGTTTTCAGCCAGTCGTAGAATTCATCGCCCAATCTGGTCCCGTGAATGAACTTGGCCAGGTCGAGTGGAGCCCCATCAAAGTCATAACCATCTCTTTTTAGGGCATCAATCAGCTCTTTGGTCCTTTTTTGGCCTAAAATCTCGTCCACTTTTAAACAAGGACCTGATTCGGGAGTTGAACTATTGAATCCGGGAATATCTTTACAAGGTGTACTTCTTGCAAAGCCTCTGATTGTAGCTGCTCCGTCAGCAGCTTCATCTGCGAAGCGGAGAGCACCGATACCAGCCAACGCACCTAACTCTCCACCTAAGCCTATAATTCCGAAAAACAGCTCTTCGGTTCCTCTACCCAAGTCTCCCTCTGCTAGATAGATCATGCCATTGATCAGTGAGGCAATATCTCCGACCACTGGTATAAATGACGTAATTTGAAGACCTTCATGTAATCGTCTTGCAGCTTGGGAAAAGTCAAAAAGAGCCTTTATTGTATAACAGTCAATTTGAAATGCCCGTAAATCATTACTTTTAACCTCTCGCCAGGCTGCAATCTGGCAATACCAACGATATATTCGGTACGCTCCTTCACAAAAATCGGCTTTCCCACGTTCAGCAACTTCAATCAAAAACCATTCTGTACCACCCAATGGAATTTGAACTTTGAGCATGATTCTCAAACCATCTGGATGGATAAGCGCAGGAAGCTGTTGGAGTTGATCATAGGCAGCATTAGGACCTAGCTGTGCAACTTTATTTGCAGCTGAGCCTATAGATTCAGGGCAGATGCTATAGGCTTGCTGCTGCTTTCTTTCAAAAGACTGGTTTTCGGCTACGTCAGCCATTGATTTGACAAAAGCTCCACTTGGCCTGATTTTAACCCCACTGCTATAGGTACCTCCATACAGTGCTCCTTTAGGGCGGAGTCTGGTCTCGAAAATGATAAAGCTTTCGTTACATTCTCTTCCCTTACTCAAATCCAGGTGGCTACCATGATACACCCCAATTTGACCATCACTCTCTAGCACCGGAGTGTTAAACTCAACGGCAGTCTGGAGAAAAGTTTTTCGAACATCTACACCTTGGTCAAAATATCCTAAATGATCCAATGTCATTGTGTGGTATCTCCCACCATAAATCCCTAGTATTTCAAGAGAGTTGCTGGCAAACGTGGTAAACCCAGTAAGAATACCATTCATAGCGATTTTAGCAACTTCTGGGTTACGATCAAAGCGCCAAATAGATCTAGCTGGCAGCATTAGTAATTGACCAGAAGCTGATATGACTGGGGTTTCTAATTGTTTGAAACCATCGTTACAAATCAATTGAAGAGGCACCTCTCGCTTGGGTTCATATTTATCGGTAAAGACTTTGATTTGCTTGGGTTCAGAATGGTTATCCAACATCAAATCCTGCACCCATGCAAGGTAATTTTCGCCTTGCGAATCCTGTCTTTTATCAAAGTACTTCAAACCTTCCTGCAAAAAGGCCAAGTCAGCGCTAGAGTAACTCCCATTTGGGGTTTTGGCTTTGATGTACAGCACATCACCACCTGTTTCACAATTGCTATTTTCCCAAAGGTGTATCCAGTAGCCCAGTTTTGAATTGGCAAGAGAGGATTCGTGGATTGGTATGAAATTTTCGCAACAGAACAATTCGTTTTTAGTGATTTGCGATTTTGCATTGTCATAGCCCCATTTGTCTCGGAAGCCATTTAGCAGCGTATTCTGCAATTGTTCCAGGTTGCCAATCACGCGTCCTTTCAGCTCAATCTGGTATTTTGCCAAATCGCTGACACAGATGCCCGTTGAGCTGTTGCTGCACGAATTTGCTGGACAAGCTCCACCTCGCAACTCTGGACTTTGTACTACAGGCTTGATGATTTTGATCGGGATGGCCAAAAAGCCATTGTTCTGGAAATATTTTTTGATTTCGCAAGGGCTGCTTCCATCCAGGATATCCAAGCTATACACTCGTGAACATCCCGTACTAGCAAATGTGACCGTTACGCGATAAGTGCCCACCTTGTCGGCAGTGATAACAGGTTCGGTCTGAATTGTACCAGATCCAGGAGTAGTCCATTTAAAAGTAGTCCCATTAGGCCAAACTGGTCCTAGAAATAATCTGACACTTTTCCCAGGGCAAATTGAATTTCCTCCATTTGAAAGTAGAGAATACTCCGTTTTTTGCGGCTTCAAATTAACCGTATGGGTAACTTGGTACTCACACCCCGTCGACAGTTGTTTGACGGTCAGGGTATAGGTTGTCGTTTGGGTTGGCGAGATAGTGAAATCCGCAGTAGTACTGCCATCTTGCCACTTGAAGGTCCAATCCCCAGCCGCACTGGGTTGTACTTTGGCACTCAGTTTAGTGATCTCTGATGGGCATAGTTCCGTAGGCCCCAATATGGAAACCGGGATTTGAGTTTTGTCATCAATATTGAAAATCTGAATGTACTGCTTTAGCCCTTTGAGGTAATACACCTTATAGATGGTACCCGGAACGTGGTTTTTGATGACCACAGTCTTGGTATTGCCGGGGGTAATGCCTTCCCAATACCAACATTCCCCATCTTGGGCAGTAAGGGTGATTTCTTTGGTTAAACAAGTGCTGATGGGGGTTTCCAAAACCCGGTTGTCAAAATCAGCATAAACTGTTAAGCGGCCTTTACCCGGAGCAATATTGACTTTGTTGCCACTTAGCTGGAAAACATACTCTCCGGGCTCTAGAAATTCTTCAGCCGATTCCTGCAAAAACAGTTCCAGGCTATCCCCACCAGCAAAAGTACGGGCGTACCATTTTGGCACTCTCAAGGTTGTGCTTCGCAGTTCGCCAGCAGGAGAAACATCGCTGCGTGGGGCTACGAAATGTGGTACCCCATCTCCAATTCGAGTGACTATAAGCGAGAAAGCGGTATCAACTTGCCCCCAAGCGGTGGTGAAGACTCGCCAGGGCAGGATGATACGCTGATCTGCTTGGGTAATAATGATTTTGTCTTTTGTAAATCCAGCTAAAGGAAGGCACCCAGGTGCGCTGATCCGAACAGTATCAGCGAATAAAACGCAGTTTCGGCTCAATATTTTTACCGCAGGGCGGTATAATCCAGGTGTTAAACCAAGAAATAAGCCAGTACCATTTTGCCAATTTAATCCACCATCAATGCTAAAGGCTAGTGAATCCTGCGACCCCGCCGGAAAACTAATTTGAATAGTCCCATCAGCTTGGCTGCAATCGCTAATGTCTTTAGATTCAACAATTACAGAATCAATGCCAGGAACTAAGTAATCTTGTACGGCCTCACAAGTCTTGTTGTCTCTAACCTTGACCTTAACAATTTCCTGATTTTTGGGGAGTTTCAATACATTGCTTGTTCCAAAACTATCCTCATTGACAGCATAAGTGAAATGCTGGAAATCTCCACTTGCCAATATTTTGATGGCCAAGTTGCCAAGTGTGCAATCATTTACATTGAGCAAGGTGATGCTTTGGATTGAAACTGGTTGTTCACGGACGTCGATCGAATCCCAAGCCACACAGCCCAAAGAATCACGCAACTGCACCTTGAAGAACCCATTGCCTACCATCCAATTGCTGATGGTATCAAAAGGTGCATTGTTGAGGCTCAGTTGGATGGGGCCACGCGCATGTTGGCTGCGGGCTTTGAGTTGTACATTACCAGCTTGGCAGTCTTCATCACCTGTTTTGCTCAGCAGCACCTGCACCTTTGCAGGCTCCCCCAGCAAAAAACTCTCCACCAAGCTACACCCCTTCCCATCCGTCACCGTCAAGCTATAAGTCCCCGCCCGTAGGTTGCTGATACTCGTCGTACTGGCCCCATTGCTCCATACATATAGATAAGGTAGGGTACCACCCGCTACACTGATGCCAATGTGCCCGGTAGCCGTGCCGTAGCAAATTGGCTGTACGAGGGTATCGCTGATGCTCAAGGCAGTAGGCGGCGTAAGTGTCAGCACATTCGAGATGCCCACGCAGCCGCTGCGGGTGGCGGTCAGGATATAAGCCGTAGGCACTGGTGCTACGCGGATACTGGCAGTACTTGCCCCATTGCTCCATTGGTAGCTGGTACCCGGCAGCAGCCCACTGGCGCTCAGGGTCACGCTATCGCCCGCGCAATTGAGCGGCCCGCTGGCGCTGATCACAGGTGCTGGGATGGGCAGGCTGTGGATGGTATGGGTATCGCTGGCTTTGCAGCCGTTGGGGGCGGTCACGGTCAGGCTCATGGTCTCGCCTGCGTACATGGGCAGGGTCGGGCTGGTGGAGCCCGTAGCCCAAAGGTAGCTCACCCCTGGCGAGGTGCTGGCAGTGGCAATGGTGCTTGTGCCCGTGCAGAGGGAGTCTGGGGCTTGGATTTGGAGGGTGGGCAGGGGTTTGATGCCAATGGCTTTGCTGGCATTGAAGGGGCAGCCATTGGAAAAACCTCCCAACGGAATCACCTGCGGGGCAGTAATCGCATAGGTTTGGCTGAAATCAGGCCCACCATTTGGCCGCAGGATCAGGGTGAAGGGCACTCCAGGGCATACTTCATCGGGGCCGAGGATTTGGCCACCGGTTGGAATGATGCCAACCCCCACCGTTAAGGCCGGACTGGTGCATCCCCATTGGTTTTTGGCTACCAAAGTAGTACTCGCACCTGCTATCAAATAGATGCTGCCATTGGTCGTAAATGCGGTTCCACCCCAACTGTAAGTAAGTGATTCGCTGGTGCCAACGTTCAATAAACCTGTTTGATTGGCACAAGCTGAAGCAGGATTCACACTGAAGGATGGCAATGGCCGCACCACCACCTTCCGAGTAGCCAGCACCGTACATCCACTGCTGGCGTGGGTCACTGTCACGGTGTAAGAAGTCGTTGCACTAGGCGATACACTCACCGTAGCCGCCGTGCCCAGGCCATTGCTCCAGAGGTAAGTCCCACCGCCATCAATGCTCAGGGAGGTGCTTGCACCAGCACAGATCACCACTGAGTCTTGTACTTTGGTCACAGTCGGCATGGCCCTTTCACTGATGCTTACATTCACACTGTCTTTGCAGCCCGTTGCATCCTGGGCCATCACTTTGTAAGTACCCGTACCCAGGCCGCTGATTGGGTTGCTGCCAAACCAAGGCCCCGTACCCGCCCGGTAGCTGAGGCCACCCCTGGCCCCGGTGGTGCTCACGGTGACCGTGGCGTTGTTGGGGATGCAGTCGGTCTCGTTGGCTTTGGTGGTGGTGGTGATTTTCAGTTGGGCAGGTTCGGTGATGCGGATCGACATCGTGTCTTTGCAAGACCTGGCATCCAGGGCTTCAAACAGGTGCAGGCCCGATCCCAGGTTCACAAAAGTGGGGTTGCCGATCACATAGCTGCCATTGTTGCGGCGGTAGCGGGTGCTGCCAAAGTTGTTTTTGAGTTGAACGGTAACCTGGGCATTGTTGAGCAGGCAGTCGTCGTGGCGGGCCAGTTGGATGCTGGTGATGTCAAGGGGGGCGTGTTCGTCCACCAACCAGCGGCTGCTGGTGATACAAGTTCTCGACACATTGTTGCTGCTGTAGGTGTAGCGCAATTCCACCGTGATCGAGTCTCTGCTGAAATTGTAATAGTAGGGCGCGTTGTAAGGGTCAGTGATAGGGTTTCGCCAAGTTCCGCCATTGACCCGGAATTGATGGTCATGAGTAGATTCATTGGTGACGAGCCTGAAATCGGCGTTGCCGTTCACACAATCAGTATGGTCGCCATTCATGGCCAGGCCCGTGATTTGAGGTACTACCTCTGGCCCCTCATCTACGGTGACGGTCTGACTTCCGGTACAGTTATTGCTGGTTTTCGACTCCACCACGTAAGTCCCATTGCCCTGGTTGCGAAACTCCGGGCTGTTTTGCCAGGGGCCAAAAACGCCATCGTTCTTTTTCAACCGGAATTGGATACCGCTGTTGGGCGTACCCGTATGCACTGCCGTGATGGTCACGTTGTTCATTTGGCAGTCGGTATGGCCCGTCAGGTTCAGGGCCGTTACAGCCCCTGCGACTTCGTTGATCACCACGGTGATTTCGGCAATACAGGACCCTGGAGTATTGATGGTGCTGGCTTGGATCACATAGGTTCCCGATCCACCTACACTTACGTCATTTGAAATTTGCCAGAGGGGATTTGGACCCTTTAGCTTGTAATACACACCTACAACGGGAGTTGCCAAATAAACTGCCACCCTGGAGTTGCCAACAAAACAATCCGTTTCTCCCGGTTTGGTCACGCTGCTGATCACTACATTGCCCGATCTTTCGGTGATCGCGGTTTGCAAGCTGTTGCCCGCCACAGTGCAGCCGCCCGCCCCACTGATGCGGGTCGCAACGGTGTAGGTCCCATTGCCCAAACCCGTGAAGCGATTGGAGCTTTGCCAAGGACCACTGTTGAGCCTGAACTCGATTCCGCCGAGGGTGCCCCCATTGTGTACGGCCTCGATAATGGCATTGCCTGTGGTGCAGTCGAGGTCGTTGAGTTTGGTCAGTGCAGTGAGGCTGACGGATTGAAACTCCATCACATTGCGGCTCAAGCTAGCTGTACAGCCCCCACTGGCTCCTGGAATTCCGGCCTCAATGGTGTGGTTGCCCGAACTCAAGCCCGAAAACGTAGGCGAACTTTGCCAGGCCCCACCATTGCGGCGGTATTGAATCCCGGCCACAGGATTGGCGAGGGTGGCCGTCAATTGGATATTGCCCGTGGTACAATCGTTGTCGTTCTGTACCGCGATCTGGCTGATCACAGGCACATATGCTTCGTTGATCGTTTGGGTGAAGGTATTGGTCGAAGCAGCGCAGGAGCTGCCCGTGCTGCGAATGGCCATGGTATAAGTACCCGACGAGAGGTTGGAAAATACCGGGCTGCTTTGCCAGGTCCCGCCATTGAGTTGGTATTCTAACTGGTTGGAGCCCGCGTTGTTGATTTGGGCCGTTATTTTGGCATTGCCTGTGATGCAATCCTGTTGGTTTTCAACCAAGGCCCCACTGAGTGCTGGGCCTTGCGTTTCGGTCACGGTAAAGGTGGTACTGAAGGCGCAACTGCCGCCCGATTGGCGGGCGTAGTAGGTGTAGGTACCGGAGCCAAGGCCTGTGAAAGTGGACAATATTTGCCAGGGCCGGTTGTCGATCCGGAACTCCAGACCTCCCCCACCAAAGCCACTTTCTTTGCCATAACTCACGCTGACGTTGTTCAGTTGGCAGTCGCCCAGGTTTTCGTAGACAAATGTACCTCCTTCGAAGCCTTGGAATTCGTCAACGTATTTGATGAACTCCACCGGAGGGCAGGCATTGTTCTTGAGCCGAGCCCTGGCTGTCATGTCTCCTCGTCCCAGCGGGCCAAAAGTCAGGGAATTGCCCCAAGGGCCGCCATTGAGGCTGTATTCGTGGTTGGACTGGAGGCTGTAATTGCTGATGAAAACCTCCACGTTCATATTGCCGGGAGTACAGTCTAGGTGGTTGCTGGCAGCGACTATGTTGGTGATGCTGATGTTGGAGCTGGAGAGGACTTGGATGGGAATGGAATAATTGGCACTGCAACTATTATTGGGCCCTGTGATGGTAACTCCATAGCTTGTACTGCTACTTGGTGAAACGCTGATGCTTGCAGTGGTTTCGCCAGTGCTCCAGGTATACTGCGCCCCAGCAACATCTGTTCTTGCCGTTAAAGTAGCAGTTTGGCCTTGACAAATTGAGGTATGCGTTTGGGTATACCCAGCGCCATCACACCAAGAGGTAGCGGAGCGGAGATTTGTATTTTGGCCTGGAATAAAAAGCACACTCTTCCAGGTTTGCGATTGCAATACTGGGGTATATAAAAGAAAATACTCTCCACCCCGCTTCCCGTCCACCACAATACTCGGCGTTTTCTCCCCCGTACTCCATTCAAACTGGCCTTGCTCGGTGCCAATTTTCAGTTTCACCAGGCCATTGCCCAGGTCTTCCTGCTGGATGTAGGGGATAAACTCCTGGTTCTTCGCCACTTGGGGTACAGCTTGTACTTGTGCCTGCATTGGGGGCAATGCAAAAAGCAAAAACAGGGCGCTTAGGGTCAGCAATTGTAGGGTCCTTTTCATGAGCGTTTCATTTCGGGTACTTAATGCAGTACTTTTAAGTCAACAATTTTTAGCCTCACAAATGATCACCATTTGCAAGTATATTGCTAGACAAAGGACAGCCGAGGCTGATTTTGTCCAAATCAAAACCGTTTCAGGATCAGTGCATTGCAGCACCAATCAAAATGAACCAATCAAATTGTGTAACCAAAGACCTAAACCTTGTTGATGGAAAAAAAATCAAGACCAAAATGTGAGGGCCGAAATCAAAAATTCAAATAATTCACGCAAAAAACTAAAAATCAACAAGGTAAAAATGGATAATCAAACTAAAATTGCCATGTAACCAGACATGTTCTTCAATGTCGTACATTCAACAATGTAAATTTGAAAAAAAAATGAAGTTCGCAAATTTTTGGGCAAGTTTTTTTTCAAACCGTGCAAAAAAGTGATAAACAGGGCTGGTTGAGGTGATTTGTCCTAAAATAGCTTTACAAAATAACAGGCCATTACCAACACGATTTTTTTGTCTAAATCAGCATTTAAAAATTGTATAATCCTGAAAACTTCAGAGCACTTTCTGTAGCTGTGAATTTTGCGATTTTTAGTGGACATGAAGCGTTCATGACCGTGTGCCGTGTCACGCTCTCACGCGGAGCGTGACACAGTGCGTGAAAAGCGGGCCGATTCTGAAATTCTTTCAAATTCTGTCTCGGTCAACGCCATGCAAGTAATGCTGCAATGCTGAAAATTCTGGTTTAGACAAAAATTCTGGTTTAGTAACGGTTCAAAAATAAACCTTACCAAGTTTTATGATTGCCAGTTGTCAACATCATGTTCAACGTCATGCTGGAAATCCGCAAGAATGGGTGTGGAGTGTGCAAGTGTGAGTTGGGGTGTGGGAGCTTCGTGCTTTTACTTTTGTCTCCGATCACTTGAAAACGGGATTTTCTCACACTCACACCCAAACAAACACACCCAAACCCAATTTTATCCGTGTTCCCAAAATAGCCTCGCGCAGCGGGGCATAATCTATAAAGTTCGCAGTTGCGATTTCGTAAGGTTTATTCGTGGCTTGTCACTTAGTACAGCGTTTTTTAAGTTTTCGTAATTATCTCCCCTACTGATTGGCGGAGCTGAACTGGCAAAAGGGCTGACGTACTTACCTCTTTAATGCAAAAACTCATTTACGATGGTTTAGCGAACTTAAAAAACAAACTACTTAGGGATGGCAAAAGAATAAGTTATAAAAATTGGCACCTCCGATTTTGAGTCGAGTGAGGTCAACATCATGCTGGAAATCAGTGAAAATCCGTTATATCCGTTTCATCCGTGTTCCCAACCAGCACCGCGCAGCGGGGCAAAGCATTGGCCAATTCTTACAAGTTATTTTTTCAGTGGCCCTTAGACAAAATTGAGGTTCAGATAAAAATTCCTCGTTTGATTGTTGAGACCGCCTTTCTCCGAAGTTTTCAGTTTATCCTAATCTTTTGCATCTTTGCAAAACCACATTTTACCCAATCAGGAGAAAAACCCATGATAGAACAACCTAAAACCTTCCGCATCGGCATCGCTATGGCGGGGGCCGTATCGGCTGGAGCCTATACCGCAGGGGTGATCGACTACCTGCTCGAAACCTTGGAAAAATGGCAAAAAGCCAAAGATTTCAACCGGGCAGTGGGCGAAAATGACCCCGATTACGACCATTCCATCCCCATGCACGATGTGGTGATCGAAGTGCTGGGGGGTGCCTCGGCTGGCGGCATGACTGCGGCCATAACGGCCATGTCACTTTTTGAAGGTGTTGAACCCATCAATGCCAAGAATCCGGAGAAAAAGCACAACAAAATTTACGATTCCTGGGTCAACCTCAATGACCAGGGGGAGCTGAAGACCCTAGAGCAGATGTTGAGCAATTCCGACATCACACGGCTGGGCGAAGTGCAATCCTTGCTCAATTCGGACCCCATTGATGAAATCGCCAACAAGGCCAAAGACCTGAAGCAAATTCAGGAACTCCCACCTTATGTATCGTCCAATTTACAGGTCATCCTCACCATCACTAGCCTGCGTGGAGTGCCAGTGGCCATCAATTTTTACGACACAAAGCTGAAAGAAGAGTTGGCTGCTTGGGAGCAAATGATGATGGGGGGAGTCCAATCAAGGGGAGGATCATTTTACGCAGAAAGTGCCCAGGAAAGCAAAGAACAACCAGCCCACCGCATGTATGTGCACAAGGGGGTCGCTCGTTTCATGGTGAAAGGCGAAAACAATACACCATTCCCGGCTGATGCAGTGTTGTTTCGACCAGAAGACGACCTGGACCGCGATTTGCTGATGGATTTTGCCAAAGCTACGGGTGCTTTTCCACTGGGTTTAAGGGCTCGTAAGCTCGAAAAAATCAAACTGGGTTACATCAAATCAATGATTACCCGCATGTTTACACCCAAAAGCCTCTTGGCCACCCAGCAGCTCCCCGATATTGACATCACCGCTACCGAAGACCCCTTTGATTTTGTGGCCGTAGATGGCGGCACGATTAACAATGAACCTTTTGGCGAAATTGTGGAGGCCATGGAAGACATCCATGAACTGGATAATTCACCTTTTGCGGTGATCATGATCGATCCTTTTCCTAATTTCCGGGAAGACAACAGCAAGGCTTACAAGCACCCAACGGCTTTGTTGGACTTATTGCCGAGTATTTTCGGGGCCATTCGCGCCCAGGCAATGGTCAAAGAAAATGACCTGATGAGGGGCTTGTCGAAGGATTACACCCGCAAAATGATCTTTCCCAAGCGCAAAAACGACCCTTACCCGATTGCTTGCGGCTCTTTGGAGGGCTTTGGGGGCTTTTTTAGCCGTGATTTTCGCGAACACGATTTTCAGTTGGGGCGTTACAACTGCCAGCGTTTTTTGCGCAGGCATTTCAATATACCCATTGATCGCGCAGAAAAATTAGGCGTGTTTGAGGGGTGGTGGAACCAGCCCCAGGACGAACGCTACCAACGCTATTTCATCCCCGACGAGATGGGCGGCAAGGGCTTTTTGCCCATCGTCCCTGACTTGGGAGTGGCCAGTATGATCAAGTGTGAATTCTTGGAGCCAGACCTGCCTCTGCCGGACAAAAGCAGGGTGAAACCACAGGATATTTTCAAGTTGGATGCCTTGCTCTGCCAGCGGTTCGAAGCCGTGCTCTGTGATGGCGTGAACTTCAAAACCACTGCCGAAGACCCCTACACCGCCGATGTACGGCAAGACATCAACAAACTGATGCGCCGTTTTTATCACCACAAGGAAAAAGAGCCGGGCTATACTTCGTTTACCCAAAAAGCGCTGATGTGGCTTTGGCGCAAGTTCATCGCCAGGAAAGTGGCCAAGTACTTGGCTAAATTGGTGGTAAAAACGGTATTGTTGGACTTTCGGGAGCGCAATCTGCTGGATATGGGGGATGAGCAATAGGCTTAACGCAGGCCCCATTCCCAGCGCCCAAAGCTGGTTTTTTTGGAAATGGGATGCCCGCACTGCTTCAAAAATCGCCTTCGTCTGCCCCTCGAAACCTGACATTTTCAGTCATCCCCAGCGGTCTAAGGGCCGCAGATTAAATAAAGTAGACATCTTCGTTGCCTCGCTGTGCGAGGCCAGTTGGGAACACGGATGAAAATGGGTTTGGGTGTGCTTGTTTGGGTTCGGGTGTGTTGGCATTTCGTTTCCTATGTTGGAGATACACTTTCACACTCACACTTCCACACCCACACACAATCTTGCTGATTTCCAGCATGATTTTGACCATGATTTTGGCTATAACGTTGCCACACAAAGGGCTTAACCAAAAGTCAAAGATGTCCACTTTATTTCTTTTCTGTTCCTAAACCAGAATTTTCAGAATGGCAGAATTACAGAATTACTTGCGTGATGTTGACCAAGTTTTTCTAAACAAGAATTTTAAAGAATTAGGGAATTGGCCCGCTTTCGCGGTCATGAACGCTGCATGTTCACCATAAAAATTACAAAAATTCACAGCTACAGAAACTTCCCCGAAGTTTTAAGGGAGCAAACAAAAAATAGGATACCCGAATCAACTGTTCCTTGGCATCATTTGGGTGGGCTCTTTTCAACATTTCAACCCTTCAACATTTCAACTATCGAAGGGTTTTGGTGAAACCTTGAACTTGTGCTTTGGGTATATTTATATTTGGAAACTCCCTAAGCATTTCATACATATACTGGTGGTGTTTTCTCAAAGCCTGCTTTCCGCGCCACATGAACAGGCCTTTGGCCAAGAAAGAACGTCCTGTATCGTTACGAGATACCAAGACCAAACGGTTTTGTGGGTCAATCAGCATAAACTGACCGCCCCAGCCTGTGGCCCAGTAGGTGTGGTGTTGGCTGTCAGTCCACCACAAATAGGCATAGCCATCACAGGGTTCGTTGCCTCCGGGGTCTTTGGAGTAGGCCTGGGTGCTTAGTTTTACCCAATTTTCAGCGACAATTTGCTGACCTTCCCACCTTCCTCCATTGGCCATCATCATGCCAATGCGGGCCAGATCGGCTGCGGACAGGTAGATGATGTACTGCCGGTGTCCGGAATAAGCGACGCTTTTGTAGCGTACAAAGTTGGCCCGAAAATGCTTCATGCCCAGGGGTTTGGCCAGCCATTCCTCCATCGCTTGTCCAATTGAAAGCCGGGTTTGTTGCTCAAAAATAGTACCCAGTACATTGAAACCCCAGTTGTTATAGTAAAAAAACTCACCGGGGCGGTGTGCTCCGCGTTGCGGACGGCCATTCTTCATTTCCTGGGTTTCGCCCGGTGCTTCGATGTAGATGCCCGAACGCGACATCAGCAGGTCGCGAATGGTACAGGTCTTTTCAATGTCGCTCAAAGGCGCTTTTTGATCGTCAATGTTCAATTCGGCTAGGCTTTGATCAAGGTTCAACAAGCCTTTGTCGATGGCGATGCCATACAACACGCTCATGATGCTTTTGCGAGCCGAATGGGTCATGATGGGCAGGTCGGTTCGGCCCCAATCGGCGATGATGCTGTCGTTTTTGAGGGCAATAAAGGCGTCAAATTCGGTATTGTGCTGGAGAAAATCATAGGCTTTACGCAGTGCTTCAGCATTTTCGGGGGGCATGTTTTTTACCAATGGGCGATGAGTGGGCAAGGTCTTGGTTTGAAAAGTACAAGCCGTGCCAAGCATGGCCAAGCAGCAAAAGACGAACAAATTTTGCATAGTGGATGGTATTTTTACTCCACAATGCTCGGGCTTTCGCGCTAGAGAAGGCTCTCAAAACACCTTTTGAGAGAACAAATACCCAGCTTTTATCGCCGCCGCAGGAATTCTGTGGGCCTTAGCCCCGTTTTTTCCTTAAAAATGCGGTAAAAGCTGGGTTCTGAATTGAAGCCACAATCGTAGGCGATGCCCATGATGGTTTCTTTTTTTAGGTCGGACTTGCTGATTCGAGCTTTGAAGGTTTCAACCCGAAAGTGATTGACGAGGTCCCTAAAATTTTTGTAAGCGCTTGCTTGAATCGCCGCTGACAACAGCTGGGGAGGACATTTGAGGGCATTGGCACATTGTTCTAGCTTGAGGCTGGGCTGGAGGTAGGCTTGTTCTGCTTGTAGCCAGGTTTCAAATTTTTGCAAAAGTTCTTTCCATTCCAAATTGCTGACCGCCGTTGATTTTTTGTAAATCAAATCAACAGCGTCCCGGAAATCTTGGTGTCTGAACCCAAAAAAACCGAAAATATAGATCAATGCCACCAAATAAAAATAGAAGAGCTGAAGGGGCACCACCGAAAACACTTTGAAATATTCGAAAAGCAGCATCAAACTTAAAAGTAGCAAGACCAAGGCCGATGCCAACAGCAGGCGATGCAGCCACCGATGAGTAGGAATGGCCGTATCAGACGTGTATGTAGAAACCCATTGTTGGTACTTGCCAAGCTGTTGGTAAGCCCAATAGCCATACAAAAACCCAAAAAAGATGGATAGGAAGTCCTCAAATGCCTTCGTCTTCGTGTAAAGCAAGTACGATTCGACATCAAATTGCCCTGATTCCTGGCCAAAAAACAGCGCGCACAAGTACACCACAATCGCATAAGCCAGGAAAAAGCCAGGTAAAAGCAGGTGTTGCAAAACCAGGCTACGTTGGAGCCTTCGGGGTTCAGTAAGGGCCAAAACGTAAAGAAACAGCAGGGGTTGGAGCCATAAGTCGATGCCCAGGGGAAAATACCTGAATCCTGGTTGCTCCCAGCAGCCCAGGGTATGCAGCAAGATTTTGGCGCACAAAAGACCAAATATCAACAAGACCGCAGCCAAAATTCCGTCAGCTACTGATTGTGGCTTTTTGCATCGAATAACGCTGGCAAAAACTACCGCGTTCAGCAGCCCTAGCAAAACGATGGTGTCAAATATGTGGAAGGATGGGTACACGCTGTAGAACTACTTTTTCAAGGCCAACACACTTTGAAGGTATTCCAGCGCCTCCTGGTGTCCTTGTTCTTGGGCAAAAGACAGGGCCGAATCGCCATTTGCATCGTGGTAATCGACTTGAGCACCTTTTTCTACCAACAATCGCAGCATGTCAAGTTGGTTGCGATAAGCAGCGTGCATCAGCGGGGTAGCTGCTCCTTTTTCAGCGGCATTGAGCTTTGCGCCTGCAAGAATCAGGCGTTCAGCAGCCACTAAATCAGCCTCTCCCGCCAGCCAAAACAGCGCCGTTTTGCCATTTTCGGTGTAATTGATGCCAATTTTTTGGGCTAAAAACTGTAAAAAATCGTGATCACCTGCACGAGCTGCATCCATGATGAGGTCAAGGGAATGGTCGCCTCCGCTGATCTCGTCCAGTTTACGCCATTCAGCATGGAGGCTGGCGATTGGTTTTTTGTCTTTTTTTCGGGTCATAGCGGTCTTGATTAAACTTATTTGATTTTGAATCATTTGAAGGATGGCGATACGCTTCAGACTCGAAGGCTTTGGTACAAAGATAAGCCTTTCTGGAATCCATGGTTTGTTCGATGAAGCCTGTTTTCAGGACCTTACCCCTGAATGGTATGCTAACAAGCCCAAGTGGCAAGTGGCATTTTCCTAAACTGCTCAACACCTCAACACCTCAACCTATAAAAACTCTCCCCATTCCCCAAAAAATCCCTATTTTTGCACCCACATTATCCCTTTGTCCAAGAAATGAGAAATGCATCGGAGCTGAAACCCGGCGAGGTTCGCCTGGGGGTCGTGCAATGGCTGGTAAAGCCTTTTTCTTCCGTAGAGGCCTTCCTGACGAAGGTTGAACAGCAAGTTCAGTCTTTCGCCAATTACGGAGTTGATTTCGTGCTCTACCCTGAGTACTTTTCTTTGCCATTGCTGACTTTGTTCAAAGGTGAAGAGCGAGAACGTTTGTTGGAATTGGGGAGCCTGGCCGACCGCCTGGAGGCTACTTTCGCCGAAATGGCCCAAACCCATCAAGTCAACATCATTGCGGGCAGTATGCCTTCTACGCACGGCGACGGGGAACTGCGCAATGTAAGTTTCTTGTGCCGCCGCAATGGCAGCGTGGAGCGTTATTACAAAATTCACCTCACCCCACACGAGCGAAATGCCTGGCACATGACTCCTGGCAATGAAATGGGGGTTTACGATACTGATTGCGGGCGCATTGGCATCCAAACTTGTTACGATGTGGAGTTCCCAGAGTTGGGGCGCTTGTACGCTGAACAGGGTATGCAAATACTGTTTGTGCCTTTTTCGACTGATTCTCAGGAAGGTTTTTACCGGGTCAGGCACTGTGCGGTGGCGCGGGCCATCGAAAACGAGTGCTATGTGGCCATCGCTGGTTGCGTGGGGTACTTGCCTGAAGTGGGCGCGGTGGAATTTCAGTATGGCGAGTCGGCGGTGTTTACGCCTTCGGATTATGCCTTCCCCACGGGATCCATCAAGTCGATTTTGCCTGCCAATGTAGAGTCCATCATCGTATCCGACATTAACCTGGAGCTCCTGAGCCAATTGCACCACCACGGTAGCGTGCGCAACCTCAAGGACCGCCGCAAGGACCTCTACCAACTCAAACTGCACAGCAACCACAGCCCCAACGCACATGAATATCAGCATCACCACTTACTCGGGCCCGCAGATTGAACCCTATCTGGCAAGTGTGGCCCACTTGCGAATCCAGGTTTTTCGTGCCTATCCTTATTTATACGACGGCGACCCCGACTACGAATGCGCGTACCTGCAAACTTACTTGCAACATGACGATGCCATTGTGGTCATTGCCCGCGATGGAGACGAGATCATCGGAGCCTCCACGGCTATTCCGATGGTTGCCGAAACCGATAATGTAAAAGCACCGTTCCTCGCTGCGGGTTACGACATCGACCAGGTTTACTATTTCGGCGAATCGGTTTTGAATGACAATTACCGCCGCCAGGGCATCGGTGTGGGTTTTTTTGAACACCGCGAGCGCAAAGCCCGCGCCTTGGGGCGCTTCCATTGGCTCACTTTTTGTGGGGTCGTGCGCCCCGAAAATCACCCTGATCGACCCGCAGAGTACCTGCCTTTGGACCATTTTTGGCGCAGAAGGGGCTTCCAGGCCACTGATTTGTACTGCACCATGAGCTGGAAGGAGATTACTGAGGCGGAGGAAAGTGATAAAAGGATGCGGTTTTGGGTGAAGGAAGTTGTTAATGGTTAGTTGTTAATGGTTAATGGTTAATGGTTAGTTGGGGCTTGCTGGTGGGATTTGTGGAGAGGTTTGGGGGCTAGTTTTTAGAGTTGGATGCCTTCGGATGCGAATTTAAACCTGGGAATATCTTTAGTCGTTTTCCTGGACTTCAGTTGCGGTGATTGCATGTTCCTTTCTTTGTTGCAAGTATTTTTTGACTGGTATTTAGGGCTGAAAATGCCTCCTGGTGTTACGAATTACAAATACCCCCTTGGTTCCAGGCAGGTTATTCAGCTTTGTAGCAAGGCGAGAGGAGGGAAGATAGTGGACTATTCGACCGACGAGCAACGCAGCTACGGAGACAAAGCGCCCGAGGAACTTGGGGTAGATTTACAATTCAGGCCACGAGCTTGTTGGATTAGTAACTTTTTTGTTTCTTTTTTTGCCAAGAAAAATGAGAAAGTGGTTCATTTTGAAAACCAATTCACCGGCTTATATTCAAGTTGAACGGAATTAAGGCATGCTAAAAAAGAAAAAGCTATTTTTGTAATGACTTGATGCTGCCAAGCTATGCTATTCACAAAAAATATAAAACAAGGTGTAGAGGTACGGGACTTGCTGTTATTTGTAGGTTTCTATGTTATTTCAACAATAATTTATTATACCACTACTTGGGTGTCATACGGCTTCTTCGAATCGGAGCCCTTAAAATACTTTGTACTAGAAGAGTTTTTTGCGGGAGGAGGTTCCCAATTTATAGTTAGCTTTTTTGTAACTATCCCCATTTGGTATGTAGTAGTTGTTGTATTGCAAGCCCACAGTTGGATTGTAAAGCTATCAGTACATCTGCCATTGATGGTGGTGTACCTGGTTGCTTGTTATTATTTGCAGTTAATGGTTTTGGATTCTTTCGGTTGGGTGTTTTTTTGGGGAGGATACAAGACTGTTTGGGTTTTTTATAATTCAATGCTTTTTTACATGGTGCAATTTGGATTCATACATGCTTATACCTATGTAAAAAAGCTAAAAAGAGAAGAAAAGGAAAAGGCGGAGCTCAAGGAGATTGCCCTTAAGAGTGAATTGACGGCATTGAAGGCTCAATTAAATCCACATTTTTTGCATAATATGTTTAATTCAATTAATGCTGCTATTCCGCCTGAGCAGGAACGTACTAGAGAACTTATTATTCAGCTTTCAGACCTGTTTAGGTACCAGAATTATGCATCACAAAGGGAGTTTGTAACGATCAAAGAGGAGATTGGTTTTTTAGAAACCTACCTGCAATTGATGAAAGTAAGGTTAAAAGAGCGCTTGAATTATAGGTTTGAGGTTTCTACTGACTTATATGCATTTAAGATTACTCCAATGTTGTTGCATCCTTTGGTTGAGAATGCTGTAAATCACGGGATCGCACAAAAAATTGAACCTTCTTATTTGACCATTAAAATAGTAAAGAATAAATATAAGGTATCGGTTTCAATTGAAGATACAGGCATTGGTATTTTGAACAGAGATAATTTGCTAGAAAAAGGCATTGGCCTCTCAAATACAAGAATGAGGTTGAAGAAAATACACAATTGTGAGTTAAAGATTGAAGATAATTTGCCGTCGGGAACCAAAATTTCATTTGAGCTATGAAAACAGTAGTCATTGTAGATGACGAACAAGACGCCAGAAGCTTGCTGAAGGAGTTTATTTCTCAGTACCAAGAGTTTTCAGTTATCGGAGAAGCCGACAACGGAGTAGAAGCCGTACAGCTGATTAATCAGCTAAAGCCTGATACAGTATTTCTTGATATTCAAATGCCTGGTTTGAATGGTTTTGAGGTCTTATCGCAATTGCTTGAAATTCCAGAAGTGATTTTTTCAACTGCTTTTGATCACTACGCCATCAAGGCTTTTGAGGTACATGCAGTTGATTATCTACTTAAACCTTATGGGAAAAAACGATTTGAAAATGCTCTGAATAGGGTCTTGAAAAACCAAGAATCACTCATTCCGCTTACTGAAAAATTGCTGTCCAAAGGGTTGACATTTCCCACAAAAATCATCTTACACAAGGGTGCACGTAAAATTGTGGTAAACATTAATGATATAGTTCATGGAGAGGCTTATGGCGATTACACAAAAATATTTACAAACAAAGAGGAATTTCTCTCAGTAAGAGGGATTTCTAACTTCATGGAAAATTTAAATCCAGACTCATTTCTTAGAGTACACCGCTCATATTTTATTGGTAAAAACCATTTGGTGGAAATAAAGAAAATGGGCAGGTATTATTACACTGTTTTATCAAATAATGTCGAGCTGAAAATTGGTGACTCATATCTGGTCGACGTTAAAAAAATGATCTTTTAGGAATTGATAACAGGTAAAGCAAGCAGTTTTGAATTTTGATCAAGAGATTCGATCTGAAAATCAATACACTAAGAAACCGTTTTAAAACCTCTGGGGATGACAGAAAATGCCGAATTTTGAGTGTCAGACGAAGGCAATTTTTAAGGGAATAGCCGGGGCTATTGCCTTAAAAATTGGTGCAGTATGACGCCAAAAGGTGGCGTTTTATGGCCCGTAGGGTGATTTAAAACAGTTTCTAAGCTTGAACGTGCTTTTTCGTTCAAAAGTGCATCAAACGGGAACTGCTCCCTGCATCAGATTTGGGCCAAACCTGTTCGTCGACTTATATACGGATTCAACAGGTATGTCATTTTTGATGAATAATACTTTATACTTTCAGGTATTCAAAACTAAAACAGCTTGCAATGAGTCTAAAGAACAATGCCCTTTTAGTGCTTTTTGTGCTGGCGATCAGCGCTGAGTTTACAATTGCACAAATCCAGCCGCCTTTACCCATTTCTACCAAATCTAATGTTGAGGGTATAAAAGAATACAGTGGGATCATCTCTGAACAGTACGCAAATGGGAGCCCACACATGTGGAAAACATTAAAAAATGGAAAAGCTGAAGGGCTTTGGCTTGAGTGGCATCCAAATGGCACTTTACGATACCGAGCTTATTGGAAAAATAACAAGGGGCATGGCAAATGGGAATATTTTTTCCCGAACGGAAAGCTCCGTACAGAAAGTTTTTACATCGAGGACAAAGCATATGGAATTTTCAGGAGCTACTTCGAAAATGGTCAATTAGAAACCGATGCTACATATATCAATGATAAAAAGGTAGGTATTGAGCTCACTTACAAGATTGATGGTACGATCCAAAGCCGTAAGAGATATGAAGATGGAGTTCAAGTAATCGATGAACCAATATTGTTTGAGCCGGGTAAGATTTCGAGTATTCAAAACAATGAGTGGGGCATTAATTTTGCTCCTGATGGAAATACGGCCTATTTTACACGAAGAGATGCCACGACGAATAAGAAGCGGATTTATATGACCCACAAAACTGAGCAAGGCTGGTCCGAGCCTCTAATTGCTTCTTTTTCCACGGGTGAAGATGAAAGCCCATTTATCAATCAGCAGGGAAATAAATTGTTTTTTTCATCCTTCCGACCTCTACCGGACGACAGCACAATTCAAACAATAGACATGAACATCTGGTTCATGGAGATGACCGGAGATGGGTGGTCAGCACCAAAACCAATTAAAGGACCTATCAATCAGGTAATGAAAAAGGCGAATGTTTGGCCAGCTAATTATGAAGCAGGACCAATCACAGATGAATCTGGCAATTTATATTATTGGACTAAAAGTTCGAAGTCAAATGTCACGAATCTTTTTTTTGCATCACTCAAAGCCGACGGAACCTTTGGCACACAAATCGAACTAGCAGAACCTTCTGACGATAAGTATTTTGACAGTGCGCCCTGTTTATCCAATGATGGAAACCTATTATTGTTTGCTTCCGACAACCGTCCTGATTCTTGGGGAACAGACCTATTTTATTCAAAAAAAATAAACGGTAAATGGTCTAAGCCTAAAAACATGGGAATTGCCATAAATTCTTATGGTGACGATAGCTGTCCGAGCTTTTCGCCTGATGGTAAATATTTCTTTTTTAGTAGCAATCGAGCAGGAAACAAAGACACTGAGGGCGAACCAATATGGGATATATATTACATTGAAACAAGGTTTTTGATCATCGAATAATTGAGGAGGATAGTGGATCGAATTTTAAATTCTACCCAAGTTTGGCTAACTTTTTGCCAAGTTGCCCAACAGCAAATAGTCCATTGTTTTTTTTGCTTAGAGCCTGGTTTTAAAGCCAAATAGCCTTCCAAGCTAACACGTTAAAAATTACATGATTTGTAAAATTTAGCCTTTTAGGTATTTGAGCTAAAATAAAATGGACATCTTTGTTTTTGAGGTTTAGTGAAAAAAGAACGTAACTTCCTTTCATCCAGTTGCTTATATTTTTTCACTAAACCCTAACCTGTCCACCTTATTTTTTAACGCTCCCCTAAACAAGCTCTAAGTTTTATCCGTCTTCCAAAAAAATGATCTACCAAGCTAATTTTCTCCTCCAAATGAATACTTTTGAACATTCATTTAGTATTCGAGCTAAAATAGGGTGGACATATTTGCTTTCAAGGTTCAGCAAAAAAAGAACACAACTTCCTTTCATCCAGTTGCTTAAACAGGTAGTTCTCTTTTTACACCAAACCCAACTCTGTTCACCTTATTTTTTATGCTTCCTCACGAGCACCTGATCAATCGCCATTTTATGAAAAAACATTTGCTGTCTTTTGGCATTCTCGCTTTTTTTGCCCTCGCAACATTTGTCAGCCAAGCCCAGGGTACCCGCTTGCTTCGGCAGCCCGACATCAGCGACAAACATGTGACCTTCGCTTACGGCAGCGACATTTGGGTTGCCGACTTGAATGCTGCCAATGCCACCCGGATCACCAGCACGCAAGCCGTAGAAGGCCATCCACATTTTTCGCCGGATGGGAAATGGATCGCTTTTTCTTCTAACCGCGCCGGAAACGAAGCTGTATATGTGGTGCCCATTGAAGGCGGCGAAGCCAAAAGACTCACTTGGCACCCTAGCAACGCCACAGTCCGGGGTTGGAGCAAAGACGGCAGCCAAATAATTTACGCTTCAAGCCGAGAAACCGCCCCAAGTGCGTACAATCGCCTATGGACGGTGCCCGCCCAAGGTGGGGTGTCACAATTGTTGAGCAAGCAATGGGCTTATGACGGCACTTTTTCGCCCAGTGGCAACGAAATGGTGATCGATAAAATGACCCGTTGGGACGTCGAATTCCGCGCTTACCGGGGTGGTCAAAACACCCCTTTGATCATTTTGGACCTGAAAACCTCCAAAGAAGAGCTCTTGCCCCACGACAAATCCGTTGACCTACAGCCCGTGTGGCTTGATGACAATATTTACTTCTTATCTGACCGGGATTTTACCAGCAACATTTGGTCGTACAATCCCAAAACCAAGGCTTTGAACCAAATCACTGACTTCAGAGACAGCGACATAAAATGGCTAGCTGGGCACAAAAAGACCTTGGTTTTTGAAAGGGAAGGCTTCTTGTTTTTGCACAACTTGGCGTCAAAATCGACCAAAAAATTGGACATTACTGTCACTGGCGACTTCCCTTGGGCCGCTACCAAATGGGAAGATGTATCCAAGAACGCAGGCTCGGCCTCGCTTTCGCCCAATGGCAAAAGGATCATTTTGTCGGCCAGAGGCGACGTTTTCACTGTGCCAGTTGAGTTTGGCAGCACCCGCAACATCACCGAAAGCTCTACTGCCGCCGACCGTGCGCCACTTTGGTCGCCAAAAGGGGATAAGTTGGCCTGGTTTTCCGACGCCAATCAGAAGGAATACACCCTGATGCTCGCCAACCAAGACGGCTTGTCGAAACCCGAAGCCATCAGCATTGGTGAATCGAAAATGGCTTGGAATCCGGTCTGGTCGCCCGATGGAAAATCCATTGCTTTTGTGGACAACAAAGTAAGGTTGAAAGTGCTGAACCTGGAGAACAAGGCCATTCAAACCATTGATGTAGGAGGGACCAACATCGAACGCGCTCAAATCCAAATGGCCTGGTCACCCGATTCCAAGTGGATTGCTTATGCCAAAACCGGGTCGAACATGTTCCGCCAGGTCCATGTTTGGTCTGCCAAGGACAATAAAACCACTCCAATTACCGACCCCTTCGCCGATTCGTTTTCGCCCAGTTGGGACCTCGACAACAAGCATTTGTACATCCTGGCTAGTACTGACATCGCCTTGGGTTCGGGTTGGGCCAACACCAGTTCGATCCCGGCCCGGTCCGCTTATGCTGCTTATGTCATCAATTTGAGGGCTGCTGATGACTCGCCCTTTAAAGCCAAAAGTGACGAGGAAACAGTCAAAAAAGACGAGGCCAAACCCGCCGAGCCTCCAAAAACCAAACCCGCTGCCGACAGCACCAAGACCAAAACCAGCGTGGACAGCTCTAAAATGGTGTTGATCGACTTTGCAGGCATCAACCGCCGGATCATCCCGCTGGGCATGCCCGTGCGCAACTACCAATTCACTTTGCAAGGGCCGGAAGGAACAGTTTTTGTTGCGGAAGCCGTTGAAAACAAGCCTGGCTTGACGATCAATAAATTTACGCTGAAAGACAAAAAATCGGCAGAATTCCTGAGTGGAGCCAGCAATTTGTCGGTGACGTCGAATGCCAAAAATATGCTGGCAAAAGTAGGCGACACTTGGAAAGTCATCCCAACGGATGGGCCTGCGGATCGTGCAAAAAATGTTTCGCCAAGCCTGCAAATGAAGCTCGACCGACAGGCGGAATGGAAGCAGATGTTTGAAGAAGCCTGGCGCTACGAAAAAGATTATTTCTATGCACCCAATATGCACGGCCGCAATTGGGACGAGGTGTACAAAAGGTATGCACCGCTGGTGCCTCACATCCGACACCGGGCTGATTTGACCTATATTTTGGACCAAATGAACGGGGAATTGTCGGTAGGGCACAGTTTTGTGTTTGGAGGTGATGTACCGGAAGTGGAGCGCTCGCAGGTAGGGCTCCTGGGTGCTGATTTTGAGATCGTGCAAAACCGTTGGAAAATCAATCGAATCTACACCTCTGAAAACTGGAACCCTGACTTGAGTGGGCCACTTGATCAGCCTGGATTCAAGGTCAAAGAAGGCTACTTCATCGTAGGAATCAATGGCGAAGAGTTAAGTGGAACCCAGGATATTTACGAGTTGCTCGACGGAACGGCAGGCAAACAAACCGTTTTGCACATCAACGACAAGCCCGTGTTTGAAGGCCACTGGAAAGAAACGGTAGAACCGATTCGCAGCGAAAATGCTTTGCGCCAACGCACTTGGGTAGAAGACAACAAGCGCATGGTCGACAAGTTGTCGGGAGGTAGATTGGGTTACATTTGGGTGCCCAATACCGGAGGTCCGGGAGTAGTATCGTTCAACCGCTATTATTTTGCGCAGCAAGACAAAGAAGGCGCGGTGATTGACGAACGCTTCAACGGTGGTGGCCTTTTGGACGATTACATGGTGGACCTGATGACCCGAAAGTTACGCGCCGCTTTGACCAACGAAGTACCCAATGGCAAACATTATGCTTTGCCAGCAGGTATTCTTGGCCCCAAGGTATTGTTGGTGAATGAATTGGCAGGCTCCGGTGGCGATTTTTTTCCGTGGATTTTCAAACAACAAAAAGCTGGCCCGCTGATCGGTGCCCGAACTTGGGGTGGTTTGGTCAAGTCTTCGGTGCATTATGCCCTGGCCGACGGCGGTGCATTGACTGCTCCCGACAATGCTGTTTTTGACCCCATCAACAACAAATGGGTAGCCGAAAACACGGGCGTCTCACCGGATATCGAAGTGCGCCAGGATGCCCTTTCCTTGAGCAAAGGCCGAGACCCGCAACTTGAAAGAGCTGTTGAGGAGTTGTTGAAAACCCTGGGCACCCAACCCAAAAAGGAAATCACCCCTCCTCCGTATTCGACCCCTGCGCTGAAGCCTGGGAATGATTAGGGCGCGTTAAAATAAATACATACCCAAGTTGCATGTTTTCGGTTTCACCAAAATCCCATTGCAGTTGAAATGTTGAAGGGTTGAAAAGTTGAAAGGATGACCTGACTTGATCTATTTGGAGGGCGACTGCTGGACAAATAAAAAATGTGAATTGATCCTAGCCTTTATCTATCCAGCCTGTAAAAAATTCGTACCTTTGTGGGCTTGCTGAAAAGCATCCAGGCAAGTTCTGATTCATCCACCACCACTTCCAATCCACATGGCCGACCCCAAGGATCAAGCTGGCAAAAAGACCGAAACTGGCGCTGCCCGCCGTGGCAATCGCCGCAATGAAGACCTTTCGGGCTTCATCTATGGCAAAGTACCGCCCCAGGCAGTGCCTTTGGAAGAAGCGGTATTGGGTGCCTTGTTGATCGACAAGGACGCCATTACTTCGGTGTTGGATGTATTGCAGCCTGATAGTTTTTACTTGGATGCCCACCGCTTGATTTTTCAGGCCATGTTGCGCTTGTTTGAGCGCTCGCAGCCCATCGACTTGTTTACCATCACCGAGGAGCTGAAGAAAAAGGCGCATTTGGAAGCCATTGGGGGGCCTTATTATTTGGTAGAACTGTCGAACCGGGTTGCCTCTGCGGCCAACCTGGAATACCACGCCCGCATCATTTCCCAAAAATTCATCCAACGGGAATTGATCAAGGTCTCGACGGGGATCATCAACCATGCTTACGAGGATACCACCGACGTATTCGACTTGCTGGATGAAGCAGAAAAAGGGCTTTTTTCCATCGCGGAAAAAAACATGAACCGCAGCTACGACACCATGAGCTCGCTAGCGGCCAAGGCCCTGAAACAAATGAACGACCTCAAGGGCAAAGTCGATGGTCTTACTGGGGTTCCCACTGGTTTTACCGACTTGGATCGCCTTACTTCTGGTTGGCAGCCTTCGGATTTGATCATCCTCGCGGCTCGTCCGGGTATGGGTAAAACTTCATTTGTGTTGAGCTTGGCCCGCAATGCGGCGACCGAGTTTGGCAAGGGAGTTGCGATTTTTTCATTGGAAATGGCTTCGATTCAGTTGGCCCAGCGCGTCATTGCGATGGAAGCCGAAATCCCTGTTCACAAAATGCGCAACGCCCAGCTCGAAGAAGAAGAGTGGACCAACCTGCGCGCTGGCATTGAACGCATCAGTGACGCGCCCATCTACATTGACGATACGCCGGGTATCAACATCTTTGAATTGCGGGCCAAGTGCCGCCGCATGAAGTTGCAGTACGACATCCAGATGATCATCATCGACTACTTGCAACTGATGAGTGGGGGAGGGGATGGTTCCAAAAACACCAACCGCGAACAAGAGGTTTCGGCCATTTCGCGCGCCCTCAAAGGTTTGGCCAAAGAACTCAGCGTGCCCGTAATTGCCCTTTCACAGCTCAGTCGGGCCGTGGAAGTAAGGGGGGGCAGCAAAAAACCCCAACTCTCGGATTTGCGCGAATCGGGTTCCATCGAACAGGACGCCGACATGGTGGGCTTCATTTACCGGCCCGAATACTACGACATCATGGAGGATGAGCAAGGCATGTCCAACAAAGGCATCGCCGAAATCATCATCGCCAAAAACCGCCACGGCTCACAAGACACGGTCAGGTTGCGTTTCAATGCGCCCTTGACCCGCTTTGAAAACCTGGACGATCCCGATTTTGGCAATTTCCCCAGTGATGTGTTCAACAACCCCCTGCCAACGATCATCACCCGCTCGTCAAAAATGAATGACGACGAGGATATACCGTTTTAAGTTCAAGTTGCAAAGGCCACAGATGCAAGTTTAATCCAACTAAACATGACTCCAGCCCCGCTGTGCGGGTCTTTTAAAGGAACACGGATGAGACGGATAAACACAGATTTTAATCTCGGTTTTAAATTGAAAACCAGTGCATTATCTATTGGCCGATCTCCGTATTTGGTCCTGTAGAGACAGGGCATGCCCTGTCTAAAGTAGCGCAAAGCTATTTCTATCAATTTCTATGTGTAACTATTTTGAGTTTTTGAGTCAAAATCTGGATGACAAGTAGTTACGATAATACCATCAACATGCCGAAGGAATTTCGCCACAAAAAGTCCCGGGCTGCCGAGGACTCCCCCAAGCCTGCCAAAAAATCGACAGGCAAAACCAAACCAGACGGCGACAAGCCCAAGTACGATCGCAAGCCCAAGTTCGACGGCGACAAGCCACGCTTTGACAGCGACAAGCCCAAGTACGATCGCAAGCCCAAATTCGACGGCGACAAGCCACGTTTTGATGGCGACAAGCCCAAGTACGATCGCAAGCCCAAGTTCGACGGGGACAAGCCACGCTTTGATGGCGACAAGCCCAAGTACGAACGCAAGCCCAAGTTCGACGGCGAGAAGCCACGCTTTGATGGCGACAAGCCCAAGTACGATCGCAAGCCCAAGTTCGACGGCGAGAAGCCACGCTTTGATGGCGACAAGCCCAAGTACGATCGCAAGCCCAAGTTCGACGGGGACAAGCCACGCTTTGATGGCGACAAGCCCAAGTACGATCGCAAGCCCAAGTTCGACGGCGAGAAGCCACGTTTTGACGGCGAGAAGCCCAAGTACGATCGCAAGCCCAAATTTGACGGCGACAAGCCACGTTTTGACGGTGACAAGCCCAAGTACGATCGCAAGCCCAAATTCGACGGCGACAAGCCACGTTTTGAAGGCGAGAAGCCCAAATACGATCGCAAGCCCAAATTTGACGGCGAGAAGCCACGCTTTGACGGCGAGAAGCCCAAGTACGATCGCAAGCCCAAATTTGACGGTGACAAGCCACGCTTTGAAGGCGAGAAGCCCAAGTACGATCGCAAGCCCAAATTTGACGGGGACAAGCCACGCTTTGACGGCGAGAAGCCCAAATACGATCGCAAGCCCAAATTTGACGGCGACAAGCCACGCTTTGAAGGCGAGAAGCCGAAGTACGATCGCAAGCCCAAATTCGATGGCGACAAGCCACGTTTTGATGGCGACAAGCCCAAGTACGATCGCAAGCCCAAATTTGACGGCGAGAAGCCACGTTTTGATGGCGAGAAGCCCAAAAGAGCCCCTCGGCTTGAGCAAGGCGATGCGGATTTTAAACCGAGCCAAGAATTCAAGGACCAAGATAATGTTACTGATAATAAATTTGAAGATGGAGTAGAAGACAAATCTGCTCCAAAAGGCAAAGCAGGCAAGTTTTCAAAAGGCAAGTCACACTTGGACCCCAAGTCGCGCAATGCCCAAAGACGCAAGGAATTGAGTACCCCAAAAGCCCCGGAGCACACCGAGGGCATGCGCCTGAACAAGTACGTAGCCCATTGTGGCGTGGCCTCCCGCCGAGAAACCGCAGAACTCATCAAAGAAGGCAAAGTCACGGTGAACAATGTGGTGGTCAAAGAACCCTTTTACCAGATCAAGCCTGGCGATGTGGTCCACTACAAAGGCAAGGCCATCCGCCCCGAAGGCAAAATGGTTTACCTGTTGATGAACAAACCCCGCAACGTCATCACCACCACCGACGACGAACGCGGGCGCAAAACCGTATTGGACTTGGTTGAAAAGAAAACCGACATGCGGGTGTTTCCCGTAGGCCGCCTCGACCGCGATACCACTGGCCTATTGCTCTTGACCAACGACGGGGAATTGGCGCAAAAAATGACCCACCCCAGCTACAAAATCAAAAAAATCTACCACGCGGTGCTCAATCGCCCGATCAACCAAGCTGATTTGGAAAAAATCCGCACTGGCCTGGAATTGGAAGACGGCCTGGCTCCCGTGGATTCAGTCGATTTCGTACCCGACAAACCCCGCAACGAAGTGGGCATCACCATCCACATTGGTCGCAACCGCATTGTGCGCCGCATTTTTGCCCACCTGGGCTACGATGTCGAAAGGCTTGACCGCACTTACCTCGGTGGTTTGACCAAAAAAGACCTGCCGCGTGGCTTTGTGCGTCATTTGAACAAGCAGGAGGTGATCATGCTGAAGCATTTTACGGGGAAATAGGGGAGGATTGAGTTGAAAAGTTGAAGCGTTGAAAGGTTGAAGATATAGTGGGAAACTCCGCGCTCTTCAACCTTTTTTACGTGAATTCCGAGTGAAAGAGGCTTTTTATCAAGGATTTATTCAAGAGTAGAAGTAAAGACTTATCAATATTAAATTTCAAAAAATCTCAAACCGTGCAAGCGAGCACCTAAAATACGACAAATTTCCCCAGCGAGCCCCTTAAATCATATGTCGTAAGTCGTATGTTGTCTATTGTATGTAAAAAAATATTAAACAACTCAGCATTCACGTTTTTTCATTGATTGTGGATACGCCAGTCTTACTCAAAGTTTCTCCTCCACCCACTCATCAATCTCCCTAACCTCAGTGCTGAAATTCACGCCAATGCCCGTCAATTTTTTCCCAGCGTTGCGGTACTTGTCCGCGTAGCCTTTTTCGCGGATTTGGGCTAGGGCTTCGCTGGCTGTTTTGTTGAATTTGAACTCAAAAATAAAGACCTCGCTAGCCGTTTGCACCACCGCGTCGGCCCGGCCACGGGCGGAATGCACCTCGCTTTCAATATGCATACCCAGGAATTTGAACACCACATGGAGCAAGCCGTGGTACAAACCCTCCGATTTTTTCTCAAAAACCTCACTGGGCAGATCGGCTAGCAGGCTGTTCAGGATTTCGCGCACTTGCACCAGATCGGCTGCTTCAAAAGCTTGCTTGAGGTTGCGAATGGTCAGACCTGTATCGGTGCGATGGGCGTTTTTTGCCAGGTCGTCGATCAAAAACAGGTACATGCTTTGCCGTACTTCCTTGTTGGGGTAATCCAGAATCATGTCGCCCGACCAAAGGTCCAATTCTTTGACCGTCAGGTAGCCCGTTTGGAAAAGGATGGAAGTGAGGTCCAGGTTTTCAATGTCAAAACGCTCGAAAGTAGTATTGTTGGCGTGGATGTTTTCTACTTCAAAAAAATCGACTTTGCGCATTTGATCAATCAAAAATCTAGGGCTACCCGACGAAAACCAAAAATTGGTAAAGTGTTGGACTGAGAAAAAGCGCAAGACCCCAAAAGGATTATATACCCGTTGAATCCCGTCCCAAGAGTAGCCGTTGTACCATTCGCGCATGCCATCCAAAACTTCTTGACGGCTGACTGCCAGTGCGGTTTCCACTTCTTGCAAATGGTCCTCAAAATAATGTTCCAACTCCTTTTGGGTATAACCTGTCAAAGTAGCGTAACGTTTGTTGAAGGTGATGTCATTCAAGTTGTTGAGGTTGGAAAAAATCGACACTTGGGCAAACTTGGAAATGCCCGTGATGAACACCAAGCGCAAATGATCGTCCGAACTTTTCAATACGGAATAAAAACTGCGGAGGATTTCACGGTTGGCTTTGGCTTTTTCAAAGGTATGTTTTTCCAGAAAGTCGATGATGGGCTTGTCGTACTCATCGATCAATAGGACTACTTTGCCGTACTTCTCATGCAATTGTTGGAGCAAATCAGCAAATTGGAGGGCAATGGAATTGGTTGGTAGTTCAATATTGTAACGTGCTGACATTTTTTTCAACTGAAAAAGCAAAGCTTCTTCCAAGCCCAATTTATCAAAGCCGATGGCATCAAACGAAAAATGTAAAACCGGATTAGTCTTGTTCCAATCCCAATGATTTTCAATCCATAAGCCAGAGAAGAGTTCTTTTTTGCCTTCAAACAGAGACTTTATGGTATTCAAGAGCAGTGATTTACCAAAACGGCGGGGGCGGGAGAGGAAATAAGTAGCACCTGAACTAACCAATTGATGAATTGTTCGGGTTTTATCTACATAGACATAACCGTCTTCGATGATTTTTTCAAAAGATTGGATGCCGATTGGTAACTCTTTCATGGGTATAAAAGTACAACTTTTTGGGGAATCGTCAAAAGCTCTCCTCCACCCACTCATCAATTCCCCTCGCCTCGGTGCTAAAATTCACGCCAATGCCTGTCAATTTTTTCCCAGCGTTGCGGTACTTGTCCGCGTAGCCTTTTTCGCGGATTTGGGCCAGGGCTTCGCTGGCTGTTTTGTTGAATTTGAACTCAAAAATATAGACCTCACTGGCCGTTTGCACCACCGCATCGGCCCGGCCACGGGCGGAATGTACCTCGCTTTGGATGTGCATGCCCAAGAATTTGAACACCACATGGAGTAAGCCGTGGTACAAACCCTCTGATTTTTTCTCAAAAACCTCACTGGGCAGATCGGCTAGCAGGCTGTTCAGGATTTCGCGCACTTGCGCCAGATCGGCTGCTTCAAAAGCTTGCTTGAGGTTGCGAATGGTCAGACCCGTATCGGTGCGATGGGCGTTTTTGGCCAAGTCGTCGATCAAAAACAGGTACATGCTTTGCCGCACTTCCTTGTTGGGGTAGTCCAGAATCATGTCGCCCGACCAAAGGTCCAATTCTTTGACCGTCAGGTAGCCCGTTTGGAAAAGCAGCGAAGTGAGGTCGATATTTTCAATGTCAAAACGCTCGAATGTGGTGTTGTTGGCGTGGATGTTTTCTACTTCAAAAAAATCGACTTTGCGCATTTGCTCAATGAGAAACTTGGGGCTGCCCGATGAGAACCAAAAATTGTTAAAACGCTTGACCGAAAAAAACCGCAACACCCCAAACGGATTATAGACTCGTTGAATCCCGTCCCAAGAGTAGCCGTTGTACCATTCTCGCATACCATCGAGGATTTGTTGGCGAGTGGCTTTCAATTTGGTTTGAACTACGTTCAAATGATCATCAAAATATTGCTCCAGTTCTTCTTGTGTATAGCCAGTTAAATTAGCATACTCCTCGTTGAGGGTAATATCATTCAAGTTGTTGAGATGGGAAAAAATCGACACTTGGGCAAACTTGGAAATGCCCGTGATGAACACCAAGCGCAAATGATCGTCCGAACTTTTCAATACGGAATAAAAACTGCGGAGGATTTCACGGTTGGCTTTGGCTTTTTCAAAGGTATGTTTTTCCAGAAAGTCGATGATGGGCTTGTCATACTCATCAATGAGCAGGACTACTTTGCCGTATTTTTCATGCAATTTTTGGATCAGCTCTTTAAATTGGCTTTTTATATCACTATACTGTAAGGTAACTTGGAATGCTTGAGCTTGGGCTGCTAGTTCTTGTAAAAGCGCTGCTTCCAACCCTAATTGATCATAGCTGATCGCATCAAACGAAAAATGTAAAACCGGATTGGTCTTACTCCAATCCCATTGATCCTCGATCCATAAACCAGCAAAAAGAGATTTTTTCCCCTCAAACAATGATTTAATCGTGTTCAAGAGCAGTGATTTACCAAAACGGCGGGGGCGGGAGAGGAAATAAAATTTTCCAGACCTGGTCATTTGATTGATCAGTTCCGTTTTGTCCACATAAATATGCCCTCCTTCTATGAGTTCACTGAATGATTGGATGCCGATTGGTAACTCTTTCATGCTTGCAAAAGTACAACTTTTTGGGGACTTCTGCGAGTGGTCTTTAGGGCAAAAAGGTTGAAGCGTGAAGGCCTATTCACGCTTCAACTTTTTCATTTTCGACAAAATCCTGATCAATTCCCCTCGCCAGCGCCGTCTTTTTTGGCCTTTTCTACAATTAAAGTGCCAACTTGGCTACCCAGTTTCAGAGCCACCTCATTGTCGCTGCGAAAGTGAATGCCACCTTGAAAACGAGATTCGGCGGCATCTTTTGCAGTTTTTTCAAACAAAGCACGGTCCATGGGGAATAAATAGGTATAAATCTCCGCCATCACCGCACCCAAAGCCGCATGACCCGAAGGATAGCCCGGAAAAGGCGGCGTAAAAATCAAAGTTGGCTTAAAATTGGGGTCATATTGGTTGGGCCGAATGCCCCAGTAGGCGTATTTGGCGTCCCAGCAAGCCACAAAGCCATCGTATATGCCCACCGCCCTCAAAGCATATGCCCGAGCCAACTGCGGTGGGTTGAGGTGCAGGTTGTACTCCAATACTTTTTTGTCGAGCAGGTCTTCCCATACCGACTCGGAGGCAAAACGAAAGGCATTGGCAATGCCTCCAAAATCGGGTTTGTAATTCCGCAACTCCTCCATTTCCTTGGCAAAATCAGGAGGTGGACCGGGGCGAAACTGACTGCCACTGCTCAATACGACGGTTTTATTCTGACCCAAAAGCGGCAGGTAGGGATTTTTGCCCGTCCATTTGCCGGGTTCATTGGGGATTTTAGGTACCTCCGTTTGTTGTGGGGTATAGTTTTTGGTCAACGCAATTTCAGCTTCGGCTATTTTTTGCCCCAACTCAAAACCAGCTTTGGTATCGCTCGGAAAAACAAGGCCTGCTGCTACCCGGGTGTCCATCATTTCCAGGGCCATTTTTAGCACCGAATCCTTCATGGCTGGATAAAAATGGCCAATTATGGCCACTGCCACGCCTGCGGCTACCGAGTATTCGCAGGGGTATGAAGGGCTGTTGGGTTGTGGTGCCAACAACTTGATCCTTTTGTCCACTTCAAAGGGGCGGGCTCGGCGGTAGGCATATTTGCTGTCCCAGGCGGCTATGGTGGCGTCGTAGCTGCTCACGCCCAAAAGCATCATCGACAAGGCACCATCGTACCTTCTTTCGCTCATCCACAAGCCGCCCATCATCGCTTGCCAGCGGTACACCGGGCCACCAGCGTTCCAAAACGTGATTTTTTGTCGATCCTGAGCGCTCAGTTTTTGCTGGCGGGCCAATACCTGGGCCACTTCACTTCTTCCAGGTATGGGCAAGCGGTATTCGGCCACCGAGGAAATGAACCAGGTTTTCCATTTGCCCGCAGTGGGCTCCAACTGAGCATAGGCTTGCGAAAATACCAAGCACAAGGCCAAAACAATGGGTGATTTTTTTAACATAACGACAGATTTTTTCTGCAAGGCTATGCGCAAAAATCGAAGCCAACTTGTGCACATCAACACAAGTAGTACTTTGGTCAATAAAATGCAAGGGCAAGGGTTTTAGGCAAAAAATGACCTCAAATCCTACTTTCATTGACCTCCAAGCCAATTCTATTGACCTTGAGCAGCAAAACGGCAAAATTTTCCAGAACTTTGACCCTGGAATACAAAGGGAGCGTAAAAAAATAAGGTAAACGAGTTTGGGTTTAGTGAAAAAAGATAAGCAACTGGATGAAAGGAAGTTGAGTTCTTTTTTTGCTAAACCTCAAAAGCAAAGTTGTTTGCCTTATTTTAGCTCAGATACACAGAATGAAACTGTTTCGCAAAGATCGCTTGTTGTTGTACCTCTACATCGGGGGAGCCTCGTTTTTGATCACCCTTGTGATCGATTGGCTAGAGGGAACCAAACATTGGGTTGAGGAAACCATCAATCACGTCTGGAAGCTGTGCCTGGTGATCGTTTTGCATTATTTCTTTTTTGAGCGCATCCTGCCCTTGATCAAGTTGCGTTGGGACCGCATCCTGCTCAGTCCGGTCATTTTATTCCTGAGCTTTATCATGTATGTATTCGCAGGTTTTTTTTGGCGAAATTTTGGGATTTGGCTCCACATTTACAGCGAACTAAAAGTTTATGACGAAATCACTGAAGCCTTGACCGATTCAGCGGCCTACAGCGTGGGATCGATTGCTTTTTTTGGCATCATCCGCTACACTTATGACTACCGCAAACTGCGCGAAAAAGCCCAGCAACTGCTAATCGAAAAACAAGCCGCTGAGCTCAATTACCTCAAAGCCCAAACCAACCCCCATTTCTTGTTCAATACCCTCAACAACATTTATTCCTTGGCCCGCGACAAGTCGGATTTGGCCCCGGCCTCGATCTTGAAATTGTCGCAAATCCTGCGCTACATGCTTTACGAAACCAGCGGAGATTTCATCGCTGTAGAGCAAGAACTCAAGATCATGGACGATTATATTGCCCTGGAAAAACTGCGCTACGATGAGAGCTTGCGCCTGAATTTCAACTACGATGTGGAGGACCTGAAGCAGGCCTTGCCCCCGCTCTTGCTCATCCCTTTGGTCGAAAATGCCTTCAAACACGGGGCTTCCGAGA
This sequence comes from Chitinophagales bacterium, assembly GCA_013299105.1. Lineage (GTDB taxonomy): Bacteria > Bacteroidota > Bacteroidia > Chitinophagales > Saprospiraceae > Haliscomenobacter. Next base: position 39,987 of record JAAFJY010000014.1, on the reverse strand, counting down.
CCCGCAACCAACCTTTTGTGGATATTCACCTGTCGATCCGGCAAAGGCAATTGAAGTTTGTGGTAAAAAACTCAAGCGAAATCCAAAACGAGGAAAAATCGCCCCGCGAGAACATCGGCCTATCCAACCTGCGCAGGCAACTGGAATTGTTGTTTCGGGAATACGATCTCAAGACCCAACAGGGAGAAGGCTTTTTTACCGCAACTTTAACCATCAACCTGGCCAGCCATGTCTAAACTCAGGTGCATCATCATCGAAGACGAGCCTTTGGCCGCCAAAGTCTTGAAAGATTATACCAGCGAAGTACCTTACCTCGACTTGTTGGGTACGTTCAAAGATGCCATCCTGGCCACCGATTTTTTGAGGCAAAACAGGGTGGACCTGATGTTTCTCGACATCCATTTGCCCCGCCTCAAGGGCATGGCCTTTCTCAAAACCTTGAAAAACCCGCCAGAGGTGATCATTACTACGGCTTATCACCAGTATGCCGTGGAGGGTTTCGAGCTCAACGTGTGTGATTACCTGCTCAAACCCTTCGATTTTGAGCGCTTTTTGATGGCCATTGGCAAAATCAAAACACCAACAGTAGAGACTTCTGTAAACATTGCGCCAAATATGCTGGAAGAAAAGCCCTACATTTTTATCAATGTACAAAAAAAGAAGGTCAAAATCGCCTTTGACGACATTGCCTACATCGAAAGCCAAAAAGAGTACATCAAGGTCGTGTGCGGCAACAAAACTTACCTGAGCAAAATGAGCACCCATGAAATTGAAGCCTTGTTGCCCGCACATTTGTTTCGACGCATCCACCGCTCCTTCATCGTTTCCTTGGAAAAAATCGAGTCCTACAACGCTGAAATGGTGGAAGTACAGGGCCTTGAAATCCCGATTGGTCGAGGATACAAGGAGGCTTTAAAGGATCTTTGAGGCCTAATACCCGCTCCTTCTTTTCAACCCTTCAACTTTTCAACTTCTACCCAATACACATCATCCTCCTGCGCCTCATCACCAAGCATAAAGGTATGGGTGGCTACTTTCCTGAAGCCCTGGCGTTGGTACCATTCCTGGGCTTTGGTATTTTTTTGCCAAACGCCCAACCAAATGCCTGCTGCGCCAAGGGCCTGGGCAGTTTCAATGGTTTTCTCCAAAAAAAGCTTGCCAATGCCCCATTTTTGGTAGCTTGGTTGTACATAAATCCGCACCAGTTCGAGGCTATCTATACTGGGGTCGTGCTCCATTGGCGAAGGGTAAGCCAACTTCAAATAACCCAGAACTTGGCCGTTGTGTTCGGCAAAAAAGAAAAATGCCGAGGCATCCTGGAGTTCGGATAGTAGTTGAGTTTCTGAAAAATTGCGCTCCAGGTGTTGTTGAAAAACTTCAGGATCGTTCAGGTGGGCATAATTTTCCACAAAGGTGTCGATGCTGATTTGGCGCAAAGACGGCAAGTCGGCTTCACCGAGCCTACGCAGGGTTATTTGGTTTTGCATATCAGAAGGTATAAAAATCGTGTTTTAGCAGCTGCACGCGAAAGTAAAAAACCACCCAGTCAAATTGAAGTTAAGCATAGATTTTTTCCTCCGCGTCAATTTTTCAATTTTTATAAAGCTTTTCCCCGTATTTTGCGCCCTTATTCGCCAAATGAAGGGAAACAGCCTAGCTTTTTGCCGCTTTCCGAACTGGCAATTTGGACAGAAACCAATGATATTCAAATTATTACAACATTTTGGCCGTTACTTGCTGATGATGTGGTCGTCCTTACAACGACCCGAGAATACCCGCATGTACTACAACGAGACCATGCGGCAAATGAACGACATCGGCGTAGGTTCCTTGCTCATCGTCATTTTGATCGCTTTGTTCATCGGGGCGGTGACGGCGGTTCAGTTTTCGTACCAACTCGATGGCACGCTGGTGCCCCTCTACTACATCGGCTACATTGTGCGCGATAGTACCATCATCGAGCTTGCGCCTACGATTACTTGCCTGGTTTTGGCAGGTAAAGTTGGCTCCAACATGGCTGCCGAAATCGGTGGAATGCGCCAAAAAGAGCACATTGACGCCATGGAGATCATGGGTGTGAATACCGCAGGCTACCTAATCATGCCCAAAATCCTGGGTGCGTTGGTAGTGATTCCGCTGCTGGTGGCCATTGCCGCTTTTGTGAGCATCGTTGGTGGTTACTTGGCGATGGTCTTGACGGGTAGTTTGTCGGGCGAAGACTATACGATGGGGGTACGGTCCTTTTTCAAGGAACAAAACGTATCGTTGATGTTTGTCAAGTCGCTTGTTTTTGCATTTTTGCTAACTTCCATTTCTTGCTACCAGGGCTACCACGTTAGGGGCGGCAGCATCGAATTGGGCAAAGCCAGCACCAATGCCGTAGTGATCAGCGACATCATGATCCTGCTGTCGGATTACCTGATCGCAGCAATGTTTACCTAATTTTTAAGTAAGTACTTCCATGATACGCACCGAAAATGTGATCAAATCCTTCAATGAACAGGAAGTGCTCAAGGGCATTACTACCGAGTTTTTCCCCGGCAAAACCAACCTGATCATTGGCCGCAGTGGGGCGGGCAAAACCGTTTTGCTCAAGTTGCTGGTTGGTTTGATGCAGCCCACAGCTGGCGAAATTTTCTACGGAGACGTGCATTTCAACCGCCTGAACAAAAACGACATGCGGACCATTCGCATGAAAGTAGGGATGTTGTTCCAGGCCTCGGCCTTGTTTGACTCGCTTACAGTGGAGCAAAACATCCGCTTCCCACTCGACATGTTCACGACCATGACCGCCAAGGAAAAACTCAATCGGGTTAATTTTTGTCTCGAAAGGGTCAACCTAGATAGCAATACCATAAACAAAAAATTCCCTTCCGAAATCTCTGGGGGGATGCAAAAGCGGGTGGGGATCGCCAGGGCCATTGTGTTGGACCCCGAATACCTGTTTTGTGACGAACCCAACTCAGGCTTGGATCCCAAAACCGCCATTGTCATTGACGAACTGATCCGCAGCATCACCATCGAAAAAAACATGACCACCATCATCAATACCCACGACATGAACTCGGTGATGGAAATCGGCGACAACATCGTACTGGTTCACGAAGGCCACTTGGCCTGGCGTGGTGACAAAAGCCAGGTTTTGGAAAGCGATAACCAGATTTTGCAGAACTTCATTTTCGCCTCGCCCTTCTTGCAACGCTTGCGCAAGGCAGCGTTGAAATAGTTGTTAGTTGTTAATGGTTAGTTGTTAATGGGTATGGGTTAGGGCTCGATGGGGATATTTGTGGGGGCTTGGGTTTTGGGCCATTTGCTACTGGGCAGGGAGGAAACCGCCTGTATTCGTGGTGAAAATTTTACCCATTCGCGCCTTCATTATTTGGACCCAGACCGCGAAGCGGGCCAATTCTCTAATTCTTTGAAATTCTTGTTTTTCAACGTCACGCAAGAAATTCTGGAATGCTGTAATCCTGCCAATTCTGATTTAGACAAAAAAAATTCACATTGTGAATGGCCTACTATTTTGTTCTCGTATCACTAGTGATCATGCATCAGAAAAAAATCCCACTACAAATTCCACTTAAGACTTGCGCAATAAGCGATTTTGCCCTACTTTTGCGCACGCATTGAAAAAAATGCCCTTGCCCAGGTGGTGAAATTGGTAGACACGCTACTTTGAGGTGGTAGTGCCGCAAGGTGTGCAGGTTCGAATCCTGTTCTGGGCACCAAAAACGACTTCCCTGATCGAATTTTCGGTCGGGGATTTTTTTTATGCAAAAAAACGTGGTCTTTTTCGCCCATTTTTCAACCAGCTTGCCCGCTTTGTTGTATTTTTCAGAGTTAATATTCAGATGATCACCAAACAGCTACACAATATGGAAGCCAAAACCGGGATTTTATTCGACTCGAAGGAAGCGGAAAAACTGGAGCGCATCGCGTCCATCCTCCGCACGGTGGCCCATCCCATGCGTTTGGGAATTATTCACTTGCTGGAGCAGCACCCAAAACTGTCGGTCACCGAGATATGTGATCGCTTGGGATCGGAGCAGTCATTGACCTCTCACCATTTGCAAAACATGCGCCTCAAAGGCCTCATCTCGGTTCGCAGAGAAGGCCGCAGTATGCTCTATTCGCTCAAGGAACGTGACGTTTCACTCATTTTGGAGTGCCTTGACAATTGCCAGTGCAACATGTGAGCCTCGACTTTTGTCAAATGAAAGAAGGGGCGACTTACCCATCTGTTGAAAAATCAAAACATGTCAAGTTCAAAACTCATCCGTATCCTGGGTATGCGTTGCCCGCGTTGTGGGAAAGGCGATTTATTTGAAACTGGGGCTTTCTCCTTTAAGAAACCCTTTGATATGCCTGATCATTGCCCCAAATGTGAACAGCTTTATTTTCCTGAGCCAGGTTTTTATTACGGAGCAATGTTCATCTCTTATGTCATCTCCGGTTTTTTCTGTTTAGGCTTTTTGATGTTTTTTCATTGGGTGCTCGACTGGAGCCTGGAGTTGTCGTTCTTCCTGCTGATTGTAGTTGGGGCTTTGTTGTTTGTGTATCTTTTCCGCATCTCGCGCAGCATTTGGCTGGGCTTGATGGTTAAAAAGGGAGAATAAGAGCAACCAGTACACTTTTTATACGTATATTTGGTGAACTCAAGCACTGGCCTGTAAAGCTGTACAAAATTCATCGCAATGACGACCAGAGATGTAGACAAAACGCTGCATGTTTTGGAGGAAAAAGCCGAAGACGAACTTTCCTTCCTGGCTTCTATTGGCCCTGAATTTTACCCTACTCGCCAATTGCATCGCCTGCTAGGGCAGTGGGAAATCAAAAACCGGATTTACCACCAAGTGCATCATTTGCTGATCATTGTGGCTGGTTTGGCACCAATTTGGCTATTTTCAGGTTTGGCTTCGACTTTTTTGGGTTGGTACGCGTTTACCATATTGTTCTTCACGCTTTTTTCGGCTTCTTTGTTGGTATTCTTTGTTGGGTTGTGGTTTTTGCGCCACAATTTCCAAGGCCAAGGCCACCACGATGTCATAGGAGAAATGATCCTCTTTGAACTCGAAAAGCGGAATGTTGAAAACGGCTGTTGATCCCCAGTAGACGCTGTTCAAAATCAATCCCATGGAACAAAAGTTTATCACCGAACTATTCCAGGCGCACCTCCAAGCGCCCCAAATTCCTTCGCCTAATGCAGTGTGCAGTTGGCTCAATGGTCTCTTAGGGATGCTTTTTCCTGAACTGGCTGAACAACGCTTCAGCTCGCCGCGAGAATTTGAGCACCACTACCAGAAATTGAAGCTGGAATTGTTGCAAATTCTGGATATGGTGGACGAAAAACTTCATATCAATGCCCAGGAATTAGAGTCTCTCTTCATGGACCGGCTGGCAGACGTGCGCAATACCTTGCTCAAAGACGCGGAAGCCATCCTCAAAGGCGACCCTGCTGCAATGGACTTGACTGAGGTGATCAGGACTTATCCGGGATTTTATGCCATTGCGGTTTATCGTTTGGCCCACGAGTTTTATTTATTGGAGGTACCCCTCATTCCCAGAATTCTAACGGAATATGCCCACAGCAAAACCGGGGTTGACATTCACCCGGCTGCTCAAATCGGCGAATATTTCTGCATCGACCACGGCAGTGGAGTAGTCATTGGTGGGACTTCAGTGATTGGTCGTTACGTTAAAATTTACCAGGGTGTGACCCTTGGAGCCTTGAGTGTGAAAAAAGAGCAGGCCAAAAGCAAGCGCCACCCCACCATCGAAGACCATGTGGTCATTTATTCCGGGGCAACCATTTTGGGCGGCGACACCGTCATCGGCGAGCGCAGCATCATTGGGGGTAATGTATGGATCACCAAAAGTGTGGCGCCCAATAGCCGTATTTATTATCACGGGCAATTGGCCCAAAAGGAAGTGCTGGTGTAATTGAGTTGAAATGTGTACAGGAGCGTAAAAAAATAAGGTAGATGGACGGATTTGGGTTTAGTGAAAAAAGAAAAACAACTGAATGAAAGGAAGTTGTGTTCTTTTTTTTGCTAAACCTCAAAAGTAAATGTGTCCACCTTATTTTAGCTCACATACTAAGCGTTGAAAAGTTGAAAAGTGGCCTCCAGTGTGAGCATTGGTGTTCATTCTTTTACCCAAGGCTTCATATATGCAAACTCAAGTGTTTACATCCATCTACAGTAAGTAGCCTTTTTCACTAGACGCTCTTTTCAACCCTTCAACCCTTCAACTTTTCAACTTTTCAACTTTTCAACTAAACATGGCTTCCATAGCAGATCTGATCGGCAACACTCCTTTGGTGGAAATTAAAAACGTTATTCAAAAACCTGGTATTCAGGTATTTGGAAAACTTGAAGGTCAAAACCCCGGTGGCAGTGTCAAGGACCGTGCGGCCTATGGCATGATCAAAGGAGCGTTAGACCGGGGTGAGATCATTCCGGGCCAAACCCGCTTGGTAGAAGCCACCAGTGGCAACACTGGTATTGCCCTGGCGATGGTATCCCGTCTTTTTGGCATCGACATCAGCCTAATCATGCCAGACAACTCCACCGCCGAACGGGTACAAACCATGGAAGCGTACGGGGCCAAAGTCATCCTCACCCCAGCTGCTCGTACCATCGAATACTCGCGTGAACTAGCCGATGAAATGGTGGAAAAGGAGGGCTATATCATGCTCAACCAATTTGCCAATCCCGACAATTGGGGAGCCCATTACCGCAGCACCGGACCCGAAATTTGGCGCGACACCCATGGGCAAATCACTCATTTTGTTTCGTCAATGGGTACTACTGGCACGATCATGGGCGTATCGCATTATCTGAAAGAGCAAAGTGAAGAAGTCCAAATCGTGGGTGTGCAACCTACAGATGGCTCAAATATCCCAGGCATTCGCCGTTGGTCAGCAGAATTTTTGCCAAAAATATATGAAGAGAGCCGGGTCGATCTTAAAATAGACGTATCGGAGGAGGAAGCAATCACCATGATGCGCCGCCTGGCTCGCGAAGACGGTATTTTTGCGGGGGTGAGCAGTGGTGGGTCGGTCGCTGCAGCTGCCAAATTGGCCCAGACTTTGGACAGTGGTGTCCTGGTCTGCATCATTTGCGACCGAGGAGATCGATATTTGTCGTCAGGAGTGTTTGCATATTAGTATCATTATATTTACTTTTGGATGGCAGTATAAAACTCCCTTCTATTCCTGATCTGTAAACGCGCCAATTATCCAGGCTAATATTTTTCAATGGCGCTCAAGTTGTACCCAAGCTAGTGGTCCAGATTTTAATTACGCCCCAAGTTTCGCGGGCTCTTGGTCTCCATAGCTGCGTTGTTCGGCGGTCAAATAGTTCACTATTTTCCCTCCCCGCGCCTTGCTACGAAGCCAAATAGCCTCTCGTACTTAGGGGTTATTTGCAATTCGCACCAATAGTCGTAATAATCGTTCCTAAATTTTTTTCACAACATGCACCTGCGTGCCATGGGCTTTTACCTTGTTAATGGTAAAAGCTCAGGTCAGTAGATGGGCAAAATGAAAAAGGGAACAGGCAATTTTGCGCTGCTCCCCTCACACATAATTATCAACATCTTGAGAGGTTTACTAAAAAATAAACCTCTTTTTTTCTTTTGGGGTAATTTACTAGTATTTGAGCTGAAATAAGATGGACATCTTTGTTTTTGAGGTTTAGCAAAAAAGAACACAACTTCTTTTCATCTCGTTGCTTTTCTTTTTTCACTAAACCCAGACCTGTCCACCTTCTTTTTTACGCTTCCTAGGGGGGGAATTGCACACAAAGGCAGTACGAATGAGCAGATGGTCATTCAAAACGAAAAGATTTTTCACAGTGTGAAATATTACTCAGGTAATGTAACGTGAGGACAAAAGATTACCCTACCGTTTGTCCGGGGAATTTGAAAATTTTTTCTACTCAGGTAAGTATTGGGCAAAGGTAGGTGTTTGATTGTCAAAAATCAACAAAAAAAGCCCGAAAATCACCAGTTTTTCAGCCCTCCGTCTAAATTGTACACATTCTTGAAACCGCTGTTGCGCATAAGTACACAAACCCGCACCGAACGGCGGCCGCTGCGGCAGTATATAAGGTAGGGCAAATTTTTGTCCATCTCCTCGAAACGGTCCAAAAGATCGTAGGCGAAGTAGTCCATGTGGATAGAATTGGGGATGTGCCATTCGGAAAACTCCTGCTTAGTACGCACGTCAAGGATCACAGCTGCTGGATGCTCGCGCAGTATTTGTACAAAACCAGCACGGTCGAGGTTTTTCTGCTCACGGCGAAACAATTCCCAACGGTTCAATTCACAAGCATCGAGGTTCATGGCCCTTATTTTAGGGCAAAGGTAAGGATTCTCAAAGAACTTGAGTAATGTAATCGGCAGATAGAAAGCAATGCTGACTTGAGGAGGGGGGAACTGAGTTATGGGTTATCAGTTGGGGCTCATGTGAGTCGACTGGTTAGTGAGGTTTGGATTTGTTGTGTTTTTGTAAAACTATGTTCGGATAAGTCACATTTTATTTGTGGCTTTTCACTTCCTAAAAAAGCTTATCTTGCAATTTTAATTCCCAAATCCACATGAAGCGTCGATCATTTATTCAAAGTACCAGTCTGGGAGCCTTTGCCATGAGTGCAGGCCTTCCGCCAAAAGCTGGCGAGCTTTTTGCCCAAAGTTTGACCATCCTACACACCAATGATTTGCATGGTCGTTTCGAACTTTTGGACGAAAATGGCCTGGCCAAACCCTGCTCTTTTGCTTTGCGGGCTGGTGAGATCATTCGCCAAACCAAGGCCAAAGAACCAGCGGTATTGCTGCTGGACTGTGGTGATGCGGTAAGTCCTGACCTGGCCGAAGCCAACGAACTGCGCTGGATGGAAACCATTGGCTACGACGCTTTTGTGCCAGGAAATCACGATTTTGACCGAGGTATGGCCGACCTGGCCCGCCAAATCAGCCAAAACCGAGTATCCGCGCTATTGTGCAATTACCAACTGGACGATACTCCGCTGGCTGGACTGTGTCGCCAATACCGCATTTTTAAAAAAGGCAGCCTAAAAATTGGCGTTTTTGGAGTAGGGGTCAATCCCAATGGGCTCATTCCCAAGATCATGCGCCCTGGGCTGCAATACCACGATCCGCTCAGTTCGGCCAATCAAACGGCCCGCATCTTGAAAATGGAAGAGCAGTGTGACTTGGTAGTTTGTCTTTCTCACTTGGGATATGCTACTCCAGGGGCCTTTTCAGATCGCCAACTGGCAGCTTCCAGCCAACACATCGACCTCATTTTAGGCGGTCATAGCCATACCTTTTTTTCCGCTCCCGAACAAGTTAGGAATACCCTTGGGCGCTTGGTATGGATCAACCATGCAGGAACGGGGGGCCTGCTGCTCGGCAAACTCGAACTCAAAATTTTAGGCCGACAAATTGTGGGTTTGGATGGGCAAAACTTGACAGTTGGGGCGTATTCATAAGGGGCATAGGCTTTTGCGTTATCCACATTGAGATGTTAGTATTGGGGGAAAATCTTGTGTAAAACTTTTTATGAAAAAAAAGTCTGTGAAGCTTTTTGGCTCTGGATTTTTTCCGCATCTTTGTAATCCTCCGTCAAATAAAAGGTAGTTTTGATTGATCAAACGGTTGTTATGAGCTACCTAGCGGTTTCGAGCTAACTTACTGATACTGTTTTTCCAAAGCATTGAAGCTTTTTTTGTTGATTGCCTTTTTGGCAAAATGATCTGGTGATGATGAAGAATCATGCAACGGTATGGGAAAGCTGTTTGCACACTATTCGCAAAAATGTGAATACGCAAGCATTTCGGACTTGGTTCGAGCCAATCAAACCTGTTAAGTTAGACGGTGCGGCACTGACTATTCAAGTGCCTAACAAGTACTTTTATGAATGGTTGGAAGAGCACTATGTGTCCTTGCTCAAAACGACTATTCGAGGGCAATTGGGCGACAAGGGCCGCTTGGAATACCAGATATTGGTAAGTGAGCGTAGAGAGGACAATAGTGCCCAAATGTCCAGTATGCCAATTCATGGCAATGGGAACGGCCACAACGATCAAGTACCTTATAATAATCTGGATTCGGAATCAATCAAAAATCCTTTTGTGATTCCGGGTATCAAAAAAATGAAGGTAGATCCCCAGGTCAACCCCAATCTCACCTTTACCAACTACATCGAAGGCGATTGCAACCGACTTGCACGCTCAGCGGGTATGGCCATTGCGCGTAAGCCTGGGCAAACCTCCTTCAACCCGTTGGTTATTTTCGGCGAAGTAGGCTTGGGCAAAACCCACTTGGCTCAAGCAATTGGCAACGAGGTCTTGGAAAAATTTCCCAACAAGACCGTGTTGTATGTTTCGGCTGAAAAATTCACCAACCAGATCATCGCCGGCCTCAAAAACAATGCGATCGAAGACGTAGTCAACTTCTACCAGTTGATCGACGTGCTGATCGTGGACGATATCCAGTTCCTGGAAGGCAAAAAGAAAACCCAGGACATCTTTTTCCACCTGTTCAATCAGTTGCACCAAAACGGCAAGCAGATCGTGTTGACATCTGACCGTCCGCCCAAAGATTTGGTGGGCATGGAAGAACGCCTGATCTCACGTTTCAAGTGGGGCTTGTCCGCTGATTTACAAGCGCCCGACATCGAAACCCGCATCGCCATCCTCGAAACCAAAATGATGCGTGAAGGGGTAGAAATACCCAACGACGTAACGGAGTTCATCTGCTACAGCATCAAAAATAACATCCGCGAGCTCGAAGGTGTACTGGTTTCCCTGATTGCGCAAAGTTCGCTGAACCGCCGCGAAATCGACTTGGACCTGGCCAAGGAAGTGGTACGCAATTTTGTGACCGAAATCAACAAGGAAATAACCGTTGAGTCGATCCAAAAACTGGTGGCAGACCACTTTAAAGTGCCCGTAGAAACTTTGAACGGGAAAACCCGCAAGCGCAGCATCGTTATTGCCCGACAACTGTCGATGTACCTGGCCAAGAACCATACCGACCGTTCCCTGAAGACCATTGGCGAAAATTTTGGTGGCCGTGACCACAGCACCGTCATTTATTCTTGCCGCACCGTGCAAGACCTGATGGAAACCGATTCCTTCTTCAAAGAAACGGTGGCCGATCTGGAGAAGAAAATCCGCCTGAGCCTCAACGAGAAATGATTGAGAGGAGGAGTTGAAGGGTTGAAAAGTTGAAGGGTTGAAGAGAAAAACAAAGCCTGGTCGAAAGATAGAGCCCAGTTTTTTTGAATTTTCCGGGAATTATTTTTCGATTTCGCTTGTTTATAAGTTTGCTGCTTGTATCTTTGCAATCGCTTCTGAAAACGGGTTTGTTTTGGTAACTCAAAACGGCTGTTTTCGCTCCAAAAAGGTGGAGTGGGTGAGTGGCTGAAACCACCGGTTTGCTAAACCGACGTACTGGTCAAACGGTACCGCGGGTTCGAATCCCGCCTCCACCGCATTTTAAAAGAAGCTTAATTTTGGCCTGAACAATGCCAAAATTCATTCTACATTCGGGATGTAGCGCAGCCCGGTAGCGCACCTGCTTTGGGAGCAGGGGGTCCCAGGTTCAAATCCTGGTATCCCGACCACTATAAGCCGTAAATGATTGATATACAATTGTTTGCGGCTTTTTTGTGCTTGATTTGAAGCCATTGGTGAAAATTTTGTTTGCCTCGCAGGTTGTTGTTGGAAACACTGATGAAAAGGTAAAATGGATTGCTACGGATTGCCAACATGACTTTGATCCCACTCTTCAAACTCCGTGAAAAAATTAAAGCGTTTAGTTTATCTTTACTCGACTCATAAGCCAAACTGTATAAAGTTTTGTGCATTTGAAGTTCTTTTGTCCCTTTGTTCTAGCGTCATGATTATTTTCTTCAACAGCTTTATGATAATGCAACTAATAGATAGTACCAACCTAATGGCTTTTATACCTTCAAAACCGCGTAGCGGTGACATTATGGTAGCATAAATTGACATCAAGCCTTTGGGGAACCGCGTAGCGGTGGCATTGGAACATTTTTCAAGTCCATTTTTTCCCAAAACTACAGTAGCTTCTATTTTTAAATACTTCAAAATGGCAAATACCTATCATCAAATTCGTATCCAAACTGTATTTGCGGTCAAATACAGGGAAGCGCTGATTTTACCCCAATTCCAACAAGAGTTATTTGGATACATTGGAGAAACTATTAATCAGCTTGGTCATAAAACTTTCATCGTCAATGGCACTAGTGATCATGTTCACTGTTATTTTGGACTGAGTCCTAGGCAAGCGTTGTCCGATCTTATGAGAGAAGTTAAAGCCAATTCTTCTAATTGGATCAATTCTTCAAACTTTTTACATCATCGTTTTGAATGGCAAGAAGGATATGGGGCTTTTTCTTACAGCAAATCGCAAGATCATCAGGTTTATAGCTATGTACAAAATCAAGCTCAGCATCACCAGCGGCTTACTTTTAGGGAGGAGTACTTGGACTTTTTGAGAAAATTTGAAATCGAACATGATGAGCTTTATATTTTCAAGGAGCCACTATGACCATGAGTATGTAATTACATTCAGTGTTCTAATGCCACCGCTACGCGGTTCGACAATGACTTCGCTGCACCTTTTGCTACCATAATGCCACCGCTACGCGGTTTTTGACTAATAAAACTGTTGCTGTATCATACTCAGGAAAGGCAGGTGTTGCGGTAGAAAATGCAAACGAAATTTTTGCAAACTGATACGATGTGTCAGGCTCTACTTGTGCCATGACAATTGATTGAAATGCACAAAACCTAATTTGGTAGATGGCGGTCTCTCAACTCCTCAACCCACCTCAACCCTCCAAAGCCTCCGCATCTCCCGTCACCTGTACTTCCCAGGTGTGGTCCGCCAATAATTTCAGCGTAGCGACAAACTTGAAAGCCACATTGGCCCCCCATTCCTGTGGGGCTACCATCGAGAGGAAATCTTTGCCGTTGGGACGGCGGTACATGTGGTAAGTCTTACTGATGATGGGGCTGAATGAAATATCAGCCAAGTAAATCCTTTCGGACAGGCTCACCCGGTTCTGGATGGCGCGGGCCTGCTTGGCGAGGAGCTCAATTTGTTGCTTGATTTGGTCCAACTGAATATCGGTCTGCTCGTACATGGCAGTTACTGCACGGCCTTTGAGCTTGCCTTTGTCAATGGGTTTGATGTTGACCCCGCCACGCGTATGTGCATAGGGCAGCAAGTGTGGGTTTTCCGCAATGTGCTCTTTGTCGATGGGGTTGATGAAACCTTCAATTGGATCGTCCGTCATGGTTTACCGTTTTATGCTGCACTAGAACCACAAATTTCTGAAAAAGTTGAGAAGAAGGCAAGAGGGGGAGGGGAGAGCCTTGCAAACTATACTCGTCCGCAACTGGTTTTGTGCAAATCATTGGTCAAGGTGAGTCCTGGTCTGTTCGGTATGCCCATTTTACATACGATAGACGATAGACGACATACGACATATGATTTAGGGGCTCGCTGGGGGAATTTGTCGTGTTTTTAGGTACTCGTTTGCCCGGTTTGAGATTTTTGAAATTTTTAATTGATAAATAACGGTTCAAAAATAAACCTTACCAATTTTTTACTTGCCAGTTGTCAACATCATGATCTACGTCATGCTGGAAATCCGTGTAAATCCGCAAGAATGAGTGTGTCGTGTGTAAGTGTGAGTTCGAGTGGGGGGCTTCGAGCTTTAACTTTCGTCTCCGATCACTTGAAAACGGGGTTTTTTCACACTCACACCCAAACAAACACACCCAAACCCAATTTTATCCGTGTTCCAAAAATGGCCTCGCGCAGCGAGGCAACAAAGTTGCGATTTGGTAAGGTTTATTCGTGGCTTGTCACTAAGTTCCTGCCGTGAGCCACGACATTAGAAAATTAGTTTGAAATGCACAAAACCTAAAGTGGTTGAGTATATAAAAAACGTGCAGATTTGTAAAAACCACCGGAAATCGTAATTTTAATGCTTTGGCAGAAAGCAATCAAATGTGCAAGCCTGATCGTTAACCGAATTATACCGTCCCGACAAATCCTGCCAGCGAGCCCCCTCCTTCGTACTTCATAGCTCATCGATCATCATTCGTACTTCAAAAAGTCAACATCGAATTGGCAAACTCAAAACTCACACACCTAAAATGAAATCAGCCTCTGCCCGCTCCGCCGTTTACACCTTGGTTTGCCTCTGGTTTTTCTGGGGCGTCACTTCGGCCTCCAATGGCATTTTGATTCCCTTGTTCAAAAAGGAATTCGGCCTTTCGCAACAGCAATCGCAGTACATCGATCTGGTGTTTTACGCGGCTTATTTCGTGGGTTCGATTTTGTACTTTTTGATTTCCAAAAGCATCGGCGGTGACATTCTCAACCGCATTGGTTACAAAAATGGCATCATCTACGGCTTTCTGATCTCGGCTTTGGGGACCCTGCTTTTTTTGCCTGCGGCCCAATTTCACAGTTATGCTTTGCTGTTGGGAGCTCTTTTTGTGGTTGGTTTGGGGTTTTCGATCCAACAAACCACCGCTCAACCTTACATGATCGCTTTGGGTGATCCCTCTACTGGTGAGCAGCGCATCAACCTCGGCGGCTCGGCGGGCAATTTGGGCACCACCATCGGCCCGGTTCTTTTGTCGGTTTTCATTTTTGGCAGTGTGAAAACTGCGGCTCCCATCAGTGCGGGCCTTGATGCAGTAAAAGTGCCTTACTTGATTTTGGGTTTGCTGTTTTTGGGAATGGCCGCTTTTTTTCGTTGGGCCAATTTACCCCAATTCACCAATGAAGAAAAACTCGAAATTGGAACCGGGGCCCTCAAATTCCCCCAATTGCGCCTGGGAATGGCGGCTATTTTTGTATATGTAGGCACCGAAGTGAGCATTGGCAGCAACTTGGGCGAGTACCTGCGGGTGCGTGAAAACCTGGGCACCGAGGCCATTGCGCCTTATATTTCGCTGTTTTGGGGCAGTTCGATGATGGGCCGCTGGGCCATGGCCGCCAAAAACGTACAAAACAATCCGGTTGCCAAAAACATCCTCACGGTGCTCTTACCCTTTGTGTCTTTTGGGCTGGTTTTGGGCATTAATTTCCTTTACGGTAGTCCGATTCAGCCTTTATTGGCTTATGCTGTTTGTATTTTGGGCATGTTATTGGCGCTCTTTTTGGGGCGTGGTTTGCCCATCCGCACCTTGTTGATTTTTGCACTTTGTGGGGCTGTGAGCATGGCCGTCGGGGTGTGGGGCAGTGGCAGACTGGCCTTGTATGCGCTCATTGCGGGCGGCTTGTTTTGTTCGGTGCTGTGGCCGATTATTTTTTCTTTGGGTTTGTTGGGCTTGGGCAGCTACACCAACCAAGGCTCGGCCTGGCTGGTGATGATGATCCTGGGTGGGGCCTTGATCCCTGTTTTGCAAGGCCGCATCAGCGACCAGTCGAATATCCAGTTTTCATTCATTGTGCCTTTGCTGGGCTTCCTTTTCCTGGCTTTTTTTGCCTGGCAGGTCAAAAAAGTATTGCTGGGGCAAGGCTTGGCGCAGAAGTGAGTAGGATTTGTATCTTTGGCGGTAAGTAAAGGTTAGTGACAAGCCACGCATAAAACTTTCCAAATCGCAACTTTGTTGCCTCGCTGCGCGAGGCCATTTTTGGAACACGGATAAAATTGGGTTTGGGTGTGTTTGTTTGGGTGTGAGTGTGAAAAAACCCCGTTTTCAAGTGATCGGAGACGAAAGTTAAAGCTCGAAGCCCCCCACTCGAACTCACACTTACACACGACACACTCATTCTTGCGGATTTACACGGTTTTCCAGCATGACGTTGACCAAGATTTTGACAACTTGCAATTAAAAAATTGGCAAGGTTTATTTTTGAACCCTTACTTACGTCGAAACATCGGTAAGACGAACTTTCTCTACTCCTCAATTCAAGCTGCTTTTATTCATGGAAATCCTGATTCGCCGCGCAACCCATGCTGACCTTGACGCCATCCACGAGCTGGTACACGACCTGGCGGTGTACGAAAACGCTGAAGAACAACACATTGCTACCCTTGCTGAGTACGAACGCGACTTTAGTGAGGGCATTTTCCAAGCCATTGTGGCCGAAGTCGATGATAAAGTGGTGGGCATGGTCTTGTTTTACATGGCCTATTCCACCTGGAAAGGTCGCATGCTTTTCCTCGAGGATTTTGTGGTAAAGGAAGATTACCGCCGTTATGGCCTGGGCCAAAAATTGTTCGACGCTTTTGTAGCTGAAGGCCGCCTACAAGGCTGCCGCTTGGTGAAATGGCAGGTCCTGGACTGGAACGAACCCGCCCTGAATTTTTACCATAAAAACAATGCGGTGATCGAAAAGGACTGGTGGAACGGGAAATTGTTTTTGGATTGATGATGGGAATAGTATCGCTAAGTGACAAGCCACGAATAAACCTTACCAAATCGCAACTTCGTTGCCTCGCTGCGCGAGGCTATTTTTGGAACACGGATAAAATTGGGTTTGGGTGTGTTTGTTTGGGTGTGAGTGTGAAAAAACCCCGTTTTCAAGTGATCGGAGACGAAAGTTAAAGCTCGAAGCCCCCCACTCGAACTCACACTTACACACGACACACTCATTCTTGCGGATTTACACGGATTTCCAGCATGACGTTGACCATGATGTTGACCATGATGTTGACAACTGGCAATTAAAAACTGTCATTTCGCGTATTTCAGAATCGGTAATGAAATTCAAAATCTACATTTTATTTGGTTCAAGGCCTAAAAAATGGATTTTAACCAAATTTTATTCCGATTTTAAAACCTTCAAGGTGTGAAAAAAATTAACTCACGAGGTTTGCTCCGAAGATAAGCCACAAAAACTGAGACATTGCCCCTAAAGAAGGCTTAAATCTCATTTTCGGGGTTTGAATTACGCGAAATGTGAGTAAAAAATTGGTAAGGTTTATTTTTGAACCGTTACTAAGCCCTCAATGCGTCGGACCTGCGAATTTGGATAAACTTACCCTGCTCACCCAGTCTAAAACTGCCTACACGGCTGAGTTCCTTTTACAAAAACAAACTATCCATTGTCAATGATTGGTGTACCAAAGATTGAGCGTTGACATTTGGTGTTAGGCCATGGGTAGTGATGAGGGTCAACCAGAGTGCCTTATTGGTTTTGGTGGCGCTGTTAAAAACACTCATTTTTTTACGCAAAACATCCGCGTACTCTTTTTCAATGGTAAAGGTTTTAATGGAGAATTTCATTTCGCAAAGGTTGATGACCTGGTCTCGACGATCAATCACCAGGTCAATTTGAGTCTTGTCATTGCCGTCGCTGCCGACCCAGGCCGAGGTTTGGGTTTGCACACTGGCGATACCCAAGGCGTTTTTGATTTGTGTGAGATGCATCAGACAAACTTGCTCAAAGGCATAACCACTCCAGGCCCTTATTTCGGGCGTATCGATGCCGTTTATCCAGTAATTGTCGTCGAAAGGGCTGTTGTTTTTGATAAATTTTAAGTAAAAAAGAGAATAAAAATCGGTAAGTTGGTAAAGAGCGTTGTTTTTTGACTTACCGAAAGAGTGGTACTTGCGGATAAAATCGCTTTCTTCCAATTCCCTTAAAATGATACTAGCGCTACCGCCATTGGTCACTTTGGCTGCTTTGAGCAAGGCCTCACGTTCCAGGCCCATGCTTTTTTGGGCCAAGGCTTCAATGATGGCAATGTGTTTATCTGCTTTTTTAAAAAGGGTGGCGTAGAGCTTGTCAAATTCATTACGCAGCTTGCCTTTTGGCTTAAAGCACAAATCGTTGATGTTTTGGGTAGCACTTTTCCGAGGGTCAATAAAGTCAAGGTAAAATGGAATACCACCAAAAACCATGTACAATTGTAGCAATTGGTAATGGCCTACACTGGGGGACTTGGCCTGAAAAAAGGCTTTGCACTCAGCCAAGGTAAAAGGTTCCAATTGCATGGGGTGAGTGACCCTGTTGTACAGTCCGCCCGTATTATTGATGAGTTCATTGATCATCCATGACGCTGCGGAGCCGCAAACAATCAGGATAATATCTGTGCGTGCGCTTGCCCAACTGTTCCAAAAATGCTCTAAAGCAGAGATGAAAAGCGAGTTGGGGGTATCCAGCCAGGGTATTTCATCCAAGAACAATACCTTCTTTTCAGAGGATTCAGGTAGCGATTCAATGGCTTTGATCAACTGTTGAAATGCCTGAAACCAGTCAGCAGCAGGGCGATTGTCTTCGAATTCTGGGAAATACCGAACCAGTGCTGCATGAAAATTAGTCAATTGGTTGGTCGTTTCAACATTGGCAATGCCCGTCAAATAAAAGGTGAATTTCCCCTCGTAAAATGAGCGAATCAAAAAGGTTTTACCCACTCTGCGGCGGCCATACACAGCCACAAAAGCCGACCTGTCTTGGGCTTGTATGGCCTGTAAAGTGGCCAGTTCTTCATTTCTACCTATTATTCTAGCCATTTTCGATCTTGTTTTCTGGCGTAAAGGTAGGCTATTTTGGATATTTTAGCTGGATATTTAACTTTTTATGGCTGAAATATGAAAATAAAGCATTGTTTTAGCTGAAAAATAGGTGTTTTTTGGCTAAAACAATGCCTTGTGTCAAAATCTCAGCTTTTTAACGTGCTTCAACCGCCAGGTGGATGAAGATAGAGTGGCCGGGTTTCATTAGAAATTTGGATGGTCACCTGCATTAAATCCAACGCCATACACGCGTTAAAAACGCATTGAGGATGGCTTCCGGTCAGGAAACCAAGAATCAGCCAGTCAGGAGAGTAACCTACACGTCTATCAACATGGCACCAGTGGATGGAACGAGAAATTGTTTTTGGAGTGAGGGTTGAGGTTTTGAATAAAAGTTTTTCCAATCCTAAGGTCACAAATTTTCTGAAACAGATTTTTGTGTACGGTAAAAATTATCCAGTAGTTTTTCAACCAAACGATCTAAAGGGACATGGTTATTTTCAATCCATTGTTTCACTTCTTTTTGCACTACAATTTCGACCTGAGTGGTTTGAGCAGTCTCTGGATGATTGATCAAGACCCAATCGCCTTCAAAATCTTCATCATAAGCGATGTCTTCATCATCATAATAAATAGCTGATTCTGGTACAACAATTCCTCCTTTAGACAATTTCATCACATCTAAAGATTCAACTTTTATTCGATCAAAATCGATCAAATAGTCCTTAATTGATTCATCGTTTTCAAGCTTTTTCAGGGCTTCAGCAACGGATATTTTATGACTTGTCGTTTCCATTTTTGCTCAGTTTTTTTGTCAAATAAGCACGTCTTTCTTCTTGACGCGCTCGCCTGGCCGAAATAATTCTAATGATCACGTCTCTGGTTGTGTACACCACAGCGATGATTGCATGAAATGCCTTTCCAACCGTCAAATACCGAGTTTCACCATTTTTAGACGATTCGAATTCAAGTCGATCTTGATCATTGAACACATCTTTTGCATCGTCAAACGCAATTTTGTGTTTTTCCTTGTTCAACTTGTATTTCTCTTCGTCCCATTCAAAACTTGGCATGTTTTTGTTTCAAAGTTAAGGTTTTTTCAATAATCACGCATAAAAGTTTAGATCATTGCTTCACCACTTCCCCCCATATCTCCGTCACATCCAAATCCCAATTGGGGCGCAGGGCTTCTAGGTCACGGCTTTGCAGGACTTCGGGTTGGAGGTGTTTGAAATAATCGCCAGTATCCCAGCGGCCATTGCGGTTGCGATCCAGGATGAGGCGCATTTTGTATTGGCCTGGTTCCTGGTTTTTGTACAAGGCCCGGTATTTGCTGCTGTTGTTGATGATGATGCGAAAAGCGGGTTCGGCCACTTCTCCCCTGAAAATTTCGAGGACATACTGCTGGGTGGAGTCCATTTTTTCCACTTTGATGTCGAGATTGCCGTAGTTCTTACGGGCTTGGGCCAAAATGCGGTAGCGCACACTGTCTTTGAAGCTCAGGTTGTAGAGGTCTTTTACGCTGTTGGGTGCAAATTTGAGTAAATAACGGCTTTCTTCTTTCCAGCGGTAATTGATTTTGAGCTGTTTGCTGTTTAAAGAATCGATTTCCAACATGGTCGGCGAAACTTGGCGGACGGTATCTTCCAGCAAAATCAACTGGTTGGGGTCAAAACTGGTCAAAGGGTGGTTGAAAGTCAAGACCAGGGGCTGGTCGGGGTTCTGCCTTTGAGGCTCTTTCTGGTTGGCTAAATTGAGCAGCAGTTTGGCAGTTTTTAGGTAAGTGGCCGGGGCCAGGGTTTTGATCTGCAAGGTATCACCAAAGGTGCTGTCCTGGCGGATGAACAAGTTCCAATTGGTTCCAGGAGCCGCGCCGTCGTACCACACTTTGAGGGTGTCGCCATTGCTTTCACTGCGAAAACGCATGTCGGGTACATTGCTGCCTACTTCAAATTGGCCTGGGCTGCGGTTCATTTGCACATTCACCAAACCGTAGCGCTTGTGTTCCGTATTCACGACCCGCAAGGGCGCTTTTTCGGTAAATAGTTCAAACTTCAGGATGGGCGTCTGGCCTGCTGCCGTGGTGACCAAGGAATCGAGAAAACCAATTTTTTCGCTGGCAACATCATAAAAATAAGGTTGATTGGCGTCTTCCAGGGCGAAGGCTTTGAACTGGCCTGCCCTTACGTTTTTGATGGTGAAACGTCCTTCCTTGTCGGTACGGGCAAAATACAAGGGGCGTTCGCGTTTGACCACCGAGTCTTTGGTGTTGGCATAAAGCATCACCAGGATATTTTCGAGGGGCTTTCGGTCGGCGTGGGCAATGACCTCGCCTTGCACGGTAAGCGAGTCGAGGATGGGGCCAGTTGCAAAAACAAAGCGAAGGTCCTTGGCGGGGTTGCTTTCAGAGAGGTCTTTGATTGAGGCACCGAAGTTAATCGTGTAGGTAACATTGGGTTGCAATTCTTCTTTTTCGTTGAACTCCACGAACAAAGTTTTGCCTTTCAAGGTCAGCAGGTTATTGGGGTAGCGCAGGGGGGGCGAAACCACTACTTCCTTGGCTACATCTGAGGGCTGTTGTACCCATTCGTTGAAGACAATCTTGATGGGCTGTTTTAAAAAATTGACCTGGTAGTTGGGGGTGCTTTTCAAGGTATCCATGTGGGGAGGTGTTTCATCCTTGGGGCCACCTATTGGGGGCTGGATTGAAGCGCAGTTTTGCAGGAAGGTGGAGAGTAAAAAGAGCAAAAAAAACGGGCGAGTGCGCATACATTCAATCAGCTTAATACAAGGGAATTTTTCTTTTCCAGGGCTTGTTTTTTCACATACGATAGACGACATACGATATATGACATATGATTTGGGGGCTCGCTGGGTAGCTTTCGTGGGTTCTTCAACACTCGTTTGCACGGATTGGTATTTTTTTGTAAAAACAGTAGCGTGAAACAAAATCAAGGCTTATTTTTCAGCAAGCCAGCAGTATCCCCGATGCAGAGGGCCGCTTTTTTGATCATTTCGCGCTGTTCTTTGCTCAAGGTGATGGTATGCTTGGTGTTGCGGTACTGGATGCGAATTTTTTCAATGCCTGAATAAGCCAGGGTAAAAACCTGGTCCAGAGGTACCGCGCAAGAATGTACGTACATGCGCATGTTGGTTTTTTTGTCAAAAGTGCCACGATCCGGGAAGTTGTAAAAGCTTAAAATTGACTGTTTTTCGCCCTCGTCCTTGGCATCCATTTTGATTTCCTCTTCACCAACTGTGGTTTCTTTCTGGTCGTCCTCCAACTTGATCAAGACATTGCGCCCTTCGTCGATCGCCAGGTAGTCGCGTTCGAGTACCGCCAGGATGAGGAAAAAGGCATTGATGGAATCGTTTTGGGTAAAAGAGAACATGATTTTGGCTTCCTCTACCATTTTGTTTCCTTCCGCAGTCTGAAAATTGCTGGGGATCATGTAGCCTACATTCACCGACTTGCTGAGCAGCGTGAGGGTGCTGTCAAAAGCATCTCGTTCATTGATTTCCAATGGGCACTGGGTGAAGGCCATGTGGCTCATCAGTAAACAGAATGCGGTGACTAGTGCTATTTTCATAAGTTGGTGTGTTTATTGTAAAAGCTTAGCCTGCTCCCATTTCGGCCAAAAAAGGCCGTTTTTCCGTGATCCTTCGCCTCTTTTAGCGGGGGTAGCCCCGGCTACCCCCGCTAAAAGTAGGCTCGGCTGACGAAAAATTGTCTTCTTTTTTGACTCAAAACCGCTAGCCTAAGTTTTTACTGTTGTGGGCAAAAGCAATCGTTTTCCACCAAAGATAAACGCCAAAGCTTTGGCGTTTGATACAGTTTAGGCAACTCAAGGCTGCAAAAATAAGCGTATCAACCAAAAACACAAACCCGCTGGACGACACAAGGGTCTTCCAACGGGTTTATTTGAGTCTTCGCTTGTATTTAAACAGGCCCTAACGGATCAAAGTCACGTTGCCTTGTTTTCGGTAAGATGTGCCATCCACGCAAAGTGCGGTCAGGTAGTAACCGTAAACATCTGGTGGCAATTGTCGTCCGCGGAAGGTGCCATCCCAGCCTACATTTTGGTTGGTGGTTGAAAATACCTGTTGGCCCCAGCGGTTGTAAATGATGAAGGTCATCTGGGTGATGCCGCGACCACGTACAAAAAGCACATCATTGACATTGTCACCGTTGGGGGTAAAGGCCGTGGGTACAAAGATGAATGGCTCAATACAATATGGTCCAGCCACATTGATGCGTACCCGGAAGGTTTCAGTACAACCATCTTTGGTCACCGTAGCGGTATAGGTGATGGTATCAGTAGGCGAAGCCGTGACTTGGGTGCCTGTGCTAGGCGTCAAGTCGGTAGTTGGCGTCCAGGTTACTGAGCAACCTACGCAGTTTTCAACTGAGATGCGGGTGGATTCCCCGATCTTGATGGTTGGTTTTTCTACGTTGATTCGCACATTACCAAGCAAGTCGACCACTGTAACCCTGCTGCGTAGCGTAGCGGTACAACCAAGTTGGTTGGTCAGTAAAACCGCGACTTCGGTACCATTGATGGCCGTTATGCGTGCTTCAGGGCCCTGGTTTGCAGGGGTGAGCAGCACGTTGGCTGGCGACCAAAGGTAGGTCAATGTCTGAGTTGGATCGTTGTTCGTTACCCGCAAGGTCAGCGGATCACGCGGCTTACACGCCAGTGACGTTGGTGGTAGAGTAGCGTTGACCGGACGAGCAATTACCCTTACTGAGTCGATCTCTTGGCAGCCAGCAGCATTTGTGGTGCGCACATAATAAGTCGTTGAAGTAGTGCTTGGCGTAATGCGCAAGCTATCGGTACGGCCCGTAATGGGTTCAAAACGACGATTAGTGGACCATTCGTAAATGGTTACGCCCGTTCCACGAGCCCTTAGCGTAAACGGATTGGTGCTGCACAAGGTGGTATCGCGGCCTGCATCCGTGTTGATCGGCGCAGACAACCGTACCGTTACTGTATCCAATAATTGGCAATTGCCACTTTGGTCGGTGATGGTCACAAAATAAGTGGTCGTTTGCGTGATGCTAGCTGCTGGCGAAGGTGCCGTTGGGTTGCTCAAGCTTGCAGCAGGAGCCCAATTGTAGCGGAAATTGGGATTTCCATTGGGATTCAATGGAGTAGGGGTATTGCGGCAAGCCAAAATTTCAGCTGGGGGTGCTCCGGTTGCCAAGTCAGACACTACGACCACTGCTGAGTCGAGTGGCACACCAGCCAAAGGGTTGCCAGTGCCTGTGCCGCCAGAACCAGTACCACCAGTGCCTCCCGTACCGCCAGTACCTGTACCTCCACTGCCTGTACCACCGCCTGCAATTCTGCGCTGGGCTTTTACGCACACATCGTTGGTATCGGTTACAGCTGCATAAAAGACGTTGCGGCCAGTTCCAACTTGCACCGAAATGCGGTTGCCAGTTCCAAGCACTTGGGTCAGGTTGCGGTCACGGTACCAAGTCACTTGGGCTGGGCGTGAAGTTGTAGCCCGCAAAGTCAATCGTCCAGGTGCGCACAAAGAAGTATCGGGCAAGGCAATCACCGTTACAGGTGGGGTCACATTGACCTGAATGGTCTTGTTGAGCGTACAGCCTGTGGCAGGATCGACTACCGTTACGCTATAAGTGGTATTTTGGCTTACTGTCACTACTGGATTGTGAGGATTGGTCAACTCCAGGCCAGCAGTTGGAGCCCAAGTGTAGCGATAAGCGGGGTTGCCATTCGGGTTGAGCGGCGTAGCAACTCCTGCGCATACTTCTTGAGGTGACTTGAGGTCACCAGGCTGGAAGTTGGCACGATTGATGCGCAGCGTATCGCGCAGGGTACAAGTGCCTACACTTGCTACTGCCACCAGCAGGTTGTTGCCTACCGCAGGAGTGAAGTTGAGTGTAGTGCCCGTGCCAATCGTTGCACCTGCGGCATTCAACCAAGTCACGGTGACGCCTTGGTTGGCCCTGGCCCGGAGGTTTAAAGCATTGCCATCGCATACCGTGGTATCGTTGGGGGCACGGAAAGTGCTCAAGTCAGGCACATTGATTTGGATTGGTTTGCTCAAAGTACAACCTGACACGGGGTCCGTTACCGTTACATTATAAGTAGTAGAAACATTGACTGTTGCAATTGGATTGTGTGGTGCTGTCAAGTTCAAACCCGTAGTCGGCGACCAAACGTAGGTGTACGCAGCATTGCCATTGGGGTTCAAAGGAGTAGGCACTCCCGGACATACATTCTGTGGAGAGGTCAAGTCTCCAGGCTGGAAATTGGCGCGGTTGATGCGCAGGGTTTCGCGTATGGTGCAAGTACCCACGGTTCCAACTGCTACCAGCAGGTTATTGCCGATCGCTGGGGTGAAATTCAGGGTATTGCCCGTGCCAATCGTTGTCCCTGCGGCATTTAACCAGGTCACGGAGATGCCTTCATTTGCTCTAGCGCGCAGGCTCAGGCTATTGCCATCGCAAACTGTGGTGTCATTGGGTGCCCGGAAACTACTCAGATCAGGTACATTGACCTGGATTGCTTTGATCAATGTACAACCCGATACCGGATCCGTTACCGTTACATTATAAGTGGTAGATACACTAACGGTAGCCACTGGATTGTGCGGGGTAGCCAGGCTCAAGCCCGTTGTTGGCGACCAAACATAGGTGTAGGCTGCATTGCCGCTGGGGTTGAGGGCAGTTGGTACACCAGCGCACACATTTTGTGGCGTAGCCAAGTCACCAGGTTGGAAATTGGCACGCGTAATCGTGATGGTATCACGAGCCGTACAATTGCCATCCGCTACTACCAAGAAATAGGTGTTTGGACCTATGGCGGGTGTAACCGATACACTTGATCCCGTACCGATGCTGCCACCTGTGCTGTTTTGCCAAGTCACAGTTGTGCCAGTTGCTGCTTGGGTGCGCAGGGTTACAGCGTTGCTATTGCAAACTGTGGTGTCGCGAGGGCGTGAGAATTCAGGAGCAGAGCGCACGTTGATCTGCACATCCTTGTTGATGCTACAACCTGTAGCTGGGTCGGTAGCGGTGACGCGATATGTGGTATTTTGGCTTAAAGTAGCGAGTGGGTTGTGTGGATTCGTCAGGTTGAGGCCCGTAATAGGTGCCCAGGTATAACGGTAGGTGGCATTGCCATTTGGGTTGATCGCCGTTGGTGTATTGGCGCAAATGGTTTGAGGAGAAGGCAAGCCGGGCTCAAATGCACTTACCCGAATTCGGATGTTGCGCACCGTGTCCAAACAGCCAGCATCACTGCGACTAACCAGGGTGTACAGGTTTTCGCCAACTGCGGGAGAAAGGGTCACGCTTGGTCCGGTTCCCACTTGGGTAGTGCCCCTGAACCAGGTAAAGTTGGTAGCACCTGTAGCCCTCAGCGTAGCAGAGGTACCCTGGCAAATGCTGGTGTCAGCAGGTGTCACCTGGATATTTGGGCGCTGGGCGATGTTTACCTGAACCGTATCGACAAACTGGCAGTTTTGACCACTTTGGTTGTCAGTTACGGTAACAAAGTACCTCGTACTGGTAGTACCTATAAAATTCGGATTCGATACATTCGTCGCCGAAAGTCCAGTGGCAGGTGCCCAAGCATAGGTCAAACCCGCAACAGCTGGTCCGCCAATTGGAGTTGCTACTCCAGGACAAGCGGTCACTGTTGGCGGGAAATTCGGATTGGGCGTACCTACATTGATCGTTAGGGTAATGGTATCTTCACAATTGAATTGGTTGCGAGCGATACCCGTAATCACCGTACGGCCATTGGCATTGGGGCGTAAAGTTGGGTTGCCTGTGTTGCCGCCAGATACAATGTTTGCGGCGGGGCTCCAGGTAAAGGTCAACTGATCATCAGGGCGTCCATTGACAGTAACTACGTTAATATTTGTTGCGGTACACTGGTTGATGCTGCCACTATTAGGGTTTTGCAAACTCACCACTGCATCATTGTTGGTCACCTTTACGCTGTCGCGTTCTGTACATCCAGCGGCATTGGTCGCCGCCAGGAAGTAAGTCTCGCTGGCCGCAGGGCTGACGGAGATGCTAGCCGTAGTGCCCAGTACCTGTCCAGCACGGTTGGTCCAACGGTAAGTCAGGCTCCCTGTTCCACTGGCAGTAAGTCGAGCAGGTTCGCCACAAGTACTGAGATCGTCGGTCAATTGCAGGTTGATTGGCAAGCTGTTCAGGCGAATCCGCTGGGTAGAGGTGTCGCTGCAAATTCCATTAGAAGCTATCAGGCGAATTTCATATGTACCTGTATCAGTCAAAGTAAAATTTGGAGCATTAGAGGTAGAAGTCAAGACCAAACTATTGCGTGAAACCCGCCAACTATAGGTGCTCGCATTACTCGAAGTATTGACCAAGGCCAGGTTCCTGCTGTCGCAACTTCCCACGGTGCCATTGGAAGTAGCCACTGAAAACACTGCGCGTGGGCGTTCTAAACCAATGACTGTGATTCGCTTGGTTACCGAACAAATGATCGCTGTATCGGCAGTCACAGTCAAAGTTACTGGTCCAGTTTGCCCAATTCTAAATCGGGGGGTAGGCGAATTGGGGTTGTCAAACGCAGCAGCGGGCTCCCAACGGTAATTCAAGGTAGTATTAGGGTTGCCACTTGGGTTGACGTCGACCACGGTGCCTACACAAGCACGAATTGTATCCGGGATACCCCGCGTAGGATCGCTGGCCGGAACATTGGTATTGAACGCTTGGGAGATCACCCGTGTACAACCATTGGCATTGGTGACCGTTAGTTGGATAGTGCCAGAAATGTTCAAAGGCACTACAAAGATCGGATTGATCCGGCTGCTGGTCAGGCGCTGGTTGCCAAAACTGATGACCCAGGAACGACTGACAATCGTAGAACTCTCATCGCTGCTCAGGTCCACTGTTTGCACAATGGCATTTTGGGCGCAGGGCAACACATCTACCAGCATATTTCCCCGTAGGCTCGATGGAAACAGACGAATGGTGCGATAAGCAGTATCTGCGCAAGAGGTTCCGGGTTCGGCAATCAGCGCTACCCGATAAGTGCCAGGGCGAGGAAAACTAAAGACTGGATCACGATCGGTAGAAGTAAGGTTAGTGCGTGGGAAATCAAAAAACCAGCGGAAATCGTCGGCGTTTCGGCTTTCGTTGCGGAAGCGCACTTGCAAAGAGTCACACTGAGATTCAGGGGAGAAAAATGCAGCCGTTACACTTTCACAAAGCTGTACATTGTATTGGAAATCGCGGCGGGTGCTGGCCACCAGGCGTCGGGTACGGCGATCATATTCTTCCACACAAATCCCAACTACATACTGCCCGACTTGATCTGGTGTAGCAGTCAGTAAGCCAGTACGGGAATCAATTCTCAGCGGAATACCAAATCCCAGCATGTTCTGCGTGGAGTAACCTGCTGCCCAAATCAAGGTGTCGTATGGTGGGAAGCCAGGTGGCTGTGGCTGTGGGTTGGCAAAAGTAGCACCCTGAAATGGAGTGCAAAGCTTGTATACCAATGAGTCACCATCCGCATCGGTAGCCGAATGGTCAAAAACCAGAGGCGTTTTAGAGCAAATGTAGACATCCGGCCAGGCACGGAATTGAGCACTATTGTTGCACCGGCGCATGGCCTCTTCCGTCAGCAAGATATCGTAGGTCGCACCAGTTTCCAACGGGCGAACAATGTTTTTGATTGTACGATTGCGGCAGCAACGCTGATAAACAATTTTATACCCGCCAGCCAAAAATGGGAGGGTAACGGTTGTTCGGTAAATTGTTGTATGTACACACACCCGTTCAGTGGCTACCAAACAGGCACCAAGGTCATTGCTAATGAATGAATCCCTTACAAAAGGTACATCTATTTCTCGGACCAGTAAACCATTGCGGTCGAAAATACCCACCGAGGCGGGGTCGTCAAAAGGTGCAGCAGTGTCTCCATTGATGCAATCGCGGTAAACCCTCACCAAGACTTCGTATTGGTTATTACCCAGGCAACGGTAACCTACCTCGCCGCCCACGATATGAGTAGCGTGCAGGAGCATGGGAGCAAAAGTCAACAAGGCTAAGATCAGCCAAGGACTTGCCCATCTTTTGCAGCTTATTTTAGTATTTTGGTTTTGCAGGTATTTCATTGGGATTACGATTAGTTGGTTTTCGACTCTGGTTTTACGCTTTTTATCTCTACCCTCCGTTCCAAAGAAGCCTGGGTACTGTAAATAGAGCCTTTGAGGTCATTGATGTTGCTCGGAACTCCCTTTTCAGAGCGGTCCGCACCAAAAGCTTGCATGGTAAATTTCAATTTTCCGGTACCGATGTGCGGAGCAAATACACCACCATCAATAATCCGGAAATAATTTTTTACAGACTCCATGCGTCGGGCACTCAATTGCTTATTGTAGTAGGCATTTCCTCTAGGACTGGCAAACCCCTCCATCTCAACGACCGCAATCTGGCCTTTATCCAAAATCCTCTTGATAATCATGCTTACGCTGTCCAATTGATTGAAGCCAGCTTTCAGGTTCTGTTCAAAGAAATTTTCAAATAGGCGCGCTGTTACAAACTTGTTGTTGTTGTCTAGCCCTTCTGTGTACTTGTCGATGAACTCTTGTTTGCGGGGATAATAACCGTTGTACAAAGTTTCATACTGTGCACGGGTCGTGGTCAGATAGGAGCTGCGGTCCGGAATTGCATTGTCGAAGTATAAGCGAACTGGAAACAAGTAGCTGTCATCTAGTTCACGCAGTGGAATTTCCAAAGTAATGTGTGGCCCAAACTGTTTAACCGTCTCCATCGTGATGGTAATGGCCACGTTTGCTGGTAAGTATCCAGGTTTTGACGCAAAAACCACGTAAGGTTGGTTCAACTTCATATAAGGAAATAAGAAGTCGTTGCTCTCTGGATTGGTACGTTCAGCCACCAAAACGGTGTCGCCAGGACCACGAATTTCAACCAATTTGACCGTTGTTCCTGGCAGTGGTGGCATTGGGCGGGTAACCCCATCGTCTTTCAAGGTCAGAACCTGCAAGTCGATTGGCATCAGGTACATGTCCTGCCTTACCGAAGTGACTTCGTCTCCCGCAGCGCTCAAGTCCACAATTTTGACATCCTCGATGAAGTGGTCTTTTTCGGCTACAATCTTGTACTTCTTATAGCGTTCGGCTACAAAGGTGTAGTAATTGCCATTGGGGTCAGTGCTGTTGAATACCTCGAGTTCTTTGCCATCGGGGCCAATTTCCAGGATGCGCACACGGGTAGCATTCAATTGGGTAGAATCCGATGCGTTGAAAGTAAACACATCAATCCTGATCCCCAGGTCGATGGGCATTTCATATAAGTCGAAGCAACAGGCTTCTTTGTCTTCTTCGATGTAAGTAGAGCCCCACCGGTTGGAGCCAAACACCGCCTTGTCGCCTTTGGCATTGCGCACATAGTACATGTCGTCAAAACTGGAGTTGACCTCTACTCCCATATGTACAGGCTCGCTCCAGGCTTTTCCATCCGTTGCTGCGCGATAAACATCATAACCACCATTGCTCACCCGGCCATCGGTGCTGAAAAACAACTGGCGCGAGCGGTTGTGGTAAAATGGCGACACGTCGTTGCCGATGGTGTTGAGTTCAATTACTGGTTCAGCACTCAGTACATCCCCGTTCAGTTCCATCGGACCAGCCCAGATGTCGCTCTTGCCTTTGCCTCCTGGGCGATTGCTCACAAAATAGAGCAACAAATTACCTTTGGCATCACGTCCTACTGCGGGCTGAATGCTGGTAAAGCCAGCGCGGTTGACCGTCAATTTTAGTGGCTCCCCCCAACCCGCAGCACTGCGGCTACGGAAATAAAGGTCGCAACGAATTTCGAAGGTCGGTTTCACATAATCGCAGTTGCAGTAATAAACTCCTTTGCCTTCCGGATTGAAGGTCGCATAGGAAGTATTGGTCGCAGCTGAATTGTAAGAAGGCGGCAACAATACGGGAGCAGTACCCGGGTCAATTTTAAGTACTTTGCTGTACAAACGCCCCGTCTTGTCTTTCGGCTCGGTGAAGCGCATAGAAGAGTAATACAAGGTGTCTCCCATGAAGAAAGGGCCGAAGTCGCTGTACGGGCTGTTAACCTGATCCCCCATGTTGACAGGTAGCGCGATACTTTTGCCAGAAGCCGTTCTGCGCCCCAAAACAAAATTGCAATCACGCACACCTTTGGTGGCCAAGTCTCGGTATTCGGCAGCTGCACCGGCTTGGGTGTCCAAAAACTGTTGGTAGGCGACTTGCGCCCCACCATAGTCGCCCATTTTTTGCTTGAGTTCTCCTAGCCAGAGGCTGGTCAAGGGGTAACTTGCTTTTTCTGGACTATCCAATACCCGCTGATATGCTTCAGCAGCGTATTTAAAGGCATTGAACATACGCGCCGATTCCGCCATTTTATAGCGAATATCGGTACTGTTGGTATCGTAGTGGAGGGCTGCCTCATAATACTTGTAGGCAGAGTAGTAGTCTTTGTTGACAAAAGAAGTATCAGCCGCAGCCAACCAACTCTTCAGTGATTGACCCTGGCTAAACGTCAGACTACCCAGCACGAGCATTAGCAAAAGTGAATATCTGCTCATTGTGATCAGTCTTTACAGATTTTAAATGCGCGTGAGCCTCGAAAGAATGGATAATTAGAGGTTCAGAGCATGTTGAAAACTATTTGCTTGCCATAAATCGGCCCAATTTCGCCTACTCTTTATTGGGAAAATGCTCATTATGCGTTGCATAATTTTGCTTTTCCTGCCTTGATTAGTCAAAATTTGACTCGTTTTCAGCCTAAGCCTTTAATATTTAAACAAGCTCTCTGGATTACCAACGCGCGAGGTTAGGTTAATTAGGTGGATCACCCAAAGTAGAAATACCTTTAAATCAGTGGACAAATTTTGAACACTGGCAAAGGTTTAACTTTAGTAAAAACGTAATGGATGAACAATTCAGGACCACCTTTTCCTTTGGTTGCTACATCAAACTCCGATACGTTGATGTCGTAGCTGAAGCCTACTCGCAGATTGTTGTACAAAGCCTCGAAAGCCGGGAAAGTTGCATCTCCATTGGCATCTAGGCGGTAATTCATTCCCGCTTGGATTGCAAACTGACGGCCTGGGCGCAAGCTCAGGTAATACCTCGCACCCGCACCAGCCAAGTATTGGCGGTAAGAGGTTTGATACTGACCTGCAAGGCTGCCCACAAAGTCGAGTCTTTTGCTCAATTGCACCACGCCCAATACATAAGGTGTCATTCTGACGGGTAATTTGATGGCCGTGTTGTCAATAAAAAACTGATTGGGGCGGTTGAGGTGGAAAAAACCAACGCCAAAATCAATTTTGGTACGTTGGGTCAACAGGTCAACCATGTCATCGCGCTCTTTGCGTTGATAGCGCAGGTTGATGCCACCAGCCAAGCTTGGAAAAGTCAGGTTGTCATCGTCGACTTGGTCACCATTGGGCCGGTTCGGATCAAACTGTCCTCTGCCGGGTACATATTGGTTGTCGAAACTTAAGTCATCGTCTTTGTATGCCCGGCGATTGAGGCTAAGCTGAGCTCCCAATGAACCGTATAGTCGTTTACCAAGCTTTTTGGTATAGGATCCATTTAAATTCAAAGTATTCAAATTCAACTTCGAAAAACCTGCCCGGTCATAATTGTAGGCCATGCCCAAGGCAAAAAAACCATCTCTGGTCTTGCTATTGACTACTTTGAGGTCAACGCCGCCAGTAATGGTGCGGTAGTCCACGGGTACATTGGCCCACTGCCTACGCAAATTGGCCATTAAGCGTACGTCACCTCTGAATACCCCCGTCATCGCAGGGTTCAAGTGGAGTGGTGCGCCGTAAAACTGTGAATAATGAAGGTCTTGGCTCATGGCTTGGTTCACGGGAAGTAGCTGCGCTACAATACAAGTCACCATGGACAAACACCAACTACCAAAAAGGCGTGTAAAGTGCTTTTTCATTGGCATAATGGGTTGAAATTTTCTCATAGCCGAAAAATAGGCAATTTTTTAAAAAACTCGTTTACATTTATGAAATAAAAATGTGTTAGAGTTGAAATTAATCCACTGTTAGGTACGGATAAAAAGGACAAAGGTTAATTCCAGGACGCCAATATTTTAACCAATTGCTTATTTTAAGCCTGATCAAATGGCAACTAATGAATGCGAACCTGACACGAAAAAAATGAAACATTAAATTTACAAACGATTGTGTGGCTCTTCTAATATTTTTTGTTTTAAACATTGTGCTGAACTTAGGCGTAGCAATGAGGAAGTGCCCGATTTTTTGACCGAAATGCGAGCGGGGAGCTTTCACTAAAAACCAAAAAAATGATTACTAAAACTGCCATCAATATCTTTAAACCCCATGTGAGCCCCACCAATCAATATGTGGGGGGCATCACCCGCGATGAGAGCAAGAATGTTCAAGCTGCGAAATTGTACAAGCTTTCCTCGAATGAAAACCTACTTGGCCCTTCACCCAAGGCCCTGGAGGCGATTCAAGCCAACCTGCACCTCTTGCACGAGTACAGTTTCCAAAGCGATCAATTGTTTCGCAAGGCCCTAGCCGAGCACCACGGCCACCAAATGGACGCCAGACAGTTCATCACCGCCAATGCGGGCATGGAACTGCTCGAATTGATCGCACGTGGCTTCATCGAACCAGGTCTGGAAACCATCGTTTTTACCCCAACCTTCAAGGCCTTGGAGAATTTTGCCAAGTTGCAAGGCTCCAAAATCGTAAAAGTACCCTTACTTGAGCCCGATTTTAAGCTAGATGTGCAGGGCATTTTGGATACAGTGAACGACAAAACCCGCTTGCTCTTCTTACCCAACCCCAATAACCCAACCGGCAGCTTGATCCCCAAAAAAACTGCGGACGACTTGATCTACAACTTACCTGATCATGTGGTGACGATTTACGATGAGGTGTATTTTCCTTACGTGCAAAGTCCCGATTACGCCCGTGCCCTCGACTACATCCGCGCTGGCCGCCGGGTGATTGGTCTGCACAGTTTTTCCAAGGCTTATGGCCTGGCTGGTATTCGCCTGGCTTATGCTTTTTCTACCCCCGAAATCAGCGAGTACCTGAGTGCCCTGCGCCGCCCGTTCATGATCAATACCCTGAGCATGGTGGCTGGCATGGCTGCCCTGAAAGACGACGCCCACCTGAAAGCTACGCTCGATTTGGTAAACCATGAAAAACCTTGGCTCTATGCTCAGTTAGAAAAACGCGGCATCCATTACTGGCCCAGCGAGTCGAATTTTATCCTCTTCAAATCGCCTTTCGACAACGAATTTTTCATCCCGCAAATGCTCAAAGGTGGTGTAATGATCCGCCCCGGCGAAGACTTTGGCCTGCCAGGCACTTGCCGGGTTACGGTGGGTACGAGGGAGGCCAATGAAGCCTTTGTCTCTAATTGTTAATGGTTAGTTGTTAATGGTTAGTTGTTAGTGAGGGACACTAGGGCGATTGGTGCTTGGGTGAGTTTTTTGCGGTTTCACTACAACTCTAATATGTTGAAATGTTGAAGGAATAAAGCCTGAATGATGTCAAAGCACAGGGGATATGGGGGCTTTATTTTTTTACATCAGCACCTTTAGCCAAAATCTACTCTAAAGTTTTTATCTCGCCTAAAAAAATAATATTAACCATTAACCATTAACCATTAACCATTAACCATTAACCATTAACCATTAACCATTAACCATTAACCATTAACCATTAACCATTAACCATTAACCATTAACAACTAATAAACGCTTGAATAAGCGGCGTTCCAGGGCTGCGAAAAGCCAGGGCATTGCTGATTTCTATACTTTGCAGCGGGCTGTGATCGGCGTTTTCGAGGCGGCGCATCACGGTGTTGCTTTCTTTTCCAAGATCGTATGCGGAGGAGATGAAAGCGATGCCTTTGCCCACTTTCACCATGCTGATCAGCAATTCCAAGGAGGAAACTTCTTGTACAATCTTGCCTTGGCGACTGAATCCCGCTTGCTGGCACATGGCCTCGATTTGCCCGTAAAAAGGGTGGATTTTTCGGCTGATTTCGATCCATTTTTCGTTTTCCAGGCTCTCCAGAGTCAGACCAGGCTCTTTGGCGCGGGGGTGGTGGATCGACATGATCAAGGCCAAGTGGCCTTTGCGGATCAGCTTGCCTTGCAATACGTCGTACTTGAGGGGCAAAAGTGTAAAGCCCAGGTCAATCGTCTCGTGAAGCAAGGCTTCCTGTACCTGATCGGGTGTATCAAACTCGGTCAATACCAACTCGGCATCGGGAAAATGACGGGCGAACAACTGCATCATTTCCTCGATCCGCTCCCGCAAGGTCATTTTGTAAATGCCAAAACGCAAAACTTGCTGCTTGAGCCCAATGCGGCGGGTATTTTCTATTGCCCTTTGGCTAAGTTGTAAGATCCGGCGGGCTTCATTGAGCAGGTTTTCACCCGCTTGGGTCAATATCACTTTGCGTTGGTGGGTCCGGCTGGCCCGTCCAAAAAGCTCGACCCCCAACTCATTTTCCAATTGGGCAATTTGCTGGCTCAAGGCAGGTTGGGTCACGAAAAGCTTTTGAGCCGCCCGCCCAAAATGCAGTTCTTCAGCCACCGCAACGAAGTATTTTAACTGTCGAAGTTCCATGTGAAGGGTTCAAGAAAACCAAACTACGGCATTTGAGCTATCCGTTTGCTAAACTTCAAAAGTTTGGTAAACGGATAGCTCAAATGTCTTTTGAATAGCAACGAAGATACTATCCAATAAGTTTTGCTTATCGTGAAATTAGAAAATCGAATTGGCATCTTCGGTATTTTTTACCAATTTTTGTATCAAAATTTGAAGAGTTTTTCTCCCCTCGCAAACCTCAGCCACAACCAAATAAAACCACACATGGAATTGATTCTTGAACAAGCCATCGCCTCCGATCCACAGGTTTCTACCCAAACAGACTTCCTGCCTTTGAACGGCACCGACTACCTGGAGTTTTATGTCGGCAACGCCAAACAAGCCGCTCATTTTTATGAAACTGCTTTTGGTTTTGAACTCATTGCCTACGCCGGACCAGAAACAGGACAGCGCGACCGTGCTTCTTACGTTTTGCAGCAGGGCAAAATCCGCTTCGTGTTGACCACCGCCCTGCGCAGCGATTCGCCTATCGCTGAGCACGTACACCGACATGGGGATGGCGTAAAAGTCATGGCCCTTTGGGTGGACGATGCCGCCAAGTCATTCAAAGAAACGGTTTCGCGTGGCGCGGAAGTGGTAGCAGAGCCACATGTATTGGCAGATGAACAGGGCCAAGTGGTCGTGGCATCGATCAAAACCTACGGCGATACCATCCATACCTTTGTGGAGCGCAAAAACTACCGTGGGGTATTCCTGCCTGGTTATGTGCCCCGCCAAAGCAAAGCCTTCCGGGGCGATGTGGGCCTTTTGCACGTTGACCATTGCGTAGGCAACGTAGAACTGGGCGAAATGAACCATTGGGTGAAGTTTTACGAAGAAGTCATGGGCTTCAAACTGTTGTTAACTTTCGACGACAAAGACATCTCGACCGAATATTCAGCCCTTATGTCGAAAGTGGTATCGAATGGCAATGGCTACGTCAAATTCCCGATCAACGAACCCGCCGAAGGCCGCAAAAAGTCGCAAATCGACGAATACCTCGATTTTTACAATGGTGCCGGGGTTCAGCACATTGCAGTAGCCACCAAAGACATCATCTACACTGTGAGCGAATTGCGGGCTAGGGGAGTGGAGTTTCTACAAGTACCCGGCAGCTACTACGACGACCTGCTGGAGCGCGTAGGCGAAATCGACGAAGACCTGCAACCCCTGCGCGACCTCAACATCCTCGTGGACCGCGACGAAGAGGGCTACCTGCTCCAAATTTTCACCAAACCCGTGGAGGACCGCCCCACCGTGTTTTTTGAGATCATCCAGCGCAAAGGCGCCACTTCTTTTGGCAAAGGCAACTTCAAAGCCCTTTTTGAGGCGATTGAACGAGAGCAGGAGCTAAGGGGCAACCTTTAATAATGGTTAATTATTAATGGTTAATTATTAATGGTTAATGGTTAGCTTTGGGGCTTATGAAAGAGAATTTGATCAAGAAGAAGAGTTTTGACTTTGCAATACGTATTGTGAAACTATTTCAGTATTTGCAAACTGAAAAGAAAGAGTATGTGCTTTCAAAGCAAGTCATGAGAAGTGGAACGTCTGTCGGAGCCATGATTAGAGAATCAGAACATGCGGAAAGTAATTCTGATTTTATCCATAAAATGGCAATCGCCCAAAAAGAGGTAAACGAAACCATATATTGGTTAGAGTTACTGAAAAGCACAGATTACCTAAGTATTGAAGAATTCGAAAGCATGAACAAAGACGCAGTAGAACTCATAAAATTGATCACAAGCATCATTAAAACCACCAAAGCAAGCATAAAAAATAATTAACCATTAACCATTAACCATTAACCATTAACCATTAACCATTAACTATTAACCATTAACCATTAACCATTAACCATTAGCCATTAGCCATTAACCATTAACCATTAACCATTAACCATTAACCATTAACCATTAAATATGCCGATCTACCATCGCCTAGGAAAAATTCCGCAAAAGCGGCATACCCAGTTTCGCAAGCCCGACGGGGGGCTGTATCACGAGCAGTTGTTCGGTGCCATTGGCTTCGATGGGATGTCCACGCTGATGTACCAGGTGCATCGGCCTACGATGGTGAAGGAAGTGTTGAAGGAAGAAGATGTGAGTCCTCAAATAGCGGTGGCCAAAAACATCAAGGCTCGTTTGCTCCAGGGGTTTCAGGTGGCCCCCAAGGCTGATTTTTTGGAAAGCAGGACCCCACTTTTGGTTAATTCCGACATCCACATTGCCCTGGCGGCCCCACAAAAATCTTTGCGGGAGTATTTTTACAAAAATGCTGACGCTGATGAGCTAATTTTTGTACACCGTGGTTCGGGAACCTTGCGCACCCAGCTGGGGAACATCCCTTTTGAGTACGGCGATTACCTGCTGATCCCTCGGGGCATGATTTACCAGATCGACTTTGATGGACCCGACAACCGCCTGCTGGTAGCCGAATCGCACCACCCGATCTACACCCCCAAGCGCTACCGCAACTGGTTTGGGCAACTGCTGGAGCATTCGCCCTACTGCGAGCGCGACTACAAACTGCCCCAAGACCTCGAAACCCACGACGAAAAAGGCGATTTCATCCTCAA
This sequence comes from Chitinophagales bacterium, assembly GCA_013299105.1. GTDB lineage: Bacteria > Bacteroidota > Bacteroidia > Chitinophagales > Saprospiraceae > Haliscomenobacter. The sequence goes on along the minus strand of JAAFJY010000014.1, from coordinate 2,209 downwards.
AATCAAGAAAAAAGATACCTTATATACATTGCTTTATCCCACCCACCCTTTTGATGTAGTGGGCTGGGACGGCTATAATTTTCCCTACGGTTTTTCGATCCACAATTTTGAACCCATCACCGGGCGGGTACACCAGCCGCCCCCCGTACACCAAACTTTTGAGACCAAGGCTTTTGTGGTCTGCTCCTTTTGCCCACGCTTGTACGACTACCACCCACAAGCCATTCCAGCGCCCTACAACCATTCCAACATCGACTCGGACGAAATGCTGTACTACGTGGACGGTGATTTCATGAGCCGCAACAACATCGAGGCCGGGCACATCACCCTGCACCCCGGTGGCATTCCACACGGTCCCGCTCCCGGTGCCTACGAGCGCAGCATCGGCAAAACCGAGACGGTGGAATTGGCGGTGATGATCGATACTTTTCAACCTTTGCAGCTTACGCAAGCGGCGCTGGGGATTGATGATGGGGTGTATTATCGGTCTTGGGTGGAGTGAGGGGGAGTTGAAAGGTTGAAAGGTTGAAGGGTTGAAGAGAGGGTTAGCCTTAGATTCTTGTATTTTTGTTGAAAAGTTATCGCAGCCCATGCCAAAACACCCACTCCAAACCCAGATAGACCACTTGGTCTTCGCCGCTCCTAATCTGCCTGAGGGCGTACAATACCTCGAAGACCAGCTCGGCATCCAGCTCCAGCCCGGTGGTGAGCACCCGCGTATGGGCACCCACAATGCCTTGCTCAAAGTAGGTAGCAATGCTTACCTGGAAGTCATTGCCATCAATCCCCAAGCCGAAAAACCAGGTGGTCCCCGTTGGTTTGGCCTGGACGAACGGCTAAGCGATGTCGCTCCCAGCCTCTGCACCTGGGTAGCCCGCACCAATGACATTCAGGCCGCTGCCGCCCATGCACCGGATTGGTTTGGAGAAATTGTCCCCATGCAAAGGGGCGAGCTGAATTGGCTGATCAGCATCCCTGCCGATGGCCGATTGGCCTTGGACGGGATTTGTCCGAGTTTGATTGAGTGGCCAGTCGGCTCCCACCCTTCCAATAGGCTCGAAGACCGGGGCTGCACCTTATTGGGCCTGGAATTGTACCATCCGCAGGCTGCTATTTTACAGGAATTGCTGGGAAAAATCGGGTTTGAGGGCGAAATGGGGATTTACGAGGCCGAGCGAGTTGAAATGAGGTTACAACTCAAAGGGGCGCGCTTGTGGGAAGTGAGCAGCATTGTAGGCTGAATGATTGGTATTTTTGGGGTTTTTACGCGTTGCAAACGCATGGAAGATGGTTCCGGCCAGTGCAATCCGCAAGCAGCAATTTTCACAATAGCCTCAACTCTACTTGATGGCGTTCACGCTCCAACTCGGCTTTTAACTCCGCTTCTGAAGGCAGGTACAACAGGTATTTTGACGCAAACAACTGCTCGCTCTCTTTCAAAACTGAGTATTTTACAACCGCTTCGTTTTTCTCGGAGCACAGAATAATACCAATGGTAGGGTTATCGCCTTCAATTTTGTGAAGATCTTCATACATGCGTACATACATGTCCATTTGGCCAATATCCTGGTGAGTGAGTTTACCAATTTTGAGGTCAATCAGTACAAAACACTTGAGGATGAAATTGTAGAAAACCAGGTCGATGAAAAAATCTTCGTTTTCAACCCTAATATACTTTTGTCTGGCCACAAAGGAGAAGCCATTGCCGAGTTCCAATAGAAATCCTTGTAAATTGTCGATAAGCCCTTGCTCCAATTCATTCTCGTAGAGTTTATGGTTGGGCGTTACGTCCAGAAATTCCAATACATAAGGGTCTTTGATAAAACCCAGTACATCATTGCCAAAGGCTTTTACTTTGTCTGCTGATTCATCTGCAATGGCTTTTTTATCCTGACTTGCCAACAAGCGTTCGTAATAAAAAGCATTGATTTGACGCTCTAAGGCACGAGTTTTCCAGCCGCTTTTGATGGTTTCTTCTTCGTAAAAAGCCCTTGCATCGGGGTTTTGAACCCGCATGAGTAGTTTATAATGGGTCCAAGTCAATTCTCTCCGCAGCGCGGAGAGAATTGGATATTCCTTATAACAATACCTCGTGAAGAATTGAAAAAATTCCCATAAACAAAAAAAGCGTGTAAGTTTGGGTATTCGACCACCAAAACAAAACACGCTATGACAGGAACACGAGATTCCCTTGGTGCAATGATAGAGA